>NZ_JAHZUT010000009.1:0-165347 GCF_022788845.1 Microbacterium sp. CIAB417 | reverse complement strand
GCCTCCTCTGCAACCCGCAGCCCCCACCACGTCATCTCTCACCGCGGTCGACGACCGTGCGCAGATGCAGGTCAGCTGGGTCGCGCCGAACGACAACGGCGATGCCATCGACGGATACCAGCTGCAGGTGATCAACGGGTCCAGCGTCGTGCAGACCATCGACGTCGCGGCGGGGAAGACCTCGCAGGCCGTCGTCGTCGACACGTCGACGACCGCGTACACCTACAAGGTTCGGGCGGAGAACAAGGCGGGCTGGGGCGACTACAGTCCCGCCTCCGCGCCGCGTCGCGCCGCGATCAAGCCGGACGCCCCTTCACGGCCGACGATCAGTGACTACGGCGACCGTCACCTCATCGTGAACAAGAACTCGTACACGCTCACCGCGGCGGAGCTCAACGGCGCGTCGGCGTCGGAGACCGTGTACCAGTACAGCCTCAACGGCGCGGGATGGCAGAGCAGCACCAGCTGGGACGGTTCGAGGATCAACGGCCTGAACAACGGCACCTCCTACACGGTGCGCATACGGGCCGTGACGACCGTCGACGGCGTGCAGTACACCAGCGACCCGTCTCCCGCGTCCGCCGCCGTGACACCGTACGGCCTCCCGCCGAAGCCGAACGTGACGGCCAGGAACAACGGCACGACCGTGACGTTCTCCTGGAGCCCCAACGGAGACAACGGCGCATCGATCGACGGTGCCCGGATCAGCGTCAACGGCGGCGGATGGCAGTCGGTCAGCGCGAACGGCTCCACCACGACCGGGTCCGCGTACTCGAAGACGCACTCGATCGCGGTGCAGGTGCACAACAAGGCCGGCTGGTCGGCGTCGGGCACCGACTCTGCGCGGACGAACGATCCGCCCCCGCCGCCGGATCCGCCGAACGCGTGGGTCACCAACGGCGCGTACGTCGGATCCTCCGACTGCGCGGACGGCTGCCACAAGTTCCACCTGAACACGAACAGCACGTTCCCGGGCGGCTCGCACACGGTCCGCTGCTACAGCTCGGCGTTCCCCAACGGGTGGAGCACGAACACCTACAACTTCGGCGCGAACGCATCCTTCGATCTGTACTGCCACCACGGCGACATGCTCAGGAACCCGCCCCACCAGGTCTGGGTCGTCATCGACGGCAAGGCATACGAGCGCAGAGACTGGTAGCTCCGTCCCCGGCACCCGCAGCATCCCGCATCTCCACGACTAAGGACACCCCGCACATGACGATGACCCCCGAACAGGCCGCCTGGTTCCAGGGCACCTTCCATCGCCTCGTCGACAACGTCGACAAGGCGCTCCAGGGCAAGCGCGAGATCGTGAGCCTCGTGCTCGCCTCGATGCTCGCCGAGGGCCACGTTCTCCTCGAGGACGCGCCGGGCACGGGCAAGACCAGCCTCGCCAAGGCCCTCGCGGCCACGGTCCAGGGCACGAGCGCCCGCATCCAGTTCACGCCGGACCTGCTGCCGTCCGACGTGACCGGCGTCACGATCTACGACCAGCAGGCGCACCGGTTCGAGTTCCATAAGGGACCGATCTTCGCGTCCATCGTGCTGGCGGACGAGATCAACCGCGCCTCGCCGAAGACGCAGTCCGCCCTGCTCGAGGTCATGGAGGAGTCCCGGGTCACGGTCGACGGCGTCACGCACGAGACCGGGCGCCCGTTCCTGGTGATCGCCACGCAGAACCCCGTCGAGCAGGCCGGAACCTACAAGCTCCCCGAGGCGCAGCTGGACCGCTTCCTCATCAAGACGTCGATCGGCTACCCCGACCTCGACGTCACCCAGAGCATCCTGGCCGGAGCATCCGACCGCAACCCGTCGGCGAGCCTGTCCGCGATCATCACGACCAGCGCCGTCGCCGACATGGCGGATCTGGCGGCCTCCGCCCATGTCGAACCCGCCGTGCTGCGCTACGTCGCCGAGCTCACCGAAGCGACCCGTGCCGACGGCAGCGTGCGGCTGGGCGTCTCGGTCCGTGGCGCGATCGCCATGGTCCGCATCGCGAAGGTGTGGGCCGCCGCCCACGGGCGCCACTACGTGCTGCCCGACGACATCAAGGCGCTGGCCCGCTCCGTCTGGCAGCACCGTCTGCTGCTGGATGCCGAGGCGGAGTTCGCCGGCACGACCGCCGACGTCGTGATCTCCCGGGTCCTGGACTCCGTGGCGGCTCCTCAGGCACGAGCGGCGGCGTGATGACCTCGGAGACCCTCCCGGCCGCGGCGCCGACGACTCGACGCGACGCCGGCTGGCGCGACATCGCGGCGGTCGTCGGAACGCGACTCGGGGTGCGTCTCCGAGTGATCCTGGCGGCCATCCGGCCCCTGGCCTGGGTCCTGATCGGCCTGGGTCTCGGCCTCTGGATCGTCGGGCAGGTGTTCGGCTGGTGGGAGCTCGCCGTCGCGGCCGTCATCATCGGCGTCACCGTGGTGCTGTGCGCGCTGTTCCTCATCGGCCGCACCGAGTACGACGTGGCCCTGGACCTCGCCCGCACCCGTGTGGTCGTGGGCGAGCGCGCGGTCGGCGCGCTGACCCTCGCGAACCGCAGCACTCGAGCCATCCTGCCCTCCCGCGTCGTTCTGCCGGTGGGCTCGGGTCGCGGCGAGTTCGGCATCCAGCGCCTCGCCCCCGGGGAGCAGGCGGAGGAGCTGTTCGCGATCCCGACCCAGAAGCGCAGCGTCGTGAAGGTCGGGCCGGTCAGCGTGGTCCGAGGCGACCCCCTCGGACTGTTCGAGCGGGCCCACCGGCGCGACGAGCCGGTCGACCTGTACGTCCACCCCAAGACGGTGCTCTTCGACGGGCAGTCGCTCGGATTCCTCCGCGACCTCGAGGGGATGCCTGCCGCCGACCTCTCCCGTGACGACGTGTCCTTCCACGCTCTGCTCGAGTACCAGCCCGGCGACGACCTGCGCCACGTGCACTGGCGCTCGACCGCGCGCACCGGGGTCATGATGGTCCGGCAGTTCGAGGAGACCCGCCGCTCCCACTTCGTCATCGGCCTGTCCCGCAACACGGCGGAGTACGCCGAGGACGAGGAGTTCGAGCGCGCCGTGTCCATGGCGGGCTCGGTCGGCCTGCGAGCCCTGCGCGACTCGCAGCGCGTCGACCTGCGGGTGCAGGGACGTGATCTTCCGGCCGGCACCGGCAAGCAGCTGCTGGACTCCCTGTCGACGGTCGAGTTCTCCAAGCCCAAGGAGGGCGGCATCACCGAGCTCGCCGGGGTGCTGGCCGCCACCATGCCGCTCGCCAGCTTCGTCGTGCTCGTGACCGGCTCCAAGACCTCGACCGAGGATCTCCGCGCCGCCTGCTCGCGCGTCCCCTTCGGGGCGCGGGCGCTGGCGATCGTCGTCGACCTGCGAGCCGAGAACCCGACTCTTCGCCGCATCGGCGACGCCGACGTCGTCACCGTGGCCGCGCTCGAACAGCTGCCCCTCGCTCTGCAGAAGGTGCTCGCATGACCGCCGCGACCACGCCGATCAGTCCGCGCCGTTACCTCATCGACCTCACGGCGTCCGCGCTCCTGCTCGGGGTCGCCGTCGTCGGGTTCTGGCCCACCTTCGCCTCGTCGAGCTATCTCCCCGCGGCCGTCGGCGCGGTCATCCTCGGGCTCGGCATCGCCGCCGTGAGCGCCTGGCGGCGGTGGGGCATCCTCATCATCGCCGGACTCACGATCGCGGCCTATTTCGTCTTCGGCGGCGCGCTGGCGCTGCCGTTCACGACGATCGCGGGCTTCATCCCGACCGTCGACACGCTCCAGCGGCTCGCGGTCGGCACCATCACCTCATGGAAGCAGCTGCTGACCACGGTCGCTCCCGTCGCGGTGTCGGACGGCCACCTCCTCGTGCCGTTCCTGCTCCTTCTCACGGCGAGCGTGCTCACCGGATCCCTCGCGCTGCGACTGAAGCACGCGGGCTGGGCGCTGATCCCGGCCGGTGCCGCCGTGATGTTCGGCATCGCCCTGGGCGTGCCGTCGCCCGCCGCGCCTCTCGTGCAGGGCGCCGTGTTCGCGCTGGTCAGCGTCGGCTGGCTGTCGCTGCGCCAGATCTGGGCACCGCAGAACGCCGCCGTCTCGGTCGGCGAGGTCGACCCGACCCGCGCCGCTCACATGCGCTGGCGGCGCATCGGGGCGGGTGCCGCCGTGCTCGTCGTCGCCACCGGTGCCGGGGTCGCCACTAGCGCCGTGGCGGAACCGGCAGCCCCGCGCCACGTCTTCCGTGACACGATCATCCCGCCGTTCAACATCCGCGAGTACCCCAGCCCGCTGCAGTCGCACCGCAAGATCGTGCGCGACCACCTGGAGGACACGCTCTTCACCGTGAAGGGCCTGCCCGAGGGGTCGCGCGTCCGGCTCGCGGCGATGGACGACTTCAACGGCCAGGTGTACAACGTCTCGGACGCCGGCACCGGCTCGTCGGGGGCGTTCACGCCGTTGCGCGGCAACATGTCCGTCGACGCCGAGGGGGCGCGCGCGACGCTGCAGCTCGAGATCGGCGAGTACGAGGACGTCTGGATCCCGATCGCCGGCCAGGTGAACGAGCTCGACTTCACCGGCGGCCGCGCCGAGGAGCTGCGTCGTGCGACGTACTACAACGAGGCCAGCGCGACCGCGATCTCGACGGTGCCGCTGACCGAGGGCGACACCTACACGATCGAGACCACGCTGCCGGCCGAGCGCAAGGACGAGGATCTCGCTGAAGCCGAGTTCGGTGAGATCTCGATGCCCAAGCAGAGCAACGTGCCCGAAGAGCTGACGACCCTCGCCGCCGAGACGACCGAGGACGCCGAGACACCGATCGAGAAGGTCGCGGCGCTCGAGACCTTCCTCGCCGAAGGCGGCTTCTTCAGTCACGGTCTGGAGGGCGAGGTCATCTCCCGCGCCGGGCACACCTCCGAGCGGATCTCGACGCTGATCGGCGGCGACCAGATGATCGGCGACGACGAGCAGTACGCGGTCGCCATGGCGCTTCTTGCGCGGGAGCTCGACATCCCCGCCCGTGTCGTCATGGGGTTCTACCCCGACGAGGAGGACGCGGCGTCGGCGACGTTCGCAGCGAGCGGGGATGACCTGCATGCCTGGGTCGAGGTCAACTTCGCCGGGCACGGCTGGGTCGCCTTCGACCCCACGCCGCCCGAGGACAAGGTCCCGAACGACCAGAACACCAAACCGCGCGCCGACCCCAAGCCGCAGGTGCTGCAGCCGCCGCCCCCGCCGCAGGAGCCGGTGGATCTGCCCCCGACGCTTCCGGACGACCGCGAGGCGGAGGAGGACGACTTCAACCTCGCCGGCCTCATCGGCACGATCCTCGCGATCGGCGGCATCTCGCTCGGCATCATCGCCCTTCTCGCGTCGCCGTTCATCGTGATCGGCGCGTGGAAGGCTGCCCGTCGTCGTGCGCGACGCGCGGCGGAGCGCACCGCCGACCGGATCAGCGGCGGATGGGACGAGCTCACCGACCGCGCCGTCGACTACGGCGCGCGGATCACCCCTGGGGCCACGCGCGCCGAGGAGGCGGGGCAGGTCGTCGAAGCCCTCACGGTGCCCGCGGTGACCGTGCTCGCCCAGCGGGCCGATGCCGAGGTGTTCGGACCGACCGAGCCGACGCCCGAGCAGGTGGACGCGTTCTGGGCAGAGGTCGACGGCATCGTCGGGGGGCTCAGCAGGGATGCCGGCTTCTTCACACGCCTGAAGGCGCGGCTGAGCCTGCGCTCGCTGCTCAAGGATTCGTCGCTGGCCGAGCGCTTCCAGGGATTGAAGGATGCCGCGACCGCGCGCGTTCGGCGAGAACCTGGCACCATCGACAAGAACAGTTCCCCGACATCCGAGAGCGAGAGCGCATGACGATGCTTCCCTTCGGGCAGATCGCCCCGATCTCCCGACGCGCCGTGGCGTACGTGCTCGACGCCCTCATCGCCGCCGGTCTCGCGATCGTGCTGAGCGGCATCCTCGTCACCATCGCGGTGCTCAGCGGCAGCGTCGAGGGCATGCTGCTGATCCTCGCGATCGGCGCCCCGGTCGTCGTCGCGTTGGAGATCGGCTGGCTGCTGGTCTACACGTACATGCAGGTCGGCGCCGGCTCCATCGGTATGCGCGCCCAGGGCGTGCGCCTGGTGGATGCCGCGACCGGCGACTCGATCGGATTCGGCCGCGCACTGCTGCGCAACGTGATCTTCTGGCTGGCCGGTTCGATCGTGGTCGGCTACTTCACCCCGCTCTTCGACGGCACCGGCCGCTATCAGGGGTGGCACGACAAAGTGGCGAAGACGCTCGTGATCGATGCGCGGGTCTCCGCGCCGACCGCCCCGGCGACGCAGGCCATGCCGCTGCCTCCGGTGCCCGAGGCCGGTGGCGTCGGCGGGCAGCCCCCGCTGTCCCCGGGGTACCCCGCGCCGCCGACGGGCCAGCCGTTCCCGCAGCCGCCCGCGGGCCAGCCGTTCCCGCAGTCGCCCGCACCGGCTCTGCCGTTCGGGAACCCGGCCCCGGCACAGCCGTCGTTCGCCGCTCCCGCGCCGCCGCTGCCCGAAACGGCACCGGCCGCTCCGGATCTCTCGTCGAGCGCCCTGGACGAGACGATCGTCCCGCCGCGTCCGCCGCTGCCCGTGACGCCCGAGCCCGCGCCTCAGTTGCCTGCGGACTCGTCCCTCATCGCGTTCGTGCCCGGCATCACGCAGGACGCTCCGCTCCGCCCCGCGCCGGCGGCGTCGGCCGAGCCGCCGTCCGAGGAGGCAGCAGCTGCCGCGCCCGAAACCGCCGAGACGCCCGTCCCGGCATCCGGGACTTCCGCGGAGACGCCCGCCGCGGCGGCTATCACGCCCGCCGAGGAGGACGACGTCGAGCAGACCCGGATCAGCATCCCCGGCCACCGGCTCGTGTTCACCTGGGACGACGGGGCCCGCGTCTCGGTGTCGCGCCGCACCGTCTTCGGCCGCAATCCGGCCTCGGAGGAGGGCGCCGTCATCGTCCCCGTGCGCGATGAGACCCTTTCGCTCTCGAAGACGCATTTCGAGGCGGCCGCGGACACCTCGGGCGGATGGCTGATGGACCGCAACTCGACCAACGGCACCACGATCATCCGCGACGGGGTCCAGATCACCTGCACCCCGGGCGAGCGTGTGCGCATCAAGCTCGGCGACGTGATCTCGATCGGCGACCGCATCGTCACGGTCGGGGGCTACGAATGATCCCGTCCCTCATCGTGTCGACCGGGTCCGCGACCCATCCGGGCAACCGCCGCCCGCTCAACGAGGACTCGCTGCTGGCGAGCGCCCCCGTGTTCCTGGTGGCGGACGGCATGGGCGGACACGAGGCGGGCGAGGTCGCCAGTTCCGCGGTCATCGAGGAGTTCTCGCGCTTCATCGGTCGACCGGACCTGACGCTGGACGACGTCCGCACGGCGCTCAGCCGGGCACGCGACGCGGTCGAGGCGCTGTCGACCTCCGGGAACGGACGCGCTGGGACGACGCTCAGCGGAGCCGTCATCGCGTCGGTGGACGGCATGGGCTACTGGCTGGCGCTGAACATCGGCGATTCCCGCACCTACCGGCTCTCCGGTGGGGAGCTGGAGCAGATCAGCGTCGACCATTCGGTCGTCCAGGAACTGATCGACTCCGGAGAGCTGACCACCGAGGACGCCGCGACCGATCACCGTCGCAACATCATCACCCGCGCCATCGGAGCCGGCAGCACCGGCGAGGCGGACTACTGGATGTTCCCCGCCGAACTGGGCGACCGGATGCTGGTCTGCTCGGACGGGCTGTCGTCGGAGCTCGACGACGCGCGCATCCGCGAAGTGCTGATGTCGGAGCCGGACCCTCAGACCGCCGCCGACCTCCTCGTGGACGAGGCCGTCAGAGCCGGGGGACGGGACAACGTGACCGTCGTGGTCGCCGATGCCGTGCTGGTCGCCTCGAAGCCGGGGCGTCCGCTGCAGGCGGACGACGACATCGATGCCGACACCCGACCGCGGGAAGCCGCGGCAGGAGGGATTCGCTGATGCAGACGAACTACCGACCAGGGTCCTGGAACGCACTCGTCGTCCCCGGGGCGCTCGTCGCGCTGCCGCCCGAGGTCCCGCACGCACTGGTGTCGACCCTGTGGGAGCGCCTGAACGACGAGCGGACGCTGGCCGCAGTCGTCGACGCCATCACCGACAGCGCGGGAGGATCGTTCACCGCGATGCCTCCGTTCGTGGCCGCCGTGCGAGAGGGCGCGAACGTCCGGGTCGCCGTCCGCGGCGACATCGTCGCCGAGGTCACGGGTTCCGATGGGCTTCAGACCCTCTCCGGCGCCGACGTCACGACCTGGAGCGAGCGCTTCATCCCGGGCGCTGACCGGGTCGTGCTGAGGCTGTCGGCGGATGCGGGCGAGGCGGAGTTCCCGGTCCTGGGCGGAATCGTCCGTGCGGCAGAGGTCTCGGCGGACCTCGAGCCCGGTGACGGGTCCGCGGCGGAGGCAGCCGCGGGCGGCGCGGCGCCCGAGGCCGAGTCCGCGCTCGCCGCGGAAGCGGCGGTCGCACCCGCCTTCGCGGCGGCGGTCCCGCCTCCTCCGGTCGTGCCCCTCCCTGCGCCGGTGACCGACGAGACTCCGTCGGCGCCCGAGGACGCGACGGCCGAGGAGACCGACGCGCTGGACGAGGTCGACGGGACGGATGCCGGGACGGAGGAGCCCGACGAGCAGGCCGCTGTCGAGACCGACCAGCCCGCCGTCGAGCCCGAGGAGACCTCCGCGGATGCCGCGACAGCGGCCATTGACGTCGATCCCGCGGCCCCTGCCGAGGCGTCCGACGACGTCGTGAGCGATCAGACGCTCATCCCGGCCGAGCAGACCCTGGGCAGCGACTTCGACGAGTTCCAGCAGCTGTTCGGCGACACCGTGCATTCCGTGCCGTCGGCTCCGCCCGCGCCTCCCGTCGCCGGCGACCATGACGGCGCGACGATCTCGGTCGCCGAGGCGCGCGCCCTGCGCGGCGACCTCCCGCCGGTCCCGCAGATCGAGCCCGAGGCCGCGACCGCGCTGATGCCCGCCGTCGGCGGCGGGCGGATCCGGGTGTCCACCGGTCAGGTCGTGGCCCTCGACCGCACGGTCGTCATCGGCCGCCGGCCGCGCGCGCCGCGCGCGAGCGGCGCGAGCCTTCCTCACCTGATCGCGGTCGAGAGCCCGCAGCAGGACATCTCGCGCAGCCACCTGGAGATCCGGCCCGAGGGCGACACCGTCGTGGTGATCGATCTGCACACGACGAACGGCTCGACGCTGCTGCGTCCCGGTGCGGACCCGGTGCGCCTGCACCCGGGGGAGCAGACCCTCGTGCTGTCCGGAGACGTGATCGATCTCGGCGACGGCGTGACCGTCGCCTTCGAGGACCTCCCGTGAGCAGGCCCCCCTCTCCGCCGCCCGAGCTGCCCGGCTTCACCTACGTGGAGCCGCTGGGGACCGGCGGATTCGCGGACGTCTTCCTGTACGAGCAGCAGATGCCCCGCCGGCGGGTGGCCGTCAAGGTGCTGCTCGCCGACCGCATCGCGAGCGGCTCCGCCCAGGAGTTCACCGACGAGGCGAACGTCATGGCGATGCTGTCCACGCATCCCGCGATCGTCACCATCTATCAGGCGGGTGTCGCCGGCGACGGCCGGCCGTACCTGGTCATGGAGTACTGCCCGCGCCCGAACCTGCAGCTGCGCGCCCGCAAGGAGGCGTTCTCGGTCGCCGAGGCGCTGCGCGTCGGCATCCAGGTCGCCGGGGCCGTGGAGACGGCGCATCGCGCCGGGGTGCTCCACCGAGACATCAAGCCGGCGAACATCCTCGTCACGGAGTACAACCGTCCGGCCCTGACGGACTTCGGCATCGCGTCGACGACGGGGGCGATCACCGAGGCGACCGGCATGTCGATCCCCTGGTCTCCGCCCGAGTCGTTCGGGGACCCGCCGCAGAGCGGCACCCGTTCCGACGTGTGGGCCCTCGGCGCCACGCTGTACACGCTTCTGGCTCGGCGTTCGCCGTTCGAGCGCCCCGGGGAGCGCAACTCCAGTGCCGACCTGATCGAGCGCATCGAGCGGGCGCCGCTGCCGCCGATCGGGCGACCCGACTCCCCGGCGAGCCTGCAGCGCGTGCTGGAGCGGGCGATGGCGAAGAACCCGGCCGACCGCTATCCGAGTGCCGTCGCGTTCGCGCGGGCGCTGCAGAAGGTGCAGATCGAGCTGTCGCACTCGGTGACGCCGATCGACATCGTCGACGATCACCCGATCGAGCAGATCGAGGATGACGACGACGGCCTGACCAGGGTCCGCGAGGTCGTCAGCATCGATCCGGATGCCGGGTCGACTCGGCCCTCCGCGCTGACGCAGCCGTTCGCCGCCGGTCCGCTGGGCACGCCCGCACCGACACCGGCGTCCGAGATCCCGGTGTTCGACCTGCCCTCCGCCGGGACGGCCGCGGTGGACGAGACCGTGATCCGCCCGCCTTCGGGCGCGGCGGCTCCCGCCGCCGGCGCGGACGACGACCGCACTCTGCTGCGTCCGCCGCGCGTGCTGAATCCGGCCTCTCCCGCACCGGCCGCCCCGTCGGCCGCGGCACCCGAGGCCGCAGTGGACGCCGAGCAGAAACCGCGCCGCCGGATCGGCCTCGTCATCGGCGGGATCGCCGCGGCGGTCGTGATCATCGCGGGCGGCGTCGCCGGGATCACGCTCGCGGCGAACTCGCTCAACGCCGCTCCGGAGCCGGAGGAGACCACGGACGTCGTCGACCCGCAGGACGTCGTGGGAAGCATCATCCCGCAGGTCACCGACCTCGCCGGGGAGCGCAGCGGGTCCGAGGTGACCTTCACCTGGGCCAACCCCGACGAGCAGGACGGCGACTACTACATCTGGCAGCAGGTCGTGCTGTCGGGCGAGACGAGCTCGGAGAAGGCACAGGAGCCGACCGTGACGTTCACGCCGGAGGGCGAGGGCGAGGTCTGCATAGACGTCACTCTGGTGCGCACGGGAGGACGATCGTCCGAACCCGTCCGGGGATGCATCGACTGACCGGGCGGGCCCGCAGGGGCCGCAGCGACAAGCGATTCGACATGACACGACTCAGTATTCTTGACCTCGGCCGCAGACGGCGAGATGAGCGCGGGGGAGGGCATCCGACGGCATGATCTGGGAGATCGACGACAGCAGGCCGACGATCGAGGGCCTCGACGCGGCCGGACGTCCGGACCCCGCATATGCCGCGGCGCTCGGACTGTTGTCCGCGCCGTTCGGCCGCCGCGCGCTCGCGCTGGTGTGCGACCTCGGACTGTGGCTGCTGCTGCAGCTGCCGCTGTGGCTCGGCGCGATGCCGCTGGTGCTCAAGCTCGCGACGGGATCCATCTCGCCCTACGGCTTCCTCAACCACCCGGGGTTCGGGCTCAGCGTCGCCATGGCCGCCGTCACGGTCGGACTCACGCTGATCTACTCCGTCGTGCAGCTGGTCCTCCACGGACGCAAGGGCCTCACGATCGGCAAGGCGATCACCGGCATCCGGAGCGTGAACGTGCGAACGCTCGAGCGCCCCGGAGTCGGGCAGGTGCTTCTGCGCCTGATCATCGTGTGGGCCTCGGGCCTGGTGCCCGTCATCGGCCCTGCGGCGTTCCTCGCCTCGCCGACCTTCGACCCGGAGGGCCGCGGCCGCGGCTGGCACGACAAGGCGACGAAGGTCTGGCTCGTGGACGTGCGCAAGGGGCTGAACCCGTACGACGAGAAGCGGATGCGCGTCGCCCGCAAGGTCGTGAAGGCCGATCCCACCCCCGAGCGGTCGGAGCTGCCGTCGCTGGCCACTCCGGTGGGTCCCGGCCAGCAGCCCGCCTACCGGCCGGGGAATCGGATCAGCGCGGGCGTGCTCGGCGTCGCGCGGCCGCATCGATCCGACGAGCGTCCGGCCGTCGGCCTGCCGCAGGCTTCGGCCGCCGCTCCGGCGCCGATCGAGACGGGCAAGCCCGTGCTCGGCGGGTATCGGGGGGCGCGCGAGAGCCTCACCGGCACGGCGCCCGCCGGATTCCCGTACGCGCCGGCGATGCCGACGCCGGCTGCTCCGGTGTCCGCGGCCGCGGTCCCGAAGAACCCCGCACCGCCGGCGGACCCGCAACCGCAAGCCCCCGCGCAGCCCGCCCCGGCACAGCAGCCCGCCCCGCAACCGCAAGCCCCCGCGCAGCCCGCCCCGGCACAGCAGCCCGCCCCGCAACCGCAGGCCGTCGTGCAGCCGCAGGCCCCGGCGCAGCCCGCTCCGGCACCTGTGCGTGCCCAGCCGACGGCCCCCGAGCCGGCTGCGGTGCCGGCGGTCCAGACGGCATCACCCGCCGCACGACCGACCCCGCCGCCGGCCGAGCCGCGTCGCGCTCCCGCGGCCCGCTTCGGTCTGCGCCTCGACAGCGGCGAGAGCATCCTGGTCTCCGAGCCCGTCCTGCTGGGGCGCAATCCCGACGCGGCGGGGCATCCCGGAGCGCGACCCGTCGCGCTCGCCGACGACAGCCGGTCCCTCTCGAAGACGCATCTGCTGGTGCGGCCCGCCGAGGGGGGACTCGAGATCGTCGACTGCGGCTCCACGAACGGATCCGGGCTGGTCAGGGCGGGCACCGAGTACGCCGTCACGGCCGGGGCGCCGGTCATGACGACCGAGGGCGACATGATCCGGCTCGGCGACCGCGTGGCCGCCGTGATCCGGGTGTGAGCGTGAGCACGCAGAGGACGGCCCGCGGGCGCCGCGACATCGAGGAAGACGCATGAGACTGAAGCTGACCCTGCATCGAGCGGCGGGCGATCCCGTCGACATCGTGATCACGACGGACTCGACGGCCACCGCCGGCGACGTGGCCCGCCACGTCGCCGAGGCCGACCCGACCCGATCCGTCGCGTTCGCCGAGGGGGACGTGCTCACGCTCGCCGTCGCACCTCCGACCGGTGAGCGCCTCGTGCCGCTGCAGCCGGACGTCCCGATCGGCGAGGCTGCGGTGGGGTCCGGCTTTGCGGCATCCATCGTGAACTACGGCCCCGACTACGCCTCGGCCGACCGCCGGGACGTCGCAGGCGTCCTGGTCGCCACGGCGGGGACGCTCGCCGGTCAGGAGTTCCCGATCAGATCCGGGCACGTTTTCCTGGGTCGTGAGGCGGACAATGACGTCGTGCTGGCCGACCCGATGGTCTCCAAGCGCCACGCCCGGCTCGAGGTGGGTGCGCACATCGAGGTCGTCGACCTGAACTCGGCGAACGGGGTGCTCGTGGACGGCATGGCCGTGCAGCGCGTGCGGGTCGAGGAGGGCGAGCCGTTCGTCATCGGAGGCACGACCCTCGTGCTGCGCCTGGCGCGGTCGTTCGACGGGTCGGCCGTGGAGGACCCGATCATCGAACGCGGCGGCGGCCTGCTCTTCAACCGCAGCCCTCGCGTGGAGGTGCGCTACCCCGGGACGAACTTCAAGCCGCCGCGCCTGCCGGCCGAGAAGATCGGCAAGATGTTCCCCTGGCCGATCCTCGTAGCGCCGATCCTCATGGGATTGGCGCTGTACGCGCTGAACGAGAACCCGCGGTCGCTGCTCATGATCGTCATGACCCCGCTCATGGCGTTCGGAAACATCATCAACCAGGCCGTGCAGAGCAAGAAGAGCTCGAACCACGAGTTCCTCCTCTTCGAGCGGCAGTTCGAGCAGCTCGAAGAGGACTTCTTCCGGGGCAAGCCCGAGGAGGAGCGCGCGCGCAACGAAGAGGCGCCGCCGGTGGCCGAGATCTTCGACCACGCGATGCGGCTGGGCCCGATGCTCTGGACGAGGCGCCCGGAGCACTGGAACTTCCTCGGCCTGCGGCTGGGGTCCTGCCGCCTCCCGGCGCGCAACACGATCGACGACGCCGAGACGCCTGAGGGCCTGCCGGAGTTCATCGATCGCGTCGACCGCCTGCGCGAACGCTATGCCTTCGTCGACGACGTCCCGGTGTTCGACACCCTGGCCGATGCGGGCTCGATCGGGATCGCGGGGCCGCAGGGCCCCGTCGCCGACACGATGCGCGGCATCGCCGTCCAACTGTTCGGCCTGCACGCGCCCAATGACGTCGTGGCCGTCGCCTTCGCCGACTCGGCCTGGACGCCGGAGCTGGACTGGCTGAAGTGGATGCCGCACACCTCCAGCGAGAAGAGTCCCTTCCGCGACATGGCGCTGGCGGACTCGGCTCCGACGGGGGCGGCGCTGCTCAGCTCTCTTGAGGAGTACGTGCGCCGTGCCGCAGGCGACGGACCGGGCGGAGAGCCGCGCGGTCCGTTCAAGGAGGACTGGAACCCGCTGCTGTACGGCACTGACGTGTCGCGCGCCGCCGGTGACCATCAGAAGACGCCGCCCGTCTCGGTCATCGTGTTCGTGACGGCTGACGCGCCGGTCGATCGCGGCCGCCTCACCGACGTGCTCGAGCGCGGTGCGGACCACGGGGTCCACGCGGTCTTCGTCTCGCCCACGGTCGAGTCGCTGCCGGCCGTGTGCCGCAGCTACATCGACGTCACAGCCGGCCTTGAGGACGCGCACGTGGGCCTGGTGCGCAACGGCGAGAACTTCGAGCACACCCGCGTCGAGGGCGTGTCCAATGCGTACATGCACATGCTCGCGCGCCGGCTCGCGCCCGTGGTGGACGCCAGCACCGTCGTGCACGACGCCTCGGACATCCCCAACTCGGTGATGTTCCTCCAGCTCGTCGATCCCGCGATCGCCGAGGACCCCCGCGTCGTGATCGAGCGCTGGCGGCAGAACAACACGATCGTCGACCGCACCCCGGCCCCGAGGCCGCGCCTCAAGAAGGCGGGCACGCTCCGGGCGATCATCGGCCAGGGCGCGAGCGACGCCATGGCTCTGGATCTGCGGATGCAGGGGCCGCACGCGCTCGTCGGAGGCACGACCGGTGCCGGAAAGTCGGAGTTCCTGCAGGCCTGGGTGCTCGGCATGGCGGCGGCGCACAGCCCCGATCGCGTCACGTTCCTGTTCGTCGACTACAAGGGCGGCTCCGCGTTCGCCGACTGCGTCGAGCTGCCGCACTGCGTGGGACTGGTGACGGACCTGAGCCCGCACCTCGTGCGTCGCGCCCTGACGAGCCTGCGCGCCGAGCTCCAGCACCGTGAGCACCTCCTCAACCGCAAGAAGGCCAAGGACCTGCTCGAACTCGAGAAGCGACAGGATCCGGAGTGCCCGCCTGCGCTGGTCCTGGTGATCGACGAGTTCGCCGCGCTCGCGTCAGAGATGCCGGAGTTCGTCGACGGCGTCGTCGACATCGCCCAGCGAGGCCGCTCGCTCGGCATCCACCTGATCATGGCGACGCAGCGCCCGGCCGGCGTCATCAAGGACAACCTGCGCGCGAACACGAACCTGCGCATCGCCCTGCGCATGGCGGACGAAGCCGATTCCCGAGACGTGGTCGACGACGCGATCGCGTCCACGTTCTCGGCGGCGATCCCCGGTCGTGCCATCGCCAAGACCGGACCCGGTCGTCTCGTGCCCTTCCAGTCCGCCTATGCCGGCGGCTGGACGGCCGACGACGAGGCCGCCGTGGCGGACGTCCGCGTCGCCGAGCTCCGCTTCGGCGCCACCGCGGAGTGGGAGCCCGACCGCCCTGCCGAGTCGGATTCGCACGAGGAGGACCTCGGACCGAACGACCAGAAGCGGATCGTGTCGACGCTCATCCGCGCCGCGGACGTCGCCGGTCTCCCCGCGCCGCGCAGGCCGTGGCTCGACGACCTGGCCACGGTCGTGGACCTGCGCGATCTGCCCAACGAGGGGGACACGCGCATCCCGATCGCCCTGCTGGACGTCCCGGAGAAGCAACTGCAGGAGGCGGCGGCCTTCGTCCCGGACCGGGACGGGTCGATGGTGGTCTACGGAACATCCGGCTCCGGCAAGTCGACCGTCCTCAAGACGATCGGCACCGCAGCAGGCATGCGCCCCGACCTCGGACGCGTGCAGGTGTACTGCCTCGACTTCGCCACCGGCGCGCTCGGCGCGCTGTCGACCCTGCCGCACGTCGGGTCGGTCGTGGACGGCGGCGATGTCGAGCGCATCCAGCGTCTGCTGCGCACGCTCGACGGGGAGATGGATCGCCGGGCGGCGGCCTTCTCGGCGGCCAGCGCCGCATCCGTGCAGGAGTACCGCGAGCTCGCGGACCCGAACATGCCGCGCATCCTGCTGCTGATCGACAACTATCCCGAGTTCAAGAAGGACTGGGAGGTGTCTCCGGGACGCAGCCCGTTCTACCGTCACTTCATGCGGATCCTCGGCGAGGGCCGCACGCTCGGCGTGCACGCGGTGATCACGGCGGACCGCGGCAACGCGGTGCCCAGCGCGGTCGCGGCGAACATCCCGCGCCGTGTCGTCCTGCGCATGGGCGATGCCAGCCAGTACATGCTGCTGGGCGCCCCGCGCGACGTGCTGGACGAGCAGTCCGCACCGGGGCGCGCGGTGATCGACGGGCACGAGGCGCAGATCGCCGTCCTCGGCGGGACGCCGAACGTGGTCGAGCAGACCAAGGCGCTGGGCGCGCTCGGCGACAGCCTGCGCGCCCAGGGCGTGCGGGACCTGCCCGAGATCGGCGCACTGCCGACGATGGTGCCGGTCTCCGACATGCCCGCCCAAGTGGACGGGATGCCGGTGTTCGGCGTGGCGGACGACACGCTGGCGCCGCGCGGGTTCGAGCCGCTCGGCTCCTTCGTCATCACCGGCCCTCCCGCCTCGGGCCGGACGAACGCGCTCAAGGCGCTCGTCATCGCCATGGAGCGGTTCAACCCGAAGGTGCAGATGTACCACTTCGGCAGCCGGCGCTCCGAGCTCAAGGACTTCCGGCCCTGGGTGCGCAGTGCCACGCGCCCCGAGGACGAGAAGGAGCTCGCGGCGGAACTGGCCGAGCTCGTCGTCAGCGAGGACCCCGGCGGGCGCATCCTCATCGTGATCGAGGACATCCCGCACCTCTCCGACGGGCCGGCGGATCGTCCCATGCGGGCGCTGCTGCAGGCCATGAACAACAGCGACCACATGCTGATCGGCGACGCCGAGGTCAGTCGCGCCAGCGGCAGCATCGGCGTGCTCGGCGAATGGAAGGCCGGCCGGCAGGGAATCGTGCTCAAGCCGGACACGTACGACGGCGACGGCATCTTCAAGACGCCGTTCGGTCGCGTGAAGCGCTCGGACTTCCCCGCCGGTCGCGGCATCTTCGTGCAGGCCGGGCGCACGGTCACGATGCAGATGCCGTTCGTGCCGGACGCCCCGGCGAACGGGTAGGGGTTCATGGGTAGCGCTCCCCATTTGACCGGGGGGCATCGCCAGCTAACCTCATGTGTAAAGAGGCCGAGCGGCCTGAAGACGAAGAAAGCTGGAGGCGGATCTCATGGCCCACGATTTTGGTGCAACGTACAGCGAGATGGAGAGCGCGGCTGCGCGTCTGCGCGACGGACGCAGCTCTGTCACGGACACCCTCAAGGAGCTGCAGGGCGTCATCGACGACCTCGTGCAGGACGGCTTCAAGACCGAGAACGCGTCGGAGGCGTACTCCTCCGCGTACGAGGAGCTCACGACGTCCCTGGACGACGCGGCTGAGGCCGTCAACGACATGGCGCAGGCTCTCGACCGCATGGCCGACGCGATCCGCGACACGGACGCGCAGCTGGCCGGCGGCGCCTGAGTCCACGCACCCCGAGAGGTCGTGACGTCGGTGTGAGCACCGACGTCACGACCTCTCTCTTTGCAAGCGCCGCGCACCGTCGGCGCATACAATCGACAAGATGAACGGAGCACAGAGCCGATGAGCGGGTCGCAGCCCTACTGGTACAACCTGAGCACCCAGTCCGTCCAGCGCGCGGACGAGCGTCCGTCGGAGGACACGCTCGGGCCGTTCGCGACCGCGGCGGAGGCCGAGGATTCTCCCGCCGTTCTGCTGGAGCACGCGCGCGCGTGGCTCGAGAGCGAGGAGAGCGAGCCGTTCCGCCAGATGGCCGCCGAGAGCGACGACGGCATCGACTACGCGTGACGGCGACGTCATGACGCGACATCGTCGCCGTGCGGCTCCGCTGGCCGTGCTGCTCGTTCTCGGGCTTGCCGCGTGCGCGCCCGCGCTGCCGGAGACGGTCGTCCCCGGTTCGGAGATCGTCGTCGGATGGACGGGGTCGCTCACGTCGACGAACGCCTCCGCATCCCCGACCGCCGGGAACGTGGACGTGGCCGAGATGATCCGCGCCGACTTCGGCGATGTGATCGACGGCGAGTTCGTCCCCGACGAGGGCTTCGGCGCGGTGACGATCGTGGGCGAGGATCCGTTCACCGTCCGATACGACCTCGCGGAGCCGGCGTGGTCCGACGGCATCCCGCTCGACGCGGCGGACCTGCTGCTCGGCTGGGCCGGGGCATCCGGCTACTTCCCGGATGCCGAAGATGCCGATGCTGCAGAGATGATCCCCGAGGACGCCCCGGAGGTCCCGAGCATCGACGAGTTCGCGCGATCGATCGACGTGACGTTCGCGCAGCCGCGGATCGACTGGCAGCAGGCGGTCACAGTTCCGGTCCCGGCGCACATCGTGGGACGGATCGCGTTCGGCGAGGACGACGACATGGCCGCGAAGCAGGCGGTCATCCGTGCCATCCAGGAGGGCGACACCGCCGCTCTGGCGAAGATCTCCGAGGTCTGGAACACCGGATTCGAGATCGCAGACCCGGATGACCTCACCACCGAGAGGCTGATCTCCAGCGGCCCGTTCCAGGTGGACGGCATCGAGGTCGCCGATGAGCGGCAGAGCGTGACGCTCGTCCCCAACCCCGGCTACCGCGGGCTCGTCACGCCGAAGGTGGCGCGGATCGATCTCGTGCCTCCCGGCGACAATCCGGTCGCGGCGATCTCCGACGTGCTCGATGTCGCGCAGGTCGCGCCGACCTCGGCCAATCGCGGCCCGATCCACGACCTCGAACGCGAGGACTTCGCCGTCGAGACGGCGCACGACGGGACGATGTGGTCGGTGCTCCTGAAGCCGTCGGGCATCTTCTCCCAGAAGGAGGCGCGGACCGCGTTCATCCACGCCGTGCCGGCGTCGGGTCTGGTCGAGCGCGGTGCCGGGGAATGGGCGTCGGCGTACACCGGGACGACCTCGATGGTCTCGGCCCCGGGCTCGCGGGCCTATGACATCGTCAACGAGGACTCCGGTTTCACCGAGATACTCGGCACGACGGACGATGAACCGGCCCTGGAGCGGGAGCGGGCCGGAGTCGCCGCGGGCTCTCGGGTCTGCGTCCTCTACGACCGAGGCAGCGATTTCGCGACCGGCGTCTTCTCGGCCATGCGGGAGGCCGCGGCCGAAGCGGGCTGGGAGGCCGTCGACTGCGGTTCGGACGACTTCGACGCCGCCCTCGATCAGCGGCGCTGGGACGCGGTGATCGCCCGCGTGCCGATCCCGCGGACGCCGGAGCAGATCGCGGTGCAGTGGGGGAGCGAGGGGACGGCGTCCATCACTCGTCAGGCAGACCCCGACCGTGACGAGCTGATCGCTCAGCTCGCACAGACGACGGACGTCTACGACGCCCGCGAGGTCCTCGCGCGGATCGAGGCGACGATCGTGCGCGCGGCCGTGGCGCTGCCCCTCGCCACG
This sequence comes from Microbacterium sp. CIAB417, assembly GCF_022788845.1. NCBI lineage: Bacteria > Bacillati > Actinomycetota > Actinomycetes > Micrococcales > Microbacteriaceae > Microbacterium > Microbacterium sp. CIAB417. The sequence continues at coordinate 145,759 of NZ_JAHZUT010000009.1, read as the reverse complement.
AACCCGCGCGTGACCATCGTGGATCGCGACGTGACCGGTGTGACGGCGCGCAGCGGTGTGGCTGCTCCGCTCACCTACGGCGCCGTGCAGTGGGAGACGGTCCCCTGAACGGTCCGGCATGGGTTGTTCTCCCCATCGCCGACCCGCGATGACGCCCTCTAGAGTCTTCTTGGAGGTCCTGCTGTGGGAATGATGCTGCCGAATGAGCTGATCTGGGTGATGGAGAAGCTCGGGTTCGACTGGCCCGACATCGACGAAGACGAGCTGCGCCGTGGCGCCGACATCGTCCGCGTGTTCCGAGACGACCTCGAGGACAAGCTGATGGCGATGGACCGCAAGGTCAACGGCGACATGGTGGCCGCTATGCGCGGTCAAGCAGGACCCGCGTATGTGAGCGCGTGGAACACGAACAGGTCGCAGAACCTTCAGAAGCTGCTCGACCTTCTCGGTCCGGCGCCGACCGGCATCGACATCGCGGCTGACGTCGTTCTCGGACTGAAGATCAAAGTGATCGCCGACATCACCACGACGATGATCACGCTCGTGGCGATGCTGACGAATCCGATCACGGCCGCCGGCGCCGGACCGATGCTGCTGCTGAAGAAGAAGCTGCTCAACGCCGCCGTGGACATCGCCGTCGAGCAGGCGCTGAACCAGATCCTGCCGATGGTGATCGAACCGCTCGCTGAAGAGCTGCCGGGTGCGATCATGGCGGCACTGGACTCCCCGGTGGTGGAGGCCGTGGCGGGTGATCCGGACGAGTTCTACGCCGACCTTCAGGCACTGGAGCAGGCGGAAGGCGAGATGGAGCAGCACGCCGCGGACGTCGAGACCTTGACCGAGCGCTTGATGACGGATCTGGCCGGTCTGAACATCGGGGGAGACTGAGAATGAGCATGAAGCCGGTAGTCCGGGCGATGAAGGACGCACTGGACGGGGTCCCGGTCCACGTGCGGCAGCTCTCCGAGATGTTCCGCAAGCACGGGAACGCGCACCGACGCAGCAACTCCGAGGTCAACGACCTCGACAGAGTGCCGCCGGAGCTGCGCGCCGGTTGGAAGACGGACAGTTGGCACACGCCGGACCGCGTGGTCGGCGCAGGCAAGCCGAACCGGCCGTATCCGGCCGAGTACCTCGATTCCGACTACATCCGACAGCATCTCGCGCGGTTCGACGGCGGCGCCACGCGCTTCTACCGAGCGGAGAGCCTCGGGAATTACGGTCCTGGCAATCAAGGGACGACCTTCGTCTTCCCGACGAGCGAGATCGACAACATCATCGATCAGGCGGGCGGCGATCCGCGCAGGCTCGGCGAGATGCTCGGACTCGGCGAGGACTTCTTCGTCGATTCGGACGGCAATGCCGTGGACATCGTTCGTGCGGACTTCAGCTTCGAGGAGATCATGAACGGCAACCTCCGGATGCCCCAGGGCAACGAGGCCGGCGCGAATGCGCAATGGATCCCCGGCGGTTACCTCCCTGAAGGCCTGCCGGAAGCCGTCTTCAACGTGTCGGACATGGGCACGGGCACCTACACGCAGTTCTATGTCGATTAGCGCGCGCTATCCCGCCCGGTTCGAGAAGTTCCGGCTCGAGGCGCTCGGCGACCCCGCTTATCTCGGGGTCGATGAAGCACGGACGCGCTACGACGAGGGCCGGAGCCTCAACGTCGTTCCCGATCAGGATCCGCCGAGCTGGTACCTGATCGTCGCCCCGAAGCGGCACCGCTTCACGGTGACGTTCTACACGCCCGGCCGCACCCCGCTGCGGACGGCGGTCTGGGAGAGCGAGGGGGACGGTCTGTTCTGCCGGCGAACCGTCGACCTCTTCTATCCCGACGGCGACCCCGGCGGCACCGTGCCGTCGAGCGAGGTCGTCACGGTCACCCGGGAGATCTCGCCCGACGGAGTGATCGAGGTGACGCTGTCGTCCCCGCTGGGCGACGACGACGTCCGCAGGGCATCCGATGTGCCCGTGGAGCGCTTCCGCGCCGGGACCCCGGCGTTCGGCGAGTGGGACGCGCTCGTCGCCGCCATGGAGCCGAGCGCCGAACACCGGTTCGGACTCGACGCGATCGACGAGTCCCTTGCACTCGTGGAGGCCTCGGTCACGCGCTCGGCATCCCGCGGTGACTTCTCGCGGACGGGCGGCGAGTGGCGCGTTCCCGTGGGTGCGCGCGACATCCTGAAGGGGCTCGACGAACTGCTGGACGGAACCTCCGGTGCAGACCGCATCCCGGTCGTCGATCGCGGACCGCTGAAGATCCTGCCCCTCATGCTGCAGGATGTCTCGTCGGGCGGCGACGAGCAGCGGCGCCGCATGGCGACGCTCGCCACGAGCGTCGCCGACGCGCTCGAGCAGCGGGAGGGTCGCGGCATCGCTGCCGATCTCGAGGACTGGGGACCCGGCAGCGTGGCGTCGTACGCCGCCGCGGTGAAGGCTGCGCACGCCGTCGAGGCCCGCTGGTGGGAGTACGGGCAGACGCATGCCGTCGTTCTCGTGACCTCGGACGACGGCACGGGATCCCGGTCGCTGGCCCTGCAGATCGTTCCGGTGAGCTGGGTCTCGGAGCGGCGTGCGGAGGGCGAGCACTCCGGGATCGACGCGCACTGGTCCTGGAACGACATCGCCGCGTGGCGTGACGCCGCGTCATCAGCGGATAGTCTCGGAGCAGGCCGACGAGAGGGTGAGGGCTCATGACAGGTGCGTTCGGGAACGTCGACGTGAAGGCCGTCCCGCGGGTGTACGGCGCCGGTGAACTCGGCGTGCTGTCGATCACCGCGCCGGGAGACGCGCACCCTCGCGTGGAGTACGTCGGCGGCGAGCTGTTCATCGGACTCGACCGAGCGGACGACGGGACCCCGGTCACACGAGGCGACGACGAGAAGGCGGCGCGACCGTTCCCGGATGCCGTGGCGACGGCCATCGCGGTGGCGGGCCGGATCCCGGCCCCGATCGGCGGGGTGATCCGCGTCGACGACGAGATCCTCGCCGCATCCGTGCTGTTCGACCGGCCGCGCACGGCGGCCGTGCCCCTGGAGGGGGCGCCGGTCGTGTTCGCCTTCGCGCGCGACCGCCTGCTGATCGTCGGGGAGAACGACGAGGCCGCGATGGCCTCGGCGCTGGATCTCGCCGAGGAGCTGTACGAAGCCGGCGGTCCGCTCGTCAGCGCCCACCCGGTGATCCTCGCGGAGGGCGCATGGGCGCCGTTCCCGTGGCGGGAGAGGTTCCCGTCGCTTCAGATGCGCTTCGAGCGGGTGCTGCGCCTGTTCAGCGTGCGGGCGTACGAGGCGCAGACGGTCGCCCTGCGACGCCCCGACGTGCACATCGCGGACCCGAAGATTCACGTGCGCGAGGACGGCGTGACGATCACGTTCGCGGCTTGGCCGAAGGACACGGCGACGCTCCTCCCCGTGGTGGACAACGTGATGGTCGCGGATCCGTCCGGGGCGCTCAGCGTTGCGACGATGGAGGACTTCCTGGAGGCTGCGGGTGACGCGATCGTCCGCACCGGACTCTCGCCGGCGCGCTATTTCGTCCCTGGCGAGCCGCCCAGGGCGCAGGGCGACGCCGCGCACGCCTGAACGCGTTTCATGGGTTGAACTCCCCATCGCGTGTCCCGCACGCCGCGGATAGCGTCGAAGGCGGAGGTGGTCGCGTGGGCATGATGCTGCCGAACGAGCTCATCTGGGTCATGGACAAGATGGGCCTGGAGTGGCCGGACATCGACGAGGACGAGGTCCGCAAGGCCGCTGTGCTCGTTCGCGGATACCGGGACGACATGGAGACCCTCGTCCAGGCGGCCGACCGCCGGATCAACGGCGACATCGCTGCGGCGATGCGCGGTCAGGCCGGGACCGCCCACGTCACCGCGTGGAACCGCAACCGCTCCGAGAACGTGCAGCAGCTGCTGGACGTCCTGGGCCCCGCCGCGTCGGGCATCGACATCGCCGCAGACATCGTGCTCGCGCTCAAGGTCAAGGTGATCGCCGAGGTGACGCTGACGCTCGCTCAGCTCATCCCGCTGCTCGCCGCCGGTCCCTTCGGCGCCGGTGGAGCGGCCGCGCTCATCCTCGTGCGCAAGAAGCTGTTCTCGATGCTGATGGAGGCGACCCTGGAGAAGGTCATCGACGAGGTGATGCCCCTGGCGCTCGAACCGCTCGTCGACCAGGTCCCGGGCCTCGTGATGTCCCTTCTCGACGCGCCGGTCGTCGAGGACAACGTCGGCGACGTCGACGAGCTCTACGCCGACCTGGTCGCCCTCGACCAGGCCGCCGCCGACATGGACGCGCACGCGGACGACGTCGAGGAGCTGACCGATCGCCTGCTCGCGGACCTGGCCAACCTGCAGATCTCGGGGGAGTGAGCGATGTCGATGAAGAAGCTGATCCGGGACATCATGGATGCCGTCGACGACACCGGGCACGAGTTCAAGAAGGGATTCTCCGGCGCCTTCCGCAAGCGCGGCGGCAAGCACCGCGCCGATGCGGACGCCATCCGCGGCCTGGACCGGCGCAACGCCGGTCAGGTGCCCAAGCACCGCGCGGACGGAAAGCCCGCCTCGCACGCGAAGAAGTACGACATGCTCGAGGACGTCACGCGCGGGCGCGAGTATCAGCTGTCCGGGAAGACACCTCGGCACCGTGATCCGGACTACGACCTCGCTCGCGACTTCGGCCGATCCGTCGGTCAGGAGATCCGTGCCGTGCCCGGGGACGTCCTCGACGAGGTGAAGGGCATCCCGAAGAACGTCCCGGGGCAGGTCGTCGAGGAGCTCTACGAGGACGCCATCGGGCAGGACAACCCCGACAAGTACGGCGCCACCGCCCAGGGGGATGCGTCCTTCCTGGCCCCCGCCAGCGAGGCCGCGGTGCTCCGCGGTCTCAGCACGGCCGAGATCGCGGCGAGGTTCGGTGTGGATCCGGCATCCCTGCAGCGGGCGGACATCCAGGTGAAGGAGATCCCGGGCTCCCGCTTCGTCAGCGTGGAGATCGACGTCCCCGGCGCCTGACGCCCACGGTCGCGCCCCCTCCGTGGCAGGATGTATTGCCGAGGGGGTCCTCACGTGACTGATCTGAATCCTGCAGTGGAGCCTGAGGAGGCCGTCCGGCCGACGGAGAAGAAGCAGGCGGCGCCGCTGCGCCTGGAGTTCGCCGGAGAATGGCACGACGTGCCGGTCGGGCAGCCGTTCATCGTCGGACGTGAAGGCGACCTCGGAATCGACGACAACCCGTACCTGCATCGCCATTTCCTCGAGCTGCAGCATCGGGACGGACTGTGGTGGCTCGCCAACATCGGCGTGCGTCTCGCGGCGACGGTCTCCAGCGCCGGCGGCGCGGTGCAGTCCTGGCTCTCTCCCGGTGCGCGCATGCCTCTCGTGTTCGAGCGCAACGTGATCGTCTTCACGGCTGGTCCGATCACCTACGAGCTCAACCTGCACACCGAGGAGGCGCCGTACGAGGTGTCCCGCCAGGTCGAGGCCTCCATGAGCGGTGAGACGACGGTGATGCCCGCCAGCTTCACGCCTTTGCAGAAGCAGTTGATGGTCGCGCTCGCGGAGCCCATGCTGCTGCGCGAGGGTGTGAGCATGAACGAGCTCCCGTCATCGAGCGCCGCTGCCCAGCGTCTGGGCTGGACCATGAGCAAGTTCAACCGCAAGCTCGACAACGTGTGCGACAAGCTCGACCGCATGGGGGTGCAGGGGCTCCGCGGCGGTCCGGGCAAGCTCGCGACCAACCGTCGGGCGCGTCTGGTCGAGTACGCCGTGACCTCGCAGGTGATCACGCGCGCCGATCTGCCCCTGCTCGACGACGAGACCCTCCGGAACCAGGCCGACGCGGATGGCGACTGACGCCGCCACCGGTCGTGACTGGGCGCGGCTGTGCGCGCTGATCGACGACGACGCGGAACTCGCCGAGGCGGTGCGCACGACCGGCGACGATCCGTGGGAAGCGCTGATCGACGGGCTGGACGATGCCGGCGCCCTCGCCTACCTGGACGAGGAGGATGCCGGGCCGGAGCTCGCCGAGGCCCTGGCAGGTCTTCCCCGCGTGTTCCGAGCGGGGGCGGATCTCGATACGGTCGAGGACATCGACGGCGATCTGGTCGCGGCGATCGTGCGCGCCGACGCGGTCCTGGCCCCGCATGGTCTGCGCCTCGTCCACCTGGAGGAGGAGCCGGACGCGCATCCGCTGGTCGCTGTTCCGATCGGGCACGTCGACGAGATCATCGCGCTGGCCGCGCGCCTGGGGCACCGGGCCACTTCGTTCCTGTGATTCCGGGTGACCGCCGGGGATGGGTACTCGTGCCCATCGTGTGACGCACTGCTCCGCCGATAGCGTTACGGCGAACCGCAGGGGTTCGCGTGGAGGGGTGGGCATGGGTGACGTCGAGATCTTCCGCGCCGAGTTGACGGCCGCGTCGGGGTCCTCGGGCCAGGCGGCGTCAGAGCTGCTGAACCAGTCGGCCGCCCTCCAGACGGAGGATGTCGGCATCCAGAACCCCGCGTCGCGACCGATGCTGCGTCTCGAGATGCATCGACGCGTGTCGGCGCTGCGGCGGAGCGCGCTCGCGCGCACCGAGGAGGGCAGCGGTCTCGCGGCGGCGACGCAGCGGATCGCCGACCGCTTCCAGGATCTGGATGTCGAACTGTCGGGGCAGGAGTCGTCATGACGCTGATCTCCCCGAACCGCGGATATGCCCTGGAGCGGCTCGACGGCGACACCGGCTCGATGTCGTGGTGGTCGGGGGAGTTCGCACGCGTGCAGGACCGACTCGAGACGCTGCGCGAGGCCGCGGTGCAGACGCACGGCCTCCCGGGCGTTGGTCAGGCCGTGAGCGCGGTGCGCGCGGACGCGACGAAGCTCGTCGCAGCCCTCGACGTCGACATGGATGAAGCGGACCTGCTCGCGCGCGTGCTGCAGTCCTACGCCGATGCGCACGACCAGTACGCACAGCCGGCGAACGCGATGATCGACGACATCGAGGCCGCGCACGCGGAGTGGCTCCGTTGCGCCGCGGACGCCGATGACGCGCAGTCCAGCGCCGACGACGCGGCGCAGGCCGGCGATGGCGGCCTGACGGCGCTGACCGAGCAGGCCGCGGAAGAGGCCGCCGCCGCCCGCGATGACGCCGCGCAGGCTCTCGCTGCGCTGTGGACGGAGTACGAACGGCTCCATGGAGGCTGGGACAGCGCTTATGACGACGCGGTCATGGCACTCGCCGGTGGGGCATCGCTCACCCCGCAGGAGCTGCGCGTTCTCGAACGCCTTCTCAGCGCCGACGGCAGCGCCGAGGTCCTCGAACTCTGGAACGCGCATCCGGATGTGCACGACGAGCTGATCGAGGCCCATCCGGACCTGATCGGCAATCTCGACGGCATCCCGTACGCCGTGCGTGCCGAGGTGAACATGCAGCGCCTGGAGGACCTCCTCGGGACCGAGCCGCCGGGACGCCGTCGCGACGAGCTGGAGGCGATCCAGCGGGCCCTGATGCAGGGCCAGGGGTCGCAGCGGCCCGCACTCCTCAGCTTCGACCCCGACGGGTCGGAGCAGGTGACCGCAGCCATCGCCCACGGGGATCTCACCACGGCATCCGAGATCAACACGCTCGTGCCCGGCATGAACGCGACGGTCGAGGACATGCAGGCGTGGGGGGAGTCGGCTCGCGCCCTCAACCGGTCGACGGGACCGGGATCCGCGACGGTCGTGTGGTTCGGATACGACACGCCCAACCTGGCGGAGGAGCCGTTCATGGATCGGGCCGAGAACGGCGCCGCCGCGCTCGGCGCCTATCTGGGCGGTCTCCGGACGCTCTCGCCCGACGCGGACGTGAACGTGATCGCCCATTCCTACGGCAGCACGACAGCGGCGCAGGCGATCGGATCCCGGGCCGACGGCTTCGGCGTGACCGCGTTCATCGCGGTGGGCTCCGCAGGGTTCCCGGACGATGACACCGTCATCGACAATCTGACGCGCCCGGGAGAACCGCGCGTGTACGCCACGATCTCGGAGGACGACGCCGTCGCGCGCGTCGGCCGCGGCACGGCGTTCGGCCACTCGACCTCCCCGGAGACGATCGACCACGTGACAGTCTTCGACAGCGACGGCGGCGTGGACAGTGCGGGCGAGCCGCTCGCCGCATCGACCGGACACGGTGCCCTCGGACCCGGGGCCTACCTCGAGCCGGGGTCGGAGTCCTTCCACAACGTGTCCGAGATCATCCGGAGCGGTGAGCCGGGCACGGAGCGCGGTGGCGAGGGGAGCACCCGGGGTTTCTGGGATGCTGGGAACTGGTGGATCAGCGATGAGTACGCTCTCATCGACTTCTGAGTGGCGGTGAACGGATGCGCGGAGTGTTCCGTCGAGGACTGCTGGCGGCGCTGGCCGTCGGGATGGTGGTGACCATGACGAGTTGCGGACCGGCTGCGCCGACGGGCGAGGATCTGTACCGGGACGGTGAGAAGCGGTACACCGAGTACGCGACCGTGATGCACTCCGTGATCATGGCCGTGCACGAGGGGGAGTGGATGGTCGAGTCGTGGGGGTCGGACCCGATCCCGTGCCGCGTGAACGGCGAACTGGACGAGAGGCCGACGGGCTACGGCTTCTCGTGGGTCCGTGTGCTCCAGCAGGAGCAGCTCGACGTCGACGCCGTGGTCAGCTCGGCCACCGCCGCCTTCGAAGAGGCCGGCATGGAGGCGCAGACGGTGACATACGGGAGCGGCGATCGGGCCGAGACCAACGTGATCGCCACGGGCGGGCCGGTCGTGCGCGGTGTCGTCACCGTGCGACCGCATCGGGGCATGATCGAGGTCTCGGCATCCCCCGCATGCTTTCCCGGCGACGCCGGTGAGCTCTCGGACATGATCTTCGACGGCCTGGTCTACGAGGACGCCTGGCGGCGGTTCCCGGCCTTCGAGGGGCCGGACTGGCAGCCGCGGTTCTACTTCCCGGAGGACGGCAGTCCGGTGTACTGGGACGAGGAGGGCAAGCCGCTGGAGCCGCAGCCGACACCGTCCGCGTTCCCCGACGCGCCCTACGGCGGATAGGCGTCAGCGCACGGCGTCGGCGAGGTGCCGCGAGTCCGTGCTGAGCACCTTCACCATGACACCGCGCCGGCGCAGTTCGGCGACCGTGCGGGTCTCCTCGTCGCGGTCCCGTCCCAGCGCATGCACGTTGGCGACGACGAGGACGTCGCCGCGGTTCAGGGTCGCGATGAAGCGTGCCAGGCGATCGTTCCAGCTCTCCAGGATCTCCGGAGCCGGATGCCGGAACCCCTCGATCGGGACGCCGAAACGCGTGAGGTCGTTGCGCTGCTGGACCACCGGCGGCATGCCCTCGCGGGCGACCACGAGACCGACCAGGCGCGAGCCCTTGGGGCGCGCGTGCCACCAGTCGTGGTTCTGCTGCAGCTCGGTGAAGCACTTCGGGCATTCCGCCGCGGGATGCGGAAGGTGCAAGGGGCTCGTCAGGGCGTCCGGCACCGGCACCGACCCCGTCGTCAGATCCGTCGTTTCACTCATCCGCGCACCTCCAGCATCCATTCTGCCCTGCGGGCGGCCGGAAATCACAGCAGACCGAGCGAACGCACCGCCTCCCGCTCGTCCACGAGCTCGGCGACCGATGCCGCGATGCGCTCGCGCGCCCAGTCATCCGGTTCCAGGTCCTCGACGATGCGCCACTCGCCGTCCACCGAGCGCACCGGGAACGAGCAGATCAGCCCCTCCGGGACGCCGTACTCGCCGTGCGAGACGACGCCCGCGCTCGTCCAGTCGTCCGTGCCGCGCACCCAGTCGCGCACGTGGTCGATCGTCGCGTTCGCGGCCGAGGCCACTGACGAAGATCCCCGCACATCGATGATCTCGGCGCCGCGCTTGGCCACACGCGGGATGAACGTCGTCTCGAGCCACGCGGTGACATCCCCGACGCGCTCGGCGAGCGCCGCCGCGGCGGGACGCCCGTCGACGGTGGCGTGCGACACGTCGGGGAACTGGGTGGCCGAGTGGTTCCCCCAGATCGGCACACGGCGGACGGCGGCGACGGGAGCCTCCAGCGCCAGGGCCAGCTGTGCTCTGGCGCGGTTCTCGTCCAGCCGGGTGAGGGCGGTGAAGCGCTCGGCCGGGACGCCGTCGGCGGACGCCGCCGCGATCAGGGCGTTCGTGTTGGCAGGGTTGCCGACCACCGTGACCCGCACGCCGGGGGAGGCGTTCTCGGCGATCGCGGCGCCCTGCGGGCCGAAGATGCCGGCGTTGGCGGCCAGCAGGTCGCCGCGCTCCATGCCGGGACCGCGCGGCCTCGCGCCGACCAGGAGGGCGAGGTCGCAGCGGTCGAACGCGACGGCCGCCGAGTCGGTCACCTCGACGTCCTCGAGCAGCCCGAACGCGCCGTCTTGCAGCTCGAGGGCCGCGCCCTCGGCCGACTTCAGGCCCTGCGGGATCTCCAGAAGCCGCAGCCTGACCTTCTCGTCGGGACCGAGCAGGTCGCCGGCCGCGATGCGGAACAGCAGCGCGTAGCCGATCTGCCCGCCCGCGCCCGTGATGGTGATCGTGGTGCTCATGTCCCGAGACTACGCCGCGCGCTACTCTCGTTGCCATGACGTTCAATCCGGATGCCGACATCTCCGGGCATCGCACGAAGCGCCGCGGACGCACCGCCGCGATCGCCGGCGGCGGCGCGGTGGGTCTCGGCGCGATCGCGGTGCTGGTCGTCAGCCTGCTGTCGGGCGGAGAGATCGACCTGTCGCCGTTCCTCGGCGGTGGCACGGGCGAGCAGGAGACGAGCAGCTCGGACGGTGCGCTGCTGGACTGCGACTCGGGTGCGGACGCCAACGCCACGGTCGAATGCCGCATCGCCGGCGCGCAGGTCGCCCTTGACGAGTACTGGGCAGAGAACCTCAGCGGGTACACGGTTCCGGGCATGATCGTGGTCGACGGTTCGACGCCCACGGCGTGCGGCACGGCATCCAATGCGGTCGGCCCGTTCTACTGCCCGGCCGACACGACGGTGTACATCGACCCCACCTTCTTCGATCTCATGCAGCAGCAGTTCGGCGCCTCTGCGGGGGACCTCGCGCAGCTCTACATCGTCGGGCACGAATGGGGGCACCACATCCAGAACATCCGCGGCACGATGGCGCAGTACCCGAACAACGGCACGGGCCCGGCGAGCAACGGCGTGCGCATGGAGCTCCAGGCGGACTGCTTCGCCGGGGCATGGATCGGCGACATGACCGAGCAGACGGACGATCAGGGCGTCCCGTATCTCGAGACGCCCACCGAGCGGCAGCTGGAGGACGCGCTCAACGCCGCCCTCGTCGTCGGCGATGACCACATCCAGGAGATGTCCGGGTTCTCGAACCCGGAGTCGTTCACGCACGGCTCCAGCGCGCAGCGGCAGTTCTGGTTCGCGACGGGGTACCAGGAGGGGCTCGGGAGCTGCGACACGTTCGCCGTGCCGGCCGCTGAACTCGAAGCGCGCTGACGCACGCGGTAGCGTGAATCGCAGCTGGAGAACGAAGACCGGGGGGTCGAAGCCGATGAACCTGGATGCGCTGTATCCGCCGATCGAGCCGTACGACGATGGGGTGCTGCTCGTCGGCGACGGGCATCGCGTCGCGTGGGAGGTCAGCGGCAACCCGGACGGCAAGCCGGTCGTCTTCCTGCACGGCGGGCCCGGCGCGGGAACCAGCGAATGGCATCGGCGGTTCTTCGACCCCGAGAAGTACCGGATCGTGCTGTTCGACCAGCGCGGCTGCGGTCGCAGCACGCCGCACGCGAGCGCCCCGGGGGCGGACCTGCGGTTCGTGACGACCGCGCACCTCATCGCGGACCTCGAGCTGCTGCGCCGGAACCTCGGCATCGCGAAGTGGCAGGTGTTCGGCGGCTCGTGGGGGAGCGCCCTCGCGCTGGCGTATGCGCAGGCGCATCCGGATGCCGTGACGGAGCTGATCCTCCGCGGCATCTTCACGCTGCGTCGTGCGGAGCTCGAGTGGTTCTACGAGGGTGGAGCCGCGGCGCTGTTCCCCGACCTGTGGGAGGACTTCCTCGCACCGATCCCCGTGCTCGAGCGCAATCGGATGCTCGAGGCCTATCACCGCCGGCTCGCCGATCCCGATCCGGCCGTGCACGTACCGGCGGCGGTGGCGTGGAGCACCTGGGAGGCGTCCACGATCACGCTGAGACCGGATGCCGAGACCATCGCGCGCATGTCCGAGCCGGAAGCGGCCGTCGCGTTCGCGCGCATCGAGAACCACTTCTTCGTCAACCGGGGCTGGTTCTCCGAGGGGCAGCTGATCGCCGGCGTGGAGGCGATCCGGCACATCCCCGCGGTCATCGTGCAGGGGCGCTACGACGCGTGCACACCGATGATGACGGCGTGGGACCTGCATCGCGCGTGGCCGGAGGCCGAGTTCGTGATGGTCGAGGACGCCGGCCATGCGGCATCCGAACCCGGAATCCAGCGCGCCCTGCGCGGCGCGACCGATCGGTTTGCCGACGACTGACTGCGCCCGCCCCTTTCGTTCGTTGAGCGAGCGGAGCGAGTCGAAACGCGGTGACGAAGACGGGACAGGCCTCGTCAGGCGCGCAGCGCCTGCAGGAGCGTCTTCACGAGGCCTGGGACGCCGCCGTCCGCGCGGAAGCGCGTCAGGCCCTCGCTGACCTGCGCGCCGGTCCTCGCCGTCACGAACCACGGCGGCTTCGGCAGGATCGTGAATCGACCGCCGCCGTTCACGATCGGGAACGAGCGGGGGAAGGGGCGGAACGGCCCGCGCACGATCGAGCGCTCCACACCGTCCAGCAGCAGGGCGTTGTGGACCACGCCGATGCCGCTGCCGACATCCTGGACGGTGCCCCCGGGGAAGGCACCCCAGGTCAGTGTCGGGGTGATGAAGCCGAACGCCGTCCAGGCGTTCACCGCGATCGATCCGTAGCGCAGCGCCGTCAGGGCACGCTCGAATCCCGTTCCGAGCGCGCGCTCGGTCGCCGGGTCGATGAGCAGATTCGCGCCGAGGGTGCCCTGCAGCTTCTGGTTCGCGTGCTCCACCGCGGCATCCAGGAAGTCCTGCCCGAGCCCGGCCACCTCGACCACGCCGAGCACGGGGGCGAAGTACTCGGTGCTCTCGAGAGCTGCGGCGTCCTCGTCCTCACCGATCTCCACCAGCACGCGGTCGCCGAGCGCCAGCGCCCCCGGGTAGTCCTCGGCCGCCTGCGTCATGCGCGATGACGACCCCGGGTACCAGATCGGACGCTCGGGGGCCTTCGCGTACGCGTGCCGCAGGGCAGCCAGGAACTGGTCGCGCTGCGCCCAGTCGCGGGACAGGATGACGACCTGGCCCGCGATGCAGTTGTGGCCGCTGTTCTGCAGTCGCATGGTCGCGATGTGCTCGGCGTGGAAGGTGAGGTCGGCATCGGTCCAGTCGCCGGGCACGACGATGATGGGCGAGACGCCGCCGAGCTCGGCCGTGATGGGCTTCTTGAGCAGCGGACGATTCTCGCGTCGGCGGCGCCGGCCTGCGGCATCCCGCCCCCAGACGATCGCATCGAACGTTGCGGCAGAGCCCGTGATGTGCACGTGTGCGAACGTCTTGTGCGCGGTCAGGAAAGCGCCGACGGCCGGCCCTCCGCGCACGATCCGCAGGAAGCCGGGTTCGACGAGCGGGGCGAGGGCGTGCTCGAACACGGAGACCAGGCGGTCCTGGGTCGGGTTCACCTTCAGCAGCGCGACGCGGTTGTGCGCCAGCAGCTCGTAGAGCACGTCCAGCACAGGGATCGACGTGACGTTCCCTGCGCCCAGCACGAGTCCGACGCCGCCCGGCTCGTGCGGAGTGCGCTGGGCGAGGCCGGATGCCGCACGCACCTGCCGAGGGGTGATGCCCGGTTCCAGCCACACCTCGCCGGTGAAGCCCGACAGCAGCATCCGGTCGATGCCCATGAGCGGGAAGGCGTGCACGCGCGTTCGTCCGCCCGGGGCACGGTCGATGCGGACGCCTTCGAGCGGATTGCGGCCGTCCGCGATGCGCGACAGCGTCTCGATGTACGCGTCCAGGGCGCCGAGGGTGCTGTACGGGCCGCTCAGCCATTCCTCGCCGCGCAGCGGATGCCCGCCGGTGAGGCCCTTCGTATCCGCGGCCGTGTTCGCCCACTCGTCCGCGGACGCCGCGACACTCGCACGCACCGCGCGCAGCAGTGTCACGCGCTGCGCGACCGACAGGTGCGACCAGGTGCGTGAGCCCGCCGTCAGGTCCGAGATCGCGGCGTCGAGTGCGTCGCGCTCCGCCTGATCGAGTCCGTCCTCGGTCGCCTTGGTCGTCGAAGCCATCGTCGCCTCCTTGTCGCGTGCTCTCAGCCTATGCCGCGCCGAAGCGCTGGATGCGGCGGGTGAACGCCGGATGCCGCACCGCAAGTGCAATCAAGGACAATGCGGCTGCGCCTGACGGTGCGTTGCTGCTCTCTCGGTGCGTGGTCGCGAAGGCCGCGAGGCCACGCGCGGGGCGCCGCTTCAGATCAGCGACAGCTCGCGGAGCTTCGCTTCGACGTCGGCGTTGGACGGCTCGACGTGGTGCGAGGCATCCGGGTACACCACGACAGGGATGTTGGTGCGGCCGGAGATCTCCTTGGCGACGTCGGCGGCGGCAGGGTCCGCGACGAGGTCGACGTAGGTGTAGGCGATGCCCAGCTCGTCGAGCTGCTTCTTGGTGCGGATGCAATCGCGGCACCAGTCGGCACCGAACATCGTGATCGTGTCTGCGGCGGGAGAGGTCATGGTTCCAGGATATGGCCGTCCGGCTGGGCGGGCGTCGAACGGGTCTTGCCAAGTTAGGTAACCCTTACCTAGAGTCGTACCGTGACCTCAGCATGCGAGCATCTGGACGATCCCGACTGGGAGAACCTCGAGGGAGCCGTGCTCATCGCCGGCGATTCCCACGACGTCGCCGGGATCCGCGACATCTGCGCGCGACTGCCCTGGGACGCGCAGGGGGTCGTGCTCATCGAGGCCGTGGCGCGGGTGCAGCAGCGGCACCTCGATGTTCCCGAAGGGATGTCGGTGCGGTGGCTGCTGCGGGGCGAGGGCACGCGGGCCCGGCCGCGCGGAGAGCGGCTGGCAGCGGCCGTGCACGCGTGGTGCGTGGAGTGGACCTGCAGCGACGAGCCCGCGGCGGCGTGGACCCTGTGGCTGGGACCGCACACGCCTCCCCGCGTCGCACAGATGGCGCGCAGTCTGCTGGGAGTCAGGACGCCTCCGGCATCCTGACCGGCCGTCAGCGCTGCGCAGCCAGAGCGGGCGCGGTGCCGGCGGTGAGGGCGTCGAGAGCGCGGCGCAGGGCCGTGCTCGAGGTGTGCGCGGTGTACGGGAAGTACACGACCTCGACGCCGACAGCCTGGAACTCGCGCTCCAGGCGCAGGCCCTTCTCGGTGCCGCGCCAGTCGTCGCCCTTGAAGAAGTGCGTGAACCCGACCTCCCGCCAGGCGTCCATCTTCGACGGCGTGGTCTCGACGTGCACGTCGTCCACGAAGGAGATGTGCCGGACGATCTCGACGCGCTCGGCGGTCGGGACGACGGCTTCGATGCCCTTCACCTCCCGCAGCATCTCATCGCTCACGACGCCTGCGACGAGCACGTCGCACTGCCGGCTGGCATGGCGCAGAAGGTTCAGATGGCCGACATGGAACAGGTCGAATGCTCCGGCGGCATAGCCGATACGCGTCCCCATGATCTCCCCAGATCAGATTCCCCAGAAGCACGGCCCCCACGGCCGGCGACGACGGCTCCCACAGCCGTATCCGGTCAGTGTAGCGGGCGGGCGCACGCGGCGCACCACATTTCTCTCGGCGGTACGAACCGTGGCGCGAACGCATAGCCGGACATGACACGATGGATGCCGGCAACCGGCGCGCCAGGAACAAGGCCCGGAT
The DNA here is from genome assembly GCF_022788845.1 of Microbacterium sp. CIAB417. NCBI lineage: Bacteria > Bacillati > Actinomycetota > Actinomycetes > Micrococcales > Microbacteriaceae > Microbacterium > Microbacterium sp. CIAB417. The sequence goes on along the minus strand of NZ_JAHZUT010000009.1, from coordinate 129,846 downwards.
CGGGAAGGGGGACACGTGACCGTCGACGTCACCGTCGTCATCCCGACCTACAACGAGCGCGACAACATCGCCGAGCTCGTTGACCGCGTGGGCGCGGCGCTCGCCGGGAGGCGCGCTGAGATCCTCGTCGTCGACGACAGCACCGACGCGACGGCCGACGAGGTCGTGCGGGTCGCGGCGTCCGCGCCGCTGCCGGTGCGAGTGGTCCGCCGCGAGCGCAACACCGGCGGGCTCGGCGGCGCGGTGGTCCGAGGTCTCGCCGAGGCGGAGGCGGACATCTGCGTCGTGATGGACGGCGACCTCCAGCATCCGCCCGAGCTCATCCCGGCCATGTTGGAGAGGCATGCCGCCGGAGATGCGGATGTCGTGGCGGCGTCGCGCTACATCGGCGGCGGGGACTCGCACGGACTCGGCACGGCCGTGCGGTTCGGGGTCTCGCGCGCGTCCACCTGGCTGACCAAGGCGATGTTCCCGCGCCGGCTGGCCGGCTGCACCGACCCGATGACGGGGTTCTTCCTTGTGGATCGCCGTCGCATCGAGCTCGCCGATCTGAAGCCGCAGGGGTTCAAGATCCTCCTCGAGATCCTCGCCCGGTCGGACGTGCGCGCCGCCGAGGTGCCGATGCGGTTCCACGAGCGGCGCCACGGCACATCCAAGGCCTCGCTGCGTCAGGGCGTGACCTTCGTCGCGCATCTGACCCGGCTGCGCTTCGGAAAGATGTCGCTGTTCGCCGTCATCGGGCTGGTCGGTGCGGTGGCGAATCTGGCGATCATGTGGATCCTGACATCCCTCGGGACGCCGTACATCTGGGCCGCGATCATCGGCGCCGAGGTTACGATCATCGGCAACTTCCTGCTGCAGGAGCGGTTCGTCTTCGCGGACATGCGTCCGGATGCGCGAGCCCTCGGCGCCCGATTCGCGGCATCGTTCGCGTTCAACAACGTCGAGGCGGCGCTGCGCATCCCCGTCATGGCGCTCATGGTCGAGAGCTGGCACATCTCCAGCGTGCTCGCGACGGCGATCTCCCTGGTCGTCGCCTTCTTCGCGCGGTTCCTGTTCCACTCCCTCGTGGTCTACGCGCCGCGACGGGCGCGGAAGGCGGATGCCGCGGCTACCGGGGCGGCGGTGGAGCCGAAGGCGGACACCGCCGCGCAGCGGATCATCCGGGCGATCGACGCCGAGGCGATGAAGCCGGGGGAGCTCTAGGGGCGCCCCATCCCGTGATAGCTCCAGCCGGCCGCTCTCCACGCCACGGCATCGAGGCAATTGCGGCCGTCGATGATGACCCGCCCCGCCACAAGGCTGCCGGCATGCTCGGGGGTGAGATGGCGACGGTACTCGTCCCATTCGGTGACGATGATCACCGCATCCGCGTTGCGCAGGGCGTCGTCCCGATCCTGAACATACGTGAGCTGAGGGTGCTGACGCCGAGCGTTCTCGATGGCCTGGGGATCGGTGACCGTCACGTCAGCTCCGAGACCGCGCAGACGCACGGCGACATCGAGAGCCGGTGAGTCCCGGATGTCGTCGCTGTACGGCTTGAAGGCCGCGCCGAGCACCGTGACCCTCTTGCCGACCACGGAGCCGCCTAGGGCGTCGACGACAAGCGCAGCGGCCCGTTCGCGTCGCCGGAGATTGATGGCGTCGACCTCGCGGAGGAACCCGACCGAATCGCGTCGTCCGAGTTCCTCAGCACGTGCGGCGAACGCTCGGATGTCCTTGGGCAGGCAACCCCCGCCGAAGCCGATGCCGGCGCCGAGGAACCGGCGCCCGATACGGACATCGTGTCCGATGGCGTCGGCGAGTTGCGTGACGTCGGCGCCCGTGACCTCGGCGATCTCGGCCATCGCGTTGATGAACGAGATCTTCGTGGCCAGGAAGGCGTTCGCTGCGACCTTGACGAGTTCGGCTGTGGCGAGGTCGGTGACGATGAACGGTGTGCCCTTGGCCACTGCGGGGCGATAGACGGACCGGATCTTCTCGATGGCGGGTTCGGCGCCGGTAGCGTTCGCGTCGATCCCGACGACCAGCCGATCGGGATCGACGGTGTCGGTGACCGCGAAGCCTTCGCGGAGGAACTCCGGGTTCCAGACGAGCACGGCACCGGCCGCCTCGATCCGCGGCGACAGCGCCGCTGCCGTTCCGACAGGAACCGTGGACTTACCGGCGACGACATCTCCGGCGGCCAGGTGGGGAAGCAGGCCATCGACCGCGGCGTTGACGAACGTGAGATCTGCTGCGTGCCCGTCCTTCTGCTGAGGCGTTCCCACGCCGATGAAGTGCACCTCGGCACCGCGAGCCTCCGAGATGTCGGTCGTGAAGCGGAGGTTCCCCGAGGCCAGCCCCGCCGTGAGAATCTCCTGAAGGCCCGGTTCGAAGAACGGTGCGACGCCCGAGGACAGCGAGGCGACCTTGCGGTCGTCGACGTCGATGCCCACGACCTCGTGGCCGATGGATGCCATGGCGGCCGCGTGCACCGCACCCAGGTAGCCGCAGCCGATGACGGACAGTTTCACGAGTCGACTCCTTCGTTGTCGCGCGCGATGGCGATCGCGCGCCGGAATGCGGCGATGTGCTTGTGCCGGGACACCTGCCAGTCCCGCGCGGACAGGTCCGGCCGCTCCCCGCGGTTGCGGACGGTTCTGAGCCCGCGCTCGAGGTCACACGCGGTCAGAGTGCCCTCGAAAGTGACAACCCAACCCGGCCCCACCTCGTGGGCGAGAGCCCGATTGACGGCGTTGTCGGGCACGAGAACGGGCCGATCCGCCGAGAGAGCGGCCAGCACGGTGCCGCTGTTGTGCATGTGCCGGTAGGGAAGGACGATCAGTTCCGCCGCGGTGATCGCCGCGACGAGTTCGGCGTCCGACAGGAACCGCGGATCGACGTCCACTCGGGGGTCACCCTCCGACGTCGCATACAGAGCCGCCACGAGGTCGTCCGACGAGGGCTTTCCGGCGATGCGGAGAGTCAGCGACGGGTCATCGAGGCGGACGAAGGCGCTCACGAGGTCTTCGACTCCCTTGTAGCGCCGGATCAGGCCGACGTAGCCGAAACGACCGCGGGTCGTCGCGCTCCGAGGGAACTCGGCGAACCAGTCCCGGTAGTGACCATGCTCGATGGTGACCCCGGGGATCTCATCGCGCTGCGGGGTCTGGTCGTTGAGTCGGATGTCGAGGGTGGTCAACCCGTCGATCCGGTCCAGGACGAACTGATCGAAGGCGCTGATGTTCGTCGGTCGCTCGAGATTGTGCACGGTGCGGACGATCGGGACCCGCGTGATCCCCCATCGTGCCAGCAGCAGCAGGGTGGCGGCACGTCGCGCGGCCCTCCCGCGCCAGGTATGGCCGCCGACGAGCAGTTCGGGCCAGTGCAGGTGCACCACGTCGTACCGACCGAACAGCGCGGCTTTCGGCCGGTAGGGGATCACGTCCGCGTCTTCGCTCAGGGCCCGGAAGAGCTGGGTGATGTACGGATTGGTCGTGGCCTTGGGCTCGCGGAACGACTCCAGCACGCGCAGCCGCGTCTGCGGCGTGGTCATCGCGGTGCTCCGGTGGAGAGGGCGCTTTGGTACCAGGTCCGGACCAGCCCGGGAAGTCGTGACGTCGCCCATCGATCGGTCGGTGCACCGCCGACGACGCGGGCATCGTCGAGTGCATCGACGATGTTCTGCACGATGTCTCCGTCGAGCGACGCGACGTGTCCGTTGGTGCCGGCCAGAGCAGGCGGACCACCGAGGGGCAGGCACACCACGGGGCAGCCCATCGAGCTCGCCTCGGCTACGACCCAGCCGGCCTGGTCCCGCATCGAGGGGAACAGGAAGGCCTGAGCCTCTGCGATCGCGGCCAGCACCTCGGCGCGAGGACGATGACCGAGGAACTCCACCCGCTCGCTGACCTGGAGGCGGGCGGCGCGCGTGCGCAGTCGCTGCTCTTCGTATCCCCTTCCGTAGATCTGCAACGTCCATTCGTCGGTTCGCGCGATCGCGTCGATCGCGAGCGAGGCGCCCTTGAGCGCGATCAGACGGCCCGCGAAAACCGCCCGGTAGGGGATGATCCGCGCCGCGCGTGCCGGGAGGTCTTCCAGAGCGGCGTTCGGCTCGACGACGACCGAGGACGAGCGCCTGCGGAAATGAGAGGCGACTTGATCGTTCTGACAGACGATGAGCGCAGCGCGACGGGCGACACGGTCGCCGACGAACTGCCGGACGATCCCGGTGAACGTCGCGCGTACGACTTCGGTTACGGTCCCGCGCACTCCGAGCCACCGGGCCAGGCGGCGAACCGGCGGCGCGCTCGCGCCGCCGACGGGGCCCCAGACCAGGGGCACGTCGCTCAACCGACGCAGCCCGCACGGCATCCAGTCGTTCGCGAAGGAGACGTGGTGGGTCACATCGAACCCGTGCGCCGCGTGCAGCTTCCGGGCGACGCGCCCGAGCGCCCGCTGCCATGCGGCGTAGTACCAGTACAGGTCCCAGGAGTGCTTCTTCCACCGCATGACGCGAGGAGACAGATCCAGGTACTCGACGTGCAGATGCGCGCTGAGCTCGTGGTCCGCGGCCAAGGCGGATTCGATCGGGCCCCGGAACCGCTCGCGGGTGATGACCCATACATCATGATCTCGCGCTGCAGCGCGCGCGAACTCCCATCCAGCACGAGCTTCGGGTTCGGACACGGGCCCGCAGGCGTATGCTCCGATCAGCACGTGCAGGCGCCGATCGTCCGCGCCCGGATCCGCGTGCGCACGCATGATGTCCCCCTCGCCCAACCCCAGTCGGCTCGTCGCGCCTGTCCCCGAAGCACGACTTGTTGAATACTAAGTCATACAGGGCACCGGATGAGTCTGTCCATCCGCAAGGGGGCCCGATCTGGGGAGGGTGTCCGGTGACGACTGCAGCGGAGGTGCCGAACGTCGCGATCTGCGTTCCCACATTCCAGCGCCCGGACGATCTCTCGCGGCTGCTTTCGCTGCTGCCGGCCACGATCGCTGCGGCGCAGCGCAGCGGGCGCGCCGGCCGCGTGGACGTCATCGTGATCGACAACGACCCTTCGGCTGGCGCTCGGGATGTCGCGCGGGCTGCGCCGATCGCGTGCCGCTACGCGGTCGAGGCCGAACGCGGCGTCGTCGCCGTGCGCAACCGTGCGCTCGACGAGTCCGCCGATGCCGACGTCCTCGTCTTCATCGACGACGATGAGACGCCCGCGGACGAGCAGTGGCTCAGCAGGCTGCTGAGCGCTTGGCGGACATACGACGCGCAAGCTGTCGCCGGTCCCGTGCGGACCGTCGCAGATGATCCGCTCGACTCCTGGATCGTCGCGGGCGAGTTCTTCGCTCGGGCGCATCGCGCCAGGCTCGGAACAGGGGACGGGATCGCCCGTGCTGCGACGAACAATCTGCTGCTCGACATGCGCTTCGTCCGTCGCGAAGCGCTGAGGTTCGACCCCCGGTTCGCGCGCAGCGGTGGCGAGGACTCCCTGTTCACGTCGCAGCTGCATCGCCGCGGCGGCCGCATGGTCTGGTGCGCGGAGGCGGGAGTTCTGGACCACCTCCCCGCGCAGCGTCGCACCAGGGAGCACGCACTCCGACGCACACGCGGTATGGCGACCGTCGGCGTGACGGTAGCACTCGCTCTCGCCGATTCGCCGGCGGCCCGAGCGCGGGTGAGGATCAAGGCCGTCGTCGCCGGCGTCGGACGATGGGCGGGCGGCGTCGCTCGAGTCATCGCCGGTGGTCTGCTTCGTTCGGAACGTCTTGACGCGATCGGTCGTCGCGAGTGCGCCCGGGGAACAGGCAGCCTCGAAGGCGCACTGAATCGATCGCCGGAGTTGTACGGTGGTGGCGGGGACCGATAGTCGCGTTCGGGAAGAACGGGTGCGGACACAGGGGACAAGGGGACACGCATGCCGGAGCAGAGAACGACGTTCCAGGACGCCTTCGCCGGACTGAAGGCGGCGCAGAAGGGGCATGCGCGGGGGGCTCCGGCGTACTCGGTCTACGTCAATCGGAGGATCGGGCGCGTGTTCGCCGCCTTCGCGTTCGCGCGAGGATGGACACCCAACCAGGTCACCGCCATCAGCGCACTTCACACGCTCGCCGCGATCGTGCTCATCGTCGCACTCCCGCCGTCATGGTGGTCGGGATTCCTGGTGGCCCTGCTGCTCGCGGGCGGCTACGCCTGGGACTCCGCGGACGGTCAGGTGGCACGACTGTCCGGAGGCGGCAGTGCGGCCGGGGAGTGGCTGGATCACTTCGTCGACGCGGCGAAGCTGTCAGTGCTGCACCTGGCGGTGCTGGTCGGGCTCTGGCTGCACACCCCGCTGCGCGACACCCCGTGGCTGATCGTGCCACTGCTGTTCTCCGCGGTCTCGACCGTGACGTTCGTCGGGATGCTCCTGAACGACCTGCTCAAGGCCTCCCGTGGCATCGCATCGACTCACGCTCGCGGTGGTGGCACCGCCGGCCGCTCCCTCCTGCTGCTGCCGACCGACTTCGGCGTCGTCTGCCTCGTGTTCGTCCTCTGGGGCTGGCCGAACGCGTTCCTCATCGTGTACTCGCTGCTCGCTGCGGCTGCGTCTGCGTTCCTGATCCTGGCGGCGCGCCGCTGGTTCCGCGAGATGCGGACGGTCTGAGATGGCCGCGCCCCTCGCCATCGTGGTGGTCAACTTCGCGTCCACGGGCCTGTTGCGACAACACCTCGTGAAGACCGCGACCGACGTGCGACCTGATCATGTCGTCGTCGTGGACAACTGGTCATCGAGAGCCGAGCTCGATCACGTCGGCCAGCTCGCCCGGCGCCAGGGCTGGGATCTGGTGGCCGCGGAATCGAACCTCGGCTTCGGCGGGGGCGTGAATCTCGGAGTGCAGCGCGCGTTGCAGCTCGGCGCCGAGGACATCCTGCTGCTGAACCCGGACGCCTCCATCTCGGCCGAGTCGGTGCGGATCCTTCAGGAGCGTGCGTCCACCGAGCGCGACGCGGTCTTCTCGCCCCTCGTGCTCGACAGCGACGGAAAGGTCTGGTTCGACGGTGCGGATGTGTACCTGTCCGACGGCGTGACCCGAAGCGTGCGCAAACGGTTCGAGCGTCCGGGCGAGGTGCGATGGGAATGGCTCTCCGGTGCATGCCTGCTCGTCACCGACGCCGCTTGGCGCATGAGCGGCGGCTTCGACGAGGACTACTTCCTGTACTGGGAGGACGTGGACTTCTCCCGTCGAATCGTGGGGGCGGGCGGCTCCTTGTACGTCGTGCCGGAGGCGACGGCCATCCACGACGAAGGCGGTACCCAGCGAGTGGGTGCGCCGCAACGCGCCAAGTCCGAGGGCTATTACTACTACAACATCCGCAACCGGCTCCTGTTCGCCGCCAAACACCTCGATACGGACGACGCGCGACGGTGGCGTCGAGGCGCGTGGGCGTCCGCGCGAGAGGTCCTGCTGCGCGGCGGGCGTCGACAGTTCCTTCGCCCATGGAAGCCTCTGCGGGCCGCCTTCCGGGGCGTCCGCGACGGCCGGGGCTACAGTGTTCCCGAGGCAGTACGACGCAGGCAGGGGGCCATGGATGACTGAAGAAGCTCCTGCCGACGCGCGAAGCACCCGGCGCTGGTGGTGGATCGCCGGCGCCGCGGCGGCCGCCGTCGCCGTGATACTGGTGATCGGCTTCGCGACGGGATGGGGTGCCGGCGCGCCGCAGCCGGGCGGCGGCGCGACCGAGAGTCCGGCGCCTCAGCAGACCGCGGACGGGTCGCCTGAGCCGTCCGCGAGTCAGAGCCCTGCGCCGTCGGATACGGACGAGCCGCCGGCGGACGGCGCCCGCGAGACCGCTCCGCCCGTGGCGCTCGACGAGTCGATCGAACCCGTCGAGGACGTGCGCGTTTCTCTGTCCTCCATTGAAGCGATCACCGGGGAGGCATCGGTCCCCGGTGAAGTGGCCGGTCCTGCCCTCGAGATCACCGTGAAGGTGGAGAATCTCGGGGAAAGTGAAGCGCTGACCAACACCCTCATCGTCAACGTGTACTACGGCGACGACGCCACACCGGCGAACATCCTCGTGCGCCCTCGTGAAGAGCTGCCGCTCTCGGTGAAAGCGGGCGCGTCCGCGGAAGGGGTGTACGCCTTCAGCGTGCCGACGGACGCTCGGGGGCACGTCGTGGTCGAGGTCGACCTCTCGCTCGACGTTCCCGTCGTCCTGTTCGAGGGGGCCGTGTCCTAGCCGTCCGGCGTGATCCGCTTCGGACGATTTGTCATATTCGTGCTTTACTTCGCAGGCTCGGAGTTCTAGAGTCAATAAGTCGACCTGTCGGGGAAACAGGCGGCACTTTACTGGGGACAGGCCGTTCGACGGCCTCATGGGAGTTGGGGAACGTCCATGCGCACGAGTACGTCAGTTCGGAAACCGCTGGCAGCCGTGATCGCTGCCGCGCTTGTCGGGGCGATGCTCGCGCTCGTCCCCGTCACCGCCGCGAACGCCGCGCCCTGGGAGGATCAGCTCCCACGCGAGGAGTGGCCGGAACCGGTCTCGGCCGATGCTCTGCCGACGGTGCAGATCGGCGACGGCGTGATCTGGAGCGTCGAGGTGTCGGGAAATGTGGCGTATGCGGGCGGAGAGTTCAGCACAGCGCGTCCCGCAGGCGCACCGGCGGGCACCGGTCAGGTCTCGCGGGGCAACTTCCTCGCGTTCGACGTCACGACCGGGGAACTGCTGCCCTTCGCTCCGACCTTCAATGCCGTCGTCAAGGACGTCGCCGTCACACCGGACGGCTCGAAGCTCGTCGTCGTCGGCAACTTCACCCAGGTGAACGGCCAGACCCGCAACCGGATCGCGATCTTCGATCTTGCCACCGGGCAGCTCGCGAGCCTCTCGAGGACGCCCGATCTGAACGGTCCGGCCGGGGTCGTCGCGGTCACGGACACGGTCGCCTACGTCGGCGGCTACTTCAGCGCCGTCAACGGTGAATCCAGCGCACGGCTCGGCGCCGTCCGGCTGACCAACGGCAACATCGTCACCGGGTTCCGGACGCGGTTCACGGACACGAACGGCACGCGTCAGCCCACCATCCCCGACAACCAGGTCCTCGCCCTGACCGTCAACGGCGACGGGACGCGGCTGATCGCCGGCGGCAACTTCACCCGCGCCGGCTTCGCCAATGGAGCGGGGACCGTCGCCTACACGACATCGAACGGTCGTGACGGGAACTCCCAGGGTTACGGTCTCGCCATGTTCGACACCGCGGATGGCTCGCGGGCGATCCCGATCAACGCCAACACGGCCGTACGCAACGCGGGCGGCAACGCCTGGCTGTTCTCCCTCACATCGGACGGCACCTATGCCTACGGCACGGGTGGGCACTGGGGCAGCGCAGGGACGATCGAGGGCTCCTTCGCCATCGACTGGTCCGATGGCGAGATCGGCTGGATCGACGACTGCCACGGCGACACCTACGACATCGCATCCGTCGGTGAAATGGTGTACACCGCCTCGCATAAGCATTACTGCGCCAACTCGGGTGGATTCCCGCAGGTGGACAGCGGGTGGACGTATTACCACTCCACCGCGTGGAGCAAAGTCGCGGCAGGAGTGAACACTCCGGACACCTACGGGTACCCGGATCACCCCGGCACTGCTCACCCGCAGTTGCTGTACTGGTTCCCGTACACTCCCGCCGGGTCGTACACGGGGAAGAACCAGGCGGTGTGGACCGTGGACGGCAACCAGCAGTACGTCGTGTATGGCGGCGAGTTCACCTCGGTGAACGGGACGGCGCAGCAGGGACTGGTGCGATACACCGTCAAGTCGAATGCGCCCAACGACGAGGGGCCACGACCGTCGCAGGAGCAGGAGCGCCAGGCCCACGACGCAGGGCAGTCCTTCAGCACGTGGTGGGCGCCGAAGGTCAGCAATACGATCCCCGGGACGCTGCGGGCCTCGTTCACCACCGTCTTCGATCGGGATGACGCTGACCTGACCTACCGCGTCTATCTCGACACCGAGAACGCCTCGGGACTTGTGAAGGAGATCGAACTCGACACGCCCTTCTGGCAGTACCAGACCCTCTCGGCGGTCGCGAGCGGACTCGAACCAGGGTCCACTCACCGCATGCGTGTGGTGGTGAGCGACCCGTATGGCAACAGCTTCAAGTCGGACTGGGTCAATGCCACGGTTTCCGAAGGCGCCGTGTCGCCGTACGTCCAGGACATCGCGAGCGACAGCGTCACGCACCTGTGGCGGCTCGGAGAGTCGAGCGGCGCGTCGACCGACGTCTTCGGCACGTCGAACCTGAACCTCGCGGGACGGATGTCCCGAGGCCAGAGCGGCGCGCTGACGGATGATCCGAACACGGCGATCACGTTCAACAACAGCGTCTTCGCGAGCCAGAACAACGGGAACGGGTACTCCTCGACGCGAGAGACGGGACCCAACTCCTTCTCCGTCGAGGCATGGTTCAAGACCACCACGAGCAGTGGCGGGAAGATCATCGGCTTCGGCAGCGCCCAGACCGGTTCCTCGAGCTCCTACGATCGCCACGTCTACATGAACAACTCCGGGCAGCTGTACTTCGGCGTCTATCCAGGCGAAGTGCGGACGATCAACACCACGGAGACCTACCGCGACGGCGACTGGCACCACGTCGTCGCCACGCTCGGCGCTGACGGGATGCGTCTGTACGTCGATGGGGAGCTCGCCGCACAGCGAGCCGACACCACGTACGGCCAGGCCTATGACGGATACTGGCGGGTGGGCAACGACACCCTCAGCGGCTGGCCGAGTGCGCCGTCGAGCGCACAGTTCGAAGGCACCGTGGACGAGGTCGCGGTCTACTCCGGGGCGCTGTCCCCGCAGCGGGTCGCATCCCACTACACGGTCGGCACCACCGCGACGATCCCGAACGCCCCGCCGACGGCGTCGATCGCCGCTCCTGTCGTCAACGGGCTCGAGGTGTCCGTGACCGGCAGCGGTTCCGACCCGGACGGCACCATCGCGTCCTACGCCTGGGACTTCGGCGACGGCACGACGGCTACGGGAGCGACCGCGACCAACACCTACGACACGGCCGGCACGTACACGATCACGCTGACCGTCACCGATGACGAGGGCGCGACCGGCAGCAAGACCACGGAGGTCACCGTGGCCCCGGTGCCCAATCAGGCGCCGATCGCCGACATCGGATCACCGGTTGTTGACGGATTGTCGGTCACCGTCAACGGCTCCGCGTCGAACGACCCGGACGGCTCGATCGCGTCGTATGCCTGGGACTTCGGCGATGGCGGGACAGCTTCCGGAGCTTCGGCGACGCACGACTACGCCTCCGAAGGCACGTACACCATCACACTGACCGTCACGGATGACGAAGGTGCGACCGGGACGGACACCCACGAGGTGGTCGTGGCGGAGATCGGCGCGGGGCTGCTCGCGAGCGACGACTTCGATCGCACGGTGTCCAACGGATGGGGTACCGCGGATGTCGGCGGGGCCTGGACCCTGCGCGGCACGGCGAGCCGATTCGCGGTCGCGGACGGCGCGGGGACCATGACCATCCCGGCGGCGACGGCGCAGACCGTCTATGCGGACCTGAACGGCGTGTCCAGCACGAGCACGCGAGTGGACGCCGTGTTCAGCGTCGATGCGCTCACCGAGGGGCAGTACGTCGCTGTCGTCGGCCGCCGGACAGGGGCGTACAACTACATCGCGCGGCTGCGGCTTCAGGCGGATGGCGGTGTGAGGATGTATCTCCTCCAGGACGGCGCCACCTCGATCACGCCGTCGGTCCTGCTGCCTCTGACCATCGAGCCCGGTGTGCCGTATGTGCTGAGCATGGAAGTCACCGGCACCAGCCCGACAACCATCAAGGCCAAGGCGTGGAAGCAGTCCGAGGCCGAGCCGGCATGGCAGCGCGAGGGCACCAACGCGCAGGCCGACCTGCAGGCACCCGGAGCGGTCTCCCTGTTCACGTACGTGCCGAACAACGTCGCCGGGGGGAAGGTGTCGTTCCATTCGGTGACCGTCACCGACCCGAACTGACCGGCTCGTGATCCGCCCTCTTCAGCACGTTCAGGTGTACGACGTCGCCCGGACGGCCCATTTCGAGCGCATTCTGCGGTCGGGATCTCCGACGACGGTCCTCTACTCCGAACGGCGATACGACTTCGATGCCCGCCTCGCCGAGCAGACCGGGGCCCGCCGCACCGGTCTGCTCGGCGCGTTCTGGTACACGCTGCGAAATCACATCGACGTGCTCGAGGTGGCGGAACCGCTGCTCGTCCGCGCGGCGCCGCGGTCGTTCGCCGCGATCGTGGGCGCGCGCGTCCGAGCAGGATTTCGCGGCGCGCGACCGATGATCGTCACCTACGCGATCGAGAACAAGGACCCTCGGGACGGCTTCGAGACGCTGCCGTCGCGGACGCGCATGAAATGGCGGGCGCAACGCCTGTTCGTGCGGCGCGTGTGGTCGATGCTCGATCGCGTGGCGTACGGGACATCTCAGTCGCAGAACCTGTACACCCGGCTTCTCGGTGCCTCGCGTGCGGATCAGCGGCTCATCCCTGCTCTGCCGGTGGCCGATATCGCGCAGGCTGGCTCGACCCCGCGCGAGCGTACGGTGACCTTCCTGGGTGAGTTCTCGGAACGCAAGGGTTTCCCGCTGCTGCTCCGCGCCTGGCCGGAGGTGAAGAGCGCGGTGCCCGGGGCGCGACTCGTGCTGATCGGAAAAGGAGGGGGGGAAACGGAGGCGCATGACCTGGCGGCACGCGACGACGCCGTCACGGTGGAGATCGATCCCCCTCGTGCGCGGATCTTCGCTCTGCTCGCCCAGACCAAGGTGCTCGCGTTCGCGTCGCAGCCGCGGCCGCGATGGCGGGAACAGGTGGGGCTGCCCATCGTCGAGGCGCTCGGCAGGGGCTGCCTCATCGCGACGACGTCCGAGACGGGGCTCGCCCGATGGCTTGAGGAGCACGGGCACGCGGTGATCGAGGACCCTTCGGACGCGAGCGAATTCGCTCAGGCGATTCAGACCGCTCTGCTGAGCACTCGTTCTCCTGCGGACATCGTCGCGGATCTGCCGCCGCGCGACGGGAGAGCGGATGCCGAGCACTGGATCCTGACCGGGGAGACCGGGGGATGAGCATGTGGCGCAACGTCGGCTCAGCGGCCGTCGTGAAGGTCGCCGTCATGGGACTGACCGGTCTCGTCGGCCTGGTGACGAGCCGTCTCATCATCCAGGGGTACGGGGTCGAAGCGTATGCCCAGTACGGACTGCTCGCCAGCCTGCCGACACTTCTGCCGTTCGCCGATCTCGGACTCGCCGCCGTGGTGATCAACGCCGTCGCCGAGTCGGATGATCCGCGGCGTGATGCGAAGATGCGGCGGGCTCTCGTCAGCACCGTTCGACTGCTGATGCTCGCGGGTGCTGTGATCGTCGCCGTCGCATTCCTGCTCACGCTGCTCGAGGCGTGGCCGCTGATCCTCGGGGAAGGCCTTCTTCCCGGCGGGAACATCGTCGCCGGCATCTGCCTGGCGCTCTTCGGACTGGCGCTGCCCTTGACGCTGGGACCGCGAATCCTCATCGGACTGGGCCGCAACACGACGCAGATCGCCACGCAGGTGATCACGGCTCCCTTGATCTTCGTGATGATCGGAGCCTGCGTGCTTTTCGGCATCCCGGCGGATCAGTATCTCGCGGTCGCGACCTACCTCGCGTCCACCGCCGTGGCCGGCGTCGCCCTCGCGGTCGCCGCGCGGCTCATCTCACCGCAGTTCGGTCTGCTGGTGAGGGAGCTCCCTCGGATCCGCCAGGCGCCAGGGGTCCCGGTGATCAACATGGCCTGGCCGATGCTCGTACAGCTTCTTGCCCTGCCCGTGGCGATGCAGACCGGGCGCATCCTGGTCAGCCACCTGGGCGGCGTCACGGAACTGGCTGCGTACAACCTCGGTTATCAGATCTTCGGCATCGCCTTGCAGACGGTCTCCGCCGCAGGTGTCGCGCTGTGGCCGGTCTTCGCCCGCGCCCGAGCATCGGGCCGGATCGAGACCCCGTGGGTCCCGACCGTGTGGTTCCTCGCCGGTGGACTGGTGATCGCGGGCGGCATGGCCGTGATCTCGCCGTGGCTGGCGGCTGTCATCTCCGATGGTGCGCTGCAGCTGCCATGGATGCTGATCGCCGCGTTCGTCGTGTTCGTCGCTCTGCAATCCGCCAAGTACCCCGTCGGCATGTACATGACGGATCTCGCCGGTCTGCGGTTCCAGGTCCTGCCGACGATCGCGATGATCCCGATCGTGTGGGCCGGCTCGCTGCTGCTCGTACCGTCGATGGGTGCGGCGGGCAACCTTGCCGCGGTCTGCGTCGCGGTGGCCGTATGCCAGGTGGTCCCGAATCTGATCTACGTCCGGGTCGATCTTCGACGTCGACGCCGCGCGAATCTGCAGTCGGACGCCGTCGCGGTGTGAATCTCAGCGAGCGAACCACGCGGGCTGCTCGTAGAGGTGACGCAGGACGGGCCGGGTCGCGACGACTCGGCTGATCCAGAGGGAAGTCGCGATGGCCGCCGCTGCGATGACGGGAGGCAGCACGGTTCCGAGTCCGCTGAGATCCTCGAGCGGAAGGGTCCACCACAGGATCCAGACGAGGACGAGGATCACCGTCGTATGCGTCAGATAGACCGGCAGCGTACGCGTGCCCAGAAACCGCGGACCGGGAATCTTCGCCAGAACATGGCTGACCGCCACCCCGCCGAAGACCCCGGCGATGCAGCAGAGGAAGTAATAGCCGGGAACCGCGCTCAGCGCGAATACGGTCCCGGACACGGCCAGCACGACCCAGGCGACGAAACAGACGACGAGCGTCAGCGGGCGAGCGCTGGTGCTCCATCCGATGATCCGATCGCGCAGGAGGATGCCGCAGAGGAAGAAGAAGAAGTACTTCGCGCTGCCGACCCACCCGGCGTTGCCGATCAGGAGATCGGAGAGCGCGACGACGGAGAGGATGCCGGTGACGCCGAGCTGGACCACGACGGGAAGCCGGCGGATGAGCTTCGCCACCACGAAGAACAGCGCCAGCGCCCAGATGAACCACAGTTCGAAACGCGGGAGCAACGGTGCCCAGAGAAGGTCCTTCAGCTGGCCGAGGTAGTTCCCCTCTGCGCCCTGGAGATTCAGGCCGAGCATGAAGGAGAACGTCGCGATCACGCTCCAGAGTGCGAAGACCCATACGAAGAGCGAGATCTTCGCGCGCCAGAGGTCGCGCCAGCTCGCGCGCATCCATTTCACGGCGAACAGGCCGGACATCGTGAAGAAGAGAGGGAGCCGGATCGAAGCGATCGTGTCGTCGAAGACCTGCCACCCGACGACGTCGAGTCCCGCCTCGCCCAACCAGTTCGTGGAGTGGAAGAGCACGACGAGTGCGATCGCCAGGCCTCGCCCGGCATCCACCCAATTGATCCGCGGTTTCGTGGCGTGATTCACCGATGGCTCTCCCGGTACGGCTGCGCGGCGAGAACAGGGATCAGGACGTGCAGATCGGCGCGGGGCCGAGAGAACCGGCACGTCGCATAGGCGATGGACAGCGCGAGAGTGAGCGGCCAGAGACGCATCGCGGAATCGAACGGACTGAAGGGCAGATCCCACAGGGCGCGCAGGATGAGATAGACCAGGAGGGGCGTGAGAGCGCCCGCCGCGTATCCGCGCTTGGTCGCGAGGATGAGCAGCACGAGCACGAGGGCGACGAGCGCGACGCCCACGAGTCCGAACCAGATCCAGAGGTCTCCGATGACGGAGTGCAGTTCGATTCCCGCGCCGAACATGAACCGCTCGACGTAGCCGTTGTCGGGGTCGTAGCCGATCTCGGACATCGCCGTCTTGGCGGCCAGAACATCGTCATAGTTCGCTCGGAGACCCGACCCGAGGCCCCAGGGATATCGCGAGATCAGCGCGAGACTCGCCGCGATCTCGGGGCGTCCACCGACGATCACGCTTCCGCCGCGTTCGATCTGCTCCGCCGTGCGCGTGCGGGTCACCTCGCCGAAGTAGCCTTCGAGGATGGCACCCTGCAGGAGCAGTGCGAGTGCCAGGCCGGCCGCGAGCAGCGAGAGTATGCCGCCCCATCCTCGTGCTCGGCGGGAGCCGGCGACGGAGAGACGTTGCCACAGGATCACCACCCCGGTCAGAAGCAGGAAGGCTGAGTTCGAGCGGGAGTCGTTGACGAGTCCGACAGCGGCGAGTGCGACCACGGCGGTGAGCGTGACGATGAGCCGGTCGGTCAGCGAACAGATGGCGAGGACCAGAACGCCGAGGGGGATCGAGAGCGTGAAGCGCCAGACGTTCGGGTCTGCGCTGAAATGCAGGGGGATCGCTGCGGCGAGGCCTGACGCGAAGGCGACGCAGACCCGTGCCACTGAGGTCACTCGGTAGGCCCATACCAGGAAAGCCACGAGGACGCCGAGCTGGACGACTTCGATCGACCGCTCGATGAGGTTCGCCGTCACCGCGGAGTGATCGGCGGCATTGAGGGTCGTCAGCAGCACGCCCGCCAGCGCTGCCGTGAGCGCGAGCGCCACGAGCGCACGGCTCCACGCGCTTCGCAGCAGCGTTCCGAACCACACCGGCGCGAGCGCGACGGCGGCCACGCCGCCGATCGTGAGACCGTAGTCCACGTCGATCCGCATCCCGATCAGGAAGGTGACGACAAGCGCCGCGGCCTGCGCCAGCCGCGTCCGCGTCTCATTGCGGGGGGTATCGGGCTGCAGCCCGGGCAGGACCGACAGAGACATCGCAGCTACCGGGCGCGCCCGCGTCGGCGCAGGCGCTGGGTGAGGCCGGTCGGGTCCTGCGCCGGCTGGGTTCCGTAGCTGCCCACACCGTAGCGACTCACGCCGCGCCGTGGAACTCGCGTCAGCACGGATCCCAGCAGAGAGAGCCCGCCCACCTCCGCTGCGTGAAGGACCTTCTCGAGCCCGCGCATGGTGGTCTTGTTGTACAGCACGGCGAGCACGGCACCGTCCGTCTGATTGCCCAGCCACGTCGCATCGGTGACAGCGAGCAGGGGAGCGCAGTCGATGAGAACGAAGTCGAACTCCTTGCGCGCTTCCGCCAGCAGGTCGGTCATCCGCTGACTGGTCAGCAGCTGACTGGGGTTCGGAGCGCTCGCGCCGCTGGTGAGCACCGACAGGCCATCGGTACCCCAATCCTGGGCGGCCTCAGCCAGGGAGGACTCGCCGATGAGCACATTGGTGAGACCGAGGCCGCCGTCGAGTTGGGTGTACTCGGCCAGCGACGGGCTGCGGAGGTCGGCGTCGACGAGGAGAACCCTTTTGGAGGATTCGGCGATCATCAGGCCGAGCGCGATCACCAGCGAACTCTTGGCCTCGCCAGAGGCCGCCGATGTCACGACGATCGATCGGAGGCCGCCGTCCACCTTGAGGAAGTTGAGGTTCGCGGCGACGGCGCGGACGGACTCCGCCTCGATGCCGAGCGGGTTGTTCAGGATCGCCGCAGGAAGCGTCGTTCCGCGCCGCGTCTCCACGACCTCGCCGAGCACCGGGACCGTCGTCAATCGCTGGACGTCGCCACGGTCGCGGACCGTCTGCCAGGCGAAGGCGCGCAGCACGCTGAAGGCGATGCCCAGCGCAAGTCCGATCAGGCCGCCGATGAGGACGTAGTTCCGGGTGCTCGGCGAGACGGCGAAGCGCGGTTCGTTCGCATTCTCGATGACGGTCAGGCGAACGGTGGGGTTGCCGTTCGCATCCAAGGGTGCGACGTCATTGGTGACGACAACCGCAAGGCTCGCCATCACCGCTGACGTGATCTCCTGCGCGAGGCGCGGCGACCTGCTCGTGGCGCTCACCTCGATCACGACCGAATTGAGCGGAGACGACGCAGTGATCGTCGAAGCGAGAGCGCGCGGAGTCGTGTCGAGCTCGAGTTCGTCGATGACCGGCTGGAGTACGAGTTCGGATCGCGCCAGGAGGACGTAGGTCGCGACCAGATCCTGGACGTAGGCGCTTCCCTGGACGAGCTCGGATGTGCTCTCCCCGCGGTCGCTGGTGACGAGGAGCGCTCCGGTCGAACTGTACGTCTCGGGGGTCAGCTTCGCGAGCACGAAACCGCCTGTCGCGCCGAGTACGGCCAGAACGACCACCACCAGCCAACTCCGAAGCACCGCGCGGGCGTAGTCGCCGACTGTCATGATCCCCACCCCCGCAGGAGCACTATCATGAAGGCTGCCCCTGACGTGAGTCTAGCCGAGCCGGAGCGATCGCCGTGTCTGCATCTGTCGACGGGACCGTGCTGATCGTGTGCGCGGCCAACGTCTGTCGTTCCCCGTTCGCCGCTTTCCTGCTCGGACGAGAGCTTCCCGGGCTTCTGGTCGAGAGCGCCGGGGTCGCCGCTCGCGCGGGAGACGCGCTCTGCCGTTTCACCCGGCAGCGCATCACTGCGCTGCCGGACGGCTCCCGCTTCGTGCAGCAGCACGTGGTGCGGCGGCTCGACACAGATCTCATCGGCCGGGCGGACCTGATTCTGACCGCATCGCCGAGCGAACGCTCCGCGGTCGCGGTCCGGTCGCCCGAGGCTCGCACGCGAACCTTCACGCTGGTCGAAGCGGCGCACAGTGCGAAGGCTCTCAGCGAGACCGAACGACCGTCCACGCTGGCGGGACTCGCCGAGATGATGAACGCCCGAAGAGGCCGTGTGACGCTCCCGCCCGTGCATCGCGGACGATGGACGACGCGTTCGGCGCGTTTCGGTATCGCGATCCCCGATGCGCACATCGGTGAGACGCAGCGGCATTCCGTGGTGTACCGGTCCATCGAGGACGCCGTCGGAATGTTCGCGCGCGCGTTCACGGCCTCGGCCTCCGGTGGTGGTCTCCGATAAGTCCGGGCCGTCAAACGTCTGGCGCATCCAGGACCATCCTCCGGACCGCGTTGCGATAGCTCGTCGGCGAGTGCCGTTTCAGCGCGGCGGCGCGGCTGTCGTCGACGCCGTCTGCGACCTCGGGCCACCGCGCCGAGATCCGCTCCAACGCTGCGGCGATCTCTGCGGCATCTCCCGCGGGGGTGAGCCAGGCGGTGCGGTAGCCGCCGGCGGCCTCTCGTAGACCGCTGCTGTCACTTGCGATGACGGGGCGTCGGGCCAGGATGCCCTCGACAGCGGTGTTGCCGAACGGCTCGTCCACCCTGGAGGGCACGACGAGTACGTCCGTGTCGGCGAGGAACGGCCAGATCTCCGCGTGGAATCCGGCGAATCGTACGTCGACCCCGGACACGCGGGCCTTGTCGTGCAAGGCGTCCTCGAACCACTCGTATCCCGTGAATGCGGCGCCCAGGAGCGTCACCCTGACGTCTTCGCCCCGCGACTTCAGGGCGGCTGCGGCGTCGATGACGAGGTCCGGTCCCTTGCGCGGGGAGAGACGTCCGACGAAGAGGACGCGCAGGGGCCCGTCGAGCAGCTCGCGCGGCTCAGGCGGGCTCTGGGGTGAGGCGACCCCGTTGTAGACCACTTCTGCGCGTCGGGCGAGCGGCGGCAGTGCGGCGCGAATCGTCTCCAGGCTGAACCGGCTGTTCACCAGAACGCGCCGCGAGGCCAGATGCGGGAGGTAGAGGACGGCGTTGATCAGTCGGTGCGCTGACGCCTCGGCTTCGTGTACGTGGCTGACGGCTCGGATCCGAAGCAGCCGTGACACGAGGGGCCACTGCGGCACGATGATCGTCGACACGTACACCACGTCGGGTCGGATGCGTCTGAGCAGTCGCCACGCCGCGCCCCACCCCCGGAGAAGGTCGCGCAGCAGGACAGGCAGCCCCCGGACCGACAGCAGGGTCTTGCGTAGGACGAGCATCGGGACGATCACCACCTCCGCCCCGATCGCGCGAAGCGATGCGACGAGCATCCCCCTCTCCGGCAGGGCGACGACCACTCTCGCGCCCGCATCCACCAACCCGGTCGCGCTTTCGAGGAGCATGCGGTCCGAACCGAACATCTCCGCGCCCGGATGAGCGAGCAAGACGGTCGGCCGCGGTGACGACGTCATGAGAGAGACGCCCTGACGTCGTCCGGCTCCCACTCATCCGTCCGGCGCCTCGCCCGGCGCGCCGATCCATGGATGGTGGCGCCGTCCGCGAGCCGACGCGCCAGCGCCTCGTACGCGGCTGCCACGTCGTCCCAGCGGAACTGCTCTCGGGCCCGTTCGCGAACTCCGGCACCGATCTCGACGAGCGCCTCGGCATCCGCCTCGGCCTCGGCGAGCTGCGCCGCGACGTCGTCGGCGTCGGTGAAGAACCAGCCCCGATCGTCCAGCACCTCCCGGTTGAACGGCACGTCGTAGGCGATCACTGCGGTCCCCGCCCCCATCGCACGCAGCAGCGACGGATTGGTGCCGCCCACCGAGTGACCGTGCAGATACGAGGCCGCATGCGCGTAGAGAGCGTCGAGGAGCTCCTGGTCGTAGACACCTCCGACGAGGCGGATGCGATCGTCGCCGTCTGCGGCCGCGTCGATGGCGCGGGTGTACTCGGCGCTGTACGGCGCGGAACCCACCACCACGAGCGGCAGCTTCGCGGCGCTGCGACGGTAGCCCTCCACGATCTCGAGCACGTGGTTCTCCGGCTCGAAGCGGGCGACGACGAGATGGTAGCCATGCGGGATGAGGTCCAACTCCGCGACGCCGCGCTCGGGCAGCGTGTCCAGGATCGGCGCTCCGTAGCGGATCAGCTCGGTCGGCACTCCGAACTGGTGGCGGTAGTAGTCGGCGATGCCGGGGGCGTCCGCGATCAGGGCGTCCGCCGTGCGCACTCCGAACTGTTCCGCCCACCGGTAGTAGGCCTTGCCCCGTGCGCCCCATTTCGACCGGCGCCACTCCAGCCCGTCCATGTGCAGCGCCACGCGCGCTCCGCGTAGACGCAGCAGAGGCAGGAACGGGGAATTCGCGGCGTTGAAGACGAACGTCGCGTCCGGCTTGCGGCGCAGCGCCAGATGCAGCGCCGACAGACCCGTGTGGCTGAGCGTCTCGACCTGCTTGACGGGGACCGCGGGCAGGTGCACGACCTGCATCCCGAGGTACTCCTTCTCGCGCAGCGCGGAGCCTCGCGTGTAGACGACGACCCGATGGCCGCGCTCCACGAGCCGACGACCGACCTCCTCGACCGCCGTCTCGAACCCTCCGTATGCCGCGGGTACCCCGCGAGTCCCCACCATCGCGATGGTGAGGGCGTCCCCACTCCTCATGTGCTCAGTATGCTCCGCTCGGTCGCGCCATGACCTTGGCCGTGCGCCACATGATCTGCAGATCGTTCATGACGGACCAGTTCTCCACGTACCGCAGGTCGAGGCGCACGCTCTCGTCCCATGACAGATCGCTGCGTCCGGACACCTGCCAGAGGCCCGTGATGCCGGGCTTGATGTACAGCCGTCGGTAGACGGTGCCGTCGTACGCGGTGACCTCGCTGGGCAGCGGCGGGCGCGGGCCGACGACGCTCATGTCGCCCACCAGCACGTTCCAGAACTGCGGGAGCTCGTCGAGCGAGAGCTTGCGCAGCACCTTGCCCACGCGGGTGACGCGGGGGTCGTCCTTCATCTTGAACAGGACGCCGGCGCCCTCGTTCTGCTCTTTGAGTTCCGCAAGCCGCTGCTCGGCATCCGTCCGCATCGACCGGAACTTCACCATCCGGAACGTCCTTCCGTCCCGCCCGACCCGCTCCTGGAAGAAGAACACCGGCCCGGGGGAGTCCAGCTTGATGATGAGCGCCAGAAGCGGCGCCATCAGGGCGATCGGGACGAGCGCGATCGCGGCGACGGCGACGTCGAGCAGACGCTTGAGCACGTGCAGGCCGCCTTCGTACGTCGGGATCTTCACCTGGATCAGCGGCAGGCCCTCCACCTGCCGCAGCGAGACCCGGGGGCCGGCGACGTCGGTCAGGCGGCTGGAGAGCACCAGCTCGGCCGCCGTGCCCTCCAGCTGCCAGCCCAGCTGCTTGACGAAGTCCGGATCCCCATCCGGACGGCTCGCCACGATGATCGTGTCCGCACTGAGCTGCGTCGCCACGGTCGCGACCGTGTTGACGTTGCCGAGCACGGCGTACCGACCCCCGTCGACGCTGAGCTCGGCCGCGTTCCGGTCGAACAGCGTCGCCCCGACGACGTGATAGCCGGTCTCCCCGCCGCGGCGGAGCGCGTCGATGACGTACTCGACGTCATCGGCGTCGCCCGCCACGAGGGTACGAGACGCGTACTGCCCGTCGTGCCTGCGGCGCAGCAGCCACTTGCGCCAGAACCACCGCGCGAGGATGAGCCCCAGCATCCCCAGCGGCAGCGCGATGAGCAGGAGCGGACGCAGGCCCGCCCACTCCAGCAGCACGCCGATGATCGCGAGCAGCCCGAACGCCAGCCCGCTGGCATGCGCGACGCGACGGTACTCGGCTGCCCCGGAGCCGAACACCCCCGCGGCACGCGTGCTCAGCGCGCTGAGCATCAGGAACCACACCGCGATCAGCAGCACGCCGTCGCGGGCGACGACGTCGACCGGCAGGCCGAGCACCAGCAGCTGCTCGGCGGCGGTCAGCGATGTCGCGGTGACGATGACCGCGGCATCCGTCAGGCGCAGCCGCATCCGATACCGCCGCTCCCACAGCTGGCGGCGTTCGAGCGTCGGCGACACCCGCGGCGTGACGACCGTGTGCGATGCGGTCTTGACGGCACGCGGCGCGGCGACGGGCACGAAGGCCTGCGTCGTGCGCGTGAGCCCGACCGCGTCCTCGACGGACGTCATGCCCGGACTCCCCGAGCACGGAATGAACGCAGAATTCCCCAGTGCGCCATGATTTCCCCAGTGTTTCCCCAGTCCGCCAGCGTGTGCTCGCGGGTTCGTCCGCTTCCCGACCCCTCGGGATCCTGCTGCACTCCGAGACCCCACGTCTCGAAGTTCCGGATGCCGTTCCCAGGCGGCATCCATACGCAGCAGGCACTGCGAACTGCGCTCACTCTAGCGGATGGTCGCCGTCAGCGGAAGATATTTCATCCGAATGGACGAAACGGGTTCCGCGAGAGGTGCCGGGGCCGTGTCCTACGCTGATCCCGTGACCGCTCCGAACCCCGCATCCCGACTCCGGCTCACGCGCATGCTGCCCCGGGATCCGCACCAGCCGCATCGCACGGCGAGCACGCTCGAGCTCTTCTTCGACCTCGTCTTCGTGGTCGCCGTCAGCATCGCGTCGGCGCAACTGCATCACGCGCTCAGCGCCGGCGAGTTCGTCCACGGGCTCGTTTCGTACGCCATGATCTTCTTCGCGATCTGGTGGGCGTGGATGAACTTCACCTGGTTCGCGACGTCGTTCGACACCGACGACTGGCTGTACCGCGTCCTGACGTTCGTGCAGATGGGCGGTGTGTTGATCCTTGCCGCCGGGATTCCCGCGGCCTTCGAGCACGGCGACTTCACGTTCCCCGTTCTCGGATACATCGTGATGCGGGTGGCGATGATCGCGCAGTGGCTGCGCGCATCCACCGGACCGCTGCAGCCCGCGACCCGGCGATACGCCCTCGGAATCGGGGTCGTGCAGCTGCTGTGGGTGGCGCTCCTCTTCATCCCCGCGTCGTTCCAGATCCCCGCCTTCGTGCTGTTCGCGCTCGTCGAGGTGATGGTCCCGGTGTTCGCCGAGCACCGCGTCCAGACGCCGTGGCACCCGCATCACATCACCGAGCGCTACGGCCTGTTCACGCTGATCGTGCTGGGCGAGAGTCTGCTCGCGTCCGCCAATGCGATCGTGGAGGCGCTGCAGGAGGTCGAGTCTCTCGGCCCGCTCATCGCGATCGCGGCGCTCACGCTCATCGCCACGGCCGCGCTGTGGTGGATCTACTTCTGGCCGCCGCACCACCGGGCCATCACGTCGCTCGGTCGGTCTCTGCGCTACGGCTACACGCACTACTTCGTGTTCGCGGCCGCCGCGGCGTTCTCGGCCGGGATCGAAGTCGAGATCGACGTGCTGACCCATCACAGCGAACTGCCCGGCATCGCCGCCTCGTTCACCGTCACGGTGCCGATCGCGGTGTTCCTGCTCGGAGTCTGGTGGATCGCGATCCGCGAGAACGCGGACCGGGTCGTCAACACCGTCGTGCCGGTCGGTGCGGCGCTCGTGCTGCTGGATCCGGTGCTGCCGATCCCCGTCACCCTGACCGCCGTGATCCTCGCCGTGATCGTCGCCGTCCTGGTGATCCGCCCGCCGGTCACGGACACGGACACGGACACATAACCGGCGCATAGGCCGACCAAAGGCTCCTGATCGACTCCTTCGCGAACCTGTTCCCACAACGGTTCAGCGAAAGGAGCAGTTCATGAGCCGCATCCCCGAACCCGTCGACACCCCGGACGGCCCGACGTACCAGGGCCGCCTCCTCGACCACCCCGACGAGGAGATCGTCGATCAGGGAGCCCCGTTCGACATCCGCACCCTGATCAGCCGGCGCAGTGTCCTCGGCCTGGCCGGTCTCGGTGTCGGGGCGGTCGTCCTGGCGGCGTGCGCCCCGGCGACGAGCGGCACCTCGGACGGTTCGTCCAGCACGGGCGGCTCCGGAGGAGTCGACGAGACGATCACTTCCGACGGAGAGATCCCGGACGAGACGGCGGGTCCGTACCCCGGCGACGGGTCCAACGGCCCTGACGTGCTCGAGGAGTCCGGCATCATACGGCAGGACATCCGCTCCTCGATCGACGGCTCGGCCACCGCCGACGGCGTCCCGCTGACTTTCGAACTCGAGGTGCTCGACATGCAGAACGACGACGCGCCCTTCGCCGGCGTGGCGGTGTACGCGTGGCATTGCACGGCGCAGGGGGAGTACTCGATGTACTCCGAGGGGCTCGAGGATGTGACCTACCTGCGTGGCGTCCAGGTCGCGGATGCTGACGGGAAGGTGTCTTTCACCTCGATCTTCCCCGGCTGCTACTCGGGCCGTTGGCCGCACATCCACTTCGAGGTCTATCCCGACGCGGATTCCATCACCGACTCGGCCAACGCGGTCGCGACCTCCCAGATCGCCCTGCCCGAGGACGCCTGCACGGCGGTCTACGCGGACTCCCACTACGACGGATCGTCCGGCAACCTCGCGAACGTCACCCTCGCGAGTGACAACGTGTTCGGCGACGACTCGGCCGCGCTGCAGCTGGCCACCGTCACGGGTGACGCGTCCAGCGGGTACACCGCGACGCTCCAGGTGCGCGTGGACACCGCGACGGCCCCGTCTGCCGGTGCTGCACCCTCCGCGGGCGGCGGTGGCGAGGGCGGCCCTGGCGGAGGCGCTCCCGGAGGCGGCGAAGGCGGCCCGGGCGAGCCGCCGGCGAACTGAACCGGACCGTGTCCGCGGCCACCTGGTAGACTGAAGTCGCAACGTGAGTGATTCCGCCGCAGACCGGCCGTCACGTCGCCACCGATCAGGGCCGTCAAGGACCGCGCACACCGACGCGCGCGGCATCCGCTCCGATCGCACCGAAATGCGAGGTGCGCACGCGCGCGCCCGCCACAGAGCAAGAGCAGTAACACATGAGCATCATCCACGAGCCCCTGAACTGGAAGCAGGCCGACGACGACGTGCACGTCGCGACGCGCGGCGGCGAGTTCGCCGGCTTCGTCGAGTTCGACGGCCGCGCCCACCTGGTGCGCGACAACCACGGCACCGAGGTCGGGTCCTTCCCGACCCTTGCCGACGCGCGTCGCGCCCTCGAGGGCGCCGGTCGTTCCACGAAGCATCCCCTCCGGCTGACCCTGCGTCGCCGGCTCCGTCGCGCCCGCGCCTGACCGGACGTATGCCTGCCGCCGTATACCGCCCGGGTTAGCCTGGGGGAAGCGATCGGCATCCGCCCTTGGCTTCCGCAGCTCAAGGGCTCCCGATCGGCAGGAGAGCACCATCTCCCTCCCTCAGGTCGACTCGACCACCTCCGTCTCCACACTCGGCCCCGTGCGGCAGACCTATTCCGGCACTGCGGAGTTCCCGCCCATGGCGCGCGCCTATCGCGACGTGCAGCAGGTCGTACGCGAGACGGGGCTGCTCCAGCGCACACCGATCTTCTACTCGCTGGTCGGCGCCGCCCTGCTGCTGGCGTTCGCCGGCTGCGTCGCGGGCTTCCTCCTGCTCGGAGACAGCTGGTTCCAGCTGCTCATCGCGGCGGCTCTCGGCATCCTGTTCACGCAGGTCGCCTTCCTCGCGCACGAGGCCGCCCACCGGCAGATCCTCAGTTCAGGCCCCGCGAACTTCCGGCTCGCGCGCGTGCTGGGCGGCATCGTCGGGATGAGCTACTCGTGGTGGGATTCCAAGCACACCCGCCACCACGGCAACCCCAACCAGGTCGGCAAGGACCCCGACATCGACGTCGACACGATCTCGTTCCTCGAGACGGACGCCGCGGCATCCCGGGGTCTCGTCCGGCTCATCACGCGCAAGCAGGGCTGGCTGTTCTTCCCGCTGCTGACGCTCGAAGGCATCAACCTGCACTACCTCGGCTACCGGCACCTGCTCTCGCGGAAGCCGGTCAAGGGGCGCTGGACCGAGCTGTCGATCATCACCGCGCGGCTGGCGCTGGTGATCGTGCCGGTGTTCCTGATGCTGCCGCTGGGCATGGCCTTCGCGTTCCTCGGGGTCCAGCTCGCTGTCTTCGGCGTGTACATGGGGGCGTCGTTCGCGCCGAACCACAAGGGCATGCCCATCATCGCGCCGGATGCGCGGCTGGACTTCTTCTCCAAGCAGGTGCGCACCTCGCGCAACATCACCGGCGGCTGGTGGGCGACGTGGCTCATGGGCGGTCTGAACCACCAGGTCGAGCACCACCTGTTCCCGAACATGTCCCGGCTGCACCTGTCGAAGGCACGCGGCATCGTGCGGGACTACTGTGCGGCGAACGGCGTGCCGTACACGGAGACGAGCATCGGCCGGTCCTACGCGATCGTCATCGAGTACCTCAACCGCGTGGGCCTGGCGGCGCGCGATCCCTTCGACTGCCCGGCGGCCGCGCAGCTGCGCCGCGCGTAGACGCCGCACCGACCGCCTACAGGATCCCGAGCTCCAGCGCGAGCGTCACGGCCCGCGTGCGGTCCGAGACCCCGAGCTTCTCGAACACGTGCAGCAAGTGCGTCTTCACGGTCGCCTCTCCGATGAACAGCTCGCACGCGATCTCCGGGTTGCTGCGGCCGGCGGCCACGAGCCGCAGCACCTGTATCTCGCGAGGGCTGAGCTGAGGCTTCACCGCAGCATCCTGGCGCATGCGCGAGACGAGCGTCGCCGCGATCGACGGCGCGAGGACCGTGTGCCCCTCGGCGACCGCGCGGATGCCGGCGACGATCTCCTCCTGAGGGGCGGCCTTGAGCAGGTAGCCGCTCGCCCCCGCCTCGATGGCCCCGAGGATGTCGTCGTCCGACTCGTAGGTGGTCAGCACCAGCACGCGCACCTCGGGAGCGGCCTCCGCGATGCGCGCGGTGGCCTCGGCGCCCGTGAGTCCCGGCATCCGCAGGTCCATCAGGACGACATCCGGGCGCAGGGTCGTGGCGAGCTCGACCGCTTCGGCGCCGTCGGACGCCTGGCCGACCACGTCGAGCCCGTCATCCATGGCGAGCAGCCCCACGATGCCGGAGCGGACGATCGGGTGGTCGTCGGCGACGAGGACGCGGATCATGCGGCGCCCTCCTCAGCGGCGGAGGAGGAGGCGAGCGGGATGCGGACGGTGAGGACGGCGCCGGACGGCTCGGCATCCGACACGTCCAGGACGCCGCCCACCAGCGCGACGCGCTCGCGCATGCCCACCAGCCCGAAGCCGCGGCCGTCCTCGATGCGGACCTCGCCGAGACCGCGTCCGTCGTCGCGGACGGTGAGCACGGCGTCGGTCCCGATCTCGAGGACGAGGGATGCCGAGGCCGCCGCGGCGTGCTTGCGGACGTTCGCCAGGCCCTCCTGGGCGCAGCGCAGCAGCACGACCTGGATGTCGCGGGGCACCGTGCACTCCGACGCATCCACGCGGACGACGGTTCCCGTCTCGCGCTCGAAGCGCTCGCCGAGCCGGTGCAGCGCCTGGGCCAGCGAGCCCGACGGGTCGGTGGCCGGCGAGGCGACGACGACGAGGGCGCGGGCCTCGCGCAGGGCGTCGCGCGCGGCATCCTCGATCAGCGCGATCGTGTCGGTGGAGGTGTCGCGGCGCGCGCGCTCGGCGAGCATGACGATGCTCGTGAGACTCTGCGCGATCGTGTCGTGCACGTCGCGGGCGAGGCGGGCGCGCTCGGCCGTCGCTCCGGCTTCGCGGCTGGCGGCCTCGAGGCTGGCCTGTGCCGCCGTGAGCTCCGCCAGCAGCCGCTGACGCTCCGCGCCCCACTCGGCGATCCGGGTGATCCACAGTCCGAGAGCGATCGCGAAGGCGGCCGAGAGGCCGCTCGTGAGCGCACCGGCGAGCAGCCCCTCCGGTGCGAAGCCGCCCCACACCCAGTACGCGAGGGTGAGGACGACGGCGTTGACGAGCGTGACCACCACGGCCTGCCGCGGGGAACGCGAGGTCATCCAGATCAGCGGGAGCACGATGGTCTGCAGCACCAGCATGTTGGGCTGCAGCATCACGCCGATCGCGAGCAGCCCGATCAGAGCGCACTGGATGACGGCCGACGCCGCGATCGAGGGCTCCGGGCTGTCGTGGACGCTCACGAAGCGCCGCGCACCGAACAGGTACACGAGGAAGATCGCGACGGCGATCGCGAACACCGCCCACTGCACGCCGGGGACCCGCTGCTCCTGCGTGAGCGCGATGCCCGCCATCACCACCAGCAGCACGACGGCGGCGATGTCCCAGCCCAGCTGCTCCCTGCGCATCCGATCCATCGGAACCACTCTGGCACCTTCGGCGCCGGGGTGCGTGCGCGGGTCACCCGTCACGCCGGATCCAGCGGAACGTGATCCGGCTGAGCACGAACCCCGCGACCAGCCACACGGCGAGCATGAGGGCGATCAGACCGAGCTCCCACGATCCGTTCACCTCGGCGGCCTGGAACGAGTCGGGGAGGAACACCGAGCGCATGCCCTGTGCGATCCACTTCACCGGCAGGACGCCGGCGGCGTTCTGCAGCCACTCCGGCAGCATCGAGAAGGCGATGTAGACACCGGAGATGAACTGGACCAGCAGCACGACAGGGATGACCACCGCGCCGGCGGTCTTGCCGGATCGCGGCACGGAGGACAACGCGATGCCGAGCAGGGTGCAGGTGATCAGGCCCAGCACGTAGATCCAGGCGAAGCGGAGCCAGGCCTCGGCATCCGTGGGGAGCTGTGCGCCGTACACGAGCGATGCGACCGCGATCAGCAGAGCGGTCTGCAGGACGCACGTGACGAACACCTCGCCGGCCTTGCCGATGAAGTAGGTCACGGGAGAGATCGGCGTGCCGCCCAGGCGCTTGAGGGTCCCGTCGCTCTTCTCGGTCGCGATCTCCAGCGCGGGGCCCTGGACGCCGGAGAGGAGGATGCCGCCGGCGATGAGCCCGGGCAGGTAATAGGTCGCCATGCTCACGGCATCCGGACCCTGACCGACGTCGCCGGTGAAGATCGTGGCGAAGACGACGTACATCAGGGACGGGAACAGGAAGGTGAAGAACACCTGGTCACCCGCCCGGAAGTACTGCCGCAGCTCGAAGCCGATGCGGCGCAGTCCCAGCCGGACGGTGCGGGTCGGGCCGAACGCGGTCGGCGCGGGGGCGATGGCGGTCATGTTCAGACCTCCTCAGAGACGGCGGTGAGCGACGGGTGCACGTGCGGATCCGCGGGGGAAGAGCCGGCGGCGGACGCCTCTTCTGAGGAGTCGTGTTCCTCGGTGTCCCGGATCAGGCCGAGGTAGATGTCCTCGAGCGTGGGGCGGACGACCTCCAGTCCGGAGGGTTCGCCCCCGTCGCGGAACAGCGCGGCGACCAGCGCGCCGGGCTCGGAGGTGCGCCGCGCGTGTGCGAGGCCGGTGGTGTCGGTCCAGCGCACGACCGGGATCCGCGCTTCGGAACCGCCGATCTCGTCGATGGCGCCCAGTGCGGCGATGCGGCCGCCCGTGATGACGGCCGCGCGGTCGCCGAGCTGCGCCGCCTCGTCGAGGTAGTGGGTGGTGAGCAGGATGCTCGTGCCCTCCGCCTTGAGCGAGTGGATGAGCTCCCAGAACTGCCGCCGCGCCTCGGGGTCGAAGCCCGTGGTCGGCTCGTCGAGGAAGAGCAGCTCGGGCCGGCCGATGATGCCGAGTGCCACGTCGAGACGGCGCTTCTGGCCGCCCGACAGTCTGCTGACGCGCACCTTCTGCTTCGCCTCGAGGCCGACAGCGGCGATGACCTCGTCGACCGGGCGAGGATGCGGGTAGTAGCCGGCGAACTCGGTGAGCAGCTCGCGCACGGTGACGGTGCCGGCTTCCCCGCTCGTCTGCAGCACGATGCCCAGGCGCGCCTTCCAGTCCAGCCCGGCGCGCCGCGGATCCACCCCGAGCACCCCCACGTCCCCTGAGGTCCGGTTCCGGTAGCCCTCGAGGATCTCGATGGTCGTCGACTTTCCGGCGCCGTTCGGGCCGAGAAGGGCGAAGGTCTCGCCGCGCCGGATGTCGAACGAGATGCCGTCGACGGCGGTCATCGTGCCGTAGCGCTTGCGCAGTTCGCGCACCTGGATCACAGTGTCGTTCATGGTTCCAGCGTGGTCGTCGCGCGGAGGCCGCGGAAGCCGTGGGGCGGCGGATTTCGGGGTCCACCGATCGGGGGATGCCCGGGACGCCCGACCGGTTACGTAGGCTCGTCCCAT
This sequence comes from Microbacterium sp. CIAB417, assembly GCF_022788845.1. Classification (NCBI taxonomy): domain Bacteria; kingdom Bacillati; phylum Actinomycetota; class Actinomycetes; order Micrococcales; family Microbacteriaceae; genus Microbacterium; species Microbacterium sp. CIAB417. The sequence goes on along the minus strand of NZ_JAHZUT010000009.1, from coordinate 99,095 downwards.
GCCCGAACTGCATGATCTCACCGCGATCGAACAGCTGGCGGCGCTGCGGGCGCGGGAGGTCTCCCCGGCCGAGCTCTCCGCGCACTACCTCGATCGCATCGCGCGGCTGGACGGCGACGTGGGCGCCTTCGTGGAGGTCACTGCGGACGCCGCGCTCGCCCGTGCCCGGTCGATGACGGACCAGGAGCCGGACGGCGCGCTGTGGGGGCTGCCGTTCGCCGACAAGGACCTGGTCGCTCGCGCCGGTGTCGCGACGCGGTTCGGTTCACGGCTGCATGCGGACTTCGTCGCGGAGGAGACCGCCGATCAGGCCGCCGTGCTCGACGAGGCGGGCGGCATCAGCCTCGGCAAGACGAGCACTCCGGAGTTCGGGATGACGGGGTACACCGAGACCCGGATCGGGCCGCCGACCCGCGATCCGTGGGACCCGGGCAACGGCGCCGGCGGATCGAGCGGGGGAGCGGCGGCTGCGGTCGCCGCCGGGCTTCTGCCGCTGGCTCCCGGGTCGGATGCCGGCGGGTCGATCCGGATCCCGGCTGCGACGGTCGGCGTGGTCGGGATCAAGCCGTCCCGAGGACGCGTGCCGTTCGCATCAGGGCTCGACGTCCCCGGCGGCCTGGCGGTGGCGGGGCCGATCGCCCGCACGGTGGCCGACGCCGCGCTGCTGCTGGACGTGCAGGTGGCCGGTCGCCCCTACGCGTACGCCACGGCGGCGCCGGGCACCGCACCGTTCCGGGATGCCACGGAGCATCTGGCCCAGCGGGCACGGATCGGCGTCACGACGGTGTCGCCGTGGGACGAGGACGAGGACATCCGTCTGGATGCCGAGGCCGCGCGCGCGGTCGAGGTGGCCACCGGCCTGTTCGCGGAGGGCCACGACGTGGATGCGTTCGCGTGGCGGCCGGAGGGGTACGCGTCGATGTTCACGACGCTGTGGCGCACGAGCGCCGCCCGCATGGCGTTGACGGATGCCGATCTCGAACGCGTGGAGCCGATCACGGCGTGGCTGGCGCGCGAGGGGCGCCGGCTGTCCGGGCAGGAAGTGCTCGACGCGCTCGCCGCCGCGACGGTGTTCGAGCGAGAGACGATCACCGCCTTCGCGCCGTTCGACGCCGTGCTCACTCCCGCGCTCGCACTGCCCGCGCGTCCGGTGGGCTGGTTCGACGCCGAGGACGCGCAGGAGAACTTCGCGCAGCAGGTGTGCTACGCCCCGTACTCGAGCTTCGTCAACGTCGCGGGGCTCCCCGCCGTCGTCGTCCCGGTGACCACGGACGCCTCCGGTCACCCGGTGTGCATCCAGCTGATCGGCAAGCCCGGTGGCGAGTGGACCGTCATCGCGCTCGCCGCGGAGCTGGAGCGCCGGGCAGGGCGGATGCCGAAGCCGCCGATCTGGTCGCGCTGAACGGAGCGTCGGCTCAGCGGGGATCCGTGAACGTCTCGGGCAGTCGATCCCCGATCAGGGCGAGATTCTGGATCGCGGCCAGCCCGTACTGTGCGACGTCGTTCGTGCCGACGCTCGGTGCCTCGTCCACCGGATTGAGCACGGCGGGCCCTTCCACGCGGCGCAGGACGAAGTCGCGCCGGTGCACGAGCCATTCGCCGATGCCCTCGAACGCCGCCCATGCGGCATCCGCCAGCGCGGCGTCGCCGGTCTGCGCCGCCGCATAGGCGGTCAGCCTGCTGTGCGCCTGCTCGAGGTGGATGCCGCCGAGACGCTGTCCGACCGCGGCCTCCTGCTCCGCCGGTGAAGCCAGATAGAGGCGGCAGTACTGCAGCCAGGCATCCCGGAATCCGGAGACGTCGACGAGGTCGATGAGCTCGCTCGCCACCTCGACGAGCCCGAACACCGCACTCAGGTGCGATACGGAGATCCGGTCGCGAGTGGTGTCGAACCGGCCGGCCTCGATGTCGTACAGCGCCTCACCGGTCAGGAATCCCCGGGGGAGAGCGCCGATGTCCGCCATCGTCCCGAGCAGTCGATCGCGGGAGCGCTCGTTGCCGGTGCGCTCCCAGTCGGCGAGCCAGGTCGCCGCGAGGGCGCCCCAGTCGGTGCCGAGTCCGACGGCCAGCGCGGCCCGGTCGGGCCGGTAGGTCGCAGCATCCGGACGAACCTTGCGCGTCGGGTCGGTGTCCACGAACCGCTCGTCGCTGTCGCGCAGCTCGGTGAGCAGATCTCCCACCCGTTCATCGGCGGTGAGGTAGTGGAAGATCCGTCGGTAGATCGGGCTCGAGATGCGCAGCTGCTTCGCGCTGCAGCCCCAGTGCTGGACGTTGTGGCGCGACCCGAGCCCCTGCCAGCGGCCCAGGTGATAGACGTCGACCTCGCCGGTGTGGCGCGTCATCGCCTCGGCCAGGCGGAACACGTCAGCGCGTCCCGTGCGCAGGTAGGAGTACCAGAGCCAGAGGTCGGGGGACAGCTCGCTGTTGTCCCACGCGTAGCCGCCGACGTCGTAGCGCCATACGTGCCGGTCGAGGTCGTAGGCGTGCATGACGTCGCCGTAGTTCCAGAATCCGTACCAGCGGCGCTGATCGATCTGACCGAGGTAATAGTCCAGCAGGAAGTCGATGCTGTCCTCGATCTCGGCGCGCACCGGCGTCGAGCGGTCGACCGGAGCCCAGTCGCCGAAGACTCCAACGGCGTGCAGGTGCTCGGGCGTCGGCTGCAGCAGCGCCGGGCGCTGCATCGCCTCGACGGACGCGGCGACCTCGTCGACGGGCGGCGTCGCGTCGTAGGCGAACAGCGTCAGCTCGTGGGTCCGGGCCACGCCGTGCGCATCGCCGAACCCGGGTTCGTAGTCCTCGTAGGTGATCTCGAGGCCTTCCAGCTGACTGGTGAAGTCGTTCTGCCCGAGGCCGTCGTGATAGAACCGCACGTCCATGGGCTGCGCTTGGGGGGCGTACAGCCAGGCTGTCAGTTCGGCGCGGTCGCCCGCCGCGCCGCGCAGGTCGAGCTGGCCAGGGTGGGACTGCCAGAACGAGCGGATGCCGATGCCGAGGCCCCCGTCCGGATCGCTGATCGCGGCGTAGCCCTCCGCGCGCGTTCCCGCTCCGGCGTCGATCCAGGCGTGTCCGGCCGCCGTGCGCTTGCGGATGCTGAAACCGTCGGCGCTCAGCTGCGTGAGCGTGACGTCGTTCCACGCGGGGATGAGCGACAGGCGCTCGGAGACCTGAGGGTTCCAGGTCGCAGGATCGGGCGTCCGCGCTCCGCGGATCTGCGCCGCGCGGACCTCCGCGCCCGGATCGCGGCGCAGGCCCGTGAGGCCCCGCACCGCCTCGGTGAAGAAGCCGCCGTCTGCGCCGGCGAAGCGGATGTGGCGGTCGTGCGGCGCTGCCCGCAGCGGGACATCCGCACGGATGCCGAGACCGGCGAGGAAGTCGTGCTGGGCGTCGCCGTCCCAGATGACCGTGTGCACCAGGCGAACCTCGGCCGAGCCCGCGACGATCACGAATCGCACCGTGAACGGCAGCCACTCGCGGTCGCCGTTCTCATCGCGGTGCACGCCCTGCACGCGAACGACGGCGCGGATCGGACCGTCTTGCTCGACATCGACCGTCTGCACTCGCGAGCGGAAACGGCGGCGCGGGGCGCCGCCGCCATCCTCGGGGACCTCGTCCTGCAGCAAGCTCACCAGCCGCAGGTCCTCCGCGACGGGCTGTCCGCCGCGCGAGATCCGCCGCGCGAGCACGTCCGCCGGCGATGCCGGGAACGCGATCTCGATCAGGTCACCGGAGACGACGAACTCGTCATCCTCGCGCCGCACGCGCATGGCTGCGTCGACGGCGGGCCCGGCGTCCTCGGCCGTGACGACCTCGAAGGCGCCGGGTCGTTCGAGAGCGCCGACGGCGCATCCCGCCCACTTCACGGACCCGTCCGGCCAGGTGGCGAGCGGCCAGAACTGGGCGGGGACGACGCCCGCATCGACCTCGCGCAACCGCAGGCGGGCGGGGTCGTCGACGGTTCCGCGTGGCAGCGGGACTCCCCACGTGGCTCCGGATCGGAGCCGGGCGGGCGGAGCGTCGTCGAGCCAACGGAGCGGGACGGTCACGGTCGATCCGGTCACAGCGAGTGAACCTCCAGGTTGCGGTAGCGGGCGACGAGCGGGGACATCTGGCGGAAGCCGATGCGCCCGGAGCGGATGCGCGGCCCGGTGGACTCGTCGTCCGTCCAGGCGAACAGCGCCAGGCCGTCGATCGAGAACGCGACGTGCGGCCCGTCCTTGACGACCTCGATGCGGTAGAACGCGTCGCGGGCGTCCACGACGGGCGGGAGCGGGTCGGCGCCTTGCGCGACGAGATGGAAGCCGGGAGATTTGCGCAGGTTGCAGGTGTGGAACGCGCGCTCGTCCTCCCATCGTCGGCGGAAGTACGACACGTGCAGGGTGCGGATGTCCCCGGAGTGGTACTGCGGGTACGCCCCGGTGCGCGGCGCCAGCCGTTCGTCGAGGATGCCGTCGGCATCCGGGTTCTGCTCGGCGTCCGCGGCGGCGCCGAAGAACAGCATCGCCAGTCCCGGCTCCCGGCGCGGCGAGAACTCCCAGGCGATCCGGATGCGGTCGCCGAACACTTCGGGACACCATAGCGTCCAGTGGTCGTCGAAGCCGCCGGAGCTGCTCAACTGCAGGCCGTCGCCCGTTGCCTGGGCGGAGACAGGTCCTTCGGCGACCCAGCCGTCCAGATCGGATGCCGAGGTCAGCGGATTGCGGTACAGCAGGCTCACCCCTTCACCGAGCCGATCAGCATGCCCTTGGCGAAGTGCTTCTGCAGGAACGGATAGAAGAGGATGATCGGCAGCGTCGCGACGATGATGACCGCGAACTTGATGCCCTGCGCCGGAGGCAACTGGGTCGGGTCCTGCTCGACCACGGACAGGTCGGTCGCCACCGTCACCTGGCGCAGGAACATCTGCAGCGTCCACATCGAGTTGTCGTTGAGGTACAGCAACGGCGACATGAAGTCGTTCCAGATCCCGACCGCGTAGAACAGCGCGAACGTCGCCAGGACGGGCTTGGACAGCGGCAGGATGATGCTCCACAGCGTCTGCATCTCGTTCGCGCCGTCGATCTTCGCGGACTCCTCGAGCTCTGCGGGCAGCTGCTGGAAGAAGTTCTTGATGATGATGAGGCTGAACGGGTTGATCGCCATGGGCAGGATCAGGGCCCAGTAGTTGTTCAGCAGGCCGAGGTCCTTGACCACGAGGAACGTGGGGATCATGCCGCCGCCGAAGACCATCGTGAAGACGATCAGAGACAGGATGATCCGGCCGCCGGGCAGGTTCGCCTTGCTGAGCGGGTAGGCCATGGATGCAGTCAGGGCGAGCTGCACGACTGTGCCGACCGCGGTCACCGCGATCGTCGTCAGCAACGCGCGGACGAAGGCAGGACTGGTGAAGATCGCCTCGTACGCCTCGAGCGAGAACGTCTCCGGCCAGAGGAAGAACGAGCGCGTCGCGAGTTCGGCCTCGGTCGCGAACGACCCGGCGAGCACGAAGACGAACGGGACGAGGGCGATGACCGCGACCGCGACCATGAGTGCGACGTTGAACACGTCGAACACGCGCCCCGCGGGGGTGTTGAACCGGTACTTCTCGCGAGCCATCAGAAGATCCCTGCCTGGTTGAAGCGCTTGGCGATCCAGTTGGCGCCGAAGATGAGGATGACGCCCACGACCGCCTTGAACAGTCCGACCGCGGTGCTGTAGCTGTAGGAGCCCTGCGTGATGCCCATGAAGTACACGTAGGTGTCGAAGACGTCGGCGACCGAGCGGTTGAGCGAGTTGGTCATGAGGTAGATCTGCTCGAAGCCGGTGTTGAGCACCTGGCCCATCTGCAGCACGAGCATGACGACGACGGTCGGCATGATCGACGGCAGCGTGATGTGCCAGACGCGCTGGAAGCGACCCGCCCCGTCGATGATGGCGGCCTCGTACTGTGCCTGGTCGACGCCGGCGAGAGCGGCGAGGAAGATGATGGTCCCCCAGCCGGTGTTCTTCCAGATGTCCTGCAGGACGATGATCGGCCGGAACCAGGCCGGGTCGGCGAGGAAGTTGACGTCCGTGCCGAGCAGGCCGTTGATGAGCTGGAACAGCGGGCCGACGTCGAGCGCGAACAGCAGGTAGGTCAGCGAGGCGACGACCGTCCAGGACAGGAAATGCGGGATGTAGATGAGCGTCTGCACGGTGCGCTTGAGGATCATCAGGCGCATCTCGTTGAGCAGCAGCGCCACGATGATCGTCAGCGGGAAGGCGATCACGAGGCTCAACAGGGCCAGGATCAGCGTGTTGGCGAGCAGCCGGGGGAAGTCGGGACTGGAGAAGAAGTCCTCGAAGTGCGCGAAGCCCACCCAGGGGCTGTCGGTGATGCCGAGGAAGGGCACGTAGTCCTTGAAGGCGATGATCGCGCCGTACATCGGCCAGTAGCGGAACAGGACGAAGTAGAGGATGCCGGGGACGAGCAGCAGGTAGAGCCACTTGAACTGCGTGAAGTGCACGCGGACGCCGCGGCGTCGCCTGGACGGCTTCTCGACGGTCAGCGTCTCGGTCGCCGTCACGGCGTTGTCGAGCATGGTCATGGGGAGGCCTCTCGGGAGGCCGGGGCGGCGCGGTGCCGCCCCGGCGGTCCGGATCAGGAGTCGGCGTCGGCCAGTTCGTTGATCTCGGCGATCACGTCGTCGCCGCCGCTCGAGCGCCACAGGTCGATGGCGTCCTGCAGCCCGTCGAGGTCGATCTGCCCGGCGATGTACTGGATGCGCGCATCCGCGACGATCGTGTCGAGCTGGGCGCCCTTGGACACGTAGGTCTTCGAGACGTAGGCGGCCGAGGGGTCGTAGACGGCGGACTCGAGGTCGGATGCCTCGATCTCCTTGCGCTTGTCGTACATCTGCTGCTCGTACTCGGACGCTTGCTTGGGCAGGTAGCCCTGGAATCCGGTCACGTTCGTGCCGAGCTGGGCGTAGGCGGCGGAGGTGTCCTTGTCGACCTGGGAGGCGCTGTCGATGCCGACCGCCAGGTCGCCGTCGAGCTCGTAGGTGACGCCCTCGATGCCGTTGTTCAGCAGCGGGCCGACCTCCTCCGAGTTCAGGTCGTTCAGAACCTCGAGCACGCCGCGCAGCTGCTCCTCTGTCCGCACCTGGGCCTTCGGGATGGCGAGGAAGCCGCTGTATCCCGCGGTCGGGAGGGCGTGCAGTTCGCCGTCGGGGCCGGTGAGGTTGCCGGTGACGTCGACGTAGTTCTGGAACCCGTCGGGGTCCTGCTCCTTGAGCAGGCTCATGAGCTGGCCGGCGCGGGAGTGCACGTCGATGATGATGCCGCCCTTGCCGGTGAGGAACGGCTCGTTCCACTTGGCGGAGTCGAAGGTCGCGTAGTCGGCGTTGACGACGCCCTCTTCGACGAGGGTGCGCTCGAACTGGACGGCCTCGAGCCATTCGTCGGTGGTGAAGTTCGGGACCAGCTCTCCGTCGCGCTCGGTCCAACGGTTGCCCGCGCCGTACCAGGTCTCGATGGCGTCCCACGGGCTGTTCGTGCCGATCGTGCCCGGCCACTTCGGGATGATGAGGCCGTAAGTGTCGTCTGCGCCGTTGCCGTCGGGGTCGTTCTCGGTGAAGGCCTTCGCGACCTCGTACAGCTCATCGGTGCTCGTGGGCATCTCGAGGCCGAGGTTCGCCAGCCAGTCCTTGCGGATGATGACGGCCTCGCGCATCACGTCGCGCGAGCGGAAGACGCCGTAGACCTTTCCGTTGATGCTGGAGGAGTGCTGCACCTGCGGGAATGTGGTCTTCAGGTTCTCGTAGTCGTCGAGGTAGTCGGTGAGATCCCAGAACGCCCCGGCCTCGGCGTTGCGGACGAACCCGGGGTCCTTGCCCTGGATGACCATGACCTGCGGCAGGTCGTCGCCGGCGAGGGTGATGTTGACCTTGTCGCCGTAGGACGAGTTCGGCACCCAGGTGATGTCGAGGTCGATGCCGATCTCGTCCTCGATGGCGGTCTCGAACTGATTGCCGTCCTCAGGCGCGTTGGTGGAGAGATACGGCGCCATGATGGTCAGGCTGTCCAGTTCCGCGGCCTCGCCGCCGCCGGAATCGGCCGAGCATCCGGACAGGGCGAGCGCGGCGACGGCGGCCACGCCGATGCCGGACGCGAGAGTGCGGTTCTTCATGAGGAACTCCTTCGTTCTGTGGGGTGGGATCAGGAAGCGGTGGCGGACTGCCGTTCGGCGAGGCGCCGGTCGTTGGCGGTGAAGAAGCCGATGCACAGCGCGGTGCTGAGCGTGAGCCAGGCACCGACCGGGAGGAACGGGATGACGCCGGGGAGGATGAGGCACGCCGTCACGACGACGACGGCGGCGAGCAGCAGCAGGAGGATGTGGGGAAGGCTCCGCATGGCCCAGCGGGCGGCGGTCGGGAGGTAGGCGCGCCACGGCAGGTCGTAATGCGCGAACAGCGGCACGGCCACGGCGGTCACGGCGAAGGACAGCACCAGGGCGACGCTGCTGGCGATGCCGAGCGGGGTGCCCAGGGCGTCGGCCGACAGTTGTCCGGTGACACTCACGGCGAGCAGGACGGTGGTGAGGAACCCGATGCCCAGGGCGGCGTTGGCGCGCCAGAATTCGCGGCGCCACGCATCGGCGTAGGCGCGCAGCGTCCGGAACCCGTCGCCGCGCAGGCGGCGGCGGGTCAGCTCGGCGGCGGCGGTGGAGGCGGGGGAGACTCCGAGAACGATGCCCCCCGCCAGCGTGAAGGTGAGCCAGAGCAGGTTGATCGTCGCGATCCACCACAGCCATTCGAAGGCGGCGTGTGCGCGCAGCGCCCAGCCCGGTGAGGCGGCGTTCGTCGACATGTGCTCTCCAACGTTGCAGGGCAGGGGTGACTGCTCCGGAATGCGTTTTCCGAAAGCGGCTCCGTGAACGCTAACGCCGGCGCACGGCGCACGTCAAGCCGAAACGGCTACCGTGATAAAAACGTTTCACACCGTTACGTGCGAGCGCGCGGATCTCCCAGGACCTGATCCCTCGATGTCCTGTGGTGACCTTTCGCTCCACCGGCGTCAGGTCGTCGTGCGGTGACTTACGGCCAGAAGGGCTGCGACCGCTCTGCGGCCGAGGCCAGCTCGGCGCCGTCGAGGATGGTGCGCTGCTCGGGGATTCCGAGCGCCGTCCACTGCAGGACGAATTCGATGGGGCCCGCAGGCGGTGACGGCCAGAGCCACAGGCTGTCGCTGCCCGCATAGAACCCGGAGCCCCCGCCCCCGCCACCGCTGCGCCGGGTCAGCACATGGCCCTGCGGCTCGGCGGTCGGGTCGTCGCCGCCGAAGTGCGGGAGGTTCTCGAGCACCTTCTCGCCGTCCCCGAGCACCAGTCCGACCTTCAGTCGGCTGTCGGTGTCGGGCGGCCCGCCCCAGGAGTGATGCTCCATGAAGGTCCCGCAGAGCTCCTGCCATTCACGGCTGGTGAGGCCGCGTCGACGCAGCCGCCGCTCCAGCCGGAACTCGACGCCCTCGCGATACACCGCGACGCCGATCAGGGCGATCGCCACGTGCTCCGTGGAGGCCAGCAGCTCCGAGATCGGCGCCAGGGCGGGAAGCTCGTCCTCGGGAGCGCCCCACCAGCGCGGCGTGCTGGATTCCCCCTCGTCGTCGGGCTCGGGCATCTCGGGGTCCGGAGGGAAGAAGCTCATGCCGACAGCGGATCACACGCGCCATGCCTGGCACAAGCGGCGGTGCCGTGTGAGCATCGAGTCATGACGGATTCGGATGACGACCCGGAGCTGAGCGGCGCGCCCGTGGATCGCGCGGCGCTCGCCGAGACCGGCGTGCCGATCGCCGAGCTCGCCGCGAACGCAGGATTCGACGTCGACTGGGCGTCCGTGCAGGATGGCCCGGTCGACGGCTGGCGGATCCTCAGGCGTCACGCGGGCGGTCAACTCGTCATCGGCGCACCAGTCGACGTCGAACGAACGTCCTGGCGCGTGTCCTGGGTCCCGACGTCTGATCGGAATGCCGTGGCGCGGGTGCATCCGGAGGTGATGGCCCTCCGCCCCAGCAAGGCGGTGCGCCGCCGCGGTCTGGAGCTGCGCTGGCCGGCGTTCATGCGCGACGAGTCTGGCGAAGACGGCTTCGTGATCGACGTCGTGAACCGGGGTGATGACCGCTGGTCCTCCTACGGAGACACCTTCCATGTCGTCGGCGTGCTCACCGAAGTGGGGCGGACGGACTTCTCGTTCGGCTGGATGAGCATGCACAGGGAGCGGGCCGTGCCTCTCGAGCCCGGGGAGTACGCTCGCGTGAACGTCGAGATCAATGCCGGCATCTGGGATCAGCTGGAGCCTGGACGTTACGATCTGCACGCCGTGCTGGTCAGCCTGAACCTGCGCGGCACAGAACCTCTCCTGGTCGATCTTTCTGCGGACGTGATCGAGTCTCACCGCCGACGGCACCACCGGTCGAGGCAGAGACCTGAAGATCATCGGCGTATGGTCCTTGATGAGATCCGCAATGCCGAAGCGAGAGTGGCCGCCGGAGCCTCTTTGGGTCGCGTGGTCGACGCCGTCCGGGTCGCGGACTCGGACGAGGCTGCCGTCACGGGCATCAGCACCGTATTGGAAGTCGACGCGGCTGTCGCGCAGAGCGTCTATCACTCGCCTTGCAGCTGCTCCGGCCGTCGAACGCTGCACGAGCGCTCGACGGGGCCGAGTCGAGGCTGAGGGACCTCGACGAGTCAGCCGCTCGGGCGGGTGCGGTGGCCGGCGCTTGACGGCTTCGGCGGCGCCCGCCGGGTTCAGCCCCGTGTCGTCCTCTCAAGGCGAAGCCGCCCGGGGAGGAACGGCAGGGCCGGCGCGCGGTAGTCGAGCATCCCCTCGTCGCCGGGCTGGAGTGTGATCTCGGCCTGGCCGAAGCGCCACATCCGGTTGAAAAGGAAGACGCCCAGGACCGCTGGATGCTCGGCCGACACCTGCCAGGTTCCGAGCCCCCACTGGGTCGGCTGGCCTCGGCCCTCGATCACGAGCGTCGGGCGGATGCCGGCGTAGAGCGCGAACCAGGGCTTGCGCAGGCGCAGCTCGATGCGACGTGTCGCTGAGGTCATGCTCTTCACGCTACCGGGAGCGCCGTTCGCGACAGCAGTCCTTGGGCGTGAGGAATACTATACCCCCCTAGGGTATTAACGTAGAGAGGTCCGACTGGACCGATCTTTCCTCGAGCTGAACGGAGCACGACGTGTCATCGCCAACGAAAAGTCCTGCACGATGGTGGGGACTCACCCTCATCGCCTTGGCGCAGTTCATGGTCATCATGGACGCCTCGATCATCGGAGTAGCGCTGCCGAAGATGCAGGAGGACCTCGGATTCACCCCGAGCACCCTCTCCTGGGTCTTCAACGCCTACGTCATCGCTCTGGGCGGCTTGCTGTTGCTGGGCGGACGCCTCGCCGACCTGTTCGGCCCCCGACGGATGTTCGCCACCGGCTGGGTCGTCCTCGCCGGCGGTTCTCTCGTCGCCGGGCTCGCCGGTGACGTGGCGACCGAACTCACCGGGCGCGTTCTGCAGGGTGCGGGCTCCGCGCTCATCGCTCCGGCCGCCTTGTCGCTGCTGATGATGCTGTTCGGCCGGAACCCGCGAGAGCTCACGAAGGCGATGGCCTTCTACGGTGCAGCAGCTCCTGCCGGTGGCACCGCCGGCGTCTTCCTTGGTGGCGTCATCACCGAGTTCGCGTCCTGGCCGTGGGTGTTCTTCATCAACGTGCCGATCGCGATCCTCGTCCTGGTGGTCATGTGGTCGGCCCTCCCCGGCGGACGGCTCGGAGCTCGTGGATCCGTCGACGTACTCGGCGCGGCCATCGTCACCCTCGGACTCGCCGTGCTGGTCTACGGCATCGTGCGGGCCGAGGTCGTGGGATGGGCGTCCGCAGAGACGTGGATCGCGATCGGTGCGGGTATCGCGCTGCTGATCGTCTTCCTCCTGATCCAGCGCGTGAAGCGGGAGCCGCTCGTCCGGCTCTCGCTCTTCCGCTCGCCCAACCTCGGGGCAGCCAACCTGGCGCAGGTGCTGCTGGGTGCCGCCTGGATCCCGATGTGGTTCTTCCTCAACCTCTACCTGCAGCAGGTCCTGGGCTTCAGCGCCTTCCCCGCGGGGGCGGCACTTCTGCCCATGACCGCGCTCATCATGATCGGGATGATCGTCCTGGCTCCGCGTGTGATCGCTGCGTTCGGTCCGAAGGTGCCCATCGTTCTCGGGTTGCTCATCCTCGCAGGTGGTCTCACATGGATGGCGTTCATCCGTCCGGACGGCAACTACTGGGTCGACGCATTCGGGCCTTCCCTCGTGGTCGCGTTCGGTCAAGCGCTGGCGTTCATCCCGTCGCTGCAGGTGGCGATCTCGGCGGCACCGCCAGAGGACGGCGGCCTGGCATCGGGCATCGTCAACACGAGCTATCAGGTGGGCTCGGCCATCGGTCTCGCGGTGGTCTCGGCCATCGCCGCGGGTTTCGGGGCGAGTCAGGTCGGCGACCCGCAGGCGCTCACGGACGGATACTCGGCAGCATTCGTCGCAGCCGGCGCGATCGCGCTCCTCGGTGCGTTGCTCGTGTCCGTGCTGTTCCGCACCGCGCGTTCCGCACGGGTCGCAGAGACACTGTCTGCCTGACTCTGTGGTGGCCTCGTCGCGAGGCGAGGCCACCAGAGCGATCACCTCAGGGGAGCGATCGTGCTGCACCGGCGAAATCTGGCGCGGGGCAACGTCACGGTGCTGATTCTGTCGTGGACCGCGAACCAGGACGTGCGGAGGTGCAGCTCCATGTGACGGTCGCCGGGTCATGATCTTTATGCCCTCGGGCGGTTCGGCGTAGATCTTGCGCGCGCGACGAGGCCACGGCCGCAGCGGGCGCAGTCCGCTAACATCGCGTCATGTCCGGTCGTCCTCGTATCGTCCTCACCGCGGCCACGGGCCTTGCGATCGCGATGCTCGGGCTCGCTGGGTGCACCTGGGCTGCGGTGCCTGAGGGCTCCGGTGCGACGCCGAAGCCGCGGGCGACGGCGACGCCGTGGGATGGCGCGACGGCAGGCTCCGCGACAGCGCAGGACGACGACTGGTACTTCGAGTCGAGGGCCGACGACGGTACGTGCACGGTGTTTCGTTTCGCTGGGGTCACGGACGCTGACGAACTCGGAGACAGTCCGCGACGGGTCAGCGAATTCATCGTGCCGGAACTCACCGACGGTGGTCCGCGCGAATTCGCGCAGGGAGAGGCGATCCTCAACGACGAAGGGACTGTTGTCGCGTACATCGTTGCCAGCGGCGACACTCCCTTCTCGGTCGCTGAGCGGTTCTGCTCAGGCCAAGACGAAATCGCTCTACTCAACGCGGTGCGACGGAACACGTTCTACAGCACGTTTTACAACGACCCCGATCCGCCACCGGCGTCGTGGATCACCCTCTACGCCGGGGACACGATCAACCTCGACCCGGCTACGATCACGACGGTCGGCGATGAGCGCGGGCAGGTGTACAGCAACACCCCGAACATGCACCTGCCGCCACAGCGGTAGGGTCCGCAGCACCCGGGATGGCTCGCGGCTGGCCTCATTCGGGTCGCAGTTCATGCTGTTCTGGGCCTGCCGCCAGCGTTCCCATCGCAATTCATGCCGTTCTCGGCGCGCTGAACCGGCATCGATCGCGACCGGAAGAGGGCTCACAACCTGATGACGACAGAAACTGCGACCGGAAGCTCGCGCTGGCGCCGCGAGACCGGCGCCGGCGCGCAGAAACGAAGAAACCCCCGTGCGTAGAAGCCACACGAGGGTCCCAGTGGCTCCGACGGGCGTCGATCCCGTGACCTCACGATTTTCAGTCGTGCGCTCTACCAACTGAGCTACAGAGCCTCACGGCACATCTGCCGTGTCTTAGACGACAGGCCCTCTTCGAGAAAAGGGCCTGTCGCTCAGAGCGACCCTGACGGGACTTGAACCCGCGACCTCCGCCGTGACAGGGCGGCACGCTAACCAACTGCGCTACAGGGCCAGAACTTTTCAATTGTATCGGTTGGAGTGACCCCAACGGGATTCGAACCCGTGCTACCGCCGTGAAAGGGCGGCGTCCTAGGCCGCTAAACGATGGGGCCGAAGTCTGTCCCGGGGGACTTCCTTGCCGACGCTCAAGCATAAAGGATGCTCTGACGAAAACGCGAATCGAGGGCGCGTCCTCTTTCCGATCGGGCGTGTCGGGAGGACGATGGATGCCGTGGGTCGTGCTGTTCGACGCGCACCCGTGAGGCGATCGAAGCGGTGCGAGCACTGTTGCAGATGTGAATCTTGTTGTTAGTGTGGCATCTGTGAAACCGGCGGAAGGGGCCGTGTGAACGAGAAGCTCACGGAGGATGCTGCCCTCGCAGCATCCGAGGAATGCGGCTGCGCGCCCAGCCCGGCCGAGAGGCGTTCCCTCTGGAATCGCGGCTCGGTGACCCGCCGCAGCGCGATCGGCATCGGCGCGCTCAGCGTCGTCGCGCTCAGCGCCTTCGGCATCACCAACGGCGTGACCAGCGCCTACGCCGCCACGTACCCCAGCTGGGACGACGTGCAGAAGGCCAAGAAGAACGAGGCGGCCAAGGCCGCCGAGGTCAAGCGCATCGAGGGGCTCATCGCCTCCCTGACGCAGAAGGTCGCCGACACCAAGGCCGCCGCCGAACTCGCCTCCAACGAGTTCTACGAGGCGCAGCAGGCGTTCTTCGACGCCGCCACCGAGGCCGACGAGCTCCAGGCGCAGGCTGACGAGCAGGCCGCGGCGGCCGACGAAGCCGCCACCAAGGCCGGTCAGGTGGCCGCGCAGCTCTACCGCAACGGCGGTGACGACACCGCCCTCCAGCTCTTCTTCTCCGGCTCCGCCGCCGACGCCGACCAGCTTCTCGCCAAGCTCGGCACGATGGACAAGCTGCTCGAGTACAACCAGACGGTGTACGACGACGCGGTCGCGGCGCGCAACGCCGCCCAGCAGCTCAGCGATCAGGCCGTCGTCGCCCGCGAAGAGCGCGACCGCCTGCAGAAGATCGCCGAGGAGAAGATGATCGAGGCGCAGGCCGCCGCGGATGCCGCAGAGGCCGCCCTCGACGAGCAGACCGCGAATCTCGACACCCTCGAAGCGCAGCTCGCCGCCCTCAAGGACACGACCGCCACGACGGTCGCCGCGTACCAGAAGGGCGTGGAGGAGCGTCGCAAGGCTGAAGAGGCGCGCCGGAAGCGCGAAGCCGAAGAGGCCGCGAAGGCCGCCGCCGGTGGCGGTGGGGGCGGAGGCGGCGGTGGCGGCGGCCAACCGAGTTCCAGCGGCTGGGTGCGGCCGCACGGCGGGTACCGCTCGTCCGGATACGGACGGCGTCCCTCGAAGTGCGACAACTACGGCAACTGCTCGTCGAGCTTCCACCGCGGCGTCGACCTGGCCAACGGCTGCGGCGCGCCGATCTACGCGGCGAGCAGCGGCGTCGTCGACTACGCCGGCCCGAACGGCGGCTACGGGAACTACATCCGCATCCAGCACTCCGGGGGTATCGCCACCGGCTACGCGCACATCCGCTCGGGCGGCTTCGCGGTGCGATCCGGACAGCGCGTCTCCGCCGGCCAGGTCATCGCGTACGCGGGCAACACCGGCAACTCCCTCGGCTGCCACCTTCATTTCGAGGTGTACCGCGGAGGCACGATCAACCCGATCAACTTCATGGCGAGCAAGGGCGTCAGCGTCTGAGCATCCCGTCACACGTACGACGCCCCCGGCCGCAGCGCGGAACCGGGGGCGTCGTACGTCCGGGGCGAAACCGGGTCAGTGACCCTGCTCGCCGAAGCGGACGATCGCCTCGTCGAGGATGCGCTGCGCCTCCGCGGCATCCCCCCAGGCGTCGACCTTGACCCACTTGTTCGGCTCGAGGTCCTTGTAGTGCTCGAAGAAGTGCTCGATCTCCTTCTTCGTGTACTCGGCCAGGTCACCGATGTCCTGGATGTGCGCCCAGCGCGGGTCCTTCGACAGCACGGCGACGAGCTTGTCGTCGCCTCCGGCCTCGTCGCTCATCTTCAGCACGGCGACGGGACGGACGTTCACGACGACGCCCGGGTAGATGGGGTGATCCAGCAGGACCAGGACGTCCAGCGGGTCGCCGTCCTCGCCGAGCGTGTTGTCGAAGTACCCGTAGTCGGCGGGGTAGCCGAACGTCGTGTAGAGCACGCGGTCGAGGTGCACTCGTCCGGTCTCGTGGTCGACCTCGTACTTCACGCGGCTGCCGCGCGGGATCTCGATGACGGCGTCGTGTGCGCCCATGCGTGTGCTCCTTGGAAAAGACGGTTGGATGCCGGGACAAGCCTACCCGGGCCGCCTGCCGTACCGTGGTGACGTGCCCTCCCTGAACCCTGCCATCGCCGAGATCCGTCTCGCCGTCCGAACCGCCCTCGCCGACCTGCCCGACGGCGCGACCGTGATGGTGGCACTCTCCGGCGGGGCCGACTCGCTCGCGCTCACCGCGGCGACCGTGTTCGAGGCGCGTTCGCGCGACATGAGGGTGCTCAGCCTGACGGTCGACCACCAGCTGCAGGACGGCTCCGACATGATCGCCGCCACGGCCGCGGTCGCGGCGGAAGGCATCCGCGTGCATGATGCGCTGCAGACGAAGGTCGACGTGCGCGACCGCGGTGACGGACTCGAGGCAGCCGCACGGGATGCCCGGTACGCGGCGCTGCGCGGCATCGCCCGTGCGGAGAAGGCCGACGCGGTGCTCCTCGGACACACGCTCGACGATCAGGCCGAGACCGTACTGCTCGGGCTCGCCCGCGGATCCGGAGCGACGAGCCTGCAAGGCATGTCCCCGGTCCGCGAGGACGAGGACGGCCTGCGCTGGATGCGTCCCCTGCTGGGCGTGCGGCGCGAGACCACCAGGGCGTTCTGCGCGGCATCCGATCTCGATGTGTGGGACGACCCGCACAACGCCGACGACCGGTTCGCGCGGGCGCGCGTGCGGGAACGCGTGCTTCCGGTGCTCGAAGCCGAGCTCGGGCCCGGCATCGCGCAGGCCCTGGCGCGCACAGCCGAGCAGCTGCGCGAGGACGCCGAGGCCTTCGACGAGATGATCCACGAGACGATCGAGGACATCGTCGAGCACGCCGAGGCCGGCATCTCCGTCAGCGCGGCGGCCCTCGCCGCGAACCCCGCGGCGCTGCGCAACCGCATCATCCGCCTCGTCGTCGACAGCGAGTTCGGGATCGGCCTCACCCGCACGCAGACGGTCGAAGTGGCGCGGCTCGTGACGGACTGGACAGGACAGGGACCGATCGACCTCCCCGGCTGCACCGCAGCACGCCGGGGAGGTCGCATCGAGTTCGCCGCTCGCTGAGTCGACGTTCGGGGCTGGTCCGTTTCGACTCGCTTCGCTCGCTCAACGAGCGGGGGAGGGAAGCTCGCTCAACGAGCGGGGGAGGGAAGCTCGCTCAACGAGCGGGGGAGGGAAGCTCGCTCAACGAACGAGGAAGGGGTGCCCGCTCCACGAGCGCGAACCGGGTGCGCGCTCGACGAGGAAGGAGCGCTCCCGCTACTTCTTGCCGCCGAAGAGTCCGCCGATCAGACCGCCGAGGTCGAGGCCGCCGCCGGAGCCGGCCTGCGAGCCGCCGCCGAGGACACCGCCCAGCAGGTCGCCGAGTCCGCCGCCTCCACCGGAGGACGACCCTCCGCCGACGAGACCGCCGATGAGGTCGCCGATGCCGCCACCGGACTCCTCGCCCGCCGTGGCGGACTTCTCGGACTTGCCCTTGTTGGCGTTCGCGATGAGGTTCATCACGATCGGGGCGAGGATCGGCAGGAGCTTGCCGAAGTCGATCCCCGCCGTCTGCTTCGACTCGGTGAGCTTGGCCGTGACCTCCTGCTCGCTGTCGCCGAGCACGTGCTTGACGATCTTGCCGCCGTCGGCCTGATCGATGTCGTCCACCTTCGTGGGAACCGCGCCCTCGTGCTTCTGCAGCGCCTTCTGGATCGCCGCCGAGCCCTCCTCGCTCTGCGCGTTCTTCGCGAGACCGCCGAGCAGCACCGCACCGCCCTGCTCCACCGCCTGCTTCGCGACGTCGGGCGAGACCCCGAGCTTGGCGGCGATGTCGTCGATCGGGACCTGCTGGAGGATGTCGTCGAGAGCCATGTCAGTCCTTCCGGTTCGGGGCGTTCGCCCTGGTCACGGCTCACAATAGTGCGGATGCGGCGGCGTCCGTCACCTAAAATCAATCCATGCGCGCCGCGGAGATCCAGGACGACCTTGCACAGATCCTCGTCACCGAGGAGGAGATCCAGGCCAAACTGGCCGAGCTGGCCGAGCGGGTCGCGGCGGACTACGCGGGCAAGGACCTGCTGCTGGTGGGCGTGCTCAAGGGCGCCGTCATGGTCATGGCCGACTTCGCCCGAGCCCTGCCGTTCCACGCGCCGATGGACTGGATGGCCGTGTCCAGCTACGGATCGAGCACGAAGTCCAGCGGTGTCGTCCAGATCCGCAAGGACCTCGACACCGACCTGAACGGCAAGCACGTGCTCATCGTCGAGGACATCATCGACTCCGGTCTGACCCTCAGCTGGCTGCTGGAGAACTTCGCCTCGCGCGGCCCCGAGTCGGTCGAGGTGCTGGCTCTGCTGCGCAAGCCGGATGCCGCGAAGGTCGAGATCGACTGCAAGTACGTCGGGTTCGACATCCCTACCGACTTCGTCGTCGGCTACGGACTCGACTTCGACGAGCGCTACCGCAACCTCCGGGACGTGGCGGTGCTCGCTCCGCACGTGTACTCCTGACGCCTGTCACACTTCGTCCTCGGCATCCGACATCCCTTCAGAGGGCTGACAGGACGCGACGAGATCCGTCGCGTCGTCGCAGTCCCGGAGGGAATGACGATGACCAGGATCGACATGGGCCGGACCAACAAGCTCGGATACGCAGCCGTGATCGGCCTCGAGGCCTATGCCCGCAAGAACGTCGACACACGTCTGTACGAGCTGATCAAGCTCCGCGCCTCGCTCCTGAACGGATGCGGCTTCTGCGTCGACATGCACGCGACGGAGGGCGCGAAGCGCGGCATCCCGCAGCGCACCCTGCATGCGGTCGGCGCCTGGCAGCACGCGAAGGGATTCTTCGAGGAACGCGAGCTCGCGGCTCTCGCCCTGACCGACGCGGTCACCAAGCTCGGGCCGGACACCGTCACGGACGAGATCTGGGACGCCGCGGCGGCCCACTTCGACGAGGGGGAGCTCGGAGCGATCGTGCTCGCCATCAGCACGATCAACGTGTGGAACCGCATCGCGATCGCGACCGGGATGGAGCCTCCGATCGACGACCGGCATCCGATCGCGTGAGCTCGAACGCACCCGCCGCTAGCGTGGGGGCATGACGCCCTCCACGCCAGCGGCCCGAGCGTGGTCGACCGAACGCGGGCGGCTGGTCGGCATCGCGTATCGGATGCTGGGAGACCTCGGTCACGCCGAGGACGTCGTCTCCGAGGTGGCGATCGAGGCGCTGCGCGAGGAGCGCGCCGGTGACGGCCGGGTGCGTTCCTGGCCGGCGTGGCTGACGACCGTGTGCGTCCGCCGCGCGATCGACCGGGTTCGCGCGGTCGCCGCCGTACGCGAGGAGTATGTCGGACACTGGCTGCCGGAGCCGGTCGCGCTCTCCCGGCTCCCCGAGGATGCCGTGGCCGACCGCGAGATGCTCTCGCTGGGGCTGCTGCATCTGGCCGAGCAGCTGGCTCCGGACGCGAGAGCGGCGGTCGTGCTGCATCGCGCCTACGGGATGTCGGCGGTGGAGATCGGGGGCATCCTGGAGAAGTCGCCCGCCGCGGTGCGGCAGCTCATTTCGCGGGCGGAACGACGGCTGCGCCTCGCCCCGCCGGGGGATCGGCCGCCGTCGACCGCCGATCCGGCGGCCGTCAGCGTGCTGATCGCGGCGCTCGAGGGCGGTGAGATCGACGTGCTGCTCGACATGCTCGCGGACGACGCCATCCTGTGGAGCGACGGCGGCGGCCGAGTACGCGCGGCGCTGAA
Source organism: Microbacterium sp. CIAB417 (assembly GCF_022788845.1). Lineage (NCBI taxonomy): Bacteria > Bacillati > Actinomycetota > Actinomycetes > Micrococcales > Microbacteriaceae > Microbacterium > Microbacterium sp. CIAB417. The sequence continues at coordinate 79,079 of NZ_JAHZUT010000009.1, read as the reverse complement.
TCCGATCTTCGGCTCCGCCAAGGTGCGGCGATTCTTCCTCGGGGTCCTCGAGAAGGCGGTGGCGGCCGACCCCGCGCACCCGTTCTCGGTCGCGTCCCTCGACGCGAACGGCGACCCCGCCTTCGCCCTCACGCATTCCGGACGGACGGACGTCGTGGTCCTCGAGTTCGGTGCGGACCGGCGCATCGTGGGCATCCGTCAGGTGTCCAATCCCGACAAGCTCCAGCACGTGCTGTGACGCTCACGGGATGCCTTTCCGCCGTGGGCGAATCACAGCAGGCGCCAAGCGGGCGGGCGGTACGCTGATCGAATCATGGATGTGAAGAAGATCACCCGGAATCCCCTGATCTACGTGGCGCTGATCGGCGTGCTCCTGTTCGGCGGATTCCTGCTGATCTCGAACCTCGGCGCGCCGAAGCAGATCACCGTGCAGCAGGGGCTCGAGCTCCTCGCGGGGGACACGGTCACCGAGGTGACCAACACGGACGGCGACCAGCGCGTCGACATGACCCTCTCCAAGCCCTTCGAGGGTGCCGAGCAGGTGCAGTTCTACTACGTCGACGCCCGCGCCGATCAGATCGTGGAGGCGATCGACGCCGCCGATCCGAAGGACGGCTTCACCGACGTCGTCCCGCGCGCGACCTGGTTCGACAGCTTCCTGTCGCTTCTCATCCCGCTGGTGCTGCTGGGTCTGCTGTTCTGGTGGCTGCTGTCGTCCATGCAGGGCGGCGGCGGCAAGGTCATGCAGTTCGGCAAGTCCAAGGCCAAGCTGGTCAACAAGGAGACCCCCACGGTCACCTTCGCCGATGTGGCGGGCGCTGACGAGGCCATCGAGGAGCTGCAGGAGATCAAGGAGTTCCTGCAGGACCCCGCCAAGTTCCAGGCCATCGGCGCCCGCATCCCGAAGGGCGTGCTGCTGTACGGCCCTCCCGGAACCGGGAAGACCCTGCTCGCCCGCGCCGTCGCCGGCGAGGCGGGCGCCCCGTTCTACTCGATCTCGGGCTCCGACTTCGTCGAGATGTTCGTCGGCGTGGGAGCGTCGCGCGTGCGCGACCTGTTCACGCAGGCCAAGGAGAACGCGCCCGCGATCATCTTCATCGACGAGATCGACGCCGTCGGCCGTCACCGCGGCGCCGGCATGGGCGGCGGCAACGACGAGCGCGAGCAGACGCTCAACCAGATGCTCGTCGAGATGGACGGCTTCGACCCGAATGCGAACGTCATCGTGATCGCGGCGACGAACCGCCCCGACATCCTCGACCCCGCTCTGCTGCGCCCCGGCCGGTTCGACCGGCAGATCGGCGTGGACGCGCCCGACCTCAAGGGGCGTCAGCACATCCTCGACGTGCACGCCAAGGGCAAGCCGCTCTCGAAGTCCGTCGACCTCGAGGTCGTCGCCCGCAAGACGCCGGGCTTCACCGGAGCGGACCTCGCGAACGTCCTCAACGAGGCGGCTCTGCTGACGGCGCGATCCAACGCCCAGCTCATCGACAACCGCGCACTGGACGAGGCGATCGACCGCGTCATCGCCGGCCCGCAGCGCCGCACGCGCGTCATGAAGGACCGCGAGCGCCTGATCACCGCCTACCACGAGGGCGGGCACGCGCTGGCGGCCGCCGCCATGAACTACACCGACCCGGTCACGAAGATCACGATCCTGCCGCGCGGCAAGGCGCTGGGCTACACGATGGTGCTCCCCCTGGACGACAAGTACTCCGTCACCCGCAACGAGCTGCAGGACCAGCTCACCTACGCGATGGGTGGCCGAGTGGCCGAGGAGATCGTGTTCCACGACCCCACGACCGGGGCCTCCAACGACATCGAGAAGGCCACCAGCATCGCCCGCAAGATGGTCATCGAATACGGCATGACCACCGAGCTCGGCCCGGTCAAGCTCGGCTCCGAAGGCGGGGAGCCGTTCGCCGGCCGTGACATGGGCCGCGGGCGCGACTACTCCGAGACCGTCGCAGAACGGGTCGACGTCGAGGTGCGCGCGCTCATCGAGCAGGCGCACAACGAGGCCTACCAGGTCATCAGCGACAACCGCGACGTGCTCGACCGGCTCGCGCTGGCGCTGCTCGAGGAGGAGACCCTCGACCACAACCAGATCGCCGACATCTTCCAGGACGTCCGCAAGCTCCCCGAGCGCCCGCTCTGGCTGTCCAGCGAGGACCGTCCGGTGTCTGACCGGCCCCCGATCGACGTGCCCAAGCGGGTCGTGCCCGCGGATGCCGCGGCCTCCGAGGCGGCACCGACGGATGCCGCGGCATCCCGGCGCGCGGCCGATTCCGCCCCGTCCTCCGGACACGCGCGTCCCGCCACCGCCTGATCGTGACCGTCGACATCCAGCGCGTCGCCGCTCTCACCCGGGAGCTGCTGATCGCGATCGGTGAAGACCCGGAACGCCCGGGTCTCAAGCAGACGCCGCAGCGCGTCGCCGACCTCTACGCCGAGTTCTTCTCGGGCGTGGGGGAGGATGCCGCAGCTCCCCTCGCGCACACCATCAGCGTTTCGCGAGGTCCGGCGCCCGAGACGCTGCCCAGCGGTGCGGTGGTGCTGCGCGACATCCGCTTCCGCTCGGTGTGCGAGCACCATCTGCTTCCCTTCGCCGGGCGTGCCCATCTCGCCTACCTCCCGGGTGAGCAGGTCGTGGGTCTCGGCGCCCTGGTCAAGGTCGTGGAGATCCTCGCCGCCCGTCCGCAGGTGCAGGAGCGCCTGGGCGAGCAGATCGCCGACACGATCGACGCGCACCTGGACACCCGGGGGGTTCTCGTCGTGCTGGATGCCGTGCACGGCTGCGTCACGATGCGCGGCGGGCGCCAGCCCGAGGCGTCGACGCTGACCGTCGCGGCGCGCGGCGACTATGCCGACCCTGCGGCGCGGGCCGAGATCATCGCGCTGATCGGCGCTTCGCCCACCGGTGGGGGAGCGGAGCAGCCGTGACCGTCATCTGGGGCATCGTCAATGTCACCCCCGACTCGTTCAGCGACGGCGGGCGCTTCCTGGATGCCGCGCAGGCCATCGAGCACGGGCTCGGCCTGTGGCGCGCCGGCGCCGGGATCCTCGACGTGGGCGGCGAATCCACCCGCCCCGGTGCGGACCGGGTCGATCCCGCCGTCGAGCAGGAACGTGTGCTCCCCGTGATCTCGGCCCTCGCGGCCGAGGGCGCGACCATCAGCGTCGACACCCTGAACGCCTCCACGGCCGTGGCGGCCGTGACGGCCGGCGCCCGCATCGTCAACGACGTGTCCGGCGGGCTCGCCGACGAGCAGATGCTCCCGGCCGTGGCGGACACCGACGCCGATTACGCGCTCGGTCACTGGCGCGGACCGTCCGCCGACATGTACGCGAACGCCTCCTACCGCCGCGCGGCGCGCGAGGTCGCCGGCGAACTGCGCGAAGGGGTCGGCCGGGCCGCGGCCGCGGGCATCGCCCCCTCGCGCATCATCCTCGATCCCGGCATCGGGTTCGCCAAGGCGGGGGACACGAACTGGGACGTCCTGCGCGGCCTCGACGAGATCACCGCCCTCGGTCACCGGGTGCTCGTCGGCACGTCGCGCAAGCGATTCCTCGCCGACACCCTGCGCACGACCGCGGACGCGCAGGAGGAGATCTCGATCGAGCGCCGCGACCTCGCGACGGCCGTGACCAGCGCGCTCGCCGCCCGCGCAGGGGCCTGGGCCGTCCGCGTCCACGATGTCGCCGCCACTCGCGACGCGCTCGCCGTCGCCCGGGCCTGGGAGGGCTGATGACGCACCCCGACGACGAGATCCTGCTGAGCGGCCTGACCGCGTTCGGACGGCACGGCGTCTACGACCATGAGCGCGAGGACGGGCAGGAGTTCACCGTCGACCTGCGCCTGCGGCTGAGCCTCGCGGACGCCGCGGCCTCCGACGACGTGGCGGACACCGTGCACTACGGGGAACTGGCCGACCGGGTCGTCGCGGTGATCACCGGAGAGCCGGTGAACCTCATCGAGACGCTCGCCGACCGCATCGCCGTCGTCGCCCTCTCCGACGATCGTGTGGACGCCGTCTCGGTCACCGTGCACAAGCCGAGCGCTCCGATCCCGCACACGTTCTCGGACGTGTCGGTCACCCTGCATCGCAGCCGAGGGGAGGTCGGCTGATGGTGCGGATGCCCCCGCTGCCGCCGATCGATCCGCGCCCCGGCCGGGAGGCGTCGGTCGCCGTCGTCGCCCTCGGAGCGAACCTCGGCGACCGCCGCGCGACCGTGGAGAGCGCTGTCGACCGCATCGCCCGCCTGCCGCTCGTGGACGAGGTCGCGCTGTCGCCGCTGCACGAGACGGTCGCCGTGCGCCCGGATGGCCCGGATCCTGACGCGCCCGGGTACGTCAACGCAGTCGCGCTCGTGCGGACGCGGTTGGCCCCGCAGGTGCTGCTGGGCATGCTGCACGCGATCGAGGAGGAGCACGGCCGCGAACGCCGCGAGCGCTGGGGCGACCGCACGCTCGACCTCGACCTCATCGCCTACGGCGACCTCGAGTCGGACGCGGCTCATCTGCTGCTGCCGCATCCCCGGGCGGCCGAGCGCCTGTTCGTGCTCGAACCGTGGCTGGAGATCGATCCGGATGCCGAGCTGCCCGGCCGAGGGCGGGTCGCGGATCTCGTCGCCCGGCTGCGGTCGGATGCCGCGGGCGGGCGCGACGCGGACGGTTCCGGCGAGCACGGCCGATGAAGCGCACCTCCGCCCTCGTCCTCGTCGTCCTCGCGCTGGTCGGCGCGGCGGCCGGATACGGACTGGACCACCTGCTGACCGTCACGGGCCGTGCCACTTTCGCGCCTTCCGCGTGGCTGCCGGTGCTGCTGCTCCTGCTCGCCGCCGCCTGCCTGGGCCTGGCGTGGCCGGTGCGGCGCAGTGTGCGAGGCGCCTCGCCGAAGAGGATCGATCCGTTCCGCGCCCTGCGCGCGGCGACTCTCGCGCGTGCCTCGAGCCTGCTCGGTGCGCTCCTGGCTGGCTTCGGGTCCGGCATCCTGGTCTTCCTGCTGTCGCGTCCGGTCGGGCCCCAGGTAGGGTCGATGGTGGCGATGGCCGCCCTCGTGGGAAGCGCCGTCCTCCTCGTGGCGGCCGCGCTCGTCGCCGAACAGTTCTGCACACTGCCGAAGGATCCTGATGACCGACAGCCAGATGAACCCTCCACAGGAGCCGACGCCGGGAGCTGAGCCCGCGACCGCCGGTCCCGTGCCTGCGGCCGGCGCAGTCCAGACGCCGCCGCCCGCCGCCCCCGGGCCCGTGCAGAACCCCGCTCTCGACGCCGGAACCTACACCACCGTCCGCGAACCGCGCGGAGCCGGCCGGCTCGCGCTGGACGGCCAGTGGCACCAGATCTCGCCCCGCTACGTGGTGTCGCAGCTGGTGCAGAACCTCATCTTCATCGCGATCATCGCGATCGCCGCCGGCGTCCTCAGCGCGATCATCGGAGAGCCGTGGGTGTGGATCCCGGCCGGAGCCGTGATCCTCATCACGCTCATCACGCTCGTCATCCTGCCCCGGCAGGCGAAGGCGATCGGCTACATGCTGCGCACCGACGACATCGTGTTCCGCAAGGGCATCCTGTGGCAGCGCATGATCGCCGTGCCCTACGGCCGCATGCAGCTCGTCGACATCACGCACGGCCCGCTCGATCGCGCCTTCGGCGTCTCGCAGCTGAAGATGGTCACCGCCGCCGCCACCACGGGCGTGCAGATCCCCGGTCTCACGCAGGCTGCCTCCGAGGCTCTGCGCGACACGCTGATCGAGGTCGCCGAGACCCGCCGGACGGGACTGTGAGCGCTCCGTTCTCCGGTCCGTCCGGTCTGCCCGAACAGCTGCCGGCCTCCGCCCCCGTCGGCGACGATTCGCTCGCCGACGGGGAGTGGCACCGGCTGCACCCGCTGACGCCGCTGTTCAAGGGCGGCCTGGTGCTGATCGTGATCGCGGGAATCATCGTCAGCAACTTCCGCGACCGCTTCATCTACTGGTTCGTCAATCTCTTCACCCCCGACGAGGTCCATGTCGACGAGTACACCGGCGGCGATCCGGTCGATTGGGTGCTCGCGAACAACCTGCTGCTCGTCGCGATGCTCGTGGCGCTCGGGATCGTCCTCGTGCTGTGCGCCGCCTTCTGGGTCGTGTGGCGATTCCAGGAGTTCCGCATCACCGACGACCACGTCGAGGTGCGCAAGGGGATCATCTTCCGCTCGCACCGCCGGGCTCCGCTTGACCGCGTGCAGGGCGTGAACCTGACGCGTCCGTTCCCGGCCCGCCTCATCGGCATGGCCAAGCTCGAGGTCGTCGGCGCCGGCACGGATGCCAACGTCCCGCTGGAGTACCTCTCCACGCCCAAGGCCGAGGCCGTGCGCGCCGACATCCTGCGTCTCGCGTCGGGAGCGCGTGCTGCGCGCGAGGCCGCACGCAGCGGGCAGCAGCAGCCCGCGGGGAGCGTGCGCCAGCAGGTCACGGGCGCCGTCAACCATGGCATCAACGGCATGATCACGGGCGTGGACCTCGCCGATGTCGCCCCCGAGAGCGTCGTGAAGATCCCGACCGGGCGCCTGGTCGGTTCTCAACTGCTCAGCGGCGTTCTGTGGTTCTTCTTCTTCGCCGTGATCTTCCTCATCGTGATGGCGTTCACGATCCCGGCCCTCCTGGCCGACGAGGGGCCGGAGGCCGGTTTCGCGATCCTCGGGATCAGCCTCGGCATCGGCATCCCGCTCGTGATCGCGACCGTGGCGGTCACGTGGGCGCAGATCTCCAAGTCGCTGCGGTACTCGATCGCACCGACCCCGGACGGAGTGCGCATCACCTTCGGCCTGTTCACGACCGTCACCGAGACGATCCCTCCGGGGCGCATCTTCTCCGTGGAGGTCTCCCAGTCGCTGCTGTGGCGCCCGTTCGGCTGGTGGACCATCAAGATCAACCGCATGAGCGGCAAGAGCGCGTCGCAGCAGCAGTCCGGCAGCGCGCAGCAGTTCAACATCGTCCTGCCGGTCGGAAAGCGCGCGGATGTCGAGCGCGTGCTCGGCCTGATCCTCCCGGATCTCCCCGCCGCCGACACTCCGCTGGTCTGGCAGCACGGCATCCTCGGCCCGCAAGCCGCCGACGACCCGTTCGTGCGCATGCAGCCGCGCGCATGGTGGCGACGACCGGTGTCGTGGAAGCGGCACGGATTCGCTCTCACGGACTTCGGCCTGATCCTGCGCCGCGGGGTGCTGTGGCGCAAGCTCGCGGTGTTCCCGCTGGCGCGCCTGCAGGGACTGTCGGTGTCTCAGGGGCCTATCGATCGCCTCCAGCGCGTGGCCTGGATGAAGGCGCACAGCGTCACCGGCCCCGTGCTCGGCGAGGTCGTCGGCATCGACAGCGCGCAGCTCATGGCCGCGTTCGACGATGCGGCCCGGCGCGCCTCGGACTCCGTCGGCCGGGACCGCGGGCATCGCTGGGCCGAACAGTCGGATGCCTCGGCAGAACCCTGGGCTGGCCCCGCCATGCCGGCGCCGCCGTCGGCCGCACCGGGCTTCCCCGCCGTGCAGACTCTTGCGGCTCCGCCCGCTGCTCCTCCGGCCGCGCCGCCCCCGCCGCCCGCCCCACCGGCCTCGGCTCCCTCGGCGCCCACGGTTCCGGCAGCGCCACCGGCACCGCGTTCGGCACCGCCCGCCGCGCCGCCTTCGGCACCGCCCGCCGCGCCGCCGGTTCCCCCGGCCGTGCCGCCGGCACCGCCGACGGAGCCACCGCGTGAGTCGTGAGGGCCGTCTCGGCGTCGGGATCGTCGGAGCGGGCCGCGTCGGGCCGGTGATCGGAGCGGCGCTCGCCGGCGCCGGTCACGCCCTGGTCGGCATCACGGCGTCCTCGGACCCGGAGCGCGCCTCGGCCGTGCTGCCCGACGTGCCGGTGCTGGACGCGCCCGAGGTGCTGCGCCGCAGCGAGCTCGTCGTCCTCGCGGTTCCGCACGACGAACTGGCCGGCCTCGTCGCCGGCCTCGCCCGTGTCGGCGCCTGGCAGCCCGGGCAGCTCGTCCTTCACACGGATCCGTCCTACGGAATCGGCGTGCTGGAGCCGGCGCAGCGCTCCGGGGCGATCCCTCTCGCGGTGCACCCGGCGATCACGTTCACCGGCACGTCGATCGACCTGCGCCAGCTCCAGGCCGCGTTCGCCGCAGTGACGGCCCCCGCCCCGGTGCTGCCGATCGCGCAGGCGCTCGCCGTCGAGCTCGGCTGCGAGCCGGTCGTGATCGCCGAGGAGGATCGAGCGGCCTACGCCGAGGCGATCGCCACGGCATCCGAGTTCTCCCGGTCGATCATCTCCCAGGCCACCGGGCTGCTGCGCGGGATCGGGGTGGAGAATCCGGGCGGGTACCTGTCGGCCCTGGTGCAGTCCACCGTCGAACGGGCCCTGCGCGAGGCATCCGACCCGCTCGCCCCCTGACGTCCCGCCGGGCTCATCGGCCTCCCGAGAACCCGCCGCCGCCTCCTCCGCCCGAGAACCCGCCGCCCGTCGACCCGCCGAAGCTGGACGAGGTGCTGCTGCTCGGAGACGAGTAGCTCGATGCGCTCGAGGTCGTCTGGGAGAAGGAGGACATCCGGGCGGCGAGCCCGACCGCAGCGCCGTTCACCCAGACCGGCGAGACCTGCTGCTGGGCGTACGCGGTCTCGAGGACCTCGCCCCATTCCCGCTCCTGCCCGAACAGGATCGCGTACGGCAGCAGCAGCTCGTACAGATGGATCACGTCGATCGCTCCGTCGGGGCGGCGCTCGGCGCCGGTGTAGCTCTGCAGCATCCGCAGCCGGTCGGCCTCGGCGACGCGGATGAACTCGCGCACGCCCTCGAGGTGCTCGAGTTGCCGGGCACCCTCCGGCGTGAGCACGGTGCGTCCGGAGAGTCCCACGAGCAGGGAGATGATCGCGACGACGCCCGCAAGAGCCGCGATCAGGATGCCGGGGATGGCGGTCTCGCGCGCCTGCACGACACCCCAGATGCCGAGTCCCAGGCCCACGGCGAGCAGGCCGAGGGCGCCCCAGGTCAGCGCGACGGCCGCCCGGCTGCGCTCCTTCGTGACGAGCCCGCGCTTCGCGGCGGCCTTCGTGCCGGCCCGGAGGAGGCCCTGCATGCGCTCACCGAACGAGGAGCTGTCCTTCGGGAGCGTCATGACGATGTCCGGCTCGTCGTTGTTGAACACCGCTTTCAGAGCGCGGTGGTCCAGCGGATCCGGGATCGGCGCGTCGAGCCGGCGCAGACGCGGACGCCGCTCGTCGTCGTCCCGGTCGGGCAGCTCCTCGAGACGGAGCATCCCGCGCACCGCGAGGTGGGTGATCTGGGCGGCGATGGCGTCGCGGGCCTTCGGCACGATCGCGTTCGCGAGGATCGGAGGCATCGAGCTCGGCACCTCGTACTGCGCCACGACGATGCCCGTTGCGCGCCGCCTCGAGCGCACCATGGCTGCGGTCGCCGCCCACCCGCCGGCCGTGAACAGCAGCGCCCCGCCGCCCAGTACGATCGGCGCGACGTCCGTGAGGGGGGCGGGAAGGCGCTGATCGGGCTGGACGACGGTGCCGGGTTCCAGCCCGATCGCGACGGTCACCCCGTCGCCCGCGGCGAGATCCGATTCGGCGACCGTGAACGTGTCGCCCTCGTGCGCGAGTTCGCAGGTGTCGCGTGATCCCTGCGGTCCGATGTAGCAGGCGGAGGAGCCGGTCAGCCGGTCGCCCAGCTCGGGATCGAACGTGATGCGCGCTGAGAAGTCGTCGATCGGCTGCGCGCTGTCCAGGGGCAGCAGGTCCCAGTAGAACTCGTCGGACCCGTTGCGCGCGGCGAGGATCACGTCGCGCATCTCGTAGGTGATGACGTACGTGGTCGGCCCGTGCACGAACACGTCGGTGCCGGTGAGGATGTAGACGACGCCGTCGTCCTCCTCCGTCTCGTAGGGAACCGGGGCGCCCTGCTCGTCCGTCACCGACACGATCTCGGTGTGCGTGGAGGCTCCCTCGTAGCCCAGGACGATCCCGCGGACGATGCCGCGGTTCTGGTCGGTGTCGGGGAACTCCGCGGTCACCGTCTCGGTGGTGCGCAGGGTGGCGTGGCCGTCGTCGTCCCTGCCCACCTCGAGCACGGAGTCCCAGGACGAGTAGGAGAAGTCGTCGACGTCGCCGGAGGCGGACACCGCGGATGCCGTGGCCGTCGTGGCGGGGAGGATCGCGGCGCCGGCTGCGAGGGCGAGGGCGGTGAGCAGTCGGAGACCTCGGCGTGCGCTCATGATCTCCACGCTACCCGCCTGCTCCGATGCCGCCGCGGCCGCGTCCGACCGGACGGACGCCCGGCGGAGTCCCGGCGCACCCGCGATAAACTGGCCGCTGACTTCCAAGGAGCCCCGCATGACGAACGCGTCCGACGCGCCCGCCCCCGTCCCCGCCGACGACGAGGACATCCATGAGCAGAAGGCGGTCCGACTCGCCAAGCGCGAGCGGCTGATCGCCCGGCGTGCGGATGCCGGAGGCGGCGCGTTCCCGGTCGGAGTTCCGGTGACGCACTCCATCCCGGCGCTCCGTGCCGAGTACGGCGAGCTCGAAGCCGGAGCCGAGACGGGCGTCCAGGTGGGCGTCGCCGGCCGCGTGGTGTTCAGCCGCAACACGGGCAAGCTCTGCTTCGCCACCCTGCAGGCCGGGGACGGGTCGCGCATCCAGGCCATGATCTCCCTGGCGAACGTCGGCGAGGAGTCGCTGGCGGACTGGAAGGAGTACGTCGACCTGGGGGACCACGTGTTCGTCCACGGCGAGGTCATCTCCAGCCGCCGCGGCGAGCTGTCGATCATGGCCGATGAGTGGGCGATCGCGTCCAAGGCGATCCTTCCGCTGCCGAACGCGTACTCCGAGCTCAGCGAGGAGGGTCGTGTGCGCAGCCGCTTCCTCGACCTCATCGTCCGCGAGCAGGCCCGCACGACGGTGCGCGCCCGCGCGGCCGTGAACGCCAGCCTGCGTGCGACGTTCGCGAGCCACGACTACCTCGAGGTCGAGACGCCCATGCTGCAGGTGCAGCACGGCGGCGCGTCGGCCCGTCCTTTCATCACGCACTCGAACGCGTTCGACACCGACCTGTACCTGCGCATCGCTCCGGAGCTGTACCTCAAGCGCGCGGTGGTCGGCGGCATCGAGCGGGTCTTCGAGATCAACCGCAACTTCCGCAACGAGGGCGCCGACTCGACGCACAGCCCCGAGTTCGCGATGCTCGAGGCGTACCAGGCCTACGGTGACTACAACCAGATGGCCGGGCTCACGCAGGAGCTCGTGCAGCAGGCGGCGATCGCGGTGAGCGGTTCGACCACGGTCACGTGGGCCGACGGAACCGAGTACGACCTGGGCGGCGAGTGGGACCGCATCTCGATGTACGAGTCGCTGTCCGCGGCGTCCGGTCGCACTGTGACCCCCGAGGACGCGGTCGAGGACCTCATCGCCTTCGCCGAGCGCAGCGGCGTGGACGTGCCGCCGCAGGCGACGCACGGCAAGCTCGTCGAGGAGCTGTGGGAGCACTTCGTGAAGGGCGATCTGGTGCGCCCGACGTTCGTCATGGACTTCCCCCTCGACACCTCGCCGCTGGTGCGCGAGCACCGCTCGATCGCCGGCGTCGTGGAGAAGTGGGACCTGTACATCCGGGGCTTCGAGCTCGCCACGGGGTACTCCGAGCTCGTCGACCCGGTCATCCAGCGCGAGCGCTTCGTCGAACAGGCGAAGCTGGCGGCGCGCGGCGACGTCGAGGCCATGCGCGTCGACGAGGAGTTCCTGCGCGCGCTCGAGCACGGCATGCCGCCGTCCGGCGGCATGGGCATGGGCATCGACCGGCTGCTCATGGCGATCACGGGGCTCGGCATCCGCGAGACCATCCTCTTCCCGCTGGTGAAGTGAGGCGTCAGGCCGCGTCCGCCGCGCGGCGGTGGAACGCCCATTCGGGCAGGGGTCGCGCGAGCAGCAGCTCGCCCAGCAGGCGTCCGAAGCTGTAGTCCGGCGCGATCCCGCGCACCTGCTCGAGGTGCTTCTCCGCGTGCGAGGTGCGTCCGAGCGCCCAGGACAACCAGGCCGCGACCGCCAGCGGGCCGACGCGCTTCGCCCGCGGTGCGAGGGCGGCGAGCCTCCGCACGGCGCGCAGCGCGGCGTGCAGTCGTGCCGCGTCGGGCCGCGGACCCTCGCCGACGAGCATCCTGGCGGAGCCGTCGGGCATCACCCTCGACGAGCGGTACTCGAGCTGCGCGTCCAGCGCGCGCTCGCCGCCGTCCTGGTCCGTCGCCCACTGCACGAGCGCCACGTCCCGGTACACGGGCTGGTCGAGCAGCCACAGGAGTGCGGCGACCAGGAACGGCGGCGCGTCCTCCGGCAGGTCCAGGGCCTCCTCGAACATCCCGGTGACATCGTCAAGCAGAGCGGCCGCCGCGAGTGCCTGCGGGTTCTCGCGCCCCGCGGGCACGGGGCGGTCGAGGCGTATGCGGCACAGCACCTGATCCAGATCGATGAGAGCCCGCCCGACGCGTTCGGAGGCGAGCAGGCTGACGACCGGGAGGTCGGCTCCCGCGGACTGGTCGGCCTCGAGGGCGATCCCCGGTGGCAGTGGCCTGGTCGCGATCGCGTCCAGCGGGTTGAGCGCCGGATCGTCGTCCAGATAGCTGGACCATCCTTCCGGTGTGACGCAGAGCGCGTCGACGATCCCGAGACGCGCCTCCTCGGCGGATGCGAGCACCTCGTCGACGAGCACGGCGTGCGGAAGCACGAGGCCGTCGCGCGTCGCCAGGGCCGTCTCTTCGCAGTACACGACGATCGCGACGGCCTCGGTTCCCGGGACCCGGCGGGTCAGGGCCACGGCGGGCTCGGCGAACTCGACGGGATCGTCGGGGAGGTCCATGCGCAGTGCGCCATAGGCGCGCTTGCCCTCGAAGGGGACCAGCACGATGCTCCGCCTCGGCGTGAAGCCGGCGAGGGCGGGGACGAGGCCGAGGAACTCGGTGGAGCCGGAGGCTTTCATCACGGTTGTCATGCCGCGAGTGTGCCGCTGTGGATCCTCCGCGGGAGCGCCGGGACGGCGATTGTGGACGGATTCCGCGAGATCTCCGATTGTGCAGGGCGAGTGGTGCGGGAACGGGTGAGGAGTCGACGGGCGAGCCCACAGGCGCGCGGCGTACGATGGACTCATGGAGAACTTCTGGGCCGCGGCATCCTGGTCGATCCTGCCGACGCTCGCCGTCTGCGTGGTGTTCTTCTTCGTGCTCCGCGGCATCCTGCGCTTCGACCGCACCGAGCGCAAGGTGCACGCGCAGATCGAGGCCGAGGAGCGCGCGGCGCGGGGCCTCCCGCCGAAGCAGTGACGCGGCGGCGTCCCACCCACCCACTACGCTGAGAGCATGGCCGGCGTCAGGCGTGCGGCCAGGGAGCACCGGGGGTGACGCATGATCGCTTGGCCCTGGTGGGTGCTCGCCGGTCTCACCGTCATCGACATCGCCATCCGCATCACGGCCATCATCGTCGTCCCGCGCAATCGCCGTCCGACCGCGGCGATGGCCTGGTTGCTGGCCATCTTCTTCATCCCCTTCTTCGGGGTGTTCCTGTTCCTGCTGATCGGCAACCCGCGGCTGCCGCGCGCCCGGCGCCGCAAGCAGCAGCAGATCAACGACTACATCGCCGAGACGAGTGACCACCTGCACTTCGGCACGCTCCGACCGGATGCGCCGGACTGGTTCGGACCGCTGGTGCGCATGAATCAGCGACTGGGAGCGATGCCGCTGTCCGGAGACAACGGTGCGCACCTCATCTCGGACTACCAGGAATCGCTCGACGCGATGGCGGATGCCGTGCGCACCGCGACGTCCTACGTGCACGTGGAGTTCTACATCCTCCAGTCGGACGCGTCCACCGACAACTTCTTCCGCGCACTGGAAGAGGTGGCGGCGCGCGGCGTCTCGGTCCGCGTGCTGCTCGATCACTGGGCGAACCGCTGGAAGCCCCGCTACCGGCACACCGTCCAACGCCTGAAGCGGATGGGCGCCGACTGGCACGTCATGCTCCCGGTGCAGCCGTTGAAGGGACGCATGCAGCGCCCGGACCTGCGCAACCACCGCAAGCTCCTCGTCATCGACGGGCGCGTGGCGTTCCTGGGCTCGCAGAACATCACGGATTCGACCTACAACCTGCCCAAGAACATCAAGCGGGGCCTGCACTGGGTCGATCTCATGGTGCGCCTGGACGGTCCGATCGTGGCGAGCGTCAACGCGATCTTCCTCAGCGACTGGTACAGCGAGACCGATCAGGTGCTCTCGGACATCGACATCGCGCACGCGGTCGAGGGCACGGGGGACCTGGACTGCCAGGTCGTGCCCTCGGGACCCGGATTCGAGGTCGAGAACAACCTTCGCCTGTTCCTCGGGCTTCTGTACTCGGCGAAGCGCAAGATCATGATCGTGAGCCCCTACTTCGTACCGGACGAGGCGCTGCTGCTCGCCGTCACGGCGGCATCCGATCGCGGCGTCGAGGTCGAGCTGTTCGTGTCCGAAGAGGGCGATCAGGCCATGGTCTACCACGCTCAGCGCAGCTACTACGAGGCGCTGCTGCGCGGCGGCGTCCGGATCTGGATGTACCGGAAGCCGTACATCCTGCACACCAAGAGCCTCACGATCGACGACGAGGTCGCCGTCATCGGCTCCAGCAACATGGACATGCGCTCCTTCGGCCTGAACCTCGAGATCTCCCTGCTCGTGCGCGGCGAGGAGTTCGTCGAGGAGATGCGCGTCGTCGAGGACGTCTATCGCTCCCTCAGCCGCGAGCTCACGCTGGACGAGTGGATGCAGCAGCCGCTGCGCTCCACCGTGCTCGACAATCTCGCGAGGCTCACCTCCGCGCTGCAGTGAGGGCGGCTACCCTGAGGTCATGACCTCGATCCTGCGCTCCGTCGCCTCCGCCGCAGCCCTGCTCGCCACCGCCGTCGTCGTCGCCGGGTGCGCGTCGGGTCCCGGATCGACGGGCCCCGCGAGCACGAGCGCCCCGCAGACGACGAACGAGCCGGCGCCGGGAGGCGAGGACGGCTTCGAGGCCGCCTGGCTCGACGAGGGCCGCATGTTCGCGGTCGTCACGTGGGGATCGTCGACCTGCGTCCCGGTCGTCGAGGACGTCACCGCCGAGGGCCAGAACGTGCGGGTGACGGTGACCGACCCGGATCCGGATGCCGCGTGCACGGCGGACTACGCGCCGCGTGCGAGCGTCGGCGCGCTCCCCGATGGGGTGGATCCGGCCCAGGACGTCGAGCTGGTCGTGACCTACGGGGACGTCACCGACGACGTCGACCTGGACGGCGACGCGGAGCTCACCGGGGTACCGGGGTCGCAGACCGAGTACGCCCCCAGCGCCGGCTGGTTCGACGATGAGAGTCTCGTCCTGCTGACCTGGGGCTCCTCCTCGTGCCCGCCGGTCGTGGAGTCCGTCGAAGGCAGCGGGGTCACGGGCACGGTCACCTTCGCGACGGACGAGGACCAGGTGTGCACGATGGACATGGCACCCCGAGCCACGATCATCGCGTTCGGCGACGATCAGGTCGAGGACGACGGCTTCCAGCTGACGCTCGTCGGCGGGAACCTCGACGCGACCGTCGCGGTCAGGGGCTGACAGGGCGTCAGAGCGCGTCCACCGCGATCCCCGGCGGGATCGCCAGCAGAAGCGCGCCCTGCTCGGCGCGGCAGCGGATCCGCACCGCGAGGCCGAACTCGTCGCCGTCCAGTTCGATCGGGGTGGGCTCGGTCGCGGCGGCCTCGGCCGTGATGCCGCGCAGGTACCGCACCGAGGCGTCCTGACCGCGCATCTGCAGCACGAGACGGCCCGCGCGGAAGCGGCGCAGCACGGAGTTGTCCCACCAGATGCGCCGCCAAACGGCCAGCCATCCGAATGGCCCGGACGGCTGGATGATCGCGACGTCGAGCTCGCCGTCGGCGACCGAGGCAGTGGGAATCAGCGAGATGCCGGCCGGCAGGGTGCCGCAGTTCGCGAACAGGGCGCTGTAGACCTTGCGCGAGTGCAACCGCTCGTCGTCGATCTGGTAGACGATCCGGAACTGCTTCGCGGATGCCAGCGACCGTGCCGCGCCGTCCACGTACGCGACCCAGCCGACCGACTTCTTCAGGTCAGGGCGGGTGTTGGCGATCATGTCGGCATCCAGTCCCATGCCGGCGAGCACGACGAAGCCGTGCTCCTCCGACGTGCCGTCCTCACGCGTGAGCGTCGCCCAGCCGATGTCCACGGGAACCGTCCGGTCGCTGAGCGCCGCGCGGATCATCGCGTCGGCGTCCGTGAGCGGGAGTCCGAGGTTGCGAGCGAAGAGGTTGCCGGTGCCGCTGGGGACGATGGCCAGCGGGACCGAGGAGTTCGCGATCGCTTCGGCCACGGCGCGGACCGTGCCGTCCCCGCCGGCCACGAGCACGGCGGCGGCCCCGGCCTCGAGCGCCTGACGAGTCACACCCTGCCCGGCATCCTCGATCGTGGTCGGAAGCAGCAGCGGAGCGTCCCAGCCCGCCTCCTCCGAGATCGTCGCCATGAGCGCGGTCAGCCGCTGCTCGTCGACCTTCACCGGGTTGTAGACGAGGGCGGCGCGGCGCGGAGCGGGCGGAGGCGTCGTCATGGCGCTACTCTAGGGCCTCTCCGCGAACGCGGCGGCTCGCGGCCGCCCCGGCCGCACGCCATAGACTTGACGGATGATCGACCTCGCTCTTCTCCGCGACAATCCCGACGTCGTCCGCCGCTCGCAGATCGCGCGCGGGCACGACGCGTCCACCGTCGATGCGGCGATCGAGGCCGACCGATCGCGCCGCGCTGCGCTGACCGCGTTCGAGGAGCTGCGCGCCGAGCAGAACGCGTTCGGCAAGCAGGTCGCGAAGGCGCCCAAGGAGGAGAAAGCGGCGCTCGTCGCGCAGGCCAAGGAACTCGCCGAGCGGGTCAAGCAGGCCCAGCACGCGTCGACCGAGGCCGCGGATGCCGCGGCATCCGCTCTGGCCCTGATCGAGAACGTCGTGATCGACGGCGTTCCCGCGGGCGGCGAGGCGGACTTCGTCGAGTTGCGCCGCGTCGGCGAGGTCCCCTCCTTCGACTTCGAGCCGCGCGATCACCTCGAGATCGGCGAGATCCTCGGCGCGATCGACATGGAGCGCGGCGTCAAGGTCTCCGGCTCGCGGTTCTACTTCCTGCGCGGCGTGGGCGCACGGCTCGAGATCGCGCTCATGAACATGGCGCTCGACAAGGCGCTGCAGAACGGCTTCGTGCCGCTCATCACCCCCACGCTCGTGCGCCCGGAGATCATGCAGGGCACCGGGTTCCTCGGCGAGCACGCCGACGAGGTCTACCACCTCGACAAGGACGACGACCTCTACCTGGTCGGAACCAGCGAGGTCGCCCTGGCGGGCTATCACAAGGACGAGATCGTCGACCTGTCGAAGGGCGCGCTGCGCTATGCCGGCTGGTCGACCTGCTACCGGCGCGAGGCCGGCTCGTACGGCAAGGACACCCGCGGGATCATCCGCGTCCACCAGTTCAACAAGCTCGAGATGTTCGTCTACACGACGCCGGAGGATGCCGAGGCCGAGCACCTGCGCCTCGTCGCGCTCCAGGAGGAGATGCTCACCGCGCTGGGGCTCGCGTACCGCGTGATCGACGTCGCCGCCGGCGACCTCGGCTCCAGCGCCGCGCGCAAATACGACATCGAGGCGTGGGTGCCGACGCAGGGGGCCTTCCGGGAGCTCACGTCGACCTCGAACTGCACGAGCTTCCAGGCGCGCCGCCTCGACGTGCGCTTCCGCCCGGAATCCGAGGACGGCCAGACCAGGACGCAGCACGTCGCGACCCTGAACGGCACGCTCGCCACGACGCGCTGGATCGTCGCGATCCTGGAGACGCACCAGCAGGCCGACGGCTCGGTGGTCGTCCCGGAGGTGCTGCGACCCTACCTCGGCGGGCTCGCCGTGCTGGAGCCGGAGGCGTGACGGCCGCGGCGACCGACGCGCCCTGGCTGGTCGGTCTCGACGTCGACGGCACGATCCTGCTGCAGGACGAGACCATGAGTCCCGGTGTCCCTGAGGCGGTCGGCCGCCTGCGCGACGCCGGGCACATGGTGACGATCGCGACAGGCCGGAGCTGGATGGCGACGCACCGCTACCTCGATGCGCTCGGGATCAGCCCGGAGTTCGTGGTCTGCTCGAACGGCGCGGTCACGATGCGGCGCGTGGACGGCGACTGGATGCGCTGGCATGTGGAGACCTTCGACCCGCACACCGTGCTGGGCCTGCTCGGCGATCGGCTGCCGGAGGCGCGCTACATGGTCGAGCTCGCCTCAGGGCAGCGCCTGTACACAGCGCAGCTCGACGACTGGACGCTCGACGGAGGCCGCCAGGTGACGTTCGAGGAACTCGGCGAGCAGCCGGTGTCGCGCGTCGTCGTCGTCGCGCCCGGTCACGACGAGGAGGACTTCCACCGACTCGTCGCGGATGCCGGGCTCAACGAGGTCTCCTACGCGATCGGGTGGACGGCTTGGCTGGACATCGCTCCGCAGGGCGTCGACAAGGGCACCGCGCTCGCGCGCGTCCATGCCGAACTCGGCATGGAGCCCGGCAAGGTGCTCGTCGCCGGAGACGGGCGCAACGATATCGGCATGTTCGGCTGGGCGCTTCGCGTCGGCGGACGGGCCGTGGCTATGGGGCAGGCGCCGGCGGAGGTGAAGGACGCTGCCGGCGAGGTGACCGAGGACGTCATCGACGGCGGTCTTGCCCTCGCGCTGGACACTCTGCTCACAGAAGCTCCCCAGGTCATGACGCGAGAATGAGAGTCGGCGTGGCCGGGGATTCCCGCGAACTCGGCTAGACTCGACCCCTGATCGGGCAGGTGCATTCCTGCGCGAGGAGGGTTGTCCGAGCGGCCGATGGAGCTGGTCTTGAAAACCAGTGGGCAGAGATGTCTCGTGGGTTCGAATCCCACACCCTCCGCAGAGCGAAAGGCACCGAGTGAGCGATAAGACCCCACTCCGTCGTACCGTCGCGCGTCACGGTCAGCTGCGCTCGCCGGGTCCGGTCTCGCAGCTGCTGAAGATCATCGGCATCGTCCTCGCGGTGGTGCTCGTCAGCGGTGTGGGCGTCGCCGCCTATGTGGGAACGACCCTGCTGAACACGGTGGCGGAGAACTCGGTCGATCTCGAGGGGCAGGAGTCCGTCCCGCCGGACATCGGCGCGTACAAGGGCGGATTCAACATGCTGCTCGTCGGTGTGGACGCCTGCGAGCCGGAGTACGCCGAGATGTTCGGCAAGCGCTGCGAGGATCGCGACGGCGATGCCACGCTCAACGACACGAACCTTCTGGTGCACGTCTCGGATGCCCCGCGCCGTGTGACGGTCGTCAGCATCCCCCGCGACACGATGCTCGCGATTCCGTCCTGCACCGACGAGGAGGGCAACACGCACTCCGCCATGAGCAAGCAGCCGCTCAACAGCGCCTGGGAGTACGGCGGGCTCAACTGCGTCGCGCAGACGGTCACGGAGCTCACCGGTCAGGACATCCAGTACGCCGCATCCGTCACGTGGGGCGGCGTGATCGAGATCACGAACGCCATCGGCGGGGTCGAGGTGTGCCTCGCGAGCGGCATCAAGGACAAGGCCACCGGCCTGGACATGGAAGCCGGCAACCACACGATCCAGGGCTACGAGGCGCTGCAGTTCCTGCGCACCCGCAAGGGCGTCGGAGACGGCAGCGACCTGGGGCGCATCGGCAACCAGCAGCAGTACATGTCGTCGCTGGCGCGCAAGATGCTCAGCTCCGAGGTGCTCGGCGACGTGGGGACCATGCTGAAGCTCGCCGACACCGCCGTGAACAACCTCACGACGAGTTCGACGCTGACCCCCATGACGATCGCCCAGATCGCACTCGCCCTCAAGGACGTCCCGACCTCGGACATCGTCTTCGTGCAGTACCCGACCGCCACCGATCCGGACGATGCGAACAAGGTCGTCCCGAGCTGGGAAGCCGCCGGGGAGCTCTTCGCGGCGATCGAGGCCAACCAGCCGCTCGAGATCACGCACGAGAACAACGAGAACGAGGGGGTCGTCGTCGAGGAGGCGCCCACGACCGAGGAGCCGGTCGAGCCCGTCGAGCCGACGGAGACGGCGACGCCGGCCCCGGACGCGTCCGAGACGGCCGTGGCTCTTCCCGACTCGATCAAGGGAAACTCCGCGGCGCAGCAGACCTGCTCCAACGGTAACGTCAAGGATTGAGCGGGGGATCCTCCCCGCCCGATCCGAAGGACACCGTGTGAGTGAGAAGACCCGCCGGCGGCGCACCGTGGCGCGGCACGGACAGCTGCGCAGCCCCGGCGCGCTCTCCCAGCTGCTGAAGATCGTCGGGGTCGTGCTCGCGGTCGTCCTCGTCAGCGGCGTCGGGGTGGTCGCGTTCGTCGGCAGCACGCTGATCGGTGACGTGACCGCCGATGCCGTCGAGCTGGAGGGCCACGAGTCCGTCCCGCCCGACATCGGTGCGTTCGAGGGCGGCTTCAACCTGCTGCTCACCGGCGTCGACACGTGCGAGCCGGAGTACGCTCACCTCTTCCGGGAACGGTGCACGGGTGCCGACTCCGAGGGCACGCTCAACGACGTCAACATGCTCGTGCACGTCTCGGACGAGCCGCGCCGGATCACGGCCGTCAGCTTCCCCCGTGACCTCATGGTCCCCATCCCGTCGTGCACGGCGCCGGACGGTACGGAGTACTACGGGACCGACAAGGGGCAGCTGAACACGGCGTATTCCGCCGGGGGACTGAACTGCGTCGCGAAGACGATCTCGGAGCTCACCGGCCAGGACATCCAGTTCGCCGCGGCGGTCACCTTCGGCGGCGTGATCGAGATCACGGATGCGATCGGCGGGGTCGAGGTGTGCCTGGCGAGCAGCATCCGTGACCGGCATACCGGACTCGACCTGGATGCCGGGACGCACACGATCTCCGGGGAGCGGGCGCTGGCGTTCCTGCGCACACGGCATGGCCTCGTCGGCGAGAGCGACCTCGCCCGCATCGGCAATCAGCAGGTGTACCTCAACGCGCTCGTGCGGAAGCTGCGGGCGGAGGAGACCCTCGGGGACGTCCCCACGGTGCTGCGCCTGGCGAACACCGGGCTGAGCAATATCGAGGCCAGCACGTCGCTGACGAACCCGATGCTCATCGCTCAGATCGCCCTCGCCGTGAAGGACGTGCCCTTCGAGGACATCGCGTTCCTGCAGTACCCGGTCAGCACGGACCCGAACGACGCGGACCGCGTCGTGCCGATCCGTTCGGCGGCGACCGCCCTGTTCGATGCCATCGCGGCGAATCAGCCCTTCCAGATCACGCACGAGGCCTCCCGTTACGACGGCGTCGTCGTCGAGGAGGGCGAGGCGCCCGAGACCACCGC
The DNA here is from genome assembly GCF_022788845.1 of Microbacterium sp. CIAB417. Taxonomy (NCBI): domain Bacteria; kingdom Bacillati; phylum Actinomycetota; class Actinomycetes; order Micrococcales; family Microbacteriaceae; genus Microbacterium; species Microbacterium sp. CIAB417. The sequence goes on along the minus strand of NZ_JAHZUT010000009.1, from coordinate 57,655 downwards.
GCCCGAGCCTGCGCCCTCGGCCGGGCCCGAGACGACCGCGCCGGCTCCGAGCCAGTCCGCTGTCGCGCTGCCGGAGTCGGTCAAGGGCACCACGGTCGAGCAGAAGACCTGCTCGAACGGCAACGGCCGCTGAGCCCGCTCGGTTCGTCTCCGCTCGTCCAGTCTCGCTCGTTGAGCGAGGACGGCGGAGCCGACCGAGTCGAAACGCGGTGATTGCTGCTCGGCGTCGGCTGCGTTTCGACTCGCTTCGCTCGCTCAACGAGCGAAGGGGGTGCGCTCAACGAACGGGGTCGGTGTCGTTCGTGTTGTCTCGTTCGTTGAGCGAGGCCGGCGGAGCCGACCGAGTCGAAACGCGGTGATTGCTGCTGGGTGCGTACCGCGTTTCGACTCGCTTTCCTCGCTCAACGAGCGAAAGAGGGGTTCGCTCAACGAGCGAAGAGAGGGGCGCGCTCAACGAGCGGGCGCGGGCTCGCGTCACGGCCGGGCCCGCGGGCTTCACCCGGTCGTCGAACGGCGCACCATGAGTTCAGGGGGGAACACGGTCTGACGCGGGATGCTGGCCGGATCCGCCGCCTCTTCGAGGACGATCCGCAACGCGGTACGGCCGATCATGCGACTCGGCTGCCGGATGGAGGACAGCGGAACGGCGGCCGCGGCCGCGAAGGGGATGTCGTCGAAGCCGATGAGCGCGATCTCCTCGGGCACCAGCATCCGGCCTCCGGCGACGAGGGACTGAAGCAGGCCGAGAGCGACGAGGTCGTTCGCGGCGAACAGCGCGTCGGGCCAGTCCCGACGCGGTCTCGTGAGCAGTCGCGCACCCGCTGCGGCGCCCTCGGCCACGGTCATCGCCGTCGTGGCGATGACTTCGAGCTCGACGCGGACGGGGGCGTTCTCGGCCGCGGCGCGTGCCCCGGCGAGGCGATCGGTGACCTGACGCATGTCGAACGGGCCGCCGACGAACGCGATCCGTCGCCGGCCGGACTCGATGAGATGATCCACAGCGAGCCGGCCCCCGGCCACGCTGTCGACCGAGACCGAGGAGAAGCCGCTGTCGGCGCTGAACCGGTCCACGAGCACCGTCGCGATGCCGCTCGACCGGAACCGGCGCAGCTGCGTCATGACATCGCCGTACGGTGCGATGAGAAGACCGCGGACCTGCTGCTCCCGGAACAGGTCGAGGTAGACCTTCTCGCGGGACGGATCCTCATCCGTGTTGCCGTACAGGATCGCGATCCCGTGGCTGGACGCCTCGTCCTCGGCTCCGCGGACCACATCGCTGTAGAACGGGTTCTGCCCGTCCAGCACCACGAACCCGACCGTGGTGCTGACGCCGGCGCGCAGCTTGCGCGCCGCGTCATTGCGCACGTACCCGAGTTCCTCGATCGCCCGGCTCACGCGCTCGACCGAGTCCGCCGAGACCTCGTCCGGTCGGTTCAGCACGTTCGACACGGTGCCCACGGAGACGCCGGCGCGCTGCGCGACGTCGCGGATGCTGACAGGCACCGGAGATCCTCTCGTCATCGGTCGGGTCACAGTTCGGTCGCAGGGGGTGTTGATCGGCGACCGGTCTCCCATACACTAGCCTGAAACCTGCCTGAATCGATTCATGTAAGGTTCATTCGGTACGAACCCGTTCGGCCTCGAAGGAGAGGACACCTCAGTGGCCGCAGAAGTCCCGCCCTCCGGCACGATGCCGCGCGCATCCGATCCCGCGCTCGAGCTGCATCGCGTCGTGAAGTCGTTCGGTCCCGTGATCGCGCTGCGCTCCGGCAGCCTGATCCTGCGCCCGCACTCGATCCACGCGCTCATCGGCGAAAACGGCGCCGGCAAATCCACGCTCGTCAAGATCATGGCGGGACTCTACCGCCGAGATTCCGGTGACTTCCGCCTGCACGGCGAGGACGTCGACTTCACCAGCACGGCGCAGTCGAAGGCCGCCGGAATCGCTGTGATCTACCAGGAGCCGACGCTCTTCCCCGACCTGTCGGTGACCGAGAACATCTTCATGGGACGTCAGCCGGTGAACCGGTACGGTCGCATCGATCGCAGGGCGATGCGCACCGAGGTCGAGCAGATCTTCCGGCGTCTCGGTGTGGCGATCGACCCCGATCGCATCACCGAGGGCCTGTCGATCGCCGACCAGCAGCTCATCGAGATCGCCAAGGCGATCTCGCTCGACGCCAGTGTGCTCGTGATGGACGAGCCGACGGCGGCGTTGAGCGGCGTGGAGGTCGATCGACTGTTCGCCGTCGCGCGAAGTCTGCGGGACGAGGGCAGGGCGGTCCTGTTCATCTCGCACCGCTTCGACGAGGTCTTCGCCCTGTGCGACACGGTCACCGTCATGCGCGACGGCGCCTACATCGCCACCACGCCGATCGCGGATACCACGGTCGACGAGCTCGTGCGCCAGATGGTCGGCCGCGACATCACCGAGCTGTTCCCGAAGCAGGATGCCGCGATCGGCGATCCCCTGCTCGAGGTGACCGGGCTGACCAGTCCCGGCGTGTTCCACGACATCTCTCTCACCGTGCGCTCGGGCGAGATCGTCGCGCTCGCCGGGCTTGTGGGGGCGGGTCGCAGCGAGGTCGCCAGAGCCGTCTTCGGGGTGGACGCCTACCGGGAGGGCTCGGTCCGGATGCTGGGGGCGCCGGTAGCCCGTCGGAATCCGACCGAGGCCATGCGGGCGGGGCTCGCCCTCGTCCCCGAGGACCGGCGCAAGCAGGGTCTCGTGATCGAGTCGGGCGTCGGCGGCAACATCACCCTCGCCATCCGGCGCCGCCTCGCCCGGTGGGGCCTGCTCACCAGCGGCATGGAGAACCGTGCCGCCCGGGAATGGGCCTCGCGCCTCGAGGTCAAGACGCACGCGCTGGACACCGTCGCCTCGACGCTGTCCGGTGGCAACCAGCAGAAGGTCGTCCTCGCCAAGTGGCTCGCGACGGACCCGAGGGTGCTCATCATCGACGAGCCCACCCGCGGCATCGACGTCGGGACGAAGTCGGAGGTGCACCGGCTTCTCTCGCAGTTGGCAGGGCAGGGCATGGGCATCCTCATGATCTCCTCCGAGCTTCCAGAAGTGCTCGGCATGGCCGATCGCGTCCTCGTCATGCGCGAGGGGCGCATCACCGCGGAGATCGACCGGGCGGACGCCACCAGCGAGAACGTCATGTTCGCCGCGACCCACGCATCGGAGCTGCACTCATGACCACCACAGCCCCTGCCCCCGCGTTCGCCGTGCGGAAGAGCTTCGGCGGCGTCGGACGCGCTCGCGAGCTCGGCATCCTGGCCGCGCTCGTCCTGGTCGTGCTCGCCGCCACGGTGAAGAACCCGAACTTCCTGTTCTCCGCCGACGGGTGGCGGGACCTGCTGCTGACCCCGTCCATCCTCGTCCTGGTCGCCGTGGGCCAGGCGATCGTGATCATCACACGCAACGTCGACCTGTCGGTCGGCTCCGTGATGGGACTGACCGCCTACCTCACCGGCCGTCTCTTCATCGACATCCCCGGCATCCCGATCGTGGTCGTGGTGCTCGCCGCCGTGCTGTTCGGGGCGGTGCTCGGCCTGATCAACGGCGCGCTCGTCGCCTTCGCCCGCGTGCCGGCGATGGTGATCACCCTCGGAACGCTCTACGCCTATCGCGGGATCAACGTCCTGTGGACCGGGAGCGATCGCGTGAACCCGTCCGACATGCCGAAGGACTTCCTGGCGCTCGGCACACAGCAGATCCTCTTCATCCCGGTGCTGTCGATCGTCGCCGTCCTCGTGCTCGCGGCGGCCGCCTGGTACATGCGCAACACCCGCGGAGGACGCGAGTACTACGCGATCGGATCCGATCCTGCGGCGGCCGAGCTTTACGGGCTCAAGGTCACGCGCCGCGTGCTCAGCGCGTTCATCCTGTCCGGTGCGCTCGCCGGCCTCGCCGGTGTGTTCTATGCGGCGCGCTACGGTTCGATCAGTTCGCAGGCGGGTTCCGGGTGGGAACTGGATGCCGTCGGGGCCGCCGTGATCGGCGGCATCGCCATCACCGGCGGTGTCGGGTCCGTCTGGGGCGCCGCCATCGGCGCGATGCTTCTGATGACCATCAACCGTGCTCTGCCCATCCTCGGCATCCCGGACTTCTGGCAGCGCGCTGTCGTCGGCGTGCTCATCATCGGAGCGATCGTGCTGGATCGCGTTCTCGCCGTGAGGCAGAGACGTCGGCTCATCGAGGCGAGGGACGAATCATGACCGCGACCACCACCACGACGACCCGCGTGATCCGCGACTTCGACCGGCCGCTCTGGCGACGGGTCCTCATCTCGAGAGAGTTCGCCATCATCGGGCTGCTCGCCCTCGTGATCGTCGTCGCGTCGGCCACCGTGCGCGGCTTCGGTCAGCCCATCACCTACAACTACCTGCTGCTGGATGTCGCCCCGATCCTGCTCATCGCGCTGCCGATGACGCTCGTGATGGTCACCGGGGAGATCGACCTGTCGGTCGGCTCCATGGTCGGTCTCGCCAGCGTCGTCACCGGCGTGCTCACCCAGGCGGGCGCCCCCTTCGAAGTCGCGGCGCTCGCCGCTCTGCTGGTCGGGGGAATCGGGGGAGCGTTCAACGGCTTCCTCGTCACAGTCGTCGGGCTGCCGTCGCTGGCCGTGACGATCGGCACCCTGGCGCTGTTCCGCGGGCTCGCGGTGGGCCTTCTCGGGACCACGGCGGTGACCGACTTCCCGGAGCTGTGGACGGATCTCGCCAAGGCGAAGATCGCCGGCACCACCATTCCGTACATCGTGGTGCCGTTCCTGATCCTGGTGGTGGTCTTCGCCGTCCTGCTGCACTTCACGCCCTTCGGGCGCGGCATCTACGCGATCGGTCTCTCGAAGGACGCGGCGCGCTTCTCCGGAGTCCACGTCGAGCGCACCAAGTTCATCCTCTTCGTGCTGGCCGGTCTCGTCGCCGCGTTCGCGGGCATCTTCTACACGCTGCGCTTCGGCAGCGCGCGCGGGGACAACGCGACCGGTCTCGAGCTGCAGGTGATCGCCGCGGTCGTGCTCGGCGGGGTCTCCGTCTTCGGAGGGCGCGGGCACCTGCACGGCGTCGTCGCGGCCGTGCTGCTGATCGGGGTGCTCTCCAGCGCTCTGCGCCTGGCCGGCGTCACGAGCGACGTCATCAACATCATCACCGGCGGCCTGCTGATCCTCTCGGTCGTCGGCGCCAGCATCCTGTCCTGGGCCGAGCGCATGCGCGCGAGGGTCGGGCCATCCCGCGTCGCAGCCTCTCCCGCACCATGAGGCGGCCTCTCGCCGCCGGCATCCGTCAGCGGTGACATCACGAAAGGAAGAACAATGAAGTTTGCACGCAAGCGCGTCACGGCCCTCGCGGCCGTCGCCGTCGCCGCAGCCCTCGTGCTGACCGGCTGCGCCGACACCGGGGGCGGAACGGACGGCGAGGGCGGCGGAACCGGCGGCGGATCCGACAACCTGACCATCACGTTCCTGCCCAAGAACCTCGGCAACCCGTATTTCGACACCTCCAGCACGGGCGGCAAGGCGGCCGTCGACGAGATCGGCGGCACGTTCGCCGAGGTCGGACCCGCCGAGGCGACCCCCGATGCCCAGGTCAGCTACATCAACACGGCCACGCAGCAGGGCGTCGGAGCGCTCGTCGTCTCGGCGAACGACCCGCAGGCGATCTGCGACGCGCTGAACGAGGCGCGCGATGCCGGGGTGAAGGTCGTGACCTTCGACTCCGACACGAATCCGGACTGCCGTGACCTGTTCATCAATCAGGCCGACGCCGAGGGCATCGCCAAGGTCCAGGTCGACCTCATCGCGGAGCAGATCGGCGGTGCGGGCGAGATCGCGATCCTGTCGGCATCCGCCAACGCGACCAACCAGAACGCCTGGATCGAGCTGATGGAGGAGTACCTCGCCAGCGATTACCCCGACATCACCCTTGTCGAGACCGTGTACGGCGACGACGACGATCAGACATCCTTCGACAAGACCGCGGCGCTGCTGCAGACGCACCCGGACCTGAAGGGCATCATCTCTCCGACGACCGTCGGCATCGCCGCGGCGGCGCGCTATCTGTCGACCTCGGACTACAAGGGAACGGTCGCGCTGACGGGTCTCGGCACGCCGAACCAGATGCGCGAGTACGTCGAGGACGGCACGGTCACCGCGTTCGCGCTGTGGAACCCGGAGGACCTCGGCTACCTGTCCGCCTACGCGGCCGCCGCGCTCATCCAGGGCGACATCACCGGCGAAGAGGGTGACACCTTCGAGGCGGGTGAGCTCGGCGAGTACGAGGTCGGCGCGGACGGCGTCGTGCTGCTGGGTGACCCGTTCGTGTTCGACGCGGACAACATCGGCGACTTCGACTTCTGATCCGTTGTGCGAACACGCGGCGCCCGGACCCTTCTCAGTGTCCGGGCGCCGCGCCGTCCACGGCGAGACGCGGTGACGGTCTCGACTCGCTTCGCTCGCTCACCCTTCTCGTTCGTTGAGCGAGGACGGCGGAGCCGACCGAGTCGAGACGCGGTGGGTGTTGCTGGGCGTGGGCCGCGTTTCGACTCGCTTCGCTCGCTCAACGAGCGGAGGAGGGGGCTCGCTCAACGGGCGGATCGGGCCGGCGACGTTCTCTCGTTCGTTGAGCGAGGACGGCGGAGCCGACCGAGTCGAGACGCGGTGGGTGCTGCTGGGCGTGGGCCGCGTTTCGACTCGCTTCGCTCGCTCAACGAGCGGAGGAGGGGGCTCGCTCAACGGGCGGATCGGGCCGGCGACGCTCTCTCGTTCGTTGAGCGAGGACGGCGGAGCCGACCGAGTCGAAACGGGGTAGGTGCTGCTGGGCGTGGGCTGCGTTTCGACTCGCTTCGCTCGCTCAACGAGCGGAGGAGGGGGCTCGCTCAACGAGCGGAGGAGGGGGCTCGCTCAACGAACGAACGAGGGGACCTGCTCAACGAGCGGAAGGGGGTGTTCACCGAGCGGGGAACACCGTGCCCACGGGGTCGTAGCGGACAGGGGAGTGCGTGCGCGCGACGAGGGCTCGCAGTTCTTCGAGCGTCGCGGGAGCGGCGCCCAGAGCGCGGGCCTGCACGAGGACGTTGCCGAGCGCCGTCGCCTCGACGGGACCGGCGAGCACGGGGATGCCCGAACGGTCGGCGGTCGCCTGGCACAGCAGCCGGTTGAGGGATCCGCCGCCGACGAGATGGATGGCGTCGATCGCTCGACCGGAGAGGTCTCCCGCCGTCCGCACGGCATCCGCGAACGCCTGAGCGATGGACTCGACGATCGCGCGCGCGAACGCGGCACGGCCGTCCGGAACCGGCGACCCCGCCGCGGCCAGCACGCCGGCGATGCGCGCGGGCATGTCACCGGGGGCGCTCAACGAGGGGTCGTTCGCGTCGAAAAGCGGGACGTCGCCGGTCACGGCGGCTGCGGCATCCAGCAGTTCGGGCAGGTCGATGGGCGCGCCATCCTCGGCCTCCCAGGCGCGCACGGTCTCGCTGAGCAGCCAGAGGCCGGTCACGTTGTGCAGGAAGCGGAAGCGGCCGTCCACGCCCAGTTCGTGCGTGAAGTTCGCCTCACGTGCGGCATCCGTCAGCACGGGCTCGGTCAGCTCGACGCCGACCAGACCCCAGGTGCCGCACGAGATGTACGCCGAATCCGGTGTCGACAGGGGAACGGCCACGACCGCGGAGGCCGTGTCGTGCGAGCCCACCGCGATGACCGGGAGGTCCCGGCCGATGCGCTCCACGATCTCCGGACGGAGCCTGCCGATCACGGTGCCGGGGTCGACGAGCGAAGGCAGGATGCCGGACGGGATGCCGAGCCGCTCGGCGAGTTCCCGGTCCCACTCCGACGACTCGACGCTCAGCAGCCCGGTCGTCGAGGCGTTCGTGCGCTCGGCCACGCGCGCGCCGGTGAGCAGGTACGCGACGAGGTCGGGGATCAGGAGCGATGACTCGGCGTTCGCGAGCGCCGGGTCCACCCGGTACTGGTAGAGCGTGTTGAACGGCAGGAACTGCAGGCCGTTGCGGCGGTACAGCTCGGGGAACGGGGCGATGGCATGGACCTCGGCGACGCCGCGCTCGCTGCGCTCGTCCCGGTAGTGGAACGGCTCGGCGAGCAGTTCTCCCTCGCGCAGCAGGCCGTAGTCGACCGCCCACGAATCGATGCCGATGCTCTCGATCGACGGCTCGCGACGTACGGCTTCGGCGAGACCGTCGAGAATGTGCGCGTAGAGGGCGTCGAAGTCCCAGTGCAGGCCGTCCTCGCGCTCGATCGGGCCGTTCGGGAAACGCGTCACGAGTTCGAGGTCGAGGGTGTCGTCGTCGATGCGCCCGATCACGACGCGACCAGAGGTGGCGCCGAGGTCGACCGCGGCGACCGCGCGGGTCACGCTGCTCTCCGCTCTTCGGCCTCGCTCGTCGAGTTGACGGAGCGAAGCGGGACGCGGCGACTGCGGATCAGCGAAGACCGCGTTTCGACTCCTCGCTGCGCTCGTCGCTCAACGAACGAGGGAAGGGGGTGCGCTCGTCGCTCGACGATCGAGGGGAGGGGGAGCTGTGCTCGTCGCTCGATGAACGAGGGAAGGGGGAGCTGTGCTCGTCGCTCGACGATCGAGGGGAGGGGGAGCTGCGCTCGTCGCTCGGCGAACGAGAGGGCTCGGGAGATGGGCGCGCTCATCGCAGGAATGCGGCGGCGACGCCGGAGTCGACGGGGATGTGCAGGCCGGTGGTGCGGCTGAGTTCGGGGCCGGTGAGCACGAACACGGCGTCGGCGACGTTCTCGGGGACGACCTCGCGCTTGAGGATCGTGCGGTTCGCGTAGAACTGGCCGAGGTCCTCTTCCGCGACGCCGTAGGTGGCGGCGCGGTTCGCGCCCCAGCCCGAGGCGAAGATGCCGGAACCGCGCACCACGCCGTCCGGGTTGATGCCGTTGACCCGGATGCCGTGCTCGCCGAGCTCGACGGCCAGCAGCCGCACCTGGTGCGCCTGATCGGCCTTCGTCGCCGAGTAGGCGATGTTGTTCGGGCCGGCGAAGACGGAGTTCTTCGACGAGATGTAGATGATGTCGCCGCCGAGCTTCTGCTCGATGAGGATCCGCGCTGCGGCCTTCGAGACGAGGAACGAGCCCTTGGCCATGACGTCGTGCTGCAGGTCCCAGTCCTTCTCGGTGGTCTCCAGCAGAGGCTTCGACAGCGAGAGTCCGGCGTTGTTGACCACGAGGTCCACGCCGCCGAACGCGAGCACCGCCTCGTTCAGTGCCGCCTGCACGGCGTCCGCGTCGGCCACGTTCGCGGCGACGCCGATCGCGACGTCCGTGTTCCCGAGCTCGGCCGCGGCGGCCCGGGCCTTGTCGAGATCGAGGTCCGCCACGACGACGCACGCGCCCTCCGCCGCCAGACGCGTGGCGATGGCCTTGCCGATGCCGCTGGCGGCACCGGTCACGAACGCGATGCGGCCCTGGTGCGTCTTCGGCTTCGGCATCCGCTGCAGCTTGGCCTCCTCGAGCGCCCAGTACTCGATCCGGAACTTCTCGGCGTCCGAGATGGGGGAGTAGGTCGACAGCGCCTCGGCGCCGCGCATGACGTTGATCGCGTTGACGTAGAACTCGCCGGCGACCCGAGCGGTCTGCTTGTTCGCGCCGTAGGAGAACATGCCCACGCCGGGGACGAGCACGATGAGCGGGTCGGCGCCGCGGATGGCCGGGCTGTCCGCGTCCGCGTGGGCGTCGTAGTACGCCTGGTAGTCCGCGCGGTACTCCTCGTGCAGCTCGTGCAGCCGGGCGATCTGCTCCTCGAGGGATGCCGTGGCGGGAAGGTCGAGGATCAACGGCTTGACCTTGGTGCGCAGGAAGTGATCGGGACAGCTGGTGCCGAGCGCTGCGAGTCGTGGAGCCTCGGACGAGGCGAGGAAGTCGAGCACGACCTCGGCATCCGTGAAGTGGCCGACCATGGGCTTGTCGTGCGAGGCGATGCCGCGGATCGTGGCGGCAAGGGATGCTGCCCGCTCCCGCCGCTCGCCAGCGGGCAGGGCTTCGAAACCGGAGCGCACCGGGCCGAACGGCTCGGCCTTGCCGTGCTCGGCGATGTAGGCCGCCGCCGTGTCGATGATCCACAGCGAGTTGGCCTCGGCCTCCTCCGAAGTGTCGCCCCAGGCCGTGATGCCGTGGCCGCCGAGGATCGTGCCGATCGCCTGCGGATTGGCCTTCTTGATCTCGGCGATGTCGAGTCCGAGCTGGAAACCGGGACGGCGCCACGGCACCCACACGACCTTGTCGCCGAAGATGGTCGCGGTGAGCTGCTCGCCGTCCGCGGCGGTCGCGATCGCGATTCCCGAGTCGGGGTGCAGATGGTCGACGTGCGCGGCATCCACGAGACCGTGCATGGCCGTGTCGATCGAGGGCGCAGCACCGCCCTTGCCGTGCAGACAGTAGTCGAACGCGGCGACCATCTCGTCCTCGCGTTCGATGCCGGGGTAGACGTCCACGAGCGCGCGCATGCGGTCCAGGCGCAGCACCGCGAGACCCGGCTCCTTCAGAGTGCCCAGGTCACCGCCCGAGCCCTTGACCCACAGCAGCTCGACCGGCTGCCCGGTCACCGGATCGGTCTCGGTGCCCTTCGCCGACGTGTTGCCGCCGGCGTAGTTCGTGTTCTTCGGATCGGCGCCCAGACGGTTCGATCGCTCGATGAGCGCAGCGGCAGTGGGGTTCGTCATCAGGAGATTCCTTCGGAGAGGGTGGGTGAGAGCTGGGCGAGACGGGCGGCGATCCGCTCGAGGGAACGGGTGGCGGCGGGCTCGTCGGGACGGTTCAGGTGCCCGTGCTGTGTGCCGGGTTCGGTGACAACGTCGACGTCGCGCCCGGCCGCCGCGAGCGTGCGGGCGAAGAGCTCGCCGGAGACGCGCAGCTCGTCGATGTCGCCGTTGATCATGAGCGTGGGAGGGAAATCGGTGAGATCGGCGGCTTCGGCCAGTCCCGGCACGGCCGCCAGCGGCGCCCCGTCGACCGGTCCGCCGAGGTAGTTCTCGTACATGGACAGCACGGATGCCGGACCGAACCGGTCGGCGTCCGGATTCGCGTCGAGCGCGGCGCGCAGCGCGGCATCCGGGGCGGGCTGCACGGCGAGCAGGGTCGGGTAGGCGAGGACGACGAGCGCCGGGGACTCGCCGGAACCTGCGAGGCGCAGGGCGGCTCCGGCCGCGAGGTTGCCTCCGGCGCTGGTGCCGCCGATGGCGAGGGCCTCCGGCACGATGCCGAACTCCTGCGCGTGGTCGCGCGTCCATCGCCACGCCGTGATCATGTCGTCGGAGCCCGCAGGATAGTGCTGGCCGGGCCGGGCGGCCATGTCCTCGCGGAAGCCCTCCGGAACAGGGGCGAGCCGATAGTCGACGGAAACGACGGTAGTGCCGCGGGCGGCGAGCCGCCGGGAGACCCAGTCGGATTCCGGCATGTCGAGGTCGCCGAAGGCGAACGCGCCGCCGTGCGCCCACACGAGGCCGGTGCCGTCGGGGGCATCCGCCGGATACACGCGGACGAGTCCGTCCGCGGCGGGAAAGGGCGTGGTCATCGGGTCTCTGCTCTCGTGAGGTGGTGCGCCGGGGGCGCGGGGATCGGCTTCCCGCGCCCCCGACGGGTCTGGTGATTCAGGCGCCCCAGCCGGCCTGGACGCCGCCGACGCGCTCGTCGGCGATCTTCTTCTGGTAACCGGAGGCCGCGTACGCCGCCATGGGGTCGGCGGCGAGGCCCCGGCTCTCGCGCCACTCGGCCAGTGCCGGGCGGACGTCGGTGTAGAAGGCATCCATCAAGATCGCGTTCGCGGCCAGCACGTCGCCGGAGCGCTGGGCGGCGGTGAGGGCGTCGCGGTCGACGAGCAGGGCGCGCGCCGTCATCTCCTGGACGTTCAGCACCGAGCGGATCTGGCCGGGGATCTTGTCCTCGACGTTGTGGCACTGGTCGAGCATGAAGGCCACGTCGGGGTTGTTCAGGCCGCCGCCGCGGATCACCTCGAAGAGGATCCGGAACAGCTGGAACGGGTCGGCGGCACCGACGATCAGGTCGTCGTCCGCGTAGAAGCGCGAGTTGAAGTCGAACGAGCCGAGCTTGCCCAGGCGCAGGAGCTGCATGACGATGAACTCGATGTTCGTACCGGGGGCGTGGTGACCGGTGTCCAGACACACCATCGCCTTGTCGCCGAGCGCAGCGACCTGCGCGTAGGACGTGCCCCAGTCCGGAACGTCGGTGTGGTAAAACGCAGGCTCGAAGAACTTGTACTCCAGCACGAGGCGCTGGTCGTCGCCGAGGCGGGCGTAGATCTTCTCGAGGGAGTCGTGCAGGCGGTCCTGGCGCCCGCGCAGGTCGGCCTGGCCGGGGTAGTTCGAGCCCTCGGCGAGCCAGATCTTCAGATCGCGGGATCCGGTGGCGTTCATGACGTCGATGCACGCGAAGTGGTGGTCGATCGCCTTCTGGCGGACCGCGGCGTCCTCGTGCGTGAGGGCGCCGAACTTGTAGTCGTCGTCCTGGAAGGTGTTCGAGTTGATCGTGCCGAGCGAGACCCCGAGATCCTCGGCGTGCTTGCGCAGATCGTCGAAGGAGTCGACGAGGTCCCACGGGATGTGCAGCGCGACGGAGGGGGCGAGCGCGGTGTACGCGTTCACCTGCGCTGCATCCGCGATCTTCTCGTACGGATCGCGCGGCGTGCCGGGCGTGCCGAACACCTTGAACCGGGTGCCGGAGTTGCCGAAGGCCCAGCTGGGCAGCTCGATGCCCTGCTGCTCCAGTGCGGCGAGGTTCGAGGGGGAGAGGACGGACATGTTCACTCGCTTTCTGCGGTTTCGGATGCTGCGGCGGAGAGCTGCTCCGCCAGGTTGAAGACTTCGGTGAGCGGGGTCGCCGCCTGATCCGGCCGGCCGTCGAGACCCACGAAGAATCGGGCCATCTCCGCCTCCCAGCGGCCGGCGACCTCGGAGGCCGCGAGGTAGGCCTGCGCGGCTGCGTCGTCGTCCGTCTCGTAATAGCCGACGAGCCGGCCGCCCTCGCCGAGGAACAGCGAGTAGTTGCGCCGGCCGGCGGCGGCGATCTCCGCGAGCATCTCGGGCCAGACCGGAGAATGGCGCGCCAGGTACTCGTCCAGCAGCTCGGGGCGCACCTGCAGCTGGAAGCACACGCGAGTGGGTGCGGTCATCGTCGACGGGCTCCTCGGCTTGTTGTGAATCGTTTCAAGAATAGATCGCGGGCGCGGTCGATGCAACACCTGCGGCCGTCATCCGTGCGACACCGGCGATTCACCCTCCGTTCTCCGTCCGGCGTCGTCCGGTTCAGCCGAGAGCGATTCTCTGATGTCCCGTGACCTTCCGCTCGCTTCCTCGTGTCCGTGCCCTTCTCGCGGGAATCGCCGCCGTCGCCGTCGGGGCGACCGGTGTCGGCGTCGCCGCTCCCGCCTTCGCCGCGGAGGAGCTGCCGGAGCTGGTGATCACGGAGATCATGCCCGACAATGCGGGCACGCCCTCCGACCAGGACTACTTCGAGTTCCTCGAGATCGCGAACACCACCGACGCCCCGATCGACGTCGCCGACCACGCGCTGCAGTACAACGGGGCGTCGTGGATCGAACTCGTCGCGCCGGGCGGGGGCGATGCGGGCGAGGCCGTGATCCCCGCGCACGGGTCGGCCGTGCTCTGGCTGCGGTACGCCGTGGGGTCGGGTGAGGCCGCGGTCGAGCAGTGGCAGCTCGACGATGCGGACTTCCGCGCGCACTACGGCGACGAGTCGTCGACCTATCCGCTGTTCTACGCGGTGGGGCAGGGCGGCTTCGCCAACAGCGGTGCGCGCGAGTTCCGCCTGTTCGCACCGGACCGCACGACCCTCGTCTCGGGCGTCGACTACGACCGGACGAGCAACAAGGGCCTGTCCGAGCAGTACACGGTCCCGGCCTCGGGCGCGGTGCTCGCGGACGCGGTCACGGGCGCTCCGACGCCCGGCACCGTCGATCCGGCCCAACTGGTCCGTCCCGAAGGCGGCGAGACGCCCACCGACCCGACCGGCCCCGACCCGGACCGCCCGACCGATCCGGAGCTGAGAGCGCCGCTCCTGCAGATCACGGAGCTCGCTCCGGACACCGCCAACGTCGACGGCGCCGACGGTTACGAGTTCGTCGAGATCTTCAACGCCTCCGACGCACCGATCGACTTCCGCGACTACGCGCTCAGCTACCTGTACACCGACAACGCGCTGAGCGCCCCCGTGACGCTGAACGCGACGCTGTGGCCGGCGACCCCCGCCGACGTCGTGATCCCCGCGGGCGGGACGCTCGTGGCGTGGATCGTGAACCCGGCCGGCGTCGCGGCCGGACTCACGGTCGACGATTTCAACGCGGCCTTCGGCACCGACCTCGCGCTCGGCGAGGACATCGTCCAGCTCTTCACGGGAGGGATGGCGAACGGCGGCTCGCGCGGCATCCAGATCGCCACCGCGACCGGACACGACGTCAGCCGGGCCTATTACTTCGCCGACGACCAGACCACCGCGAGCACCGCGATCCAGTACGGCTGGAACCCCGGGGCCGGTGAGCACCTGTGGGCGCCGGAGGCGCCCGACGGCACGACGCAGACGATGCTCGCGCTCGCCGCCCCGACTCCGGGATCCGTCAGCGCCGGGCAGGTGCCGGCCGCCTTCGTCGCCGCTCCGGCTGCAGGAGAAGCTCCGATCATCGCCGACCTGACGGGCGGCACGGACGTCCCCGAGACGGCCGATCTCGACCTCGGCTTCACGATCACGGACGACGTCCTGGTGCGCTCGGTCACCCTCGAGCTCACGGACAACCTCGGCGCGGTTCAGACCAGGAACCTCACGGTCGCAGCGGCCGATCGGTACGACTACTCGGTCCCCGCCGCGGACCTGTTCGGCAAGCGCTGGATCGAGTACACAGTCACCGCGAGCGATGGGATGCAGCGCACCAGCCTGGGGCCCGTGCGCGTCGCCCTCGTCGACGGCGAGCCGGCGCCGGTGCGGCTCAACCTCACGGAGGGCCAGTTCGTCGCCGGGTCGGTGCGGGTCGCGGCCACCGGAGACGGCGTCCGCCTCGAGATCGACGGCACCGAGGTCGAGGGCGCCACGCCGTCCCTGGAGACCGGACCGGTGTTCGCGTTCGAGGCGACCAACACCGACGCCTTCTTCCGCAACGGCGTCAAGCTCGGCGACGAGGTGCTGCGCATCTTCGACGAGGGCTTCTACGAGCGCATCGTCACGGTCGACGCGACGGTCCCGGTCGAGCGCGTCGCCCCCGGGGAGCAGGTGACCCTGTCGGTCACGGCCGGCACCAAGGCCTGGCCGAACGCCGACGTCAACGAGAACAACGACGACTTCGCGGCGCAGAACCTGCGCCTCGCTCTGCCGGACGGGCGCGTCCTGCTGCCCGAGCACTGCGCCACGACGAAGGAGCAGGACGGACAGGTCACCGCCCCCGCGTTCGTCGAGTGCCCCGATCCGTCCGAGCGGATCGCGTTCAGCGACGCGGCGCTGGTGTCGTTCCTGGCGACGTTCACGATCCCGGAGGACGCGTTCACCTCGGTGGCGACCCAGTGGGACACGACGGTCGTCGCGGACGGAGACCACGCGATCACGGCACGGGCCGGCGCGGACGAGGTCACCACGACGGTGGCCGTCGACAACACGGCCCCGGCCATCGCGCCCACCGTGAACGAGGGCGAGAGGTACCGCGGTCACCTGGTCGTGGATGCCGCCGCGACCGACGACGGAGCAGGCGTCGCCGAGATCACGGCGACGCTGGACGGCGTCCCGATCGCCGTGCCGCTGGAGACCTCCTCTCTGGCGCTCGCCCCCGGCGCGCACGTCGCGGAGTTCACGGCTACGGATGCCGTGGGCAACGCCGCCACGACCTCGGTGTCGTTCGAGACCGCCGACGAGCGGCCGGCGATCCGGCTCGACGGACCGACCGACGGTGAGATCATCGAGGGCGATGTCGCGGAACTGACCGCCACCCCGACCTCGGCCGAGGAGGATGCGCTCGACGTGAGCTTCCGGGCCGGCCACGGCTACGCGCCCGGCGACGAGGAGCTCACGGTGAGCACGGGAACGGTCTCCGACTCGCAGGCGGTGGACCGCAGCGGCGGCGACGTGCTGGGCGCCGACGACCTCGCGGCGCTGCTGGGCACCGACGGGGTGGACGTCGAGACGACGAGCACCACCGGCCTGCCGTATCAGCTGTACACGATCGCCGTGGCGCAGGACGTCGGCACCGGAGCGCTCGCGCGGGTCGACTGGCGCGGCAGCGCCAACGCCGGCGCGAAGGTGATCCTGTACGTGCGCACGGTCGACGGTGCATGGGAGCAGGTCGCCGAGCATCTGACGACGGGGGAGGCCGAGACCGACTTCACCCTCGGGACGCTCGTGCCCGTCGACGGTCACGTCGTGGACGGACAGCTGACCCTGCTCGTCCAGCATTCCGACGGGTTCTCGGCCGACAACCTGTCGACCCGCACGAGCGCGGTCGAGCCGTACCACCCCGACGCCACGCCGCGCGGCGAGTACGACTTCACGATCGCGATCGAGAGCGACACCCAGTACTACAACGAGACCGACGACTACTACCCGCATCAGCTCGCGATCCACGAGTTCCTGCTGGACCAGCGCGAGAATCTCAACCTGCAGTACATGATCCACAACGGCGACATCGTCAACGTCCACACCGACCCGCATCAGTGGGACAACGCGAACGCCGCCTACACGATGCTCGATGAGGCGCAGCTCCCGTACGGCGTTCTGGCGGGCAACCACGACGTGGGCGGCCACGCCGCCGACTACACCGAGTACTCGCGCCACTTCGGCGAGGCCCGCTACGCCGCCAACCCCTGGTACGGCGGGTCGTACAAGGACAACCGCGGCCACTACGACCTCGTGTCCGCCGGCGGGATCGACTTCCTGATGGTCTACATGGGATGGCCCACGCCCAACGACGAGGCCGACAACAGCGAGGACATCGCCTGGCTGAACGAGGTGATCCAGCGCTACCCGGAGCGCAAGGTGTGGATCAACCTGCACGAGTACATGCTCACCACCGGAGGTCTCGGCCCCTTCCCGCAGCGCGTCTTCGACGAGGTGGTGACGCCCAACGCCAACGTGTTCGCGGTGAGCTCGGGCCACTACCACGACGCCTACACGCGGACGGATGAGATCGACGACGACGGCGACGGCGTCGCGGACCGCACGGTGTACTCGATGCTGTTCGACTACCAGGGGCTGCCGGAAGGCGGACAGGGCTACCTGCGTCTCGCGCACTTCGACAACGAGGGCGGGCGGATCCTCGTGCGCACCTATTCGCCGTCGCTGGACGACTTCGACTCCGACGAGCCGTCGCTGAACGATCCCGCGGGCATGCAGGAGTTCGAGATCCCCTACGAGGCCGTGGGCATCGTGCCGGCATCGAAGACGCTCGCGGCGGACTCGTTCCGCGCCGAGATCCTGACGGCGAACGAGATCGGCGCGCAGGCCGGGGTCGCCTCGGGTGCCCAGGCGACGGCGACCTGGTCGGACCTGACCGAAGGAGAGCACGGTTGGTACGTGGTCGCCACCGGCCCGCACGGCGGAACAGAGTACTCCGAGGTGCGCTCGTTCCGCACGGTTCCCGCCGACGGCGAGGAGCCGGGCGGCCCCGGGGACGGGGAAGGCGGCGGCGAACCGGGCGACGGCGGCGGCGAGCCGGGCGATGGCGACGGCGGATCCGGCGGCGAACCCGGAATCGAGCCGCACGGCACGGTCACGGCGGCACCGGGATCCGCGCTGGTCCCCGGCGGGCGCATGCAGGTGGAGTTCACCGGCTTCCAGCCCGGAGAGGAGGTGCGCTTCGTGCTGCACTCCACCCCGACCGAGCTGGACGGCGTGCTCACCGTGGCGGCCGACGGAACGCTGACCGGCGTCCTCGACATCCCCGAGGACGTGGAGGCGGGAACCCACCAGCTCGAGGCGATCGGCGCCTCCGGCCTGTCGGTGCTCTCCGAGTCGTTCCGGATCTCCGAGGCTTCAGCCGGCGGCTCCCTGCCGATGACCGGAAGCGACCCGACCGTCGGGATCGTCGCCGGGGCTGCGCTGCTGCTTCTCGGAGGAGCGCTGGCCCTCGGCATCCGCCGCCGCCGTACGACCTGATGCTCCGGCGCGCGCCGGGATGATGCGCCGGCGCGCGCCGAGGCGATACCGTCGGCGTCATGGAGCATCAGGAACGGGCGCTCGCCGCCTACGTCGATCAGGTCGCCGCCGATCCGGACACCGTCGGCGTCGTCGTCATCGGCTCGGTGGCGCGCGGCACCGAGCGCGAGGACTCGGACGTCGACGTGTACCTCGTGGTCACCGCGGACGCGTTCGCGCGCTCCGCGGCCGAGGATCGCTGGGCCTGGGTCGATCGCCGCGGGCGGGACTACCCGGGGTCGTACATCGACGTGAAGCTCGCGGACCTCGACTACCTGCGTCGAGCGGTCGAGCGGGCGGACGATCCGACCAGGGCCTCGTTCGCCGGCGCGCGCGTCGTCTTCAGCCGGGCGGAGGAGCTGGAATCCCTGGTGTCCCGGATCAGCCGACTCGGCGAGGACGTCTGGGCGGAACGGATCCGCTCCCACGTCGCGCAGGCGCATCTGCACGGCGGGTACTTCCTGCGCCAGGCCGAGGAGCACGGCGACCCGTTCCTGCTTCAGCACGCCGCGGTCCATCTGACGCTCGCCGCGGCGCGGGCGGCGCTCGCCGCGGATCACCGGCTCATGCCCGGTCCCAAGTACATCCACCGCCTCGTCCGGGAGGTCCCGAGTCCTGCCGGGTTCGTCGCGGCGTGGGACGCCGTCGTGGCGGACCCGGGCGCCGGGACGGCGAACGCGCTGATCGCGATCCTGGACGAGTGGCTCGGCCGGGACCAGACCCGCGACGAGTCGCTGTCGGTGTTCATCCGCGACAACGAGCTCGCGTGGCTGCGGGGCACGGTCCCGGCCGAGTACTTCTGACGTCCGTCTCCTAGCCCTTGACCGCTCCGCTGGTCATGCCGGCGACGATCTGGCGGTTGAAGAAGATGTACATGATCAGCGGCGGAACCGTGATCAGCAGGATGTTCATGAACAGCAGGTTCCACTGGCTGAGGCTCTGGCTCTGGAAGTTGTAGAGCGTCAGCTGCACGGTGGCGTTGTCATCGCCGGGCAGGAAGTACAGCGGGCCGGTGAAGTCGTTGAACACCGCGACGGACTGCACGACGATCACCGTGACGGCGACCGGCTTGAGCAGCGGCATCACGACCTGGAAGAACAGCCGGAGCGGTCCCGCACCGTCGATCACGGCCGCCTCGTCCAGCTCGCGCGGGATCGTGGCGACGAATGCGCGGAAGAGCAGGATGCAGAAGCTCAGGCCGAAGGTCGCCTCGATCAGGATCATGCCGGGCATGGTCTTGAACAGCCCGATGCCCTGCAGCACCCAGATCGTCGGGACCACGGCGGGTGGGACGATGAGCCCCGCCAGCACGAAGATGTTGATGACGTGGTTCCACTTCGACTTGCGCCGCTGCAGGATGTAGCCGACCATCGCTGCGAACACCACCATGATCGCGACGCTCGCGACGGTGAGGATCGTCGAGTTGATGAACGCGCGCACCAGCATCCAGTCGCGCGTCTCGAGGACCGTCACGATGTTCTCCCACAGGTACCAGCCCTGCGCCGGCAGCGAGAACTCGAACAGGGAGGCCTCCTGCGGGTTCTTCACGGCCGTGAGGAAGATGAACGCGAACGGGACGATGAACACGACGATCGAGGCGAGGATCGCGATGATCCCGACGATGTACCGGGTGAAGAACAGGCGCGGCGTCATGCGACGGCGGTCCTCCCTGGCGATCCGCGCCTTCGAGGAGCCGGAGGTCGTGATCGTGCGGGTGAGGGTCATGACTCCACCTGCCTCTTGTTCAGGATGTACTGGATCGGGACGATGATCGCCGTCACGACGAGGAAGAGGACGACGTTGCCTGCCGTCGACAGGCCGTAGAACCCGGCCTGGTACTGCTTGTAGATGACCGATGCGATCACGTCGCTGGTGAAGCCGGGGCCGCCCTTGGTCATCGCCCAGATGAGCTCGAACGACCGCAGGCCGCCGATGAGCGACAGCAGGACCACGGTCGCGGTGGCCGGCTGCACGAGAGGCAGCGTGATGTTCTTGAACCGCTGCCACGCGCTCGCGCCGTCCACCTTGGCGGCCTCGAAGTACTCCTGCGGGATGGCGACCAGACCGGCGATGAAGATCAGCGTCGCGATGCCGACGCCCTTCCAGACATCCACGAAGGCGACGGACATCAGCGCCCATGCCGGGTCGGTGAGCCACCCCGGCCCCTGGATGCCGACGAGTGCGAGGGTCTGGTTGATGAGCCCGTCGAACGGGTCCATGAGCACCTTGAAGGTGATTCCGATGCCGACGGTGGAGACGAGCACCGGGAAGAAGATCGTCGACCGCAGGTAGCCGCGGCCGAGGATGGATCCGGTCAGCAGGAGCGCGAGCGCGAGGCCGAAGACGACCTTCAGGGCGCTCGTCACGAAGCCGTAGATGAACGTGTTGACGAAGCCCTGCACGAGCATGGGCTCCGTGAAGAACTGGACGTAGTTCTCGAAGCCGATGAACTCGATGTCGAACAGCGACCACCGGGTGAGGCTGAAGTAGAACGAGGCGAACGTGGGCACGGCGAACAGGACGATGTAGAGCACCGCCGACGGGATGTAGAACCACGTCGGGTAGGAGCTCTTGATGCCCTTGCGCTTGCCGGGGGGCGCCGAGACGGCAGCGGTTGCCGTGGCTGCGGGTGCGGTCATTTTCTCTCCGTCGAGTCGATGGGGATGCGGGCCCGCCGGCGGCGGGCCCGCATCGTGTCAGGCGCGGATCACCAGCCGTCCAGGCCGAGCTGCTGGGCCTGCTTCTTCACGTCCTCGTCGTAGAGGGCCGCGCCGTCCTCGGCGGAGCGGATGCCGCTGCCGACCTCGACCGTGATGTTCTCGAGGTTCGGGCCCTTGATGGGGGAGAGGAACTCGAGCGCCGGGTTGGTGTTGCCCTCGTCGAAGTACGGCTGCATGTCCGTCAGGAGACCGGGCACGTCGTCGGGGAGCTCGCACGCGCTGGTCGCGAACGGGCCGCTCGGCACCATCACCGTGGTCTGGATCTCACAACCGCCCGGGGAGTTGATGAACGCGACGAGCTTCTTCGCCGCCTCCAGTTCCGCGCCCTCGGTGGTCTTCGGGATGTAGACCGCGTTCGGCAGCCAGACGGTCAGCTTGGTGTCCTCCGCGTTCTGCGCCGGCAGCGGGAAGACCCCGATGTTGTCGAGCTCCTCAGGGAAGTTCTGCTGGAACGTCGAGACGATGCCGGTGAGGATCGGGTAATGCGCCCCCTCGCCGGTGGCGACCATGCGGGCGCCGTCGTCGTAGAGCGCCGAGGCGTAGTCGTCGTTCCACCAGCCGGCCTCGAAGCCCTCCTGCTGGTTCGCGAAGCCCTGCAGCGCGGGCTCCTCGGCGTACTTCCGGCTGCCGGCCGTGTACTCCTCGGCCCAGTCGGGATCCTGGGCGAGGACGTTGCCGAAGTCGCCGAGGATGAAGAGCTGACTGGTCCAGGTGTCGCCGTAGGTCTGGATGACCGGCGTGATGCCGGCGGCCTTGATCGCCTCGTTGTTCGCGGCGAACTCGTCCCAGCTCGTCGGGACCTCCAGACCGAGATCCGCATAGACCTTCTTGTTGTAGACGACCGCGCCGGCCTGGGTGGCGCCGAACGGCGCGCCATAGATGCCGTTCTCGGTGGACACGACGTCCTTCATCGTGTCGATCAGTCCGTCGACCCAGGGCTGGTCGTCCAGAGCCACGAGGTTCTGGTCCGGGTTGAGCGCCTGGAACAGAGAGCCCGAGTTGTAGTAGAAGACGTCCGACATCTCACCGGTCGCCAGTTTGGTCTTCATCAGGTTGTCGCCCTCGGTGCCGGCCGGCTGGGACTCGAGCTTGACGGTGATGTCCGGGTTCTCATCCTCGAACGCATCGATGAGCGCTTCGGCGACCTCGACGTTCGTGCCGGTGTTCCCGGTGAGGAACGAGATCTCGACCTTGCCGTCGCCGCTTCCGCCGCCGTCGCCGGTGCTGCAGGCGGCGAGCGGGAGCGCGAGGGCGGCGACACCGGCTGCGGCGAGGAGAACCCTTCGGGTACGGGTGCTGTCCATCCTTTACCTCCATGTAAAAGCTGACTCTCGGTTGCGGTCTCGACGTCGGGACCGTCATGATGGTCGAATGGAGTTGAAACCATTCAACTCTCCGTAAGGTACGACGATCCGAGGCGAGAGTCAACGGTCGATTCTGAAATGAGACGTGCGCGAGGACGCGCATCGGAAGGAACAAGCGTCATGGCGGTCATCCCCTCTCTCACCCGGTCGGATGCCACGACCCGCGTCGTGTCGGTGCGCTCGCAGCACGGGTCGGGGCTCCTCGGCGTCCCGGGCCGAGGACTGCGTCTGAGTTGGCGATCGGAGAGCACGACGGCGGGGGCACGCCAGATCGCCTACCAGCTCGCGACCGGACCGGCGGACGCGGAGCCGGTCCCCGGCGACGTGGTCGAATCCGGGGATTCGGTGGCGGTCGCCGTCGGCGATCTGCAGGCAGGTGAGCGGCGCGGCTTCGCCGTGCGCGTCGCGACGGAGGCGGGATGGACACCGTGGAGCGAGCAACTCGTCGTCGAGGCGGGGCTGGACGGCGCCGATCTCGACGCGGCGGTCATCGGCATTCCGAGCGAGATCGAGGGTCCGGTCGCGCTGCTGCGGCGCACCTTCACGGTCACGGCGGTCCCCGAACGCGCTCGACTGCGTCTGAGCGCCCTCGGCCTCGTCGACGCCTGGATCAACGGTGAGCGCGCCACCGACGCGCTGCTGACGCCGGGCTGGACGTCCTACGGCACCCGGGTGCTCGTGGACACGCTCGACGTGACCGGCCTGCTGCGCGCCGGCGAGAACGTGATCGTGCTCGCGGTCGGCGACGGCTGGTACCGGGGACGGATGGGCTTCGCCGAACGCACTGCCATCTACGGCGAGCGATCCGGAGCCCTCGCCCAGATCGACGCCGAGGACGGCGTGCTGGTCGCGACCGACGAGACCTGGCGCGGAGGATTCGGCGCCGTGCGCTCGGCGAGCATCTACGACGGCACGGTCACCGACCTGCGCCTCGCGGTCCCCGGCATCCACGACGCATCCTTCGACGACTCCGCATGGACTCCGGCATCCGTCATCGAGCAGGCTGCAGCGCGGTTCGAGCCGCGCTCGGCACCTCCCGTCCGGGTCGTCGCCGAGCGCGAGATGACCCGGACGGATCGGGACGGGGCCGTGCAGTTCGACGGCGGGCAGAACGTCTCCGGCTGGGTGCGCCTGGTCGTGCGCGGGCGCGCCGGAGATGTCGTGACCGTCCGGCACGCCGAGATCCTCGAGCCGTCCGGTGACCTGCACACCGCGGCGCTGCGCAGCGCCAAGGCGACCGACGTGTACACGCTGGACCGTGACGGGGAGCACGTGCTGGAGCCGCAGTTCACGTTCCACGGGTTCCAGCACGCCGAGGTCACCGGCCCGGTCGAGGTCGTCTCGGCCACGGCGATCGCGATCTCGAGCGACCTCGAGGCGCGCTCGAGCTTCCACTCGGCCTCCCCGGCGCTGGACCAGTTCCACTCCAACGTGTTCTGGTCGCAGCGCGACAACTTCGTCTCGGTTCCGACCGACTGCCCGCAGCGCGACGAGCGGCTGGGGTGGACCGGCGATGCCCAGGCGTTCGCCGCGACGGCCTCGACGCTCATGGACGCCGAGGCCTTCTGGCGCAACTGGCTGCGCGACCTCGAGGCCGACCAGACCGATGAGGGCGGCGTCGCCTCCGTGGTGCCGGACATCATCCGCTTCGAGGACATGCGCATGGGCGAAGGCCCCGTGGACAACATGGGTCGCGCCGGCTGGGCGGACGCCGCCACGATCGTCCCCTGGGCGGTGTACGAGGCATCCGGCAGCGACGAGGTGCTGCGCGTGCAGCTGAGAAGCATGCGGCGATGGGTCGAGCACCTGCGCCGGCGTGCCGGCGACGACGTCGTGCTGCCGACGGAGCCGTTCCAGTACGGCGACTGGCTCGACCCCGATGCGCCCGGTGATCGGCCGTGGGAGGCGAAGGTCTCGAGCGACTATGTCGCGAACGCTTTCTACGTGCACTCGGCCCGCCTGCTGGCCCGCGCGGAGCGGCTCGTCGGAGACGCGGCCCGCGCCGATGAATACGCGGAGCTCGCCGACCGCGTCGCCGAGCTCACCTGGCAGCGCTGGGGTGCCGACGCCGTGACGACGCAGACCGGCGCGGCTTTGGCTCTGGAGTTCGCGATCGCCCCCGAGACGGAGCGCTCCGCGATCGCGGACGGCCTCGCCGCGAACGTCCGCGCCGAGAACGGACGCATCTCGACCGGGTTCCTCGGCACGCCGCTCGTCCTGTTCGCGCTGTCGAACAGCGGGCATCTCGATGAGGCCTACCTCATGCTGCTGCGGCGCGAAGCGCCGAGCTGGCTCT
Organism: Microbacterium sp. CIAB417; assembly: GCF_022788845.1. Lineage (NCBI taxonomy): Bacteria > Bacillati > Actinomycetota > Actinomycetes > Micrococcales > Microbacteriaceae > Microbacterium > Microbacterium sp. CIAB417. The sequence continues at coordinate 33,096 of NZ_JAHZUT010000009.1, read as the reverse complement.
ACCAGGTCGACCGCGGGGCGACCACGGTGTGGGAGCGGTGGGATGCGATCCTGCCGGACGGGCGGATCCACTCGGGGGACATGGATGCCGGATCCGGTGATTCCGGAGGGAGCATGCTCTCCTTCAATCACTACGCGTACGGCGCGATGATCGACTGGGTCTATCGGACGGTGGCGGGGATCGCCCCCATCGAACCCGGCTACCGTCGCTCACGCATCGCGCCGCGTCCCGCGGCCGAGCTCGATCACGCCGCGGCATCCGTCGACACCCCGTACGGGCGACTGGCCATCGACTGGCGACTCGACGGCGAGGAGCTGCGGGCCACGGTCGAGATCCCCTTCGGCGTCACGGCCGAGCTCGACCTGCCGGTCGCGTCCGAGTCCGTCGTCACGGTCGACGGCGCTCCGGCATCCGGAACCCTGACCAGCGGAACACACGAGATCACGGTGACGGCACCGGCCGTCGCCCGTCGATGACGAGGAGAGAGCGAAGAGCATGAGCACAACGGTCGTGCGCGTCACCGTCGACGCGCCGCACGGCAGCGATGTCGTCCCCGACGCGAGCCCCCGGATCGGGTGGGTCACCGAATCGCAGACACCGGACTGGACCCAGGCTGCGGCCGAGGTCGAGCTGGTCCGCGAGGGCGGCACCGAGAGCCGCAGGATCGACGGGCGCGGATCCGTCCGCGTCCCCTGGCCGTTCGGTCCACTCGCGCCGCGGGAGGAGGTCTCGCTGCGGGTGCGCGTGACGGGCGCCGACGGCGAGGCCTCCGAGTGGAGCGCCCCGCGTCGGATCGTGGCCGGATTCCTCGCGGACGGGGAGTGGAGCGCGCGCACCATCGCGGTCGCCGCCCCCGAAGGACCGGCCGAGCCCGCCGTGCTGCGCCGCGGCTTCACGATCGACGGCGAACTGCGCAGGGCGACGCTCTACGCGACGGCGGTCGGGGTCTACCAGGTCGCGGTGAACGGTTCGGATGTCGACGACCAGGTGCTCAAGCCCGGGTGGACCCCGTATCAGGAGCGCACCGTTCACGAGACGACCGATGTGACCGCTCTGGTCCGCTCGGGAGCCAACGAGCTCCGTGTGCGGATCGCCGGCGCCTGGGCGACCGAGCGCTACGGGTTCCGCGACAACGCGCAGGCGGTGTACGCCGAGCAGCCGCGTTTCGCCGCGCAGCTGCGGATCGAGTACGCCGACGGGCGCTCGGAGACCGTCGTCACCGACGGAGAGTGGGAGAGCGCTCCGGGCCCGATCACCGCGAGCGGGCTGTACGCCGGTGAGGAGCACGACGCCCGCCGGGATGCGGTGGCATGGGCGCCGGTCGCCGTCGTGGAGGATCTCCCCGTCCCCGGCGCACGAGTGTCGCCGTTCGTGCGGCGCATCGAGGAGCGGGCGGTGAGCGAGGTCGTCACCACGCCGAGCGGGAAGACGGTGCTCGATTTCGGGCAGAACCTCGTGGGACGGCTGCGCATCCGGGTCTCCGGTCCCGCGGGCGCCGTCGTGACGCTCCGTCACGCCGAGGTCCTCGAGCACGGCGAACTCGGGACGAGACCGCTGCGCGCGGCCGCGGCGACCGACCGCTACACGCTGTCCGGCGACGGGGTGGAGGTCTGGGAGCCCGAGTTCACGTTCCACGGCTTCCGCTACGCCGAGATCGAGGGCTGGCCGGGGACGTTCGATCCGGCGGACGTCACGGCCGTCGTGATCCACAGCGACATGGAGCGCACGGGATGGTTCGACACGTCCCACCCACTGGTGCGCCGGCTTCACGAGAACGTCGTGTGGGGACTGCGCGGCAACTTCCTCTCCGTGCCCACCGACTGCCCGCAGCGCGACGAGCGCCTCGGCTGGACCGGCGACATCCAGGTGTTCGCGCCGACCGCCGGCTTCCTGTACGACGTCCGCGGCTTCCTGGACTCCTGGCTGCGCGACCTCGCGATCGACCAGGTGGACGGGATCGTGCCGTTCGTCGTCCCGAACGTCCTCGGCCCGGCGCGGCCGGCCGCCGCCTGGGGCGACGCAGCCACCGTCGTCCCCTGGGTGCTGCACGAACGGTTCGCGGATCTCGACACGCTCGAGCGCCAGTACGAGAGCATGACGGCCTGGACCGACGCCGTCGTCGCGCTCGCCGGCGAGCGGCGACTGTGGGAGGGCATGTTCCAGTTCGGCGACTGGCTCGACCCGGATGCTCCCCCGGAGCGTCCGGCCGAGGCGAAGACGTCGGCCGACATCGTGGCGACGGCCTACGTCTTCCGTTCGGCGGATCTGACGGCGCGCGCCGCCGGACTGCTCGGACGCGAGGAGGATGCCGCGGCGTACGCGTGCATCGCCGAGGAGGTGCGGCAGGCGTTCCTCGCCGAGTACGTCACTCCGGCCGGCCGCCTGATGTCCGACGCGCAGACGGCGTACGCGCTCGCGATCGTCTTCGACATCGTGGAGCCGGAACGACGCCAGGCGCTCGGCGACCGCCTGGCCGAGCTCACCCGCCTGGGCGGATACCGCATCGGCACCGGCTTCGTCGGGACGCCGATCATCCAGGACGCGCTGACGCGCACCGGGCACCTCGACGTCGCGACGCGGCTGCTCACGGCCACCGAGAACCCGTCGTGGCTGTATCCGGTCACGATGGGTGCGACGACGATCTGGGAGCGCTGGGACTCCATGCTCCCGGACGGCACGATCAACCCGGGAGAGATGACGTCCTTCAACCACTACGCGCTCGGAGCGATCGCCGACTGGCTGCATCGATCGCTCGCGGGCCTGGCACCCGCGGAGCCGGGGTACGCCCGGCTGCGGATCGAACCGCATCCGCTCGACGGGTTCGATTTCGCCGAGGCCGCGCACCTCACCCCGTACGGCCGCGCCCGTGTGCGGTGGGACCGCGCGGGCGACGAGGTCGTCATCCAGGCGACCGTTCCGGCGAACACCGACGCCGAGGTGATCCTGCCGGACGGGCGGCGCCTCACCGTCGGGTCCGGGACGCATCGGTGGTCCTGTGCGGCGCCCGCGTCGCCGAGCACGCCGGCCCGGGTGGACTTCGGCTCGAGCCTGGCGGCGATCATCGACGACCGCGAGGCCTACGACGCGATCGTCGAGGTCCTGCACGCGTGGCGGCCGTCCGCGGCCGACGATTTCCGCGACGCCACGCAGTGGGGTGATCGGCTGCTGCTGGGTGAGCGTCTGGTGCACCTCGCGGGGCCCGACGTGCGCGACCGGATCGAGGAGCGGCTGGCGGCGCTCAGCGCACGTCGATCGGGTGCCGCCTAGCCGGACGGCGCCATGCCGTACACTCGCGGACAGCGCGGGACAGGAAGAGGCGAACAGTGGCAGTGAGCGTACGCGACGTGGCGGCGACGGCGGGGGTGTCGGTCGGCACGGTGTCGAACGTGCTGAACCGGCCAGACAAGGTCGCCGCGGCGACGGTCGAGCGGGTGCAGGCCGCGATCGAGGAGCTGGGCTTCGTCCGCAACGACGCGGCCCGGCAGCTGCGCGCCGGCCGCAGCCGCAGCATCGGGCTGATCGTTCTCGACGCCGGCAACCCGTTCTTCGCGGACGTGGCGCGCGGCGCCGAGGCTCGTGCCGAGGAGGACCGGCTGTCGGTCCTCCTCGGCAACAGTGACGAGGACGCGTCGCGCGAGGACGGCTACCTCGACCTGTTCCGGGAACAGCGCGTCAACGGGGTGCTGATCACTCCGGCATCCGATGACGCCGCCAAGCTGCGTCGCCTGCAGGATGCCGGGACACCGGTCGTTCTCGTCGATCATGAGATCCCGGGGAGCGGGTTCAGCTCCGTGTCCGTCGACGACGTCGAGGGAGGCTATCTGGCGGCCAGGCACCTGCTGGAGGTGGGACGCCGACGGCTGGTCTTCGTTGGTGGGCCCACGGCGATCGCCCAGGTGGCGCATCGCCTCTCCGGGGCCCGCCGCGCGGTCGCGGAGGTCCCGGATGCCGCGCTCGAGGTGATCGAGATGCCGGCGCTGACGGTGCTGCACGGGCGGGACGCGGGGGAGGACCTCGTCCGTCGCAGCGCCGCCGATCGTCCAGACGCGATCTTCGCGGCGAACGATCTGCTGGCCGTCGGCATCCTGCAGGCCCTCACGATGTTCAGCGACATGCGCGTGCCGGAGGACATCGCGCTGATCGGCTACGACGACATCGACTTCGCGGCGGCGACGGTCGTTCCGCTCACCTCGATCCGCCAGCCCGCCCAGTTGATCGGGCACACCGCAGTGGACCTGCTGCTGCGCTCGATCGACGACCCGGACGGCGACTACGACCGCAACGTCCGCTTCCGCCCCGAGCTCGTCGTCCGCGCCTCCACCTCCCCCTGACTCTTTCCGTTCGTTGAGCGGAGGCGGCGCAGCCGCATTTTCGACTCGCTTCGCTCGCTCAACGAGCGGGGGAACGGGACCATCCCCATTCGTTCGTTGAGCGGAGGCGGCGCAGCCGCCGGAGTCGAAACGGGGTTTCCGTCGGGGTGCGTTTCGACTCGCTTCGCTCGCTCAACGAGCGGGGGAGCGGGACCATCCCCATTCGTTCGTTGAGCGGAGGCGGCGCAGCCGCCGGTGTCGAAACGGGGTTTCCGTCGGGGTGCGTTTCGACTCGCTTCGCTCGCTCAACGAGCGGGGGAGGGGCCCGCTCGCTCAGGTCGCGGGGACGGATCGTCCCTCTCGGCGCTTTCGTGAACTCCAGCCGGCGATCGCGTCGAACCCGCCTTCGATGAAGGCGAGGCGCTTGGCGTGGCTCCATCCCTGGATCCGCTTCTCCAGATCGTAGGCATCGGCGATCCGCTCGTAGTCGGCGCTCCAGATCAGCGTCACCGGAAGACGACGACGCGTGTACGAGCTGCCTCGGCCGGTCTCGTGCTCCCACAGTCGCTGGTCGAGATTCCAGGTGCTGCCGACGTACAGTGTGTCGTCGGCGCATCGAAGGATGTACGTGTGCGGCATGTCGGGAGGCTAGATCCAACCGCCGACACCACCCACCCGTTCGTTGAGCAGAGGCGGCGCAGCCGCCGGAGTCGAAACGGGGTTTCCGTCCGGGTGCGTTTCGACTCGCTTCGCTCGCTCAACGAACGAAAAGGGCAGGGTCGCTCAACGAGCGGGGGCGGGACCATCCTCATTCGTTCGTTGAGCGGAGGCGGCGCAGCCGCCGGAGTCGAAACGGGGTTTCCGGCGGGGGGCGTTTCGACTCGCCTTCGGCTCGCTCAACGAGCGACGAGCGGGAGGGGTCAGCGCGCTCGGCGGCGGGTCGCGGCGAGCACGATGCCGGCCGTGACGAGCACGAGCGCGGCCAGGATGACCACCGGCGGCACGCCTTCCCCACCGGTCGTCGGGAGCGCCCCGGCATCCGCTTCGTTGACGAGCCCGAACGCGACGGCGTCGCCCTCCGACAGCGCGACGCTCACCCAGCCCTCGGCATCGGTCTCGAGCGTCTCGCCGTCGACGGTCCAGGTCGCGTCCTCCCAGGTCACACCGTCCACGGACGGCGGTGCGACCTCGCGGATCCGCAGCGTCGTACCGGCCGGCAGATCCGTGACCGAAATGCTCTCCCCGGCGCGCAGCGAGATCGTCTGCACCTCCCCGGCATCCACCGAGTACTCCAGCGTGTACACGGTGCCGTCCGGCACATCCCCCGAACCGTCACCGGTGACCGACTTCGCGACCGTGAACGCCGCCGTCGGCGAGGCGTTCGCGATGTTGGTCAGGACGAGCGCGATCGGGTCCGGGACGTCCCCGCCGTCGAGCTGCAGGGCGATCACGCCGCCCGGTCCCGTCGCGAGCTGCTCACCGCCGGCGCTCCAGGTCGCCGGACCCCAGTTGACGCCGTCGATCGCCGGCAACGGTCCCTCCCGCAGTTCGACGATGCTGCCCACCGGAAGGTACGGCGACACAGCCGGCGCGCCGATCCCGGCGGCCAGCGGATCCTGCGGATCCAGGCCCACAGCCCACTGCACCGGGAACACGATATCGGCGGGGACGAGGCCCGCGGCATCCCCGTCGACCTGCTTCTCGACCGAGAAGCGGGTCATCTCGACGGCGGTGTTCGTCACCTCCAGCTCGGCCGTGCCCGATTGCACGACGAACGAGTCCGATGGGCTCCAGGTCGTCTCCCCCCAGACGTAGTCGGCGGGCAGAGCCGAGGTGGCGGGCTCGGCTTCGGCCAGCCTCACGACCGTGCCGACGGGGAACAGCACGGGATCGCCTTCGGCATCCACGGGGCCCGCGGGCGTCCCGTCGGCCGGGAGCTCGAACGTCCCGGTCATGGTGTCGCCGAGCGGCAGCCGCGCCTCGTACTCGACGGTGAACGCATCGACGAGCAGCTGATCGGGATCGATCCCCACGACGTCCTTGGTCACGAGGAACGTCCCGGAACGCACGGAATGGACGTTCGTGATCGTCGCGGTCACGGTCTCCTCGTCGTCCTCGCCGATCACGAGTTCGCCGGATGCTCCGATCGGCGCCTCCCAGACGATCCATGGGACGTGCGGGGCACTGAGCTCGCCGTAGACGACGACCGTGCCATAGGGGAAGACGACCGGGTTCCCCGCGGCATCCACCGGTCCGACCGGTGTTCCGTCTCCCGGAAGCCGGATGACACCGGAGCTGACTTCGCCGCCGGGCGTGGTCGCCGTCCAGGACACGCTGAACTGGAGTCCCGACGGAAGGTGGATGCCGGAGGCGAAGGCCTTGCTCAGTTCGAACGTGCCGGCCTTGCGCTCGTTGGCGACCTCGATCACGACGTCACCGGTGTCGGGCAGCGGGATCGAGACGATCGCCGACTCCAGCGGGCCGGCGCCCTCGAAGTTCGCCGGTCGGTACTCGGTCGTCGTCCCGTCGATCGTCACGAGGAAGACCGGCAGCTCCCAGTCGGCCGCGTCGGTCGGTGCGCCGTCCAGGGTCGGCACCGCCTCGGCGAGCTCCAGCGTCTCGGCATCCGTCTCGATGTCGTCGAGCAGCTCCGGGTCCCCCAGCGGCAGCACCCGGTCGGTGCGCGCGGGGGCGGGGTCGGTGTTGTAACTGACGGTGTATTCGTAGTCGGCGTCCGCGTCGATCTCGGACTTGACGATGGAGACGGTGCGACCCGCGTCGTCCGGGGCGAGCGAGTTCGTGACGGTGACGTCGACCGACGTGTCGTCGCCGATCACGAACGTCCGGCCCGGGTCCCAGGACGCGCTCACCCAGTGATAGCCGTCGGGAGCGGGGACTGCCTGGCGGTCCTCGACGAGCACGATGCGCGTCCCGGTCGGGAAGTCCTGCCCGACGTCGACGGGTGTCCCGTCGAGGGGGACGTCGAGCGTCCCCGAACCGATCTGCTCGCCGCCGGACAATGCGGTCCAGCGCACCGGCACGGTTCCGGTCAGGGTGACGGCGCCGCCGTCCGGGTCGAGGACCTCGACCTCCTTGTGGACGCGGAAGGTGCCGGTCTGTGCGGCGGCGGTGTTCGTGACGACGACGTCCGCCGTCCCGGTGCCGACGGTGATCTCACCGGGGGAGATCACCGGGTCCGCCCACTCGTAGCCGGGCACGGACGCGGGATCGATCTCGTCGAAGGAGATCACGGTGCCTGCCGGGAACGACTCGCCGGCGTCGACCCAGGCGCCGTCGGCCGGGACCTCGAGCGACCCGGTCGTGACCGTGCCGTCTGGCTCGGTGGCGGTGAAGTTGACGGTGAAGGTCGTGTCCGCCGGCAGGCCGTCGGCGTCGATGCCCGCCAGATCCTTGCGGATGCGGAACGTGCCGTTCTCGGCGTTGCACGCGATCTGCCCGGCGAAGAGGAACGAGTGCACCTCGCCGCCGGCGAGGATGACGTTCTCGCCCAGGACCTGGCCGTCCAGCGGGGAGGCATCGACGGTGACAGTGGCGTTCGGAGCGTAGATCGATCCGTCGATCCGTCCGCCGGCCGCTTCGACGGTGACGGTGCCGGTGACCTGCGACAGATCCCACAGCGTGTACGGCGAGTACGCGCCCTGCGGGTCGATGCGCGCCCCGGCGACGTCGGTCGTCCCGGCGGGCACCTGGATGACGAGCGGGTTCTGCGCGCCCGGTGTCGGCCCCGGCGAGAACTGGATGAGACGGGCCCCGGCGATGTCGGCGTAGTCGACGACATTCACCTGGTCGGGGCTGAGTGGAGCGAGGACCACCCGGTCTCCGTCGTCCTCCGCGACCGCGACCGGGTGCGCGGAATCGGGCAGTCCTGCCAGGCACGCGGCGGCGTCGTCGTAGCCCGCCTCCGCGTTCGCCTCGACGTAGTCGGCGACCGCGGTCTCCGAGGTGTCGGCCGTGTAGATGCTCCCGTCGCCGCTGGCGGATGCCGGCGGGTCCGCGTCTTCCGGGTAGGACTGCGCGGTGGCGTCGATGATCGGGGTCTGGTCGGGGGATCCGGGATCGAGGTTGAGTCGCAGCCAGTCGCCGCGGGCCGATGCTCTCCACGGGCCGTCGCGCTCGACCATCTTCAGGTCGCCCTGCAGGGCCGCATCGGACGTCCCGGCATTGGTGATCGCGGTGATGCCGCCGCTGGCCGGGGAGAACGCGTCCACCAGGAGCCGCGTCGGGTCGCCGTCGACGGAGGGGAGGGTGTAGTCCCCGGTCCCCGCGGCCACGTGGATGATCGTGTACTGCCCGTCGCCGGGCTTGGTGGCCGTGCCGCCGGCGGCGATGCTGCCCTCGGTCTCCTGGTTGCCGAGTGTGATGTCCTCGCGGGCGTACACGGTGAACCCGCCGTTCATCGCGAGCGGATTGAACGAGTCGGGGTACGCCGCCTGCGCAGGACCCGGCGCGGTGAGCGGGGCGACGACGGCCCCGGCGATGGCGAGGGCACCGGCGGTGACGGCGGCGAGGAGCCGGCGAGGACGAACAGCGGTGTGCGGCATCGGGTGCTTTCGGGTTCGAATCCGTGACAGCGGGAGTGCGACAGTCCCGAGGCTACCCGAGCGCCGTGCCGGTCTTCCGATCGACGGCGCGTTCGCGTAGGCTGGAGATGCATTCAAATATGAATAGGTATGCATCGATGACCGAGATCGCCGTTGACCGCCCTGCTCTGATCCTCGGCGCCTCGTCGCTGGGCGCGGATCCCGATACCGCCGAGGCTGCCGCGCTCGCCATGCTCCGCAGCGGCCTGCTCGTGGACACCTCGAACGGATACGCCGGCGGGCGTTCCGAGCGGGCACTCGGAACGGCCCTCGCGACGATGGAGGCCGCTGAGAGGGATGCCGCGGCATCCCGCATCCTCACCAAAGTCGACCGCGATCCCGAGACGGGCGTGTTCGACGGCGACAGGGTGCGTCGTTCGTTCGAGGAGAGCCTCGAACGGCTCGGCGTCGACCGGCTGCCGCTGCTGCACCTGCACGACCCGTACACCATCACCGTCGAGGAAGCACTCGCTCCCGGTGGCGCGGTCGAGGCCCTCGTCGAACTGAAGCAGGACGGCCTCGTCGATGCGATCGGCATCGCCGCAGGCCCCGTGCCGCTCCTTCAGCGGTACGTGGACAGCGGCCTGTTCGACGCGGTGCTCTGCCACAACCGGTTCACGCTGGTCGACGACAGCGCGCGCTCGCTGTACGAAGCGGCGCACGATCGCGGAATGACGGTGTTCAACGCGGCCCCGTTCGGCGGCGACCTGCTCGTCAAGGGGGCGCGTGCGGACGCGCGATACGAGTACCGGCCGATCGGCGACGACCTGGCGGCGTGGACGGCCGAGCTGTTCCGCGTCTGCGCGGACCACGGTGTGCCGCCCGCGGCCGTCGCACTGCGGTTCTCGACGCGCTCGCCGCTGGTGGATCACACGGTCGTCGGCGTCTCTTCGCCCGCACGGATCGAGCAGCTGCGCGCGCTGGACGCCGCAGCCATCCCGGAGGGAGTGTGGGCGGATCTCGCGGCGCTGGGGCCGGCACCGTCCCCGGTCGACGACTCGCGATACGGCGCCAGCGCATGACCGGCCGCTACTGGGAGAGCACGCTGCCCGGCGAGGGACGACGTGCGCCGCGCGCGGATGCCGTGACGGATGCGGCTGTCCTGAGCCTGAACGGCACCTGGCGGTTCCGGCTCGCTCCGACCGCGGAAGGCACCGGGGCGGACTTCATGCGGGAGGACTTCGACGATTCGGGGTGGGATGAGCTGCGCATCCCTTCGCACTGGGTGCTCGAGGAATTCACGCCGCTCGCCGGTGGACCCGCGCGGCGGATGCTCGGGACGGAGGAGGGGCCGCTCTACACGAACACGGCGTACCCGATCCCGCTCGATCCTCCGCACGTCTCGACGGAGAACCCGACCGGCGATCACCGGCTCGTCTTCGACGTGCCCGCGGACTTCGGTCGAGCCGTCCTGCGCTTCCAGGGCGTCGACTCGTGCGCGAAGGTCTGGCTGAACGGCGAGGAGCTCGGCTGGTCCACGGGGTCCCGACTGCCGTTCGAGTTCGACGCGCCGGTCCGGCCGGGCCGCAACGTGCTCGCGGTGCGGGTGCACCGCTGGTCGGCCGGGACATATCTCGAGGATCAGGACATGTGGTGGCTGCCCGGCATCTTCCGCGATGTCGAGCTCATCGCCCGCCCGCAGAACGCCATCGACGACCATTTCGTGCACGCCGACTACGACCACGTCACGGGTCTCGGCATCCTCCGAGTGGATGCCTCGAGCGAGGCCATCGTGGAGATCCCCGAACTCGGCATCCGGATGCCGGCGGGGGACACGGCCCGCGTCGCGGTGGAGCCCTGGAGCGCCGAGAGCCCACGCCTGTACCGCGGCACCCTGCGCTCGGCGGGTGAGACCGTCGACCTGGCCGTCGGCTTCCGCCGCGTCGAGATCGTGGACGGCGTCTTCACCGTGAACGGGCGGGCCGTGACCTTCCGGGGCGTGAACCGGCACGAGCATCATCCCGAGACCGGGCGCACCTTGGATCGCGAGACGATGATCCAGGACATCGTGTTGATGAAACGGGCCAACGTCGACGCCGTCCGCACCAGCCATTACCCGCCGCATCCGGAGTTCGTCCGGCTCTGCGACGAGTACGGGCTGTGGGTCGTGGTCGAAGTGGACCTCGAGACCCATGGGTTCATCTACGAGGGCTGGGAGCACAATCCGCCCGCGCTTCCGGAATGGCGTGACGCGATCATGGATCGACTCATGCGCACGGTCGAGCGCGACAAGAACCGTCCCAGCGTGGTCGTCTGGTCCCTCGCGAACGAGAGCATGACCGGTGACGGGTTCGCCGAGATGCGCCGATGGCTGGACGGGCGCGATCCGTCACGACCCGTTCTCTACGAGCGCGACCCGCGGTATCGCGACTCCGACTTCTACTCGCTCATGTATCCGTCCCTGGAGCTGCTCGAGCAGATCGGGCGGCGAGAGGAGCCGCGCGGCGGGCGCCTCAGCATGCACGGCATGGTGTTCGACGCCGACGACGACGCCCCGGACGGCATCACGGATGCGGACGACGAGCGCCGACGCGGGCTGCCGTTCCTGCTGGTCGAGTACGCGCATGCCATGGGCAACGGCCCCGGAGGGCTGCAGGACTACTGGCGCATCATCCGCTCCTACGACCGGCTGTGCGGCGCGTTCGTCTGGGAATGGATCGACCACGGTTTCACGGCGGAGACCGAGGAGGGCGTCCCGTACGTCCTGCACGGCGATGACATCGACTACGAGCCCCGCGGCGGACGTTTCGGCCTGCACGGACTCGTGTTCAGCGACCGGACCCCCACTCCGGGGCTGATCGAACTGGCGAAGGCGCACGAGACGGTGCCGATCGGGGTCGGCGAGCAGGCCGTGACGGTCGCGAACGACCGGCACAGCACCTCGACGGCGGATCTCGCGTTCCGGTGGTCGGTCGCGGTCGACGGCGAGACGACGGCCGACGGCGTCCTCGACGTGCCCGTGCTGACTCCCGGCGAGCGGGTCCGGGTGGCGATTCCGGATGCCGCGGCCGCCGCGCTCGGCTCGACGGCGGCGGGGGATGCCGTGCTGACGGTCGAGGCCGCGCTCGCCGGCGAGACGTCCTGGGCACCGGCCGAGCACGTGGTGTCGTGGGGTCAGCGCGTGGTCCGTCGTCCGGATGCCGTCCGCCGACCGGCGGGACGTCCTGCTGCGGCGTCGCCGGGCGAGCACGCGGTCGGATCGGCCGTCTTCGACGCGACGACCGGGCGGATGCTGCGCCTCGGCGACCTCGAGGTCGACGGTCCTGTGCTCGACCTGCATCGGGCGCCCACCGAGAACGATCGCGGTCAGGGCGACACGAACAACCTCGCCGCCGTGTGGCGCAAGACGATGATCGACCGCCTGCTGCATAGTGTCGACGAGGTCTCCGCCGGCGACGGGCGGCTGCAGGTGCGCGGGCGCACGGCGCCCCGAACGCATCCGCACGGCGTGGCGTGGGAGATGACGTGGACGGCGGACGGCGACGGCGTGCGCCTGGACGTCGTGGCGGACTTCGTCGGCCCGTGGACCGACACGCCGTACATGAACCGGGACATCCCGGTGCCGCGGCTGGGACTGCTGTTCGGGCTCCCGGGGGAGGCCCGGCACGTGACGTGGTTCGGACGCGGGCCGGGGGAGACGTACGTCGACTCGTTCGAGGGTTCCCGCATCGGCCGCTTCACGGCGTCCATCGACGACCTGCAGACGCCGTACCCGGTGCCTCAGGAGAACGGCAACCACGTGCAGACGCGCTGGCTCGAGGTCGGCGTCGACGGAGCGCAGACGCTGCGCGTCGACGGCGTGCCGGAGTTCGACTTCACGGCACGGCGGTGGACCTCGCACGAGCTGGAGCGGGCGGACAAGCCGCACCAGCTCGTCGACTCGGGGCGCGTGTGGTTGAACATCGACCACGCCCAGCACGGGATCGGATCGGCCTCGGTCGGGCCCGCTCTCCCCGAGCGCTACCGGATCCCGCGCGAGCGGACCGCGTGGAGCGTGCGACTCTCCGTCCGCTGAGCGGCGCGCGGTTTCGACTCGCTTCGCTCGCTCAACGAGCGGGGAGGGGGACGATCGCCCCGTCGTTCGTTGAGCGAGGACGCCGCAGGCGACCGAGTCGAAACGCGGTGCGGTGGGAGGTGCGCGGGTGGTGGGTGCGTTTCGACTCGCTTCGCTCGCTCAACGAGCGGGGAGGGGTCGCTCAACGAACGGGGGAGGGGAAGGGGGGGCGGTCCCCCCGTCGTTCGTTGAGCGAGGACGCCGCAGGCGACCGAGTCGAAACGCGGTGCGGTGTGAGGTACGTGGGTGGTGGGTGCGTTTCGACTCGCTTCGCTCGCTCAACGAACGGAGGAGAGAACTCGCTCAGCGAGCGAATGGGGGTCAGGGTGCGAGCGCAGCGACGTCGACGAAGAGACTGTCGGCACCGACCTGGCCGCCCTTGAGGAGCAGCTCGAGGCCGTCGATCCGGGAGCCGCCGCTGTGCGCGCGCAGGATCACGACGTTGCCCCACGGGTTCGCCGCGATCGAGAGCGCGTCGACGCCGAGCAGACGCGTGACGCGGCTCGACGTGTCGCCGCCGCACACGATGACGCGCCGCGTGGCTCCGGCCGCGACGGCCTCGCGCACGAGGGATGCCGCGGCGTCCGCGATGGCCTCCAGGATCGGACGGTCGCCCGGGGCATCCGCGTCGTCCGAGGTCAGCACCACCCCACGGCCCGCGCGCAGTGCCTCGAGCACATCGGGTGAGGAGGACCCGTCGAGCGCCCAGGGGCGGACCAGCCATCCGGCGGCGGCTGCGGCGTCCGCCTGGCGACGGGTCTGGGCCGAACGGCTGCCGGACACGACGAGAACCGGACCCCTCGTGGCGGTCGCTTCCGGAATCGTCGGGGCATCGCCCGGCGCCGCCGCGGCGATGCCGTGCGACAACCCGCCGGAGCCGATCGCGAACACGGGAGAGGGCAGTTCGCCCAGCGCCCGTCCGACCGCCTCGAGATGGTCGTCGGTCAGGGCGTCGAGCACGATGCCGGTCGACGTCGCCTCGCGCAGGCGTCGCGCCAGGTCGTCGTACGCGAGCATCGAGACCGCGCCGATCGGGGCATCCGTCTGCCGTCCGATGTGCACGGCGAGCTCGGCCTCTGTCATGGGCGTCGACGGGTGCTGCGACATGGTCGGCTGCCGGTCCAGCCGGTACACGGTGCCCCGCTCCGCGGCGAAATGCTGCCCGAACAGGGTGTAGCGCCCGAAATCCGGCTGGGCGAACAGCATCGGCACGACCCGATCGCCGAAGACCTCGCGACCGATCTCGATCACGCGCCCCAGACTTCCCACCGACGGCGAGGAGTCCGCCGTCGAACAGGCCTTGTACTGCACCAGGCGCGGGTCCAGGTCGGCGAACGCCTCCAGCACCGGCCTCAGCTCGGCATCCATCGCGGCCGGATCCAGGGACCGGGAGATCCCGGCCACGCCGACCACGTCGACCTCGGAGGCCGCACGGCGAAGCGCCTCGGCATCCGGGAGGGTCGTGAACAGCCGTCCACTCCAGCCGCGCCGCGCGAACTGCAGAAGCGCGTCGACGCTCCCCGTGAAGTCGTCGCCGTAGAACGCGACGACGCCGCGCTGCTCGTCAGACACGGACGGGCCCGAAACGCTCGGCTGCGCGGCGGATCGGATCCGACGCCGCGTACGCTGCGTCGGCGCTCTCCCCCCGCGCCGCGGACGCCCAGGCCTCGCGCATGCTGGCGACGCCGGCCGCCGCGCCGTCCGGATGCCCGTGGATGCCGCCTCCCGCGAGCACCAGCAGATCGGTCGTCCCGACCGCGTCGTACGTGGCGTGGGCGAGTCCCGCCCACTGCCCGGAGGAGAGCACCGGCACCGTGGGTGTGAGCCCGAGAAGCGGCTCGCGCACGGCGGCGATGGAGTCGAGCACCTGGTCGTCCGTCTCGTAGAACTTGTTGCTGATGCCGTTCGTGTGCAGGTGGTCGGCCCCGGCGAGGCGGGCCAGCTTCTGCCACGCCCGGAATCCTATCCCCACCTGATCCGAGCGGCCGAACGAGCCGAACATCGCGCGATGCCCGTGGATGGGGACCTCGCTGTGCCGTCGCAGGAACTCGAGCCCGGGGATCCCGACGAGGTTGATGCACGCCATGACGCACGTGCCGCCGGCCGCGACGACGAGGTCGTGGTTGGCTTCCAGCCGCCCGATGTCGTCGGTGATGTTGAACGCGTACATCGGCTTGCGCCCCGTGCGGTCGGCGTGGCGCTCGAGGACGGGCATCACCGCGCGCACGCGCTCTGCGAGAGGGGCGGACGGGCCGTTGCCCTGCAGCTCGTCGTCCTTGATGAAGTCGATGCCGGCCTCGGCCAGCTGCCCGACGACCTCGGCGAGATCGTCGGGGGAGAGCCCGATGCTGGGCTTGATGATCGTCCCGATCATGGCGCCGGACGCGCGGCCCATCAACCTCCGCGTGCCCTCCACGCCGAAGCCGGGTCCGGCGTAGCGCTGCGCGAACGCCGGAGGCAGGTCCAGGTCGACGAGCCGGATCGCCGCGAGCTCCTTGATCTCGAAGAGGTTCCCGGCGACCGCCGCGAGCAGGTTCGGCAGCGACGGGCCGAAGTTGTCGAGCGGGAAGCGCAGGCGCAGGAGGGCTCGGCGGCGCAGCGCCGGATCCCCGACGGAGCCCGGCAGGGGCGATGATCCGGTGAGCGGGACCTCCTGGATCGACTCGACCTGGGCGGCGAACCGCGCGCGCAGATCGTCCGACTCGCGCTCGACCCGCACGAACGTTCCGGTGGACTGCTCGCCGGCGAGCACCTCGGAGGCGTGCTGCAGCGGCAGGGAGGTCTCGATGACGTAGGTCGCGATGACGTGCTGTGATTCCATGTGCGTCACCAGACCAGCGGGAGCCAGACGGACATCTCACCGGCGCCGCGGTTGCCCCACGCGTAGTACGGCACGAGCCGCACGGTGGCCGACGCCGGATCGACGTCGGCGAGGTCGTCGTAGAGCACGTCCTCGTCCGTCGGCGGGAGGACGGCGATCTCCGTCTCGAGGGCGACGACGGGATGCCCGGCGATCTCGGCTTCCACGGGGGTGAACTCCGCCCCGCGGCGCAGCGCGACCTGCTCGAGAGCGACGCCCTCCGGGAGGTCGGCGCTCTCGACGCAGTACACGACGGGCCCGCGGCGCACCGCGACCTGGTTCGTCGTCTCCTCCGCGAGGCGGTGCCCGCGCAGCACGCGGACCGGCATCGGAAGAGTGAGCTCGACCACGTCCCCTGCGGTCCACGCCCGATCGATCCGCGTGTACGTGCCCGGTTCCGACACGGCGACGCTCTCACCGTTCACGGTCGCTGCGGCATCCGAGGACCAGCCGGGGATGCGCAGATGAAGCGGAACGCGTCCTTCGGCGCCGGTGACGGTGAATCGCACGGTCTCGCCCCAGGGATACGCCCCGTCCTCGCGGAGGGCCAGCCGGCCCTCGGCGGTGGCGACGTCGATCGTGCTCCCGCCGTACAGGTGGACGTGGACGCCGTCCTCGCCGACCGACGCCACGCGCTCATGGAAGCGGGCCAGGGTGCGGGCGATGTTCGGCGGGCAGCAGAAGCAGCTGAGGTACGACTCGCGCAGACGCGCGTCGGACGCGGGCGGCGCGGGCGTCGGGTGCAGCGCGGTGTCCCCGGGGCGGCGGAGCGGGAAGGGCAGGTCCCGCACCTGACGCAGCGGGTTGGTGTAGAAGTACTCGGATCCTGCGAGGCTGATGCTGGAGAGCAGGCTGTTGAACGCGACCTGCTCGATGACGTCCGCATACCGGGCGTCGCCCGTGAGCGACAGCATCCGCTCGCCCCAGAAGATCAGGCCGATGTTGGCGCATGACTCGTTGTGGGCCGTCGTGTGCGGCAGCTGGTACGCGCGGCCATAGGCCTGGTGCACGCGGCTGATCTGGTTCTGCCACGGCGAGCCGTCCGGGGACGCGCCGTCGTACAGGGCACCGGCGCCTCCGGTGATGTAGAGCTTGGTGTCGACGACATCGCGCCACAGCCGCTCGAGGACCGCCTGAAGGTCGGCATCCCCGGTCTCGGCGACGAGGTCCGCGATGCCGGCGTAGAGGTAGTTGGCGCGCACGGCGTGGCCCGCGACGACCGTCTGCTCGCGCACGGGCAGGCGGTCCTGATTGTCGTCCCCGCCTTCGAAGTCGTCGCGCACCCGGAGGAACGCCTCGGACAGCCGCAGATAGCGCGCGTCGCCCGTGACGCGGTACAGGTCGATGACGGCCATGTAGTGAGACGGGCAGATCGCGCTGCGGGCGAGTTCGAGCGGCTTGTTCGTCGCGAGGTCCTCCAGGAAGGACGCGGCCCTGCGCGCGGCGTCCAGCAGCGTCGTGGACCCGGTCACCTCGTAGTGGCGGACGCCGGCGGTGATGAGATGGCCGAGGTTGTACGTCTCGAAGTTGAACCGGTCCGCGAGGGCGATGGCATCCTCGTGGTTGCGGGTCGAGATGATCGTGGGCGTGTGCAGATATCCGTCCTCGCGCTGCACCGACGCGATCAGCGACGCGATCTCCTCGATGCGGGCCGCGAGCTCGTCATCCGGGTCGGTCTCCAGGCGCGCGATCGCGGCCTCGAGCCATTTGTAGAAGTCGCCGTCCATGAAGGGCGGGCCGGCATGCTCTCCGGGCTGCAGCCCCGCCGCGACGCGGAAGTTCGCCAGCCCGGGGCTGATCGCCTCATCGCTCAGGGAGGACCAGATCTGGGGGATGGTGACGTCGCGCGTCCGGTCGTGGACATCTCCCCAGAAACCGCTCGTCCATCGGGCGCCGGCGGCATCCAGCGGCTGCAGGCGGGCGTGTGGTCGCGCCGATGTCGTCGCGGTCATGGGGTCCCCTTTCCAGGTGGCGCTCACGTCACTGTAGACACGATTCGATCACGAAGTGAATAGAATTTCAACCCTGAGTGTTGACACACTTCGGATTCTTTCCTACTGTCGTCGTTGTACCTTTCACGCCCGTCAAGGAGGACGCCTCATGGACTCACGCAGCAACCGTCGCCGGATCGCGACGCTCGGTCTCGCACTCGCAGCGGTGGTTCCGCTCGCGGCGTGCGCGGGTGGATCCGGGGGCACCGGATCCGAGGGGGGAACCGGCACGGACCCCGAGACGTTCACCGTCATGACGGCGAACGAGAACCCCGTGCTCGAGGAGCAGCTCACCGCGCTCGCCGAGGGGGCGTGCACGGCCGAGAACGAGGCGCTGCCGCTCGAGCACCAGAAGGTCGCGCAGGCCGACACCGTGCAGAAGATCACGCTGCTCGCGAGTCAGGACGCCCTGCCGACCCACACGATCGCCGGCACCGCCCTGATCCGCCCCGACGGCGACCTCGGCAAGGCCGGCCTGGTCGGCGACCTCAAGGCTGCGCTCGAAGACGCCGGAGCCTGGGACAACGTCCTCCCGGCCGCGGAGTCCACCGTCGAGCAGGTCTACGGCGGCTTCGTCTCGATGCCCTACCAGTACAACATCGAGGGCATCTTCTACAACAAGCAGATCTTCGCCGACAACGGCATCGAGGAACCGCAGACGTGGGACGACCTGCTCACCGCCTCGGCGGCCCTGCAGGATGCCGGAGTCGTGCCGATGACCGAGGCCGGCGCGAACGGCTGGCCGCTCACGCGCATCATGGGTCTGTACATCTACCGCAACGTGGGACCGGAGGCGATGACCGCCATCCAGGACGGCTCCGCCAAGCTGACCGACCCCGAGTACGTCGCGGGCGCGCAGGCGCTCGCCGACTACGCGGACGCCGGCTACTTCGGCGAGGGCTTCACGACGCGGGACGGCGACACCTCGTCGAACATGTTCCTCACCGGCAAGGCCGCCATGACCTACGACGGCACGTGGCTCCTCAGCGCGATCAACGACCCGGAGCGCAACCAGATCGGCCAGGAGAACGTCGGCTTCATGCCCTTCCCGGCCGTCGAGGGCGGTGAGGGATCGATCGAGCAGTACCCGGCCAACGCCGGCGCGCCCATGATCGTCAACGCCAAGCAGTTCGGCCCAAAGGTCCAGGATTGGATCAGCTGCATCTCCGAGAACTACGGCCAGCAGGCGCTGCAGGATGCCGGTGTCATCTCCGGATTCGCCGTCAACGGCGAGGTCACCGACCTCTCGCCGAACACGGCGGACATCCAGGAGCGCATCGCCGGCATCGACGAGACGGTGCTGTGGTTCGAGGCGCTGTTCGACCCGAAGAGCAACTCGCTGGCCTCGACCAACGCGACCCTGCTGACCACCGGTCAGATGACCGCGGAGGACTACATGACCGAGCTCCAGGCGAGCCTCGACGCCAACAGCTGACCCGCTCACCGGCCTCCCGGAGAACTCTCGCCTCCGGGAGGCCGGTGCATTCCTCAGAGAAAGCAGCATCGAAGATGAACTCGATCTTCGGAGATCGCAAGACGATCTTCATCCTGCTCGCACCGGCACTCCTGCTGTACACCCTGCTCAAGATCGTGCCCGTGCTGTGGTCGTTCGGCCTGTCCTTCTTCGAGGGCAACACGCTGCGCGGCTTCGAATGGGTGGGACTGGCGAACTTCGCGACCTTCTTCACCGACGGCGCCGCTCTGCAGTCGCTGTGGGTGAGCGTGTTCTTCGCGATCGTCGCGACCGTCGGCCAGGTGGCGCTGGGCTACGGCCTCGCCCTGCTCTATGTCTTCGTGCTGCGCAAGGGATCGTCGTTCGTCCGGACGATCGTCTTCTTCCCGACCGTCCTGCCGACCGTCGCGGTCGCCCTGCTCGTCAAGAGCTTCGTCGCCGTGGGCGAGAACCAGGGGCCCATCAACGACATCATCAACTTCTTCGGCGGCGAGAGCGTCGAGGTGCTGGCCTCGACCGCGGGCACCATGACCACCGCGATCCTCATGACGCTGTGGACCTCGATGGGCTTCTACGCGGTGCTGCTGTACGCCGGTCTCCTCGACATCCCCGAGGAGGTCATCGAATCGGCCCGTCTGGACGGCGCCAACGGACTCAAGCTCGTGCGTCACATCATCGTGCCGCTGTCCCTTCCGATCCTGATGTCGTCGATCATCTTCAGCCTGAACGCGACGCTCAAGGTGTTCGACAGCCTGCTCGCCCTGAACAACGGCGGGCCGGGAACCTCGACCGCACCGCTGACGCTGTACATGTACCGCACCGCGTTCGAGTACGCCGAGTACGGCTACGGCTCCACGATCGCGATGGTGCTGACCATCCTCTGCCTGGTGTTCACCCTGGCGATCTTCCGATCCTCTCGACGCAAGGCGGAGGCCTGATATGACGATCACGCATTCGGATCCCGTGACCACCGTCGCCGTCCCGACGCGGAGGCGCCCCAGTCAGACTCGTCGCACCGCGGCTCGCCTGCTCAAGCGGGTGCCGGTGTGGCTCATCGTCGCGCTGCTCATGGTTGTGGTGCTCTACCCGCAGCTGTGGATGATCCTCGGGTCGTTCAAGACGCAGTCGGAGTTCCTCTCGAACCCCGCGCTGTCGCTTCCCGAGACGTGGCAGTTCGACAACTACGTCCAGGCGCTCACGAACGGCAACGTCGCTCAGAACTATCTCAACAGCATCATCGTGACCATCCCGTCGGTGCTGCTCATCGTGTTCATCGGCGTCGCAGCGGGCTACGCGCTCGAGGTGATGATCTGGAAGGGCCGTCACGGCGTCCTGCTCTACGTGCTCGCCGGCATCATGGTCCCCGGGCAGATGATCCTCGTGCCGCTGTTCATCGTGTACTTCCGGATGGGGATCACCGACTCGCTGCTGCCGCTGATCATCACCTACACCGTGATGGGTCTGCCGCTGACGACGTTCCTCATGGCCACGTACTTCCGCTCCGTGCCGCGCGAGATCTTCGAGGCGGCCACCGTGGACGGCTCCGGCCCGCTGCGGTCGTTCTTCGTGATCGGCATCCCGATGATGAAGAACGCGATCCTCACCGTGGGGCTCGTGCAGTTCTTCAGCGTCTGGAACGACCTGCTCATCGCGCTGACGTTCACCACCCGCCCCGAACTCGCCACGATCCAGGTGGGGCTGCTGAGTCTCAGCGACGAGTACGGCTCGACGCAGTACGGGCCGCTGTTCGCGGCGGTGAGCATCAACATCGTCGTGCTGCTGATCGTGTTCCTGACGCTCAACAAGAAGATCATGGCCGGCATGGCTGGCGGAGCCCTCAAGGGCTGACGGCTGGGAGACTGAAGACATGACCGCACCCCGAATCGCGTTCCTGCACACCGGAGCCGTGAACATCGCGCCGTTCGGCGCATTGGCGGCCGAGTTCCTGCCCGGTGCGACGGTGGTCAACTACCTCGACGACCGCATCGTGGCCGATCTCGGCGATGAGTCGCGCGCCGCTTCGGTGCCGGATCGCATCGAGGACCTCGTGCGTGCGGCGGCGGCAGGAGGGGCGGATGCCGTGATGTTCACGTGCTCCTCGATCTCCGAGCTCGCCGCCCCCGCGGCCGCCGCGGCCGGAGTTCCTGTGCTGCGGGTCGACGAGGCGATGGCGGACGCGGCCGTGGCCGCGGGCGCGCGCATCCGGGTGCTCGCCACGCTGCCGACGACGTGCCGTCCGACTCTGGGTCTGCTCGAGGAGCGCGCGGCGCTCGCGGGCGTCGCGCCCGAGTTGTCCAGCGAGGTGATCGAGGGCGCGTTCGAGGCCATCGTCTCGGGCGACCGCGAGACGCACGACCGTCTGGTGGGGGCGGCCATCGAGCGCGGTGCCGCGGAGGCGGACGTGATCGTGCTCGCGCAGGCCTCGATGGCGACGGCGGCGGAGGCCGTGACGGTCGGCGTTCCCGTGCTCACCAGCCCGCGTCTCGGAGTCGAACGCCTCGCCGCGTCGCCCGTGCTGCGCGGTCGCCTCGCTCGCTGAACACGACAGCGATCGTCTTCTCGCTCGTTGAGC
Source organism: Microbacterium sp. CIAB417 (assembly GCF_022788845.1). NCBI lineage: Bacteria > Bacillati > Actinomycetota > Actinomycetes > Micrococcales > Microbacteriaceae > Microbacterium > Microbacterium sp. CIAB417. The sequence goes on along the minus strand of NZ_JAHZUT010000009.1, from coordinate 11,255 downwards.
GAGGACGGCGCCGGTGTGCTCCCTCGTTGAAGAGAAGTCGATCATCTTCTCGCTCGTTGAGCGAGGACGGCGAAGCCGCCCGAGTCGAAACGGGTGCGCAACCGTGCTTCGGTGGTGAGCGCGTTTCGACTCGCTTCGCTCGCTCGACGAGCGGGTGAGGGCTCGCTCAACGAGCGGGGTGAGGACTCGCACAACGAGCGGGTAGGGCTCGCTCAATGAGCGGGGTGGGGCTCGCTCAATGAGCGGGTAGGGGGCGCTCGACGAGCGGGGATAGCGGGCGGGTCCTCAGCGCTCCGCGAGGGCTTCGGCCGTGCGCAGGTCGGTCACGAGCGTCGTCACCCATTCGCCCGCCAGCGCCCCGTGGATCGCCTCGAGCTTGTGATCGCCGCCCGCGATCCCGACCCGGCGGGGGATGCGGCGCAGGTCGTCCACGGTGATCGCGATGATGCGGTCGTCGAGCGCGCCCAGGACGCGGGATCCGTCGGCGCGGAAGATCCGGTGGCAGATGTCGCCCACCGCCCCTTCCTCGAGCAGCCCCTTGCGCTCCTCGGCGGCGAACGCGTTGCCGCTGGTGGCCAGCACGTCGGAGGGCTCGATGCTGCCGATGCCCATGATCGCCATCGTGAGCTCGTTCCAGTGCCGCGTCACCTCCTGCATCGACGGGTCGGAAAGCAGGCTGTCGCGCACCTCCGCATTGGCCACGACGCCCGGGGCCTGCACGTACACCGGCTCCGCGCCGAGCGTGCGGGCGAGCTCGCCGAGGATGCGGTTCGAGTGGCTCTGCGCCTCGGGCGCCCCGACCCCGCCCAGCAGCTGCACCACCTCGGTGGCCCCGCGGACCGTGAAGGGGCGCATGCGATCGACCATCGCGAGGATCGTCTGGCTCCAGGACGACACCCCGATGCGGTCGGTGCCGGCGAGGGTCGCCTCGAGGTACGCGGCGGCGCCGGCCCCGAGTGCCGCGAGCAGCTCGCGCTCGTCGGCGTCGGGCGCGACGTCCACGACGACGGCCTCCGAGAGGCCGTAGCGCTCCTCCAGGCGCTCCTCCAGCTCGGCATGCACGCCGGGCGCCACCGTGACGATCGTGCGGACGATCCCGACGGATTCGGCCCGTTTCAGCAGCCGCGACACCTTCGCCTGTGAGATATTGAGGGCCGAGGCGATGTCGGCCTGCCGGATGCCGCGCTCGTGGTACATGCGCGCGACCTTCGTGAGCAGACGCACCTGCCCGTCGGCGGGGCGGGTGTAGCGGGGCAGGGACACGAGGACTCCGATCACAGCGACTCGATTGAGGATTCGCTAACGAAAGGATATTCAGTCCGACGACGCGGCGCCAGTGGCGACGCGTTTGCGCCGCCACCAGCGCTCGCTCAGTGCGCGACGACCGTCCGACGATGCGTACCGGCTCCGACCATCTCCTCGGTTGCTCCCGGCAGGTCCAGGATCGCGTCCGAGCCGATCGGCACGTCCACCTCGACGTGCATCTGGCCCTCCTCGATCCGCCAGGAGATGGCGGCCTCGCCGTAAGCGGTGAGCTGACGCGCGGATGCCGAGGTGAGTCCGCCGCCTGGGCGCGGAGCGAAGCGGATGCGGCGGTAGCCGGGCTCCTCTGGGGCGAGGCCGGCGATGACCCGGTGCATCCAGTCCGCGACGGCCCCCAGCGCGTAGTGGTTGAAGGACGTCATCTGCCCGGGATTGACGGTGCCGTCGGGGAGCAGCGAGTCCCACCGCTCCCACACGGTCGTCGCGCCCTGCTCGACCTGGTACAGCCAGGACGGGCACTCCCGTTCGAGCAGCAGATCGTACGCGGCATCCAGCTGTCCTCCGGCGCTCAGGGCGTCCGAGACGAGCGGGGTGCCGACGAATCCCGTCGCGATGCGGTTGCCCGCCTCGCGCACGAGGGCGGCGAGGCGAGACGCCGCGGCATCCCGCAGCGCCGGATCGGTGATGAGATCGAACCGCAGGGCCAGCGCGTACGCAGTCTGCGCGTCGCTCGTCATGGTGCCGTCGGGGCGGACGTACGCGGCGGCGAACGCCGTGACCACCTCGTCGGCGAGCGCGTCGTAGTGCATGCGCTCGGCGTCGAGCTCGAGCGCCTCGGCGATGCGCGCCACCGTACGGGCCGACTTCGCGAAATACGCGGTGGCCACCAGATACCGGTCGGTGAGGGCATCCGCGGGGTCCTCCGGCGGAGCCGCCGGGTCGAGCCAGTCGCCCAGCTGGAAACCGGAATCCCAGAGCCGAGACGGGCCGGCCAGCCTTTCGATCAGATCCACCCACCGGCGCGCGCTGTCGAACTGCGCGCGCAGGACGCCGGTGTCGCCGAAGCGCTCGTAGAGCGTCCACGGCAGCAGTGTCGCGACGTCGCCCCATGCGGCCCCTGGGCGAATGGGCGTCCACTTGTCGACGGCGGGGATCACCGGCACGTACCAGGGCACCGTGCCGTCGGGCAGCTGCTCGATCGCGACGTCCCGCAGCCAGCCGGAGAGCATGCCCGAGACGTCGAAGAGGGTGGCGGCGGTCGGTCCGAACACCTGGATGTCGCCGGTCCAGCCGATCCGCTCGTCGCGCTGCGGGCAGTCGGTGGGGATGTCGACGAAATTGCCGCGCATGCCCCACACGACGTTCTCGTGCAGTCGGTTCAGCGCGGGGTCGGAGGACTCGAACCATCCGGTGCGCTCGAGATCGGTGTGGTGGACCCGCGCCACGAGGGCACCGTCGGCGGCATCCGCATCGAGGTCGCCCGGCCAGCCGGAGACCTCCACGTAGCGGAACCCGTGGAACGTGAACCGGGGCTCCCACTCCTCGACGTCGCGTCCCGCGAGGATGTAGGTGTCGGTCGAGCGCGCCGCGCGCAGCGGCCGGGTGTAGATCTCGCCGTCCTGCATCACCTCGGCGGTGCGCAGAGTGACGGCCGCGCCGGCGGGTCCGGAGACCCGGATGCGCACGCGCCCCACGAGGTTCTGCCCGAAGTCGAGGATGCGCGAGCCACTGGGCCCGGTCAGAACCGCGATCGGTCGCAGCTCCTCGGTGGCCCGGACGGGCGGTGCGGTGGGCGCGACCAGCGTCGCGGGGTCGCGGTGCCGCTCCTGGACGCCGTCCCAGGCGGAGTCGTCGAATCCGGGCGACGACCAGCCCGCCTGCTCCTCACGGGCGTCGTAGTCCTCGCCGTCGTAGAGGCCGCTGGCGAGGATCGGGCTCGCGGCCGACCGCCACGTGCCGTCGGTGGCGACGATCTCGCGCATGCCGTCCGCGTAGGTGAGTTCGAGCTGTCCGAGGAACGACTGGTCCGTGCCGTACACGTTCCGGAATCCGCCTCGCCAGCCCAGGCGTCCGCGATACCAGCCGTCGCCCAGCCACGCCCCGATCGCGTTCTCGCCCGGTGCCAGCACCTCGGTCACGTCGTAGGTGTAGTACCTCAGGCGCGCGCCGTAGACCGTCCAGCCCGGGGAGAGGACGTCGTCGCCGACGCGGACGCCGTTGATCTCCGCTTCGTACACTCCGTGCGCTGTCGCGTACAGGCGCGCCCTGACCAGGTCGTCCCGCACGACGAACCCGGTGCGCACCAGCGAGGGCCGTCGTTCGTCCGAATGCGGGTTCTCGTTGCGGATCGCTCCGATCGGCCGCGCCGTCCAGTCCGAGGGGTGCAGAAGGCCGGTCTCCAGGGTCGTGGGGGCGGATGCCTCGGACCACGTGCCGTCCGCGCCCCGCACCGCGACCCTGACAGTCGCGATGTCGCGGGAGTCCAGCGGGGCCGCCGGCCAGTCCACGAGCACCTGTTCGGCGCTGTCGACCTCGTGGGAGGTCCGGATGCCGTCGCGGTCGACGTCGATGCGGTAGGCGCTCTGCGTCCAGCCGGCGGGCGCCTCGGCGATGCGCCACGACAGTCGCGGCATGCTCTCACCGATGCCGAGCGGGTCGCGGTGGTGTTCGATACGGGGTGCGTCGACGATGACGGACATCCGGGTCCTTCCGGTTTCGGGGGCGTGTACAGTGAGTGTGGCACTCGTTTCGAAACGTTTCAAGTTCCGTTTCTCCGCGGGATGCCGCACAGGGAGGTACGACATGAGGATCGGCGTCACGGGCAGCGGCGGCAAGCTCGGTCGAGCTGCTGTCGAACGGCTGCGCGCGGACGGGCACGACGTGATCGGGTTCGACCTCGCCGGCCCCGCCGGGACAGGGTTCACGCGCGTCGACCTGACCGACTTCGGTCAGACCCTCGACGCGTTCGGATCGGTCACGGCCCGGCACGACGGGCTGGACGCGCTGGTGCACCTGGCGGCGATCCCGGTGAACGGTCTGGTCCCGGACGCCGCGACGTTCCAGAACAACATGACGGTGTCCTTCAACGCCCTCTACGCGGCGCACCGCACCGGCATCCGCACGATCGTGCTGGCCTCGAGCATCACGGCCATGGGATTCCCGTTCGACGAGGCTCCGCCCGCGCTGCCCGTGGACGAGACGTACACGAGCGCGAACAACACCTATGGGCTCGGCAAGGTCGCCGAAGAGGCGATAGCGGCCCAACTGGTCCGCTGGTGCCCGGATGCCTCGATCACCGCCCTGCGCTTCACGAACGTCGTCGCCGAGGACGAGTACGCGACGTTCGATCGCGCCGGCGAGCCCGGCTACCGCCGCGATCTCCTCGGCTCCTGGGTCGACGCCCGCGACGGGGCGCAGGCCATCGCCCTCGCTCTCGCGGCGGCACGACCCGGGTTCGAGGTGTACAACGTCGCCGCTCCCGAATCGGGGTGCACGGCACCGTCGCGCGAACTCGCGGCGCGCTGGTTCCCGGGCACTCCTGTCGCAGAAGACCTCGGCGAGTTCGAATCGCTGATGTCCACGCGCCGCATCCGTGATCGGCTCGGATTCCGTGCCGCCTATGATTGGCGCTGATGGCACCGGCGGGGATCAGAGAGGTCGCGGCGCACGCGGGCGTCTCCATCGGGACGGTCTCGAACTTCCTCAACCATCCTGATCGCCTGTCGGCGGCGATGGTCCGGCGAGTCACGGACGCGATCGAAGCGGTCGGCTTCGTGCCGAGCAATGCCGCGCGCCAGCTGCGGATGGGCGTGAGCTCGGTCATCGGCTACCTCGCGTCCGACATCGGCAATCCCCATTTCGGCGAGATCGCGGCGAGCGTCCAGTCCAGGGCCTCCGAGCTCGGTCTGTCCGTGTTCATCGCGGACGCGCAGGAGGATCAGGGGACCGAGGACGCCCATCTCGACGCCTTCGCGCAGCATCACGTACGCGGCCTGCTCGTCGCATCGCATCATCCGGTCGAGGAACGGCTCGCTCTGCTGCGCCGCCGCGGCACTCCGTCGGTGCTCGTGGGGCAACGAGCGGTCTCGGAGGAGCAGCCGTCGGTGTCGGTGGATGAGGTCGACGGCGGTCGGCAGGCCGTCGCTCATCTGGCCGACGTCGGCTGCCGCACCGTCGCGTTCGTCGGCGGGCCGTCCGAGATCGTCCAGGTGTCGGCGCGGCTCGCCGGCGCCGAACGCGCGGCGGGGGAGCGCGGTCTCCGGCTCCGCGAGATCCCGGTGGCCGAGCGCTCGGTCGCCGCCGGTCGCGAGGTGGGGGCGCTGATCGCCGCACTGCCCCGGGAGTCGCGCCCGGACGGAGTGTTCGCCGTCAACGACCTGCTCGCCCTGGGCATCCTCCAGGAGCTCGTGGGGCGCGGCGTCCGCGTTCCGGAGGAGCTCGCTCTGATCGGCTACGACGACACCGAGTTCGCCGAGGCCTCGCTCATCCCGCTGTCCAGCGTCAGCCGCCGGCATCGGGACGTGGGCGAGCTCGTGGTCGATGCGCTGTTCGCGACCATCCGAGGGCGTTCACCGGATCGCCTGCACCGCGTGCTGAAGCCGCGGCTGATGCCCCGCCGGAGCACCCAGGGGTTCCTCAGCACCTGATCGGTTCGAGCGGGCTGGATGTGGTCCGCGGTTCGCGGGTTTTGCATATGTATGCGATAGGACAAGATTATGCACGACTTTGATAACGTTTCAACCGGTTGCGTGATTTCTCCTAGAGTCGAAGGATGACGACGATGTCCCATGAGCTGTACCTGCCCGTCGAACTGGTCTTCCAGGGGCGAGAGGCGCTGCCGCTCGCGGAGCGACCGCCACTGAGCGTCCGCTTCCGGCACGCCAGCTCCGGGGAGGTGACCGTGCCCGCGTTCTGGGACGGGGGCACGACCTACCGGGCACGGTTCGCGCCGCCGGAAGTGGGCGGCTGGAGTTGGGAAGTCGTCGATGCGCAGACGGCGGTCGATGCGGGTTCGGGGACGATCACGGTCGTCGAGGGAGCCTCACGAGGACCGGTTCGCGTCGCGCACCGCTTCCACTTCGCGCATGCGGACGGCACGCCGTTCCGCCCGGTCGGCGCGACCGCCTACAACTGGCTGCACCAGGACGAGCCGCTGTTCTCCGAGACGGTCGACGCGATCGCCGAGGCCGGGTTCAACAAGTTCCGCTTCATGGTCTTCCCGCAGGGAGGCGGCTACGTCTCGCATGAGCCGGCGCTCATGCCGTTCGAGAAGACCGACGGGCGCTACGACGTCACGCGTCCTGTTCCGGAGTTCTTCCAGCATCTCGACCGGGCTGTCGAGGTCCTGGGCGAACGCGGCATCCAGGCCGACGTGCTCATCTACAACGCCTACGACCGCGGGCATTTCGGCCTGAACGAGTTCACCGAGCAGGAGGACGCGGTCTACCTGCGCTACCTCGTCGCACGCCTGGCGGCGCAGCCGCACGTGTGGTGGTCGCTGTGCAACGAGTTCGACCAGCTCGAGCGCCCCGCGGAGCGGTGGGACCGCACGGGAGCCCTGCTCGCCGAGATCGACCCGTACGACCACCTGCGCTCGATCCACAACTGGATCGAGCTCTACGACAACAATCAGCCCTGGGTCACGCATGCGTCGCTCCAGAACGGCTCGGCCACGACGGACTTCGGGCGTGCCACCCTGTACCGGGACGTGTGGGGCAAGCCGGTCGTGCTCGATGAGATCAAGTACGAAGGCGACATCCCCGAGCGCTGGGGGCACCTGGACGGGCGGGAGCTCGTCGACCAGTTCTGGATCACGACGGTGTCCGGCTGCTACGCCTCCCACGGCGAGAGCTTCGTCACGGCCTCCGGGAGTCTGCACATGGTCGAGGGCGGACCGTTGCGCGGGGAGTCCCCGTCGCGCCTGGCGTTCCTGCGTCGCATCCTCGAGGAGATCGACGGTGCAGGCCTCGATCCGATCGACAAGTGGGACGATCCGGATCACGTGGCCGGCATCCCGCGGCGGATCTACCTGCAGTACCTCGGACGCTCGGCGCCGGCGACCTGGACGTTCCGCATCCCGATCGGCTTCCCGGGGGAGCGGCCGGAGGCGGGAGACGTGTTCGAGGTCGATGTGATCGACACCTGGAACCGGACGATCACCACGATCGACCGGCGCTTCACGCTGGACGAGGTCCACCGCAACGAGGCCTTCGCGGCGGCGTCCGCGCCGGTCGCGCTCCCGGCGGGTGAGGCGATCGCGCTGCGCATCCGACGGGTCGAGGACTGACATGACCGTCGATCGTCTGAGCGCCTGGCGGCGCGGACCCCGGCTCGGCACCGCGTACTACAACGAGTACCTGCCTGACCCGTCCCGCCTCGAGACCGACCTCCGCCTGATGACGGATGCCGGGATCACCTGCATCCGCGTCGGGGAATCCGTGTGGTCCACGTGGGAGCCGAGGGACGGAGAGTTCGACCTGGAGTGGATGACGCCCGTCCTCGATGGCGCGGCCGCGCACGGCATCGATGTGATCCTCGGGACGCCTACCTACGCCGTGCCGCCGTGGCTGGCGCGCAAGCATCCCGAGCTCGCCGTCGTGCGCAAGGACGGCGAGCGGGTGCCGTGGGGCGGCCGGCAGGAGGTCGACTACACCTCCGAGCTGTTCCGCGGGTATGCCGAGCGCGTGATCCGTGCCGTTCTCGGACGCCACGGCCGGCACCCGGCGGTGATCGGCGTGCAGCTGGACAACGAGGCGGGTCTCCATCTCATCCACAACGAGCACGTCGTGGCGCGGTTCCGGGAATGGGTCGCGGAGCGGTACGGCGACGTCGAGACGCTGAACCGCGCCTGGGGACTCGCGTACTGGTCGCATCGCATCGCGGACTGGGACGAGCTGTGGGCGCCCGGCGGCAACACCACACCGGCCTATGACCTGGCCTGGCGCCGCTTCCAGGCCGAGCTCACGGCGGACTTCCTCGGCTGGCAGGCGGGAATCGCCCGCGAGCTCGTCGACGAGGACGTGTTCCTGACGACCTGCATCGCCTACCAGCGCCCCGCCATGGACGACGTCGCGGTCGGCGCGCGCCTGGACATCGCCAGTGGCAATGCCTACTACCTCGCGCAGGATGCGCTGGACCTCTCCGTCGAGGGCGGCGGGGGCCAGTGGTACGCGGACGACGTGCCGCAGCTCGTCCTCATGGCTGATCGGATGCGGGCGACCGGGTTCGACCGCCCCGATGCGCAGGGCGGCTTCCTCGTCACCGAGACCGGCGCGGCGTCGATCGGAAACGCCTGGCTCACCCGACCGCCGTACGACGGGCAGATCGCCCAGGCGGCCTGGCTGCTGGTCGCGCGCGGGGCCCGGCTGGTCTCGTACTGGCACTGGCACACGCTGCACTCCGGTCACGAGGTGCACTGGGGAGGCATCCTCGGCCACGACCTCGAGCCGGGGCGGATCCACGCCGAGATCGCGGGCATCGGGCGGCAGTTCGAGGCGGCGGCGGACTGGCTGGCGGATGCCGAGCCCGATGCGGATGTCGGGATCGTGTACGCGCACGACAGCGAGTGGATGATGGCCTTCGAGCCGCCGCTCGCTGTGCCGGGCACCGAGGCGCCGGACCGCAAGGCGTACGCGCGGATCGTCGGGGACTTCGGGCGGGCGGCGGTGGATGCGGGACTGCAGGCGGGGTACGTCAACGAGCGGCAGCTGCCCTCGGCGGTTGAGCTGCGGTCCCGCTTTCCCGTGCTGATCGCCGCGGGCCTGATCGCGGCGTCCGATCGGACTCTGGAGGTGCTCGTCGAGTACGCCCGGCTGGGAGGGCGGCTCATCGTCGGTCCGCGCACCGGCTACGCCGACGATCAGGGCCGGATGCGGGCCGGGGCCGCTCCTGCGGTCATCGGGGAGGCGGCAGGCGTGCGATACCAGGAGGTCGCGGCGCTGACCGCGCCGGTCGAAGTCGAGGCGTCCGGCTCGCGGCTCGGCGCGATCGCGGGGCAGGTGCGAGGCTGGATGGATGCTCTCGAGCCGACGGATCCGGATGCCGAGGTGCTGCTGCGGTTCCGCCACCCGCATTTCGGTCGGTGGGCGGCCGCGGTGCGGCGGGACGTGGGGGAGGGCGTGGTCACGGTCGTCGGGACGCTCCTCGACCGGGTCACGCTGCGCGAGCTGGTCGCGGATGCTGCGGCGGATGCCGCGGTGCCCGGTGCTCCTGTGATCGCGCGCCCGCGCAGTGTCACGGCGCATTCGCTGAACGGGCCGCGGGGTCGCGTGTGGGTGCTGCACAACTGGTCGGGGGACGCGGTCGAGGTCACGCCGGATCGCACGGTCGTGGATGTGCTGAACGCGTCCCGGGCGGTCGCGTCGACGGAGGTCCCGGCGCGCAGCGTCGCGGTCTGGGCGGAGGTCTGAGCGGGCCGATTGGGTCGGTCTACGTCCGAATGTTCCCGAGAATCAGTATTGCCCGTGTCGTAGTTATGTTCTAAAATGGAGGCATGTCGACGCCGACCGCTCCCGTCCCGGCGCTGAGCCCGGACGAGGAGATCGGTCTGCTTCTCGCCGATGCGGAATGTTCGCAGGTCGACGCGAACCGTCAGGCCGCATTGCGGGCCGAGCGCATGCTGCGGGTCGTGCAATGCGCGCGTCGGCATCCGGAGCTGTACGTGCCGGGGCTGGAGGGGTCCGAGGCGATCGATGAGGCGGAACGGGCCGCGATCCTGGACCTCGCGCTGCGGATGAACGGCACGGAGGATCATGTGCGCGGCCAGGTGTTCGTGGTCGAGCAGGCGCTGGAGCACCTTCCGGGGCTTTGGGGCCGGGCGCGGACCGGATTCGCGTCGCTGTATCTCGTCGGACGCGCCGTCCACGCGCTCGTCCGCGTGTCGGCGCGCGCCGATGCCACTGATGCGGAGCGCGAGGCCGAGCGGGATGCCTTCGAGCGGATCGACGATGCCACGTCGACGTGGTCGGAATCGTGCTCTCCCGCTGCGTTCAACCGCCGGTTGAAGGCGCTCGCCGACCGGCTCTGCCCGGTCGATGCGACGGTCGCGCACGCCAGGGCGATGCGCGATCGCCGCGCGTACGTGGAAGACGTCGAGGACGGCATGTCCTGGTATCACGCCCTCATGCCCACGCACGAGGCGCATGCCGCGCTCCGGCGAGCGACCAGCACGGCGAAGCACCTGTCCAAGGATCGGCGTGAGGGGCGCACCCGCGACCAGATCCGAGCGGACCTGTCCAGCGCATGGCTGCGTGGGGTCGGCACCGCCACCGCGGTGAAGACCAAGGTGTTCGTCACGGTTCCCGTGCAGCTGCTCGACGCGGTTCGCACCGGCCTCCCGCTTGAACCGTCCGTCGTGCAAGCGCTCGCCGCCGAGCAGGCCCGAGTGCTCGGCGGCGACGCGATCGATGCGGTCACCGCCGCGCAGATGTTCGTCGATGCTCCGGCGTTCCGCCGGGTCATCACCGACCCTGTGGCCGGTGTCGTCCTAGACATGGACCGTCGCACCTACCGTCCGACCAGAGCGCAGCGCGACTGGCTCATCCTGAGGCACGGCACCTGCGCCCGGGACGGCTGCGAGCGCCTCGCCGTCGACGCGGACATCGATCATCGCCGTCCCTGGGCCGCCGGTGGTGCGACCGATGTCTCGAACCTCGCGCCCCTGTGCCCGCGCGACCACAGGCACCGGCATCGCACGCGCTTCCGGTATCGATCCCGCCCCGACGGTTCTGTCCAGGTCTCCACTCCCACCGGTTTCACCACCGAGGCTCCGCCGCCGTTCTGACCTGCTCTCTCTCGTTCGACTCGGGGCTCGCTCCTGTTGCCCGTTCGTTGAGCGAGGCCGGCGTTTCGACTCGCTGCGCTCGCTCAACGAACGGAGGGGGGAGGGGCGTGCGCGCCGGGGGGCTTCCCTTCCCCGTTCGTTGAGCGAGGCCGGCGTCAGCCGACCGAGTCGAAACGCCTCTTGTTGCGGGCTTCGTTTCGACTCGCTCCGC
>NZ_JAHZUT010000008.1:0-172496 GCF_022788845.1 Microbacterium sp. CIAB417 | reverse complement strand
CGCCGCGGAGCTCATCAAGAAGGCCGCCGGCGTCGCCAAGGGTTCGAAGACCCCCCACACCGTCAAGGTCGCGAAGCTCACCAAGGACCAGGTGCGCCAGATCGCCGAGACGAAGATGCCCGACCTGAACGCGAACGACATCGAGGCTGCCTCGCTGATCATCGCCGGCACCGCTCGCTCCATGGGCATCACGGTCGAGGACTGAGGGAGATAACGAACATGGCTACCAAGTCCAAGGCATTCCGCGCGGCCGCCGAGAAGATCGAGGCCGACAAGTTCTACACCCCGACCGAGGCTGTGACCCTCGCGAAGGAGACCGGGTCGAAGAAGTTCGACTCCACCGTCGAGGTTGCCCTCAAGCTGTCGGTCGACCCCCGCAAGGCCGACCAGATGGTGCGCGGCACCGTCATCCTGCCGCACGGCACGGGCAAGACCGCCCGCGTCATCGTGTTCGCGACGGGCCCGGCCGCCGAGGCCGCTCTCGCAGCGGGCGCGGACGAGGTCGGCGGCGCCGAGCTGATCGAGAAGGTCGCGGGCGGCTACACGTCGTTCGACGCCGCCGTCTCGACCCCCGAGCTCATGGGTCAGGTCGGTCGCCTCGGTAAGGTCCTGGGTCCCCGTGGCCTCATGCCGAACCCGAAGACCGGCACGGTCACCCCGAACCCGGCCAAGGCCGTCGAGGAGATCAAGGGTGGCAAGATCGAGTTCCGCGTCGACAAGCACGCCAACGTGCACTTCGTCGTGGGCAAGGCCTCGTTCTCGGCCGACCAGCTCGACGAGAACCTGAAGGCCGCTCTCGAGGAGATCGTCCGTCTGAAGCCGTCCAGCTCCAAGGGCCGTTACATCCAGAAGGGTGCGGTGTCGACGACGTTCGGCCCCGGCATCCCGCTGGATGTCAACGCACTGGTCTGAGACACGTCTCACAGGAAGGGCCCCGTCCTCGAGGACGGGGCCCTTCCTGCGTGTTCAGGCGTCTTCTCGGATGTCGAAACTGAGCGGTCCGGTAGGAGTGGCCTCCGAGACCTCCACGCGCTCGACGTGCGCTGCGGGCGGTCCCTTGCGAAGCCAATCGATCATCTGATCCACGCGTCCTTCTTCTCCGTGGAGCTCGGCCTCGACAGTGCCGTCATGGCGGTTTCTCACCCAGCCGGCGACGCCGAGGCGGGCGGCCGCATCGTGGGCGCAATAGCGGAAGCCGACGCCCTGCACGGCGCCGCTGACGATCACTCGGACATGACGCATGCGCACATTGTGCCGCGGATGCGCCGGTGACGCTGCGGGCTGTCGCGAATGGCGAGCCGGTGGCAGGATGCCCTGCGCGTGCGCCCGCATCAGCCCCCGAGGATGAGGCTGAGCGCGATCAGCGCCATGACGACGGCGATGATGCCGTCGAGCACACGCCAGGCGACCGGCGACGTGAACATCCGGCCGAGCAGCCGGGCGCCGTAGGCGAGCGAGAGGAACCATGCCAGGCTCGCGAACATCGCGCCGGCCGCGAACCACCACCGAGTGTCGCCATGCGTGCTCGCCACGGAACCGAGCAGGAAGACCGTGTCGAGGTAGACGTGCGGATTGAGCCAGGTCAGCGCCAGGCAGGTGAGCAGAGCCGCGGTGCGAGAGGTGCGCACCGCCGCGGGAACGGATGTCACATCGACGGTCGGCACGTCGACGGGGCGCCAGGCCCTGCGCGCCGCGAGCAGGGCGTACGCGAGGAGGAACGCGGCGCCCGCCCATCGCGCCACCTGCACCGCCCACGGAGCGGCCTCCAGGAGGAGCCCCAGCCCCGACACCCCGACCGCGATGAGCACCGCATCCGAGGCGGCGCAGACGAGTGCGACCGAGAGCACGTGCTCCCGCCGGATGCCTTGACGCAGCACGAAGAGGTTCTGCGCGCCGATGGCCACGATGAGCGACAGGCCGAGCCCGAGGCCGGCGGCGAGTGAGGGGAACACGCTCCGACGCTAGGGCGGGTGCAACATGAGCACCAGCTCTGATTCCTTCATCCACATAAGCTGTGCTCATGATCGACCTTCCGGCGGAACTCGCGGCGACCCTCGCCGCCGTCGTCGATACGGGCACGATGGATGCGGCGGCTCGCCGCCTGCACATCACGCCCTCGGCGGTCAGCCAACGCATCCGCGTGCTCGAAGAGCGTCTGGGTCGTGTGCTGCTCGTGCGGTCCAAACCCGCGCGCGCGACCGCGGACGGTGAGCGTGTCGTGCGCCTCGCGCGGCAGTACGCGCTGCTCTCGCACGACGTGCTGCGGGAGTTGGGCGAGCCCGTTGAAGGAGAGAGCACGACACCGGTCAGTCTGTCGCTCGCCGTGAATGCGGACTCGTTGTCGACCTGGTTCGTCGCCGCGCTGTCGCATGTCGTCGCGGTGCACGATGTGGTGTTCGATCTCCACCGGGACGATCAGGACTTCACCGCAGAACTGCTCGCATCGGGGCGTGTGGTCGCCGCGGTCACGTCCCGGGCCGCCCCGGTGGCCGGGTGCCGAGTGTCTCCGCTCGGTGCGATGCGCTACCGCGCCGTGGCGACGCCGACCCTCGCGCGTGAGCTCGAACGTCGCGGCGCGGAGCACGTGCGAGTCGTCGACTACGACCGCCGCGACGAACTGCAGTCCAGGTGGCTACGAGAGCGGGGCGTCGATCCCGCGTCGCCGCCGCGCAGCTTCGTTCCCGGATCGCACGCCTTCGCCGATGCGGTGCGCGGTGGTCTCGGATGGGGGATGCTGCCCGATCTTCAGACGGAGTCGGACCTCGCCGACGGCTCCCTCGTGCTGCTTCCCGGCTCGCCGGTCGACGTCCCCCTGTACTGGCAGCAGTGGAACCTCGCCTCCGGGCTGCTGGATGCGGTCGCGGATGCGGTGACGCGCACGGCGCGCACAGCGCTGCGGATCACGCCTCGCTGATGCGCAGCACCGACTTCCCCCGCGTGCGTCCCCGCTCCAGCGCGCGGTGCGCCTCGGCCGCATCCGCGAGGTCGTACACGGTGTCGATGTAGACCTGGATCGATCCCGTGTCGAGTAGGCGCGCGAGGGTGGCGAGGACGTCGCCGTCGGGGATGACCTTGTAGCCGGTGGCGCGTACCCCCGCCTCGGACGCCGCCTCGGCGAAGCCGGGCCAGCCACCGCTGGGCACCATGACGTACAGGCCGCCGGGGCGGATGACGCCGAGCGAGCGCGTGCCGATCTCGTCCTCCGTGTTGGCGACGAGATCGATGACGACGTCCATGTCGGCCACGACATCCTCGAAACGCGTGGTGGCGTAGTCGATGACCACGGATGCGCCGAGCTCGCGGAGCCACGCGGCGTTGCGTGCGGAGGAGGTGACCGTCACGTGCGCGCCGAAGTACGCGGCGAGCTGTACCGCGAAGTGGCCCACTCCGCCGCTCCCGGCGTGGATCAGCACGCGCTGACCCTCGTGGGCGTGCGCGGTCTCCACGACCACGCCCCAGGCGGTGAGGGCGGCGAGAGGGATGCCTGCCGCCTCCACGTGCGAGAGCGATGCGGGCTTTCGGGCGAGCGACTGCGACGGCACAACGACGTACTCGGCGTAGGTTCCGCCGGTGCGCGGGAAGGGCACCATTCCGAAGACCTCGGTGCCGGCGGGGAAGGGGTGCGCCTCGAACGGGGAGGTGATGACGACGCCGCTGAAATCGAAGCCCAACGTGGTGGGGTAGCCCGCGATGGCGCCGCTCACTCCCTGGCCCGCGCGCGTCTTCGCGTCGATGGGGTTCACTCCGGCGGCGACCACGCGCACGAGCAGCTCGCCGAGCACAGGCTGTGGAACCGGCAGCTGAGTCTCGTGGAGGAGCTCCGGTGCTCCGGTGGTGGTGATGACGGCGGCGCGCATCTGGGTCGGGACGTCCTCGGCCCGCATCGGTGCGGGGGAGGAGGCGTCGTGTCTCAGCGGTCGGGGGATCATCGGCCGCTCCTTTCGCTGCGGAAGGCATCGGCATGCGATGCGGTGTCTGCCCTCAGTCAATCGCGGCTATGTCTCGCGGGCGTTACCCCGGTGTCACCGTGCGGAGAACCTCTCAACCCGCAAAAGCGAGAGTCCCCGCACCGGATGTCGGTGCGGGGACTCTTCCTGAAGGTCAGGAGACCGTGTCGGGCCGGATGCCGGCTATCAGCGCTTGGAGCAGGCGGCGCAGGTTGTCGATGTCGGAGACGTCCCAGTTCTCGAGCGCGCGCACCAGCACCCCCTCCTGCGGGGCTCGCGCGGCGGCGAGTCGCTCCATCCCGTACTCGGTGGGTGAAAGCAGGCTGGAGCGGCCGTCGGCCGGGTCCGGGGAGCGCGTGATGAGACCGAGGGCTTCGAGTTCGCGGACCGTCCGGCTGAGCTGGCCCTTGTCCAGCAGCAGATGATCCGCCAGCGTCGCCTGCGTCACGGTCTCGTGGCGCGCGATGGTCGTGAACACCTTGTACGCCCCGGGGAGAAGCCCCGGGCTGACGCGATGGGCGTTCTCGCTGATGACGCGTCGGAACTGTCCGATGAGGTCGCTGAACTGTGCCTCGAGTGCGCGCACCGCCTCGGTGCGCTCCTCGTCGCTCGACTTCTCGGACATCGTGATCACTCTACTTGCGCTCGTCGCCCGCATCCGACGTTCCCGACGGCGTCGCGATGGTGCCGGTCGCGGTGAGTGTGGCCATCGCCTCGGGCACCGACACCGTCGCCAGATCCGCCTCGGACGCGTGTGCCCGCTCGGTCGTGGTCATCCGCGTCAGCGGTGTGTTCGGAAGGAACACGATCGCCAGAACGCTCAGCACGGCGACGGGCACCGCGATGAGGAACGCGTGCGAGATGCCGTTCGCGTACACATCCTCGAAGATGACCCGCAGCGGCTCGGGCATGGCCGCGACCTGAGGCAGGGTGCCCGAGCTTAGCTGCGTGGCCCACTCGGCGCCGGCCTTGCCGAGCCCGGCCAGCGCGGTGCGGATCTCGTCCGCGCGATCGGCGAGCAGGTCGGTCACGCGGGTCGCGAGGGCCGCACCCATCACGGAGACGCCGATCGTGCCGCCCAGGCTGCGGAAGAACGTGACGCCCGAACTCGCGGCGCCGATCTCGCTCGGGTGGGAGGTGTTCTGCACGACGAGCACGAGGTTCTGCATCGTCATGCCGACGCCGGCGCCCAGCAGGAACATGAACACCGACACGAGTGCGAAGGGGGTGTCGTAGTGAATCGTCGACAGCAGCGCGGAACCCGCCGTCAGCAGCACGCCACCCGCGATGAGGTAGGGCTTCCAGTGGCCGAACCGGGTGATGAGCGCTCCGACGCCCATGGACGCGACGAGCAGTCCCGCGATCATCGGGATCGTCATGACACCGGCTTCGGTCGGCGTGGCGCCGCGGGCCGACTGCATGTACTGGCTCAGGTACACGGATGCGCCGAACATCGCGATGCCCGTGGCGATCGAGGCGATCACGGCCAGGGTGAAGGTGCGGTTACGGAACAGCGTCAGCGGGATGAGGGGCTCGCGCACCCGCAGCTCGACGACGATGAACAGAACCGTTGCGACGACCGCGCCGCCGACCATGAACAGCGTGTTCAGGCTCCACCACTCGAAGTCCTTGCCGGCGAGGGTGATCCAGATCAGCAGGAGCGACACGGCGGTGCCCAGCAGGACGATGCCCATGTAGTCGATCGACACCTTGCGCGGTGTGCGCTGGGGCAGGTGTAGCGTGCGCTGCACGATGAGCAGCGCCGCGACGGCGAAGGGGAGCGCGACGAAGAAGTTCCATCGCCAGCCCCAGGCATCCGTGATCACCCCGCCGAGCAGCGGGCCGCCGACGGTCGCGACCGCCATCACCGCGCCGAACAGGCCCATGTAGCGACCGCGTTCACGCGGGCTGATGATGTCCGACATGATGACCTGGCTGAGCGCGGCAAGGCCGCCGGCGCCGATGCCCTGCACCGCGCGGAACGCGATGAGCATCTCGGGGCTCTGGGAGAATCCCGCGGCCGCGGTGGCGAGCACGAAGATCGCGATCGCCAGCTGATACAGCACCTTCCGGTTCGTGAGGTCCGCGAGCTTGCCCCAGATGGGGGTCGTGATCGCGGTCGTCAGGAGGGTCGCGGTGACGACCCAGGTGAACGAGCTCTGGTCCCCGGAGAGGTCGTGGATGATCACGGGGAGCGACGTCGAGACGACGGTCGACGCGAGCATCGACACGAACATGCCCAGCAGCAGGCCGGACAGGGCTTCGAGGACGTGACGGCGCTCGGTCTTGCTCGACGCGTCCGTCGGTCGGGAGATGGTGGTGGTCACAGCGGCATCCTTCGGTGGGGTGCGGCGTCGTCGGCGCAGTAAGTTGATATCTGTCAACGATTGAGTTGGGTCAACTATATGGTCAATCGTTGAGACGCGTCAACTATTCCCATCCGTCTGGACGGATTCCCCGAACTGTTCGAGGGACCCGAGATGCAGTGCGTGGGTGTCCGGGGTGACGTCTCGCGTCCCTCGAACCCGGATGCGGTGCGTTCAAAGGACCCGAATTGCCTCGAATCGGCGATCGCGGCAACGTTTTGCGTCCCTCGAACGTGGATGCGAGGGCGGCGCCAACGAGGGGTGAGAGTGGCAGGGGCGAGGGCGCGCGGGGGTTCCGGCGGCCGGAGTCAGTCGCTGAAGACGAGCGCGCGATACTCGCGACGCTGCGGAGTCTCCGGGGCCGGGGCGGGCGCGCGACCGCGTGTGGTGCGCAGGTGCAGCTCGTCGATCAGGGCGGTCGCAAGGCGCACGAGCTTGCCGAT
This sequence comes from Microbacterium sp. CIAB417, assembly GCF_022788845.1. Lineage (NCBI taxonomy): Bacteria > Bacillati > Actinomycetota > Actinomycetes > Micrococcales > Microbacteriaceae > Microbacterium > Microbacterium sp. CIAB417. Next base: position 165,740 of record NZ_JAHZUT010000008.1, on the reverse strand, counting down.
CTCGACCTCGTCACGCTCGACCCATGCGCACCGCGGCTCGTCGTCGACCGGAACGAAGCCGTCGTGCTGCTCCCAGGCGACGAGAGTGCGTTCGGCGCCGAGAACGTGCTGCTGCCACCACACCTGGCGGAGGTAACCCCGAGGGATCGATCGCCACGATTTGTTGGTCGTCTTGATCTCCGCGAGCGTCACCCGGCCGTCCGCGTCGACGGCGATGCCGTCGGGAGTTGCCAGATGCCGCTTCTCCACGACCGCGTGGAACAGCGCTGATGAGGGCTGGATGCCGTGGGTCGCCGCGACCCAGGCGGCGATCTCGGGCTCGCGGCGCCGACCGTGGTCGGTGTAGGCGTTGCCGGAGAACCTCGAGCCGCCCAGCTTCTGGTCGGCGGCCTTCGCGATCGCCCGCTCGCTCGTGAGCGAGGCCACATCCGTCGCCGTGATGCCGCGTGAGCGCGCCCGGATCCACGCCACCCGATCGCGGGAGTCCGCGACGATGCGAGCGGCGAGTTCGGGGGTCACCTCTCGAGGGTACGCCCGGTCGCCGACCCCCTCGAGAGCGACATGCGCCCATCGGCGCGCCGCGGCTGACATTTGGAACGGCTGGGAAACGGGTAAGAAATCTCTGAACCCTAGGGTCGGGGCCGTTGCACCTTCCTCGCGCTCTCGCGCCCGCGTCGACCCAGGGGGACCATGTCCGACTCCATACTCCGACCGCACCGCCGTGGCCGGATCCTCACCGCAGCCCTCATCGTCGGAGCCGTTGTCGCGGCGTCGGCGGTGGCGACCGTCCCCGCCGGCGCGGCGGAGCCGACGGTCGGCGCACGCACGGCGGGCGACCCGCTCTTCCCCAACGTCGGCAACGGCGGCTACGACGTCACCCACTACGACCTCGACCTGACGTACCGCGCGAACGACGACGTCAGCGCGGTCGCGACGATCGAGGCCACCGCGCCGACGCCGTTGTCAGCGTTCTCGCTCGATTTCGAGGGCATGACGGTGGAGAGCGTGACGGTGAACGGTGCGCCTGCGCAGTTCTCGCGCGAGCAGGATGCGGAAGCCACGCTCTTCAAGCTCGACATCACCCCCGCTGCCCCCGTGAGCGGGTCGTTCACGGTCGCCGTCGTCTACTCGGGAGCCCCCGTCGAGCACATCGACGCCGACGGTTCGTCGGAGGGCTGGGTGAAGACCTCGGACGGTGCCACGGCGCTGGGTCAGCCGATCGGGGCCATGGCATGGTTCCCGCAGAACAACGCGACAGCCGACAAGGCCACCTATGACATCAGCGTGACCGCCCCCACCACGGCCGGGGGTAACCCGCTGAGCGTGGCGAGCAACGGCGAGCTGATCGGAAAGACGGTCGACGCGCAGGCGGGGACCACCACGTGGGACTGGCAGCAGCGCAAGCCCATGGCGACCGAGCTCTCCGTCCTCTCGATCGGGCGCTTCAACGTCCTCGAGAGCGACATCACTCTCGCCAGCGGTCGCACGCTGCACGAGTGGAGCTTCGTCGACCCCACCATCAGTGTGAACGTCCAGAACACGATCAACACGCGTCGCGGAGAGATCAAGCAGATCATCGATTGGCTCGAGACGAAGCTCGGCCCCTATCCGGGCAACAGCGTCGGCCTCATCGTCGACCGCGTGGGCGTGGAGTACGCGCTGGAGACGCAGGACCGTTCGTTCTTCGACGGCAGCGTCGGAGCGAGCACACTCGTGCACGAGCTGGTCCACCAGTGGCTCGGCAACGAGGTGACACCGACGGACTGGTCTCACATCTGGCTCAACGAGGGCGCCGCGGAGTTCTTCACGGCCTACTACCGCTACGGCGTCGGCCTTACCCAGACGACCCCGGAGAACGACTCCTTCAGCAGCTGGAGCTCGGCATCGGATTCCCGCTGGGTGACGCCGACCGTCGGGTTCACAGACCCGGCGGAGCTCTACGACTGGCAGGTCTACAACCGTGGCAAGTACACGCTCGGCGCGCTCATGACCGCGATCGGCCGCGACGCCTTCGACGCCACCTACGCCGCCTGGACGAAGGCGCACGCCGGCGGCGCCGCGGACACCGACGACTTCATCGCCCTCGCCGAGCAGGTCTCCGGCCGCGATCTCGGTACCTTCTTCCAGGACTGGCTGCTCGACGCCGACAAGCCCGCGTGGCCCGCGATGTGGACCGCCGCTATCACGAGCGACGTGACCGCGGGCGAGACGCTGTTGCCGGGCGACACCGCGACGCTGACGCTGAAGGTCGAGAACACCGGACGGGTGGACCTCGCCGGCGCGACCGTGGTCGCGGATGCGAGCCAGTTGCTGACCCAGGCGTCGTTCCCGATCCTCCCGAAGGATGTCGCACGTAAGGACTCGACGCTGACGTGGTCGATCCCCACGACCGCGCCCGGCGCGACCGCATCCGTCGACATCGAGGTGAAGGTGGCCGCAGACGCCCCCGGCGGTGCGATCACCATCCCGATCACCGCGCCGCAGCTGGGCTCGACCCTTGCCGCGGCAGAGGTGGTCGTCCCGATCATGGTTCCGGTGAACCTGCTCAACATCAACGATTTCCACGGCAGGATCGACGCGAACACGGTGAAGTTCGCCGGGACGGTCGAGCAGCTGCGCGCGGAGTACGGCGATGCGAACACGCTCTTCCTCTCGGCGGGCGACAACATCGGTGCCTCGCTCTTCGCTTCCTCCTACTTCCAGGACGAGCCGACTCTCGACGTTCTCAACGCCCTCGGGCTGAAGGCCTCTGCGGTGGGCAATCATGAGTTCGACCAGGGCATCGACGATCTCACCGGCCGCGTCGCCGGAAGCGCCGACTTCGCGTACCTCGGCGCGAACGTCTACGACGCCGCATCGGGGGAGGTCCTCCTTCCGGAGTACGCGACATTCACCGTCAGCGGACTCACGGTCGCTGTGATCGGTGCGATCACCGAGGAGACTCCGACCCTGGTTTCGCCCGACGGGATCAAGGGGGTCTCCTTCGGTGACCCGGTTGAAGCCGTGAACCGCGTGGCGGCACAGCTGACCGACGGTGAGCCGGCCAACGGCGAGGCCGACATCATCATCGCCGAGTACCACGAGGGTGCGTCGGAAGGTGAGGCGAAATCCACGCTCGAGGCTCAAATCGCCCGCGGCGGAGCGTTCGCATCCATCGTCAACGACACGTCCGCCGCGGTTGATGCGATCTTCACGGGTCACACCCACATGGCCTACCCATGGAATGCGAAGATTCCGGGCACGGATCGCACGCGCCCGATCGTTCAGACCGGAAACTACGGGGAGAACATCGGACAGGTCGTTCTGCAGGTCGACCCTGTGACGGGATCCGTGGCGTCGTACAACACGAACCTCACAGCCCGAACCAAGACGGCTGACGCGGATCTGGTCGCTACCTATCCTCGCGTGGCAGAGGTCAAGCAGATCGTCGACGCGACGCTGGCAGAGGCCGCGATCGTCGGGAACAAGCCCGTGGGGTCGGTCGCCGCCGACATCACGACCGCGTTCAGCGGCGGTTCCTACGTCGACGGCGTTTACACGGGTGGGGAGCGCGACAACCGCGCCGCGCAATCGACGCTGGGCAACCTCGTCGCGGACTCCATTCGCGATGCGCTGGCCGACCCGGCGCGCGGCGGCGCGGAGATCGGTGTGGTCAACCCGGGCGGGCTGCGGGCCGACCTGAGGTACGCGCCCGACGGCGTCATCACGTACGCCGAGGCGAATGCCGTCCTGCCCTTCGTGAACAACCTGTGGACGACGACCCTTACGGGCGCCCAGTTCACGAAGGTGCTCGAAGAGCAGTGGCAGCTCGACGACAAGGGGCAGGTGCCGTCGAGGCCCTACCTGCAGCTCGGTCTGTCGGAGAACGTCTTCTACACCTACGACGCGTCGGCGGCGCAGGGTTCGCACATCACGGGCGTGTGGATCGACGGGCAGCCGATCGATCCGAACCGCGAGTACCGGGTGGGCTCGTTCAACTTCCTGCTGACCGGCGGTGACAACTTCCGCACCTTCAAGAGCGGGACACAGACGCGCGACTCCGGTCTCGTCGACCGCGATGCCTGGATCGCCTTCCTCGCGGCGAATCCGGACATCGAGCCCGACTTCGCATCGCGGAGCGCGCAGGTCCGCGGGTTGGCGGGGTCCGTGGAGGCCGGTCAGAGCGTCACGCTCGAAGTGTCGGGCCTCGACCTCACCTCACTGGGGAGCCCGGTCAACACCACGATCGAACCAGCGATCGGCGATACCGTGTACCCGCCGGTAGCCGTCACCGACGGTGTCGCCCGCATCTCCGTGGCGACGCCGAGCGACATCGTGGGGCCAGCGGTGCTGACCCTCACAGCACCGGACTCGGGAACCGTCATCCGCGTACCGATCAACGTGCGGCCCGCCCTGCCGGGAACGGGAGGCGGAGTCGAGACGCCGGCGCCCGAGTCGGCGCTCACGCCCGCCACGCAGAACGCCGTGCAGATCCAGGGCGGGACGAACCTCCAGCCCGGTCAGACGGTCACGATCCATGTCGGCGAGGAGTACGCCGGTGACTGGGTGAGCGTCTGGTTGCGCTCCGATCCGGTGCTGCTGGGCTGGTACCGCGTGGACGAGCTCGGCAACATCACGGTGACCCTGCCCGCGGGTGTCGCCGGGGCGCACCGACTCATCGTGCAGGATGCGGAGGGCAACGTGATCGGTTGGCAACAGGTGCGGATCGGCGCACTGCCCAGCACCGGCCAGGACGGCGGATCGATTCTGGGGCTGTCGCTGATGGCGCTGCTGCTGGTGGGCGTCGGCGTCTCGGCGCGCACGATCCGCCGCAGGCGAGCCTGACCGCACGTCGGTATCGAGACACGACCCCCGCCCGGTGATCCGGGCGGGGGTCGTGCCTTCTCCGCGCGGATTTGGGGCAACGGGCGACGTGGCGTACTCTGGTCATAAGCCAAAGACCGCTGGTCATCGCTGTGCGTGAAAACGCGATGCGATCGAAGCTCTGCCACGCAGGGGCCCGCGCAGGTGACACTGAACTTCCTCCTTCGGGAACCGAGCTCCGTGCGCTTGCGCCGGAGCTTTTGTCATGTGCGGGTGGTCCAGGCCGACGCTCCGCCACCGCGGGGTGTCACGTTCACATCAAGGAGTGACCATGGCGCAGAAGGATGCATCGGTCGCCGAGCTCACGAAGAACTTCGAGGACTCGACTGCCGTTCTGCTGACCGAGTACCGCGGTCTGACGGTCGCCCAGCTCAAGCAGCTGCGCAACAGCATCCGTCAGGACGCGAGCTACGCCGTGGTGAAGAACACGCTGACCAAGATCGCCGCGAACAACGCGGGGATCACGGCGCTGGACGAGGACCTCAAGGGTCCCTCGGCTGTGGCGTTCGTGCACGGTGACTTCGTCGCCACCGCCAAGGCTCTGCGTGACTTCGCCAAGGCCAACCCGCTTCTCGTGATCAAGGGCGGCATCTTCGAGGGCAACGCCCTGAGTGCCGACGAGGTCAACAAGTACGCCTCCCTGGAGAGCCGTGAGGTTCTGCTGGCGAAGGCCGCGGGCATGATGAAGGCGACGATGGGCAAGGCTGCGGCCACCATCGACGCGCTTCGCGAAAAGCTGGAGACCGCCGAGGCCGCGTAAGCGTCCGGCGAGCTCTTTCCCACACACCCCCACCTATCTAGGAGATACATCATGGCGAAGCTCACCACTGAGGAGCTGCTCGAGCAGTTTGCCGGCCTGACCCTCGTCGAGCTCAGCGAGTTCGTGAAGGCGTTCGAGGAGAAGTTCGACGTCACCGCTGCCGCCCCCGTCGCCGTCGCCGGCGCTGCGGGTGCCGCTGGTGGCGCGGAAGAGGTCGAGGAGAAGGACTCCTTCGACGTCATCCTCGAGGCCGCTGGCGACAAGAAGATCCAGGTCATCAAGACGGTCCGCGAGCTCACCTCGCTCGGCCTCGGCGAGGCCAAGGCTCTCGTGGACGGCGCTCCCAAGCCCGTTCTCGAAGGCGCCAACAAGGAGACCGCCGACAAGGCGAAGGCCGCTCTCGAAGAGGCCGGCGCGACGGTCACCCTCAAGTAAGGTCCTCACCTTCTTCACGAAGGCCCCGGATGCGTTCGCCGCATCCGGGGCCTTCGTGCGTCCGCGTGCGTAGCACGCTCTCATGAGAGCAATCTCACCGAACCGTCATCTTCTCGTAAGCCGCGGAGGGGTCCTCTCTTCGTAGTCTCCTGAATGTCCCCCAGCAAAACCTCAGGAGATCCATGTCCCCCTCCCAGCCGAGGCGTCCTTTCGCGGCGCTCGCCTTCGGGATCGGAACTGCGGTCGTCGCCGGCATGTTCGTGCCCGCCGTCGCCGTCGCCGCCGAGCCCGCCGACGTCATCATCAACGAGGTCTACCTCAAGGGCGGAAGCGCCAACGCTCCGTTCAACAAGAAGTTCGTCGAGCTCTACAACGCCGGCGACACCGCGCAGAGCCTGGACGGCTGGTCGCTGCAGTACCGCTCGGCCGACGGAACCGGCGGGGCGTCGGTCACCGAACCGCTGAGCGGCGTCATCGAGCCGGATGACTACTACCTGATCGCATGGAACGGCAACGGCGCCGTCGGCGCGGGGCTTCCCGTCACGCCGGACCTGTCCTTCGACAAGGGGTTCAACGCCTCCGGGACGACGGGCACGCTCTACCTCGCGGACACGACCCAGGCGCTGACGCTTCCCACCGGATCCGTCGTCGGCCAGCAGCACGTCGTCGATCTCCTCGGCTACGGCGCATCGAAGACGTTCGAGACGGGTGTGGCCCCGGTCACCGGGGCCAACAGCGTCCCCAACTCGCTTGCCCGCACGAGTTTCGTCGACACGGACAACAACGCCGCCGACTTCAGCCACCCGGCACAGATCACGCCGCAGGCGTCCGCGACCTCGGGCACCGATCCCGACCCGGGCACGGATCCCGATCCCGGCACGGACCCGGATCCGGGCACCGACCCCGGCACTCCCGCGGTCACGGCGATCGCCGACATCCAGGGCACGGGTGATGCGACGCCGCTGTCGGGCCAGACCGTCACCACCCGCGGCGTCGTCACGGGCGCATACGCGACCGGCGGATTCAACGGCTTCACGATCCAGACGCCCGGCACGGGCGGCGCGGTCGACGCCTCGCACACCGCATCCGACGCCGTTTTCGTCTACGGCGGAAGCGGAGACGCCGGAGCGGCCATCGCCGCGAAGGCCCCCATGGGCGCCTACGTCGAGGTGACCGGTGTCGCCGGCGAGTTCAGCGGTCTCACGCAGATCAACGCCTCGGCGGGATCCGTCACGACGATCGACGAGCAGGTCGCGCCCGTCACCCCGGTGCCGTTGGCCTGGCCCATCGCGCCGGCGGACCGCGAGAAGTTCGAGAGCATGCTCGTCGCCCCGCAGGGTCAGTTCACGGTGAGCAACACCTACACGACGAACCAGTACGCGGAGATCGGGCTCGCCTCGGGCGAGAAGCCGCTGATCACGCCGACGGACGTCGCGCGTCCGGGCACGCCGGAGGCCGCAGCCGTCGAGGCCGACAACGCCGCGCGCGGTGTCGTGCTCGACGACGGCGCGTCGATCAACTTCCTCGACGGCTCGACCAATAAGGCCATCCCGCTGCCCTACCTGACCGATGTGAGTGTCACAGTGGGCGGTGCGGTGTCGTTCACGCAGCCGGTGATCCTGGACTACCGCAACCGCGCCTGGAAGGTGCAGCCGACCACGCAGGTCAAGGCGGGCGACCCGCTGCCCGTCACGATCGGCTCGGCGCGCGCCGCATCCGCCCCGAACGCGGTCGGCGGCGACATCTCGATCGCCAGCTTCAACGTGTTGAACTACTTCACGACGACGGCCGCGGACGTGGGCTGCACCTCGGTCTACACCGACCGCGACGGCAACCCGATCACGGCCAACCGCTGCCCGAACAACGGCCCGCGCGGCGCCGCGACCGAGGTCAGCCTGAAGCGTCAGCAGGACAAGATCGTCGACGCGATCAACGCGCTCGGCACCGAGGTCGTCTCGCTCGAAGAGATCGAGAACTCGGCGGCCTTCGGCGAGAACCGCGACGCGGCTCTGTCGACCCTCGTCGACGCGCTGAACGCTGATCTCGGCGCTGACGAGTGGGCCTTCGTCCCGTCGCCGACCCAGGTACCTTCGGGTGAGGACGTCATCCGCACCGCGTTCATCTACAAGGCGGACGCCGTCTCTCCGGTCGGGCCGTCGGTCATCGATCTGGACGACGCCTTCGTCAACGCGCGACGTCCGCTCGCGCAGGCCTTCGCGCCGAAGGGCGAGACGGATGCGGCGTTCCTGGCGATCGTGAACCACTTCAAGTCGAAGGGCGACAGCGACCCGAAGCAGACGGGTGACAACGCCGACGGCGAGCAGGGCGCCTTCAACGGCGACCGCGTCCGCCAGGCCAAGGCGCTCGTGGACTTCGCCGCCGAGCAGAAGACCGCCGCGGGAACCGACCGGGTGTTCCTGCTCGGTGACTTCAACTCGTACACGCAGGAAGACCCGATGCAGGTCCTCTACGAGGCCGGGTACACCGACCTCGGTTCGCGCACGGGCAAGCACACGTACTCGTTCGAGGGCGCCAGCGGCTCGCTCGACCACGTGCTGGCCTCGCCCGCCGCGGCCAAGATGGTCACCGGCGTCGATGTGTGGAACATCAACGCGGGGGAGTCGATCGCGCTCGAGTACAGCCGGTACAACTACAACGCGACGAACTTCTACCAGGTCTCGCCCTACCGCTCCAGCGATCACGACCCCGTCGTGGTGGGCGTCGCGTGGAACCCGACGGTGCCGATCAACCTGTTGAACATCAACGACTTCCACGGTCGTATCGACGCCAACACGGTGAAGTTCGCCGGCACGGTCGAGCAGTTGCGCGCCGAGTACGGCGACGACAACACGCTGTTCCTCTCCAGCGGTGACAACATCGGCGCCTCGCTGTTCGCCTCCTCCTTCGAGGACGACCAGCCCACGATTGACGTGCTCAACGCTCTCGGTCTGAAGGCATCGACGGTCGGCAACCACGAGTTCGACAAGGGATTCGCGGATCTGACGGGTCGCGTGCAGCCCGCCGCCGACTTCACGTACCTGGGCGCGAACGTCTACAAGAAGGGCACGACGACGCCGGCGCTTCCCGAGTACGCCACCTTCGAGGTCGACGGGCTCACGGTCGCGGTCATCGGTGCCGTCACCGAGGAGACGCCGACGCTGGTCACACCGGCCGGCATCGCCGACACCGAGTTCGGAGACCCGGTGGATGCGGTCAACCGCGTCGCGGCGAAGCTCGAGGCCGAAGGCGACGTCGATGTGATCGTGGCCGAGTACCACGAGGGTGCTGCTGCGGGCGATGCCGAGAAGGCGAATCTGGCCGACGAGATCGCGGACGGCAAGGCGTTCGCGGAGATCGTGCAGAAGACCTCCGCATCCGTCGACGCGATCTTCACGGGTCACACGCACAAGAAGTACGCGTGGGATGCGCCGATCCCCGGCGAGCCCGGCAAGACCCGTCCCGTCGTGCAGACCGGAAGCTACGGCGAGAACATCGGTCACGTCGTGCTCAACGTCGACCCCGAGACGGGGGACGTCCTCTCCTATGAGAAGGAGAACGTCGCCCGCACCAAGGCCGACGACGCCGAACTCGTCGCCGCGTACCCGCGTGTCGCCGAGGTGAAGGAGATCGTGGACGGCGCGCTCGCCCGAGCGAAGGTCGTCGGCGACCAGCCGATCGGCTCCGTCTCGGCGGACATCACGACGGCCTTCGAGGGCGGGTCCTTCATCGACGGCGCTTACGCGGGTGGTACGCGAGACAACCGCGCGGCGCAGTCGACGCTGGGCAACCTCGTCGCGGACTCGCTGGTGGCGACGCTTTCGGATCCCGATCGCGGCGGCGCCGAGATCGGTGTCGTGAACCCCGGAGGTCTTCGTGCAGAGCTCCTGCGCGGCGACGACGGTGTGATCACGTTCGCCGAGGCGAACGCGGTGCTGCCCTTCGTGAACAACCTCTGGACGACGACCCTCACCGGGGCCCAGTTCACGCAGGTGCTCGAGGAGCAGTGGCAGACGAACCCCGACGGCACCATTCCGTCGCGGCCCTACCTCGCGCTCGGGCTGTCGAAGAACGTGACCTACACCTACGACGCGGATGCGCCGCAGGGATCGCACATCACCGGTGTGTGGATCGACGGCAAGCCGATCGACCCGAACGGTTCGTACCGGATCGGCTCGTTCAACTTCCTGCTGACCGGCGGCGACAACTTCCGCACCTTCACGCAGGGCACCGACACACGTGACTCGGGTCTCATCGACCGGGATGCGTGGATCTCGTACCTGACGGCGAACAGCCCGGTCTCGCCGAGCTACGCCACGCGCAGCGCCGAGGTGACGGGGCTTCCCGCATCCGTCGCACCGGGCGCGCAGGTCACGTTCCAGGTGAGCGGGCTGAACCTCACCTCGCTCGGCAGCCCTGAGACGACCTCGCTGCTGGTGAGCGTCGAGGGCAGCACGGCCGTCATCGATCCGGTGACCGTCACGGGAGGAACCGCAACGGTCACCTTCACGGTGCCCGCCGATGCCCCGGCCGACAGCACGATCGTCGTCCAGGCGCCGCAGACGGGGACGGAACTCCGACTGCCGTTGAAGGTGACGTCCGACACGCCGCCGACCACGACGCCGCAGCCCGCGGACCCGAGCCAGCTCGTGCCCGCCCTGCAGGATGTCATCAAGGTCATCACGGGCGAGCTGCGCGCCGGAACCACGATCACGATCCACGTCGGCACGCAGTACGCGGGCGACTGGGTGACGGTCTGGCTGTACTCGACGCCGCGGCAGCTCGGGGGATGGCACCAGGTGGATGCGGCGGGCAACGTCACGGTCACCCTGCCCGCCGATCTCACGGGCGATCACCGGCTCGTGGTGCTCGACGAGAACGGTCAGGTCATCGGCTGGCAGGCGGTCTCCATCGCGCCCAGGTCGGGCTCCCTGGCTGCCACGGGTGCTCAGACGCAGTGGGTCGCGGGTGCGCTGCTCGCCGCATCGCTGCTGCTCGCGCTCGGCATCGTCGGACGCGCCCTGCCGGTGCGTCGACGCAGCTGATCGACAACGGATGACGCGAGGGCGTCGGCGCTTCGGCGCCGGCGCCCTCGTTCACACCGTGGCGTCGGCCGCGGCGCGATCCGAGCGCAGGGGGCCGGTGGAGCTGCGCACGACCAGTCTCGGCTTGAGGCGCTGGATGACGGGAGCGAGTGTCGGGTCCTGGATCTGGCGCATGAGCAGCTCGACGGCCGCGGCGCCCTGCTCGCGCGGAACCTGGCGGAAGGTGGTCAGCGCGAACATCTCGGCGAACTCGTGGTCGTCGATGCCGATGACGCTCAGAGCCGCCGGAACGTGCAGGCCGAGGCGCCTGGCCGCGATGATGGCGCCGATGGCGACCTCGTCGCACGCGGCGACGATCGCGGTGGGGCGCGTACGCGTATCGCTGAGCAGCTCGACCGCCGCGTCGTAGCCGGCGGGCAGCGTCAGCTCCGATTCGGTGTGGGTCGCCTCGTCAGCCAACCCCGCATCCGCCATCGACTGCATGTAGCCGTCGAGTCGCGACGATTCCACATGCGGCCAGCGGGTGCGCGAGCCCGCGCCCAGGAAGGCGATGCGACGATGCCCGAGCTCGATCAGGTGCTCGGTGGCGCGCCGGCCGGTCAGCGCATCGTCGAGGGTGACGACACTGGTGCGTTCGTGGTTGCCGACGACGCTCACGACGGGCTTGCCGAGCGCGAGCATGCTGTCCAGCTCGTTCTCCTCGGGCTCGAGCCCGACCGCGATCAGGCCGTCGAACCGCTTGCGCGTCAGGAAGCTCTCGAAGATGCGTTCGCGCGTGTCGCTTCCCGGTTTTGCGTCGTAGAGCGTCAGATCCAGGCCCCGTTCCAGGAGCGCGGCCTGGATGCCCTCGAGCACCTCGGCGAAGAACCATCGGTTGATGTAGGGCATGACCACGCCGATGTTCTGGGTGCGCCCCGTCGACAGGCTCTGTGCGTTCGTCGACGGCACGTAGCCCAGCATCTCGGCTGCGCGAGTGACGCGGTCTCTCGTCTCGTCGGAGACGTAGCCGGAACCGCTGAGCGCGCGTGACGCCGTGGACTTGGAGACACCGGCCTGACGCGCGACGTCGGCTATTCCGCTCATGAGAGCCACCCTCTTCCTCGACGGGTGATGCGGGGACGCTCCACATGCTAAGCGAAATCCCGATTGATAGGGAACCGGTTCCACATCGTGTGTCATTCCCGGGAGCGCTCCCATAGACCATTCAGAGCCTGCGGGAGCGCTCCCATCGCAGGTTATCGAGTTGTGATCCTTCGCTGTTGTGTCGGATGCGGGATTGGATTACGGTGGCCTGGAATCGGTTCCTGAGTGAAGCCGATACGTGGGGCAAGATGCTCATGCGTGCTCAAAGAGGAGGAATCACATGACCAGGTCACAGCGACGTCGGGTGCTTGTCCCGATGGCTCTGTTGGGAGTCGCCGGCCTTGCACTCGCAGGCTGTGCCGAGACCAGTTCGTCCCAGGGGGGCGGCTCGGTCGAGGGCGCGACGGTCCAGATCGCCGGCGGTATCACCGGTGGGGAGGCGGATGCGCTCAACAAGTCCTTCGAGCAGTTCACCGCCGACACCGGCATCAAGGTCGTCTACACGGGTGACAAGAGCTTCGAGGGCAACATCGTCACGAAGGTGACGGGTGGCTCGGCCCCCGACATCGCCATCGTGCCGCAGCCCGGTCTGCTCAAGTCCCTCATCGAGACCGGTGAGGTCAAGGAGGGCTCCGACGCCGTCTCCAAGAACGTCGACGAGTACTGGTCCGCGGACTGGAAGAACTACGGCAGCCTCGATGGCAAGTTCTACGCGGCGCCGATGCTCGGCAACGTCAAGGGCTATGTCTGGTACTCGCCCGCCAGCTTCAAGGAGTGGGGTGTCGAGGCTCCCACGACGTGGGACGACCTGCTGACGCTGACCCAGACGATCCGCGACAAGACCGGCGCCGCCCCGTGGTGTGCGGGCTTCGCGTCCGACGCCGCATCCGGTTGGCCGGGCACCGACTGGATCGAGGACCTCGTGCTGCGCCAGTCCGGCGCCGACGTGTACGACCAGTGGGTCGACAACGAGGTGAAGTTCACCGACCCGCAGATCAAGGAGGCTTTCGAGGCCGTCGGCCAGATCCTGCTGAACCCGGACTACGTCAACGCGGGCTACGGCGACGTCAAGAGCATCAACTCCACCGCGTTCGGTGACGTCGCGGCCGCGGTCGCCGACGGTCGTTGCGCTCTGACGCACCAGGCGTCGTTCCTGTCGGCGAACTTCCTCGAGGCCAAGACCGCCTCGGGTGCCACGCCCACCGTCGCCCCCGACGGTGACGTCTACGCGTTCCTGCTCCCCGGCATCACCGCCGACGGCGAGCAGTACGTCGAGGCCGGTGGCGAGTTCGTGACCGCGTTCAGCGACGACGAGGCCGTCCAGAAGGTCGTGGAGTACATGTCGACTCCCGAGTTCGCCGACGCACGCGTCAAGCTCGGCGGCGTCATCTCCGCCAACAAGGGCGCCGACCCGTCGCTCGCCTCCAGCGAGTTCCTGACCGACGCCATGAAGACGCTGCAGGACCCGTCCACGGTCGTCCGCTTCGACGCCTCCGACCTGATGCCGGCCACGGTGGGTCAGGGCTCGTTCTGGAAGGGCATGGTCAACTGGATCGACGGCCGTCCGCTCGACCAGGTTCTCAGCGACATCCAGGCGGGATACGACAACTAATCCCGTCGGCTCGCTCGCGACCGCGGGGTCGTCCGGCTTCCCAGCCGGGCGGCCCCGCGGCCCCGCCCGCGGGCGGCCGCCCGGAGGACAAGGACCCAGATGTCCCAGACGAAAACGACGGAGCCGCTCGTCTTCCATGACGAGCTCCAGCCTCCGAAATCGCCCCGCGCGCGCAAGATCGCGACGATCGTCGCCATCGCCGCTGCGGCCCTCATCGTTGTGGCCGCCCTCCTTCTGTGGCTGAGCCCCTCGGTCGAAGACGCACCGCCGACCTCGCTCGGCTTCTCTCTCAACAGCTTCTTCATCTGGCTCGGTGGGCTGCACCCCATCGTGCAGATCCCGATCGTGCTGATCGTGTTCGGTGCCGTGGTCGGACTCGTGCTGCTGCTCATCGAGTTCGCGCCCCGGCGCGGACGCGGGTACATGTGGCTGCGTGTCGTCGCGTGCTTCGCGATTCCGCTGCTCGCCTTCATGCTGCTGCGTCCGTACCAGAACGCGCTCGTCTACGTCCTCGCCATCGCGCTGGGCGCGGGAGCGCTGCTCTTCTTCGCCGACTACCGATCCCGCGAAGGCGCGGGGTACGTGTTCCAGCTCGTCGTGTTCCTGGCTCCGGCGATGCTGCTGCTCCTGCTGGGACTCATCTACCCGGCGATCTCGACCTTCTTCCAGTCGTTCTTCGACAAGACCGGCGACAACTTCGTCGGCCTCGAGAACTACATCTGGACCTTCACGAACCCCGAGGGATTCTGGTCGGTCATCAACACGGTCATCTGGGCCCTGTTCGCCCCGACGCTCTCGACGATCATCGGTCTCGCCTACGCCGCCTTCATCGACCGGGCGCGCGGAGAGAAGATCCTCAAGGTGCTCGTGTTCATGCCCGTCGCGATCTCGTTTGTCGGCGCCGGCATCATCTGGAAGTTCGTCTACGACTACCGTCAGGGAGAGCAGATCGGCCTCCTGAACGCGATCGTCACGATGTTCGGCGGCGACCCGGTCGGCTGGCTCGACGCGCAGCCGCTCATCAATACCTTCGCCCTTCTGGCCGTGTTCGTCTGGACCCAGACCGGTTTCGCGATGGTCATCCTCTCGGCGGCGATCAAGGCGATTCCGACCGAGCAGCTGGAGGCCGCGCAGCTCGACGGCGCGTCGGCCTGGCAGCGGTTCAGGAACGTCACCGTTCCCGGCATCCGCTCCTCGCTGATCGTCGTGCTCACGACCATCACGATCGCCTCGCTGAAGGTGTACGACATCGTCGCCGTCATGACGGGCGGTCGCTCGAACACCTCGGTACTGGGCTTCGAGATGGTCAACCAGCAGCAGCGGTTCCAGAGCTACGGGCACTCCTCGGCGTTGGCCGTCGTGCTCTTCCTGTTCGTGCTGCCGCTGATCATCTACAACGCGCGTCAGATGCGCAAGCAGAAGGAGATCCGATGAGCGCCGCCGCCCCGACCACGCCGGCGTTCGACGCCAAGGCTGCCCGCAAGGTCGCGCGTGACACGCGCCGCAACGAGAAGACCGCGCAGAAGCGAATGACGTCGAAGACGGCGACGCTGATCGCGATCATCATCGCGATCTTCTGGACCATCCCGACCTTCAGCCTCTTCGTCACCTCGTTCCGCCCCGGCGCCGACTCCCAGACGAGTGGGTGGTGGACGGTCTTCGTCGACCCGGCGTTCACGCTCGACAACTACTTCGACGCGCTCACCTCCGGGGGGACCGCGTTGACGCTGGGGGAGTCGTTCCTGAACTCGCTCGCCATCGCCATCCCCGCCACCGCCATCCCGATTGCGCTGGCATCGCTGGCGGCGTACGCGTTCGCCTGGATCGACTTCAAGGGCAAGAACGGCCTGTTCATCTTCGTGTTCGCGCTGCAGATCGTGCCGATCCAGATGGCCCTCGTGCCGCTGCTCAGCCTGTTCTCGCGCGGCCTCGAGATCAACGGCGTCGCCGTCTTCCCCGGGTTCGAGTTGCGCGGAGTGGAGCACAGCTTCGCGACGGTGTGGATCGCCCACGCGATCTTCGCCATGCCGCTGGCGATCTTCCTCCTGCACAACTTCATCTCGGAGATCCCGAGCGAGGTCATCGAGGCGGCGCGGGTCGACGGCGCCGGTCACGGGCAGATCTTCTTCCGGATGATCCTGCCGCTGGCGATGCCGGCGATCGCGTCGTTCGCGATCTTCCAGTTCCTGTGGGTGTGGAACGACCTGCTCGTGGCCACGATCTTCGCGCCGAGCTCATCGCTGCCGCTGACGCAGACGTTGAACTCCCTCTCGGGATCGTGGGGCGATCGCTGGTACCTCCAGTCGGCGGGTACGTTCATCTCGATCATCGTTCCGTTGATCGTGTTCTTCGCCCTCCAGCGGTTCTTCGTGCGCGGCCTGCTGGCCGGCGCGACGAAGGGCTGACGCGACGGAGACGCACATCAGGGGGGGGCCGCATCCGCCTGGGTGCGGCCCCCCTGATGCGTCCGCGCGGCGGACGGATAGGGTGAGCGCATGCAGCACGGGGGCCCATCCGAGCAGACACTGTCGATCGCCGGTACGGACACCGGCCTCGACGCTGAGGAGGCGGCAAGGCGCCTCGCCGCGGGCCTCGGCAACTCGGTCGACGCCGACACGTCGCGCAGCGTCTGGAACATCGTGCGCGCCAACGTGTTCACCCTCTTCAACGGCATCGTCGGCGCGTGCTTCCTGGTGCTACTGCTGGTGGGCCGGTGGCAGGACGCCCTGTTCGGTCTGGCCGCCTTCGCCAACGCGATCATCGGCACGGTGCAGGAGTTCCGCGCCAAGCGCGCCCTCGACCGTCTCGCCCTGTTGAACGCCCCTCGTGCCCGCGTGCGACGCGAGAGCAGCGAGGTGGAGATCGCGCCGGCGGAGGTCGTGCTCGGCGACGTGCTCGTGCTGCGGGCGGGCGATCAGATCGCGGCCGACGCCGTGCTGGAGCGCTCTGTCGCGCTGCAGGTCGACGAGTCGATGCTCACCGGCGAATCGGATGCGGTAGACAAGCGCCCAGGCGACGAGGTGCTCTCGGGTTCGATCGTCGTGGGCGGCGAGGGCGACGCGCGGGTCGACAAGGTCGGTGCGGACTCCTACGCGAACCGTTTCCAGTCCGAGGCCAAGCGCTTCTCCATGGTGCGCAGCGAGCTTCGCACGAGCATCGACCGCGTGCTGAAGTGGGTGAGCTGGGGGATCGGCCCGATCGGGCTGCTCGTGCTCAACGCGCAGGTCATGGTCGCGGGCGGCTGGGCGGTCATCTTCTCCGAGGGGCGCTGGGAGCAGGCGGTCGTCAACACCATCGCGTCGCTCACGGCGATGATCCCGTTGGGGCTTGTGCTCATGACCTCGATCGCTTTCGCGGTCGGGGCGGCGAAGCTGGCTGCAAAGCAGGTGCTGGTCAACGAACTGCCGGCCGTGGAAGGACTCGCGAGGGTCGATGTGATCTGCCTCGACAAGACCGGCACGCTGACCGAGGGGGAGATCACTTTCGATGCCGCGCATCCACTGCCGGATGCGACAGGGGCCTGGGAGAATGCGCTCGCCTGGTACGGGGTGGCGCCCGATGCCAACGCCACGGCGCGGTGTCTGCGGGAGCCGTACCCGGAGGCGCCCGACACTGCGCCGACCGCGCGGATCGGCTTCTCGTCCGGACGCAAGTGGAGCGCGGTCTCGCTGGCCGGCGAGACCTGGGTGCTCGGCGCTCCCGAGATGGTGTTCCCCGAAGAGGCGACCGATGCCGCATCCGTGCTCGGTGGGCTCGTGACCGCGCTCGCCTCGCAGGGGTTGCGCACGCTCGTGCTGGCGCAGGCGCCGGTCGAACTCGACGAGAGCGACGTGACCCAGGAGCGGCTTCCGGCACCGCTCCGCCCCGTCGCGGTCGTCACGTTCCGAGAGCGCGTGCGCCCGGACGCGGCGCAGACGCTCACCTATTTCCACGCGCAGGGCGTCGGGGTGCGCATCATCTCCGGCGACAACCCGCGCACGGTTGCCGCCATCGCCCGCGATGTGGGCCTCGACGTCGCCGAGGGATACGACGCGCGTACGCTCCCCGAGGATGTCCAGGAGCTGGCCGACGTGCTCGAGACGCACACGGTGTTCGGTCGGGTGACGCCCGAGCAGAAGAAGGCCATGGTGCTTGCCCTGCAGAGCCGCGGGCACACCGTTGCGATGACCGGGGACGGCGTCAATGACGCGCTCGCCATCAAGAGCGCCGACATGGGGATCGCGATGAACTCCGGCGCCGCCGCGACGAAGGCGGTCGCGCGCATCGTCCTGCTGGACGGCCGGTTCTCCCACCTTCCGGATGTCGTCGCCGAGGGGCGTCAGGTCATCGCGAACATCGAGCGCGTCTCGATGCTGTTCCTCACCAAGACCGCCTACGCGACGGCTCTGGCCATCCTGTTCGGCACGCTCGTCCTGTCGTTCCCGTTCCTGCCGCGCCAGCTGTCGATCACCGACGGGCTGACAATCGGCATCCCGGCGTTCTTCCTCGCACTCATGCCGAACGCCCGACGCTACATCCCCGGTTTCCTGCCCCGCTCACTGGCGTTCGCCCTGCCGTCGGGGATCATCGTGGCGCTCACGCTCACCGGATACACGCTCGTCGCCCGTTCGATCGGCGTCGAGGAGGACCAACTGCGCACGGGATCGACGATCATCCTGGCGGTCGTGGGCATCTGGATCCTGTCGATCCTGTCGCGCCCGCTCAACCGCTTCAAGGTGATCGTGATCGGCGTCATGTTCCTCGCGCTGATCACGCTGTTCACGGTGCCGGTGTCGATCGAGTTCTTCCAACTCGTCGATCCGGGACGCGAGGGCGCGTACGCGCTGACGTTGTTCGTGATCGTTGCGATCGGCGCGATCGAGATCGTGCGCCTGTTCCACGTGCGGTTCGTGCGGGCCTCGCTCGCGCGTTCTCAGGGGGTGAAGGGGTCCGGCGCGCTCTCCCGCGAGCGGAAGTAACGCGAACCCAGCGGCGTCCACATGACGAGGAGCAGGGCGATCTGCAGGGCGATCTGCACGAACAGCAGGCCGTCCCAGGCGTCGCTGGTGACGATGGTGATCACGTGCAGCGTGAGCTGGATGGCGACGTAGATGGTTACCAGCAGCCGGGAGAGCCGGCTGCCCCGTGCGATTCCGGAGGCGACGGCGAGGGTCAGGAGTCCGAACAGGATGATGCCTGCGCCGATGAGGGAGACGGTCAGCACGTCCTCGGCGGCGACGTCGTAGCGGCTCAGCAGCACCAGGATGCCGAGCACGACGTCGTACGCGCCGGTGAGGGAGACCAGCACGACCGCGAGGGTTACCGCCACGGGGCGGTGGACGTGATGCTGGTTCACGCGACCACCCTAGCGGCCGCCCGCGTCAGCCGGCCGCGCAGCCCAGCCGCGCCTGCGAGGCGCGCATCGCATCGATCTCCGCTGTCTGGTTGACCTTCATGGTCTCGGCGACCTGGAGCACCCGGGGGATGCTGCCGCGCTCGAGCACGGCCTCGGCCATGGGGATGGCGCCCTCGTGGTGACGGATCATGAGCGTCAGGAACTGGCAGTCCAGGACCGTGCCGGTCGCGCTGCGGAGCTCCGCCAGCTCCGCGTCGGTGGCCATGCCCATGGACGCGCGCAGCTCGGCGGGATCGGCGTCGGCTCCGGCGCCGTGCGAGCCGTGCGCATCGGTGTCGCCCATCCAGCTCATCAGGGTGCCCTGCTGCGGCACGCCCCACTGCGTCAGCCACTCGAACATCATCCCGTTCTGAGCGGCCTGACCCGTGGCGATGTCGTACGAGAGCGCCTTCACGATGTCATCGTCCGTGCCGCGGTAGGCGATCATCGCCATTTCGACGGCCTGGTCGTGGTGCACCTGCATGTCGCGGGCGAAGCCGATGTCGGCGGCGTTGGGCACGGCCGGGGCGTTGTCGAAGAGCGAGAAGCGCCCGATCGCGAAGCCGACCGCGATCACGGCGAGCGCGACCAGCCCGATGGCGATCCATCGGGCCGGTCGGCGCTCGGTGCGTTCGGTCATCGGATCACTGACGGCCGGGGGCGTCGACACCGCCGCTGCACGCGGCGAGGGGCTCCGGGGCGTTCTGGCTGCGCCAGTACTCCTCGAAGAACTCCGGGATACGGGTGTCATCGGCCGTGTCGAGCTTGAGCTGCGCGTTCCACGCGCTGAGCACGATGGGGGAGTCGAGGCCCTCGTAGGGCGAGAGCAGCGTGTACGTCTGCGGGAAGTAGCTCTTCAGGGTCGCGAGCTCGTCGTCGCCCACCCTGGCGGGGTCGTACGTGACCCAGATCGCGCCGTGCTCCATGGAGTGCACGGCATTCTCGTTCGGGACGGGCTCGGTGTAGATGCCGCAGTTGAGCCAGAACGGGTTGTGCTCGCCGCCGGCCGGCGGGGTCTGCGGGTACTCGACCGGGCCCTCGACGTGGTTCGTAGTGTTCGAGAACGTCTCGACACCCTCGATGACCGCGCCCGTCGAGTTCTGCGCCTGGTACGTGACCGGCTTCGGCGTGAAGACGATCGAGGCGACCACGAGGGCGACGACGACGACCGCCGCTCCGGAGCCGACGACCCACCAGACGAGCTTGCTGCGGCGACGCTTGGCCAGCTGGCGCTGATACTCGGCCAGCTTCTCCTGGCGGCGCTGCTCGCGCTCCTGCTTCTGGGAGCTGGCGATCTTCGCCTGGGTCGCGGGATTGCCGCTCTGGCGCTTGTCGGGCGTCGGGCTCATGTGATGTACGTCCTCGGGTGGGTGCGGGCACGGAAGGGCGGAACACGGGCCATGCTGTCGGCCCGCAAGGATTGTATGCGAACGCATTTTGTGTGGGCTGGGAAGACCTCAGGGCCCGCCGTCGGGGGAGCTCGGATAGAATCGATGTGTCGCTCGAATCGTTTCGAGCTCGGCCCGCCGCTCGGCGCCCACCTTCTCTTGCGAACTGGTACCCCTTTGTCTGACGTTCCCGCTTCCGACCGCAACGAGACCACCGCCACCGGTTCGGTGCGCGTGCCGCGCCCGGCGACCGGCGCCATCCGCACGCTCGGCTCGAACCCGGCGACCGCCCCCATCGTGCTGCACCCCGGCGATGCCATGCCGACATGGCGCCGTGTGCTCTACATCGTGCTGCTGGGCGCGCTCACCGCGCTCGGCCCGTTCACGATCGACCTGTACCTGCCGGCGTTCCCCATCCTCGAGGCGGACTTCGACACGACGGCGGCGATGATCCAGTTGACCCTGACGGGGACGACCATCGGCTTCGCGCTGGGCCAGCTCGTCGTCGGACCCCTCAGTGACAAGCTCGGACGCCGCATCCCGCTGCTGATCGTGACGGGCCTGCACATCGTGGCGAGTGCGGCCGCCGCCTTCGCTCCGGATCTCGTGAGTCTGGGGGTGACCCGCGTGCTCATGGGCGCGGGTGCCGCGGCCGGCGGTGTCGTCGCGGCAGCGATCGTGCGCGACCTGTTCGGTGGACGGCGGCTCGTGGTCATGCTCTCGCGGCTCGCCCTCGTCTCCGGCGTGGCACCGGTGCTGGCGCCGCTGGTCGGCTCGTGGCTGCTGCAGGTCATGCCGTGGCGCGGGATCTTCGTCGTCCTCGCCGTCTACGGCGTCGTCATGCTGGTGTCCGCTCTCGTCTTCATCCCCGAGACCCTCCCGCGCGCTCGCCGTCAGGAGAGGGGATCGACGACGATCTGGCAGCGCTATCGGAGCGTCTTCAGCGACCGCGTCTTCGTGGGCGTGCTGATCATCGGCGGCATGACCTTCAGCGGCCTGTTCTCCTACCTGTCGGCGTCCTCGTTCCTCTTCCAGCAGAGTTACGGCTTCGACGCGCAGCAGTACGGCCTGCTGTTCGCCGCCAACTCGGTCGGCCTCGTGATCGGCGTGCAGACCGCATCCCGGCTCGCCGCCCGGTTCGGGCCGCAGTGGGTGCTGGCGTTCTCGACCGCCGCCCTCATCGTGACCAGCGCCGCCATCATCGTCGGCGATCAGCTGCACCTGGGCGTCTGGGGAACCGTCGTGCCGCTGTTCCTTTTCATGACCACCTGCGGGTTCACGTTCCCGTGCGTGCAGGTGCTCGCGCTCGACCGGCACGGCAATGCCGCGGGAACCGCGCAGTCGATCATCGGAGCCACGAACTTCGGTGTCGCGGGCATCATCTCGCCGCTCGTGGGCGGGCTGTCCCACGGGGCGCCCATCTCGCCCACGACCATGGCGTCGGTCATGGTGGGCTGCGGCGTGATCGCGGCGCTGTCGCTCTGGTTCATCGTGCGTCCGCGCACGGTTGCCCAGCTCGCGCCCTGATACACCATCGCCGCTCACCCGGCGGATCCCGGATGCGGGTGCCAGACTGAGTCGATGAGCCAGCCCAGCGCCCCCTCCCGTCGCGGCATCCTGTGGGTCGGCGGCGCGCTCGTGGCGCTCGGCCTGGCGATCGGGGTGTGGATCGTGCTGAGCGGTGACGCGCCGTTCGCCATCGACACCGCCTGGAACGACCTGCTCGCCGCGGCCGACTGGTCCTTCCTCACGCAGCTCTCGCTGTTCCTCAATGTCGCCGGCGGAACGCTCGTCGGGTCGCTCGTCGTCCCCGTCGTCGGCGTGGCACTCCTGATGCTGGCGCGGCGTCCCTGGTCGGCCGCGACGCTCGTGATCGCCATCGCGGCGAGCGCTCTCGTCGTGCAGATCCTGAAGAACGTGTTCGCACGGGGGCGCCCCGCCGACATGACGGTGCTGAGCGACTTCGGCTCGTACCCCTCAGGCCACGTGGCGAACGCCGCGACGGTGGCGACGATGCTCGTCGTGCTGCTGCCGCGGGTGTGGACGATCATCGTCGCCGCTGCGTGGGTGCTGCTCATGGCGTTCAGTCGCACCTACCTGCACGCGCACTGGCTCACCGATGCGATCGGCGGCATGGCCGTCGGCGTGGGCGTCGCGCTGGTGTGCGTCGCGCTTCTCGGACGCCGCCTCGAACCCGAGCGCCGCTGAGACGGCTTCTGCGCGCGGCCTGTCAAGAGCCGGTCCCGTCAGCGGTGAGCAGGCTTACCCTCGCAGCATGACGACGCTCTCCTCGCCCACCGGGCACGAGCCCGCCCTGCGTGCCCCGCACCGCGAGGACGGCACGACGCCGCTCGTTCTGGTGCTGGGCGCGACCGGGTACATCGGCGGCCGGCTCACCCCGCGCCTGCTCGCCGCGGGCTACCGCGTGCGCGTGCTCTCCCGGGACGGCGAACGCGTGCGGGCGCTGTCGTGGGGGAGCGACGTGGAGATCGTCGAGGGATCCGTCACCGACCCGGGAGCCATGGCAGAGGCGTGCGACGGGGTCGATGTCGTGTACTACCTCGTGCACTCGATGGGGCAGGGCAAGGGGTTCGAGGACACGGACCTTGCCGCCGCCCGGACGGTCGCAGATGCGGCCGCCGCCGCATCCGTCTCGCGTCTCGTGTACCTAGGGGCGCTGCACCCGGAGGGCGTGGCGCTGTCGCCGCACCTCGCGAGCCGGGTCGAGGTGGGCGAGGTCTTCCTCGACAGCCCCGTGCCCACCGCGGTGCTCCAGGCGGGCATCGTCATCGGCTCGGGTTCCGCATCCTTCGAGATGATCCGCCACCTCACCGAGGTGCTGCCGTACATGCCGGCGCCGAAGTGGGTGCGCAATCGCGTGCAGCCGATCGCGGTTCGGGACGTCCTGTACTACCTGCTAGGAGCGGCCCGTTTCGCCCCCGAGGTGAACCGCGCGTTCGACATCGGTGGGCCGGATGCGCCGCGCTACGGCCAGATGATGAACGGCTACGCGGTCGAGGCCGGCCTCCCGCAGCGCCCGATCGCGCCGTTGCCGGTGCTGACACCCGGGCTCGCCTCGCACTGGGTCAACGTCGTCACACCGGTGCCCCGCTCCATTGCCCGGCCGCTCATCGCCTCGCTGCAGAACGAGTGCGTCATCAAAGACCGTTCGATCGACGAGGTCATCCCGCCGCCCGAGGGTGGGTTGACGTCGTACCGGCGCGCCGTTCAGCTCGCGCTGGGGCGGGTGGATGCCGACGACATCGAGACGAGCTGGCAGGACGCCGAGGTTTCCGGGGTCCCCAGCGACCCGCTGCCCAGCGATCCGGAGTGGGCGGGGCGCACGGTGTACACGGATGCGCGCAGCGCCGTGACGACCGCGTCCCCCGAGGATCTCTGGAGCGTCGTCGCCGGGATCGGGGGAGAGAACGGCTGGTACTCCACCCCGATCCTCTGGGCCGTGCGCGGGTGGATGGACCGCGCGGTGGGCGGGGTGGGTCTGCGTCGGGGGCGACGCAGCCGCACCCGCGTCGCCGTGGGGGACGCGATCGACTTCTGGCGCGTCGAGGCCGTCGAGCCCGGACGGATGCTGCGCCTGCGCGCCGAGATGAAGGTGCCGGGCCTCGCGTGGCTCGAACTGTCGGTGACGCCCGAGGGCACCGGATCGCGCTACGACCAGCGGGCGGTGTTCTTCCCGCGCGGTCTCAGCGGCCGCCTGTACTGGCTCGCAGTCCTGCCGTTCCACGGCTTCGTCTTCCGGGGCATGGCCGAGCACATCATTGCGGCCGCCGAGGCGCGCGAGCTCTGAGGCGCGTCGTAGGCTGACCGGTATGCGTCTGGCGGCTGTCATCACCGTGTCCGATCGGTCCGCCGCGGGCGAGCGCGAGGACGCATCCGGACCCGTCGCGGTCGAGCAGCTGCGCGCCGCGGGGTGGGAGTGTCCGCCGGCTCGTGTCGTGGCGGACGGCGTCGACAGCGTCGAGAGCGCGTTGCGCGCGGCTCTCGCTGCGGGCGCTCGACTGATCGTCACCTCGGGCGGTACGGGTGTCTCGCCGAGGGATCAGACTCCGGAGGCGAGCGCGCGCGTCATCGAACGTGAGCTGCCCGGCATCGCGGAGGAGCTGCGTCGGCGCGGCGGCGAGAGCAAACCGGCGGCACTGCTCACCCGCGGCCTGGCCGGAACCGCGCAGGGCGCGTTCATCGTCAACCTGCCGGGCAAGCCCGCAGCGGTCGCGGAGGGGATGCCGCTGATCATCGCCGTCGCCGACCACGTCGTCGACCAGCTCGCCGGAGGAGATCACTGATGCCCGTCGTCATCGCACGCGTGAGCGCCGAGCCCCTCGATCTCGACGCGCACCTCGCCGCCGTGGACGACGCCGCATCCGGCGCGCTCACCACGTTCGTGGGCCGCGTGCGAGACAACGACCCGGATGCGCGCACCGCGGTCGTGGCCCTCGAGTACTCGGCCCACCCGGATGCGGAGCAGTTCCTGCACCGGATCGCCGAGCAGGCCATCGGCGACACCGGCGCGCTCGTGGCCGTCAGTCATCGCATCGGCCGGCTGGAGGTCGGCGACGCCGCGGTCGTCATCGCCGTCGCATCCGGGCACCGGGACGTGGCCTTCACCGTGTGCCGCGAGGTGATCGAGCAGATCAAGCGAGAGCTGCCGGTGTGGAAGCGCCAGGTCGAGTCCGACGGGACGACAGCGTGGAAGGGCCTGGGCGGCTGAGCTCAGCCGCCGGCGAAGGGCGGCAGCACGTCGACCAGGGTGTCGGCATCCAGCGGCGCATCGTCGTCGCGCCGCGCCCCGGCGACCAGCACGGCGCAGCGCGGCAGAATGCCGCCGAGTCCCGGGCGTTCCGCGGCCAGAGCACGACGCAGCTCTCCGACCGTCGCCTCCGCGCGGTGCTCCTCGGCGCGCCCGGCGAGCTCCTCGGCAGCAGCGAAGTAGCGCACGTGCGCCATCAGGCCTCGCGTTCGGCGACGAGGTCGGCGATCTCGGCGATCGCCCGCCGCACGTCCTCTGCCGAGCCGCCGGCGCGTCCAGCCGCCAGCCCCGCCGCGAAAGTGCTCACGGGCGCTGCGGGACGCGCGACGCCGCGCGCGACGACGCCCGCCAGATCCAGCACGGCCGAAATCGGCAGGTCGTCGGGCGTGAGCCCCAGACGCTCGGCGATCTGCGCCGCCCATTCGTCCAGAGCCTCCGGCGGAAGGTGCTCGCTCATCGGTCCTCCTCCTTCTCGATGCCGGGCGCGACGGCGCCCGCATCCTGCAGATCCTGCCACGTGTCGATGTCGGCCACGACCTCGTCCGGCGCGCGCACGACAGCGATCGCGAGCTCTGCCATGATCTGACGAACCGATTGATCCCTGCCTTCGTCGCCAAGGGATGCGGTTCCGCGTGCGAGCGCGGCGGTGCGGTAGAGCCCCGTGAGCCATTGCGGACGGGAGGAGGCATCGCCGAGGCAGACGCCGTCGGTGTCGGCGGGCAGCAGTTCCCGATCCGCCATCAGGCGGGCGACCGCCTCGGCGGGGCGGACGAGATCCACCGCCAGGACGAGGGTCCAGGGGGCATCGGTCGCGACGGCCATCGCGGCGTGCAGCGCCGCCGCGGGTCCGGTGAACACCGGGTCCTCCCGGACCCACCGAACGTCGTCGGGTGCAGGCCGCACCTCGGGTCCGGCGACGATGACGGGCGCAGCTCCTGCAGAGCGTGCCGCGCTGACCGCGCGCTCGAGCAGCGTGGCGCCCTCGATGCGCACGAGCGGTTTCGGGATGCCGTCCAGTCGCGCGGCTCGTCCACCCGCCAGGATGATGGCCTGCAGGTCGGTCATGCCTCGCCCGGACGCTGCCAGGTGCCGGACTTGCCGCCCTCCTTGCGGACGATCCGCACATTCTCGATCGAGGGGGACTTGTCGATCGCCTTGACCATGTCGATCACGGTCAGCGCGGCCACGCTCACCGCCGTGAGTGCTTCCATCTCCACGCCGGTGCGATCGGCCGTCCGCACGGTCGCCTCGATCTCGACGCCGTCGTCCACGACCAGCAGGTCAACGACGGCGCCGTGCACGCCGATCACGTGCGCGAGCGGCAGCAGGTCGGGGGTGCGCTTGGCCGCCTGGATGCCGGCGATGCGGGCGACGGCCAGCACATCGCCCTTGGGGACCGCGCCATCGCGCAGCGCTGCGACGATGCCGGCGGAGGTGCGCACGAAGCCGCGGGCCGTCGCCGAACGGACGGTCGGCTGCTTGGCGGTGACGTCGACCATGCGGGCGTGACCCGCCGCATCCAGGTGGGTGAAGCTCATGAGATCAGCATGACATCGACGAGATCGCGCTCGCGGACCTCCTCGACCTCCGCGGGCACCACCGCGTATGCCTCGGCGCGTGCGAGACCGCCCGCGAGGTGCGAGCCGGAGCCGCCCGCGGTGGCAGGTCCCACGCGCCAGCCGGTGGGATCGGAGCGGTCGATCGAGGCGGGCAGGTACTGACGCCGGCCGGGCGGTGTGCGCCATCCGGTGGTCGCGGGCAGGCGGATCACGTCGCGATGCAGTGCCGCGCGCCCCAGCATCCGCATCAGAGCCGGGCGCACGAACACCTCGAACGACACGGCGGACGAGACGGGGTTGCCCGGCAGCGCGAACAGGAGAGGACCTGCGGCGAGGCGTCCGAAACCCTGCGGCTTACCCGGCTGCATCGCGACCTTCGGGAAGGCGATATCGCCGCTCAGGGCGTTCTTGACGACCTCGTACGCGCCCGCGCTGACGCCGCCGGAGGTGATCACGACGTCCGCGCCGGCATCCTGCGCGTCGCGAAGCACCGCGAGCAGCGACGCGTCCGTGTCGTCGACGCTTGCGCGGAGGACGACATCGGCGCTCGCGGCTGCGGCGAGGCCGGCCAGCAGGATGCTGTTCGACTCGGGGATCTGTCCACGTCGAAGCGGAAGCCCGGGAGCCACGAGCTCGTCACCGGTCGAGATCACGGCGACGCGGGGGACTCGCGTCACCTCGAGCTCGCCGACCCCCGCCGCAGCGGCCGCCGCGATCTGCAGCGGACCCAGCAGCACGCCGGCATCGATCACCACATCTCCGGCCGAGAGGTCGGAGGCGCGTCGTCTCACGTGAGCGCCGGGTGCTGGCGGAGGAACGAGCACGGCGACCTCGCCCAGCGAATCGTCGAGACCGCCCGCGGTGTGCTCGAACGGCACGACCGTGTCGGCAGCGGTGGGCACGGGAGAGCCGGTCATGATGCGCGCGGCTTCGCCGGGACCCAGATCGGGGTCGAAGGCTGTGCCGGCAGGAAGGTCGGCGACGACGCGCAACCGGCTCGGTGCGGCATCCGTGGCGGCACGGACGTCGGCGAAGCGCACCGCGAAACCGTCCATCGCGGAGTTCTCGAACACCGGGATGTCGACGCCAGCGCGCACCGGCGCGGCGGTCGTGCGACCCGCCGCGGCCGCGGTCGCGACCCGTTCGGAGGGTAGCGTCGCCACCTCGGCGAGCACGAGGGCGAGCTGTTCCTCGACGGTGCGGATGCTCATGCGCGCCCTCCGATCCACGCGTCCATGCCGCCTGCCAGCACGACCACGTCGGCTCCCGCTGCCGCGAGGGCGCGGGCGGCGCGGTGCGCCCGCATCCCGGCCTTGCAGACCACCGCATAGGGCCCGGCGCCGAGCGCAGCGGGATTCTCCAGGACCGCAGCCAACGGCACGAGTCGAGCGCCGGGAACGGTTCCCAGTTCTGTCTCTTCCGGCTCGCGCACATCTAGCACCGCGAGGCCGGCGGCCCGGCGCTCGTCGAACTCAACCGTGTCGATCTCGGGGATCTCGGGGAGCGGATCGGGTGCCGGCGTCGGGCTCTGTCCGCTCGGGCGCAGGGGGACCTCGCGCACGCGAGCGGTGAGGGCGTCGATGAAGAGGATGCGGCCCAGCAACGGCTCGCCGATGCCGGTGATGAGCTTGACGGCCTCGATCGCGAGCGCTCCGCCGACCTGCACGCACAACGCCCCGAGGACGCCCACCTGGGAACAGGACGGCACCTCGCCCACCGTCTCCGGCGGGTACAGATCTGCCAGCACGACAGGGGCGACGTCGTTCGGCGGTGCCGACCAGAAGACGGTCACCTGGCCCGCGAACTCCTGCACGGTTCCCCACACGAGCGGGATGCCGCGGCGTTCGCACGCGGCGGCGACGGCCGCACGGGTGGCGAAGGTGTCGCTGCCGTCGATGACCAGGTGGGCGGTCGCGAGGAGGTCGTCGGCGTTGGTGTCGTCGATGCGCGCACGAATGCCGGTGACGACCGTCGCCGAGCCCAGGTCCGCGGCGGCGCGGCGGGCGCTGTCGATCTTCGGGGCGCCCACGTCCTCGACGCGGTGGAGCACCTGACGCTGCAGGTTGGTGAGTTCGACCTCGTCGTCGTCGATGACGATGAGCTCGCCCACACCGGCGGCGGCCAGCGCGAGTACGACCGGAGAACCGAGGCCCCCGACGCCGATGACGGCGACGCGGCCGGCGGCCAGGCGACGTTGGCCGAGTTCACCGAAGCCGGCGAGGACGGCATGGCGCGCGGTGCGCGCGCGCTCGGATTCCGACAGCGCGGCAACCGGCTCGACGAGCGCGGGCAGGGGCATGACCCCAGGGTAGCCGCGGCCGGCGGGCATCGGATCGGGCGGACACCGGGGTTATGCGCGACTCAGCATCCTCAGGACTCGACGGTGACCTGCGTGATGGTGTCGTCGGGACCGAAGTGGACGGCAGGCCAGTATCCGTCCAAGAAATGTTGACCGCACGTGTCGTTGAAGTGAACCGTGACGGCGCCGTCGGGGAGGATCACGATCTGCTCGGCCCTGAGGTCGTCAGCCGCTTCGTCGAGCTCGGCCTTCGTCGGGTCCTCGGAACTGAACTCGATGACCACCGCGTCGGTGGCTGCCCGGTCCCACTGCGCGCGATGAGACAGGAACTCCTCGAGCCGCTTCAGAAGCCCCGCAGCGATCGCCACGTCGCCGGTCTCGAGCGTGAGGTGAGGGTCGCCGGCGACCGAAAACCGTTCGAAGAGCCTGACCTCGCCGTCGAGCGACGTCACGGAATCCCGGGTGAACGCACCCCACGGGGACGGAAGACTCACTGATGACTCGTCGGGCATGTCGCCAGGATATTCGCGTCGCTTCCGCCGGAGGGGCTTTCCGCGGCATCGTGTGGGCCCAATGATCCGCGAATGCGGGGCAATCGAACTCCTTGAGCCGCGAATGCGGATATCGTCATCTGCATGCACTCCTTCAAGGTGTCTCACGCCGCTCGGCTGCTCGGCGTCAGCGACGACACCATCCGGCGATGGATCGACCAGGGCATCCTGCCGACGACCGATGCCACCCCGGTCGAGATCCCCGGCGACGCGCTCGCCGCGCGCGCGAGCGAGCTCGCCGCTGCATCCGATGATCCGAGCGACGTGCTCTCGAGTGCCCGCAACCGCTTCGTGGGTCTCGTGACCCGGGTACAGATCGACGGGGTGATGGCCCAGGTCGACATCCAGGCCGGTCCGCACCGGGTCGTCTCGCTCATGACGGCGGAGTCTGCCCGGGACCTCGCTCTCGAGCCGGGTTCGCTCGCCGTCGCCGTCGTGAAGGCGACGACCGTGATCGTCGAGACCCCGAAGGACTGACATGACCGCTCGTCGCTTCTCGCTCATCGGTGTCGTCGCCGCCGGTGCCCTCCTGCTCGCCGGCTGCGCCGGAGCCGCCGCGCCGACTCCCGCATCGAGCACGTCCGCCACCACGGAGCTGAGCGGAACGCTCACGATCTCGGCCGCCGCATCCCTGAACGCCGCGTTCGACGAGATCGCCGCGGGCTTCGAGGAACAGTATCCGGGTGTGCAGATCCAGCCGATCTCCTACGACGGCTCGTCGACGCTCGCGACGCAGATCATCGGCGGAGCACCCGTGGACGTGTTCGCCTCGGCGGACGAGAACAACATGAACAAGGTGGTGGACGCCGGCCTCGCCCAAGACCCGCAGGTGTTCGCCACGAACACGCTCGTCATCGCCGTGCCCGCAGGAAACCCCGCCGACATCGAATCGCTCGCCGACCTCGCGAAGCCCGGCGCGACCGTCGTCCTGTGCGCGCCGGAAGTGCCGTGCGGCGCCGCATCCCAGAAGCTGCTGAGCGCGGCGGATGTCAGTGTCACCCCGGTCAGCCAGGAGCAGAACGTGACCGCGGTGCTGACGAAGGTCGCCGCCGGCGAGGCCGACGCGGGTCTGGTCTACGCGACCGATGTGAAGGGCCGCGACGACGTGGACTCCCTCACGCCCGACGGGGCGGGAGCCGTCGTCAATCGGTACCCGATCGTCGCGCTGAACGACGCTCCGGATGCGGCGGCCGCCGCGGCCTTCGTGGCCTATGTGCGCGGTGAGCGCGGCCAGCAGATCCTCGCTTCGCACGGCTTCGGCGCACCGTGAGCGGGACGCCGCGGGGTCATCTGCCGCGCTCGCTCGCGATCCCCGCGGCGATCGGGCTCGCGTTCCTCCTGGTGCCCCTGGTCGCGCTCATCGGCCGGGTCGAGTGGTCGACGTTCGCCGCTGACATCACCTCGCCGTCCGCACTCAGCGCGCTCTCGCTCTCGCTCGGAACCGGCGTGCTCGCCACCGTCGTCTGCGTCGTCGTCGGCGTGCCGCTCGCCCTGCTCATCGCGCGTGCGGCTTCTCGCACCGCCGCCGTGCTGCGTGCGCTCGTCACGGTGCCGCTCGTGCTGCCGCCGATGGTCGGCGGCGTCGCGCTGCTGTATCTCTTCGGACGCAACGGGGTGCTCGGCGACGCCCTCGACGCGATCGGGGTGCGCGTGCCCTTCACGACGGCGGCCGTCGTCATGGCGCAGGTCTTCGTCGCCCTCCCGTTCCTCGTGCTCGCGGTGGAGGGTTCCCTGCGTGCCATCGGAACGGGCTACGAACGCGCCGCTGCATCGCTCGGCGCCGGTCGGTGGACGGTGTTGCGCCGCGTCACCCTTCCCCTCGCCGCTCCGGGCCTCGTCGCCGGCGTCGTGCTGTGCTTCGCGCGGGCGATCGGCGAGTTCGGCGCGACGGCCCTGTTCGCCGGCAACGCGCCGGGCGTCACCCAGACCATGCCGCTGGCGATCTACACCGCGTTCAACGGGGCCGGTGTGTCGCAGGGCACCGCCGTGGCGCTCTCGCTGCTCCTGCTGGCGACCGCCGTTCTCGTTCTGCTCCTCGTGCGCGCCTGGCGGCCGGGGGCGGTGCGATGACCGCGGTGCAGGCCCGCATCCATGTCTCGCGGCCTGGGTTCGACCTCGACGTCGCCCTGTCTGTGGCGCCGGGCGAGACGGTGGCCATCATGGGCCCGAGCGGTGCGGGGAAGTCGACACTGCTGGACGCGCTCGCCGGCCTCGTGCCGCTGAGCGACGGGCGGATCGTCCTTGACCAGGACGAGGTCTCGACCCCGCGCTTCCAGCTCGCGGCAGCCCGGCGAGGGACCGTACTGCTCGGGCAGGACCCCCACCTGTTCCCGCACCTGAGCGCGCGCGAGAACGTGGCGTTCGGGCCCCGCGCAGCCGGCATGCCCGCACGCGTCGCGCGGTCGCTGGCGCAGGAGTGGCTGGTGCGCGTGGGCCTGGCGGATGCGGGCCAGCGGCGGCCGGCGGATCTGTCCGGTGGACAGCAGCAGCGCGTCGCGATCGCGCGGGCGCTCGCCGCATCCCCTCGGCTCGTGCTGCTCGACGAGCCGCTGACCTCGCTCGATCCGGTGACGGCGGATGGCATCCGGGCCCTGCTGGCCGAACACCTCGTGGGGCGCACGTGCGTGCTGGTGACGCACGACGCGGTGGATGCGGTCGCCTTCGCCGATCGCGTCGCGGTGATCGAGGCCGGCCGGCTCACCCAGGAGGGCACGGTGCGCGAGGTGCTCGCCGCGCCGGCGACGGCGTTCGTGGCCTCGCTGGCCGGACTCAACCGCGTGGTCGGCGTCCCCGCATCCGGCGGAGTCGTCGTGGACGGGGTACTGATCGAGGGGCGCGGAGACCTTCTCCCCGCGGCGGAAGGGGCCGCCATCTTCCGCCCGGGGGACGTGCGGATCGTGGGCGCCGAAACGCCCGGCTCGTGGCCGACCCTGGTCGTGCGCGTCGAACCCACGATCGCGGGCGCGCGCGTGCACACCGCGACGGGCGGGATCGCCGTGGACGTGTCGCTCGACGAGCTCGCGGTCCGCGGTCTGGGACCGGGTGCGCAGGTCACGCTCGCCGTGGACCCCGAGCGCGTCCGCATCCGCCCCGCCTGAAACCCCTCACCCCCGTCGGGAGGGGCCGGCCTGCCCGCGGGGCGCACAGGAGGGGGAGGTACGCTCGGCGCATGGGAGTCATCCGTCCGTTCCGTCCGGGCGATGAAGACGCGCTGGCGGCGGTCTGTCTCGCGACGGCGGCCGCCGGCTCCGACGGCAGAGGGATCCTGACCGACGACGGCCTCTGGGCCGACCTGTACCTCCTGCCCTACCTCGAGCGGCATCCTGACCTCGCCTTCGTCGCGGAGGATGCAGAAGGCCGCCCGGCGGGCTACATCGTCGCAACCGATGACACGATCGCGTTCGACGCCTGGTTCGCACGGGACTGGTGGCCCGCCCACCGTGCGCGCTACGCGCTGCCGGACGCGAACGCTCGGCAGCGGGCGATCGTCGCCGAAGCGGATTCGCGCACGGAGAGCAGTGCGCTGCGCACCACCCACCCCGCGCACCTGCACATCGACCTGCTGCCCGTGCTGCAGGGGCAGGGCACCGGGAGGCGTCTGGTCGCAACGCTCGTCGCCGCGTTGCGCGAGCGCGGCGTGCGCGGCCTGCACCTGGGCGCGGACGCGCGCAACGTCGGAGCGCTGGCGTTCTACGACCGTCTCGGGTTCGTGCGCGCCGCCTCGCCCGAGGGCGCCCAGCTGTTCACCCTCGATCTCTGAGTCAGGCGGATGCCGCCAGCCGGCCGTTCTCGAGACGCACTTCCCTATCCACGAGCCCTTCCGGCGGTGCGACGTGCGAGATGAGCACGACGGCGCGGTCCTCATCGACGGCGCTCAGCAGGTCGCGCAGAAGCAGATCGGATGCGGCCGGATCCACGCCCGCTGTGGGCTCGTCGAGCACGAGCACGGGGAACCGCGCGAGCAGAGCGCGTGCGAGCGCGATCCGCTGCGCCTGCCCACCGGACACGAGCGCGCCGCGCTCGCCGAGGTCGGCGTCGAGCCCGCCACGCTCGCGCGCCCATTCGGCGAGCCCGACGCGCTCCAGCACGTCCCAGAGGTCCGCGTCGTCCGCGGTCTCGCGGGCGAAGAGCAGGTTCTGCCGGAGTGTCTCGTCGAACAGGTACGGGGACTGCTCGCAGAGGCCGATCGTGCGGCGCAGGTCATCGCCGGAGATCTCGCGCACCTCGCGCCCGCCGATGAGGTAGGACCCCCCGTAGTCGAGGAAGCGCACGAGAACGTGCGCCAGAGTCGTCTTGCCTGCACCGCTCGGGCCCGTCACCAGCACGCGCTCGCCGGGGCGCACGTGGAGGTCGATGTCCGCCAATCGGCCGGAATCGTCGACGGATGCGGACGCCGCGTCGTCGCGGAACGTGCGAGCGTCGAGGCGGTCGGGCCAGCGCGCTGAGACGCCCGACAAGTGCAGTCCGTCACCGAGGGGCGGGGCA
The DNA here is from genome assembly GCF_022788845.1 of Microbacterium sp. CIAB417. Lineage (NCBI taxonomy): Bacteria > Bacillati > Actinomycetota > Actinomycetes > Micrococcales > Microbacteriaceae > Microbacterium > Microbacterium sp. CIAB417. The sequence goes on along the minus strand of NZ_JAHZUT010000008.1, from coordinate 131,521 downwards.
TCTCCCGTCGCCGACGGCTCGTCGCGAGGGAGTCCCGCGGGCACCTCGTCGGGCACGGTCTCGGCGACGCGTTCGGCGGCCGTGCGCACCTGGCGCCAGGCGGCGAGAGCCAGGGGAACAGCCCCGAAGACCTCGAACACCGCCATCGGCAGGAGCACGACGACGGCCAGGGCCGGTCCGTCGAAGCCGCCCTGCCCGAGCAGGGCCGCGCAGGCGAGGAGGGTGGCCAGCGAGGCGATCCCGGCGACGAGCGACACCGCGCCGGAGGTGAGCCCCTGCGCACCCGCGCGGCGCACCGTGGCCCGGCGCAGCCGCTCGTCGGCCTGACGGATGCGGCTGCGAGCCGCATCCGTGGCGTCGAACGCGGTGAGCACATCGAGAGTCGTCAGCTGGTCGAGGAGGGCGTCGGAAAGGTGCGAGCGCAGCGGCGCGATGCGGTTCTCGGCCCGCGCGCCGGCCCGCCAGCCCACCCACGCGGCCAAGGCGAACGCCGCCGCGAGGCACACCGCGAGCACGGCGGCCGCGATCGGCTGCAGGAAGGCGGTGAACACGACGCTCGCGACCGAGGCGAGGGTCGCGGTGGCGAGCGGCATGACGACGCGCAGGGGGAGGTTCTGCAGTTCGTCGACGTCGTCGACCAGGCGGGACAGCAGGGCCCCGCGGCGGGTCGTGCCCAGGCCATCGGGGGCGAGCGGCACGATTCGCCGCACGAGGTCGGCGCGCACGGTGGCGAGACGTCCGAGCGCGGCGTCGTGTCCACTCAGACGCTCGAGATAGCGGAAGACGCCGCGGCCGAGAGCGAACGCGCGCACGGCCACGACGACGGCGGTGATGTACATGACGGCCGGCTGCTCGGCGGAGCGCGTGATGAGCCAGGCGCTGGCCGCGAGCAGAGCGATCGCGCTGACGGCGGTCCCTGTTGCTGCCGCGAGCGCCCACCAGAAGCTGCGCAGCGGCGGCTGCGCCGACCGCAGGACGTCGGAGGTTCTCACGCCGCGCCCCCTTCCACCGCGGAGCCGAGAGCGGCGGTGGACGACACTGCGATCACACGGTCGGCGATCGTCCGCGCCGTCGGCCGGTGCGAGATCAGCAGGACAGCGGCGCCTTCGGTGTCGGCCGCGCGCCGCACCGTCTGCCAGAGCTCCGCCTCGGTGTGCGCGTCGAGGGCGCTCGTCGGCTCGTCCAGTGCGAGCACGGGCGTACCGCGGCGCCGCATCCGGTACAGGGCGCGTGCGACCGCGACGCGCTGTGCCTGACCGCCCGACAGACCCGCTCCGGACACGCCGAGCATGACGGCGCCGTCGACATCGGCGACCGCGTCCGCCAGGCACCGCGCCACGAGAGCCTCATCGGGTCGGTCGTCGCCGAGGGCGACGTTCTCCGCGACGGATCCGGTCACCAGTCCCGGCCGCTGCCCCGCCCACGCCAGGATGCCGCGCGCGGCCGCATCCGTCGCGGGGATACCGGCCACCTCGAGACGACCCGTGTAGTCGGCGAAGCCGAGCAGGGCGGCGAGGATGCTCGACTTGCCCGCGCCGCTGGGGCCCTCGAGCAGCACGATCTCTCCGGCTGACAGATCCAGATCGATCGGGCCGATCACGCGGTCGCCGCGAGCTACGCGCAGCTCGCGCAGGCGCAGCAGAGGTGCATCGGTCGGTGCGGGTGCCGCAGCGGAGCTGACGGGGGCGGCCGGCGTGAGGGCGCGGGCGTCGTCCAGGGTCCGGAAGATCTCGTCGGTCGCGGCGACGCCCTCCGCGGCGGCGTGGAACTGCACGCCCACCTGTCGCAATGGCAGATACGCCTCGGGCGCGAGCAGGAGAACGAACAGGCCCACCAGCAGCGGCATCTGCCCGCCCAGCAGACGGAAGCCGATCTCGACGGCGATGATCGCCACGGAGATGGACGCCAGGAACTCGAGCGCGAAACCGGACAGGAACGAGACGCGCAGCACCGCCATCGTCTCGCGCTTGTAGTCGCCGGTGACCCTCTCGATGCTGCGCGCGGCGCGGTGCTGGCGCCCGAAGACCTTGAGAGTTCCGAGACCCGCCACGGTGTCGGCGAAGCGCGACGCCAGATGCTGCAGGGTGCCGTACTGGCGGCGCTGCACGGTCTGGGTGGCGAGGCCGATCAGCACCATGAACAGCGGGATGAGCGGCATGGTGAGCACGACGATGAGGCCCGAGAGCGGGTCCGAGACGAGGATCGTCACGATCAGGATGGGCATCGTGATCGCGGTGGCGACCAGCTGCGGCAGGTAGCGGCCGAAGTAGGCGTCGAGCGCTTCGAGACCGTGGCCCGCCGTGACCGCGAGCGCCGCACTGTTGCGGCGGGAGAGCCACGCGGGGCCGAGCCGGTCGACCGCGCTCACCAGGGCCGCACGCAGCTGGAGCGACGCCCGCGCTGCGCCCACGGCCGAGGTGCGCTCGGATGCGGCGATCAGCAGTCCGCGCAGGAGCGCGAGCGCCGCCGCGCCCCCGAGTGCCGGAAGGAGGGTCTCGACGGGCTCGCCGGCGATCGCGCCGACCAGCGCCGTCGTCAACAGCCACGCGAAGCCGATGATCACACCGGTCTGCGCGAGCACGATCGCGGCGGTGATCAACAGGAAGTGGCGCGACGCGGAGCTGTATCGCAGCAGCCGCGGATCGATCGGGCGGTTACTGCCCGACGCGCGGGTGGCGGCGTCCGTACTCACTCTTCGATCCTGCCTCATATGCCGTCGGACCGGCGGATGCCCGGGAGCATCCGCCGGTCCGACGGGGTGTGCCCTCATCCGCTCCGAAGGGGAGGAGCGGATGAGAGCAGTCAGTGGACGACCGCCGCGGCCTTCTCGATCCGCGAGCGCATCACGCGCTTGCGGAAGACCCAGTACGTCCAGCCCTGATAGAGCAACACGAGCGGCAGGAACACCACCGCCGCCCAGGTCATGATCGTGAGGGTGTAGTCGGTGCTCGAGGCGTTCTCGATCGTCAGCGTGCCCGCCGGGTCCGTCGAGGACGGCATGACGTTCGGGAAGAGCGCGAGCCACAGCGTCAGCACGGCGAACGCGACGGTGCCCGCGCCGAAGCCGAACGCCCATCCCTCGCGGTCGGTGGCGTTGGCCAGCACCGACGCGATCAGCAGCACGGCCGCGAGAACGGCGCAGACGATCACGAGCGGCAGCGCGGGAGCCTGGGCGCCCATCGCGTTCACGACCGTCCAGCCCAAGAACGCGGCAGCGACCACGATCGTCAGCAGGCCCGAGGTGCGCGCGAGCTTGCGGGCGTCGGTGCGCACCTGGCCGTCCGTCTTCAGGGCGACGAAGTACACGCCGTGCGTGAAGAACAGCAGCAGGGTGGTGACACCGCCGAGCAGACCGTACGGGTTCAGGAGCGTCAGCAGCGAGCCGGTGAACTCGTGGTGTGCATCCAGCGGCACGCCCTGCACGATGTTCGCGACGGCCACGCCCCACAGCAGCGCAGGAAGAGCGGAGCCGACGACGATCATCGTGTCGAAGCCCTTCTTCCAGCGCAGCGAGTCGCGCTGGTGCCGGTACTCGAACGAGACACCGCGGGCGATCAGGGCGAGCAAGATGAGCAGCAGCGGCAGGTAGAACCCGCTGAACAGGGTGGCGTACCACTCCGGGAACGCCGCGAACAGGCACGCGCCGGCGACGATGACCCACGTCTCGTTGAGATCCCAGACGGGGCCGATCGTGTTGATGATCTGCCGTCTGCCAATGTCGTCCTTGCCGAGGAACGGCAGCGACATCCCGACGCCGAAGTCGAAGCCGTCGAGCACGAAGTATCCGACGAACAGCACGCCGACGATGAAGAACCAGAGGTATGCGAGATCCATGGCGAGCTCCTCAGTAGACCGTGGTCATGCGGTGGGCATCGTCGTCGGCGCTCTCGCCGTCCCCGGGGTCGGGGATCGGCTCGGGCCCCTTCCTCGCGGCCTTCAGGATGAGGCCGAACTCCACGACGGCCAGGGCCGCGTACGTGAGGGTGAACGCGATCAGGGAGATCAGCACGTTCCACCCCGGAACACTGGGTGAGACTCCGTCCTGGGTCAGCATGAGACCGAACACGATCCACGGCTGACGTCCCATCTCGGTGAACAGCCAGCCGACGAGGCTGCCGAACATGGGCAGCGGTGCCGACCAGATAGCTACGCGCCACGCCCACTGCGGGACGGCGCGCTTCGCCTTCTTGCGGGTGAGCCAGAGGCCCACCACGGAGATCACGGCTGCGAGACCGCCGAAGCCGATCATCCAGCGGAAGGACCAGTAGGTGATCCAGATGGTGGGGGCGAAGGGCAGGTCGCCACCCAGCTGGTCGGCGAACACGGGCCAGTTCTGGGTGTACTCGGCGTTCAGGTTGTTGATGCCCTCCACGCAGCCGTCGAGCGTGTGGGTGGACAGGAACGACAGCAGGTACGGCACGCGCAACGACCAGATCTCGCTCGTCCCGTCGGGAGTGCCGAGGGAGAAGATCGAGAAGGAGGCATCCGATCCGCAGGCGGTGTTGTACAGCGCCTCCGCGGCCGCCATCTTCATCGGCTGGGTCGCGACCATCTGCAGGCCCAGCAGGTCGCCGGAGATGGCGGTGCCGGCGAAGGAGATGATGACCGTCCACATCCCGAAGCGCAGGGCGGGACGCATCGCCTCGAAGTGCTGCCCGCGGGCCAGGTGCCAGGCGGCCACGGCGACCACGACGGTGGCGGCGAACATGATGGCCGCGAACATCGTGTGCGGGAACGTGGCGAGCACGACGCGGTTGGTGAGCACCGCGAAGAAGTCCGTCATCTCGGCGCGGGTGCCGTCGGGCGACATCGTGTAGCCGACGGGGTTCTGCATGAAGGAGTTCGCGGCGAGGATGAAGTACGCCGACATCGTCGCGCCGATCCAGGCGCACCAGATCGTGGCGAGGTGCACGCGCTTGGACAGGCGGTCCCAGCCGAAGATCCACAACCCGATGAAGGTCGCCTCGAAGAAGAAGGCGAGCAGGCCTTCGAAGGCGAGGGGAGCGCCGAACACATCGCCGACGAAGCGCGAGTACGCCGACCAGTTCATGCCGAACTGGAACTCCTGCACGATGCCGGTCACCACGCCCATGGCGAAGTTGATCAGGAAGATCTTGCCGAACAGGCGAGTCAGCTGGAGCCACTTGGTCTCGCCCGTGCGCACCCACCAGGTCTGGAAGATCGCGACGATCAGGCCCATGCCCAGCGTCAGCGGCACGAACAGATAGTGGTACAGCGTGGTCAGACCGAATTGCCAGCGCGCGAGCGCGAGCGGATCAAGAAAATCCATGAGCGTCCCCTTCAGAGCCCTCGCCTCGACTCCCGGCCGCAGGACCGGTCGGATCAGAGGTTGCGGCACAGTGTCGCAGTTCGAAATGAGATGGCCGCAGGGGGCGGCCGTGAATAATGACGAGCAATTTCCACGCCGATCCGCGCCGGGTGTCCGGGCGCGGCACGTACCCTCGTGTCATGGGCGATCGAGCGGCGGAGGTCAGAGGATGACGGCGATCCCGCTCCAGCTGCGCCGCACGCCGCCGGTGGATGCGGGGCAGCAGCGAGAGGGCGATCCGCTCGTCGACGCGTTCGGCCGGGTGCATCGGGACCTCCGCATCTCGTTGACCGACCGCTGCTCGTTGCGCTGCACGTACTGCATGCCCGAGCAGGGCAACGAGTGGCTCGCGCGCAACAGCATCCTGACGACCGACGAGATCGAACGCGTCGCCCGCATCGCCGCCGCCGACGGGATCAGCACCTTCCGGCTGACCGGCGGTGAGCCCCTGCTGCGCCGCGACATCGTGGACGTCGTGGCGCGCCTGGCGCGCATCGAATCCCCCGAGGGACCGGTCGCGATCGCGATGACGACCAACGGGATCCGCCTGCCCGAGCTGCTGCCCGAGCTCGTCGCGGCGGGACTCAGCCGGTTGAACATCTCCATCGACACGCTGCGGCGCGACCGTTTCGCCGAGCTCACGCGGCGCGACCGTCTCGAGGAGGTGCGCGAAGCGATCGCCGCTGCCGCAGCCTCCGGGCTCCGCCCGCTCAAACTCAACGCCGTCGCGATGCGCGGGGTGAACGACGACGAGCTGGTCGACCTGGTCGAGTTCGCCATCGCGCACGACGCGCAGATGCGCTTCATCGAGCAGATGCCGCTGGATGCCGGTCATACCTGGGACCGATCGCAGATGGTCACTCGCGAGGAGATCCTCGAAGCGCTCGGCCGCCGGTGGGAGCTGACCCCCGTGCCCGGCCGCGGTGGCGCGCCCGCCGAGCGCTGGACGCTCGATGGCGGCCCTCACACGGTGGGTGTCATCGCGTCGGTCACGGCGCCGTTCTGCGGTGACTGCGACCGGATGCGGTTGACCGCCGACGGGCAGCTGCGCAACTGCCTGTTCTCCACGACCGAGTACGACCTCGTTCCCCTGCTGCGCGGGGGTGCGTCGGACGCGCAGGTCGACGCCATGCTGCGCTCGTGCATCGCCGGAAAACTCGCGGGACACGCCATCGATGACCCCTCGTTCCTGCAGCCGTCGCGGGGCATGAACGCGATCGGCGGCTGAGGGCCGTTCGATCATGCCGGTAGCGGCACCCGCTGCGCGAGCATCAGCTTGACGACGCAGTTGCGCGGGTCGCACGAGGCGGCCATCTTGTCCACGCGAAGCGGGCCGCCGGCCTCGGCGAGCACGCCGTCCATGAGTCCCAGATGCACGTCGCAGAGCGTCTCGCGGTGATCGGGGTCGGCTCCCGCGTTGGGGCAGGGGGAGATGTCGACGGTGAGCTCGGCCTCGTCGACGATCGGGTCGAACCCGGCGTCGCCGAGGTCCTCGACGAGAGCGTCGATCTGGTGCACGGCATCCGGGGTGAGCCCGGTGTCGGTCACGTTCGTCCACGGCATGATGCGGCGCATGAGGTCGCCGCGCTGTGCGGCCTCGCGCACCTTGCGCTGCGAGATGACGCTGATGCCCCGGCGGTCCGAGGTGGTGCTGTACAGCACCCGCGGGCGGCCGCGGGTGGTCCGGTGCTCGGTCTCGGCCACGATGTAGCCGCCGTCGAGCAGACGCTGCAGGTGCTCGCGAACCGTGTTCGGGTGGAGTTCGGTCGCCTCGCACAACTCGGCGACCGTGCGCTGTCCGCGCTTCTGCAGAACGTGGAGGATCTGGACGCGCGAGTAGCTGGAGATCGCGCTGTAGCCGGGGCGGGTCATGCCTTCATTGTTCATGTTTTCGGATGAAATTGAAAGGTCAGACCACAACATTTCCGAGGTTCCACAGTTCCGATCGCGCATTCGCGCGGAGGGTGTTGTGGATTATCCACGGCTCGTGCCGGGAGATCGTCATACCGTGCTCGCCTCCGCAAGCGGAGCCGGGCGCCGCGCGGAGGGTGAGAGCATGTGTGCATGCCCGCATCCCGCACCGCCATCGTCTACAACCCGAGCAAGACGAAGCGCGAGGATCTTGCGCGCGCGTGGGCCGGTGTCAGCGCCGAGGCCGAGCCGGAGTGGTTCGAGACGACCCCCGAGGACCCGGGGCAGGGGCCCGCGCGCGCGGCCGTCGAAGCCGGGTGCGATCTGGTCATCGCCGCGGGCGGCGACGGTACCGTGCGGGCGGTGGCGGAGGGGCTCGCCGGAACGGATGTCGCCCTCGGCATCGTGCCGCGCGGCACCGGCAATCTCCTGGCGCGCAATCTCGGCGTGCCGCTGCTGAGTCTGCCTGCCGCGATGCGACGGGCCCTGACGTCGGAGTCGCGATCGATGGACATCGGCTGGGTCGATCTCACGCGGGAGCACGGCACCGAGCGTCACGCCTTCGTCGTGATGGTGGGATTCGGCCTGGACGCGCAGATGCTCGCCGAGACCGACGACGACCTGAAGTCGAAAGCGGGGTGGCTCGCCTATGTGGCCGCGATGGGACGCGCGCTGTCGTCGTCGAGCGTGATCGATGTCCGCCTCGCGCTCGACGACGAGCCGGCGCAGAGCGTCGAGGCCCACACGCTGCTCGTGGGCAACTGCGGCGCCATCCAGGGTGGAGTCACCCTCTTCCCCGACGCCCAGCTCGACGACGGACTGCTCGATGTGCTCGTGATGAGCGCCGCCGGTGTCGGCGACTGGCTCGAGACCCTGCGCACCGCGATGTGGGACAACGGCATCCTCCGCCTGTTCGACCGCGAGCGTTCGGCGACGAGCACGGAGTCGGCGCGACACGCGCAGGCTCGGCGGCTGCGCGTCGAGTTGTTCGAGCCGTGCGCGTTCGAGATCGACGGCGAAGAGGTCGGCGAGGTCACCGGCTTCGCGGTCAGCGTCGAGCCTGGGGCGTTGCGCGTTCGCTGATCGGGCTCAGGCGATCTGCTCGCCGCACATGCCGCACACGCCGTTGGCGTTCGCCTCGAGGAAGCACGTGGGACACACGGCGCGGGCGCGCTCGGGAACCACGGGCTTCGGCGCGCTCGTGCGGGCAGGGGCTGCCTGACGTGCCGCGGTGCGCTTCGGGCGCGTCGCCGGCGCCGCGGGCGCGGACGCGCGAGGCGGCTCCGGGCGATGCTCGGCGCAGTAGAAGCGCACGAATCCGTCGTGGTTGTTGGGGTGGCGGTGCTTGACGGCCCACAGTTCCGTGCGCTCGCGCGCGGGCGCGTCGGCGGGGCAGGATGCGCATCGTCCCGGTTCTCCGGGCGCGATGTCGGCGACCAGCAGCGGGGTCTCGAAGGGGATGTTCTGCCGCCAGTCCGATGACGATGCGATCCTCACGGGGTCCTTCCTGGCGGGGGCGCTTCGGGTGCACCGATCCTGCCTCTACAACGGTAGATCACCTGGCGGGGGCGGGGCGCCCCCGCCCCCGCCGGGAGCGATCAGTTCGGGATCTCTTGCGCGGGTGCCGCCGCGCGGGTCACGTGCAGTTCACTGATCCGGCGGCGATCGATCGCACTCACGCGGATCGTCGCGCCGTCGATCTCCACGGCGTCGCCCACGCGGGCCAGGCGCCCGAGCCTCTCGACCACGTAGCCGGCGACCGTGTCGGCGCTGCCGCGAGGGATCGCGATGCCCGTCGCCTCTTCGAAGTCCTGCAGGTTCAGCCGTCCGTCGACCGTGCCGCCCTCCGCGCTGAGCGCTTCGGCGACCGCATCCGTGTCGTACTCGTCGAAGATCTCGCCGACGACCTCCTCGACGAGATCCTCGAGCGTGACGATGCCGTCCGTTCCGCCGTATTCGTCGACGACCACCGCGATGTGGTGGCCCTGCGCCCGCATCCCTGTGAGAGTCGGCAGCACGCGTGCGGAGGACGGGAGGTACGAGATCTCGCGGGCGATGGAAGCCAGTTCGTCACGGCCGGATGCGGACGCGGCGTCGAAGATGTCGCGCACGTGCACGAACCCGACGATGTCGTCGATCGACGCGTCGATGACCGGGTAACGCGAGTGCGGCAGGTCCTTGACGCGCGCGGCGGCCTCATCGATCGGTTCACGGGCGTCGAGCGCGATCACCTCGGGGCGGGGTCGCATGACCTCGCTGATCTGGCGGTCGCGCAACGACAGCACGTCGTCGAGGATGCGGCGCTCGTCCTCCGGCAAGCCCTCATGGCTGGAGACGATGTCGCGCAGCTCCTCGTCGGTGAGCTCATCGGTGGTCTTGTTCGGATCGCCGCCGAGCAGTCGCACGAGGGCGTTCGTCGACACGGACAGCAGCCAGATGACGGGGCGCATGAACCGTGCGAATCCGCCGAGCACCGGGGCGACGGCATAGGCGAACTGCGCGTTGCGCTGGATCGCGAGGCGCTTGGGGACGAGTTCGCCGAGCACGAGGGAGAGGTAGGCGATCACGAGGGTCAGCACGATCGTCGCGACGGTCGCCGCAACGGCATCGGCGAGTCCGAGCGACACGAACAGCGGCGTCACCGACGGTGCGATGGATGAGGCGCCGTACGCGGCCGAGGCGAAACCGGCCACCGTCACGCCGATCTGGACGGCGGAGAGGAAGGTGTTGGGGTTGCGGGCGAGATCGGCGACCTTGCGACCGCGCTTGCCCCGCGCCGCGAGCGCGTTGACCTGGCTCTCGCGGAGGGTGACGAGCGCCATCTCCGTGGCGGCGAACACGCCGCCGATGAGGACGAAGACGATGACGAGGGCGATATTGAGAAGGAGGTCGCCGTTCACCGGCCGACCTCCTCGATGTGCATGCAGACGCCCGGGGTCACCCGGGCGCGCGGACTATGACTGTCGGAGGAATCGGCAGAGTGCGTCATTGCACCAGCGTAGAGGGGCGGGTGGCAGCGATGCTCGGTGTTCGCCGAGAGAGCGGCCGCCGTCGCGCTTGACAGACGATGCGTTCGCGCTAACATCGAGCACAAGTCATTGGTACCGCTAACACGCGATGTCGCGTATCCGCTTCCCGCTCGACGCTCCCGCATCCCTTGCGCGCGTTGCGGCGTGCGCCGATGACGACCCATCAAGTCGAAGAACGAGTGAGTGACCCATCGTCGGGTCACAGCAAAGGTGCACGATGCTCGCTGCGCACGCAGGCCCTCGGCCCGACGTCGCGACCGCACGCGGCGAGAGCACCCCTTTCACCGAGAGGGATGCGGCCGCGACCGCCGCCCTCTCGGGCCATCCGACGGCCGGAGAGTCCGGCCGTCGTGGAACTCGGCGCAGCTGTGTCGCTTCGCCGGAGATCGGAGACACACCATGAAGAAGGGCCTTCTCGCCCGGACCGCCGTCGGCCTGGTCGGCGGCGCACTTCTCATCGGCGCCGCCGGAGCGGCCGTGGCGGACGAGATCGGCAACGACGAGGTCGATGTCACCGTCGACATCGCGGCGCTGCCCGATGCCGGCGCGCTGACGTTGAGCGTCGCCCCCGGCTCGGCCGTGCTGACCGAGGGAGAATCGGCCGACCCCGACCAGCGCGTCTTCGGCGGCACGCTTCCCACCGTGACCGTCACCGATGACCGTGACACCATCCCGGCCGGTTCCGCCTGGTACGTGACGGGCCAGGCCAGCGCGTTGACCTCCGGCGACGCCTCGATCGACCCCGGTCATCTGGGCTGGAAGCCGAAGCTGCTGACGCAGAGCGCCGATGTGGCGGAGGGTCCGGACGTCGACACCGTGCTCGACGGCGGGCCGAACAACGTCGGGCTCGTGGACGCCGAGTTCCTCGCGATCGCCTTCGATGCCGAGAGCGCCGCCGGCACCTGGCAGGCCACCGCGGATCTGCTGCTGAAGACCCCGAAGAATGTCACGCCGGGCAGCTACTCCGGCACGATCACGCTCACCCTCTGGGAGGAGCTCTCCTGAGCTCGCGCCCCAGCCTCGCGCACGTCCGACGCGGAGGAGCCCGTGACGGCTCCTCCGCCCCTTCCCCCAGGATGACCGCTGTGTTCCCACCCCTTCGTACTCTGCCGTCCGTGATCCGGGCATCGGCGCTCTCCGTCGCCGCGCTCGCAGTGATACTCGCGCCTCTCGCTCCGGCGGCTGCCGCTGCCGAGGACGATCCTGTCCGCTGGTCGATCGCGCCCGCCGATGCCGACGGCGCGGACGGGCGGCGGGCCGTCGAACACGAGCTCGGGCCGGGGGAACGGGTGGACGAGCACTTTGTGGTGCGCAACCTCGGTGAGCGGGAGATCACCTTCCGGATCACGGCCGCCGACGGCTTCTTCACGCAGACCGGCCGCTTCGACATCCTCGCGGATGCGGCGGCGTCGACCGCGGCCGGCACGTGGATCACGGCACCCGCCGCGGTCACCGTCCCCGCCGGTGAGAGCGTCGTCATCCCCTTCTCGCTGGCCGTGCCCGAGCGGGCGGAGCCCGGCGACTATGCGGCGGGCGTGACCGCATCCATCCTCTCGGCGGGCAGTGCAGAGGGAGGGGCGAGTGTCGGCGTCGAGAGCAGGGTGGGCTTCCGGGTGCTGACGCGCGTGACGGGTGAGATCACCCCGGCGGCTTCGCTCGACTCGCTCGTCGGCGACTACCGGCTGTCGTGGAACCCGCTGCGCCCGGGCGAGGCGCAGGTCTCGTTCGACGTCGTGAACGACGGCAACACACGCCTGGCCGCGACGGGCGCCGTGTCGGTGGGTGGTCGCACCGTCTCCTTCCCCGCGGAGGGGCAACAGGCGCAGGAGCTGCTGCCCGGTGACCGTCGCGAGATCACGGTCGAGGTCGATGAGGTGTGGCCCTGGGTGCTGCTGATCACGACCGTGACCCTCGCCCCGGAGGTTCTCGCCATCTCCGACACGGATGCGACCATTGCGCCGATTTCCGCCGACGTGGCCATCTGGGCGGTACCGTGGCCGCAGTTGGCGATCTTGCTGGGGGCGGGGCTCGTCGTCTGGGCTATCCTGTGGCGACGATCACGCTCCCAGAGGCGGATCTCCGCCATGATCGACGATGCGCTCCAACGCGGGCGTGAAGAGGGACGCAACGAGATGACCGACCGGGTGGGAGCATCATGAAGCGCTGGGGCGCGGTGCTGGCCACACTGGCGAGCACGATCGCGGCTGCCGCGGTGACGGTGCCCGCTCACGCGGCCGACATCGACCCCGACCCGGGGAGTATCGGCGTCAGCGTCCAGATCACGCCGATCGAGTGCGCGAGCGGATGCGGCGTCGGGGCCGAGGGGGTCGGATCTCTGGCCGCCAGCGGTCTTCCGCCCGTGGAACCCGTCCTGTGGGCCGCGGCCCTGGTGCTCGCCCTGGGCGCCGCCCTGGTGCTGCGCGCTACCGTCTCCCGCCGCGCGAGGACGACGTCCGCATCCGATTCCGGAGACGGTGCGTGTCAGAGCTGACGCGGGGCTGGCAGCGGCCCAGCATCTACGACGTCGCTAAACATGCGGGCGTGTCTCATATGACCGTCTCGCGGGTCCTCAACGACCACCCCAACATCCGTGACTCGACGCGTCAGCGTGTGCTGAAGGCGATCGAGGAGATGAACTACACCCGCAGCTCGATCGCGCGAGCGCTGGCGACGCGGCGGGCGATGCGGATCGGTGTGCTGGTCGACGGTCCGGTGCAGTTCGGTCCGAACAGCACGCTGCGCGCCCTGGAAGCCGCGGCGCGCGACGTCGGCTATGCCATCAGCGCGTTCTCCATCGACGACGACGACGACGCGCAGCTGGACGCCGGGGTCGTGGAGCTCGTAACCCAGGGTGTGGACGCACTGTGCGTCATCGCGCCCCGCGCATCCTCGCTCGAGCTGCTGCGGCAGAAGAGCACGGGGCTTCCCACGATCGTCATCAAGGCCGAGTCCGACGACGTGTGGCACACGGCGGCCGTGGACCAGCGCAGCGGCGCACGACTCGCGGTCGACCATCTGATCGAGCTCGGTCACCGCCGCATCGCGCACCTCGCGGGGCCCCTGGACTGGTACGACGCGAGAGAACGTGAGCAGGGCTGGCGTGAATCGCTGGCCGCCGCGGGACTCGATGCGGGCGAGGCGATCATCGGCGACTGGACCTCGGACTACGGCTACGAAGTGGGCAAGGCGTTCGATTCCGGCAGTGCGACGGCCGTGTTCGCCGCGAACGACCAGATGGCGCTCGGCCTCGTGCACGGCCTGGTCGATCAGGGCTTGCGCGTGCCGGAGGACGTCAGTGTCGTCGGCTTCGACGACGTCCCGGATGCGAGGCACTTCCTGCCTCCGCTCACGACCGTCCGCCAGGACTTCTCGGCTCTGGGCGAGCTTGCGCTGCAACTCGTGATCGCTGCCATCGACGGCGAGGATCACACCCGGCACGATCGCATCGCGCCGGTCCTGGTCGTGCGTTCGTCCACGGCTCCCGCGCCGCGCGACTGAGTCGCTGGCATGCGTTGTTAGGCGCAACAAATGTTCGCGGTAACGGAAAAATAACGAATCGCCCCGAAAGAGTTGCGAAGTCGCATTGTTAGCGCGCACAATGTGGCTACCCGACGTTCCCGCTGGGGGCACACGGACCACCTCTTCGACGATGAGCGTCGGGGAGTCTCAAGGAGGAGATCACATGGCACACAACAAGCGCGCACTGGGCATGCTGGGATTCATCGGCGTGGGGGCTCTCGCGCTGGGTCTGGCCGGCTGCTCGAGCGGTGACGCAGAGGCCGGCGGCGACGCGACCGGCGGCAGCGGCAGCGGCGACCTCACCACGGTCGGCTTCGTCGCGGTGGGTCCCGAGGGCGGCTGGCGCAACGCCAACGAGCAGGCCATCAAGGACGCCTTCACCGAGGACGCCGGCTTCGAGCTCAAGTACGCCCCGGCCGCCAGCCCGAGCGACCAGAAGTCGCAGCTGGACGCCTTCTCGACGTTCGTCAACGACGAGGTCGACGTCATCCTGCTCACCGCCACCGAGGCGTCGGGCTGGGAGGACTCGCTCAAGCTCGCCAAGGAAGCCGAGATCCCGGTCATCCTGCTCGACCGCGGCGTTGACGCTCCCGAGGACCTCTACGTCACCCGCATCGCGCCCGACAACGTGCAGGTCGCGAAGTCGGTCGGCGAGTGGGCGACCACCGCGTTCCCGGAGGGCGCCAACTACTTCGTGCTCGAGGGCGTTCCGGGTCTCTCGGTCGTCAACGAGCGCAATGAGGGCTTCGACGAGGCGATCGGCGGCGCGTCCGGCTGGAACAAGGTCGGCGCACAGACCGCCAACTGGAAGACGGACGAGGGCAAGTCGGTCATCGAGACCGTCCTGAAGGCCAACAACAACGACATCCAGTTCATCTTCGCTCAGAACGACGAGATGGGCATCGGCGCTGCGCAGGCCGTGACGGCGGCGGGCCTCAAGCCCGGCACCGACGTGAAGATCGCCACGATCGACGGCACCAAGGGCGCGCTCGAGGCTCTCTCCAAGGGCGACCTGAGCTTCGTCGCTCAGTACAACCCGTTCTTCGGCACCGACGCCGTCGACGCTGTGAAGAAGGCCCTCGCGGGCGACAAGGTCGACTCGACCATCATCGTCAAGAGCGCCACGTTCGACTCGCCCGAGGCGGCGGACAAGGCGCTCGCCGACGGCCTCGCCTTCTGAGCGCCGGAAGCACGCACTAAACCGCGCCGGCAGGCAGAGCGGGGATCGCCCCGGGCGATCCCCGCTCTCCGTCCGGCCCCCAAGGGCAGCAGCCCCGTAGCGAGGAAGCTCGTCAGTGATGACCGAATCACCCCCGATCGTCGAAGTCCGCGGCGCATCGATCACCTTCCCCGGCGTCAAAGCCCTCGACGCCGTGAACTTCCGACTCCTCCCCGGAGAAGTCCACACCCTGATGGGTGAGAACGGCGCAGGCAAGTCCACGCTGATCAAGGCGTTGACCGGCGTGTACCAGATCGACTCCGGATTGATCCTCGTGGGCGGCGTCGAGCGGCGCCTGACCGGAACCAAGTCGGCGCAGGACGCCGGGATCTCGACGGTCTACCAAGAGGTCAACCTCTGCACGAATCTCACGATCGGCGAGAACGTCATGCTGGGCCACGAGGTGCGCGGCCCGCTCGGCATCAACTGGCGCAAGACGCACGCCCGGGCCGCCGAGGCCCTCTCGCGCATGGGTCTCGGTCATCTCGACCCCCGCGCCCCCTTGGCCTCCATCTCGATCGCCCTGCAGCAGCTCGTGGCCATCAGTCGCGCCATGGTCACCGAATCCAAGGTGCTCATCCTCGACGAGCCGACCTCGAGCCTGGACTCCGCCGAGGTCGAGGTCCTCTTCGGTGTCATCCGCAATCTCCGCGACCAGGGCGTCGCCATCCTCTTCGTCTCGCACTTCCTCGACCAGGTGTATGCGATCAGCGATCGCATCACGGTTCTGCGCAACGGGGCGTTCGTGGGGGAGTACCTCACCCACGAGCTCGACCGCACGCAGCTCATCTCGAAGATGATCGGCAAGGACCTCGACGCGCTTCGGGCCCTCGGCTCCAACCGGCAGGTCGACGAGCGCGACCGCACGGACACCCCCGTCTACAGCGCGCAGGGGCTGGGTCGCAAGGGTGCGCTGAACCCGACCGACATCGAGATCCACCGGGGCGAGGTCGTCGGCTTCGCAGGTCTCCTCGGCGCCGGCCGCACCGAACTCGCGCGGCTCATCGTGGGCGCCGACCGTGCCGATTCCGGCACCGTGCGCATCCGGGGCAAGAAGGCCAACATCGCCTCTCCCGTCGCGGGCCTCGCCAACCGGATCGCATACTCGACCGAGAACCGCCGTGACGACGGGATCATCGGCGACCTGAGCGTCCGCGAGAACATCATGCTCGCGCTGCAGGCGAAGCGAGGCTGGTTGCGTCGCGTGCCCGCGCGCGAGGTCGACGCGCTGGTCAAGACCTACATGGAGCGCTTCAGCGTTCGACCGAACGACCCGGACCGGCCGATCCGGCTGCTCTCGGGCGGCAACCAGCAGAAGGTGCTCCTCGGCCGCTGGCTGGCCACGGAGCCCGAGCTGCTGCTGCTGGACGAGCCGACCCGCGGTATCGACGTCGGTGCGAAGGCCGACATCCAGGAGACCGTCGCCGAGCTCGCGGAGGGCGGCATGGGCGTCGTCTTCATCTCCTCCGAGCTGGAGGAGGTCGTCCGCCTGTCCGAGCGCATCGTCATCCTGAAGGACCACGACAAGATCGGCGAGGTCGTCAACGGGCCCGATGTGACGGCCGAGCGCATCGTCTCGATCATCGCCGCCGAAACGGAAGAGAAGGCGGAGGCCCAGACCGAGGCACTCGCCGAAGGAGAGCTGTCATGACGTCCTTCCTGAAGACGCTCGTGCGCACGCCCTGGTTCTGGGGCATCGTCGGAATCGTCCTGCTGCTGACGCTCAACGTCATCAAGGACCCGACTTATCTGTCGGTCGGCATCAACCCGACGACCGGGATGCTGGCGGGCAACCTGCTCGACATCCTCCGCGTCTCCGCGCCGATCATCATGATCGCCCTCGGCATGACCTTCGTCATCGCGACCAAGGGCATCGACCTGTCGGTCGGGTCGATCATGGCCGTCGGCGGCGCCGCGGCCATGGAGAGCCTCTCCGCAGCCGGCGCGCCGACCTCGGTGGGCGCCATGCTGACGGCGATCGGCATCGCGCTCCTGCTGGGCGCCGTCCTCGGTCTCGTGAACGGCCTGCTCGTGTCCGTCATCGGACTGCAGCCCTTCATCAGCACGCTCGTG
The DNA here is from genome assembly GCF_022788845.1 of Microbacterium sp. CIAB417. Classification (NCBI taxonomy): domain Bacteria; kingdom Bacillati; phylum Actinomycetota; class Actinomycetes; order Micrococcales; family Microbacteriaceae; genus Microbacterium; species Microbacterium sp. CIAB417. Next base: position 114,441 of record NZ_JAHZUT010000008.1, on the reverse strand, counting down.
ATGATGCTCGCCGGCCGCGGTATTGCCCGCGTCATCACCGGCGGTCAGAACACCAACGCCACCAACGAGCCCTTCCGCCAGATCGCGAACGGGCAGATCCTCGGACTGCCGATCAGCTTCGTCGCAGCGATCGTGATCGTGGTCCTCGTCTCGGTGATCATGCGGCGCACGGCGCTGGGGCTCATGATCGAGTCCATCGGTGTGAACCCGGCCGCCAGCCGTCTCGCCGGCATCCGGCCGCGGCCGATCCTCATCGCGGTGTACATCCTCTCGGGTGTGCTCGCGGCCACGGGCGGCCTGTTCACCGTCTCGGAGGTCATGACCGTCGACGTCTCCGGCACCGGCTACCAGATGGAGCTCGATGCGATCCTCGCGGTCGTGATCGGGGGGACGTCGCTCGCGGGCGGCAAGTTCTCGATCCTCGGTTCCACCGTCGGCGCCCTCCTGATCGCGACGCTCAACAAGACGGTCCTCTTCCTCGGGATCTCGGCCGCTGCGACCCCCGCCTTCAAGGCGATCGTCATCGTGGTGCTGGTTCTCCTGCAGTCCGAGCGGGTGCGCGGCTACGTGCTCCGACTCGGGCGCACCCGTTCCCGAAAGGAGGCCGTCGCGTGAGCGCGTCCGTCTCGACCTCGTCCATCGACCTCGACAAGGCACCCTCCCGCGGATTCGCCCGCGTCTGGGGGCGCAGCCAGTCGGTGATCCCCTCGCTCGCGGCGGTGCTCCTGCTGATCGCCATGCTCGTCTACGCGGAGCTCGCCTACGGCCGCGTGTTCCACATGGGCACGATGTCGAGCCTGCTCGTCAGCTTCGCGCCGACGATCATCCTCGCCGTGGGGATGACGATCGTCATCCTCTCGGGCGGGATCGACCTCTCGGTGGGCGCCGTCGTGGCCTTCACCTCGGTCGCCGGCGTCATGCTGATGAACATCGGCGTGAACGGGTGGCTCGCGATCGTGCTCATGATCGTCTTCGGCGCGCTGTTCGGCCTCGTCTCCGGAGTGCTCATCCAGTACTTCAACGTGCAGCCGTTCATCGCCACGCTGGCGATGATGTTCCTGGCCCGCGGGCTCGCGTCGATCCTCTCGACGGTGCCGGTCCAGGCGCCCGACGACTCGCCGATCCTGCTGCTGGCCACCGACTTCAAGCTCGTCGACGGCCCCAAGGTCAACGACCTCGTGCTCACGCCCGGGTTCTTCATCGCCGTGCTCGTCGTGATCGGCGCGTTCTTCTTCCTGCACCGCACCCGCTCCGGACGCACCATCTACGGCATCGGCGGCGCCGAATCGTCGGCGCAGCTGATGGGCCTGCCGGTCGCCCGCACCCGGGTGTCGATCTACATCATCAGCGGAGCGCTCGCGGGTCTCGCGGCCGTTGTCTATACGGCGGAGGTGGGCGGCAAGGCGCAGAACGTCACGGCCATCGGCTGGGAGCTCGACGCGATCGCGGCCGTCGTCATCGGCGGCACGCTGCTGACCGGCGGCGCGGGCTATGTCCTCGGCTCGGTCGTCGGATCGCTGGTGCTCGCGACGCTCTGGATGATCATCACGAAGGACGGCTCCATCCGCCCCGAGTACCTCACGATCATCACCGGCGGCATCCTGCTCGTCTTCGTGCTCCTCCAGCGTGTGCTGACGGCCAGACGACGCAGATGAACCCCGGCACGGCGTCGGGACGGATGCGTTGTCCGTTCCGATGCCGTGCCATGCCCGCACGCGGGCGGATCCACAACTGAACACCGCATCCGATGCGACGTCGGCCGTCACACGGCCCGGTCGCTCGAGACGAACAGGACTCTCGATGACGAGAAACTCCCCGCCCGTATCCGTCACCGCGACACGGCATCGCCGGCGCGCCCGCGCGTTCGCCGCATCCGTGCTCGGCGCAGCGCTCACCGTCACCGGTCTCGGCGTCCCCCTCGCCGCACAGGCCGCCGACATCCCGGCCCCCACGGCCCACTACGACATGTCCCACCAGGGTCAGTCCCTGATCGATGTGTCGGGCAATGGGCGCAACGCCACGCTTACCGGCTTCACCGATGCCTCGTTCGCGGATGCGGCGGGCGACGCCGTGCTGCGCTTCCGGGCCGACGGGTACGCGTCTCTCCCCAAGGGGCTCGTGACCGGCGCCGATAACGACTTCACCGTCGAGTACACCGTGGCCACGCAGACCGCAGCCAACCACTTCGGCTGGGTCATCGGTGACGGCGTGGGCCCGTGGAACACGACCCAGCTCGGCAACCACATCTTCCTGAGCCCGCGTTCGTCGCAGGGCGGCTACGTCAACCAGGCGCTCGCCGCGATCCGCGTGAAGTCCGGCAGCGATAACGGAGAGACGCGGATGCCGGCCGGCGGCGGCCTGAACCCGGGGTTCACGACCCTCACCATGGTGGGTCAGGGGAACACGCTGACGCTGTACCGCGACGGGGCCGTGATCTCGACGCTCACCCACACCCGTTCCCTCAGCTCGATCATCCCGAGCGGCAACGTCCTCGGGTATCTCGGACGCTCCCTCTACCAGGGGGACGCGCTGCTGCGCGCCGACGTCTCGGACGTGAAGTTCTGGGACGCAGCCCTCACCGCGGACGACGTGCGCGCCAGCATGCCCACGGCTCAGGAGAGGAGCGCGGCCACCGCAGCGCTGCTGCGCGGCGACGTGCTCGCCACGATGCTGGGGGCCAACCCCTCGCTCGATCGGGTGTCGACCAACCTGACGCTCGCGGCCACGGTCAACGGCGTCGCGCTCACGTGGGCCTCTTCCTCGCCCCAGATCGTGTCCACGACCGGCGTCGTCTCGCGCTCCATCGCCCAGGACACCCCCGTCACCCTGACGGCCACGAGCTCGCTGGGCACGCTGACCTTCGAGGTCACCGTCGTCGCCCCGTCCGTGGCGAGTGATCTCGACGCGATCGTGCTGGCGACGCGCACGACAGAGAACCTGCCGCTGGCGACGAAGGGCGCCGTCAACGGCGCCTCCATCACCTGGAGCTCGTCCGACCCCGCTCTGGTGACCGGCACCGACCCGGCCTACACGGCGCCGGCCGCGGGCTCGGCGGACCCCTTCGCGGGCGGCGGCATCGTCTCGCGGCCGGCGTACGGTGCGGGCGATCGTCCTGTGACGCTCACCGCGACCGCCACGTTGAACGGCCGCTCCGCCGACCGCACCTTCCAGATCACCGTCGCTGAGCACGGCCGCTGGGCGCCGGATGCCGGCTACGCGGCCGCGTACTTCACATCCGACAGCGACGAGAAGATCTACCAGGCGGCGACCAGCGGAAACGACTTCTTCACCTTCTCCGCCGTCAACGGCGGAAATCCGGTCATCACCTCGACGACCGACACGAAGGGCCTTCGCGACCCGTACGTGCTGCGCTCCAAGGACGGCGACAAGTACTACATGGTCGCAACCGACCTCTGCATCAGCTGCGGCACCGGATGGGGTCCCGCCCAATCCGAGGGCAGCCTGAAGATCGAGGTGTGGGAGTCGACCGACATGGTGCACTGGAAGCGCACCAACGACGCGAACACGGGCATCACGATCAACCAGCCGGCGGCCGGCATGACGTGGGCGCCCGAGGCGTACTGGGACGACGCCCTGCAGTCCTACGTGGTGCACTTCTCGTCGCGGCTGTACTCGGACGCGTCGAAGACCAACAACGACAACCTCCACGCCCGGGTGTTCACCGTGCTGACCCGCGATTTCCGCACCTTCACCTACCCGCCCGCCGAGTGGCAGAACACCGGTTACGCACGGATCGATTCGACGGTGCAGAAGATCGGGGACTACTACTACCGATTCACCAAGAACGAGGACGGCGGAGCCGCCGACGGCCTCGAGCGCGGAAAGGACATCTTCCTGGAGCGCTCGAAGGTGCTCACCGCGACGACCACCCGTTCGGACTGGAACGCGAACCCCGAGACGGGCTGGCAGCTGATCGACACCGCCATGACCAGCCTCGAGACCGGGCAAGCGGGTGAGGGGCCGCAGATCGTCAAGCTCAACGACGGCGACCCGAACAACACCGCGGACGACGACGGGTACGTCTTCCTCGTCGACAACTACGGCTCCGGCGGCTACCGCGCGTTCGTCACGACAGGCGACGAGATCGCGAGCAGCAATCAGGGCGACCGCCTCTCGCGCCGGGCCGACTGGAACGTGCGCCCGGTGGGCGGTCTGCCCGCAAGCCCCCGTCACGGCTCCTTCGTCAACGTGTCGCAGGCCGTCCTGACGGCCTTGCACGGATGGACGGATGTGGCCGCCGTCGCCTCGACGACGACGCTCACCGCTTCCGGTCGCACCGCCACCGCGCACGTCGTCGCCGCCGATGCCGGTCAGGTCGCCGGCACGGTGACCTTCGCGGGTGGCGGGTGGAGCCAGAGCGCGATCCTCGCCGACGGGATCGCCTCGGTCGAGGTTCCCGCCCAGGTCGGTGCCGTCACCGCCACCTACGACGGCTACCGGGATGGACGCGTCAGCGTGTCGAGTTCGGCGGCGGTCACGCTCGGCGTCGCGTTCACGACCACCGTCGCTGCGAAGTGCCTGGCCGGCAAGGTCGTGCACTCCGTTGCGGTGGTCAACACCGATCCGTCGTCGATGACGGCGACGATCGTCGGTGCCTACGGCAGCAAGGCGCTGACGCTGGCTCCCGGCGCCTCGGCATCCGCAGCCTTCACGACGCGACTGGCGGCAACGCCCGCGCAGACGGTGACGGTGACGGCGAGAGCCGCCGACGGGCGCACGACGACGCAGAGCGCCGTCGTGCCCTCGGCGACCTGCGGTTAGGGGCGGTCATACACCACCGGGGCCGGGTCGGCGCACAGCTGGCCCGACTCCGGTGCGTGTGCGCAGGATGGCGGGGGAGCCTCGACCGACAGGAGCACGCATGAGCGCCGACGACATCGACATCCATCCGATCTCACCCGAGGATGCGGGCGAGGTGCTGACTCTGCAGCGTGCCGCCTTCGTGCAGGAGGCGCTGATCTACCGCGACATCGACATGCCGGTGTTCACACAGACGCTCGAGGAGGTCGCCTACGAGCTGCGGGACAACCTGGGCCAGGTGGCGCGGCGCGGCGGGAGGATGATCGGCGCGATCCGCGCCCGCATCGACGGCGATGTGCTGCTCGTGGGACGGCTGGCCATCGCGCCCGATCAGCAGGGCGGTGGGATCGGCTCCGCCCTGTTGGACGCTGTCGAGGAACGCGGCCGCCGCGCGGGGGCCCGCACGGCGGAGCTGTTCACCGGCAGGTTGAGCGAAGCGAACATCCGCCTCTATGAACGTCAGGGCTACGTGATCTCCGAGGCCGCCGGCGGTGCCGGGGGCGAGGACGAGGTCTTCCTGCGCAAGGACCTCGCCGGTCCCGCCACCGCCGACGACTGATCGTCAGATGGTGGCGACCGACCCCGAGTCCACGCGGTAGTTCGACCCGTTGACGAACGAGGCGCGCGCCGAGCAGAGGAAGGCGATCACCGACGCCACTTCTTCGGGCTCGCCGCGGCGGCCGAGCTCCATGTACGGCCGCTCCTCATCGAGGAACGACGCGATCGCCTCGTCGAAGGACTCGCCCCGTTCCTTCGAGCGTTTCTCCATCATCGCGTCGGTCATGGGCGTGTGGATGAAGGCGGGGGAGACGGCGTTGACGAGCAGCCCCTCGGAGGCGTAGCTGCGCGAGAGCCCCTTCGCGAGCGCCAGAATGCCGGCCTTCGCCGCGCAGTAGGGCAGCTCGTCGTCGTAGGGCTGCACGGCATCCTCCGAGGCGAGCAGCACGAGGCGCCCCCATCCGCCCGAGCGCAGGTCCGTCAGGAACTCCCGGATCACGCGCACCGGTCCGAGCAGATCGGTCTCGATCGTCGACGTCCAGCCCTCGTCGTCGATCTCGTGGAACAGTCCCTGCGCGCCCGTGATGCCCGCGGACTGCACCAGGATGTCGATGGCGCCCACCGCATCCGTCGTCTTGCGGTGCAGCTCGGCCACGGACGCGAGGTCGGTGATGTCGGCGGCGAACGCGTGGAGTCGGCCCTCGGGCGCGTCGAGGCGGGCAGCGGACTCCTCGAGCTTCTGCGCGTCGCGGTCGGTGAGCACGACGGTCACTCCCTCAGCGAGGAGGAGTCTCGCGGTCTCGAAGCCGATGCCCGAGTCGCCACCGGTGACGAGAGCTTTCTTGCCTGCGATGCCGAGATCCATGTCGGTGTCCTTTCATTCGCTTTCGGACGGGATCGGTCCGAACGTATGTGCCGGACGCCCCTGGGCGTCCGTGTCGATCACGAAGATCGACCCGCTGAGGGGTGCCGCAACGAGCTCCTGCTCGGTGAGCTGCTCGCGAGCGGTCCCGACGAACAGCAGATTCCGCGAGGTCCCGCCGAACGCGACGGAGGTCACCTGCGGCGCCGGGATGCGGATGCGGGCATCGGCGCGTCCGTCAGGCGTCCACCGCACGACCAGCCCCGCGCCGTAGACGCCGTTCCAGAATCGCCCGTCGGTGTCCAGGGCGAGTCCGTCCGAGTCTTCGCCGACCAGGAACGGCTCCAGCTCGCCGAGGGCTTCGGCCTCCCGCGAGTATGTCCCCCGGTAGACGGTTCGCGTCGCCGTGTCGGTGACGTACATCGTCCGCGCATCGTCGGACCACTCGAATCCGTTGGCGACGCCGAAGCCGCCGCGGAGCGCCCGCACGGTGCCCGACGCGTCGACGAGGAACAGACTCGCGTCTGGCGCTCCGGTCGTCAGGTTCATCGCCCCGACCACGAAACGTCCGAAGGGGTCGACCTTGGCTTCGTTGCTGCGAATGCCCGGGTGCGCGTGGGGGAGAGTGGCGACCGTCCGCACGATCGTGCCGTCCGCATCCAGCAGGACGACGCGATCCTTCAAAGCCGCGACGAACCCGCCGGATGCGGCGGGCTGCACCGCGCTCACCGGTGCCGGCAGTCGCACGACCGTGTCGCGGGAGCCGTCCTCCGGGCCGTCCAGTCGGGCGCGGTGCATGGTGCCCCGCGTGATGTCGACCCAGACGAGCTCGTCGCTGCGGTCGTCCCAGAAGATGCTCTCGACGAGGATCGCGTCGAGGCGCCGGAAGATGCGGGGTTCAGCGGCCATCGAGCACCTCCGCGGCGACGAGGTCGCGGATCGTGAGAGCGGCGCCGATGACGGCGAGGTGGCTCAGCGCCTGGGGGAGGTTGCCCCAGGATGCGCCGTCGTGCTCCGAGATCATCTCGGCGTAGACGCCGACGTCGTTGGCGCGCGCGACCAGGTCGTCCATGGCGGCGACGGCCTCCTCGTGCCGTCCCACGCACGCGAGCGCACCGGCCCGCCAGAACGCGGAGGCGACGAAGGTGTGCTCCTCCTGATCCATCCCCGTGTAGCGGTAGATCAGGTGCCCGGCGCCGAGCCGTTCGGTGAGCACGTCGATCGTCCGTGACATCCGTTCACCGCGGTCGAACCCGCTCTCGGCGTGCAGGAGCACCGAGGTGTCGACGTCTGTGGAGTCCGGATGCATGACGTACGCCCCGATCTCCTCCGACCAGCCGTGCTCGGCGATCCACGCCGCAATGCGGTCGCGCTCGGACGCCCAACGCTCCGCGCTGCCCGGGATCGCACCCGCCTCGGCGAGCACGACCGCATCGCGCAGCGCCTGCCAGCAGCCCATCTTCGAGGAGGTGTAGTGGCGGATCTCGGGAAGCTCCCACATCCCGGAGTCCGGCTTGCGCCACTCGTCGCACGTGCGGTCGGCCATGGCGGCGAGCATGCGGCCGGTGGCGACGTCCAGCACGTTGCCCGCATCCACGTAGGTGCGGCAGATGGCGAAGAGGTCGCCGTACACGCCCAGCTGGAGCTGTCCGTGCGCCGGGTTGCCGGTCACGACCGGGCCGACCCCGCGCCAGCCCGGCGCCTCGTGCTCGATGACGTCCTGGGCGAGCGTGCCTCGGAGGCTGTACAGCACGTGCAGGTCGGGGCCGTTGTCGCGGATGGTGCGCAGCAGCCACGAGATCGCGGCGTGCGTCTCCTCGCGCAGGCCGAAACGAACGAGCGCGTGCGCGGTGTAGGCGAGATCGCGCACCCACGCGAACCGGTAGTCCCAGTTCTTGCCGCCGCGGGGGTCCTCCGGCAGCGACGTGGTCGCGGCGGCGGCGATCGCCCCGGTGGGGGAGTAGACGAGCAGCTTCAGTGCGAGCGCGCTGCGCTGCACGGTGGCCTGCCACGGGCCCTCGTAGCCGAACTCCCGCGACCAGGCGCGCCACCCCTCGATCGTGCGGTCGATGCTGCGGTCGACGTTCTCCGGATGCGGCAGGTGCAGCGGCTCGCCGTCGGTCGCGACCACCACGAGCAGGTGGCGAGAGCCCTTCGAGGTCGTGAACGACCCTTCGACGCGCGGGCCGGCGCCGTCATCGACGGTCGTCGCTCCGCCGTGGTCCTGACCCACCACCGCCAGCGAGGTCTCGCCGACGCGCAGGATCGTCGCGCCGTCGCGTTGTTCCGCCCAGGGAGCCGCGGTGTTCAGGCGCGTTCCCGGCTGCACGCGCCAGGTGAAGGAGACATCGCCGTCGATGCCCTCCACGCGCCTGGCCAGCTCCGCCCAAGGAAGTCGCCCGGCGACACCCGTCACCATCGCGTCCGTCAGACGGGCCGTGCCCGTCGGGGTGATGAAGGTCGTCTGCAGCACGTTCGTGCGCGCCACGTATCGGCGACGCACCTCGAACTCGCCCACGGGTGTGATCTCCAGACATCCGCCGTTCTCGGCATCGAGGATGCGGGCGAAGACCGGCACGGAGTCGAGGTTGGGAACCGGCAGCCAGTCGATGCTGCCGCGACGATCGATGAGAGCGATCGTCCGGCCGTCGCCGATCGCGGCGTAGGACGAGAGGTCGGAGGAGGGGCGGGACACGGCAGCCACGCTAGGCGGCCCGCCCCCGGGGCGGGGCAGGCTTGCGTGCCGCGCGCGGGCGGGTTACGTGGCTGCTCGCGCACCAGCGTTAGCAACCCGCGGCGGGGCGGACAACCCCCGCCGCCGCGCCCCGACCCGGGGTTAGCGTCGTACCCGTCAGACACCGAGCGACGGGCACGACCCGTCCTCGACGACGAAGGAGGACGACATGGCCGCCACGAACGCATCGAGCACCACGCGCAACCGCCGCCGCCCCGCGAAGGGCGGAGCCGGAGCCGGGCTCACCGAGGAGCAGAACGCGGAGAGCGGGTTCACCGCATCCCAGGAGCTCAGCGACAACCTGCAGAAGGTGCTCGTCGACCTGATCGAGCTTTCGCTGCAGGGCAAGCAGGCGCACTGGAACGTCGTCGGCCGCAACTTCCGTGACACGCATCTGCAGCTGGACGAGGTCATCGATGCCGCGCGCGAGTTCAGCGACACCGTCGCGGAGCGGATGCGGGCGCTGCACGCGCTCCCGGACGGTCGCAGCGACACCGTCGCCGAGACCACCACGCTGCCGGAGTTCCCACAGGGCGAGATCGACACGAGCGAGGTCATCGACCTCATCACCGAGCGCCTGGAGGCCACGATCGGCACCTGCCGAGACGTGCACGACGCGGTCGACGACGAGGACCCGACGAGCGCCGACATCCTGCACGCGGTGCTGGAGCGCCTCGAGCAGCTCGCGTGGATGGTCAGCGCCGAGAACCGCGCGCCGGCGGCGCGCTGAGAGGGGTCGCAGATGAGCATGTACGACGCCCAGGATCCGACGACCCAGTTCCCCCGGCCGCCCTTCCCGCCCCAGCAGCAGAGCGCCCCCGGCGACATCCACAAGATGGACCCCGCGCCCGACCACGGCGAGACCAGTTACATCGGCTTCGGCCGACTGCCGGGCCGCAAGGCGCTCGTGACAGGCGCCGACTCCGGCATCGGCCGGGCGGTCGCCATCGCCTACGCCCGTGAGGGCGCGGATGTGGCGCTCAGCTACCTGCCCGAGGAGCAGGCACAGGCTGAGGAGGTCGCGGCGCTCATCGAGAAGGAGGGTCGCAAGGCCGTGCTCCTTCCCGGCGACCTGCAGCAGGAGCAGACCAACGTCGATGTCGTCGAGCGCGCCGTCGATGAGCTCGGTGGCCTGGACATCCTGGTGATCAACGCCGGCACGATGCCGACGGTCGACAGCATCGACGACTTCGAGACGCACACGCTCGATCACGTCGTGAAGGCCAACATCTACCCCCTGTTCTGGCTGACCAAGGCGGCATCCGCTCACCTGAAGCCCGGCGCGGCGATCATCACGACCTCGAGCGTGCAGGGATTCCAGCCGTCGCCCTCGCTGGCCGAGTACGCGGTCTCGAAGGCGGGAATCGCCAACTGGACCCGTGCGATGTCGCAGCAGCTGATCGAGCGCGGCATCCGGGTCAACGGCGTGGCTCCCGGCCCCATCTGGACCCCGCTGCAGCCCGCTTTCGTGCCGAACGAGAAGATCGAGCAGTTCGGCTCCCAGACGCCGATCGGGCGGGCGGGTCAGCCCGTCGAGGTCGCTCCGGCGTTCGTGTTCCTCGCCTCCCAGGAGTCCAGCTACGTGGTCGGCGAGACGATCGCCGTCACGGGTGGGATGCCGGTGCATTGACCTTCGCGGGGAGACGGCCGTCCGGACACCGGGCGGCCGTCTCCGCGCGTGCGCTCGAGATGGCATCCGCGATGCCGTTGTCGCAGATCAGTGTGACGGATCTCTGCCGCGCAGCGGGCGTCACCCGTGACACCTTCTATCGGCACGCCGCCGGGGTGACCGAGCTGGTGGCCGACGCTCTCGAGGCGGAGCTGCGGGAGGTGACCGCCACCCTCGGGGCGGAGGCGGCGGTTCGCTCGTTCCGATGCACTTCGGCGCGGGGTACTCGGCCGCCAAGGCCGGTGTCGTGATGCTCACGAAGAACGCGGCACTCGAACTCGCCGGCGACGGCATCCGCGTCAACGCGGTCTCGCCGGGTCTCGTGGCGACCCCGCTCACCGGCGGCCTCATGAGCATGCCCGGCGTTCCCGAGGCGTACATGGCGCGCATCCCCGCCGGCCGTCCGGCCGAGCCCGAGGAGATCGCCGGTGTGGCGCTGTTCCTCGCGTCGGATGATGCGTCGTACGTGAACGGGGAGAACGTCGTCGTCGACGGCGCCTGGCAGACCAGCGGCTACCCCGACCTGCGCCCCTTCCTCGGCTGAGACCGTGCACGGGCGGCTTCGAGGGTCGACCGTGCACGCGTAGGCGAGCAGCAGACGATAAGTCAAGCCTCAGCTGTTTGCTACCGGCCGAGCGCACAGTGGAGAAAACCCCACGGAGCAGGAGGCGACGATGACGCTGCAGATGATGCCGGAGAATCGTACGCCCGCAGCCGATACCGCCCCCGAGGTCGCGCTCGCCGCGCCCGAGGCGCCGGTTCTGCGCTGGGAGCGCATCGCCCCCGAACGCTACCGGGCCCTGCGCGGCGACGAGTGCGTCGGATTCGTGGACGTCGTCGGGACGGTGTTCGTCGTGCTCGCCGGATCCCGCTACGACCGTGCGGAGGAGATCGCCCAGACACTCGACTTCGACAGGGTGACGGAGCTTCTGGAGGATTCGTCGGCCTGAGCGCGCCCGACGCTCCCCTGCCTCGCCGTGGGCGGCGCGGGATGCGGATATGCCAGATCGCGCATCCGGTGTCAACCCTCTTTGTTCGTGCACGAACGACCCTGATTCTCATTGATGCCACGCGGCTGCGTGTGGCGGATACTTCCCGCGTGGATCGGATCGATACCGAGTCCGTCGGCGGGCGATCGCACAGGGTGGGGACGCACCGTGGTCGGCGAGCGAGGAGGGCAGTTGGGCAGGGTGGATTCCACGGTCGTCGTTTCAGGTGACGGGGCGTGAGCGAGGGGGCGCCCTCTCGTCGTGGACTGCAGACGGATGACCCGCAACGCGCGCAGGAATCGGTGAGCGAGCTCTTCAACACCTCGATGGTTCTGACGGCCGATCCTCCGGCCGGATTCCGCTACCAGATGGCTGCCGTGAGCGACAGCAGCCTCATGGCCACGGCCCTCCGCTTCGGAGGATCGAACCGCACGGAGGCTGAGGAGTTCCCCCAGTTCATCGTCGCCCACGCGGTCGCGGGTCGTCATCGGTGGTCGGTGGGGCACGAGAGCGGCGATGGCCGCATCCCCTTCCTGGTGCCCCCGGCGACGGCCTTCTCCGCGCGCTTCACCCAGCTGCAGATGCGGGCGGCCAGTCTCGACGCCGAGACGTTCCATCGGGTGCTGCGCGGAATGCTGGGCGAGGAGCCGCCGCGGCTGCGCACCGATCGCGTCAACGGCACGGCAGAACGCCACTCGATCGTGGCCGAGACGCTGCGTTTCATCGAGGCGACGCTGCTCGCCGACGAGACGGTCGCCACATCGCCGCTGCTGCGGGCACAGTTCACGCATCAGCTCGTGGCCGCCATCGCCACTTCGTTTCCTCTTCTGGGCGCGCATTCGCGCAGGCGCACACAAGCGTCGCCGCGTACGGTGCGCCGGGCGATCGCGTTCATGGAAGAGCACGTCGCCGACCCGATCACGATCGGCGACGTCGCGCTCGCCGCGGGGACGTCGGTGCGTGGCCTCCAACTGGTCTTCCGGCGCTCTTACGAGATGTCGCCCTCGGCGTTCCTGCGTCGCATCCGACTCGAGGGGGCGCACGCGGATCTGATGGCGGCGGATGCGGGCACTCGTACGGTGCGCGAGATCGCGGCCCGCTGGGGGTTCGCCCACACGGGCCGTTTCGCGCATCTCTACGCCGAGGCGTACGGCGAGCCGCCGTCGCACACTCTGCGGCGCTGAGCGCGCGTCGGGGACATTTCGTGCGTGCCGGGAGCGGGTCCTTCCGACGATCGCCCGGCCTCGCATACCGTGAACGGCATGGGACAGATCTTTTACGGGACGGGCGAGACGGCGGTCGAGATCGAGGATCGCGCCCTCGCGCACCTGAAAGTCGTCATCGCCACGAAGCTGCGCCGCGGCGAGAGCTTCACGGTCTCTCTCACGCATCCGGACAGCGAGGAGGGCGGGCGCAGCACCCTGTGGTTCGCCCCGTCCATCCCGCTGCGCTTCGTGTTCGACGACCCGGAGCCCGCCGAGATCAGTCGGGACTGGATCGAGGAACTCGCGCGTTCGGCCCACTCCTCGGGTGGGATCGTGCTCCTTCCGGAGCGCCATGAGCCCGGGGGCGACGCGGGGTGAGCGGCGGCCGCGCGCGGGCGACGGCGACCGCCCGTGTTAGGATCGCTCCTTGGAAGTGTGTCCGAGCGGCCTAAGGAGCATGGCTGGAATCCATGTAGGCGGGGTAACTCGCCTCGCAGGTTCAAATCCTGTCACTTCCGCCACGGAGAACCCCGTCCGAATTACTTTTCGGACGGGGTTCTTGCATTCAGTCGGTGGTCAATCACTCCGGCGCCGCTCGACCAGGACGGTGTCGCGCCATTGGCCCGCCCAGGGGCCGTAGGACATGAGCGCAATCCGTTCCCTCTGTCCGACGCGGCGAAAGCCCGCGCGCTCATGCAGCGTCAGACTGGCGACATTCTCCGGGAAGATGCTCGACTGCACCGTCCAGACCCCGGCGCCATCCATGGCGTCGAGGAATGAGGTGAGCAGCGCCCGCCCAGTGCCGCCTCCCTGGGACCGTGTCGCCACGTACACCGAGTGCTCGACGACCCCGCGATAGACCGCACGGGGGGAGACGACGGACGCGGCGACCCAACCGGTCACGGTGCCGTCCGCATCGACCGCGACGAGTCGCCCCGCGCTCAGCTTGCCTGCGTCGAACGTGTCCCAGCTCGGCGGTTCGGCTTCGAAACTGGCGTTGCCGGTCGCGAGACCCTCGCGGTAGATCGCTTCGACGGCAGGCCAGTCACCGAGCGTCATCGCGCGGACGCCGACGGCGCTCACGGGCGCAGCGCCATCGCGGCATCATCGAGGACCTCGGTGACGGCGCGGAAGTACGCCCAGCGGCCGCGCTGCTCACGTGTGGCGAGACCCGCGTCGACGAGCACCTTCATGTGGTGGGAAACGGTCGGCTGAGACAGCCCGACCGGCTCTGTCAGATCGCAGATGCATGCTTCGCCGTCGCGGGATGCGGCGATCAGCGACAGCAGTCGTACGCGGGTGGGATCGCCGAGCGCCTTGAACGTGCGGGCGACCGATTCCGCCTCCGCGGGTGTCAACGCGTCGGCGGACGCGGGGGAGCAACACTCGTCGGCGTCGGTCGTTAGCAGGGGCAGCAGAGTCGGCATGCTTCGATTGTGCACCTCATATTGACATCTGTCGATGAATCCCGCATTCTCGATCTCATCGATGAACGTCGATATGAAGGAGGAGGAACGGTGGGCGATGCGCTTCCTGTGGTTGTGATCGGTGCCGGTCCGCAAGGCTTGGCCGCTGCCGCGCACCTGACGGAGCGGGGGATGCCGTTCGTCGTGCTGGAATCCGGCTCCGCTCCCGCCGCCGCGGTGTCCGAGTGGGCGCATGTGCGTCTGTTCTCGGACTGGTCCGAACTCATCGACGCCGCCGCTGCTCGCCTGCTGGTGGCGGCGGGCTGGACGGCTCCCTCGCCGGGGCAACCCACGGGATCGCAGTGGATCAGCGATTATCTCGCTCCGCTCGCCGCTGCGCTGGCCGACCGCGTGCGCTGCGGACAACGGGTCGTCGGTGTCTCCCGCTGGGGGCGGGACCGGCTCGTCGATGCGGGCCGTGGCGACCGACCGTTCACCGTGCACGTGCAGCCGATGGAGGGTGACGAGTACCGCATTCTCGCTCGCGCTGTCATCGACGCGTCCGGCACGTGGGCCTCCCCCAATCCCGCCGGCGCGGACGGCCTGCCTGCGCTCGGTGAGCGCGGGGCAGCCGGCTGGCTGTCGTACCGCATTCCCGACGTCGGGAGCCCGTCCGGGTTCGAGCGCACTCACACCGTCGTCGTCGGCTCCGGGCACTCCGCGGTGACCGCGGTGCTGGCTCTCGCGGAGTTGGCTCGTCGTGACTCCGCCACCACCGTGACATGGGCGCTGCGCCGCGCGAACGCGGCCAACGCGTTCGGGGGCGGGGACGCGGACGAGCTGCCCGCCCGTGGGGCGCTCGGCATCCGGGCGAAGGAGTACGTCGATGCCGGTCTGGTATCGCTCGTGACGGGGTTTCGCACGGAACGTGTGGCGGCGGATGGCGAGGGCCGGGTCCTGATCGCCGAAGACGGTCGTCGTCTCAGCGCCGATCGGGTCGTCGTGCTCACGGGCTTCCGTCCTGATCTGTCGTTCCTCTCGGAGTTACGCCTCCAGCTTGACCCGGTGCTGCAAGCCCCCGCCCGTATCGCGGCCGAGGTGGACCCGAACGTGCACTCCTGCGGTTCGGTCGCAGCCACGGGAGCCGCCGATCTGGCTCACCCCGAGCCGGGCTTCTACATCGTCGGTGCGAAGTCTTACGGTCGTGCTCCGACCTTCCTCGCGCTCACCGGGTACGAGCAGGTGCGCAGCGTCGTTGCGGAGCTTGCCGGCGACCACGAAGCCGCACGACGTGTCGAACTGCTCCTCCCCGACACCGGGGTCTGCGGTGGGGCCGGACCATTCGATGCGCCCGACGGATCGATCGGCGGGACATGTTGCCTACCCGCCGCACCGCTCCTCTCACTCACCACGATCACACCCGACCGCTCCTGACCCGAACCGAGGAACGTCATGACCGACTCCACCAAGCCCGCCGTCCTCTTCGTCTGCGTGCACAACGCCGGCCGCTCACAGATGGCCGCGGGCTACCTCCGAGCCCTCGCCGGCGATCGTATCGATGTCTTCTCCGCCGGGAGCGAGCCCGGCAACGCGATCAACCCCGCGGCCGTCGCGGTCATGGCCGAAGAGGGGATCGATCTCTCCGGCGCCACTCCGCAGATCCTCACGACGGATGCCGTTCGCCAGGCGGATGTCGTCATCACCATGGGGTGCGGGGACGCATGCCCGATCTTCCCCGGCAAGCGCTACGAAGACTGGCAGCTCACCGACCCGGCGGGCCAGCCCGTCGACGTCGTGCGCGAGGTCCGTGACGACATCAGGGGCCGCGTCGAGCAACTCATCGCCAGCCTCGGCTAGGAAGTCCTTTCGTCTACAGCGGTGTGCGGGCGCGCTCATGCCAGCCTGTGCCGGCGGCCGTGGTGCCGGGGCGGATGATGAGAGAGCGCGGTGCGACGACGACGAGGATGCGGCGCGGGACGGTCGCCGCATCCATCAGTCCTCGGCGCACGCGCGAGGCCGCCGTGGCGAGGCCGTTTCCGTCATCGCCGGACGACGCGGATGCGGGCGCGTAGCTGGCGTGTTCGATGGCGTTCACGAGCAGCCGCAAATCGTCCGCCGGAGCCCCCGTAGCGACGAGGCGCTCCGCCAGCGCCCTCGGGGACGCGCTCGCAGGCACCGGCAGCCCCAGGTCGATCGCGGCCTCCTCGACGAACAGCCACGCGGCGCTCGCATCGCCCCGCGCGGCGAGGACCAGGCGGCGGCGACGTCGCAGGGCATGCGCGAGCGCGGGAGCGGCGAGCACCAGGATCGCGGCGACCGTCACCCACACGGCGGGAACGATCGCGCCGGTTCCCGCGCTGCCGTTGACGGTGCCCGCCTGCGGGCTGTCCGGGGTGTCCGGGCGCTCGGTCGCGGCCGTGGTGGGCGTCGCCGCAGCCGTCGGCTCCGGGGATGCCGAGTCGACCTGATCGGGCGAGGTGCCCACGCCGCTGGAGAACACGGTCGGCACGCCCAGGCTGTTGGTCGGCTCGAACGGCACCCACCCGATGCCCTCGAAGTACACCTCGGGCCAGGAGTGCAGCAGGTCGCTCGAGACCGAGTAGACGAGGTCGCCGTCGATGCGATCCGTCGTGGCGGTGCCGGGCAGGTAGCCGATCACGATGCGCGTCGGCATGCCCAGCGACCTCGTCATGGCGGCGAAGGCGGATGCGAAGTGCACGCAGTATCCGCTGCGCACCTCGAGGAACTGTCCGATCGCGTCGACGCCCGCCCCGTCGAATCCCTCCTGGACGGGTGCGTCGAGCGAGTAGGTGAACTCGCTCGAACGGAACCAGCGCTGCAGGGCGAAAGCCGCGTCGTAATCGTTGCTCGTATCGGCAGTCACGGCTCGGGCGAGCTCGGAGACGTTGGCGGGGGTGTCGTCGGGGATCTCACGCAGCTCCGGATCGACATCCGCTCCGCGCGAGGTCGCGGCGCGGATCTGTTCCAGCGCCGGAGTGGGCGTCTCGGTGATGACCTCGTAGCTCTGACCGCGTGAGTCGCCGTCCTCACTGACGACTGTGCGATTGTCGGCCACGATGCCCCAATTGCCCGTGAGCCCGCCGATCGCCGTCGCGGGGAAGGGGATGGGCAGGTACGGGGTGTTCAGCTTCACGATGTCGATCTTCGTGTCGGCGCTGACGCGAGGGATGTCGGGGTCGGTGCGCACCGGGCCGAACCCCGGCCCTTCGCCCACGGGAGTCGCATCGCGCTCGTCCGGTCGCCAGACCTCGCCCGCGAAACTCGACAGCGTGACCGCGCGCAGGTACGGCGCGCGGGACTCCGACGAACGCACCCGCAGCACCTCCACCGGGTTCGGCCGACGTAGGTCGTCGCCGAGGCGCAGTGTGGGGTTGATGCCGCTGCTTCCAGCGCCGCTGACTGCGGCATCGCCGTCGGGGGCGGGGAGCAGCGGTGTGACGATCACGGCCACCGCGATGGATGCGACCGCGATGACGGCGGCGGACGCGGCGGCGGGTGCGCCGCGCGGGCCGGTCCTGCCGCGGCGGGTGCGCGTATCGGTCGCGAGCAGGAACAGGATGCTGGCGGCTAGCAGCACGAAGGCGAACACATCCATCGGCGCCGGAACCGCGATCGTGGGCACGACCGCGACCGCGACGAGGGCGATGGCGGCGAGCAGCGGCATCCGCGTCGTGAGGACGACATGGTCGAGGACGATGGCGAGCGCGCCGATCGCGGCGACCACGAAGAACGACAGCGCGGGTGTGGCGGTCAGCGGCGCCGCTCCCACCGCCATCTCCTGAATCGCGGCGGCGACCAGCGCGCCCCCCGCGTCGAACGACGCGGGGGAGGGCACGAGCCCGCCCCAGGCGCTGTCGCGCACGTAGAGGAGCGTCAGGGCGAGCGCCCACACGACGATGTCGATGCCGGTGACCACGAGCCCCGCCACGCCGACGCGGCGCAGCACGGTGCCCAGGACGAGGATGGCCGCCGCGAGCCCGAGTCCCGCCGCCACCCAGGCATCGGGGGCGATGACGCGCATCACCGGAAGCGTCGTGGCGACGAGCGCGACGAACACGCCGACGGCGAGCGCCGCCTGCCCCTGGGCGCGCGTGGTCTTCTCAGCCGGCATGGGGGAGCCTCCCCGATACCGCGTCACGCCACGCATCTGCGACATCGCGGCCGAGCGTGGCCGCCGTCCACCCTGTCGCCGCATCGAACGCCCCCGGAGCGGGAGCAGTGCTGAGCAGCACGGGGAACGCGCTGTGGTGGCCCACGGCGGCGAGCATCGCCGCATCCGTCTGCGACAGCGCGCCGGTCACGAGCACGAGCGGACCCGTCGTCTCGCCCGCGAACAGACCCGCGAGCGCACCGAGACGGTCATCCAGTCGTGCCTGCACCGTCGCCAGCATCAGCATCGCCGCCTCGAGCGCCGGCGCATCCGCCGGCTCCACGTGATCGCACAGCGGGGTGCCGTCGGGCTCGATGAGCGCGACCGTGTAGCCGTCGGCGACGAGTCGTGCCAGCGCGGAGGCGACCGCGCCGACGGCCGCCTCGAAGGCGGGATCGGAGCCGGTGGCCTCTGTGGCCTCGGGGGAGAACCGCCCCAGCGCGCGATCGAAGACGATGGTCGCCTCGGGCGAGCTCTCCTGCTCCTCTTGCCGAACCATCAGCTCGTCTCGGTGGGCGGACGCGCGCCAGTGGATGCGCCGCATGGAATCCCCGGGTGCCCACGGGCGGGCGATCACGTCGTCGGTGCCCTGCCCCAGCCGGTTCGTCGCGCGCGAAAGGCTGCCGCCGGATGCGCCGGCCACACCCGCCAGCGAGATCAGTTCCCGGACCTCGGGTGTCACGACCAGCCGGGTCAGCTCGCCCTGGGCGACCGTGCGACGGGCGATGCCGAACGGGTCGAGCGAACTGAGCTCGAAAGGGCCGATCCAATGGATGCCACGACGGAGCACCCGGGCCCGGTAGCCCACGACGACCTCGCGATCGTCACGACTGAATCCGGAGGAGACGGCGGGGAAGGTGCCGGGGCCACCGCCCTCGATGCCGTCCGGCATCGAGTCGTGCCAGCGTCCACCGGAGGTGGGAAGCGCCGTGCGAGCCCCGACCCGCACGGTCACCTCGACCTCGTCGCCCGCATCCGGCACAGCAGGAACCACGGTGCGAGTGACGTCGGCGCGACCGCGCACGGCGAAGACGGCGACGAGCGCCGCGACCACCAGTGAGACGAGGAGCAGACCCACGAAGACCAGCTCGACGAGTCCCAGCTGGTTCGCGGCGGCGAAGCAGGCGAGAGCGAGCACGAGGGCGCCGGTTCCCCGCGCCGTGAGCGGCCAGCTGCGTCTCATGCGCTCACGTGCGCGCGGCGAGCGGAACGCGGACGCTGTCGATGATCCGCTCCAGGATCTTGGGCACCGAGTGCGAATCCGCGCCACGGGTGCTGGAGGAGCGCGTCGCGATGAGCCGGTGCGCGAAGACGGGCACGACGAGCGCCGCGATGTCGTCGGGGATGACGAAGGCCCGCCCGTCGAGCGCCGCCCACACCTTCGCGGCCCGCACCAGCTGGAGGGTCGCCCGGGGGCTCGCGCCCAGACGCACCTCCGGGTGGGTGCGCGTCGCGTGGGCCAGGGCCACCGCGTACTCCTCGATGGCGGGCGCGACGTGGATGCGCCGCGCCCAGGCGATGAGCTCCAGCACCTCACGCGCGTGCACGACGGGGCGGATGTGGGACAGCGGGTTCTCGGTCTCGCGCTGTCGGAGCATGAGGGCCTCGGCCGCCGCATCCGGATACCCCATCGAGATGCGCATCATGAAGCGGTCGCGCTGCGCCTCCGGCAGTGCGTACGTTCCCTCCATATCGAGAGGGTTCTGGGTCGCGACCACGAGGAACGGATCCGGGAGGTGATGCGCCTCGCCGTCGACGGTCACCTGACGTTCCTCCATCGCCTCCAGCAGTGCCGACTGCGTCTTGGGGGAGGAACGGTTGATCTCGTCGGCGATGACGATGTGCGCGAAGACCGCGCCGCGCTTGAACTCGAACTCGCGGGCCACGGGGTCGAACACCGACACGCCCGTCACATCGCCCGGAAGCAGATCCGGCGTGAACTGGATGCGGCGCACGGTCGCGTCGACGGATGCCGCCAGCGCACGGGCGAGCATCGTCTTGCCGACGCCGGGGACGTCTTCGATGAGCAGGTGTCCCTCGGCGAGGAGCGCCACGAGGGCGCTGCGCACCGCATCCGGTTTGCCGTCGATGACGGTGGCGACGCTCTTGCCGATCGCGCGCGTCAGGCGCATGAAGCGCTCGGCGTCCATCGCGGAATCGACCTCGTCGGTGAGGACTCGTGCGGTATCGGTCATGCCGGATGCCTTCCCGTCGGCGCGATCGTGTGCCGATCGTAACGTGCGCGGCGCAGGGCGAGGCGGCGTATTCGCCGTGAGCGACGGCGTGCGGGCTGGGTTAGACTTGTGACAGCTCTCCGCGAGGCGGCATCCAGGCCAACTCCCCCAGGACGGAAACGTAGCAAGGGTAACCAGGCTCTGCCGGGTTCGCGGAGAGTCTTTTCTTTTCCCGCCGGCGGTGCGCGAAGCGTAGGGTGGCGCCGTGCACGGGGAGACCGCCCAGGATGAGCTCCGCCGCATCCTGGATGTCCCAGGCGGCGTTCGCCTGAGCGGGGTCGCGCAGCTCGACGACACCCTGCCCGTCTCGACTCTCGCCACGACGGCGGTGAGCGTGCTGGCCTCGGCGGTGGACTCGCTGCTGCGAAGCACGTCTGTCGTGTCCCGCCCCGCGGCGCGGGTGGATCGCGCGCTCGTCGACGCGTGGCTCGGCCGCCACGTCCGACCCGCGCAGGGGTCGTTCCCCTCGCCCTGGGATCCCTTCTCGGGCGCCTTCCCCACGGCCGACGGCTCGTGGATCCGCAC
The DNA here is from genome assembly GCF_022788845.1 of Microbacterium sp. CIAB417. Classification (NCBI taxonomy): domain Bacteria; kingdom Bacillati; phylum Actinomycetota; class Actinomycetes; order Micrococcales; family Microbacteriaceae; genus Microbacterium; species Microbacterium sp. CIAB417. Next base: position 93,327 of record NZ_JAHZUT010000008.1, on the reverse strand, counting down.
GCACGCCAACGCGCCGCACCATCGGGCGGCGCTCCTGGCCGCACTGGCGCTGCCCGACGCGCAGACCGTCGAGGAACTGTCCGCCGCGATCGCCGACCGCGGCGCCGACGAGCTCGAGTCGGCCATCGTCGCCGCGGGCGGTGCGGCGGCGGCGCTGCGCACCCGGGCCGAGTGGATGCGGTCCGCGCCCGGCTCCGCTGTCGCTGCGGAACCCCTCATCGCCCGCACCGAGACCGCACCGGCGCGCGCGGGCTCGACCTGGCATCCCGAGTCGGCGAGGCCCCTCGCGGGTCTTCGCGTGCTCGATCTGACGCGCGTCATCGCGGGGCCCGCCGCCACGCAGGTGCTGGCAGGTCTCGGCGCCGACGTTCTGCGCGTCGACCCCGACACCTGGGACGAGCCTGCTGTGCTCCCCTATGTGATGGCCGGCAAGCGCTCCGCTCGCCTGGATGCGACCACACCCGCCGGGCGCCGCGCGCTCGCCGACCTGCTGACGGAGGCCGACGTGCTCGTGCACGGCTACCGCGCAGGCGCCGTCGACCGGCTGGGGCTGGGGGAGAGCGAACGGCAGCGCCTGCGCCCCGGGCTCGTGGAGGTCGGCATCCGCGCGTACGGCTGGAGCGGGCCCTGGGCCGGCCGACGGGGATTCGATTCGCTCGTGCAGTTCTCCACCGGCATCGCCGACATCGGCATGCGGCACGCGGACGCGGCGGCGCCCGTGTCGCTGCCCGTGCAGGCTCTCGACTGGACGACGGGATACCTCGCGGCGGCCGCAGCCGTGGCCGGTCTCACCCGCCGCCACGTCACCGGCCGCGGCAGCACGTGGCGACTGTCGCTCGCCCGCACCGCGCACGCGCTCACCTCCCTCGGGCCGCAGGCTCCCGCATCCGTATCCGACGGCGGCGCCGACTCCCTGTTCGGCGCGGAACAGCGGATCGAGACGCCCGACGGTGCGCTCCTGCTCGCGTCGCCCCCTTTCCGGGTGGGCGAGGCGACCCTGCGCTTCGATCACGTGGCGACCCGCCTCGGCGGCGACGCGCCCGCCTGGCTCTGACCCTCATCGCCATCCCCGCGGTTCCACCCGCGAGACAGCATTTCGAGCACGAGATCACTGTTATTACCCGTGATCTCGTGCGAAAGATGCAGTCTCGCGGGAAGTGAGGGCCGGGAGGGCGGATACGTGAGGGGGCGCCGGGCGGGGAGAGGGGCTGCCGGGGGAGCGGACTTTATTCACGGACGCCTCATCTGGCTCCTCACATAAGGCGCGCCTAGGCTGATCGGGTGGCTCAGAGCATCCTCATCACGTCCGCGGAAGGTCATTCGGGAAAGTCCACGATCGCATTGGGAGTGCTCGAAGCGCTCAGCCATGCGACCGCGCGCGTCGGCGTCTTCCGCCCCATCGCCCGTTCGACGACGGAGCGCGACTACGTGCTCGAGATGCTGCTCGACCACGACGGCGTCGACCTCGCCTACGACGACTGCATCGGCGTCGGCTATGACGACATGCACGCCGACCCGGATGCGGCCCTCGCGCGCATCGTTGAGCGGTACAAGACGGTCGAGGCGCAGTGCGACGCGGTCGTCATCCTCGGCAGCGACTACACGGATGTCGGCAGCCCCGCCGAACTCGGATACAACGCGCGCATCGCCGCGAACCTCGGCGCCCCGGTGCTGTTGGTCGTCGGGGGCCGCGCCCAGCAGGGCCAGGTCGAGCAGCTCGGTGCGAGCGACCCGCGCACGCCCGCCGACATCGCCCAGATCGCGAAGCTCTCGGTCGGAGAGCTGCGCCAGGCCCGCGCGGAGCTGTTCGCGGTGGTCGCCACCCGCGTCGACCCTGCGGTGCTCGACGAGACCATCCAGGCCGTCCGCGAGATCGTCCCCGCCGGCATCGAGGTGCCGGTATGGGCGCTTCCCGAGGACCGCTTCCTGGTGGCCCCGACGGTGCGCGGCGTCATGCGCTCCGTCGACGGAACACTCGTCAAGGGCGACGAAGAACTGCTCACGCGCGAGGTGCTGGGCGTGATCGTCGCCGCCATGAGCCCCGCCAACGTGCTCCCGCGGCTCAGCGACGGGGCCGTCGTGGTGATCCCCGCCGACCGCACCGAGGTGCTGCTCGCGACCCTGCTCGCGCACGCCTCGGGCACGTTCCCGTCGCTGTCGGCGATCGTGCTCAACGGCCCGTTCCCGCTGCCGGCCGACATCGACCGCCTGATCGACGGCCTGGGATCGCGGCTGCCGATCATCGCGACCGACCGCGACACCTATGACACCTCCGTGCGCATCATGAACACGCGCGGTCGCCTGGCCGCCGACTCGCAGCGCTCCTACGACACCGCGCTCTCGCTGTTCGAGCGTCACGTCGACGGTGCCGAGCTGACGCGTCTGCTGGGACTTGCCAAGCCCACCGTCGTCACGCCCCTCATGTTCGAGTACGGCCTCGTCGAGCGGGCGCGCTCGAACCGTCGCCGCATCGTGCTGCCGGAGGGAGACGACGACCGCGTGCTGCGCGCCGCCGCCACCGTCCTCGCCCGCGGCATCGCCGACCTCATCATCCTGGGCGAGGAGGTCGAGGTCCGCTCACGCGCGCTCGAACTCGGTATCGACATCGCCGCGGCGCAGGTCATCAGCCCCTTCGACCCGGTGCTCGTGCAGAAGTTCGCCGAGGAGTACACGCGTCTTCGCGAGCACAAGGGCATGACCATGGCCCGCGCCGCCGACACCGTCACCGACGTCTCCTACTTCGGCACGCTCATGGTGCACCTCGGCCTCGCCGACGGCATGGTCTCGGGTGCCGCCCACACGACGGCCCACACCATCCGTCCGGCGTTCGAGATCATCAAGACGCGTCCGGGTGTCGGCGTCGTCTCCAGCGTGTTCCTCATGGCGCTCGCCGACCGTGTGCTGGTCTACGGCGACTGCGCCGTCATCCCCGACCCCACGGCGCCGCAGCTGGCCGACATCGCCGTCTCCTCCGCGGAGACCGCCGACCGATTCGGCATCGAGCCGCGGGTCGCGATGCTCTCCTACTCGACCGGCGAGTCGGGTTCGGGAGCGGATGTGGAGAAGGTGCGCGAGGCCACCGTCATCGTGCGTGAGCGGGCGCCGGAGCTTCCCGTCGAAGGCCCCATCCAGTACGACGCGGCCGCGGACGCCGCCGTCGCCTCGAAGAAGATGCCCGGCTCGCCCGTCGCCGGTCGCGCCACGGTCTTCGTCTTCCCCGACCTCAACACCGGCAACAACACCTACAAGGCCGTGCAGCGCTCGGCCGGGGCGATCGCGATCGGCCCCGTCCTGCAGGGTCTGAACAAGCCGATCAACGACCTGTCGCGCGGTGCGCTGGTCGAAGACATCGTCAACACCATCGCGATCACCGCGATCCAGGCTCAGGGCGATGCGCCCGCATCCGAAGGGAAGGCATGAACGTGAGCGTCGTTCTCGTCATCAACAGTGGCTCATCCTCGTTCAAGTACCAGCTGCTGGACGTCGAGACCGAGACGGCGCTGGCGTCCGGGCTCGTCGAGCGCATCGGCGAGGGCATGGGAGCGGCCAGCCACAAGGTGCACTTCACGGGTGTGGGGGCGGCGGCGGTCGATGCGACCTACACACAGGAGCTGCCGATCCCCGACCACGCCGTCGGTTTCCAGGTGATGCTCGACGCCTTCGCCGAGCACGGTCCGTCGCTCACCGAGAACGCCCCGGTCGCCGTCGGTCACCGCGTCGTCCAGGGCGGCGCGCGCTTCTTCCAGCCCACGCTCATCACCGACCTCGTCGAGATCAACATCGATGAGCTCGCGGTGCTGGCCCCGTTGCACAACCCCGGCGCGGTGCAGGGGATCCGCGCGGCGCGTGCGGCCTTCGGCGACCTGCCCCACGTCGCGGTCTTCGACACGGCGTTCCACCAGACGCTGCCGCCGGCGGCCTACACCTACGCCATCGATCGCTCCATCGCCCGCAAGCACCGCATCCGCCGATACGGATTCCACGGCACGAGCCACAAGTTCGTCTCGGAGTCCGTCGCCGAATACCTCGGCCGCCCGCTGCGCAGCCTCAAGCAGATCGTGCTCCACCTCGGTAACGGCGCATCCATCACCGCCATCGACGGCGGACATTCGGTCGAGACGTCGATGGGGCTCACCCCGCTCGAGGGGCTCGTGATGGGTACCCGCTCGGGAGATCTGGACCCGTCGATCCTGCTCGTGCTGGCGCGACGCGAAGAGATGTCCCCGGCGCAGCTCGATGCATTCCTGAACAAGAGCAGCGGGATGCTGGGGCTCGCCGGAGTGTCTGACATGCGCGACATCGAGGACCGCCGCGAGGCCGGCGACGGTCCCGCGTCGCTCGCCTTCGACGTGTACATCCATCGCCTTCGCGCCTACATCGGTTCCTACATCGCCCAGCTCGGCGGCGTCGACGTGATCTCCTTCACGGCAGGCGTCGGCGAGAACTCGCCCCTCATCCGCGCCGCGGCCCTGGAGACGCTCGGATTCCTCGGCATCAAGCTGGATGCGGCCGCCAACGAGGAGCGGCGCAAGGGCATCCGGACGATCTCCACCCCGGACTCGTCGGTGACCGTGCTCGTGGTGCCCACGAACGAGGAGCTGGAGATCGCGCGGCAGGCACTTGCCGTCGCCCGCGTCGCCTGAGCGCGCGCGACACCGACGCGTAACCTGCCGCGACTACGCTGGGTGAGCCCGGTCGAGCGCAACTTTGGAGGCTTCGTGACCGACCTGCCCGATCTGTCTTCCTACGACGCCGTGCTCTTCGACCTCGACGGGGTGCTCACCCCGACGGCCGAGGTGCACATGCACGCCTGGCAGACGATGTTCGAGGAACTGTTCGCCGCGTGGGGGATCACCCCGCCCTACACGGAGCAGGACTATTTCCTGCACCTGGACGGCAAGAAGCGCTACGACGGCGTCGCGAGCCTGCTGCGCTCGCGCGACGTCGAGGTGCCGTGGGGCGAGCCCGACGACGATCCGAGCGAGGACACCGTCTGCGGCATCGGCAACCGGAAGAACGAGGTCTTCGCACGGGTCCTGCGCAGCGAGGGGATCGCGCCGTATCCCGGTTCGCTCGCGCTGGTGGACCAGCTTCGCGAGAAGGGCGTTCCCGTCGCCGTCGTCTCCAGCTCGAAGAACGCGGAAGAGGTACTCGCCGCCGCCGGTATCCGTGATCGATTCGCGGTCGTGATGGACGGTGTCGTCGCCGAGCGCGAGAACCTCGCGTCCAAGCCCGCACCCGACGTGTTCCTCGGCGGGGCGCGGATGCTGGGGGTCGACCCCGCCCGCAGCGCCGCCGTCGAAGACGCGCTGAGCGGTGTCGCGTCCGCCCAGGCAGCGGGCTTCGCCCTGGTGGTGGGCGTCGATCGCGGCGTCGGTGCCGAGGCGCTGCGCGCCGCCGGTGCTGACGTGGTCGTCGACGACCTCGCCGCCTTCGTAGACTGAGCCGGTTCTATCGCGATACCCGATCGCATCCCCCTCATCCGAATCCCTGGCCGTGTCATCGGCGGAAGGCATGTTCATGATCGATAGAGACCGTTTCCCGGTCGACCCGTGGCGACTCGTCGAGCGTTCGTTCGACATCGACGAGGCGGGCGTCACCGAGACGCTGTTCACCGTGGGCAACGGATACCTGGGGCTCAGGGGCAACCAGCCCGAAGGGCGCTTCGGCCACGAGCAGGGCACCTTCATCAACGGCTTCCACGAGGTGTTCCCGATCCGTCACGCCGAGCAGGCCTACGGGTTCGCGGAGGTCGGCCAGACGATCATCAACGCCCCCGATGCCAAGGTCATGCGCGTCTATGTCGACGACGAGCCGCTCTCGTTCGACGTCGCCGAGATCCTCGAGTACGAGCGCAGCCTCGACCTGCGCGACGGGGTGCTGCGGCGCCACCTCCTGTGGCGCACGCCCTCCGGCAAGGAGGTGCGCATCGACTTCGAGCGCATGGTGTCGTTCGAGGAGAAGCACCTCGCGCTGATGAGCATCGAGGTGACGGTGCTCAACGCCGACGCCCCCGTGACGATCAGCTGCCAGCTCGTGAACCGCCAGGACGGCGAGGACGTGTACGGCGGCCGGCCCGCGAGCAAGCTCAAGGCCGGATTCGACCCCCGCCGCGCCGAGCGCATCGAGGAGCGGGTTCTGCAGCCGCAGGAGTTCTGGCAGGACGGCCAGCGCTCGGTGCTCAGCTACAAGGTGACGCACTCGGAGATGACGCTCGCCGTCGCCGCCGACCACATCGTCGAGACCGCGAACGAGTACACGGCGCGCACCCTCATCCAGCCCGACATCGCCAAGAACGTGTTCCGCGTGCAGGCGAAGGCCGGGGTCCCCGTCAAGGTGACGAAGCTCGTGAGCTACCACACCTCGCGCGGGGTGCCGGCGGCGGAGCTCGTCGACCGGTGTCGCCGCACGCTCGACCGGGCCGGACAGGAAGGCGTGGCGACGCAGTACGCCGTGCAGCGCGCCTGGCTCGACGCCTTCTGGGACCGCTCGGACGTGCGCATCGCCGGTCACGACGACCTGCAGCAGGCCACCCGCTGGTGCCTCTTCCAGCTCGCGCAGGCGGCGGCGCGTGCCGACGGTCTGGGTGTGCCCGCCAAGGGTGTGTCGGGTTCGGGATACAGCGGGCACTACTTCTGGGACACCGAGGTGTACGTGCTCCCCTTCCTCACGTACACGAGCCCGCACTGGGCGCGCAACGCCCTGCGGATGCGGGTGCACATGCTCCCCGACGCGCGCCGGCGCGCCTTCCAGCTCAACGAGGCCGGCGCGCTGTTCCCGTGGCGCACGATCAACGGCGAGGAGGCCTCGGCCTACTACGCCGCCGGTACCGCGCAGTACCACATCAACGCCGACGTGAGCTTCGCGCTCGCCAAGTACGTGCGCGCCACCGGCGACGTCGACTTCCTCTACCGCGAGGCGGTCGACATCGCGGTCGAGACCGCGCGGCTGTGGAACTCCCTCGGGTTCTGGCGCGACGAGGTCGACGGGGCGGACTCGTTCCACATCCACGGCGTCACCGGTCCCGACGAGTACACGACGGTCGTCAACGACAACCTCTTCACGAACGTCATGGCGCGCTTCAACCTGCGCTTCGCTGCCCGCACGGTGCGCGAGATGGAGCTGGCCGCTCCCGAGGCGTACCGCCTCATGGCCGACCGCCTGGGACTGGACCCTGAGGAGCCAGAGATCTGGGAGAAGGCGGCGGATGCGATGCACATCCCCTTCAGCCCGGCGCTCGGCATCCACCCGCAGGACGCCGTGTTCCTCGAGCGCGAGGTGTGGGACCTGGAGAACACCCCGGACGAGCAGCGTCCGTTGCTGCTGCACTTCCACCCGCTCGTGATCTACCGGTACCAGGTGCTGAAGCAGGCGGATGTGGTGCTCGCTCTGTTCCTGCAGGGCAACCACTTCACGGAGGCGGAGAAGCTCGCCGACTTCCAGTACTACGACCCGCTGACCACCGGCGACTCGACCCTGTCGGGTGTCGTGCAGTCGATTCTGGCGGCGGAGGTCGGTTACCAGGACCTGGCGCTGGAGTACTTCCTGGACTCGATCTTCGTGGACCTCGCCGACCTCCACAACAACGCGGCGGACGGCGTGCACGTCGCCTCCGCCGGCGGCGTCTGGGCATCGCTGGTCTCCGGCTTCGGCGGGATGCGCGACCACTACGGTGAGCTCACCTTCGACCCGCGGCTGCCGGCCGCGTGGCCCGAGCTCTCCTACGCGCTCACATGGCACGCGTCGCACCTGGACATCACGCTGCGTCGCGACGAGATGATCGTTCGCAACCGCGCCGGGGGAGAGGACGTGTCGTTCTCCGTGCGCGGCACCGCCTACACGATCTCCCCCGACGAGGAGCTCGTCGTGCCCCTGGCCACGCAGGGCCCCGTGCGCACGGGGCGGCCGACGCTGCAGATGTTCGCCGACGCACGGCGCGAGGACGGCACGCTGCTGTCGGCCTCCGTGCCGACCCTCACGGCCTCGCTGCCCGTCGTGACCGGGCCGACGCTCATCGGCGAGAACGAGCCGCACTTCGATGCCTGATCCGACGTCGCGGCCGGCGAACGCGCCCGCCGCGACGTCGGCGGCACGCCGTAGGCTACTGGGGTGACCACAGCCCTCTACCGCCGTTACCGTCCCGAGGCGTTCGGTGAGATGATCGGGCAGTCCCAGGTGACCGATCCGCTCATGACGGCCCTGCGCGGCGACCGCATCGGCCACGCCTACCTCTTCTCCGGCCCGCGCGGATGCGGCAAGACGACGAGTGCGCGCATCCTCGCGCGCTGCCTGAACTGCGCCGAGGGTCCCACCGACACCCCGTGCGGCACGTGCGACAGCTGTATCGAGCTCGGCCGCGGCGGCGGCGGGTCGCTCGACGTGGTCGAGATCGATGCAGCCAGCCACAACGGCGTCGACGATGCGCGTGATCTCCGCGAGCGGGCGATCTTCGCCCCGGCCCGCGATCGGTTCAAGATCTTCATCCTCGATGAGGCGCACATGGTCACCCCGCAGGGGTTCAACGCGCTGCTGAAGCTCGTCGAGGAGCCTCCCGCGCACGTCAAGTTCATCTTCGCCACGACCGAGCCCGAGAAGGTCATCGGCACCATCCGCTCGCGCACCCACCACTATCCGTTCCGCCTCGTGCCGCCCGCGGCAATGCTCGAGTACGTGCAGCAGATGTGCGAGACCGAGGGCGTCTCCGTCGAGCCCGGAGTGCTGCCGTTGGTCGTCCGCGCGGGGGGAGGATCCCCGCGAGACACGCTGTCGCTGCTCGACCAGCTCATCGCCGGCTCCGAGAACGCCGCCATCGGCTACGAGCGCGCGGTCGCCCTGCTGGGCTACACGCACGCCGAACTGCTCGACGAGGTCGTCACCGCCTTCGGCGACCTCGACGCGGCGTCCGCGTTCGCCGCGGTCGACCGGGTGGTCCAGACGGGGCAAGACCCGCGGCGTTTCGTCGAAGACCTGCTCGAGCGCCTGCGCGATCTCATCGTCATCGCGGCCACCGGTGCGGGCGCGTCCGCCGTGCTGCGCGGCATCCCGTCCGACGAGCTCGAGCGCATGTCGCGTCAAGCCGAGATCGTCGGCACCGCGCGCCTCTCGCGCACCGCCGACATCGTCGTGGCCGCCCTCGACGAGATGTCGGGAGCCACCTCTCCCCGCCTCCAGCTCGAACTGATGGTCGCCCGGGTGCTCGCGAACGCTCCCACCGTCGGGTCGGCCCCCGTGGCTCCCGCAGCGGCGCGTCCCGCACCGGCGGCGCCGACCGCCGCTCCCCGCGCGGCGGAGGCCGCGGCCGTCCCGGTCCCTCCGGCGCCGGTGCCGGTCGCAGAACCCGAACCCACCGCATCCGCCCCCGTGGCCCCGTCCGCGTCCGCACCCGCCGCGGAGCCGGCGGCACCGTCCGCCCCCGCACGCGACATCCCGGCGGGCCCCGTCACGGTGCAGCGGCTGCGTGACGCATGGCCCGAGGTCCTCGGGCGCCTCGAGAGCATCAGCCGCAGCTCGTGGCTGATCGCGACGGCGGCTCGCGTCGCAGCGCTCGAGGGCGACATCCTCACCCTCAGCTTCCGCAGCCAGAGCGACATCGCCGCCTTCAAGAAGCGCACGGCCGGGGCCGGGCCCAGCGAAGACCTGCGCCAGGCGATTCAGGGTGTGCTCGGCATCCGCGTGAAGTACATCGCACGCCACGACCAGGACACCGACCCGGCCTCGCCCGCCGAGGCGGCTCCCGCGGCGCCTCCCGCGCCGCCGCGTGCGGAACCGCCCGCACCGCCGGCCGAGCGTCCAGGTCCCGCCCGTGCGTCATCGGCGGCACCGGTCACCGAGTGGGCCGTGGCGCCGATCCCCACCTCGGATGCGGGCGAGTCGCCTGCCGCTCCGGTCGCGCAGCTGGCGGTCGACGACGAGCCCGAAGACGCCCAGGCATCCGCGACGCGCACGCTGACCGTGGCGCCCCCCGACGGCGCCGTGTTGCCCGCTGCCGAGGTGGCGACCTCGTTCGATCCGGAAGAGCCGGTCGATCCCGCCGACGAAGAGATGTACCCGACGGATGTGGCGGCCGTCCCGCCCATTGTTCCGCCGCCCGCCCCCGTGCGCACCGCACCGAACGACGGCATCCAGCGTTACGGCGAAGCGGTGGTGCGCCAGGTGCTCGACGCGCGCTTCGTGCGTGAAGAGCCCTACCAGCAGCCGACGAGGTTCTCCTGATGTACGACGGCATCGTCCAGAACCTGATCGACGAGTTCGGCCGGCTGCCGGGGATCGGTCCGAAGTCCGCACAGCGGATCACGTTCCACATCCTGCAGACGCCGAACTTCGATGTGTCCCAGCTCGCGCAGCTGCTCGTCGAGGTGCGTGAGAAGGTGCGCTTCTGCGAGATCTGCGGCAACGTGTCGGAGCAGGATCGCTGTGCGATCTGTCGCGACCCGCGGCGCAACGAGACCCTCATCTGCGTCGTCGAAGACGCGAAGGACGTCGCGGCGATCGAGCGCACGCGCGAGTTCCGCGGGCTCTACCACGTGCTCGGCGGCGCGATCAGCCCGATCGCGGGTGTCGGTCCCGACGACCTGCGCATCACGCAGCTCATGCAGCGTCTCGCCGACGGAACGGTGCAGGAGGTGATCCTCGCCACCAACCCGAACCTGGAGGGCGAGGCGACGGCGACCTACCTGAGTCGCCTGCTCACGACGCTGTCGATCCGCGTGACCCGCCTGGCCTCCGGTCTCCCGGTCGGCGGCGACCTGGAGTACGCCGACGAAGTGACGCTCGGGCGGGCCTTTGAGGGCCGCCGCGCCGTCTGAGCGACCGGCGTCAGCGGCCGCGTCCGGGCCCGTCGTAGCGCCGTAGCTTCGCACGCGAGCGTGTCACGCCCGACAGCGATGCCCGTACGGGCTGACCGAGATACAGGCCGAGCGAGGCGCCGACGGCGAGGCTGATCCCGACCACCGCCGCGTTCACGAGCGTCGCGAACCCGGTCATCATCACGGCCGTGTCGCCCGCGGACTCGACGACACCGAGAAGCCCGCGGAACACGGCGGCACCCGGCACCATCGGCAGGATCGCCGCCGTCGTCACCGCGACCGATGGGACGTGGAGGCGGAAGGCGATCACGATCCCCACGAAGCTCGCCACGAAGGCTCCGATCCCGCTCGCCGCGGCGACCTCGAGCCCCGCTGCCGTGGCGATCGTGTAGCCGCCCCAGGCGACCAGGCTGAGCAGTGCGCTGACGGCGACCACGCGTCCGCCGGCGCCGTTGAAGACGGCGACCGCGATCGCGATGATCGACGCGCCGACGAACTGCATGAGCGGCGGTCCGAGCGGCAGTGCCGTGTCGGGCGGCTCCATCGCGAGCCCGATCACCCGCACGGTCTCGAGTCCCGCGAGGATCCCGATCACGACGCCGATCGTCTGCGTGACGAGCTCCAGGATGCGGCCGGTGGCCGTCAGGGCGAAGCCGTCGATCGCATCCTGGGCGGCCCCGACCACGGTGAGGCCTGCGAGCATGAGCACGATGCCGGCGGCGACGATGACCGAAGGGCGGATCTCCTCGGCGCCGGGAACCCCCAGGACCGCGAGGAAGCGGCTCATGGCCGCGATCACGGTGAGCACGAAGGCTCCGGCGACCTGGCTGAAGAAGTACGGCACGCGGGCCTTCGCGAGAGCGAACTGCGTGAGGGCGGCGCACGCCGCCCCCGTGAACGCGAGAGCGATGAGCAGCCAGTTGGCGCCGAACATGACCGCGACGCCGACGGCGAGCGCGCCCTGAGCCGTGATGACGGCGGCGGGCGGATAGCGAAACGGCGCACGACGGATGCGGCGCGCCGCCGTCTGCGCCTCATCGAGCCCCATGCCGGCGGAGATGTCCGCGACGAGCGCCTGCAGCCGCATCAGGCGGTCGTGATCGGGCGTGCTGCCGCGCACGACGCGAAGGAGCGTGATCGGGCGGGCAGCGCCCGAGCGGTGGTAGGCCGCCGTGATCGGGTTGTACGTGACATCCACGTGCACCGGGATGAGGCCGTACACCTCGCACACGCGCACGATCGTCAGGGTGACCTCGCTCGCCGGTGCACCCGCGACGAGCATCGTCTCGCCCATCCGGACCGCGAGATCCAGGATGCGGACGCTGAGGGCGTCGTCGACGACAGGGAGGAGATCCGTCGTGTCCGCGGGCGGCTCGACGCGTCGGCGCGCGGGCGTGAGAAACCTCGGCAGGGCGGGGCGGGGGGACATCGAGTGCGTCGGCCTCCGTGTCGGCGGTGTCCTCTCGAGCGTAACCGCCGTGGTCCGAGCCCGCCGTCACATGGCGGGGACGGAATGTCGGGCTGCCTAAGATGGAGCGTTGGACGCCGCATCCGAGCGTTCCATCGTCGTCGCGCCGGACACGGCGCATCCCCGGGAGCAGCACAGTGGCGTTGATCGTCCAGAAGTACGGCGGGTCGTCGGTCGCCGACGCCGAGAGCATCAAGCGGGTCGCGAAGCGTATCGTCGACACCCGTCGCGCCGGCCACGACGTCGTCGTGGCGGTCAGCGCGATGGGTGACACGACCGACGAGCTTCTCGACCTGGCGAACGAAGTGGCGCCGATCCCCGCGCCGCGCGAGCTCGACATGCTGCTCTCCTCGGGCGAGCGCATCTCGATGGCGCTGCTGGCCATGGCGATCCACTCGATGGGCTTCGAGGCGCGCTCCTTCACCGGCAGCCAGGCCGGCATGATCACCGACGCGAAGCACGGCGCGGCCCGCATCGTCGACGTGACTCCCGTGCGTCTGCGCGAGGCGCTGGACGAGGGGGCGATCGTCATCGTCGCCGGCTTCCAGGGCTTCAACCGCGACACCCGCGACATCACGACCCTCGGCCGCGGCGGCTCCGACACCACCGCCGTTGCTCTGGCGGCGGCCCTGGGCGCCGACGTGTGCGAGATCTACAGCGACGTCGACGGCATCTTCACCGCCGACCCCCGCGTCGTCCCGCGCGCGAGGAAGCTCCCCGTCGTCTCGACCGAGGAGATGCTGGAGCTCGCCGCCAACGGCGCGAAGGTGCTCTACATCCGCGCGGTCGAGTACGCGCGCCGTCACGGTGTCGTGATTCACGCGCGGTCCACCTTCAGCTCCAGCGAGGGCACCTACGTGCTCGATGCGCAGCAGCGTTCCGCCTACATCCCCGAGGGAGAAGCCATGGAAGAGCCGATCGTCGCCGGCGTCGCCACCGACCTCAGCCAGGCCAAGATCACCGTCATCGGTGTTCCCGATGTGCCCGGCAAGGCCGCCGAGATCTTCAAGATCGTCGCCAAGTCCGGCGCCAACGTCGACATGATCGTGCAGAACGTGTCGGCCGCAGCGACCGCCCGCACCGACATCTCCTTCACCCTGCCGAAGTCCGATGCCACGGCCGCGCTGAAGGCACTGGCCGCCGACCAGGCGGATGTGGGCTTCGAGGCGCTCGTGCACGACGACCAGATCGGCAAGCTGTCGGTCGTGGGCGCGGGGATGCGGACGAACTCGGGCGTCAGCGCGACGCTGTTCGAGGCGCTGAGCACGGCGGGCATCAACATCGAGATGATCTCCACCTCGGAGATCCGCATCTCGGTCGTACTGCGCGCCGACGACATCGCGGAGGCGGCGCGGGTCGTCCACACCGCCTACGGCCTCGACGGCGAGGGCGACGCGGTCGTCTACGCCGGCAGCGGGCGCTGACCGGGCTCAGGCCCGCGGGGAGGTCGGCGCCGAGCGGCGCCGGTCGGGCAGCCGGTTGCAGAACGGCTCCGGGAGCCGCAGCCCCGACAGGCCCCAGGCGATGATGTAGAGCGCCGCTCCGACAGGAACAGCGCCAGCAGCACGAAGCCGATGACGGCGCCGGGCGCCAGCGCGATGGAGAGCTTCGCGAAGCGCATCCTCGTGACGACCGAGATCGAGGAGCGTCTGGGCGTGCGCCAGCGCCGCGTCGGACAGAGTGCCTTCCCCAGGGATTCGTCACCGGCCGGACACGGTAGAATCGGGCAACCCCGCGCCCCGACCGCTTCGGATGCGGCGCGCCCTGCGACATCCCGAGGAACAGACATGACCCGCATCTCCGAATCCGGACTCTCCGTCGCCGTCGTCGGCGCCACCGGTCAGGTCGGCACCGTCATGCGGGAGATTCTCGCGGAGCGCTCGTTCCCGATTCGTGAGCTGCGCCTGTTCTCGACGGCGCGCTCGGCCGGCACCGCCGTCGAGTTCGGTGGTCAGACGGTCATCGTCGAGGACGTCGCCACGGCCGACCCCGCCGGCATCGACATCGCGCTCTTCTCCGCCGGCGCCACCGGCAGCCGCGCGCACGCTCCCCGTTTCGCCGAGGCCGGCGCGGTCGTCATCGACAACTCGAGCGCCTGGCGCAACGACCCCGAGGTTCCGCTGGTCGTCAGCGAGGTTAACCCGCACGCGATTGACGAGCGCCCCAAGGGCATCATCGCCAACCCCAACTGCACGACGATGGCCGCCATGCCGGTGCTGAAGGTCCTCGACGCCGAGGCGGGCCTCGAGCGGCTCATCGTGAGCACCTACCAGGCCGTGTCCGGGTCGGGTCTGGCGGGGGCCCAGGAGCTTCTGGGGCAGATCGAGGGCGTCCTCGCCCAGGGCGACACCCTGCGTCTCGTGCACGACGGGTCGGCCGTCGACTTCCCGCAGCCGGAGAAGTACATCGCCCCCATCGCGTTCGACGTGATCCCCTTCGCCGGCAACCTCGTCGACGACGGCGACAACGAGACCGACGAGGAGAAGAAGCTCCGTAACGAGAGCCGCAAGATCCTCGAACTGCCCGAGCTGCGCGTGGCGGGCACCTGCGTGCGCGTCCCCGTCTTCACGGGGCACTCGCTGTCCATCAACGTCGAATTCGCGCGTGACATCACCCCCGAGCGGGCCCGCGAGCTGCTGGCGGCGGCGCCCGGTGTCGCGCTGGAGGAGGTTCCCACGCCCCTGCAGGCTGCGGGCAGCGACCCCAGCTACGTCGGTCGCATCCGGCGCGACCAGTCGGCCCCCGAGGGCAAGGGCCTCGTACTGTTCATCAGCAACGACAACCTCCGCAAGGGCGCAGCCCTCAACGCGGTGCAGATCGCCGAGATCGTCGCCGCCCGCCTGAGCGTCTCCGCCTGAGTCGCGCCTGCGGCAAGAACCGCGAAAGTTCCCGCGCGCGGCCCCTCCCACTGGCGGAGGGGCCGCGCGCGCCGCTTTAGACTTGTCGGGTGACAGGAAACGTCGACGTCCTCCTGATCGGTGGCGGCATCATGAGCGCCACGCTCGGGACCTTTTTGCAGCAGCTCCAGCCGGACTGGAAGATCGCGGTGTTCGAGCGCCTGGGCGAGGTCGCCCAGGAGAGCTCCAACGCGTGGAACAACGCCGGAACGGGGCATGCCGCTCTGTGCGAGCTGAACTACATGCCCGCAGCGCCCGACGGCTCGGTCGATCCCACCAAGGCCGTGGCGATCAACGAGCAGTTCCAGCAGAGTCGGCAGTTCTGGTCGACGCTCGTCGAGCGCGGTGTGCTCGCCGCCCCCGAGACGTTCATCAACCGCACGCCCCACATGACGTTCGTGCGAGGTGAGAAGGACGTCGCCTACCTCAAGCGCCGCTACGAGTCGCTCAAACAGCAGCCGCTGTTCGAGGGCATCGAGTACAGCGAGGACTCCCGTGTGATCAACCAGTGGGCTCCTCTGCTCATGCAGCAGCGCCGCAAGGGCGAGCCGTTCGCCGCGACGCGGGTGCCCAGCGGCACCGATGTGGACTTCGGCTCACTCACGCGCCAGCTGCTGGATTCGATGCAGCGGGGCGGTGCAGAGGTGCTCACGGGGCGAGAGGTGCGTTCGCTCAAGCGGCAGAAGGACGGCTCGTGGCAGGTGGGCTACCGCCACACGGTCGGCCGGACGCCGGGCCGCATCAACGCGCGCTTCGTGTTCATCGGCGCGGGCGGTTGGGCGATCAAGCTGCTGCAGCGCTCGCGCATCCCCGAGGCGAAGGGGTACGGCGTGTTTCCCATCGGCGGGCAGTGGCTCAAGACCAGCAACCCCGCCCTGGTGGCGCAGCACAAGGCGAAGGTCTACTCGCAGGCATCCGTCGGGGCGCCGCCCATGTCGGTGCCGCACCTCGACACCCGCGTCGTCGACGGCGAGACCTCGCTGTTGTTCGGTCCGTTCGCCACTTTCAGCCCGAAGTTCCTGAAGAACGGCTCGCCCTGGGACATCGTCACGCAGGTGCGCCCGTCCAACCTCGGCAGCATGCTCACCGCCGGCGCAACCAACCTCAACCTCGTGAAGTACCTCGTCAGTGAGCTGCTGAAGACGCACAAGAAGAAGGTCGACAGCCTCCGCGAGTTCATGCCGTCCGCCGATGGGGAGGACTGGGAGTTGCTGAACGCCGGTCAGCGCGCTCAGGTCATGAAGGGCGGCAAGCTGCAGTTCGGCACCGAGGTCGTCGCCTCGGCCGACGGCTCGATCGCGGGTCTGCTGGGCGCCTCCCCGGGTGCGTCCACGGCCGTGTCGATCATGCTGGGCCTGCTGAAGTCCTGCTTCCCCGACCGCATCGACGAGTGGGAGCCGCAGCTGCGGGAGCTCATCCCCAGCTACGGCACGACGCTGAGCCCTGATCCCGCCGCGGCCGAGGCCTCCCTCGCGGCGACGGCCGAGGAGTTGCACCTCACGGTCTGAGCTGCGCTGCTCTCAGGCCCGGTCGCCGCGCCACTCCTTCTCCTTCTGCACGTACTCGTTGTCGGAGTAGTCGGCGAAGTCAGGGGATCCGTCGGCAGCCTAGACTCTCTAGGTGGCCAAGCTCTACTTCCGCTACGGGGCGATGAACTCCGGCAAGTCGACCGCCCTGCTGCAGGCCGCGTACAACTATGAGGAACGCGGACAACACGTCCTGCTGGCGAAGCCCGAGATCGACACGAAGGGCGCCGACCGCATCTCGAGCCGGCTCGGCGTCTCGCGCGGAGTCGACTTCCTCATCCGACCCGACGACGATCTGCGTGAACTGTTCGCGACGCACCGCGCGCGGGTCCGCGAGCAGGACGGCGTGGATGTGGCGTGTCTGCTGATCGACGAGGCGCAGTTCCTGACGCCCGCTCAGGTCGACGATCTGCTGCGCATCGTGGTGCTGGACGGCGTGCCGATCCTCGCCTACGGCATCCGCACCGACTTCCAGACGCAGGCGTTCCCCGGCTCACGTCGCCTCATGGAGCTCGCCCACAGCCTGGAGGAGCTCAAGACGATCTGCCGCTGCGGTCGCAAGGCCCTCTTCAACGCGCGGCTGGTCGGCGGCCGCTTCGTCTTCGAGGGCGACCAGGTCGCGATCGACGAGCTCAGCCACGAGAAGGTGACGTACGAGTCGATGTGCGCGCAGTGCTACTTGACCGCATCCGGCGGACGCCTCAGCTGAGCGCCTCGGCGCTCCGGCGACTGCGCGGCGGCCACGGCACCAACATCGAGGTCGTTCGGCGGTACTCGGCGTAGGCGGGGTACTTCCCGGCGGAGATCGATTCGGTGAACACCGTCGAGCCGATGAACAGCAATGTCAGCAGGATCGGCCCCGCGATCGTCACGTTGATCGCTCCGCCGAGGATGCCGGCTCCGGCGCTCAGCGCTGCATTGGCGCCCATCAGGTACAGCACCCACCACTGCGCCTGTTCGAAGAAGAAGTTGGGGTGGCGGCTGTAGCGGAAGAGTCCCGTGGTCACGAAGCCGGGCGCGAGCTCGCCGCCGGCCGCGGCCTTCGCCCGATGGAAGTTCCACTGCTGCTGGTCGGCGAGCCACTCGCCGGCGAGGAACGCGAGGAACAGCAGCGCCCACACCGCATCCCAGCCGTTCAACGGCGTCGCATTCAGCAGTGCGGCCGCCGCGGGCAGGGTGATCAGCACGAGCAGCGCGTTCTGGTACAGCACGATGAAGAAGAGGTTGAATACCTGGAACTGCCAGGGCCGCATCCGGGCGCGCAGGATCGCCCAGCGATAGTCCTCCATGCCGCTGTAGCCGCCCTTGCGGGCGAAGTTGAAGGTGAGCCGGGCTCCCCAGAGCGTGACGAGCACGGCCATCAGGACGAGCCGTGCGGCGTCGATACCACCCGCGATCGCGACGCCCGCGAAGATCCAGACGTACGCGACCGGCACGATCGACCAGATCCGGTCGACCCACGAGGTGTCCTTCGTGATCAGCGAGAGGACCCAGCACAGCGCGCAGACCGCGCCGGCGAGCACAACGACCATCCCCAGAGCGCCCATGACGTCACCGTAGCGCTCGCACGGCGGCGCGGGGAAGGGTCAGCGGGTGGGGAGTGTGGGGATGAGGGTGTCGAGGTAGTCGGCGGTGTCTTGCCATCCGTGGACGGCGTGGCAGGTGACTCCGAGGGCGAGGACGGGGTAGTCGTTGCCGTCGGGGTCGAGGCGGTCGCCGATGAAGAGCATGTCGTCGAGGCTGATGCCGGTGTGTTCGGCGAGGCGCTGCATGCCGTAGGCCTTGTCGATGCCGCGGTGGGTGATGTCGACGCTGGTGGATCCGCCGGAGCGGACTTCGAGGTCGGGGATGCGGGCGGCGACGGCTTCGCGGAGGGTGTTCTTCTTCTCCCCTGTGGGGTCCCACGCGGTCTTCGCGTCGAGGGGTGCGGATTGGCCGAGGGCTGAGAAGGTGATCTGCGAGCCGCGGTCTTCGAGGATGGGGCCCCAGGTCTGCTCTGCCCACAGGCCCAGGCGTTTGGCTTCTTCTTCGACGGCGGCAAGGGCGCGGGTCTTCTCGTCGTCGGTGAGGCTGTGGGCGTAGACGGTGGTGATGCCTGCGGGGGTGAGGCGGTAGTACTGGGTGCCGCAGGTGGGCAGCAGGTGCATGTGGTCGAGGACGTCGTCGGTGGTGTCGGGCAGCTGCTCGACGACCTGCGCGCGGAACTGCGCGAGTTGGCCGCCGGAGATGATCGCGACCTCGACGCGGGAGGCCAGAGCGAGCAGCAGGTCCGCGATCCGCGGGTCGACCGCGCTCTTGGACGGGGCGAGCGTGTCGTCAAGATCGAACGCAACGAGCTTCGGCGGCTGAGTCATGACGGCTCTCCAGCGGGTGTCGGGTTCTGCCGGCGGCGCGGCGGAAGGATCTGAGCGCGGCGGCGCGGCTTCTTCCATCCTATCGGGGCACGCCGCATCCGCCGTTCGCGCCCGCCGGCCCTCACCGCCCCCACCTCCTTCACACCCCACACCCCCCACCGCGAGACTGCATTTTGAGCACGAGATCACGGTCATTACCCGTGATCTCGTGACGAAGATGCAGTCTCGCGGGAGCCCGGGTGGGGCCGGCGCGGAAGGGGACCGGGCAGGGATGCAGCAGGCCCGGAAAGCGAGAAGAGGTCGACCCGAAGGTCGACCTCTTCTGCTGTGCGGTCGGGGTGACAGGATTTGAACCTGCGGCCTCTTCGTCCCGAACGAAGCGCGCTACCAAGCTGCGCCACACCCCGTGGCAACCGTTCGAGTCTACCCCAGCCCGACCGATTCCCCGAATCGCGGGCGCGTCATCGGCGCTGCTCCCGGTGCCGTCGCAGGGCGACGACGGATGCGGCAGCGAACCCGAGCGCGAGCGCGCCGACCCCGAGTCCCGCGACCGTGCGCATCGAGGGCCCGCCGCTGATCGCCAGCATGTCGACGAAGGTCGTCTCGCCCTCCTCCCCGCAGGTGCCCGTGTGCAGGACGACGAGCTCCGCGCCCGGCGTGGGCCGGTAGGCGAGCTCGGCGATCCAGAGCTTGGTCCCGGCCTCATCCGAGGTGACGTCGGGAGAGACGTACTCGCCGGATCCGGAGACCGTCACCGGAGCCGTCCGATGCTCGAGCGTCTCCGCGTCGCAGCGCGGCTCGATGCCGGGCTCGTTGTGGAACACCGAGAACACCAGCTGCGCGTCCACGCCCTCGCCCAGCCCCGTGACGGTGGCCCGGTCGACGAACGGATCACCGACGCCCACGTGTTCCGTCGCGCGGGTGGTGACGGAGGGCCGTTCGACCACCGTGGTCTCTTCGGTCAGCCCACAGGATCCACGAGCGAGCAGGCGAGCCTCGCCACCCTCCGGCGTGTGCCAGAGCGATTCGATCCAGTAGTGAACGCCGGCGCCGTGGAGGCGCACCGCGGGTGATGCGTACTCGCCTGCGGCGGCCACCGCGACGGGAGAAGCGGAGGTGTCCGCGACACGCGTCTCGGTCGTGCACGCTTCTGCGGGAGCGACGCCCTCGGGAGCTTGGAAGACCTCGAAGCTCACCCACGTGGTGCCCGAGGTGGGCACGAGGCCCTCGACCACAGCCGTGTCCACCGCCGCGCCGCCGAGTCCCACGGTGCTGACCGCACGCGTCGACACCGTGGGCAGGGGAGCACGGGTCGTCTCGCTCTCGATCCCGCACGCGCCCTCGTGAATGAGCCGGCCCTCCATATCGGTCGCGCGTTCACGCCACACATACGTGCCGAAGTCAGGGACGACGGGCCCGGTGACGCGCACCGAGCCGGGCTCCGTGACCCGCACCGGTTCGTCCGGTCCCTGCCAGATGAGATTCTCCGACGTGCAGGCATCCGTCGCCGCAACGCCATCGGGAACGCGGAACACGGATGCGGTCACGAGAACACCCGACGCGGGTAGGGGCGCCGCCACGATCACCTCGTCGGACATCCGGTCGCCGACCGCCACGAGGGCATCGGCTCTCGATGAGACCTGCGGAACCATCGTGATCTGGCTCTGCACCCCGAAGCGTTCCTGCCAGGTGTAGTCCGCGGTGAGCGCCGCGGCGGTCTCGTCGCTCTGCCGGGACCGTTCGATGCGCCAGACGGCGGTGTAGAAGCCGGGACCGGGCAGTGGCTCGGCGGACTCGACTCGGTACGGGGCCGTCGGTCCGATGGCGGGATCGGTCGTCGCCTCGAGCGCGGCGACCTCCTCCGCGTCCGCGGGGGGAGTGTCCGTGAGCTGCGGCTCCGTCTCGGTCCGGTACAGGGTCGCGGTCGCCGTGACCGGAAGGTAGCCTCCGTCCGCTGTGTGTCCCCACGCTCCGCGGGCGCTGGTGAACGTCACGTCGTCGACGTAGGAGCCGCCGGGGACGTACCGCGACACCACCTGTGTCGTCACGACCGGGTCGAACGTCGTGTCGCGCTCGTGCTCGTCGGCGCCCGCGAGCGGGAACTCGAGGCGGCCGCCCGGTCCTGCCGTGTCCTGGCCGCCCGGCGTGGTGAAGTGTCGAACGAGGGGCAGGAACCCGCCGACGAACTGTCCCTCGCCGGAAACGCGGAAGCGGGTCCCGCCGGCGGGAGCGGCCGCGACGATGTCGTACGCCACCCCGATCTCGGCGTCGTCGCGTGCGGCCGCGCCGGTGTCGGCGAACACGGCGTTCTGCAGGGTGATCCGCCCGCGCGCCCCGGCTGCATCCGCGATGGCGGTCACCGTGCCGCGCAGGGGAGAGGCCGCATCCGTCGCGAACTGCAGCGACCCCGTGGCCGTCATCTGTCCGGCGGGCAGCGCCATCGCCTCGGCGTAGTATGCGGCTGCGAGGTTCTGCACCGCGCCGTTGTGCTCGGGAGCGACATGGCGGAACACCCAGTCGATCGCACCCTGCAAGGTGTCGCCGGGGTAGCCGAAGTGGTGCAGTGATTCGTTCCAGTTGGCGATCGCCTTGACCGCCCAGGCGACGGCGGCGGCCTGCACCGGGTCGCCGGTCTGCCCGTAGGTCGAGACGAGCATGTTGATGGCCGTGAGCCGCTGCGGATCGAGGCCCGCAGCATTCGGGCTCAGCCCGTTGTCGACGCTGTCACCGGTGGGCAGCGGACGCCCCGGGAAGATGCAGTAGGTGTGCATGCCGTTGATCGCCATCGACCCGTGCCACCCGTAGCGGGTGGAACTCGCCCACTCGCCGAACCCGGTTCCGGGGGATGCGGCGGACGCAGGCATGATCGACACGACAGCGGCGACGACAGCAGCGGCGAGGACGAGGAGGGCAGCGAGCACGCGTTTCATGTCCCGATGCTCGGACGGTGCCGGTTCCCGGCATCGGCGGAAGCCGGCGAATGGGGACGGCGCGCGCGCCGCATCCAGATGTGGAGAACCGGATCCGCTTCGTCAGGACGCGGGGACCAGGGTCAACAGCGATGCCTCGGGGCGGCAGCCGAAGCGCACCGGCGCGAAGATCGAGTGGCCGATGCCGGCGCTGACGTTCAGCGGGACACGGCGTCCGCCGTGGGCCCAGGTGCTCAGTCCTCGTGCCTGATCGAGCGGGATATCGCAATTGGCGACGAGCGCCTTGGGGGAGAAGGGGACGCGGACCTGACCGCCGTGGGTGTGCCCGGCCAGCAGCAGATCGGCGTCGAGATCGATGAAGGAATCGAGCACCCGCCGGTACGGCGCGTGTGTCACGCCCAGCACGAGGTCGGCCCCGCCCGTGGCTCGCTGTTCGGCGCGCTTCGGGATGAGGGCGGCGGTGTCGTCCCAGTGTCGATGGGCGTCGTTCACGCCGAAGGCATCGATGCGCAGACCCGCCACCTCCAGGGTCGCCGCGGTGTTGTCGAGCGCGTGCCAGCCCAATTCGTCGGTGAGGAAGCGGTCGAGGGCGCCCGTGTCGAGCGCCTCAGCCGAGCGGTGCGCCTTCGACGGCCCCGTGAAGTAGCGCAGCGGGTTACGGGGAGACGGCGCGTACAGATCGTTGGAGCCGTGCACGTACACGCCGGGCACCCCCCGCAAGCCCGCGAAGGCGTGCCGGATGCCGGCGAGCCCCTCCGCGTGACCGAGATTGTCGCCCGTGTTCACGACGAGGTCGGGCGCGAGCTCCGCCAGACGCGCGATCCACTCCTGTTTGCGGTGCTGCCACGGCGCCATGTGAGCGTCGGAGAGGTGCAGCACGCGCAGCTCTCGTGAGCCTGCGGGCAAGATTGGCAGGGTGTGCTCGCGCAGCGTGAACAGGTACCGCTCGACGCCGATGCCCCAGACCGCAGCGCCCACCCCGACCGCCCCCACCGCTGCGACAGCGGTGAGGGCGGTACGGCTCGAACTTCCGGTCAACAGCTCTTCTTGGAGTAGTTGATCAGAATCTGCGAACCGCGGTTGACGGCGGTGCCGGCGGCGGGATTGGTGCCCGTCGCGCGACTCTCGTTGTCAGGCAGCTTGTCGTCCGGGGTACAGGTTCCCAGCGCGATGGAGGTGAATCCCGCATCCTGGAGCGTCTTCTGCGCGTCCTGCACCTTGCCGCTGACGGCTGGGACGGTCGCCCCCTGACCGTTGCTGGGGCTGATCGTGACGGTCGTGCCGCCCGCGACCTGCCCGGCACCGGGGCTCTGCGCAGCGACGATGTTCGTCGGCTGGTCGGAGTCCACCGGGTCGCCCACCGTCACCTCGAAGCCGGCGTTCTGCAGCGTCGTCTGCGCCTGGTCGATGGTCTGCCCGACGACGTTGGGAAGCTCCTTCAGCGTGCGCTTCGTGAGGTTCGGATCCGGTGCGGGGAAGTCACCCGCGGGGTAGACCTGGTCGGCTGTGCGTTGCAGGTTCTTGGCAAGTGTGTAACGGATGTTCTGCAGCCCGCGGCCGAACATGTCGTTGTCGCCCTGCACCGTGCCGACCCAGGCAGCGTTGACGACCCGCGTGCTCGACTCGATCATCCAGGTCTGCAGGGCCTCATGCGTTCCCGTCTTACCGATCAGCTGGGTGCCGTCGTAGGGGTTCGCTCCCGAGCCGGTACCGCCGTTCATGACGCCTCGGAGCGCGTAGGCGGCGGTCGCGGCGACCTCGGGGGAGACCTGCTGCGTGCAGGTGCGATCGGGAGCCTTCAGCTCGTTGCCCGCGGCGTCCGTCACACGATCGATGGCCTGCGGCTGGCAGTAGACGCCGTTGTTCGCGATGGTGCCGTAGGCGCCGGCCATGGCGATCGGCGAGATGTTGTCGACACCGATGACCTCCGACGCGTTCTCCATCGTGATGTCACGCCCATCGCCGGTCGTCACGCCCATCTTTTTCGCGACCTTCGCGATGTCGCACATGTCGAGCTCGGCGGCCATGGCGAGGTAACCGGTGTTCAGCGACTGCGCCGTGAATGACATCGGCGTTCCCACGCCGCCGCTGACCTTGCCGAAGTTGTTGATCGGAGTGCTGTTGACGATGTTGCCGGTGCACGAGTTCGTGAAGTTCTTGAACACCCTCATGCGGCCGTCGAGCACCTCGTTCACAGAGCGGCCCTGCTCCAACCAGTCGACGAGGGTGAAGAGCTTGAACGTCGAGCCGGCTTGGAAGCCACCGGAGTTTCCGAATGTCGAGTTACCCGCGTAGACGAGAGAGCTGTAGCCCTCGCCGGCGTTCGCTTCTTCCGAGAAGTTCGTGTTCTGGGCGATCGCCAGGATGCGCCCGGTGGAGGCCTCGATGCTGACGGTCGCCGCGCCGAAGTCGATCCCGGACACGGATGCGGGTGCATTGTCGCGCATGCTGATCGTGGCGGTGTGCTGCAGATCGGGGTCGAGCGTCGTGTAGATCTGCAGACCGCCGCGTCGCAGGTTCATCGCGCGCTCCGTGTCGTCGGCGCCGAAGGCCGGGTCTTTCTTGATGACGGAGACGACGTACTGGCAGAAGTACGGTGCGCCGGTCGCCGCGCAGCCCGAGGTCGGCTGCGTGATCTGCGGTGTGATCGGTTCGGCAACCGCGGCGTCGTGCTGCTCCTGCGTGATCTTGCCGTCGGTGAGCATCCGATCGAGCACGTACGTCTGCCGCTTCTTGGTCAGCGCATAGCCGTCGGCCGCGCCGTTCGTCTCACGATCGGGCTGATCGATGCGGTACGTGTTCGGGTTCTGTACGATGCCCGCGAGGGTCGCCGCCTGGCTGAGGTTGAGATTGGCGGCGGGAACACCGAAGTAGTAGCGGGCGGCGGCGTCGATGCCGTAGGTGATTCCGCCGAAGTTGGCGATGTTCAGGTAACCGAGCAGGATGTCGTTCTTCGAGTATTTCTGCTCGAGTCCGATCGCGTAGCGCATCTCCTGGAGCTTGCGCTCGATACCGCTCGAGCCCGAGGAATCCGTCGCCTGCAGGAAGCACGACTGCCGCTCGTCCTCGCTCTGCGCGTTCCATTCGCAGCGCTGAATGAGGATGTTCTTGACGTACTGCTGGCTGATCGTCGATCCGCCCTGCGTGTTGCCGCCGCCCTCGAGGTTGGAGAGCACGGCGCGCGTCGTGCCGATCAGATCGACGCCGCCGTGGTCGTAGTACCGCGGGTCTTCGCTGGAGAGGATCGCGTCGTACATGACGGTCGCGATCTGGTCGAACGTGACCGGCGAGCGATTCTGGTCGTAGAAGGAGGTCTGCGGGACGTAGTTTCCCGAACTGTCCTTCCAGTAGATCGTCGACGGTTCCATGATGTCGTCGATCTCGAGGTAGTTCGGCATGTTGTCGAACAGCTTGATCGCCTGCGAGGTTGCGGCGCCGGTGACGGCGATGGCGGGGGTGACCGTGGCGGTGATGAGAACACCGGCGACGACGCTCAGGCCGACGAGTCCGGCGAGGCCAGAGAGCACACCGGTGGCCGTGCGTTTCTTATCGGGCATAGGGTGATCGTAAGCCAGGATGCTGGGCGAACACTCGATGGCGCCGCATCCGGCTCTCGCTGTTTCCGGGGCTCAGACCCCGTCCCCATCCACGAACGGGAGACGCCGTGACCACCTGGGAGTACCTCACCACTCCGCTGTTGATCCACAACACCGCCGCCATCTTGAACAACTGGGGCAAGCAGGGCTGGGAGCTCGTCCAGGTCGTGCAGGGTCCCGAGGGCGGTCTCGTCGCCTATTTCAAGCGTCCGGTCGGCACGGATGCGGCCGCCAACACCGGCCTCGATGCGGCGCAGGTCGCCGCGCGTCAGTTCGAAGGAGAGAACGTATGAGCACCGTGTCCGAACGACTCGCGGAGCTGGGAATCGACCTGCCGGAGGTCGTGCCGCCCGTCGCGTCCTACATCCCCGCCAAGGCCTTCGGCGACCTCGTGCACACGGCCGGCCAGCTGCCGTTCGTGGCCGGTCAGCTCCCCGCGACAGGCAAGGTCGGCGAGGGCGAGGGCCTCGTTGCGCCGGCGGATGCCGCGACGTACGCCCGCCAGTCGGCGCTGAACGCGGTGGCTGCGGCCGCGGCCGCCGTAGGAGGGGTTGACCGCCTGACCGGTGTGCTGAAGGTGACCGGCTTCGTGTCGTCGGTGCCGGAGTTCACCGGGCAGCCCGGCGTCATCAACGGAGCCAGCAACGTGCTCGCCGAGATCTTCGGTGAGTCCGGCCGTCATGCCCGTTCTGCTGTGGGCGTGCCCGTTCTCCCGCTCGACAGCCCCGTCGAGGTCGAGGTCGTCTTCACGCTCGCCTGAGGCCCCGCCCATGCAGGAGCCCCGCGCCCCCCAAGGTCGCGGGGCTCCTGCATGTGCCCGATCCGTTCGTGTCGCGTCGGCACCTCGGTCCGGCGTTCCACGGGTTCGCGACGACGCTATTGGGATATCGCCGCGCATCCGAGGCGGACGGAAGATTCCAGACAATCCCGGACAGCTCCGGTCGTCTGTTGTCGCGTCGTGAGCCGGTGCGCCAGAATGAGCGTCTGGGAAATGCTGGGGGCAGGATGAACGGCGATGACATCGGACGTGTCGCGGGGAGTGGATCCGTGATCTCCGTTGCGGAGGATCTGCAGCGGCTCCGCCATGAGGCAGGTGGGGTGAGCTACGCCGAGATCGCGGCGCGGGTCACGAATCTCAGGACGCATCGTTCCGGCCGTTCGTCGGTCGCGGTGTCGCGCTCAACGGTGTACGACGCTTTCCGCCCCGGACGCACGCGACTCGACGCCGATCTCGTGGTCGACATCGTGCGAAGTCTCGGAGTCGCCGATGCGGATGCGGACGGCTGGCGCGACCGATGCATCGCAGCCAAGCCCGCCGCACCGCGGCCCACGTCGCGTGTGGGGACGGCATCCGGTTCCGAGGCGCCACCGGTGGGCGCGGCATCCGTGCTCCGTTTCGACGCGCCTCGTCCGGTCGGGCGACGCGTCCCTCTCATCGTCGGCGTGATGGTCGGAGCCGTCCTCCTTAACGTGGCGGGTAGTCGCATCGTGCTCTGGCTCGATCTGCCGCTCTATCTGGATATGGTCGGCACCGCTGTGGCCGCCGTCGCTATCGGACCCTGGTACGCGGTCGCGACCGCCGTCATCACACAGCTGGGCGCTGTTGTCGTCAACCAGAGCACCTTGGGTCTTCCGTTCACGCTTGTCGCGGTGGTCGGCGCGCTCCTGTGGGGGTACGGCGTGCACCGCTGGGGATGGGGGCGCTCGCTCTCGCGGTTCCTGCTGCTCAGCGTGGTCGTCGCCGTCGCCTGCACGATTATCGCCGCCCCGATTACGGATCTCCTGTACGGCGGCTTCAGCGCCCATGCGGCCGGAAACTCCCTCACGGTGCGGTTCCGGGATGCGGGCATGGTGCTTCCGCTCGCGATCGCGACCGCGAATCTGATCACCTCGCTGCTGGACAAGCTGATCGCGAGCTTCGTGGCGCTCTCGCTGGCTGCCCCCATCCGCCGCGGGATCACGAAGGATCGGACCCCGTCGTCGAATCTTCCGCCGATGGCGCTGTTCGCCGCCGAGCGCCCCTCGCCGACTCTGCACGTCGGTGTCGCGGCGCGCCGGGCACCCGTTCTTTGAGCGCCGTGCTGCTTGTCCTCTCCGGCGGCTGAGTCGCCGTACAGAGGCCGCCCGCGCCTGTGGCTCCGGCGGCCTCTGGTGCTGTTCGAGGTCAGACGTGCACGTGGCGCCTCGCCCGGAGAGATGAGCCGATTAGCGACCCGGCCCCGAGCGCGAGCAGTGCAGCACCCACCCAGGGAGCCGCACTCGACTCGGAGCCGGTCGCTGCCAGTTCGCCGCGCCCCACAGTCACCGCGGCGACTACGGTGAGGCCGATGTCGTCGAAGCTGATGATGAGGTGGTGCTCGCCGTCCTCGACGGCGGCGAGATCGAAGTGGCCAGTGATGGCTCCGCTGTCCCACTGGACGGTGCCGATCGAGACCGGGGTCGATCGCATGTTGCCGATGATCGCCGACCGCGAGTCTTGCATCTTCTTGACGAAGTTCGTCATCATGTCGAACGATTCATTGCGCTTGTTCGACAGGCTGGCCAGCCGCAGCATGTCCATCTGCTGAGTGTTCGTGACGGAGTCGAGTTCGATCCGCAACGATGCGATGAGCGAGGCGGCGGCCGTTCTCGCCTCGGGGGAATCCGAAGTCGCCGAGAGGAGATCGTGCGACTCCACCGCCGCGCCTGCGGCCGTGACCGCAACGGCCAGCGATCCATCAGCCGGAGCGGCGACGTATGCGCGGAGGGCCGAGATGGCCTTGTTGAGGGTGGCGACGCGGGCGTTGCGTTTCTGCACATCCGTGAGCTGCGAAGACAGCTGCTGGTCGAGCAGCTGAGCGCGCCTATCCTGGACGGCGAGCAGAGCTCCCTCGAGATCGAACGCGGTGAGCGAGATCTGGTTCACGGTCAACCCCGGTATGCCGGCGACGACCGGCGACAGCAACTGGGTTGCGGCGGCCGCCTTGTCCGGCGTCGGCTGCTGTGCGAGGCCGAGCGCCTGGCCCGAGGCGGTGAGAAGGGGGACTGCGCTGTTCGGCGTGCCTGCCGCGGTCGCGAGCAGAGCGGCAAGCTCGGATTCCGATATGCCGCTGAACACGTCAGTGAGGTCCGTGTCATCAGGGCGTTGGAAGAACGCGACGGAGGGCTGCTGAACCGGGTCGATGGAGGGTGCAGTCGGAGTCGGAGTCGGAGTCGGAGTCGGAGTCGGTGTCGGAGTCGGAGTCGGTGTCTGTGACGGTGTCGGAGTCGGAGTCGGTGTCGCGCTGGCAGCGGTGAGCGCGAACGACCGGCTCGCGTCGACGATGCTGGGGCTTTCGACGCCGCGGGGGAGGGCGAAGGCGGGGTTGGTCGACGGCTGCGGATCCGTGAGCGTGAAGCCCGCGGCGGGCTCGAAGGAGATGCGGTAATCGTCGGCGGATGTCGTCGGCAGGGCGCCGGAGGTGAACGTGCCGTCGGCGGCGACGGCGACGCGCTGCACGGCCGTGCCGCCGCTGAGAATGGTGATGCTCGAGCCGGAAAGGTCTGAGACGGGTCCCGCATCCGTCGTCGCCGTCACCGCTCCGCCTATCGCGCCGAATGATCCTCCCAGCACGATGGAGACCGGATGGCCCAGGACGGGGTTGAACTCGGTCCGCGCCGTGGAGTCGACGAGGTCGCCGATGGCGCCGCGCCAGGATGCCTCGGCGATGAAGCTGGTGTCGGTCGCCGGGACTTCGAGGGAAACGGTTCCGTCGCCGCCCGTGACGCCTGTGGCTATCACCTGCTCGGGGTCGTCGGCGGGATGCACGCTCACGGTCGTGCCGCCCAGCGGCGCCGAGGCCACGTCATCCGAGATCGTCGTCGTGATGAGCACACGTTCGGATTCATCGGCGTTGGCGGTCAACGGCACCGTCACGAGGACGAGTCCGGTGATCGCTGACAGCGCGCCGAGGGTGCGCACGCGTGACATCCGGTCGCGACGGCGTTGTTCGGTGAGGCGGGGCATGGCCATCCCTTCTGATCGTTCTCTGCCAACTATGGACTAAGTGCAATCTTGCACACAAGCCAAATATCTACGAACGTAGGATGGCCTCCAGATCGAGGGGAGAGTGATGACCGAAGGGCTCAGAGAGCGCAAGATGCGTATCGCACGCCGCACGATGGAAGAAGCGGCGGTCGGGCTCGCCTACGACGACGGCGTGCAAGCGGTGACGGTCGACCGCGTCTGCGCGATTGCGATGGTCTCGCGCAGCACCTTCTTCAACTACTTCCCGTCGCTCGAACACGCGATCTTCGGGCCTGCGTTGACATACGACCTCGCTCTTACCGAGCGCATCCTCGCGGCGCACGAGGACGATCTCGTGGTTGCGGCCTCATTGATCGTGATGGAGTCCGTACGCGGGCAAGGGGATGACGAACTCCTACGCAAACGATTCGCGCTCTTCGCGCGTGAGCCGGGAACGACGACGACGGTGTCCTGGGCGGCCGGGACGAGTCGCGCCGGCCTGCAGGAGGTGATCAGGAGCTGGCTCGATGAGCATCCGGCATCCGCTCGTCTGGTGGACGCCGACCACACCACCGAGGCGCGGATGATCGTGAACTTCTCCGTCGCACTGGGCGACGAGGTCATGCGGCTGGTCGGCGAGGACGGAGCGGACTTCCCGTTCGACCCTGCGGTGTTTCGCACCGTGCGCGAGCGGATGCAGGTACTCAGTGTCCCCGCGCGGTGAACGCCCCGCACCACGAGCGGCGGCACGAGGCGTTCGACCACCGCTTGGCCGGTCGGTCAAGACGAGACCACGGAGCCGTTTGTGGGCGCCTTCATGAACCATCATGTTGCGGCCTTCCTCGCATATCGTCTGTGACATGAGCGTTACGGCGACAGGCCAACCGGCCGTATCGGCGAGAGATCGCGGATGGAGGAACGCCGGCTATGCCGTGGCGTTCTGGATCTTTGCCGCGATCGGCGTGCCCGTCATGACCGGTGCGTGGTTCTTGCTTCCATTGGCATCCCTTGAAGAAGCGACTGAGCAACCGAAGGCGCTTGCCGCGGGAACGACCATGGCGGGGACGACCCTCGTGATGGGCGTCCTGCCGCTGGTCGTGGCGCACATCATCGGTTTTGTGATCCTGTGCGCGATCGGTGGAGCAGGCAGCGTCAACCGCCGTGTCGGTGTGGTGTGGGGAGCCGTCGCGGTCTTCGTAGCATCCGTCATCGGGCTGGCCGTCGTCTGGGTGCTCTCGGGCGGGGAACTCATCTACACATTCGAGTACGTTCCCTGATACCTCAGCCGCCGCGCTTCACTTCTTGCCGGTGACCTTCGACTGGATCGTGGACATGACCATCGTGTCCGCCAGCGTCGTTGTGTCGCCGACCTCGCGGCCCTCGGCAACGTCACGGAGCAAGCGACGCATGATTTTGCCGGATCGAGTCTTCGGTAGTTCGGTCACGATGTAGAGATCACGGGGGCGCGCGATAGGACCGATCTGCTCTCCGACCCACACGCGCAAGGCGTTCACCAACTCATCGCTAGCTCCGTGTGTCGCCAGATACGATTCCTTAATCACACAATAGGCCACCACCGCTTGGCCGGTCGTCTCGTCGCTGGCGCCGACGACGGCGGCCTCGGCCACGGCCTCGTTGCCCACGAGCGCCGACTCGATCTCTGCCGTCGACAGCCGGTGGCCAGACACGTTCATCACGTCGTCCACTCGGCCCAGCAGCCAGATGTCGCCGTCTTCATCGCGGCGGGCGCCGTCGCCGGCGAAGTAGTAGCCGCGGTCGGCGAACTTCTCCCAGTACGTCTCGACGAAGCGGTCCGGGTCGCCCCAGATGCCGCGCAGCATGCTGGGCCAGGGCTCGGTGACCACGAGCAGTCCGCCCGCATCGTTGCCGACTTCCTCGCCCGACTCGTCCACGACATCCACCGAGATGCCGGGGAGTGGCACCTGCGCCGACCCGGGCTTGGTCTCGGTGACGCCGGGGAGGGGAGAGATCATGATGGCGCCGGTCTCGGTCTGCCACCAGGTGTCCACGATCGGAGTGCGCTCGGCGCCGATCACATTGCGGTACCACATCCACGCCTCGGGGTTGATGGGTTCGCCGACGGAGCCCAGCAGCCGCAGCGACGAGAGGTCGAACTGCTGCGGCACCTGGCGGCCGATCTTCATGAACGATCGGATGGCGGTGGGCGCCGTGTAGAGGATCGTGACGCCGTACTTCTCGACGATCTCCCACCAGCGGCCGGGATGCGGCGCATCCGGTGTTCCCTCGTAGATCACCTGCGTGGCGCCGTTCGCGAGCGGGCCGTACGTGACGTAGCTGTGGCCGGTGATCCAGCCGATGTCGGCCGTGCACCAGTAGACGTCGCGCTCGGGGTGCAGATCGAAGACGTTGCGGTGCGTGTAGGCGGCCTGCGTGAGGTAGCCGCCGGAGGTGTGCAGGATGCCCTTGGGTTTTCCGGTGGTGCCGGAGGTGTACAGGATGAACAGCGGATTCTCGGCGTCGAACGGCTTCGCCTCGTGCTCGGCGGATGCGGCCGCCACCGCGTCGTGCCACCAGATGTCGCGGCCCGGCTTCCAGTCCACGTCGTTGCCGCCGCGGCGCACGACGAGCACGTGCTCGACGGTCTCCTGCGCGCCCGAACCCCGGTCGGCGAGGGCCTGATCCACGGCGGGCTTCAGGGGTGAGACCTTTCCCTTGCGGTAGCCGCCGTCCGCCGTGATCACGAGCTTCGCACCGGCGTCGTCGATGCGTGCGCGCAGGCTGTCCGCGGAGAATCCGCCGAAGACGACGGAGTGGATGGCGCCGACTCGCGCCACCGCGAGCATCGCTGCCACCGCCTCCGGGATCATCGGCAGGTAGAGCGCGACGCGGTCGCCTTCGCCGATTCCCAGCTCCGTGAGCACGTTGGCCGTGCGCTTGACCTCCTCGGTCAGCTCCGCGTAGGTGACGCGGCGCTCGTCGCCGGGCTCGCCCTCCCACAGCAGCGCGACGCGGTCGCCGTTGCCGGCGAGCACATGGCGGTCGAGGCAGTTGTAGGCGACGTTGAGCTCGCCGTCGCCGAACCACCGGGCGAAGGGAGGGTTCGACCAGTCGAGCACCTCGGAGAACGGGGTGTGCCAGTGCAGGAGCTCGCGTGCCTGGTCCGCCCAGAAGCCTTCTCGGTCGGAGGCCGCGCGCTCGTAGAGCTCGGCGGTGGCGACTGCGCCCGCGGCGAACTCGGCGCTGGGGGCGAAACGACGGGTCTCGTTCAGCAGGTGGTCGATCTGGCTGCTCATGGCTCGCTCCTTTGCGCGCTGTTCGGGATGACGTGCGGGACGTCTCGCACATCATCACCCGCCCCGGTCGCGGGCGGATACCTCCATTAGAAGGTGGACGGCGGACACCGATATATCAAGGCGATTGGTCCGGCATGCCGTTTGGCCGCCGGTGTGAGGTTGCGTATGCTCGTGTGCGCCCGCCCCTCGCGGCGGGGAGCACGGCCCTCATCACCCCCAATTTGCGGGGCTGTGCTCGGCGGCATCCCAACCCCCCAATGGGATGCCGCCTTTTCTTTTGCCCGGGGCATCGCGCCTCTGCCGGCCGCTCGGATCTCCCCAGCCGCTGCGCCACCGTGGTTCGTCAACCGGGCGTTGCAGCACGCCGGTTCAGCGGCGGGCGCGCGCCTAGCGTCGTCTCCATGCCGCAGCCCTTCGTCGTCGCGCCGCGGGGTGCGTCCGCATCCGTCGGGACTGAGGCGCAGGCGGTCGCCCGCGACCCCGACGCGTCGCGCCCGATACTGGGCGGGCTGTCGGTCGCGGCGTGGGATCCGGTGCGGGTGCATCTGAGTGACCCGGAGGTCACCGACATCTTCATCAACGGCGAGCGGGGCCTCTTCGTGGATCGCGGCCGCGGCGCCGAATCGGTGCCGCACTGGCAGGCGACCGAGAGCGAGGTTCGCGAGATCGCGACGGGCCTCATCGCGCAGGGCGGTCGACACATCGACGATGCGACGCCGTGCGTCGATGTGCGCCTCGACGGCGGCGTCCGGGTTCACGCCGTGCTGCCGCCCGTCAGTGCGGACGGCACGACGATCTCCATCCGCGTGCCGCGGCGTCATCTGGGATCCTTGGCGGCCCTGCGCGACGCGGGGATGCTCGATGCCCGGAGCGAGCGAGCGCTGCAACAGCTCGTCGCCGCCCGCGAGAACCTGCTGGTGACGGGAGCGGCCGGCAGCGGCAAGACCACTCTCCTGGCGGCGTTACTCTCGTCCGCACCCGAGCGCGAGCGGATCGTGACCATCGAGGACGTGGCGGAGCTCCGCATCCGTCATCCGCATCACGTCCGCCTCGAGGCGCGCCAGGCCAACCTCGAGGGTGCGGGCGGCATCGATCTCGCCCGCCTGGTGCGCGAGGCGCTGCGGATGCGGCCGGACCGACTCGTGGTCGGCGAGTGCCGCGGCGCCGAGGTGCGCGAGTTGCTGACCGCGTTGAACACCGGGCACGACGGCGGAGCGGGCACCCTGCACGCCAACGGCATCCATGACGTGCCGGCGCGGCTGGAGGCGCTGGGCGCGCTCGCGGGGCTCGACGACACCGCGCTCGCGCGCCAGGTGGTCAGTGCGATCGGTGTGGTCATCCACGTCGCCCGCGACGCAGACGGCGCCCGGCGCGTCGCAGGCATGGCGCGTCCGGTCCTGGTCGACGGGCGGCTCGGGATGGAGGAGGTCCCATGGGGCTGATGGCACGTCGTCGACCCGCTCCAGACGGCGTGGGGGATGCCGCCCAGCGCCTGTCGGTGCTGCTGCGCACGGGTATCTCGCCGGCGTCCGCCTGGGGGTTCCTGGCCTCCGCGGGGGATGCGGATGCGGTCGCGATCCACGCGGCGCACACGCAGGGGCAGCCGTTCCCGGGTGCGATCGCCGCCCGCGGTGACCGGTGGCGGCCACTGGCCGCGACCTGGCGGGTGGCCACCGCCGTCGGCGCTCCGCTCGCCGAGAGCCTCCGGGCCGTCGCCGCCGCCGTCCGCGACGCGCAGGAGTGCCGCGACGAGGTGCGCGTCGCCCTCGCCGAGCCGGCGGCCACCGCCCGGCTCATGGCCTGGTTGCCGCTCGTCTCCATCGGCCTGGGCGTGGCGCTGGGGTTCGACACGATCGGCGTCCTCACCGGCAGCCCCATCGGAATCGGATGCCTCATCGCGGGCATCGCCTTGATGATCGTGGCGCGCGTCTGGACCGGTGCGCTCACCCGCCGTGCGACACCCCCTCCCGCGATGCCGGGTCTGCACGCCGAGCTCGTCGCGATCGCGCTGTCCGGCGGAGTGTCGATCGAGCGCGCCCGGGCGCTGGCCGATCCGGAGGTCGACGCACCGGACCCGGGGCTCGACGCGCTGCTGCAGCTCTCGCGCTCCGCCGGGGTCCCCGCCGTCGAGCTCCTGCGTGCGGGCGCGTCCCTCGCCCGCCACCGCGCTCGCACGGACGGCCGGATGCGGGCGGCCGGGCTCGGCGCCGCCCTCCTGCTGCCGTTGGGGGTCTGCATCCTGCCCGCCTTCCTGCTGCTGGGGGTCGCGCCGATGCTCATGAGCGTGCTCGGCGCATCCGCACTCCCGCTGTGACCGCGTGCCCACCCGCCGGTGCCCATAAGAGAGGAGCAACACATGACCCCCACCACCGACGCCCGACGGGGCCTCCCGACGCTCACCCGCCGCCGTGCGGCCGAGCTGTTCGGCGACGACTCGGGAGCGGCGACGGCCGAGTACGCGATCGCGACGATGGCCGCCGTCGCCTTCGCGGGACTTCTCGTGGTCATCATGAGATCCGATGAGGTGCGGGGGATCCTGGAGGATCTCGTGCGCCGCGCTCTCACGGTCGAATGAGATCCCGGCTCGGCGATCGCGGCTCGGCCGCGGCGGAGTTCGCGGTCGCCGTGCCGGCGGTGCTGCTCGTGCTGGCCCTCGGCGTCGGCGGGCTCGCCACCGCATCCGCTCAGGTGCGCCTGCAGGATGCCGCAGCGGATGCGGCGCGGCTCGCGGCGCGGGGTGAGGACGCCGCGCGGGCGCTCGGCGTTCTCTCCCACGCCGTCCCGGGTGCGAGCGGCACGATCGGGGAGGAGGGCGACCTCGTGTGCGTGACCGCATCGGCCCCTGCGCCGTTGCCCGCGATGTCGCTCAGCGCCCGCTCGTGCGCCCTGTCGGGTGGACGCTGATGCCCGGCACGGCGGCGACGGTGGGCACGATCGGCGCGCTCGCGGCTCTCGTCGCGGGCCTCAGCGTGGTCGGCGCGGCGAGCGTGCATGCGCAACGACTGTCGGCGGCGACGGATGCGGCGGCGCTCGCCGCGGCGGACGCCGCATCCGGTGCCGTGACGGGCGTTCCGTGCGAGCGCGCCGCCCAGCTGGCAGCCACCGCATCCGCGGAGGTCGTATCCTGCGAGGTGGAGGGTCTCATCGCGACCGTGCGCCTCAGCAGCGCCTTCGGTCCGTTCCCCGCCCAGGCCGCAGCCCGCGCGGGTCCCGCGCCCGAGCCGCGCGACGACGGGTGAACCGGCCCTCCAGCCGACCACCGTCCCGAGGTGTGTATGGTGACAGCGACGAAAGGACCACCGTTGGCAAAGGGTTCTCAGACCACGACGAAGAGCGGCAAGACGCTCGTGATCGTCGAGTCGCCGACCAAGATGACCTCGATCCAGGGCTACCTGGGTGATGACTACGAGGTGCTCAGCTCCGTGGGGCACATCCGCGACCTCGCGAGCAAGAAAGACATTCCGGCCGAGAAGAAGGCCGCGTACGGCAAGTACTCGATCGACGTCGACAACGGCTTCGACCCCTTCTACGTGGTCAACGACCGCAAGACCAAGACCGTCGCCGAACTCAAGCGGGCGGTGAAGGATGCGAGCCAGGTCCTGCTCGCCACCGATGAAGACCGCGAAGGCGAAGCCATCGCGTGGCACCTGCTCGAGGTGCTCAAGCCCAAGGTCCCCGTCAAGCGCATGGTGTTCCACGAGATCACCAAGGACGCCATCCGTGCGGCCGCCGAGAACACGCGCGAGCTCGATCTGGCCCTCGTGGACGCCCAGGAGACCCGCCGCGTACTCGACCGCCTCTACGGCTGGGACGTCTCGCCGGTGCTGTGGCGCAAGGTCGGCAGCGGTCGCGAGGGCGCCGCGCTGAGTGCCGGTCGCGTGCAGTCCGCCGCCACCCGTCTCGTCGTCGACCGCGAGCGCGAGCGCATGTCGTTCGTCTCGGCCAGTTACTGGGACATCGAGACGCTGGCCGTCAAGGGCGACCAGTCCTTCACCGCGCGCCTTGCCCGCATCGATGGCGCACCGCTCGCTCGCGGCACCGACTTCGACGACAAAGGCCAGCTGAAGAAGGCGGTCGTCGTCCTCACCGAGGACGACGTGCGCGCACTGGCTGCGGCCATCGAGGGCGTCGGCACGGCGCACGTCTCCGCGCTCGAATCGAAGCCGGGAACCCGCAGCCCCCGCGCGCCCTTCACGACCTCGACCCTGCAGCAGGAGGCTGGCCGCAAGCTCTCGATGAGCGCGAAGCACACGATGAGTGTCGCCCAGCGCCTCTACGAGAAGGGGTACATCACCTATATGCGCACCGACTCAACCTCGCTCTCGAAGCAGGCGGTCGAAGCGGCGCGCGAGCAGGCCGTGAGCCTGTACGGCGATCGCGCCGTGCCCGCCAACCCGCGCGTCTACGCGAGCAAGAGCAAGAACGCGCAGGAGGCTCACGAGGCCATCCGCCCCTCCGGCGAGCACTTCCGCACCCCCGCATCCGTCGCGTCGCACCTCGACCGCGACGAGCAACGCGTGTACGACCTGATCTGGAAGCGCACCGTCGCGAGCCAGATGGCCGACGCCAAGTACGAGACGACCACGGTGACCCTGTCGCTGACGGCGGATCAGAAGGCGCTCGAGTTCACCGCATCCGGCACCGTCTACACCTTCAAAGGCTTCCTGGAGGCCTACGAGGAGGGCCGCGACGAGAAGCGCGCCGATGCCGACAAGACCGACGACCAGTCGCTGCCGGCGATGAGCGTCGGCGACGAGCTGGCCACGCGCGAAGTGGAGCCCAAGGGTCACGCGACCTCGCCGAAGCCGCGCTACACCGAGGCGAGCCTCGTGAAGGCGCTGGAGGAGAAGGGCATCGGCCGTCCCTCCACCTTCGCCAGCATCATCGACGTGATCCTCGACCGCGGATACGTCTCCAAGCGCGGTCAGGCGCTCGTGCCGAGCTGGCTGGCCTTCAGTGTCGTGCGCCTGCTCGAGCAGCACTTCTCCGACCTCGTCGACTACGACTTCACGGCGGCACTCGAGGACGACCTCGACGCGATCGCCCGCGGCGAGCAGCGGCGCGAACAGTGGCTGCGGGAGTTCTACTTCGGCTCGGAGAACCACGTCGGACTCCGCCACATCGTCGACAACCTCGGTGACATCGATGCACGTGAGCTCAACGCGACCCGGATCACCGACACCGCGACGCTCCGCTTCGGCAAGTACGGTCCGTACCTCGAGGTGGTCGACCCGGCAGACCCCGAGGCCAAGCCCCGGATCATCAACATCCCCGAGGATCTGGCGCCCGACGAGCTGACCGCCCAGAAGGCGCAGGAACTCATCGACGCCCCGATCGCCGGCGACCGTGTGCTGGGCGAGAATCCCGACAACGGCAAGCTCATCGTGGTCAAGGACGGTCGCTTCGGTCCCTACGTGCAGGAGGTCGACCCCGTCGACCCGGATGCGGTGGACGAGGCGACGGGCGAGGTCGCCGAAGCGCCCAAGAAGCGCGGCGCCAAGAAGGAGGCCGCGCCCAAGCCCCGCACCGCCTCGCTCTTCAAGAGCATGTCGGTCGACACCGTCGATCTCGACACGGCTCTCAAACTGCTCGAGCTGCCCCGTGTCGTGGGCGTCGACCCGGCGACCGAGGAGGAGATCACCGCCCAGAACGGCCGCTACGGTCCGTACCTGAAGAAGGGCACCGATTCCCGTTCGCTCGACTCCGAACAGCAGATCTTCGACATCACGCTCGAGGAGGCGCTCGAGCGCTACGCGCAGCCCAAGTACGGTGCCCGTCGCGCATCCAGCGCTCTCAAGGAGTTCGACGCGGACCCGGTCAGCGGCAAGCCCATCAAGATCAAAGACGGTCGCTTCGGCGCGTACGTCACCGACGGCGAGACCAACGCGACCATCCCGCGCGGCGAGACGGTCGACGACGTCGACTTCGAGCGGGCCAAGCAGCTGCTCGCCGACAAGCGCGCCAAGGGCCCCGCCCCCAAGCGCACGTCGGCGCGCAAGACGACCACCCGCAAGACGCCCGCGAAGAAGTGACCGTCACCACGCCGTCGGGTCTGTGGATCACCTTCGAGGGTGGCGACGGCTCGGGAAAGACCACGCAGGCGAGCCTGCTCGAGCAGTGGCTGCGTGAGTCCGGCCGCACGGTCGTGCGCACGCGCGAGCCCGGCGGCACCGAGGTCGGTGTCCTGGTGCGTGACATCGTGCTGCATCACCGGGGCGACGTGGCGGCGCGGGCCGAGGCGCTGCTCTACGCGGCGGATCGCGCGCAGCACGTCGAGACGCTCGTGCGGCCCGCGCTGGCCCGGGGTGAGATCGTCGTGCAGGACCGCTACCTCGACTCGTCGGTCGCGTACCAGGGCGCCGGGCGCGTGCTGGATGCGGGGGAGATCCGTCAGCTGTCGCTGTGGGCCACCGGAGGCGCTCTGCCGGACGTGACCGTGCTGCTGGATCTCGACCCCGCATCCGCGCGCTCCCGCCTCGATGCGGCCGACAAGCCGTTCGACCGTCTGGAGGCGGAGAAGGACGAGTTCCACGCGCGGGTGCGCGCCGCCTTCCTCGATCTGGCCGCGGGTGAGCCGCAGCGTTTCCTCGTGATCGATGCGACCGCGGGCGTCGATGAGATCGCCGCCGTCATCCGCGAGCGCGTCGCAAGCCTGCTGCCTCCTGTGGACGCTGACGGGAGCGTCGACGGCCGCGGATAGGCTGGGCGCATGCACACCGCCGCGTCCTCTCTCCCCTGGGAAGACGTGTGGGGGCAGGACGACGCGGTGCAGCTGCTGCAGGCGGCCGCATCCGATCCCGCGCAGCTCACGCACGCGTGGTTGATCACGGGCCCTCCCGGCTCCGGCCGTTCGACGCTGGCCTACGGGTTCGCGGCGGCGCTCATCGCCGAGCCGGGCGACGACGCGGCCGTGCGCCAGGTTCTCGCCCGTAGTCATCCCGACCTCACCGCGCTTCGCACGGAGCAGGTCGTCATCCGCATCGAGGAGGCGCGTCAGCTCGTCGAGCGCGCGTACTACTCGCCCTCGCTGGGCCGGTATCGCGTGATCGTCGTCGAAGACGCCGATCGCATGGCCGAGCGCACCTCCAACGTGCTGCTCAAGGCGCTCGAAGAACCGCCCGAGCGCACGATCTGGGTGCTGTGCGCGCCGAGCGACGCCGACCTGCTTCCCACCATCCGTTCGCGCGTGCGCACCGTGCGGCTGCGCGAGCCGGACGTGTCGGACGTCGCCCGTCTGATCGCCCAGCGCACCGGTGTCGACGAGGCGGTCGCCGAGCAGGCCGCCCGGCACGCGCAGCGCCACATCGGCATGGCCCAGCGCCTGGCGACGGACGCCGACGCCCGCCGTCGACGCGACGAGACGCTGCGCAGCGCCCTGGCCGTGCGCGGGGTCGGCGACGCGGTCGACGCGGCCGCCCGCATCGTGCAGGTCGCCACCGATGACGCGAAGGCCCTCACGGTCGAGCGCGACGAGGCGGAACGGGCATCGCTGCTGCGCACCGTCGGGCTCGCCGAGGGAGCCGCAGTGCCGCCCGCCGTGCGATCTCAGCTCAACGCCCTGGCCGACGAGCAGAAGCGCCGCGCGACGCGCAGCCTCCGCGACGGCATCGACCGCGTCCTCACCGATCTGCAGTCGCTGTTCCGCGACGTCGTGATGGTGCAGTTCGGCCGCACCGATGGCCTCATCAACACCGAGCTGTCCGACGACCTGCACGCCCTCGCGGCGGCGTGGGAGCCGGATCGCACTCTCCTCGTCCTCGACGAGATCGCCCTGACCCGCCGGAACCTCGAGCGCAACGCGGCCCCCGCGCTGGCACTCGAGAGTCTGCTGGTCGCCGTCGCCACCGGAAGGAGCTCGTCGTGAGCGCCGCCCCCCGCATCCGTCGCCTGATCGCCGTGACAGGTGTCGTCGTCACCCTCGCCGCCCTCGCCGGGTGCGCATTCAAGGTCGACGTCGCTCCCTCGCCGACCCGCAGCGCAGAGCCCGACACGACCGGCATCTCTGAGGAACTGCTGCCGTTCTACGGGCAGGAGCTGTCGTGGAACTCCTGCGGCACCGGACTCGACTGCACCACGGTGACGGCGCCGCTGGACTGGAACGACCCGTCGGCCGGCGAGATCGACCTCGCTGTCGTGCGTCACCTCGCCACCGACGGAGAGCCCCTCGGCTCGCTGCTGACGAACCCCGGCGGCCCCGGCGCCAGCGGTGTCGCGCTCATCCGCGACTCGCTCTCGTTCGCCGTGGGTGACGCCCTCCAGAGCGACTACGACGTCATCGGCTTCGACCCGCGCGGTGTCGGCGAGTCGAGTGCGGTGCGCTGCTTCGACGCCCCCGACATGGACCGCTATCTGTTCGACATCCCCACCGGCACCCGCGGGTCCGCGGAGTGGAACAGCCAGCTCGAGGCGCGCAACGCGACCTTCGCCCAGGCGTGCGAGGCGAACAGCGACGGCATCCTGCAGTTCATCACCACGGAGCAGTCCGCACGTGACATGGATCTGCTGCGCGGCGTGCTGGGCGACGAGAAGCTCAACTACCTCGGCTACTCGTACGGCACGTTCCTCGGCGCGACGTATGCGCAGCTGTTTCCGGAGCGTGTGGGCCGCCTCGTCCTCGACGGCGCAATCGACCCCCAGACGTCCCAGCTGGATGTGTCGACGACGCAGGGCATCGGGTTCGAGTCGGCGCTGCGCGCCTACATGGCATCGTGCCTCCAGGGTTCGGACTGCCCCTTCACCGGGACGGTCGAC
Source organism: Microbacterium sp. CIAB417 (assembly GCF_022788845.1). Classification (NCBI taxonomy): domain Bacteria; kingdom Bacillati; phylum Actinomycetota; class Actinomycetes; order Micrococcales; family Microbacteriaceae; genus Microbacterium; species Microbacterium sp. CIAB417. Next base: position 51,740 of record NZ_JAHZUT010000008.1, on the reverse strand, counting down.
GACGGCATGGCGGATCTGAGCACCTTGCTCGCGAGCGCCGATCGCAATCCCCTCCCCAACGCGGACGGCCGCCGCATGGGCGCCGACTCGATGATGACCGCGATCATCGCTGCGCTGTACTCGCAGGACAGCTGGTCGTACCTGACGACGGCGCTCTCCAACGCGCTGCAGGGCGACCCGTCGGTCGCGTTCCAGCTCGCCGACTTCTATTACAACCGCAGCGGTGGCGCCTACAGCGACAACTCCACCGAAGCCTTCATCGCCTACAACTGCATGGACTACCCGGACGACGCCACACCGGAGCAGGAGGCCGCGTCGAAGGCCCTGCTCGCGGAGCGTGCGCCGACCGTGGCCCCGTACTGGTCGAGCGACGTCGACTCGTGCGCCTCGTGGCCGTTCCCGCCGAGCGGCGAGCGCAAGGCGCTGACCGCTCAGGGGGCCGCTCCCATCGTGGTCATCGGGACGACGAACGACCCCGCCACCCCCTACGACTGGTCGGTGGCGCTGGCCGATCAGCTCGCCTCCGGCGTGCTGATCACCCGGGTCGGCGAGGGGCACACCGGCTACAACAAGGGCAACACCTGCGTCGACGACGCGGTGGAGGCGTACTTCGTCGACGGCACGGTGCCGCAGGACGGCCTGCGCTGCGAGTGAGCGGCTCCCGAGCGTTCGCGGCGGCCCGTTCGAGCATGTAAGATCGTTGCTTGTGCATCGCGGAAGCGACGCGCGCCGCCTTAGCTCAGACGGCAGAGCGATTCACTCGTAATGAATAGGTCAAGGGTTCGATTCCCTTAGGCGGCTCAGCAGGAGAAGAGGGGTCCCGGAAGGGGCCCCTCTTCTCTTTCCCCCGGCGCATCCCGCATCCGTCGGTCCACCCGCATCCGCTGGGCCCGCCCGCATCCGCGCGCGTCGACGCTCGCTTCTCCCGCGAGACTGCACTTTCTCCACGAGATCACTGTGTTTACCCGTGATCTCGTGACCGAAATGGGCCCACGCGCCCCGAGGCTCCGCGTCCGCGCAGCGGGCGTGGAGAGGGCGTGGGGACAGTCTCGCGGGATTGGGGCGGGAGGGATGGGGAGCGGGAGAGGGGGATGGGATGATCGGATGGTGGGTCACACCGTCGACGTGCTGCTGGAGACGTTCACCTGGGTCGGCTTCCTCGGCGCGGTGGCCGTCGGAGTCGTCTGGCTGATCCTGCTGCTCGTCGACGGCACCTGGACACCCGCGCACGCCGTCATCGAGCCGGGCGAGAGCGGCCGCGTCGCGCACTGGTTCACGGCGGAGGGCGGGGTCGGGCGTGCCGTTCTCAGCGACGCCGACGAGGCGCACCTCGCGGGCGCTGACGAGGCGGACATCTACTACCGCCCCGGCGCGGAGGACCGGATGCGGTTCGTCGCCCGGTCTCCGCTCGTACGGCTGACCGGGTGGTTCACCGTGGGTTTCCTCGCCGTCGGCATCCTCGCGCTCGCCCTGTCGCTGGTCACCATGTTCCTGGCGTGAGCCGCTGCGGCGCTGGAAGACGGACTGGCGTCGGGGCCATATAGCTAGATAAGCTAGCGACATGGCCGCATCCTCGACCCCGATCCGACCCTCGCGCTGGCTTCGGGTGGGCATCCCCTCACTGCTCGTGCTCATCTGGCTCGTCGTGGGGTCGATCGGTGGTCCGTACTTCGGCAAAGTCGATGAGGTATCCACCAACGATCAGTCGACGTTCCTGCCGCAGAGTGCGGCCTCCACGCAGGTCAACGAGCGGCTTCCCGAGTTCCTCTCCGGCGACAGCATCCCGGCCGTCGTGGTGTTCTCTGCAGACCAGAAGCTCACCGACGCCCAGATCGCGGAGCTGCAGACGGTGGCCGACGACATCGCGCAAACGCCGGGAGTGCTCGACGGGATCTCGCCTCCCATCGTGTCCGAGGACGGCCTTGCCGCGCAGATCTTCGTTCCCATCGACGCATCAGGCGAGGTGCCGGACGCCGTCGAGGCAGTCCGCGACCTCGTCGCCTCCGACGCGCCCTCGGGCGTCGACGGATGGGTGACCGGCCCTGCCGGGTTCACCGCGGACCTGGTCGAAGGGTTCCTCGGCATCGACGGGCTACTGCTGGGCGTCGCGCTCATCGCCGTGTTCGTGATCCTCGTCATCGTCTACCGTTCGCCGCTGCTGCCCGTGCTCGTGCTGCTCACGAGCGTCTTCGCGCTGTGCGTGGCGCTGCTGACGGTGTGGTGGCTCGCCAAGGCGGGAATCTTCGTGCTGAACGGCCAGGTGCAGGGCATCCTGTTCATCCTGGTGATCGGCGCCGCCACCGATTACGCGCTCCTCTTCGTGGCGAGATATCGCGAGGCGGTGGCCGAGGGGCAGGCGAGATGGCCGGCGACCGTGCAGGCCTGGCGCGGAGCGTTCGAGCCCATCCTCGCCTCGGGCGGAACCGTCATCGCGGGACTGCTGTGCCTCCTGCTGTCGGACCTCGCCAGCAACCGCGCGCTCGGCCCGATCGCGGCGATCGGCATCGCCTTCGCGATGCTCTCCGCGCTCACCTTCCTGCCCGCGCTGCTCGCGCTCGTGGGCCGCGCCGCCTTCTGGCCCTTCATCCCGAAGCGTCCGGCCGCGGTGCCGTCGGACGACCCGAACGCCCCCGTTTCGGGCCTCTGGCCGCGGGTGGCGCGGTTCGTCACGCGGCGCGCCCGTCCGGTGTGGATCATCAGCACCGTCGTGCTCCTGGTCGGCGCCGCAGGCATCACGCAGCTCAAGGCCGACGGCGTGCCCTCCAGCGACCTCGTGCTCGGGTACTCGCAGGCGCGTGACGGCCAGGACGTGCTCGCGGAACACTTCCCGGCCGGCTCCGGCAGCCCGGTCTACGTCGTGGTCTCCGAGACGGATGCGCCCGCCGCCGTCACCGCGACGACGGATGCCGAGGGCATCGACAGTGTGGCGATCGCCGCCGCGGACTCGCCGACAGGTCAGGCTTCGGTCGCCGTCTCGGCAGGCGCGCTCGAGCTCACGGCGGTCGGTCCCCCCGGAACCCCCGCGCCCGCGGCCACCACCGTCGACGGGGATGTCCTGCTGATCGCGACGCTCACGGATGCGGCGGACTCCGCCGCGGCCGACGACGCTGTCGTGGCGCTACGCGACGCCCTCGATCGCGACCTCGGAGAGGGGGCGGCGCTCGTCGGCGGGCAGACCGCCATCGACGTCGACACGAACGCCACCTCGATCCGCGACCGCACGGTCATCATCCCCGTCATCCTCGCCGTCGTCTTCGTGATCCTCATGCTGCTGCTGCGCTCGATCCTCGCGCCCGTCCTGCTGATCGCGAGCACCGTGATCTCGTTCGGGACGGCGATGGGGGTGAGTGCGCTCGTGTTCAACCATGTGTTCGACTTCCCCGGCGCAGACCCCGCGGTGCCGCTCTACGGCTTCGTCTTCCTCGTTGCGCTCGGCATCGACTACAACATCTTCCTCATGTCGCGCGTCCGGGAGGAGTCGCTGCGCCACGGCACCCGCGCGGGCATCGTGCGCGGCCTCGTGTCGACCGGAGGGGTGATCACCTCGGCCGGCCTCGTGCTCGCAGCGACATTCGCAGCCCTCGGCGTCATTCCGATCCTGTTCCTCGCGCAGCTGGCCTTCATCGTGGCGTTCGGCGTGCTGCTGGACACCTTCGTCGTCCGCTCGCTGCTGGTTCCCGCGCTCGCTTCCGACATCGGGCGCGCAGTGTGGTGGTCCTCCAAGCTGTGGCGCGCCGGAGCCGAGACGCAGGATGCGGCGCCGATGACGCGTGCCGAGTACCGGCGTACGCTCGGATCATGACCAAGGCGCTGTTCATCGTCGACGTCCAGAACGACTTCACCGAGCACGGTGCGCTCGGGGTGGCGGGAGGAGACGGGGTCGCCGAGCGGATCTCCGGCTACCTCGCGGAGCACGCGGGCGACTACGCCCTCATCGTCGCGTCCCGCGACTGGCACGACGCCGAGGGCGACAACGGCGGGCACTTCGCCGCAGAGCCCGACTTCGTCGACACCTGGCCACCGCACTGCGTTGCGGGCAACTTCGGTGCCGAATACGACGAGGTCTTCGACACGTCCGCCGTGACGCACCACCTCAAGAAGGGGCAGGGCAAGCCCGCCTACTCGCTCTTCGAGGGACGCACCGACGACGGTCGTACGGCGACCGAGCTGCTCGAGGAGCACGGCATCCTCGACATCGACGTGGTCGGTCTCGCGACCGACTACTGCGTGCGCGCGTCGGCCCTGGACGCCATCGCCGCCGGCCGGCACGTGCGCGTGTTCACCGACCTCGTCGCCGGCGTGCACGCCGAGTCGAGTGAGAGGGCCCTCGCGGAGATCGCGCACGCCGGCGCAGAGGTCACTGCGTCGCGCTGAGCGCCGGGTACGGCTGTCGAACGCTCGGCAACCGCTCGGAGCCGGGGCCGGCTTACGGATGCGGGTCGACGACGCGACCGCGGGAGGCCTCCAGTGCCCGGATGAGGGAGGCAGAGTCCCACGGGCCGACGTGGCGGATCCCGCCGATGAAGAACGTGGGCGTCGAGTGCAGATCCATGAGCTCCGCGTCCAAGCGGTCGTCCTGGATGTGGCGCAGGACGGCGGGGGAGCGCAGATCGTCGGCGAAGCGGTCGGTGTCCAGGCCCAGCTCGTCGGCGTAGCGGATCAGGTCCGAGAGCTCGAGCTGATCCTGATGCGCGAACATCTTCCGCGTCATCTCATAGAAGTGGCCCTGCGCCGCCGCGGCCTCCGAGGCCTGCGCAGCCTGCTGCGCGTGTGGATGCGGGGCGTCGAGCGGCAGGTGCCGCCACACCCAGCGCACCTGGTCACCGAGCGCGGCGAAGACCTCGTCGATCGATCCCGTGGCGCGGCCGCAGAACGGGCACTCGAAGTCGCCGTACTCGACGATCGTGAGGGGCGCGTCCTTCGGCCCCTTGATGTGGTCGCGGGCGGGGTCGACCGGACGGTTCAGGTATTTGCCCACGGCGACGGGCGGACGCACGCGGTCGCCGATCGAGATGATCGCCCATCCTGAGAGGAACGCCAGCACGGATGCGGTGAGCACGCCGACGCGGGCGAGGTCCTGCGTGTGGGGGTCGTCGATCGCGATGGGCACGAGGAACAGCGCGATCGTGAATCCGATGCCCGACAGCGCGCCGCCGCCGGCGATCCGCGTCATCCCGAGACCGGGAGCCAGAACGCCCTTGCCCGTGGCGCGCAGCAGCCAGGTCGCACCCGTGATGCCGATGAACTTGCCGGCGACGAGCGCGACGATGATGCCCCAGGTCAACGGCGAGGTGAAGGCTTCCTGCAGCGTCGCCGGGTCGAGGTGGACGCCCGCGTTCGCCAGGGCGAACAGGGGCAGGACGCCGAACGAGATGTAGGGGCGCCATCCCGCATCCACGCGTTCGTTGATCGAGAGCGAGTCGCGCACGCTGCGCTGGACCGCGGCCGCGTAGACGGTGTTAGGGGACTCGCGGAAGGCTCGGGTGAGCTCCGCCGTGCGTTCGACGTCGCTGCGCCGCGGCGGGAAGACGGGGATGAGCAGGGCGATCGCGACGCCGGCGAGGGTCGCGTGCACGCCCGACAACAGCACGACGATCCAGAGGGCGATACCCAGTGCCGCGTAGGAGAATCCTCGGCCGTAGGGCAAGAAGCGTACGAGGGCGATCAGTCCCATGAGCACGACGGCCACCAGCAGGGCGACGAGGTTGAGGCTGTCGGAGTAGAAGACGCCGATGACCAGCAGCGCCCCGATGTCGTCGACGACGGCGAGGGTCAGCAGGAACGCCCGTAGGCGGGCGGGGAACTTCGGGCCGATGATCGCGAGGGCTCCCAGCAGGAACGCCGTGTCCGTGGAGATGACCACGCCCCACGCGTGCGTTTCCTCGGTGCCGAGCGTGAAGAGGATGAAGATCCCCGCGGGCACCACGAGACCCGCGACCGCCGCCGCGATCGGCAGGGTGGCGCGAGCCCGGTCGGTGAGCTCGCCGATGGTGAGCTCACGTTTGACCTCGAGTCCGACGAGGAAGAAGAACAGCGTCATCAGTCCGTCGTTGACGAGCGCGTGGAGGGTCGAATCGATCTGCACGTCGCCCACGGCGATCGCGATCGGCGTCTCCCAGAAGTGCTCGTAGCCGGCGCCCCACGGGCTGTTCGCCCAGATGATGGCGAGCGCGGTGGCGATCAGCATCAGGGCTGCCGACATGCGGTCGGGGGCGATCGGACGGCGCTTCTTCTTGGTGGGGCCGCTGCGGTGCAGTTCGACTCTGGTCATCGGGCTCCTCCCGGGCGCGGATGCGGGACCACGGGCGAGTGCCCAGGAGGAAGTCTGCCGCATCCGGGGCCGGTCGGGGCGAGCGAGAGGGGCCCTGCCGGGCCCACCGTGCCGGATCGCTCCCGATCAGCGCTGCATCGGGCGCCAGGACTCCAGGAACGCCGAGACCGTGAGCGTCTCCATCTCCAGCTCGATCTTGCCGAACAGGTGCGAGGCCATGTTGGCGTCGGTGGGGATGCGCAGCACGAGCGCCTCGGTGTCGAGTCGGCGGATCTCGACGTCGTACATGTTGAGCACGCCGGATCCGAGCAGGGCATCGACCCCTGCACGCACCCAGTTCGAGGGGCGCGGCACGAGCGCGGCGCTCAGGTAGTCGGCGGCGACCTCGTCGTCGGATGCGGTGTCCATAGCTCCTATCCTCTCGTGACAGGCACCGTCATCACTCGTCCGTGTGGAAGCCCGCCGCCTTGTGCGTGCCGTCGCAGAACGGTTTGATGCTCGACAGGCCGCAACGGCACAGAGCGACGGTGCGCCGGCGGCGCTCGACCGGGTTGCCGGCCGCGTCCACGATCCGCGCTTCGCCGCGCACGAGCAGCGGTCCGTCGGGGTAGGCGGTGATCGTCACGGGCTCGTCGCTCATGCGGCACCGCCACGCAGGGAGGAGACGCCGCTCGTGAACGCGTCGTACATGTGCTGCGCGACCCAGCCGTCGACGGCCAAGCACGCGGCAGCGCCGAACATGATGTCGGCGAGCAGGTCGGGCCGATCCTCCGCAAGGGCGCCTGCGAGGTCCCGGCCCGCGATCTGTTCGTGCACCGCGTCGGCCTCGACGCGCTCGTCGAAGTAGTCGGTCACGTCCTCGCCGTAGCCGAGCCGGCGCAGGCCGTCGCCGTAGAGGCGATTGGGGATCGACGACGTCATCTCGAAGGCGGCCAGGTGGCCCACGATGGCGCCGAGCAGGCGACGGTTCAACCCGAACATCGACATCGTGTTGTGGGAGGCCAGGGTCACGGCGGGGACATCGTCGACGTATGCGCCGTAGCGATCGTCGAGGCCAGCGGCGCGGACGGTGCGCGCGAAGATCTCGGCGTGCACACGATCGGGGCGGCCCCCGCCGTACTCGTCGGACTGGATCTCGACGAGCGCAGCCTTCGCGCGGCCGCGGAGCCGGGGGATCGCCCACGAGTGAGGGTCGGCTTCGCGCAGCGTGTAGACCGTGCGCTGGATGAGGAACTCCCGCGCCTGCTCGTCGGTCGCCTTGCGAGCGAGGTAGCGGGACAGGCTCGGGCCGCTGTCATCGGAGGTCAGTGTGAAGAGCGCCTGTGCGACATCGGCGGCGTGGGGAGCCGGGAGGGCGGGCACGGCGATCTCCCGACGCAGGTCGGCTTCGAACGCGGATTCGAGCAACTGCCGCACGGTGAGCAGCTCCGCATCCCACTCCAGCGCGGCGTCGAGGCCGTCGAGCGAGCCGTAGGCGTTCGCGTAGAGGCAGAAGAGCGCGAGTTGGATGTCGTCGTCCCGGACGATGTCCGGCGTCATCGCCAGGGCACGCTCGGCCAGCGCGGCCAGATCGTCGCCGGCTGCAGCGGCCGAGAGGTGCAGCGCGACAGCCTCGCTCAGCGGGCCGCGCGCGGCGAAAGGCAGACCGGGCAGCATCGCCCGGGAGATGGCGGTCAGTGACACGAGTGCTCCGATCGTTCGGGGGAACGTCTGCATCTCACCCGTTCCCGCGCCGGCGCGAAGGGGGCTTGACACGTCGGAGCGTGCGGCACGGTCAGTCCCTCTGATGCCGGCTGCGCACCCGGAACCACAGGGTGAGCTCGCCGATCGCGCGCAGCACATTGTCCGGGTCGTCCCGGTCGCCGAGGTCGTCGAACGTGTCGCGGAAGCCGTCCGGAGCCGGATGCGAGGGTGGCGAGATGGGCTCGTATCCCATGCTCCACTCCGAGAACCGCCGTTCGCCGATCTCCTCGTCCCGCACGATCCGCACGTCGGCATGCCGCGGGTCGGCCTGGATGACCTGCATCAGTTCGCGCACCGCGGTATCGGGGCCCTCGAGGATCTGGATGAAATGTCCCGCCCGGTACAGGAGCATGCCGGTGATTCCGCGGCGATCGTTCGCCGCCCGGCTGGTGACGAGCAGCTGTTCCAGGTCGGGATCGGTGAAGGGGGCGCGCGCGTGACTGGTGTAGACGACGGAGATCAATGGGGCGGTCACGGTGGTGGACTCCTTCAGCGCCGGACAGGATGCGGGCGCGGCGGCTGCGCGCGCGCCCAGACGACGCCCGCGGCGTTCGGGTCCGTCGTCATGATGCGGCCGATCCGTCTTGGCGGCGACCCACCCAGATCGCCTCGACGGCGTCCCGGTGCGAGCTGTGGAGATACAGGGAGCGGTAGCTCAGCGAGAAGCTGTCGGGAGTGATGGCGTCGGTGTAGTGGACGACGATGGCGCTGTCGAGCCCGAGCGGTCGCTGCACCTCCGCGTTCACGCGCTCAGGCACGCTCGCGCCGTCCGTGAGTCGAGGCGGCGGCGGTCAGGATGCGTGCCGTCATGCGATGAACGTACGTGATGGTGCCCCACGATCGGCCGGGCTTGCGCGGGAGCGCGAGATCGCCTCGCCGACATGGGGTCAGGTGGTGAGGCTCGTTCCGCATTCCGCGCAGAAGCGCGACGTGCCCGGGTTCTCCGCGCGGCAGCCGGTGCACACGCGCACGCTGACCAGGGGCGCGCCGCACTCGCCGCAGAACTTGCCGCCGTGCGACTGCGCGCCGCAGGAGGGGCAGCGTGGCTGAGCCTGGCGGCCGAGATCGACGCCGCCGACGAGGTCGACCGTCTCCAGCCGCTGGCGCATCTGCTGACGCCGCGCCTCGGCCTGCAGCTGCGCGAGCTCCTCGGTGAGAGCGGGGGAGCAGCGCACGCACTGTCCCACCTGGTCATTCCAGCACACGTCGCCGCATACCCAATCGCTGCAGCCGCGGCACAGATGGAAACGCGGGCCGATCTCCGCCGCGGCGGCGCGGAGCGCCTCATCCTTGGCTGGCGAGTTGGTGCTGCGATCCAGGAGGTTCTCCGCCATGGAGGTGAACTGCGAGAGCTGCCTCCCCGAACAGGTTGCCGAGGCCGCGGGCGATCTTCTGTCCGGCTGCTCGGGGGTCGCGACGGAACGCCGATCGGTAGCCGTTCCCGCAGCGCTCGCAGCAGAACTCGAACTGATAGCCGTCGGCGTTGGAGAGATCACTGAAGTTGTCGGTGAACGGCACGTGTTCAGACATGTCACTCCTGGGAGAGAGTCGGTCGGGTCCGAGAGGAAACCGGATGCCTCGTCCCGGTGCGCCCGAGCGCGATCTGCGTCCAGATCAGACGACAACACCGTGGATTCGGCGTCCAGAACGGCTGTGGAATCCCGCATCCGTGCGGTCAGTGAGCGAGGCTCGAGACGAGGTTGATGGTCGCCGCGACGACCACGACGCCGAGCAGGAACGACAGGAGGGCGTGACGGAGGGCCTCGCGTCGGACGGCGCTGCTGGTGATGGTGGTGTCCGACACCTGGTAGGTCATGCCGAGCGTGAAGGCGAGGTAGGCGAAGTCGCGGTAGTCGGGGGGGTCGGGCTGGTTGAAGTCGATGCCGCCATGCTGCGAGTAGTACAGCGCGGCGTAGCGGAGGCTGAAGAGTACGTGGATCAGGAACCATGACGCAGCCACTGTGACGACCGCGATGCCGGCCAGCTCGAGCCGGGCGGAGTCCGAGCTCACGGCGCCCGCCTCCACCAGCACGAGCGCGATGGCGCCGAAGCTCGCGAGACTGGCGAGCACGAGCAGGGTCTGCGCGGTCGTTCGGGTCGGATCCTCGCGGGTGGCGTGCTGCTCGGTCTGGATGGCGTCCAGGCGCAGGATGCCGAGCCACACCCACAGCGAGAAGGTGCCGGCCCCCGCGATCCAGCCGATGGCGGGGGCATAGATCCACGAGGCCGTCAGTCCCACGGCGAGGGTGATGACGAAGAACACGCCGAACAGGACCGTCACCCGCCACCCGGCGCGGTGGCGGCGCGAGGAGAAGTCCCTGGCCGGGGTGCTCACGCGCGGGCCGTTCGCTCTTGCATACCCGGATCGTACGGCGTGCGCGGGGTGGGTTGCCCTGAGTGCTTCAGCAAATACTGTGCGACGGGCCGGACGCCGACGAGGAGCAGGGTGAGAGTGCCGCCCAGAAGGATGACGCCGGTGATCAGCATTGACGAGGCCGATGTCGGCCGCGTAGCGCGCTGACGCGGTGAGTCACTCCCAGCGCGGAGTATGGACTCTCGTCCGCGCATCCGCGACAGTGCGGGCATCCAGCGCGAACTCTGCGTGGAGGCCGAACTCCGGCCAGCGGAACACGATCGCGTCGACGGTCACGTCCGCGGGGACAGCTGTGTAGAGAAGCAGATCGCATTTGTGTTCACCGCCCCCGCCGCTGATGGTTGTGAAAGGCTCCGCCTGCGCCGTCTCGTTGAGGGCGAGTGTCGGCACGCGGTCGCCCCGTGGCGTGTTGGGGCTGACCAGCAGCCTGTCTCGGAGATCGATGCCCGGTGCGCTGCACGCCATGAGTCGCGCTTCAAGTCCCTCTGGGAAGGCTCGGATGCTGACCACGACGAGAAGCCTGTCGTCGTCGACGAGCACGATGTCGTCCGCTCCCGGCACACGTGCGCTGATCAGCCCTGTCGGAGGGTAGAGGCGTTGCAGCATACGAACCACCCAATCATCTGCGGCGGCGGCTGTCCTCCCCTTGGAACAGGCCCTTGTGGTCTTCGACCCATCGGCGGAACGTGCGAGACGGCTTGCCGGTGATGCGGGTGTACTCATCCGACAGGGGAGGGGTGGCCCCGACCGCATCCCGCCAGTCCTTGATGATCTGGCGTACCCAGACCTCCGGAACGTGACGTGAGAGCATCGCCGCCGACTCTGCTTCGGTCAGTTCGGTCACCGAGAGCGTGCGCCCGATGACGTCGCCGATGGTCTCCACCTGTTGCCGCAGCGTGAGGCGTTCGGGGCCGCTGAGTGATGGGCTCTGTCCGATCAACGCGTCTGAGGTCAAGGCGATCACGGCGACGTCGGCGATGTCCTTCTCGTGGATGGGGGCCTGAACAGCCTCGGGATAGGGGAGCGGAACGTCGCCGTCTCGCGTGATGCTCCAACTCCATCGTGCGGCGTTGCTGGCGAAGCCGCCGGGCCGGAGGAACGTGTAGGCGAGTCCCGAGTCCTTCACCGCCCGTTCGACACGAAGGAAGCGGGCACCGTTGAAATCCTCGGCGGCCGCGGGTTGAGTGACCGCGCTGGAGGAGAGGACGACGATATGCCGCACATGAGCGGCGGCGAGGGTAGCCACGAGCGGCGTCGGCGCGGAGAGGTCGGCATAGAGGAACACCCGATCGACGCCCACGAGCGCGTCCGCGAACGAGGTCGGGTCGTCCAGATCTGCTGCGAATGTCTGCACGGATGCCGGCAGAGCGAGTTTCTCGGGAGAGCGGCTGGTCGCGCGAACCTCCACTTGTTGCTCGAGGAGACCTTCCGCGACGGCGCCGCCGACGGCGCCGCTCGCACCCACCACCAGAACCGACATCATCCACTCCTTCGCTTAACGAACGCTGTTCGCGAACAGTATTCGTTACGAACGCTGTTCGTGTCAACTGCTACCCTCGGCAGATGGCTTCGACAGAGGATGTGCGATCGCGCCGTGGGCGGTCCGCCAAGCCTCCGCTATCGCGGCAGGCGATTCTGGATGCGGCGAAGGAACTCGTGCGGGCCGGGGGCGTCGAGACGCTGACACTTCGGCAGGTCGCGGATCGCGTGGCAACGGGCCCCGCATCCCTGTACGCATACTTCGCCAACCGTGACGTGCTGCTCGAGCACCTTCTCGATTCGGCGTACGGCGAGGTGGCGCTCGTCGAGATCGCCGGTGGGGGGTGGAAGCACGCGCTCGCCGCGACGATCGGCAACACCATCGACGCTCTCGGCCGTTACCCGGGGCTCGGAGCAGTCGCGCTCGGGACGATTCCCACGCTTCCCGGTGCGCTGCGACTCGCCGAGCACGAGTTGGCTCTGATGGATGCGGGAGGTGTGCCGGAGGATCGCGCCGCGTTGGCGGTCGACCTCATTGCGCAGTTCGCCGCATCCACTGCCGTCGAACGTGCCGTTCGTCACGCGGATTCTCGCGGAGCGATGCAGCGGGGGCGCGTACGGGTGGCGTACGAAGAAGCCGATTCCGACCGGTTCCCCCGGGTCGCGCGAGCCGCGGCGCTGCTGACTGGTCCGGACGAGGAGGCTCGACGCGCCTTCGCGATCGACCTCATCGTCACCGGGATCGAGCGATCCGGCTGACCGACGCGCGTTCAGCCAATACTGAGAGCTGTGGACCACCGGCAACGTGCTGGGGACGCTGCTCCTGATTGTCGGAATCGCGACGATGCTGCTTGTCGTGCGTCGGCGGATCCGCATGAGCTGACCGACCGGGCGGCCCTCGCCCCGTCTCTGTGTGCGCCTTGCGCCTGGGATACCCCAGGGGGGTATTCTGTCTCCGCGGACGTTGTTCGTCGAGGGAGGGCAGGATGTCACACGATCACATGGCGCACCACGCCGATGAGGCGGGCCACCACAACCACGACCAGCACGCCGGTATGGCGCACGGACAGCACGCACACGGTGGACACGTAGGCCACGGTGACCACGTCGCGCAGTTCCGTCGGCTCTTCTGGGTGATGCTCGTGATCGCGGTGCCGGTCGTGGCCTTCTCGAGCATGTTCTCGATGCTGCTGGGCTACCCCCTTCCCGATGGTGCATGGGTCGGATGGGTCTCGCCGCTGCTGGGTGCAGTCATGTACTTCTGGGGGGGATGGCCGTTCCTCACCGGCGCTGTTTCCGAACTGCGAACGCTTCGACCCGGGATGATGCTGCTCATCGCACTCGCCATCACGGTCGCGTTCGTCGCGTCGCTGGGCGCGAGCGTCGGGTTGCTCGATCACGAGCTCGACTTCTGGTGGGAGCTGGCGCTTCTGATCGTCATCATGCTGCTGGGTCACTGGATCGAGATGCGCTCGCTCGCGCAGACCACATCGGCACTCGACTCGCTGGCAGCGCTGCTTCCGGACGAAGCCGAGATCGTCGATGCGAGCGGCACGCGAACGGTCGCCGCCTCCGATGTCGTGGTCGGCGACATCGTGCTGGTGCGCCCGGGCGGACGTGTCCCGGCCGATGGCCGCGTCATCGCCGGTTCGGCCAGCATGGACGAGTCGATGATCACGGGGGAGTCTCGGACGGTGACCCGCGCCGAAGGCGCGGCGGTTGTGGCGGGAACCATTGCGACCGACTCATCCATCCGGGTCGAGATCACCGCGGTCGGCGACGGTACGACTCTCGCCGGCATCCAGCGACTCGTCGCCGAGGCGCAGAACTCGTCGTCGCGCGCACAGCGGATCGCCGATCGGGCTGCGGCCTGGTTGTTCTGGTTCGCCCTCGGTGCTGCGGTCATCACGGCTGTGGTCTGGACCCTGGTCGGACTGCCCGACGAGGCGGTGATACGCACGATCACCGTTCTCGTCATCGCCTGCCCGCACGCGCTCGGTCTCGCCATTCCGCTTGTCGTCTCGATCGCGACGGAGCGCGCTGCCCGTGGTGGCGTCCTGATCAAGGACCGACTCGCGCTCGAGCGGATGCGCACCGTCAACACCGTCCTCTTCGACAAGACCGGCACGCTGACGAAGGGGGAGCCCGCCGTCACCGGCGTCGAGGTCACAGATCGGCTGACGCCCAACGACGTGCTCGCCCTGGCGGCCGCCGCCGAAGCGGATTCCGAGCATCCGCTCGCCCGTGCCATCGTCGCTTCTGCTCGCGAACACGGCGCACGCATCCCGAGCGCATCGGATGCCGCATCCTCTCCGGCGGTCGGCGTGACGGCCACGGTCGACGGCAGGACGATCCGGGTGGGTGGGCCGAATCTGCTCAGCGAAGAGAATGTGCGGGAGCTGCCCGTCGCCGATGCCTGGCGAGAAGAGGGCGCCATCATCCTGCACGTGCTCGCCGACGGGGAGGTCATCGGTGCGTTGCGCCTCGCTGACGCCGTGCGTGAGGAATCTCGTCAGGCGATCGAGGCGCTGCACGCGCTGCAGCGCGAGGTCGTGATGATCACCGGCGACGCGGAGGCGGTGGCGAATTCCGTGGCCCGGGAGCTCGGTATCGATCGCGTCTTCGCGGGGGTGCGCCCGGAGGACAAGGCCGACCGGGTGAGAGATCTCCAGTCCGAGGGTCGGGTCGTCGCGATGGTCGGCGATGGCGTCAACGATGCGCCCGCTCTCGCACAGGCCGACGTCGGCATCGCGATCGGCGCCGGAACCGACGTGGCGATCGCTTCGGCGGGCGTGATCCTGGCCGGCTCGGATCCGCGTTCGGTGCTGTCCGTCATCCAGCTCTCGCGCGCGACGTACCGGAAGATGGCGCAGAACCTCTGGTGGGCGGCGGGCTACAACCTCCTCTCGGTGCCGTTGGCGGCGGGCGTGCTGGCGCCCCTGGGGTTCGTCCTGCCGATGTCGGTCGGGGCCATCCTGATGTCGGCGTCGACCGTGGTGGTGGCGATCAACGCCCAGCTTCTGCGTCGTCTGGATCTGCGACCGGAGACGAGCACCCGCGAGATCCTCGGCGACGCCGCTCGGGTGTAGCCGCGGCGGGGTAGTCGCCGCTCAGTCCTCGGCTACCCGCACAGGGGTGCCGCGGGTGAGCACCGTCAGCTGTTCGAACGTCAGCGGCATGACCGTGTGGGGCGTGCCGCCCGCGGCCCAGATCGTCTCGTAGCCGGCCAAAGCGGTGTCGATCACGGTTCGGATCGGAGCGGGATGCCCCACCGGTGCCACGCCACCGATGGCCTGCCCGGTGATCGCGCGCACCTGCTTCGCCGAGGCCATGACGATCGTCGCCGCTGCCAGCTGAGCCGCCAGGATGTCGGTGTCGACGCGATGGCGACCGCTGGTCATCACCAGTACCGGTTCGTCGTCTGCCAGGAACAGGAGGCTGCTCGCGATCGCTCCGACCTCGCATCCGAGTGCTGCGGCGGCGTCGACGGCCGTGCGAGTGGAGTCGGGCAGCTCGCGCACCTGCGAGACGATCCCCGCCTCCGTCAGGTGCTGCTGGACGATCCGGCTCCGTTCGGGCAGCTGCTGGTCATCGGTCATGGGGGAGGTGTCCTTCCTCGGAGGCTGTGCGCGGTGGATAGTGCATGAGCAGGATGACGTCCGCCGCATCGCCGAGCGCGTGGAATCGATGCGGCGCGTCCCCCGGATAACGGACGCTCTCGCCTGCGCGCAGCTCCTGCGCGGCGCCTGTCGGTCCGACGAGGACGCGCCCCCGGATGACGGTGACCGTCTCTTCGATGCCGTGCGCGTGAGCGCGGGACTCCTGGTGGTCACTCGTGAGGGTCGCGCGGTAGGCCTCGACCAGGGATGAGCCCACAGTCCATCTGTCGAGCAGGGTGGCGGAGACCGAGGCGCCGCTGACCGGCTCGGCGTCCGCGCCGCGGCCGGGGAGGAGGGCGCCGAGAGGTGCGTCCAGCGCGGTGGTCAGTGCGAAGAGGGTGTCGAGGCGTGCCCCGCGCCGGTCGTTCTCCAGTTCGGAGATCGTGCCCTTGCCGATGCCACTCACCCGAGCGAGCTCGGACAGCGTCATGCCGCGCACCTCGCGGAGTCGCCGCAGCTGGTCGCCGACCGAATCACCCATCGTTCACCACCGTTCTGGAAACAGAACGATACGCGTGTGGTGTGGATCGCTGCAACTTCGCCGGCGCTGCATCTGCGTGGCCGCATACGACCCCCGCATCCTGTTGTTCGGCCGGCTGCTGGCCGCCGCTAACGGATTCGAGTACCTGCTGGCCAAAGAGCTCGCGGAGGCGACGGGCCTCACGCATCCGATCCTCGAGCCGCTCCTCATCGTCGCGAGAGCGGGGGACGAGGGGACCTCGGTCAAGGACATCGCGCAGGCCAGGGTGGTGACCTCGGGCGGAGCGACACGGCTCGTCTCCCGCGCGGTCGAACAGGGCCTCGTTGAACGACAGGGATCGGCCGGCGACCGAGCCGGGTTTCTCTCAGGGCGTCCGCGCGCTGAGCCGGCGGGCGTCACTCGCCCTGCCCGTCATGCCCTGACGCGCATCCTTCCCCGCGAGACTGCATCTCCTGCACGAGACCACGGGTAAACACCGTGATCTCGTGCTCGAAATGCCGTCTCGCGGTGAAAGAAGGGGTCAGGTGAGGTTGTCGCGACGCCAGAGCGAGGCGGATGCGGTGAGGTCCTCCGCGTAGGTGGTCAGACGAAGGGCCCGCGTGGTGAAGGAGGAGGCCCGCTCCGGCTCGCTCGTCTCGTAGTCGTCGGCGAGCTGCACCGCGCCCGCCGCCGTCACGCGGCAGAACGCTGCGGCACGCTCGAGAGCGACGGCGAAGTCGCCCTCGAAGAGTCCGCGCAGGATCATGTCGATCAGCGCCACGAGCTCTTCGGGCCCGGCCGGCGCCGGCGCGCCCGCGACCAGGTCATCGATCGAGGCGAGCGCCGTACGGCCCCGCTCGTACAGGAGCGCCGCGGTGCGCGGGTCATCATGGATCATCGCCTGGAGCAGGTAGAGACGCCAGAGCGCGCCCGGCAGTGAGCGCGCAGGTGCACGCGACCACAACTCGGCGACATCGTCGATGCCGTGCTCGGTCGCGAAGGACACCAGCCGATCGACGACCTCCGCATCCGGATCCGCGCGAACGCGGGCGAGGAGAGCGGCGGCCGTCGAGTGCGCGATGCGCGATACTTCGGCGGGATCGTCGCCCGAGAACAGGCGGTCGAACAGTTCGGCGGGACGCCGAATGGGCTTGTGGAAGGGCCGCTGCTCGTCAGTCATCCCTTCAAGGGTACCCGCGCTCCGTGCGCGACCGACGGGCAGCGGATGCGGCGAACAGAGCTCTATCGAAACAGTAGGCTGGAGGTTACGGGCCTCTAGCTCAGTCGGTAGAGCATCGGACTTTTAATCCGCGGGTCGTGGGTTCGAGCCCCACGGGGCCCACCACATCCGCACTATTCGAACAAACGACCTGAAGATAAAGGTCGCTTGCCGTTTCATCGAGAGCGTCAGCCGTTTGGCTGGCGCTCTTCAGTTTGTCCGCCGTGTACTCAGCTGCCGCCTTCTCGAGTCGCGCGACGGGCTCCGACCGGTCTATCGCTGGTTAACATTCATCATGGTTGAACCCTCTGAGACCGTGGGTCGCTCGATCTTCGCGTCCGGGACGTCCTTCGTGCTGACCTGACGGGGTCCCTCGTACACCACTGCTTTCATGTCCACTCCGGTCCGATGGTGTTGCTCGATGTCCTGCGCCTCTGCGAAGCCGACCCTGCGCGAGCCAGCGAACGCCCCCACGAATCACATGTCAAGGGGTTGCCGGGGAGGGGGCGATGTGACGAGCGAGCGCGAACACCCATCGAAACCAGGTTCGGATGCAGACTTTCGGTGCGCACCGAGGGCTCTAGTGAGTGCACCGTGCACGGAGGTCGGCTACCGCATGGGGCCGCGATCGACCTTGGCCGTCAGTGCGGGGTCGGGTGAGCGAACCCGTCCCCCGCTGGGCTTGCAGCGCTGCGGGGAGAAAAAGTAAGTGCCAGGCCGCAGAAACGCCTCTCGGCGCAAGGCCGCTCGAAGCGGCAGAAGTTGGAGCCCGGGGTTACTGCGGCCCGGCTGTTCCAGTGTAACGGAGCCTCGCAGTGAGGTATTCCGCCCGCGTAGGCTCGGGGAATGGCCTGGCGATACGCACTCCTGCTCGCACCCGCCGCATCCGAGGACGCGCGCACCGACTTCTCCGGCACGTTCACGCCGATCGATCCGTCGGCGCCGGCGCTGAGCGTGGGCGAGCTCAGCACACAGCGCGGCGACGGCATCTTCGAGTCGATCGGGGTCGTCGACGGCCATGCTCAAGAGGTGTCCGCCCACCTCGAGCGGCTCGCGCACTCGGCGCGGCTGTGCGATCTTCCCGTGCCGAACATCGTGCAGTGGGAGCAGGCCGTCGCGGCGGCCGCATCCGAATGCCCGGCGGGGGAGTGCGTCATCAAGCTCATCCTGAGCCGGGGGGTCGAGCACGGCCCCACGCCGACGGCCTGGGTGACGGTCGCCGAGGCGCCAGACAACACCCGTGTGCGCCGTGACGGCATCCGGGTCGTCCTGCTCGACCGCGGATACGACAGCGGTGCCCCCGCGCGTGCGCCGTGGCTCCTGCTCGGCGCGAAGACCCTGTCGTATGCGACCAACATGGCCGCGATTCGCGAGGCTCACCGACGGGATGCGGACGACGCCGTCTTCGTCACGAGCGACGGCGTGCTGCTCGAGGGCCCCACATCCTCTCTCGTGCTTCGTCAGGGGGACCGGTTCGTCACTCCCGCGCCCGGCGCGGGCATCCTGCACGGCACGACGCAGCTCAGCCTGTTCGCGCACCTCGCCGAGCGCGGTTTCGAGACCGACTACGCCACGCTCGGCGTCGACGCGCTACGCGAAGCGGATGCGGCATGGCTCGTCTCCAGCGTGCGCCTCGCCGCCGGCATCACCTCGGTCGACGGCGCGCCGCTGTCGTACGACGCGGCCTTCACCGCGGAGCTCAACGCGTACCTGCTCTCGCCGCGCGACTGAGCCGCATCCGTCGGCTCGCTCCGCGACCCCGTCAGCGCCAAGGCGCCACAATTTTGCGCACCCGCGCCAGTGATCGACTGTGGCGGATGCGGAGAAGTGGCGCATCTGCGCATCTGCGACGCAACTCGGGCAGAGGAACCGGGGCGCAGGCGCGGGCAGGAGAACGGGGGCCACGCGGAAGGGGCGGCCGCGCCGAAGCGCGACCGCCCCTTCACGGGTGCCGTCGGATCAACCGAAGCGGCCGGAGACGTAGTCCTCGGTGGCCTGCACGCTCGGCGTCGTGAAGATCGTGGAGGTGTCGTCGTACTCGATGAGCTTCCCGGGCTTGCCGGTGCCGGCGATGTTGAAGAACGCGGTCTTGTCGCTCACGCGCGACGCCTGCTGCATGTTGTGCGTCACGATCACGATCGTGTACTCGCTCTTGAGCTCGTCGATCAGCTCCTCGATCGCGTAGGTCGAGATCGGGTCGAGGGCCGAGCAGGGCTCGTCCATCAGCAGCACGTCGGGGGAGACGGCGATCGCACGCGCGATGCACAGACGCTGCTGCTGACCGCCGGAGAGGCCGGAGCCCGGCTTGTCGAGGCGGTCCTTGACCTCGTTCCAGAGGTTGGCGCCCTGCAGCGACTTCTCGACGAGCGCGTCCGCGTCCGACTTCGAGATGCGCTTGTTGTTCAGCTTCACGCCGGCCAGCACGTTCTCGCGGATCGACATCGTGGGGAACGGGTTCGGGCGCTGGAAGACCATGCCGATCTGGCGACGCACCAGCACGGGGTCGACGCCCTGGCCGTAGAGGTTCTCGCCGTCCAGCAGCACCTCACCCTCGACGCGCGCGCCGGGGATCACCTCGTGCATGCGGTTGAGGGTGCGAAGGAACGTGGACTTGCCGCATCCGGACGGGCCGATGAAGGCCGTGACGCTGCGCGGCTGGATGTGGAGGCCGACGCCCTCGACGGCGAGGAAGTCGCCGTAGTAGACGTTGAGGTCGTTGACTTCGATGCTCTTTGACACGAAGGGGTTCTTTCTCTCGGGAGATCAGCGGCCGGTCTTCGGCGCGAAGACCTTCGCGACGATCCGGGCGACGAGGTTGAGGAGCATGACGATGAGGATCAGGGTGAGGGCGGCCGCCCAGGCCCGATCCCAGTACGCCTCGGGCGGGATGCCCTGGTTCGCGTACTGCGTGTAGACGAAGACCGGCAGTGTCTGCATGCGGCCGTCGAAGAGGTTGTAGTTGAGCGAGTCGGTGAAGCCGGCCGTGATCAGCAACGGCGCGGTCTCACCGATGACGCGGGAGATCGAGAGCATGACACCCGTGGTGATGCCCGCGATCGCGGTCGGCAGCACGACCTTCACGATGGTCAGCCACTTCGGCACACCGAGGGCGTACGACGCCTCGCGCAGCTCATTGGGCACGAGTCGCAGCATCTCCTCGCTGGAGCGCACGACGACCGGGATCATCAGCACGGCGAGCGCCACAGCGCCCATGATGCCCATGCGGATACCGGGCCCGAAGAACAGCGCGAACAGCGCGTAGGCGAACAGACCCGCCACGATCGAGGGGATGCCGGTCATGACGTCGACGAGGAAGGTGATCGCCTGGGCGAGTCTGCCGCGGCCGTATTCGACGAGATAGATCGAGGTGAGCAGTCCGATCGGGATGGAGATGATCGCTGCGGCGAGCGTGATCAGCACCGTTCCCCAGATGGCGTGCACGATGCCGCCGCCCTCACCGACGACGTTGCGCATCGAGGAGGAGAAGAACGTCGCGTCGAAGCGGGCGACACCGTTGGCGATGACGGTCCAGGCTACCGAGACGAGCGGCACCATCGCGATGAGGAAGGCGCTGGTGACGATGCCGGTGACGAGACGGTCGACGGCCTTGCGGCTGCCCTCGACGATCGTGGAGATGACCGTGATGAGCGCGAGGTAGATCAGCGCCGCCGAGACGAGCCAGCCGGCGACGTTGATCCCGTCGCCCGTCGCGGTGCCGAGGATCGCGAAGACGGCGAACATCGCACCGAGGGAAGCGCCCAGCAGCACCCAGGGGAACCAACGGGCCAGGTGTCCGGCGCGCAGCTGTGCGCCGGATGCGGTACGCGCGGGTGCAGCGGATTCGGTGATCGTCATGTCAGTTCGCCCCCGAGAATTCCTTGCGGCGGCTGACGATCCAGCGCGCGATGGCGTTGACCACGAAGGTCACGATGAACAGGATGAGGCCGGTCGCGATGAGCACGTTGATGTTCGTGCCGTAGGCCTCGGGGAAGGTCAGCGCGATGTTCGCGGCGATCGTCGAGGGGTTCTGAGAGGTGAACAGCTGCCAGGTGACGGCGCCCGTGGTCGAGAGCACCATGGCGACCGCCATGGTCTCGCCGAGAGCACGGCCGAGACCCAGCATCGCGCCCGAGACGATGCCGGAGCGGCCGAAGGGCAGCACGGCCATCCGGATCATCTCCCAGCGGGTCGCGCCGAGGGCGAGTGCGGCTTCTTCGTGCAGCTTCGGCGTCTGCAGGAACACCTCGCGGCAGATGGCGGTGATGATCGGCACCACCATGACGGCGAGCACGATGCCCGCGGTGAAGATCGTGCGGCCCGTGGCCGAGACATCGCCGGAGAAGAGCGGGAACCACCCGGCGTTGTCGCTCAGCCAGGAGTACACCGGCTGCACGGCGGGAGCGAGCACGAGGATGCCCCAGAGTCCGAACACGACGGAGGGCACCGCGGCCAGCAGGTCGACGATGTAGCCGAGACCCTGCGCGAGTCGGCGCGGCGCGTAGTGGGTGATGAAAAGGGCGACGCCCAGCGACAGCGGAACGGCCATCAGCAGGGCGAGGAAGGCGGCCCAGGCCGTGCCGAACAGCAGCGGCGCGACATAGGCCCAGAAGTTAGAGGAGAGCAGCGATGCCTGGGAGGCGTCTGCTCCGAGAGCCGGGATCGACTGGATGATGAGGAAGATCGCCACGGCGGCGAGCGTCACCAGGATCATGCTGCCGGCGGCCAGAGCGGAGCCGGAGAACCAGATGTCTCCGGGGCGCCGCTTGGCAGCGGGGCGGGTGGGTCCCGCGGCGGTGGCTGTCATCTATCGCTTTCTCGTCGTGTTCGGGTCAGGACGGGCCAAAGCGGCCCCGGGGATGAACCCGGGGCCGCTTTGTGCGTGTCAGGAGATGGCGTCGATGGCCTTCTGAGCGCGCTCGCGCAGCGTGTCGGAGATGGGGGCGCTGCCGGCGTTCTTGGCGGCGGACTCCTGGCCCTCCTCGCTGATCGCCGTCGTGAAGAAGCCCTGGACGAGCTTCGCCGCAGCGGCGTCGGTGTACTCCTCGCAACCGATCAGGTAGCTGATGAGGACGACGGGGTAGGCGCCGGCCTCGGTCGTGGTGCGGTCGATCGTGATGGCGAGGTCGTTGTCGCCGCGGCCGTCCTCGAACGGCGAGGCGTCGACGGCCGTGGCCGCACCCTCGGCGGAGTGCGCGACGAACTCATCGCCCACCTTGACGGCGACCGACGAGATGCCTGCGGCCTGCGACGAGTCGGCGTAACCGATCGTGCCGTTGCCGCCCTTGACGGCGTTGACGACGCCCGAGGTGCCCTGGGCAGCCTCGCCGCCCGAGATCGGCCACTCCTCGACGGAGCCGTAGGTCCAGCCGGTGGCGTCGGTCTTGGAGAGGTAGTCGGTGAAGTTGCCGGTCGTGCCCGACTTGTCGGAGCGATGCACGGGCGTGATCGCCAGGTCGGGCAGCGTCGCGTCCTCGTTGGTCGCGGCGATAGCCGGGTCGTTCCAGTTGGTGATCGTGCCGGCGAAGATGCCCGCGATCGTGGCGGGGTCGAGGTTGAGCTCGTCGACGCCCTCGACGTTGAAGATGATCGCGATCGGCGACACGTAGGCCGGGATCTCGACGAGGCCGGAGTCGGGGGCGCAGGCGCTGAACGGACCGGCGGTGATCTCGTCCTTCTTGAACGCGCGGTCGGAGCCGGCGAACTGCACGGCGCCCGACTGGAACGACTCGCGGCCGGTGCCCGAACCCTGCGGGTCGTAGTTGACGGTGAGGTCGGCGTTGGCCGTCTGCAGCAGCTGCGTCCAGGACTGGATGGCGACCTGCTGCGACGTGGCGCCGGAGCCGTTCAGGGTGCCGGAGAGACCGGTGGGCAGCGACGACTCGGAGCCGGCGGAGCTCTCGGTGCCTGCGGGTGCTTCGTTCGCGGCGCAGCCGGCGAGCGCGAGTGCCGCGATGGCGGCGATGGCGCCCACCTGGGCGATGCGGGTGATCTTCACTGTGAAATCCTTCACGTGTCAGGGTTAACGGGCCCGGTGCAGGGCTCGCCGAAGACGCTAAGCAGGTGCGTTTACCAGCGTCCGCTGTGCGGGTGAACGGAAGGTGAACGAAGCGAGGCGGATGCGGTCGCGCGAGCGCGTGGCGACACCATTCGTTCACCCGCCCTCCCTACTTTCGGCGCATGCCCTCCGATTCACAGGCCGTTCTGGACCGATCTGCCCAGGCGCCGGCGCCTCGCACACTGGTGGACATCCTGCGCGCGAGCGCCAGACGTCATCCGGAGGCGTCGGCGATCGACGACGGTTCGGGAGCCTTGAGTTATGCCGAGCTTTCGGCGCACGTCAGTCGTACGGCGGCGCGCCTGATCGCCGCGGGCGTGCGCCGGGGCGACCGGGTGGGTGTGCGCATGCCGTCGGGGTCGAAGGATCTGTACATCGCGATCCTCGGTGTGCTCGTCGCCGGAGCTGCATACGTGCCCGTGGATGCGGACGACCCCGACGAGCGTGCGCGTCTCGTGTTCGGTGAGGCGCGTGTCGTCGGTGTGATCGGCGCCGGTGGTGTGTACGTGTCTTCGGAGGGCTCGACACCCGCGGCCGAGCTCTACGACGGGGACGTACCGCATCCGTCGACGCGTGCTTTCGACGCGGTTCCTGACGTGACGGTCGACGACGATGCGTGGATCATCTTCACCTCCGGCTCGACGGGAGTGCCGAAGGGAGTGGCGGTGAGCCACCGGTCCGCTGCGGCGTTCGTGGATGCTGAGGCGCGCATGTTCCTCCAGGACGCGCCCCTCGGACCGGGCGATCGGGTGCTGGCGGGTCTCTCGGTCGCCTTCGACGCGTCCTGTGAGGAGATGTGGCTGGCCTGGCGACACGGTGCCTGCCTCGTGCCCGCTCCTCGTTCGCTCGTGCGTTCGGGAGAGGACCTCGCGCCGTGGCTGATACGTCAGGGGATCACCGTCGTCTCGACGGTGCCGACGCTCGCGGCGATGTGGCCGGTGGACGCCATCGAGAATGTGCGGCTGCTCATCTTCGGCGGGGAGGCCTGCCCTCCCGAACTCGCCGCACGCCTTCAGGCCGAGGGCCGTGAAGTGTGGAACACGTATGGCCCGACCGAGGCGACGGTGGTCGCCTGCGGTTCACTCATGGACGGCACGACCCCGGTTCGGATCGGCCTGCCGCTGGACGGGTGGATGCTCGCCGTGATCGACGCCGATGGCGCCCGCGTGGCCGAGGGCGAGGTGGGTGAGCTGATCATCGGCGGCGTCGGTTTGGCGCGCTATCTCGATCCGCTCAAGGACGCGGAGAAGTACGCGCCCATGCCGTCCCTGGGGTGGGAGCGCGCGTACCGCTCGGGTGACCTCGTCCGCTTCGAGCGCGCGGGCCTCGTGTTCCAAGGGCGCGCCGACGATCAGGTGAAGGTCGGCGGGCGGCGGATCGAACTGGGCGAGGTCGAGTCCGCGCTGCAGGAGCTCCCGGGCGTGCACGCGGCGGCCGCGGCGGTGCGGCAGAGTGAGGCGGCTGTCTCGGTCCTGGTGGGCTACCTCGTTCTGGAGCCGGGCGTCGAGCTCGACCGCGCAGAAGCCAGGGCGCGTCTGGCGGAGAGCCTCCCGGCGGCGATCGTGCCGCTTCTCGCCGTCGTCGACGAGCTGCCCGTGCGCACGTCGGGAAAGGTCGACCGGGCCGGGTTGCCGTGGCCCCTGCCGGGCGTCGAGACACCGCCGTCGGGACTCGATCCCGCCGAGGCGTGGCTGGCCGAGCAGTGGCAGGCGGTGCTGGGCGTTCCGGTGCCGGGCCCGAAGGCAGACTTCTTCGACCTCGGTGGCGGTTCGCTGGCCGCTGCGCAGCTTGTCTCCCGCATCCGTGCGCGCGTGCCGGAGTTCGCCGTCGCCGACATCTACGACATGCCGCGCCTGTCGGCGATGGCCAAGGCGCTCGGACCATTCCTCCCGGATGCGGAGCTCGGGGAGTACCGACGCCCCGAGCCGACGCCGCGCGCGACGCAGTGGTTGCAGACGCTGGCGGGAGCGCCGTTGTTCATCCTGTCCGGCGTGCGATGGCTGCTCTACATCCTCACCGCGGGCACGGTCCTCAACCTCTTCCCGGGCTTCGATGCCCTCCCGACGGCGCCGGTCTGGCTGCTCGTGGTCGGGTGGCTCCTGTTCGCGACGCCGTTCGGTCGGATGGCGCTCGCCGCCGCATCCGCCCGCGTCCTGCTCGCGGGACTGCGCCCGGGCGATTACCCGCGCGGGGGAGCGGTCCATCTGCGGGTGTGGCTGGCGGAGCAGATCGCCGACCAGGTGGATGCGGTGGGCCTCGCCGGTGCGCCCTGGATCACCTACTACGCCCGTGCGCTGGGGGCGCGGATCGGTCGTGACGTCGATCTGCACACGCTGCCTCCCGTCACCGGGATGCTCGAGGTGGGCGACGGCGCCTCCATCGAGCCCGAGGTGGATCTGCGTGGCTACTGGATCGACGGCGACCTGTTGCGCGTGGGCGCCATCCGCATCGGCGCCGCGGCGACCGTCGGCGCACGCAGCACCCTCGCTCCGGGCACCCGCATCGGCCAGCGCGCGGAGATCGCGCCCGGATCGGCCGTGTTCGGACGGGTGCGTGCGGCGCAGACCTGGGCGGGCTCTCCCGCGGTCCGTGTGGGTGCGGTCGCGGAGGATTGGCCCGCAGAACGGCCGCCGACTCCGCACCGGTGGATGTGGGCCTACGGCGCGTCGGCTTTGGCATTGGCCGTGCTCCCAGTGTTCGCCATCCTCTGCGGCGCGGTCGTCCTGGCCGCAGGGGTGCACGGTGCCCCGTCGTTGTCGGCCGCCTTCGGTGCGGCGCTGGTGTGGCTCGTGCCCGCTGTGCTCGTGTGCGGTCTCGTGCTCGCCGGCGTCGTCGTGGTCGCGGTGCGCCTGCTCTCGATCGGACTCGTGGCGGGCACGTACCCCGTGCGCAGCCGGGTGGCGTGGCAGGCGTGGACGATCGAGCGTCTTCTGGACGCATCGCGCACCATCCTCTTCCCGCTCTACTCGAGCTTGTTCACACCCGTCTGGCTCCGGATGCTGGGCGCCCGCGTCGGGCGCGACGTCGAGGCGTCGACGGTGCTCCTGCTGCCGTCGCTGACCCGGATCGAGGACGGCGCGTTCCTGGCCGACGACACGATGGTGGCCTCGTACGAACTGCACGCCGGGTGGATGCGGTTGGGCACCGTGCGCATCGGGAAGCGCGCCTTCCTGGGAAACTCCGGGATGGCGGCGCCGGGCCACCGCGTGCCGCGGGACGGGCTGGTGGCGGTGCTGTCATCGGCACCACGCAAGGCGAAGCCGGGATCGTCGTGGCTGGGCTCGCCCGCGGTGCGCCTTCGCCGTGCCGTCACTGAAGCGGACGAGTCGCGCACGTACCGCCCGACGCCCGGTCTGCGCCTCGCGCGGGCGCTGTGGGAGCTGTGCCGGTTCGTCCCCGTGGTCGTGACCTGCGCGATCGGGCTGTCGGTGCTCTTCGCGCTCGCCGCACTCACGAGCTGGCTCGGCTGGCTGTGGGCACTGCTGCTGTCGGGGATCGTGTTGCTGGGTGCAGGCGCCGTGGCGGCTGCGGTCACCGTCGTCGCCAAGTGGACGATCGTCGGTCCCATCCGCGCCGGTGAGCAGCCGCTGTGGTCGAGCTTCGTGTGGCGCACGGAGGTCGTCGACACGTTCACCGAGATGGTGGCGGCGATGTGGTTCGCACGCGGGGCCGTCGGCACGCCCGCCCTGGCGGTGTGGCTGCGGGCGATGGGGGCGCGCATCGGCACCGGGGTCTGGTGCGATTCGTACTGGCTCCCGGAACCCGATCTGGTCACCCTCGGCGACGGGGCGACGGTCAACCGGGGATGCGTCGTGCAGACCCACCTGTTCCATGATCGAATCATGAGCATGGACACCGTAGAGCTCGAACCCGGCGCGACGCTGGGCCCGCACAGCGTGATCCTGCCTGCCGCCGTCATCGGCGCCGACGCGACCGTCGGCCCCGCATCCCTGGTGATGCGCGGCGAGACGGTGCCCGTCGGCACCCGCTGGAGCGGCAACCCCATCGGCCCGTGGCGCGCGGTCAAGGTGCGTGCCTACCAGTCCACCTCGTGACCGGCGACGCCTACGCTCCACGCAGCGGCGACGTCACGTACGACGTCGTCTCCTACGATCTCGACCTCGACTACCGCGTGCGCACGAACCGCCTGAGCGGCACCGCGACGATCGAGGCGACCGCGTTGATCGACCTGCGCGGCGTGAGCCTGGACCTCATCGGGATGCGCGCTACCAGGGTCCGCGTCGACGGCGCGACCCCGGCCGTACAGCGCCAGGGTGCGCAGCACCTGCAGATCGGGTTCGGTCGCGACGTCGCGGCGGGGGAGACGTTCACCGTCGAGGTGCGCTACGAGGGATCACCCGCGCCGAGACGTTCGACGTGGGGCACCATCGGCTGGGAGGAACTGGCCGACGGAGCGCTCGTCGCGAACCAGCCGACCGGGGCGGCGACGTGGTTCCCCTGCAACGACCGCCCCGACAATCGCGCCCGGATGCGGATGCGGATCGCCACCGACCGGGAGTACACGGCCGTCGCAGTGGGCACGCGCATGCTGGATCAGGTGCAGGGGCGGCGTCGGGTGGTGGAGTACGTCTGTGACGTTCCCACCGCCACGTACCTGGCGGCGGTGCAGATCGGTCGATACGCGCGCACCGAGATCCCCGCGTCCGTTCCCGTGGAGCTGTGGGCTCCCGCGGCGCTGCGAGCGTCCGCCAGCGAGGCCTTCGCCGATCTGCCGCGGATGATCGCGGCGTTCACCGAGCGGTTCGGGCCGTACCCGCAGAGCCAGTACCGCGTCGTGGTGACCGCCGACGATCTCGAGATCCCGCTCGAATCGCAGGGGATGGCGGTGTTCGGCGCGAATCATCTGGATGCGGCGAGCGAGCGACTCGTGGCGCACGAACTCGCGCACCAGTGGTTCGGAAACAGCGTCGGCATCGCACGTTGGCAGGACATCTGGCTCAACGAGGGCTTCGCCTGCTACGCCGAGTGGCTGTGGTCGGAGGCATCTGGCGGACCGGATGCCGACGCCTGCGCGCGCGCCCATCTGCGACAGCTGGCCGGCGAGCCGCAGGACCTCGTGATCGCCGATCCCGGCGCGACTCGACTGTTCGATGATCGGGTGTACAAGCGCGGCGCCCTCGCCCTGCACGCCCTCCGGCTGCACCTGGGCGACGCGGCGTTCTTCGAGCTGTTGCGCGCCTGGACCGCCGTCCATCGGCACGGTCTGGTCGCCACCGACGACTTCCGCGGCCTGTTGGACGACCGCTCGGCGGCAGTGCTCAGCTCCTGGATCGATCAGGCTCCGCTGCCTCGGCTCGCGCGACGCTGATCACGAATCCGGCGGGGGCGTCGGCCTCACAGCCGTGCACCGCGCGATCGGCGACGACCGTCCGCCAGCCGTCTGGCTCGACGACGGCCGGCAGATGTACTCCGCCACGCAGATCCGCCCCCACCGCCTTGGCCGCCGCCTCGAACCTCGTCCAGTCGCGCAGCGTGGAGCCCGGAGCGAGCCGCTCGAGTCGCGTCGGTGCGCCCGCGGACCCTTCCTCGACGTCGACACCGATGTCGCCATCGTCGGCCAGCGCCGCCACCACGAGATCGCCGGAATAGGCGAGAGAGACCGACCCGCCTCCCTCGAGGCCGGGTCGCCCGTGGTTCCCGCCGCACCTGCTGCACGGGCCGTGCCGGAGGGTGCGCCCCGTGGCTTCGAAGACGAGGCGGGCGGCGACCGCGCGACGGTCAGCGCCCTCTCGTGTCGTCCACACCACGCGGATCGCGTGCGGCACGTGTCAGACCTTCGGCAGGTGCGTCTCGATCGCGGCGATGCCGGAACCGGGGTTCGTGCGCGACAGGTGCACCACGGAGAAGCCGCCGACCTCCAGCGCGGAGGCGCTGCCGAGATACGAGCCGCGCAGCGTGCCGGTCGCGAGGGCCAGCTCGTGCAGGATGTCGGGCAGCACAGGCCCGTGGCTGCACACCACGGCGGGCTTGCGCGAGCGCACCCGCTTGCCGACGACCGTGCGGGCGTCAGAGCGGCCCTCTTCCCACGCATCCTGGCTGATGAGCTCGCTCGTCTTGATCGAGCGTCCGAGGGCGGCAGCCAGGGGAGCGACGGTCTCGGTGCAGCGGACCGCATCCGACGACACGATCCGACGGATGCCGAACGAGGCCAGCGGTCCGACGATCGCCTCCGCCTGCTTGCGTCCGCGCGCGGTGAGGGGACGGGACGCATCGGATTTCGACCACTCGTCGCGCGGGGTGGCCTTCGCGTGGCGCAGCACGACGATCGGGAACGTCTCCAGCACGCCGTCGTCGACGAAGCGGAGGAAGTTCTCCACGATCTCCACGTCGACCGGGTAGCTGAGGTAGGTGAGCGCCTTCTTCGGGCTCACCCACTCGATGGCCGCGATCTCCTTGTTGGGCACGAACGCGGACCCACGGATCGCGGCGTCGGTGGCCTCCGCCGACCAGTAGTGCACGATCTTCTCGCGCCGGCTGGGCAGCGTGTAGCGGGAGACGCCGACCGGGAGTCCGAGTGAGACGGCGATGCCGGTCTCCTCGAAGATCTCGCGCACGGCCGTCTCCACCAGTGCCTCGCCGGGGTCGACCTTTCCCTTCGGAAGGGTGACGTCGCGGTACCGGGTGCGATGGATGAGGAGGATCTTCAGCTTGTCCTCGACCCGGCGCCAGACGATTCCGCCCGCGGCATAGACGGCGGTGTGCGTCATCGCACCGCCCTCGAGCGCCGACGACGCTGCACCTGGAACATCGTCTTGTCTTGCAGGTCGACGAGCGCCTTGCCCTCGGCGTCTGTGGAATGCCGCGTCCAGGTGCCGTCGCCGGCGAGCCACCAGGAGCTCGTGTTCTCGCTCATGGCGAGCGAGAACAGCTCGCTCAGCTCGGCGATCTGCGCGGGCGCCGTGATGCGTACGAGCGCTTCCACGCGGCGGTCGAGGTTGCGGTGCATCATGTCGGCCGAGCCGATGTAGGTCTCGGGGTCGCCGTCGTTGTCGAACGCGAAGATCCGGGAGTGCTCGAGGTAGCGGCCGAGGATCGAGCGCACCGTGATGTTCTCGCTCAGCCCCTCGACGCCGGGACGGATGCTACAGATGCCGCGCACCCAGATCTCGACCGGAACACCGGCGCGACTGGCTCGATAGAGCGCGTCGATGATCTGTTCATCGACCATCGAGTTGACCTTGATGCGGATGCCGGAACTCTTGCCGTCGAGGGCGTGCTTGCGCTCGCGCTCGATGAGACGGACGAGACCCTTGCGCAGGTGCAACGGCGCGACGAGCAGCCGCTTGAACTTCTTCTCGATCGCGTATCCGCTCAGCTCGTTGAACAGGCGGGTGAGGTCGCGGCCGACCTCGTCGCTCGCGGTGAACAGGCCGAAGTCCTCGTAGATGCGGCTGGTCTTCGGGTTGTAGTTGCCGGTGCCCACGTGGCAGTAGCTGCGCAGCACGCCGTTCTCCTCGCGGATGACGAGGGCGAGCTTGCAGTGCGTCTTCAGCCCGACGAGACCGTAGACCACATGCACGCCTGCCTTCTCGAGCTTGCGGGCCCACACGATGTTGTTCGCCTCATCGAAGCGCGCCTTGACTTCGACGAGGGCCAGAACCTGCTTACCGGCCTCGGCAGCGTCGATCAGCGCCTGAACGATCGGGCTGTCGCCCGAGGTGCGATACAGCGTCTGCTTGATCGCGAGCACGTGCGGGTCTTTCGCCGCCTGCTCGAGGAAGGCCTGCACGCTGGTGGCGAAGGACTCATACGGGTGGTGCACGAGCACATCGCCCTTGCGGATGGCGGCGAAGATGTCGGCACGCTCGTTGTTGTCGCCCGGCTGGAACGCCAGCGCCGTCGTGGGAACGTGCGGCGGGTAGTGCAGGTCGGGACGGTCGATGCGCGACAGGTCGAAGAGTCCCCGCAGATCCAGCGGGCCGGGGAGGCGATAGACCTCCTGCTCGGTGATGTCGAGCTCTTTGATGAGCAGGTCGAGGGTGAGCTCGTCCATGTCGTCGGTGATCTCGAGGCGGATCGGCGGTCCGAAACGGCGGCGCATGAGCTCAGCCTCGAGCGCCTGGATGAGGTTCTCGGTCTCGTCCTCTTCGATCACCATGTCTTCGTTGCGGGTGAGGCGGAAGGCGTGGTGGTCGAGGATCTCCATACCCGGGAACAAGTCCGAGAGGTGGTTGGCGATCAGATCCTCGAGCGCGAGGTAGCGCACCCGCTCGCCGACACGAGACACCTCGACGAACCGCGGCAGCATGGGCGGCACTTTCAAGCGCGCGAACTCCTGGCGGCCCGTCTTCGCGTTGCGGATGCGGATCGCCAGGTTCAGCGAGAGACCGGAGATGTAGGGGAAGGGGTGCGCCGGATCCACCGCGAGCGGCATGAGCACCGGGAATACCTGCGACTGGAAGTAGTCGGACAGGCGCAGACGGTCGTCTTCGTCGAGATCGCCCCACCCGATCACCTCGATGCCGGAATCCGCCAGTGCGGGTCGCACGAGGTGCTGCCAGGCCTCGGCGTGACGCAGCTGGAGCGCGTGGGCCTCCCGGGAGATGTCGGCGAGGACGTCCTGGGCTGCGCGGCCGACGTTCGTCGGCACCGCGAGGCCCGTGATGATGCGGCGCTTGAGTCCCGCGACGCGCACCATGAAGAACTCGTCGAGGTTGCTGCCGAAGATGGCGAGGAAGTTCGCTCGCTCCAGCGTCGGCACGGACGGGTCCTCCGCGAGCTCCAGCACACGCTGGTTGAACGCCAGCCAGCTCAGCTCACGATCCAGATACCGCGCCTCGGGCAGCTCGGTGTCACCGCCGTCGGTGACGTCAAAGTCGTCGTCGTCGGCATCGCCCAGGCCCGCATCGAGCATCACGTCGGAGATCATTCCCACATCCTTGCAGCCAGAGGTGACACGAGTGTGAACTCCGCAGGGGTCAGGATCCGGTGCGCTCCCCGGCAGCCGGGATCTGATCCTCTTCGTACACGTTAAAGCGGTAACCGACGTTGCGCACCGTGCCGATGAGCTGCTCGAGATCGCCGAGCTTGGCGCGCAGGCGCCGCACGTGCACATCGACCGTGCGTGTGCCGCCGAAGTAGTCGTAGCCCCAGACCTCGCTGAGCAGCTGTTCGCGGGTGAACACCCGCGACGGATGCGTCGCGAAGAAGTGCAGCAGCTGGAACTCCTTGTAGGTCAGATCCAGCGGCTTGCCGTGCACCTTGGCGGAGTACGAGGACTCGTCGATCGTGATGCCGGAGGTCTGGATGCGGGTCGAGACCTGCTCCTTCGACAGACGCCCGACGGCGAGTCGGATGCGTGCGTCGACCTCGGCGGGGCCGGCTCCCACCAGGATCACGTCGTCGACGCCCCAGTCGGTGGACACCGCGGTTAGGCCGCCCTCGGTGACGATGAGCACGAGTGGTGCATCGAGTCCCGTCGTCGTCAGGATCTTGCACAGCGACTTGGCGCCGACCAGATCGTGGCGTGCATCGACGAAGACGACGTCCGCGTTGGGGGCGTTCACCAGCTGCGCGGGTTCGGCGGGGATCTGGCGGACGCGATGGCTCAACAGCTCCAGCGCCGGGAGCGCGGGCGCGCTACCGGCGGAACTCAGAACGAGAAGCTGTGCCAAAGTCACCCTCCGGGCGGGGTCCGCGTCGTGCATCATCTTATGCGCAGCCGCGAGGCACGCAGATCTCACCGGGACGCACGACGTGCAGCGCGCGCTCCCATGCGTGACAATGATCGTATGACGACACCGGAACTGGCGCCACGTCGGCCCTTCGGCGGCATCCTGGCTGTCTGGGTGTTCGCGGCCGTCGCGGGGCTCGCCGTCGCCTTGTTCGTCCCGTCGCCGTGGCACGCGACACTGATGACGCTTGCGCTTGCCGCATCCGTCATCCTCGCCTTCGCCATCCAGCTGGCGTACGGCCGCGTGCAGCGCTTCATCCAGCGCGTGGCGCTGAGCAGCCTCGGTGCCCTCCTCGTGCTGGGAGTGATCAGCGTGGCGGTCGCGCTCTCCTCGCTCATCGCCAGCACGCGCTGAGCCCATCGCCTTCGCGGACGGGCTACCATGGGGCACATGGACCTGGTCGCGCTCGAAATGTTCTTCGTGGGCCTGCTCGTGCTCGCCTCCCTCGCCATCGCGTTCGTCTCGGGCGCCGTGGTCTGGAGCCTCTACCGCGGCCAGCGCTGACGGAGCGGGCGATGATCGAGCTCCCCACCGATCTGCCCGCCGACCTCGCACCCCTCTCGTGGCTCCTGGGAGTCTGGGAGGGGACCGGAGTGATCGACTACGAGGCAGACGGTCACCACTTTTCGGGTGAGTTCACGCACCGCGTGAGCTTCAGCCACGACGGCGGAGATGCCGTCAACTATTCCGCCACCGCGTGGTTCGGCGACGGCGAAACGCGCCGTCTGCTGGTCTCGGAGGTCGGCTTCTGGCGTGTCGTGCGACCGCAGGGTCCCGGAGATCCGGGGCCGGGACTGCTCCCGGCCGTCTCGGACGAGCCGGCACGCACGGCCGATGACGTCGAGGCGCTGCGCACCGCCGAGGGCGGCTTCGAGATCGCCGCGAACATCGTGCACGCCGACGGGGTGAGCGAGCTCTACCTCGGTCAGATCCGCGGCCCGCGCATCGACATCGCGACCGACGCGGTGATCGCCGCGCCCGGAACCAAGGCCTACACGGCGGCCACCCGGCTGTACGGCCTGGTCGACGGGCATCTGCTCTGGGCGTGGGATATCGCCGCCCTCGGATCCGAGCTCGGCTCGCACGCATCCGCCCGCCTGGCGAAGGTGGACTGATGATCGCTTCGCCCGCCGGCGCGATCACCGACGGCGATGTGCTGCTGCACGTCGGAGATCCGATGCGTGAACAGCGTGCGCTGGAGCGCGGCACGGCCGTCGCGCCGCGCGGGGGCCGCGGCGTCGTCGCCGTCACGGGTGTCGACCGGCTGAGCTGGCTCGATTCGATCACGACCCAGGCGCTCGCGCAGCTGGAGCCCGGGGTATCGACAGAACTCCTGGTGCTCGACCCGCAGGGCCGCGTCGAGCATGCGGCGGCCGTGCTGGACGACGGTGAGACGACCTGGCTCATCGCGGATGCGGGTGATGCCCCCGCCCTCGCGGCGTGGCTCGGCCGCATGCGCTTCCGGCTTCGGGTCGAGGTCCGCGACGCCTCGACCGAGGTCGCCGTCGTGGGCGCGACGGATGCGGGGCTCGCCCTCATCCGTCCTCTGACCGTCGGCGAGACGCCGCTCGTCTGGCGCGACCCGTGGCCGGGGGTCGCCGTCGGCGGCGCCGCGTACGGTCCCGTCGAAGAGCACCCGGGCAGCCAGCGCAGCTGGAACGAGGCACTCGTGGATACCTCCGAGGCCGCGCGGCTGGCGCAGCTGGCCGCATCCGGCGAGATCGGTTTCGCCGGCGAGCTCGCGGTCGAGGCGTTGCGCGTCGCCGCGTGGCGTCCCCGTTTCGCGGACGAGGTCGACGAGCGCACGATCCCGCATGAGCTCGACTGGCTCCGCACCGCCGTGCACCTCGACAAGGGGTGCTACCGAGGGCAGGAGACGGTGGCGAAGGTGCACAACCTCGGTCACCCGCCGCGTCGTCTGGTCAGCCTGCACCTGGACGGCAGCGCCGAATCCCTGCCCGCGCGCGGCGACGTGGTCGCCGTCGGCGACATGGAGATCGGCCGCATCACCTCGGCCGCCCGCCACTTCGAGGACGGCCCGATCGCGCTGGCCGTCATCAAACGCACGGCCGACACCGACGCCGATGTCGTCGTGCGCACGGCAGACGGCGACGTCGCCGCATCCGTCACCACGGTCGTGCCGCCGGATGCGGGCGCCAGCGCCGGCGTGCCGCGCTTGCCTCGACTCTCGCGCCGGCGGTGACGGTGCCGCCGGGCGGCGCCGACACCACGAGCGTGTCGACGCGGCTGCGAGAGCGCTTCGATCCGAGACCCGGTCTGTCGCGGGCGGTCACTGATCTGCCCGCCATCGCCCAGCTGACGGCGGCAGCGATGGGCGCGTACGTCTTCTCGCTGTTCGTGCTCGGACACTCCGCTCCCGTGCTCGCCGGCACCGTGGCGGTGTCGAGCCTCGGGCTGGTGCGCGACGCGCGGCCACGGCGCGTCGCCGAGACGGTGGCCGGGATGCTGCTCGGCATCGTCATCTCCGAGGTCCTGCTGCGCCTGGTGGGCCCCGGCTGGTGGCAGCTCGGCATCACCCTCGCTGTGGTCGTGTTCGTCGCCAGGGCGCTGTCACCGCAGCCCGGCTTCGCCATCGCCGCGGCGATCCAGGGCCTCATCGTCCTGCTGTTCCCGATGGCACCGACCGAGGCGTCGTGGAGCCGGTTAGCGGACGGTGCGGTCGGCGGCGTTGCGGCACTGCTGGTGACGGCCCTCGTTCCCCGCAATCCTCGCGCGGAGGTGCTGCGCGAGGCGCGTGCGCTCTTCGCCGCGATCGACGACGCGATCGTGACCCTCATCCGCGCGCTGGAGGACGGGGACCGTTCGCGTGCGGAGCGTGCACTGGAGAAGGCCCGCGCGCTCGATCCGCTCGTACGGGCCTGGCAGGAATCGCTCGACTCCGCCGTCGCGGTCGCGCGCATCTCCCCGTTCCTGCGCAGGCGTCGCGCAGAGCTCGATCGATACCGCCGCGTCATGGCGGCCACGGATCTCGCGGTACGCAATCTCCGCGTCGTGGCGCGCCGATCCGGCTATCTCATCGACGACGGCGCTCCGCGCCCCATCCCCGCCGACCTGCTGCGGTCTCTGGCACGGGCCCTCGCCCTCGTGGGGGAGTCGCTCGACGACATCGCACAGCAGATTCCCGCACGCGAAGCAGCGCGGGCCGTCGCCCGCCACCTGGATCCGGCGCAGCTCGCACCGGGCGCCTCCGCCGGCGAGCACAGCGTCATCTCCGCCCTGCGCCCGTTCGCGGTCGACCTGCTGGTCGCGACCGGCCTCAGCGAAGACGAGGCGCGGGCCGCCATGCCCCGCATCTGAGACGGCGCCTCTCAGCGAGGCGCCACCTGCTCCCACGGCACCGTGAGCTCGCCCAGGCGCCACCGCGAACGCTGCCGGAGAGGCCAGCCGTCCGCTTCGAGCGCCGCCAGTGCCGCCTGCCACCGCTGCGCCGGGGAAAAGGTGGCCAGGGGCGCCGCGCGCGTCCACTCGGCATCCAACGCCCGCAGCAGCTCGTGCACACGCTCTCCCGGCACATTGCGGTGGATCAGCGCCTTCGGCAGACGCTCGGCCGCGATCGAGGGAAGCTCCAGACCGGTCAGCCGCAGCGAGATCGTCAGCGTGCGCGGCAGGGCGTCGGGGCCGATCTCGACCCACGTGCTGATGCGCCCGAGCTCGTCGCACGTGCCCTCGACGAGGAAGCCACCCGCATCCAGACGCGACGCCATGCGCTCCCAGGCCGCCGGAACCTCGCCCTCGTCGTACTGACGCAGCACATTGAACGCCCGGATGATGCGTGGCCGCTCCGGCACGGGGATCTCGAAGCCGCCGCGGGCGAACGCGACCCGCGCGTCGGGGCGGAAGATCGTCGTCCCCTCGCGCACGCTCTCGAGCTGCGCGCGAGCACGCGCCACGCGGGCGGGATCGATCTCCAGTCCCCACACACGCACATCCGGGCGGATGCGGTGCAGCCTTGCCTCCAGCTCCAGGGCGGTGACGCCGCTCGCCCCGAAGCCGAGATCCACCACGAGTGGCTCCGACTCCGCCGTCCGAAGCGCGCGGTGGCGCGCGATCCACCTGTCCACGCGGCGGAGGCGGTTCGTGCCCGTCGTGCCTCGGGTGATGCGACCCGAAGGCGTAGGACTCATGGCCCCATGATGCCAGCGTCGCGGTCGATATCATGGGCTCATGACCACCCCTCATACCCTGATCCTGCTGCGCCACGGCCAAAGCCAGTGGAACGAGCTCAACCTCTTCACCGGATGGGTCGACGTGCGCCTGACCGACCAGGGCAAGGCCGAGGCCGCCCGCGGCGGCGAGCTGCTCGCCGAGGCGGGCCTGCTGCCCGACGTCGTCCACACGTCGCTGCTGAGTCGCGCGATCCAGACCGCGAACCTCGCGCTCGACGCCGCTGACCGTCTGTGGATCCCCGTCAAGCGCACCTGGCGTCTCAACGAGCGCCACTACGGCGCGCTGCAGGGCAAGGACAAGGCCGAGACCCTCGCCGAGTTCGGTCAGGAGCAGTTCATGCTGTGGCGTCGTTCCTTCGACGTTCCGCCGCCGCCGCTCGATGACGCATCCGAATTCAGCCAGGTGAACGACCCTCGTTACGCGGGGATCGACGGCGAGGTGCCGCGCACCGAGTCGCTCAAGCTCGTGATCGACCGGCTCCTGCCGTACTGGAGCGAAGCCATCGTCCCCGACCTCACCGCCGGCAAGACCGTGCTCGTCGCCGCCCACGGCAACTCGCTGCGCGGCCTCGTGAAGCACCTCGAGGGCATCAGCGACGACGACATCGCCGAGCTGAACATCCCCACCGGCATCCCGCTGGTGTACCGCCTCGACGAGAACCTGCAGGCGCTGGGCAAGGGCGAGTACCTCGACCCCGAGGCAGCCGCGGCGGGCGCTGCCGCCGTCGCCAACCAGGGCAAGTAAGCCGACACGGGAAGGGCCCGGATGCGTGATGCATCCGGGCCCTTCCCGTATGTCTGCGAGGTCAGATCTGGGGCTCGACCTCGGACTGCGGCGCCCAGTCGCCGGTCGCGAGGTAGACGATCTTCTTCGCCACCGACACCGCGTGGTCGCCGAAGCGCTCGTGGTAACGGCTCGCCAGGGTGGCGTCGACCGTCGCCGCCGCCTCGCCCTGCCAGGACTCGCTGAGGACCTTCTCGAAGACGCTGACGTGCAGCTCGTCGAGCTTGTCGTCCTCGTTGCGCAGCTGCTCGGCGAGGTCCAGGTCGCGCGTGCGCAGCAACTCGGTGAGCTTGCGGGCCAGGTCGACGTCGATCTCGCCCATCTTCGTGAAAGTGCCCTTGAGGCCCTTCGGGATGGCGCGGTCGGGGAAGCGCATACGGGTCAACTGCGCGATGTGCTCGGCGATGTCGCCCATCCGCTCGAGCGATGCGCTGATACGCAGTGCCGAGACGACCGTGCGCAGGTCGCTCGCGACGGGCTGCTGCCGGGCGAGGATGTCGATCGCCAGCTCGTCGAGCTCGATCGCCTTGTCATCGATCACGGAGTCGTTGTCGATGACCTCTTCGGCGAGCGCGACATCGCTCGTGCCGAAGGCCCTCGTCGCCTTCTCGATGGCCTCAGTGACGAGCTCGGAGATCTCGACGAGCCGGACACGGACCTCGTCGAGGGACTGCTGGAAAACCTCGCGCATGAAACAGGCACCTTCCTGGGTGATCGTGGGCGGCACGGGACGGGCCCGGGCGATTCTCGCCGTCGAAGGTTAACGAACGGTGCCGCGGGAGTGAATGTTACCTGCGCTGCCGCCCCCGGAGGCGTCTGAGTCGGGGTGCGGGTTCAGCATCCATTTACGCTGGAGCCATGAACTCGTCGCAGCTCGCGCTGCTGGCCCTGGTCATGGGCGTCGTCCTCGGGGCGTCGATCACCCTCCTGATCATCGGTGCGATGCGGGCCAGGGCGCGCGTCGAGGCGCGCAACTCGACGGCCGTTCCCGAGGGCGTCCCGGATGTCCTCGCCGCCATGGACGACAGCGCGATCGTGGTGGACGGTTCCGGAACGGTGCGCGCCGCATCCGCCTCGGCCGAGGCCTTCGGTATCCATGTCGACGAGGTCGTACCGGACGATCGCATCCGCGAGCTCGCGCGCGCGGTGCGCTCGGGAGGGATCAGCACCGCGAGCCTGACGCTGCGACGCTCCTCCTCTCCCGCGGAGCCCCGGCTCGTCTCGGCCCGCGCGACGACCATCTCGCCGAAGCTCGTGCTCATCGTCATCCGCGATATCACCGAACGTGAACGGGTCGAGCAGATGCGCCGCGACTTCGTCGCGAACACCTCGCACGAGCTGAAGACGCCCGTGGGCGCGGTGAGCCTGCTCGCGGAGGCGATCGAGTCGGCCGCGGACGATCCCGCGCAGGTACGGATCTTCGCCGGTCGCCTCAGCGCAGAGGCGCAGCGGCTCGCCTCTCTGACCTCGCGCGTCATGAATCTCTCCCGGCTGCAGTCGGCGGACGAGCTCGCCGAGGTCGGCGACGTGTCGGTGGACTCCGTCGTCACGGCCGCCTGCGAGGCGCACGCGCTCGCCGCAGGCTCGGCCGGGGTGACGGTCGTGCGCGGCGGGACGCGAGGCCTGTATGTGCGCGGCGACACGCAGATCCTCACTGAGGCGCTCGGCAACCTGGTGGCCAACGCGATCGCGTACTCGCCCAGCGGCTCCAGCGTCGGCATTGGGGTCAAGCAGGTGCACAA
Organism: Microbacterium sp. CIAB417; assembly: GCF_022788845.1. Classification (NCBI taxonomy): domain Bacteria; kingdom Bacillati; phylum Actinomycetota; class Actinomycetes; order Micrococcales; family Microbacteriaceae; genus Microbacterium; species Microbacterium sp. CIAB417. The sequence goes on along the minus strand of NZ_JAHZUT010000008.1, from coordinate 12,072 downwards.
CTCCGTGGAGATCGCGGTGACCGACCGCGGCATCGGTATCTCCGAGGCGGACCAGCAGCGGGTGTTCGAGCGCTTCTTCCGCTCTGATCAGGCGCGCTCTCGCCGCACCGGCGGCACGGGGCTGGGACTGTCGATCGTGAAGCATGCCGTCCAGCGCCACGGCGGTGAGGTGCGTGTCTGGTCGCGCGTCGGGCGTGGCTCGACCTTCACCATCCAGCTTCCGATCGCATCGCCGCCGGACGACCTCGACGCACCGGTCGCCCGCGGCCGCCGTCGACCCAAGAAGACCAAGAAGACCCCCGTCGCGTCTCCGACCGCGGCACCGAACCCGAACGGAGTCACCGAATGTCCCGCGTCCTGATCGTCGAGGACGAGCCCGACCTCGCCGACCCGCTCGCCTACCTGCTTCGCAGGGAGGGGTTCGAGGTCGAGATCGCCGAAGACGGCGCCATCGCGCTCTCCGCGTTCCGTGAACGCGGCGCCGACATCGTGCTGCTCGACCTGATGCTGCCGGGCATGCCCGGCACTGAGGTGTGCCGTCAGATCCGCACCGTCTCGTCCGTGCCGATCATCATGCTGACCGCCAAAGACAGCGAGGTGGACATCGTCGTGGGGCTGGAGCTCGGCGCCGACGACTACGTCACCAAGCCCTACTCGGCCAGGGAGCTGCTGGCGCGGATGCGGGCGGTCCTGCGCCGCTTCGCTCAGGTGGAGGCCGACCTCGACGAGCGTGTTCTGCAGGGCGGACGGGTGACGCTCGACATCGACCGTCACACCGTGACCGTCGGCGGTGAAGAGATCAACATGCCGCTCAAGGAGTTCGAGCTCCTCGAGGTCCTGATGCGCAACGCCGGTCGGGTTCTGACCCGGGGTCAGCTCATCGACCGCGTGTGGGGCACCGACTACTTCGGTGATACGAAGACCCTGGACGTGCACATCAAGCGCATCCGCTCGCGCATCGAGGAGAACCCGAGCGATCCGGTCATGCTGGTGACCGTCCGCGGACTCGGCTACCGGTTCGAGGCCTGAGACCTGAGGTCTGAGGCCTGCGGCCGGAGGTCAAAGCGAAAGGGCGGGGCACCCGGAGGTGTCCCGCCCTTTCGCGTGCGCTGCGCTCAAGGAACGAGCGGCGTCAGGTAGTCGAGGTCGCCGTTGAGGACCGGGATCTCCACCCGGGCACCCTCGCCGTCGCCGGACTGGAAGAAGATCGGCACGGTCGAGCCGGGGCGGGCGTCGAGGTCCTCGATGAGCAGGGGATCGGTGTCCTCGGTGCCGAGGCTCAAAGTGTCGCCGGCGGGAACACGCACCGTCAGCTTGACGGCGTTCTCGCCGACCTCGAGGTTGAGCACCTGCGAGGAGTCGCTCTCGTTCACGATCGCGGCCACGAAGTTGCCCTCGGTGCCCTCGTCGTTGGCGACCACGAGCGCGTTGCGCACGGCGAGCGGCCCGCTCGAGGCCGGCACGTTCAGTCCGTCGGCGGGGGAGTAGGGGATCGTCGTGCTCTGCGGCGAGAGCATGGCGCACCCGCTCGTTCCCAGTGCGACAGCAGCCGCCACGACGACGGACGCGATCAGGCGCGTTTTCACGGTTCCTCCCGGTTGCAGACGGCTTCTCCCACATTCTACGGGGTCCCACCCCTCGCTCCCGTTCGTCGCGCGGGTCGCTCCCGTTCCTGGACTCCGCTCGCGGACTCCGCTCGTGCCGCTCGCCATCTCCGCCTCGATGGGGCTACACCTTTCCGCATCCGCGCCAGGAAACCTCAGGCGCAGGTGCGCAAATGTGTGGCATGTGCGCATATGCGACGCAACTCGGGCATTCGGACGCAACCCGGCATTCGAGGGGCGGGCGGGCGGTGAGGGGGCACTGGGCGTCGAGCGTGACGCGCGCGTGCGTCCGCGCGCGGGATGCGGGTGCGCGGGGATGGGGGGAATGGGGGATGTGAGGCGAGGGCGCGAACCCTAGCGCATTGGGCCCTGTGGTATCCTGGTCGTTGCCGAAAGGACATAACTCCATGCTTTTTGAGGTTGGCGAAACGGTCGTCTATCCGCACCACGGTGCCGCGACCATCATCGAGGTCAAGGAACGCGTCATCAAGGGCGAGACCAAGAAGTACTTGAAGCTCAACGTCACCCAAGGCGATCTGGTCATCGAGGTTCCGGCCGACAACGTCGACCTCGTGGGTGTGCGCGACGTGATCGGCAAGGACGGTCTCGAGCGCGTTTTCGAGGTGCTGCGTGCTCCCTTCACCGAGGAGCCGACCAACTGGTCGCGCCGCTACAAGGCGAACCTCGAGAAGCTCGCTTCAGGCGATGTGATCAAGGTCAGCGAGGTCGTGCGCGACCTGTGGCGCCGCGATCAGGACCGTGGTCTGTCCGCGGGTGAGAAGCGCATGCTCGCCAAGGCCAAGCAGATCCTCGTCTCCGAGCTGGCGCTCGCTGAGAAGACCGACGAGGAGAAGGCCAGCGTGCTGCTCGAAGAGGTTCTCGCCAGCTGACGAAAGGCGCCTTCGTGCCTCAGCCCGTGCCGCGGATCGCGGTCGTGGTCGTTGCCGGCGGGTCAGGTACCCGCCTCGGTGAGGACGTCCCCAAGGCTTTCGTCGGGATCGACGAGCACACGATGCTGCGTCATGCCCTTGACGGTGTGTTCCGCAGTGCACTCGACGCTCAGGTGGTCGTCGTCGCACCCGTGGACCGTACCGGCGAGGCCCTGACGGAGGCGCTCGCCGCGGCGGGCGATGCGCGTGAGCGCGTGAGCGTCGTCGCCGGTGGGGATACTCGTCAGAAGTCGGTCGCCGCCGGTCTCGCGGCCCTCTGGGGCGACATCGAGATCGTGCTCGTGCACGACGCGGCCCGCGCCCTGACCCCGCCCGAGGTCTTCACCCGGATCGTGGAGGCGGTCGAGCGGACCGGATGGGGCGCTGTCCCCGTTCTCCCCGTGGTCGACACCATCAAGCGCGTCGACGGCGACGAGATCATCGGCGTGGTCGATCGTTCCGAGCTGGGGGCCGCGCAGACCCCGCAGGGATTCCGGCGCGACGTCCTGAGTGCGGCCTACGCCGTCGCCGATGCCGAGTTCACGGACGATGCGGCGCTCGTCGCGGCGGCAGGTCACCGGATCGCAGCGGTCGCCGGCGATGCTCTCGGCTTCAAGATCACGCATCCCGCCGACCTCGAGCGCGCCCGCGCACTCCTGATGCCCGCCGCCGAGCATCCGGTGCGACTTCAGCAGCCGGCGCCGGCGCCGCGCGTGGGCGTGGGCACCGACGTGCACGCGTTCGCGGGGGACGGCGAGCTCTGGCTCGCGGGGTTGCGCTGGCCGGATGAGCCCGCCCTGTCCGGGCACTCGGACGGGGATGCGGTCGCTCACGCCGTCGTCGACGCGGTTCTGGCGGCGGCGGGTCTCGGCGACATCGGCACCCACTTCGGCGTCGACCGCCCAGAGTATGCGAACGCGCACGCCGACGCTTTTCTCGCGCGCACCCGCGCTCTGGTGGGCGAAGCCGGCTGGGTGATCGGCAATGTCTCGGTACAGGTCCAGACCACGCGTCCGCGGTTCGCAGCGCGCCGGCGCGAGGCGGAGGCCGTGCTGAGCGAGGCCTTGGGTGCCCCCGTATCCGTCTCGGCTACGACCACCGACGGGCTCGGGTTCGAGGGGCGCGGCGAAGGCGTCTTCGCAGTCGCGGTCGCGATGCTGCTGCCCGCGCAGTGACCGGTCAGACCGCCCGCGTGAAGTAGAGCGACAGCGGATCCTCGCGGTAGTGGGCGAACGGCCCGCAACGGGTGAACCCCTCGCTCTCGTAGAGACGCACCGCGGGCACGAACTCCGGTGTGCTGCCGGTCTCGAGCCACACGCTCGTCAGGCCCATGGTCGCCGCCTCGGCGAGGATGTGGCGAAGGACGCCGTGGCCGACGCCCGTTCCGCGGAACGCGTCGGCGACCCGCATGGATTTGAGCTCGCCGCGGTCGACGCCCCACCGCTTGAGTGCACCGATACCCGCGAGCTCGCCGTCGGACCACGCAGACCAGAAGGTGACCCCGGGTGCGCTCAGCCCCGCGGCGTCGAGCGCGTGCACGCACCCGGCGGGGGTGCCGGCGTGCATGGCCGCGAGGTGGGAGACGACGAGCTCGTGCGCCGGGCCGCGGGTGGGGTCGTCGATGCGGTAGTCGAGCATGCTCATCCTTCCAGGGGGAACGGCTCGGGATCCCGCCGGCGGGAGCCCCAGGCCAGGACGACGAGACCGACGCTCAGCACGGCGATGCCGACGACGGATGCGGCGTCGAGGTGCTCCCCGAGCACGATGAGGCCCAGCAGGGTCGCGGTGATGGGCTCGGCGAGGGTCAGCGTCGCCGCGGTCGCGGCGGTGAGGCGCTGCAAGCCCCAGGTGAACAGGGTGTACGCGACGGCGATCGTCGCAAGGCCCAGCCAGAGCGCGACGGCGACGCCGCTGGGCTCACCGAGCCACGAGAACGACGCGAACGGGAGCATGAACAGGGCGCTGGCCGCGGAGCCGGCGCCCATGGCGCCGGCGACCGTGAAGGGATCCCACCCCGTCGACATCAGCCGGCGCTGCGCGTTGGCGAAGACGGCGAACGCCGCGCCCGCGCCCAGCGACCCGAGGACGCCGAGAGGATCCGCCGAACCGGAGTCGCCGCCGGCGAAGGCCAGGAGGGCGACGCCGATCGTGGCCAATGCCGTCGCCGCGAGCCACGTGGGCCGGGGGAGGCGCCGGGTGATCGCCCACTCGATGAGCCCCGCCATCACCGGCGCTGACCCGAGCGCGACGACGGTTCCCACGGCGACGCCGCTGCGGGCTGTGCCGAGGAAGAACAGCGGCTGGTAGGCCGCCAGACAGATGCCCGTCAGCGCCATGAGGGCGAGCGCGCGCGCCGACAGTCGGGGAGACGCGGATGCCGTCGCACGTCGGTGTCGGCGGCCGAGGGCGAAGCCGATCACCGCCAGCGCCGTGCCGCCGATGAGCAGACGAACCGCCCCGACTTCGAGGGGCGTCGTACCGTCGGGGCCCAGTGCCTGCGAGGTACCGGTCGTGCCGAACAGCACCGCCGCCGCGAGGACGGCGAACACGGGCAGCATGAGTCCTTTCTATCGCTGTCATGTGTCGGGATGGTGACACAGCCCCGCCGGTAGGCTGGTGGAGTGACGGTCCGGCTCTATGACACCCAGGCGCAGGCGCTGCGCGACTTCGCGCCCCTGGAGGACGGCAACGTCACGATGTACGTCTGCGGCCCGACGGTGCAGTCCGGCCCGCACATCGGCCACGTGCGCGCCGCGCTCAGCTTCGATCTGCTGCGACGCTGGCTCGCCCACCGGTTCGGTCGGGTGACGTTCGTGCGCAACGTCACCGACATCGACGACAAGGTGCTCGCGAACGCGACGCCCACCGAGCCCTGGTGGGCGCTCGCCTACCGCATGGAACTCGCGTTCAGTCAGGCCTATGCCGCCGTCGGCATCCTCGCGCCGACGTACGAGCCGCGAGCCACCGCATCCATCCCGCAGATGATCGAGCTCATCGCGCTGCTCATCGAGCGCGGTCACGCATACCCGGCGCCCGACGGATCCGGCGACGTCTACTTCGACGTGCGGTCCTGGCCCGCCTACGGTGCCCTCACGCATCAGGACGTCGACGCGATGGAGGCGGCCGCGGATGCGGACCCTCGCGGCAAGCGGGACCCGCACGACTTCGCCCTGTGGAAGGGGGCGAAGGACGGCGAGCCGGCCGATGCGCGGTGGGCGTCGCCCTGGGGCGAGGGACGCCCGGGATGGCACATCGAGTGCTCGGCGATGTCGCGCCGGTACCTCGGCTCGCGCTTCGACATCCACGGGGGCGGGCTCGACCTGCGCTTCCCGCACCACGAGAACGAGCTCGCGCAGTCCACGGCGGCAGGCGATGCGTTCGCCCAGTACTGGGTGCACAACGGCCTCGTCACCGTCGACGGTCAGAAGATGTCGAAGTCGCTCGGCAACTTCACCCTCGCGGCCGACGTGCTCGCCGAGCGCGACCCGCTCGTCGTGCGCTACGCGCTCGCCGCCGCGCACTACCGATCGAGCCTGGACGTCTCCGGTAGAGCCTTCGACGAGGCGGAGGCGGCGCTGGAACGCATCCGGACCTTCCTCGACCGCGTGATCCGAGTGGGCGCGGCGCCGGAGACGGCGGCCCTCCCGGAGGCGTTCGCCGCCGCATTGGATGACGACCTCGGCGTCCCTCAAGGCCTGGGCGTGCTGCACGAGACTGTGCGTGCAGGAAACGCGGCGTTGGATGAGGGAGACTCGGAGAGCGCGCGCCGTCGCGCGGCCGAGGTCGTCGCCATGACCGACATCCTCGGCATCAATCCGCTCGACGAGCGGTGGCGCACGCGCACGACCGGCCCCGAAGCCGGAGCCCTCGACGCGCTCGTTCGCGTCATGATCGACCAACGCGCCCAGGCGCGGGCAGAGAAGGACTGGGCGAGCGCCGACAGGGTGCGCGACGCGATCGCGGCTGCCGGCATCGTCCTCGAAGACGGTCCCGAGGGGACCCATTGGAGTGTGAAACGTGGCTAAGCCGGGAAACCCGTCAGCCGGACGCGGCAAGAAGAAGGGCCCGACGAAGGGCACCGGCGGCAAGAACCGCCGCTCGCTCGAGGGCCGCGGCCCGACCCCGAAGGCGGAGGATCGCGCCTGGCACCCCGCCGGTAAGCGCAAGGCCGCGCAGGAGCGCTTCGTCGCGGCCGGCGGCAAGACCGCTCCGCGTGTCGCGGGTCTGAACCGCACGCCGCGCTCGAAGCAGAACGACGACACCGAGACGGTGACCGGCCGCAACTCGGTGCTCGAGGCGCTGCGCGCCCGCATCCCCGCGACCGCCTTCTACATCGCGCAGCGCGTCGAGATGGACGACCGCGTCAAGGAGATGCTCTCGATCGCGACGCACCGTGAGATCCCGGTTCTCGAGGTCACGCGTCAGGAGCTGGACCGCATGGCCGGCTTCGACGGCGTGCACCAGGGCGTGGCGCTGAAAGTGCCGCCGTACGAGTACGCACACCCGCAGGACCTGCTCGAGCAGATCATCGACCGCGACGAGCTGCCGCTGATCGTGGCGCTCGACGGTGTGACCGACCCGCGCAACCTGGGCGCCATCATCCGCTCCACGGCGGCGTTCGGCGGTCAGGGCCTCATCATCCCGCAGCGTCGCAGCGCGGGCGTCAACTCCGCGGCGTGGAAGACCAGCGCGGGAGCGGCAGCACGCCTGCCCGTCGCGATGGCGGCGAACCTCACGACGACGCTCAAGGAGTTCAAGAAGCAGGGCGTGTTCGTGCTCGGACTCGACGGCGGCGGCGACGTCGCGCTTCCGGCGCTGCAGCTTGCCGACCGTCCCGTCGTGATCGTCGTGGGCTCCGAGGGCAAGGGGCTCTCGCGTCTGGTCACCGAGACGTGCGACCAGATCGTCTCGATTCCGATCTCCGCCGCGACCGAGTCACTGAACGCGGGAATCGCCGCATCCGTCGCGCTGTACCAGGTCGCGACGCTACGGTCGGCGTGACGATCTCGACCGAAGGAGCACCCATGTCTCGCATCGCCGTTCTCGGAGGAACCGGTTACGCCGGCAGCCACATCGTCGCGGAGGCGGTCCGGCGCGGGCACACGGTGCTCTCGGTCGCGCGCACCGTCCCTGCTGATCGTGTCGAGGGTGCGGTCTACGTCGAGGCGACGCTGCTCGATGTCCCCACTCTCGTGAACGAGCTGATCGGCGTGGACGTGGTCGTCTCGGCCGTGGCCGCGCGCGGTGACATGCTCGGAGCCCTCCGGCCGGCGATCGAGCAGCTGCTCTCGGTGCTGCCCGAGGACGTCCGCATCGGCGTCATCGGCGGTGCGGGCGGAAGTCTGGTCGCCGAGGGTGGTCCGCGCCTCGTCGACACCGAGGGCTTCGCCGACGAGTACAAGCCCGAAGCGCTCGAGGCCATCGGCATCCTCGAAGACCTGCAGACGCGCGCCGGCGACCGCGACTGGTTCTACATCCACCCCGCAGGCGGGTTCGGCGCCTGGGCGCCGGGGGAGCGCACCGGCTCCTACCGCGACGGCGGTGACGTGCTGGTCGTCGACGAGAACGGCGAGTCGTTCATCTCGGGCGCCGACCTCGCCGTCGCCGTGCTCGACGAGATCGAGACGCCGCGTCACTCGCGGGAGCGTTTCACCGTCGGCTACTGAGCCGACGCGAGCGGATGCGGCGAGCCGCCGTCCGTGATCAGACCAGGTCGCGCCAGTCGATCGCCTCGTCCTCATCGTCGTCTGCGTCGCGCGGCACATAATCGTCGCGCAGGACGGGGATGATCGATGTCGCCTCGGTGGGCGGCCCGACGACCGTCGCCTCGTCACGGCGATGGCGGAGGACGTCGTCGATGTAGCTGGTGAGCACCTCCGCGAGAGGCACCGATCGACCGCGCGCCTGGGACATGTACCAGCTGTGCTCGAGCACCTGGTGATACACCTCGGCGGGCTCCAGCTTGGAGCGCAGATCGAAGGGGATCGCCTTCACCACCGGCTCGAACTTCCGGGTGAGCCATTCGTGGGCGACCATCTCCTCATCGGAGCCCACGCGGGAGATCCGCGCGCGGAACTCGTCGAGGTCGTTGAGCAGACGCCGAGCCTGATTCTCCTCGACATCGAGACCGGTGAGGCGCAGGAGGCGCCGCTGGTGGTGGCCGGCGTCGACGACCTTCGGCTGGATCGACACGAGTGCGCCGTCGGTGGCGGTGTCGATCGACATCTCTCCGATGTCGAATCCAAGCGCGTTCAGGCGCTGCACGCGCTCCGTGATCCGCCACGACTCCGCCGCGGAGAAGCTCTCCTTGTCGGTCAGCGCCGCCCAGAGCGAGCGGTAGGAGGAAACGATGCCGTCGGCGATGTCGAGCGCGTCGACGTCACCGGCCAGACGGCCGCCGGCGGCGAGGTCCATGATCTCGCCCGCGATGTTCGTGCGCGCCACATCCAGGTCGTGCTCGCGCTGACCCGGGGTGAGACCGCTCTCGTGCAGCTCGCCCGTCTCGGCATCGACGAGGTAGGCGGCGAAGGCCCCCGCATCCCGTCGGAAGAGGGTGTTGGAGAGCGAGACATCGCCCCAGAAGAAGCCCACGTTGTGCAGACGCACCAGGAGCACGGCGAGAGCATCCACGAGGCGCGAGGCCGTGTTCGGGCGCAGCACTTGGGTGAAGAGGGCGCGGTAGGGCAGGGAGAACTTGAGGTGGGCGGTCACCAGAGCCGCGGGCAGGGGATGGCCGGCCGCATCCGTCCGCCCGTCGATGACGGCGAAACGGTCGACGCACGGGACGTCGAGGCGGGCGAGGTTGCCGAGCATGTCGTACTCGCGCCGCGCCATCTCGCCGGTCGTCTCCTTGACGGCGATGACCTTGCCGCTGAGGGTCGAGAAGCGCACCAGGTGGCGCGAGAGGCCCTTGGGGAGTTGCACGATGTCGTTGCTGGACCAGTCCGCGAGCGGCGTGCTCCACGGCAGTGTCAGCAGCGCGGGATCGATCGCACTGGCCGTGATGGTCAGCGAGTCCGCCATGGTGTCCCTCCACATATGTCGCGGCGCGGCGGATCCGGATGGATCCGCCGCGCCGCGGGGGTCGTTCCGATCAGACCGACGCGATCGCCTTGTCGTTCAGGCGCTCGCCGCTCTCGAGGTCGAACACGTGCACGTGGCCGGGGACCGGAGCGAGGATGACCGTCTCGCCGGCGCTCGGGTGACGACGACCGTCGACGCGCGCCACGATGTCGGTGCGCTTGCCGTTGATCTCGGAGTGGCCGTACAGGTAGCCGTCGGCGCCGAGCTCCTCGATCAGGTCGACGACAACCGACAGGCCCTTGCCGTCGGCGGGAGCCACCTGGATGTCCTCGGGACGCACACCGATCGTGACCTCGGTGCCGTGCGCCTTGCCGATGGTGTCGGCCTCGACGGGGACCACGAGGTCACCGAAGCGGACGCCGCCCTCGGCCAGGTCGGCGGGGAAGAGGTTCATGGCGGGGGAGCCGATGAAGCCGGCGACGAAGACGTTCTTCGGCTTCTCGTACAGGTCGCGCGGGGTGCCGACCTGCTGCAGCAGGCCGTCCTTCAGCACGGCGATGCGGTCACCCATCGTGAGGGCCTCGGTCTGGTCGTGCGTGACGTAGACCGTGGTGACGCCGAGGCGGCGCACCAGCGACGCGATCTGCGTACGCGTCTGCACGCGGAGCTTGGCGTCGAGGTTCGACAGCGGCTCGTCCATGAGGAACACCTGGGGCTGACGCACGATGGCGCGACCCATGGCGACACGCTGACGCTGACCACCCGAGAGTGCCTTCGGCTTGCGGGTCAGGTACTCCTCGAGGTCGAGGAGCTTGGCGGCCTCGAGCACACGCTGGGCGCGCTCCTCCTTGCCGACGCCGGCGATCTTGAGCGCGAAGCCCATGTTCTCGGCGACCGTCATGTGGGGGTAGAGGGCGTAGTTCTGGAACACCATCGCGATGTCGCGGTCCTTCGGCGGGACGTCGGTGACGTCGCGGTCGCCGATGCGGATGCTGCCCGAGTTGACCTCTTCGAGGCCGGCGAGCATGCGCAGCGAGGTGGACTTACCGCAACCCGAGGGGCCGACCAGGACGAGGAACTCGCCGTCTCCGACCTCGAGGTTGAGCTTGTCGACGGCCGGGCGGGTTCCCCCCGGGTACAGACGCGTTGCGTTGTCGAACGTGACAGTTGCCACTGTTTCTTCTCCTTCACCGGCAGGTACGTGCCGGACGATCCGTAGTGATGGATGCGCGGGGGTGACCCGCAACGCCCGCCATCGGGCGCACCTCTCAGTATGGCACGAGCGTCTGGGCATTTCTCAGGCTGTCTGGCTAGCATCGGATCGGCCGTTTCCCGTGCGGCTCGACCGGACTCCGCCGGTCCCTATGTTTCTTCAGAGGTCCTATGTCGAGCGACGACTCATCGAACGTCCCGGCGCCGAGCGACCGCCGCGAGGCGGTGCGCGAGAAGGCGCAGCGAGTGCGGCAGCGCCATGCGCGGGTCGGTCGACTTCGCGTGGCCGCGCTCTCGATCAGCGGTGTGGCGGTCGTCGGTGCCGTGGTCGCCGCGGTGGTGTTCGCCGTGAGCTCGTCGACCTCCTCCCCGCAGCTCCAGCCGAGCGGGGCGGTCGACGGTGGCTTCGCGGTCGCATCCGTCGCGGGTGTGTCGGTGCTCGGCGGGTCCGTGGACGAGCCGGCTCCGACCGAGTCCTCCGCGCCGCAAGGCGACGCGACGCCCACCCCGGTGCCGACGAACCGGTCGTCCGTCGACATCCGTGTCTACGTGGACTACCTCGCCCCGGGCGCGAAGCAGTTCGAAACGGCGAACGCTCCCCAGCTCTCCTCGTGGGTGACGGAGGGGGCGGCGACGCTCTCGTACCACCCCGTCGCCATGCTCACGGCCAAATCGAACGGCACCAAGTATTCGTTGCGTGCCGCGGGTGCGGCTGCCTGCGTCGCGACCTATTCGCCCGACACGGTGTTCGCGTTCAACCACCAGCTGCTGCTGCAGCAGCCCGAGGCCACATCCGACGGACTCAGCGACGACACGCTCGCCGACATAGCCCAGGCGGCAGGGGCGACCGAGCCCCGTCAGGTGCGCTCGTGCATCGAGAACGGCGAGTTCATGGCGTGGGCGAAGAGCGCAACGGATGCAGCCGTCGCCGGCATCCCGGGCACCGATGGGCTGACCCTCACCAGCACGCCGATGATCTTCGTCAACGGTGAGCTGTACCAGGGTGCGCTCGACGACCCGAAGGAGTTCGCGCAGTTCGTGCTCACCACGGCGAGCGACGCCTACTACCGCACGGCCAGCCCGACGCCGACGCCGACCCCGTCGTCATAATCCGCGCGTCGGGAGCGCATAGACTCGTCGGTGCGCTCGCGAGGGCGTGCGACCGCCAGGCGGTCACGCCGGCTTGGCGCAATTGGTAGCGCACCGTACTTGTAATACGGGGGTTGCAGGTTCAAGTCCTGTAGCCGGCACAACACGGACCGGGCGTCAACGCGCACGTTGTCATACGGGGGTTGCAGGTTCAA
>NZ_JAHZUT010000007.1:0-189020 GCF_022788845.1 Microbacterium sp. CIAB417 | reverse complement strand
TCCATAGGCCTCGAGGGCCCACACCTCCATCTCACCGAAGCGCTGGCCGCCGAACTGCGCCTTACCACCCAGCGGCTGCTGCGTGATCATCGAGTACGGACCGGTCGAGCGCGCGTGGATCTTGTCGTCCACGAGGTGGTGCAGCTTCAGGATGTACATGTAACCGACGGAGATCGGTGCCGGGAAGGGCTCTCCGCTGCGACCGTCGAACAGCGTGGTCTTACCGCTGGAGTCGATCAGTCGCACGCCGTCACGGGTGGGGTTCGTCGAGTCGAGCAGACCCGCGATCTCCGACTCGAACGCACCGTCGAACACCGGGGTGGCGACCTTGGTGCCGGCGGGGGCCTCGAAGGCCTCCTTCGGCAGGTTCGCGGCCCACTCCGGGTTGCCCTCGACCTTCCAACCCTGCTGGGCGATCCAGCCGAGGTGGAGCTCGAGGACCTGGCCGAAGTTCATTCGACCGGGGATACCGAGCGGGTTGAGGATGACGTCGAGCGGCGTGCCGTCGGCGAGGAAGGGCATGTCCTCGACGGGGAGGATCTTCGCGATGACACCCTTGTTGCCGTGGCGGCCGGCGAGCTTGTCACCCTCGGTGATCTTGCGCTTCTGGGCGATGTAGACCACGACGCGGCGGTTGACGCCCGAGCCGAGCTCGTCGTCGCCGTCCTCGGCGTTGAACTCCTTGACGGCGATGATCGTGCCCTGCTCGCCGTGGGGCACCTTCAGGGAGGTGTCACGGACCTCGCGGCTCTTCTCGTTGAAGATCGCGCGCAGCAGGCGCTCCTCGGCGGAAAGCTCGGTCTCACCCTTGGGCGTGACCTTGCCGACGAGGATGTCGCCGGGGCGGACCTCGGCACCGATGCGGATGATGCCGCGCTCGTCGAGGTCCTTCAGCAGGTCGGGGCTCACGTTCGGCAGGTCGCGCGTGATCTCCTCCTTGCCGAGCTTCGTGTCGCGGGCGTCGACCTCGTACTCCTCGATGTGGATCGAGGAGAGGGTGTCGTCCTTCACGAGCTCCTGGCTGAGGATGATCGCGTCCTCGAAGTTGTGACCCTCCCACGTCATGAACCCGACGAGCAGGTTCTTGCCGAGGGCGAGCTCGCCGTTCTCGGTCGCGGGACCGTCGGCGATGACCTCGCCGGCCTCGATGCGCTCACCGGCGGAGACGACCACGCGCTGGTTGTACGACGTGCCCTGGTTGGAGCGGTCGAACTTGCGCAGGAAGTAGTCGTCGGTGCCGCCCTCATCCGTCTGGATGGTGACGACGTCGGCGGAGACCTCGGCCACCACACCAGAACGCTTGGCGGTGACGACGTCACCGGCGTCGACGGCGGCGTAGCCCTCCATACCGGTTCCGACCACGGGGGACTCGCTGCGCACCAGCGGCACGGCCTGGCGCTGCATGTTCGCACCCATGAGGGCGCGGTTCGCGTCGTCGTGCTCGAGGAAGGGGATCAGCGAGGTCGCGACCGACACCATCTGGCGCGGGGAGACGTCCATGTAGCCGATCTCGTCGACCGGGAACAGGTCGACCTCGCCACCCTGACCGCGACGGGCCAGCACGCGGTCCTGCGTGAAGGAGCCTTCGGCGTCGAGCTCGGCACCGGCCTGGGCGACGATGAAGTCGTTCTCCTCGCTGGCGGTGAGGTAGTCGATGTCGGTGGTGACGCGACCGTTGACGACGCGGCGGTACGGGGTCTCGATGAACCCGAACGCGTTGATACGCGCGAAGGAGGCGAGCGAACCGATCAGACCGATGTTCGGGCCTTCCGGCGTCTCGATCGGGCACATGCGGCCGTAGTGCGAGGGGTGGACGTCACGGACCTCGACGCCGGCACGCTCACGCGACAGACCACCGGGGCCCAGCGCCGACAGGCGACGCTTGTGGGTCAGACCCGCGAGCGGGTTGTTCTGGTCCATGAACTGCGACAGCTGCGAGGTTCCGAAGAACTCCTTGATCGCCGCGACGACAGGACGCACGTTGATCAGGGTCTGGGGCGTGATCGCCTCGATGTCCTGCGTGGTCATGCGCTCGCGGACGACGCGCTCCATACGCGACAGACCCGTGCGGACCTGGTTCTGGATGAGCTCGCCGACCGCGCGGATGCGGCGGTTGCCGAAGTTGTCGATGTCGTCGACGTCGATACGGATCTCCGCCTTCTTGCCGGCGCGCACGCCCTCGAAGGTCGTGTCTCCGCGGTGGAGGCGGACGAGGTACTTGATGGTCGCGACGATGTCGTCGACCGTGAGCACCGAGTCGGTCAGCGGGGTGTCGAGACCCAGCTTCTGGTTGATCTTGTAGCGACCCACCTTGGCCAGGTCGTAGCGCTTGGACGAGAAGTAGAAGTTGTCCAGCAGCGCACGCGCGGCCTCGGCGGCGACCTGCTCACCCGGACGGAGCTTGCGGTAGATGTCGCGCAGCGCGTCTTCCTTGGTGAGGATCGTGTCCTTCTCGAGGGTCTCCTCGATCGAGCTGAAGCCCGCGAACTCGTTCATGATGTCTTCGCTGGACAGGCCGAGCGCCTTCAGGAAGACGGTGACCGACTGCTTGCGCTTGCGGTCGATGCGCACGCCCACCTGGTCGCGCTTGTCGATCTCGAACTCGAGCCAGGCGCCGCGGCTGGGGATGACGCGGGCCGAGACGATGTCCTTGTCGCTCGTCTTGTCGGCAACGCGGTCGAAGTACACACCGGGCGAACGCACGAGCTGCGACACGACGACGCGCTCGGTGCCGTTGATGATGAACGTGCCCTTGTCGGTCTGGAGCGGGAAGTCGCCCATGAAGACCGTCTGGGTCTTGATCTCACCGGTCTGGTGGTTCATGAACTCGGCCTCGACGTAGAGCGGGGCCGCGTACGTCTTGCCGCGCTCCTTGCACTCCTCGATGGAGTACTTCTCGGGCTCGAGGTACGGGTTCGTGAAGCTCAGCTGCATCGTCTCGCTGAGGTCTTCGATCGGTGAGATCTCCTCGAAGATCTCCTCGAGACCGCTCGTGGCCGGCACATCGGTGCGACCGGCGGCCTGGGCCTCGGCGACGCGTGCCTTCCAGGCGTCGTTGCCGACGAGCCAGTCGAAGGACTCCGTCTGCAGCGCGAGAAGGTCGGGGACCGTCAGCGTGTCGGTGATCTTCGCGAAGGACAGACGCGAAGCGCCGCGTCCGTTCTTGGGGGTCTTGGTGGTGGGGGTGCTTGCGTGGGGCGCGGCAGCCAAGGGATAACCTCCATGGGCCCGGGCGGGGGCTCGTGATTCTGATGTCAGATGGAGTGCTCGATCTTCCCGACGCGTTCGCACCGCACGCCGCTATCTGCGGGGGCACGTACGCAGGCCGACCACCATATGAGGGCATGGGAGGAGGGAGCGCAAAGACCAACTATATGTCAGATGACGCGCCGTGTCCAGCGGAATTCTTGACGAGTTTCGCGACCTGCGGTATAACCGCGCGTCGACCCGTCAGCGCTCATCCGACGGGTCTGATCCGCACCCGGGTGCCGGGCCTCGCCTGCGCGAGCCGGCCCAGGGAGTCGGCCGTGGCGACGGCGATGACCGGGTACCCGCCGGTGACCGGACCGTCCACCCCGAGCACGACCGGTCGTCCGTCCGGCGGCACCTGCAGCGCTCCCGGAATCATGCCCTCGCTCGCGAGCTCGCCCGCGCGGATGCGGGTCAGTCCGGGCCCTTCCAGGCGCACGCCGATGCGATCGGCGGCCGCGGACACGTGCCACGGGCCGGCGTACAGCGTCCGCCCGGCGTCGGCCGCGAACCAGTCGGCACGCGGCCCCGGCACCACTTCCAGGGTCACGTCGCCGGGGGCGGGCGCCGTCCACGGGACCGCGTCGATCGGCGGCACCTCGCCCGCGACCTCCGCCCCGGCGGGGAGCTCGTCGCCCGCCGCGAGCGGGGCGGGACCGAGGCCGGCGAGGGTGTCGGTGGCCCGGGAGCCCGCGGCGCGAGGCACATCGATCCCGCCGCGTACGGCGAGGTACGCGCGAAGACCCGTCACGAGCGGGCCGATCTCGAGCGCCGAGCCCGCGGGCCAGAACAGCGCGCGGTGCGGATCCGCATCCCTGCCGTCGATGCGGAACGCACCCAGGCCGCCCGTCACCGCGATCCACCGGTCGGCGAGCGCCGTGGCCCGGAACGGCCCCAACAGGATCTCGACGACCGCGGCCGTGTGCGCCGAGCCGACGAGGCGATTGGCGAGGGCGGCCGCGCGACGATCGGCCGCTCCGGACACGGCGATCCCCATCGCACCGGCGCCGGGCCGCCCGAGGTCCTGGATCGTGGCGAGCGGACCGGATGCCTCGATACGCAGCGCCGGCGCGCCCGTGACCGCCGCCGGCGGAGATACGGCGAGCTCGACGCGCGCCCGCTCGGGGCGGAAGCGCACGCGTGTCCCGGCGGTCAGTAGCGCCGGGACGGCCGCATCCGGATCGAACAGCGGCTCTGTCGTCGTGCCGATCAGCCGCCATCCCCCGGGCGTCGCCCGCGGGTAGGTGCCCGTGAATCCCGCGGCGAGCGCGACGGCGCCGGCGGGCACACGCGTACGGGGTGCGTCGAGGCGCGGGATGTCGAGCCCCCATCCCTCCCCCACGAGATAGGCGAATCCGGGGGCGAACCCGGTGAAAGCGACCCGCCAAGGCGTGCGCACGTGCCGGTCGACGAGCGCCCTGGGTGACATGCCCGCCCAGCGTTCCGCCTCGGCCAGGTCGATGCCGTCGTAGACGGTGGGAATCGTCACCTCCGGGGCGTCGCCGTCCGTCCGGGGCGCGACCGCATCCGCCGCCGCGATCCACGCCCGCAGCGTCGCCGCCGCAACGCGGTGCGGGTCGAAGCGGACGAGCACCGTCCGCGCCGCGGGGATCAGCTCTTCGACGCCGTCCGGAGCGGATGCGGCAAGCGCCGCGTGCAGGCCGAGCACCGCATCCAGGTCGTCGAGCTCGATGAGCAGGCCGCCCGCCCCGAAGGGCAGGACGCGGCGCCCGTCGGTCACCACGGCGCCCGCACCTCGACCCCCGCCGCCGCCAGTGCGGTGCGCACGGCCACGGCCATCTCCACCGCCTCGGGCGTATCGCCGTGCAGACACAGCGAGGCCGCCTCGGTACGCACGACGGAGCCGTCGGCCGCGACGACCTCGCCCGTGGTCGCCAGGCGCACCGCCCGCTGGGCGACCTCCTGTGGGTCGTGGAGCAGGGCCCCCGGCATGCGCCGGGGCACGAGCGTGCCGTTCGGCAGGTACCCGCGGTCGAGGAACGCCTCGCCGAAGAACGGGACGCCCGCATCCGCCGCCGCGTCGCGCAGGCGTTCTCCGAGTCCCAGCACGGGCACGGGCCGGCCGAGCTCGGCGGCGAGGGCGGCGACTTCGGCGACGACCGCCGACGCCGTCTGCGGATCGCTGCCCGCCGCGTGGTACAGCGCTCCGTGCGGCTTCACGTAGCGGATGTCGGCACCGGCTGCGCGCAGCGTGCCCAGCTGTGCGGCGAGTTCGCCTCGGAGCCGGGCTGGCGCGATCTGCAGGGTCTGTCGCCCGAATCCGGCGCGATCGGGATACGAGGGGTGCGCCCCGATGGCGACGCCCCGCGCCGCGGCGAGCGCGACCGCGGCGCGCATCGCGTCAGGGTCGCCCGCGTGGCCGCCGCACGCGACGCTGGCGCTGGAGACCACCGCGAACATCGCCGCGTCGTCCGCGGTCGGCTCGCCCTCGACGGTCTCGCCGAGGTCCGCGTTCAGATCGATCGAGGGCATGTGCACACGGTAGTGCCGCCGTACTGTGGAGTCATGGCCCGCGCGCGCTACGAGCACGTCTCGCATCCGGAGGCGAGACTGTCGGACGGTTCGATCGCCCGCATCGCGCCCTCGTCGTTCACGAGCGGATTCGAGCTCGATGTCGCGGGCACTCCCCAGTCCCACGTCGACCTCGACGATCCGACCCACCTGCACTTCGAGTACATCGGACGGATGGCGGCCGTCATCGACCAGCTGCGCCTGCCCGGGCAGCCGCTCACCGCGGTGCATCTCGGCGGGGGCGCTCTCACGATCCCCCGCTACATCGCCCACACGCGCCCCGGTTCCCGTCAGCAGGTCATCGAACTCGAGCAGGCGCTCGTCGACCTGGTGCGCACGAACCTCCCGCTGCCGCGGGGCGCGCAGATCCGGGTGCGCATCGGGGACGCCAGGGCGGGGCTCGCACGACTACCCGACTCGCTGTCGGGCAACGTCGACCTCCTCGTGTCCGACGTCTACGCCGGGGCCCAGACGCCCGCCCACCTGACCACCGTGGAGTTCTACCGCGAGGCCGCGCACCTGCTCGCCGCGGACGGCGTGCTTCTCGTCAACGTGGCCGACGGCGCGGGCCTCGCCTTCGCCCGAGGTCAGGTGGCGACCGTGCGGGAGGTGCTCCCGGAGATCGCGCTGCTCGCCGAGGTGCAGACGCTCAAGGGACGACGCTTCGGCAACCTCGTGCTCGCCGCATCCGCCGCGCCCCTGCCGACGGCATGGCTGCCGCGCCTGATGGCGGCGGGACCGCATCCGGCGAAGGTCGCGATCGGTGCGGAGCTCGACGAGTTCGTGCGCGGCGCGGTCCCCGCGACGGATGCGACCGCCACCCCCTCGCCCAAACCCGCCGCCTCCCTCTTCGAGCTCTGAGGTTCTCTCGGACCGCGGCTTCTCCGACCCCGAGACTGCATTTCGAGCACGAGATCACTGTGCTTACCCGTGATCTCGTCGTGGAAATGCAGTCTCGCGGGGAAAGTGGGTACGGATGGGAGCGGGGTGCGCGCGGGGCGGGAAGGTGGGGGCGGGCCGACGCGGCGTGCCTGAAGCGCCCGGCGGCAGAGGTCGGCGACACTGGATGCGGCGCTGGCACGAAGGGAGCAACGTGAGCTATATCAGGGGGCACCACCCGGAGACGCTGCGTGAGATCGTCGACGAGCGGGAATGCCTGGAGCGGCTCGAGGAGATCGGCTCCCAGCGCAGCCTCGCCGCGCTGATGGAGCGCGTCTGGCTGTTGAAGGTCACCGGCCAGTTCGACGAGGCGCTCCTCGTGGCCGAGCAGACGGTGCGCACCGCGCGCATGGCCGGCACCCGCAAGGATCTGCTGCGCGCCCGCATCCTGCACGCCACGGTGCAGCAGGAGCGCGGCCAGCTCGGCGCGGCGGCGCACGAGCTCACGACCTGCGCCGAAGAGGCCGAGGGCCAGGGCTGGGCCGGCATCGCCGCCTTCGCCTACCATCACCGCGGCAAGGTGCACCTGGACGGCGAAGACCTGGATGCGGCCCGCGCCGACTTCAAGCGCACGCTGTTCCTGCGCCAGCAGGCCGGGGCGCCCGAGGAGCAGCTGGAGACCACGCTGCTCGCCATCGACACGGTCGATCGCCGCCGCATCGCGGCGAGCGTCGCCAGCTGAGCCGCCCGCTGTCCGCGGCTCGATCTACGCTCGTCCCATGTCGGATCTGCAGCGCGTGCGCGTCTGGGCGGAGGCCCTGATCGCCCTGCACCTCGATGAGGGCTGGAGCTTCGGTTTCGACAACGCGAAGCGTCGCGCCGGCCTGTGCGACTACACGAAGCGCCGCATCAGCCTGTCGCGCTATCTGAGCGCCCGCTACGACGACGACACCAACCACCAGACGCTCCTGCACGAGGTCGCGCACGCACTCGCGGGCTCCGCCGCAGGGCACGGGCCGGCGTGGAAGCGCGTCGCCCGCGAACTCGGATACGTCGGCGGCGCGACCCACCACGGCGAGACGGCCACCGACCTCGCTCCCTGGGTGGGCGTATGCCCCAACGGACACGTCGTCTACCGACACCGCAAGGCGACCCGTCCGACCTCCTGCGCGAGCTGCGCTGCGCGCTACGACCCGCGCTTCGCGTTCACCTGGACCCGGCGCGAGATCACGCGCGCGGCACGGATGGCAGCGTCGACGCCGCGCTGAGGCCTCAGGCTGCGACGAAGACGCCGTCCCGCAGCACCGGGACCACGGATACGGCATCGAGCGTCGCGGCAGCCAGGACCGCCTCGCGCTCCCCCGTCTCCAGCAGCTCCTGACCGCTCGCACTCGCCGTCAGCAGATGCCGCACTGCGCTCTGCAGGCCGCGGAACGACTCGCAGGCTGCGGCCGCCTCGGGCGAGGTGTGGTCGAGTCCGAGAGAGCCGAGCGCGTCGATCACGGCACCCGCGCCGAGCTGGTCCTCGACCGCGGCGCGCCAGCCGGCCGCATCCGCATCTCCCGCGGCGATCACCGCGACCGAGGTGCGCGCGCCGCGATGCTGCTGCTCGGCCAGCACCGCTGCGGCGACGGACGCCGCGTTGCGCAGCGCGCCGAGCAGCACGAGGGCACCCGCATCGTGCGCGGCGCCGGCGAGATCCGCGACCCCCGTCTCCGCCAGCGGGACCGCGCGACCGGCGGCGACCGCATCCACGACCTCGGTCGAGGCGGAAAGCACATCCACGATCACGACCACGTCGGATGCGGCGAGTCGGCGCACCCCCGAAGCTCCCCACTCGAAGCGGATCTGGTAACGCGACTGGTCGGCGATCTCGGGCATCCGTCCAGACTAGGACGAGCCCGGCCCGGGGCAGAGCCGCGTGACGTCGCGAGACGCGCGGGGCAGACTGGGGCCATGCGCATCCTGCTGAAGTTCGTCATCGACTGCGATCCGGATGCGGCCTGGCGAGCGCTGCATTCGCCGCGCGCCGTCGCCGAGCTCTACGGTCCGCTGATCGACATGCAGCCCCTCAGTCCGCTGCCGACCAGCTGGGAGAGCGGCCAGGACGTCGCCGTGGGGCTCTTCGCCGGCGGCATCCTGCCCCTCGGTTCGCAGCTCATCTCGGTCAGCGACCGCGCGGTCGACGAGCTCCGCGGCCCGGTGCGGATCTTCCGCGACTCGGGGGCGCCGCTGACCGGTCCCCTCGCGTCGCTGGACGTGTGGGACCACCAGATGGCGGTGAGCCCCGCGGGATACGGCCGCACGCTCTGGCGCGAGCGGCTCGTGATCGAGGGGCGGACCGCCCCGCTGTTCTGGCCGGTACTGTGGGCGACGTGGCAGTGGCGGGCCTCCCGCATCCGCACGCTCGCGCCGTCGTGGGCGCACGATCCGGAAGCCGCCGCCGCGGTCTGAGCGGGCCCGCACGCTCCGGCACGGGCCCGCCTCACGGCTCACGCCTCGGCGAGCGCCTCGATGGGGGCGACGCGCGTGGCGAGCCGGGTCGGCACGACGGCCGCGACGAGGGTCAGCACGGTCGTCGCCGCGACGATCACGAGCACGGGGATCGGCGGGATGGCCGGCAGCACGAACGTGGGCTGGCGCGGCAGCGTCGGGTCGACCGGAACCGATCCGAGCAGCGACTGCGCTCCGGCCCATCCGTAGACGATGCCGAGCAGCAGCCCGGTGACGGTGGCCGCGATCGTGATGTGGGCGGCCTCGCGCAGCACCATGGCGCGCAGCTGCGCGTTCGAGACCCCGAGGGTGCGCAACAGGCCGAGCTCCCGGCGCCGCTGCACCACACCCAGCGTCAGCAGGTTGACCAGACCCACACCCGCGATCACAGCGGACACGGCCACGAGCCCCATCATGACGGCGGAGAAGGTGTCGAGCACGCGCGACATGTCGTCGTCCAGGACTCCGCCGCCGGCCGCGGTCAACACGGCCTTCGTCGAGGCGATCGCGACGGCGAACATCGTGATGAGGGTGACGCCCATGACGACACCGATCGCCATCCGGCTCGAGCGCTCCGGGTACCGCAGCGCGTTCTGCGCCGCCAGTCGCGACATGGCCGAACGGCCGAAGACCGAGCCGACCAGATGCAGAACGGGCGGCATCACGAGCGTCGCGCCGAGCGCCAGCCCGGTGAAGGAGAGCACACCGCCGAAGAACGCGATGATCACGCCGGTGGGGCTGACGAGGCCGTACGCGATTCCGCCGCCGAGCAGGAGCGCACCCAGCACCAGCAGGACGAGCGCCGAGACGTTGCGTCCGGTGCGCCGTGCGGCGCGGGCGTAGGGCGCCTCCACTGACCCGCCGAGGGCCTCGAGCGGCGTGACGGTGAGCACCCGCCGTGATCCCGCCCATGCGGCAGCCCATGTGGTCAGTGCGACGATCACCGCGGGCACCACGAGCATCGGCTCCACGGGCGTGAAGGAGACGTCGAGGCCCAGCATCCAATCGGCCGCTCCGACCCCGATGACCGCCACCAGCGTTCCGCCGACGAGGCCCAGAAGCGCTCCGATCGCGCCCACGACGAGGCCCTGTCGCGCGAGCTCCGTGCGCTGCGAACGCGCAGACGCGCCGATGAGGCGGAGGAGGGCGATCCGGCGCGTGCGGCCGACGACGACCGTGGCGAAGGTGTTGGCCGTGACGACCGCCGCGACGTAGACCGCGACGCCCACCAGCAGGACGGTGAGGAAGCTGAGCACGAAGGCCAGAGTTCCGCTGTCGCCGATGTAGGGATCCGCGCGCAGGAGGGCCGCGATGTACCCGGTGGCGGAGATGAGGACGACGCCGAACGCCGTGGAGATGGCGGAGACGAGGATGCTCGCCCCCATCCCGCGCTCGCGGAGCCACGACAGGGGAGCGGTGCGTGCCGGGCCTGCGGCGAGGACGGCGCCGCTCACGCGACCGCTCCCTGCTCCGCGGCGAGCATGAACGCGGCGATCTGCTCGGCGCTCTGCCCGCGGTGGTCGGCGACGACGCGGCCGTCGCCGAGGTAGATCACGCGGTCGGCGTGACTCGCGGCGATCGGGTCGTGCGTGACCATCGCGATCGACTGCCCGTGCTCGCGGCTCGCCGCGCCGAGCAGAGCCAGGACCTCGCGTCCGGTGCGGGAGTCGAGGTTGCCGGTCGGCTCGTCGGCGAAGAGCAGATCGGGCGCCGTGGCGAGCGCACGGGCGATCGCCACACGCTGCTGCTGTCCGCCGCTGAGCTCGTGGGGGCGGTGCGTCAGACGCGAGCGGAGCCCGAGCGTCTCGACGAGCATGTCGATCCGCGCGCGCTCGATCGCCGACGGGCGGCGGCCGTCGAGATCGAAGGGCAGTGTGATGTTGCCGATGACGTCGAGCGTCGGCACGAGGTTGAAGGACTGGAACACGAAGCCCACCCGGCGGCGCCGGAGAACGGTCAGCTCGCGATCGCCGAGGCCGGTGATGTCGGTGTCGCCGATCCACACCGATCCGCTCGTCGGGGCGTCGAGGCCGGCCATGATGTGCATGAGCGTCGACTTGCCCGAGCCGGAGGCGCCCATGATGGCGGTGAACTCGCCGCGGCGGATGCCGACCGCGACGTCGTCGAGGGCGCGGACGGCACCCGCGCCGCTGCCATAGGTCTTCGTGAGCCGCGAGACACGCGCGGCGAGGCCGAGTTCACTGGAGGAGATGTGCATGTCTCCGACGCTATGAATCGGGCGGGATCGGCCGCGTCGCCCGCCGGGCGTATCCGCATCCTTCTGGCGGATGATTCGCGGGGCGCCCGGATGGTGGGGCCGGGACACCAGGCGGGGCACAGGTGCCGGGAAGCGGGGCAGCGGGGCGAGGCGATCCGCGCCGTGAGCGCCACACTTTTCCGCATCCGCGACAGTGAATGACTGTGGCGGATGCGGAAAAGTGGCGCATCTGCGCAACTGCGACGCAACTCGGGCACCCAACGGGCGGGCACCCACAGGCGGGCACCCACAGGCGGGCACCGGGGAGGGTCAGACGAGGCCGTGCTCGAAGGCGAAGACGACGAGCTGCACCCGATCGCGCAGGGCGAGCTTGGCGAGGATGCGGCTGATGTGGGTCTTCACGGTCGCCTCCGACAGGAACTCCCGCTCCGCGATCTCGGCGTTGGAGAGGCCTCGGGCGGCGAGCGCGAAGATCTCCCGCTCGCGGTCCGTCAGCGCCTGCCAGGCGGGCGGTGTCGCGACGGCCGGGGGCGAGAACTGCGCGAACAGGTCGCGCGTGGCACTGGCGGCGATGACGGCGGAGCCCGCGTGCACCGTGCGGATGGCTGCGAGGAGGAACTCGGGATCGGCGTCTTTGAGCAGGAACCCGCTGGCCCCCTCACGGATGGCGCGCGCCGCCGCCTCATCCAGATCGAAGGTCGTCAGCATCACGATGCGGGGCGCATCGGCGTCGCGCAGCAGCTCCGCCGTGGCCGCCAGGCCGTCGAGGCGCGGCATCCGGATGTCCATCAGCACGACGTCGGGGCGTTCGCGGCGCACCACCTCGATCGCCTCGACGCCGTCGCCGGCCTCGCCCACGACGCTCAGGTCGGGCTGAGAATCCACCAGCATGCGGATGCCGGCGCGGAAGAGCGCCTGGTCGTCGACGAGGACGACACGCACCGGAGCACTCATGCGGCGGCCCCGATCGGCAGGCACGCGTCGACGACGAAGCCCTCGTCGGTGGCGCCGGCGAACAGCGTTCCCCCCACGAGCTGCGCGCGCTCGCGCATCCCGACGACACCGTGCCCGCCGGCGTCCTCGAGCATCCGCTGCGGCTCGCGAGAGGGGGGACGCAGCGCGTTGCGCACGGTTGCTCGCACGTGATCACTCTGCCACGCGAGCCACACCTCGACCGGGCCGTCGCCGTGGCGCAGGGCGTTGGTGAGAGCCTCCTGCAGGATGCGGAAGACGGCGAGCTGCACGGCCGCCGGCACATCCTGCGGCGGTACCGGCGCGATCTGCACCCGCAGATCGACCCCCGCGGCGTGGACCTGGGCGAACAGGGCGTCGAGGTCTGCGAGCGTCGGCTGGGGTCCGGCGCCCTGCTGGTGGCGCAGCTGGGTGAGCAGAAGGCGCACATCCGTCAGCGCCGAACGCGCCGTGGACGAGATCGTCCCGAGCGCCGTGGTCGCAGCGGCCGGGTCGGCGACGGCGGCGTATCGGGCGCCGTCGGCCTGGGCGATCACCACCGCGAGGGAGTGCGCCACGATGTCGTGCATGTCGCGGGCGATCCGCATCCGCTCGGACTCGATCGCCACCTGCGCGCGCGCCGCATCCCTCGCCTGCCGGGTCTCTCTGGCGCGTGCCGCGGTGCGCACCAGCGCGCCCGCTGTCCACGAGAGCCCGAGGGCGAACAGCGCCGCGAGCATGACGAAAACGGCCAGCGGCAGGTTGCGCCAGTCCAGGCCCGACGAGACGACGTAGGAGTTGACGAAGACAAGGTAGATCGCGATGGCCGCGGAGCCGGCGACCGCGGAGGAGAACCCGAGCCAGAACAGCAGCCGCGTGCCATAGGCCGCGGTCGCGTAGAGCACGACGAAGATCGCGACGTTGCTGAGCATGGGCTGCAGGCCCATCGCCATCTGCGCGAGGGCGGTCGCCCACGCGACGGCCAACGCCAGGAACGGCGAGAACCGGCGCAGCCCCAGCGCCACGGCCATGCCGAGCGACACCAGCACGCCCCACACCTGGTCGCCCGAGGAGGGCGTGTAGAACAGGAAGCCCGTGACCCCGAAGAACCCGAACGCGATGAACGCGTCGACGAGCGACTGCACGGGTGAGAGGCGGCGGAACACCCTGACACGCTACGCGGGCGCCGGCGGGACCCGCATCCGCCCAGCGATGTATCCCGTTGTCAGCGAGCGCTCGCGCGCGCGGCGGCGGCGAGGGCGGCCGCTGCCCCCTGGGCATCGCCGGCGGCGATGAGGCCCGCCGTCACCCGCACGTGGGGCGCGCGCGCCTCGCCCGCCACGAACGGCGCCCCCGCCGCGACCACGATCCCGGCGGCGGCGAGTTCGACCATGGCCGCCCGCTCATCGACGACGGGCACCCACAGATTGATCCCGTCCGGCGGCACGAGCGGGATCCCCTCTCGCCGAAGCGCCCCCACCATCGCCTCCTGCCGGTCCCGGTAGGCGAGGCGGGCGCCCTTCACGGCGGCGACGGAGTCCGGTCGGGTGAGCATGTCCAGCAGCACGCTCTGCAGCAGGCGCGAGGTCCACCCCGGCCCCAGCATCCGGCGTGCGATCACGCGGTCCAACACCCGGGCAGGGCCCCCCACCGCGGCGATGCGGAGGTCGGGCCCGTGCGACTTCGAGAAGCTGCGCACCTGCACGACCTGATCGGGCAGCCAGCGGGCGAGCGTCACCGCGGGCGCCATCGCGATGAGCCCCGAATGGTCGTCTTCGACCACGAGCACCCGGTCGCCGTCGCGGGCTGCGCGGATCGCGCCCGCGAGCTGCTGTGCCCGCATCGAGGTCATCGAGGCTCCGGTCGGATTCTGCGCCCGCGGCTGCAGCAGCACCGCCGACGGATGCCGGGCGAGAGCCCGGGTGAGGGATGCGGGCACCATCCCCTCGTCGTCGACGTCGACCGGCACCGCCTCGGCCCCGAGCGCGTCCAACAGGTCGAAGAAGTAGGGGTAGCCGGGAGATTCGATCGCCACGCGGTCGCCGAAGCGCACGGTCTGCTCCATCACCCGCGCGATGCCGTCCATCGCGCCGTCGACGACCGTCAGCGTCTCCACCCGCGAGGGCCAGCTCTCCCGCAGCACGTCGGCCAGCTCGGGAAGGACCGGGACATCGTGGTACCGCCCCGCTCCCGCTTGCAGGTCGACGCGCTCGAAGGCTGCGCCCAGCGGCGGCAGCAGGGCGGGGTCGGGCATACCGGATGCGAGATCCCAGCCGGCGGGCGCCGCCCCCGACAGGCCCTTCACTCGCGGGGTGAGCCACGCACGACGAGGCGCACGCACGAAGCTTCCCGCCCTCCCCCGCGACACGATGACGCCGGCTCGCGCGAGCGCCTGCCACGCCGCGCTGACCGTCGCCGGGCTCACCGAGAGCGCCGCAGCGACCTCGCGCACGGTGGGCAGACGGTCGCCGGGCGCGAGCACGCCGTCGGTCACCAGACGTCCCAGTTCGCGGGCGATCCCTTCGGGACTGCGCTCACCGGCCGCAGCGATCCGCGCTGCGACCGGGTCTTTCGCCGAATCAGTCACGGGTGCACCATTAACCATCACGTCACAGGCTGAAACCGAAGAGAAATGTTCAGTCAGAAAGATAACAGAACGGGGATGACCCGCCGGAGCCGCTCCGGTCCCCGTCGCTGCGAGGGTCCTCCACGAGAAACGACCGGGAGGCGACGATGACGACGGTACGCGCAGCGATCACGCAGACGACGTGGACGGGCGACAAGGCGTCCATGCTCGACAAGCACGAACAGTTCGCTCGGGATGCGGCAGCCGCCGGCGCCCAGGTGATCTGCTTCCAGGAGCTGTTCTACGGCCCCTACTTCGGCATCACCCAGGACAAGAAGTACTACCGCTACGCGGAACCCGTGGACGGGCCCATCGTGCAGCGGTTCGCGGCTCTCGCGAAGGAGCTGTCGCTCGTGATGGTGCTCCCGATCTACGAGGAGCAGCAGACCGGCGTCTACTACAACACCGCCGTCGTGGTGGATGCGGACGGCTCGATCGCGGGCGTCTACCGCAAGAACCACATCCCGCACGTCGAGAAGTTCTGGGAGAAGTTCTACTTCCGTCCTGGAAACCTCGGCTACCCCGTCTTCGACACCGCGGTCGGCAAGGTCGGCGTCATCATCTGCTACGACCGGCACTTCCCCGAGGCATGGCGCGAGCTGGGCCTGAACGGCGCACACCTCGCCTTCAACCCCAACGCGACCAAGCCGGGCCTGTCGAACCGCCTGTGGGAGGTCGAGCAGCCGGCCGCGGCCGTCGCGAACGGCTACTTCGTGCTCGCGCCGAACCGCGTGGGCCGCGAGGACAACGAGTACGGCGACGAAGCCGTCACCTTCTACGGCAAGAGCCAGATCGTCGACCCGCGCGGCAACTACGTCGGCGAGCTCGGCTCGGGCGAGCACGAGGAGATCCTCATCCGCGACCTCGACATGGACCTCGTGCAGCAGATGCGCGACGACTGGCAGTTCTTCCGCGACCGCCGGCCCGACACCTACGACGAGATCACGGCCCCCTGAGAGGCGGAGCGATCATGACCACCACACTCATCACGGGCGGCACCGTCGTCTCCGCCACCGGCCGCGTCCTCGCCGACGTCCTGGTCGACGGCGAGCGGATCGTCGCGGTGCTCGCACCCGGCTCCCAGCTGTTGGGCAGCGACCTCACCGCATCCGTCGACGCCGTCATCGACGCGACCGGCAAGTACGTCATCCCCGGGGGCATCGACGCCCACACGCACATGCAGCTGCCGTTCGGCGGCACGAGCGCGTCCGACACCTTCGAGACGGGCACGCGCGCCGCGGCCTGGGGCGGCACGACCACGATCGTCGACTTCGCGGTGCAGCGCACCGGCGAGCGCGTGCAGGACGGCCTCGCGCACTGGCACGAACTCGCCGCGGGCAACTGCGCGATCGACTACGGGTTCCACCAGATCGTCGGCGGCGTGGATGCGGAAGCGCTGGCGGCCCTGCCCGGCCTCATCGACGAGGGCATCACGAGCTTCAAGATGTTCATGGCGTATCCGGGCGTGTTCTACGCCGACGACGCGCAGATCCTTCGCGCCATGCAGGTCGCCGCCGACACGGGCCTGCTCACGATGATGCACGCCGAGAACGGGCCCGTGATCGATGTGCTCGCCGAGCAGCTGGTCGAAGCCGGCAAGACCGACCCGTACTTCCACGGGATCGCCCGCGCATGGCAGGCCGAGGAGGAGGCGACGCACCGCGCGATCATGCTCGCGAACCTGACCGGCGCGCCGCTGTACGTCGTGCACGTGAGCGCGAAGCAGGCCGTCGAGCAGCTCGCCACCGCGCGGGACAAGGGACAGAACGTGTTCGGCGAGACGTGTCCGCAGTACCTGTATCTCTCCCTGGAGGAACAGCTGGGGGCCTCGAGCGAGCAGTGGGGGGCGTTCGAGGGCGCCAAGTGGGTCTGCTCCACGCCGCTGCGCTCCCGGGCCGAGGGCCACCAGGATCACATGTGGCAGGCGCTGCGCACGAACGACCTGCAGATGGTCTCCACCGACCACTGCCCCTTCTGCATGAAGGGGCAGAAGGAGCTCGGTCTCGGCGACTTCCGCGCGATCCCCAACGGCATCGGCTCGGTCGAGCACCGCATGGACCTCATGTACCAGGGCGTCGTGACCGGCGAGATCACCCTCGAACGCTGGGTCGAGCTGACCAGCACGACCCCGGCGCGCATGTTCGGCATGTACGGGCAGAAGGGTGTCATCGCGCCCGGTGCGGATGCGGACATCGTGATCTACGACCCGAACGGTCACACCTCGATCGGTGTCGACAAGACCCACCACATGAACATGGACCACTCGGCGTGGGAGGGCTTCGAGATCGACGGGCACGTCGACACGGTCATCGCGCGCGGCAAGGTCGTCGTCGATGCCGGCCAGTACCTCGGCCGGGCCGGCGACGGCCGGTTCGTCAAGCGCGGCCTGAGCCAGTACCTCATCTGATGACACGTCTGCGTTTCGTCTCACGGCTCTCGCTCAACGACCGGGGGCTCAGCTCACGGCTCTCGCTCAACGACCGGAAGGTGTGACCCATGGACTTCGGTGTCGTCCTGCAGACCAATCCGCCCGCATCCCGCACCGTCCAGCTGTCGCAGCTGGCGGAGGCGCACGGCTTCAGCCACGTCTGGACGTTCGACTCGCACCTGCTGTGGGAAGAGCCCTACGTGGTGCACTCCGCCATCCTGAACGCGACCAAGCGCATCACCGTGGGCCCCTTCGTGACGAACCCCGCCACCCGGGACTGGACCGTGACGGCATCCGTGTTCGCGACGCTCAACGAGATGTACGGCAACCGGACGATCTGCGGGATCGGACGCGGGGACTCCGCCGTGCGGGTCACGAACGGTAAGCCGGTCTCGATGTCCGAGCTGCGCGAGTCGATCCACGTCATCCGCGAGCTCGCCAACTCGCGCCCGGTCGAGTACAAGGGCGCGACGCTGCAATTCCCCTGGAGTCGCGGGTCCCAGCTCGACGTCTGGGTGGCCGCCTACGGCCCGCTCGCCCTGAAGCTGACCGGAGAGGTCGGCGACGGCTTCATCCTGCAGCTGGCCGACCTCGACATCGCTCGGTGGATGATCAAGGTCGTCAAGGATGCCGCCGCCGCTGCCGGCCGCGACCCGGACAGCATCGCGTTCTGCGTCGCGGCTCCCATGTACATCGGCGACGACCGGGAGCACATGCGCGATCAGTGCCGGTGGTTCGGCGGCATGGTCGGCAACCACGTCGCCGACATCGTCGCGAAGTACGGCACGTCGGGCGAGGTGCCGCAGGCGCTCACCGACTACATCGCGGGCCGCACCGGCTACGACTACAACAGCCACGGCAGAGCGGCCAACGACCACGTCGACTTCGTGCCGGACGAGATCATCGACCGGTTCTGCCTCCTCGGCACCGCCGAAGAGCACATCGCCAAGCTCGAGGCGCTGCGCGAGATCGGAGTCACCCAGTTCGCGGGCTATCTGCAGCACGACAACAAGGAGGAGACGATGCGCGTGTACGGCGAGCGCGTCATTCCCGCCCTGGCCGAGCACATCACGGCGAAGCGATGATCACGCGCCGCGCGGCCGCCGCGATCTGGGGTGTGGTGGGCGTCGCGGCCGTCATCGCGCTGTGGGAGCTCTACAAGTTCCTGGGTCCCGCCGATGGCGTGACGATCGGGGGCGACGGATCGACCGGCAGCGGGGTCATGATCCTCCCGCGCACACACGACCGCGCCATGCCGCACGTGTGGGAGATGGTCGCCCGGCTGTTCGCCTCGACGAGCGGCGGCGACACCCCGCCGCTGTGGGTGTCGGTCCTGTCGGCGGCAGGCGTCACGCTCGGCATCGCCGCGGCGGGATGGGTGATCGGCGTCCTCGTCGGCGGCATCCTCGCGATCGCGATGCAGCGCTGGCGGCTCATCGAGTGGGGCCTGCTGCCCTGGATCGTCGTCAGCCAGACCGTGCCGTTGATCGCGTTCGCGCCTGTCGTGAACGCCCTCGGCGGGCAGTTGGCGCGCGAGGGGATCCCCTGGCCGCAGTGGCTGTCGGTCGCCGTCATCGCGTCCTATCTCGCTTTCTTCCCCGTTGCGATCGGCATGCTCCGCGGTCTGCAGGCGCCCGACAGCATCCACGTCGACCTCCTCCGCACCTACGCGGCGGGCTACGGGACGACGCTCTGGCGGTTGCGACTGCCCGCGGCGGTGCCGTATCTGCTGCCGGCGCTGCGACTGGCCGCCGCGGCGGCGGTCGTCGGAGCGGTGGTCGCGGAGGTGTCCATCGGCATGCGCGGGGGCATCGGACGCATGCTCATCCAGCTCGCAGGTCAAGCATCGTCCGATCCCGCCGCCCCCTGGGGACCCACCTTCGGCACGATCGCGCTCGGCCTCGTCGCCGCCGCATCCGTGGCCCTCGTGGGCGCAGGGCTCAAGAACTACCGCAGAGGCGAGGAGACCGCATGAGCACCGCACCCGCTGTCCGTGCCGCAGGCGTGGGCAAGATCTTCCCGACCCGGACCGGCGATGTCGTCGCACTCACCGATGTCGATCTCGACGTCGCGCCGGGCGAGTTCGTGTCGCTGATCGGCCCCTCCGGATGCGGCAAGTCGACGCTGCTGCGCCTGATCGCGGACCTCGACGCCGCCACCGCGGGCACCCTCGAGATCTTCGGCAAGCCTGCCGCCACCGCCCGACTCGACCAGGACTACGGCATGGCCTTCCAGCAGGCAGGGCTGCTCCCCTGGCGCACGATCGCAGAGAACATCGCCCTCCCCCTGGAGATCCAGCGGGTGACGAAGGCGGAGCGCGTCGCACGGGTCGCCGAGCTCGCGGAACTCGTCGGCTTGACCGACTTCGTGCAGCGATACCCCGACCAGCTCTCGGGCGGGATGCAGCAGCGCGTCGCGATCGCCCGCTCGCTCGCCGCGCGGCCCAAGCTGCTGCTCATGGACGAGCCGTTCGGAGCGCTCGACGAGATGACCCGCGAGCGGCTGCAGGCGGAGCTCACCCGCATCGCGGCAGAGACCGGTGCCGCCGTCGTCTTCGTGACGCACTCGATCCCGGAGGCGGTGTTCCTCTCGGATCGGGTCGTCGTGATGAGTCCCCGCCCTGGACGCATCACGACGGTGATCCCGACACGTTTCGACCGCATCCGCGACGAGGCGCTGCGCGAGTCGAACGAGTACTTCGCGAAGGTCACCGAGGTGCGCGAGGCCCTGCACGGAACGCCGGCGACCCGGGCGAACGAACGATGAGCGCCACCGGAGTCGAGCGTCGGCTGCCGTCGTGGTTGCGCGTCGCAGCCCCTGCCGGTGTCGCCCTGATCGGGCTCGGGGTGTGGGTGCTCATCGTCGATGTCGCCGATGCGGCACCGCGGATGCTTCCGAGCCCCTTTGCGATCCTCGAGGAGTTCTTCGCCCGCTGGTCGATCATCGCGCCCGACATGGCGATCACCGGGACCAACGCTCTCGTGGGCCTCGTCGCCGGAACCGTGCTGGCGATCCTCCTGGCCGCACTGGCGGCGTCCGCCAGACCGATCGACGGGATGCTCGCGCCTCTCGTGGCGGCGCTCGCCGTTATCCCGATCGTCGCTCTGACCCCCATCCTGAACACGATGTTCGGCGCCTCGAGCCAGTTCGGCCGGCAAGCCGTCGCCGCCATCGCGGCGTTCGTCCCCGTCTTCGTCAACGTGCTGCGGGGCCTGCGCCAGACCCGCCCCGTGCAGCGCGACCTGCTGCGCGCGTCCGCCGCGTCCCGCGCGCAGACGTTCCGCTTCCTGACCCTTCCCACCGCCCTTCCCTACCTGATGTCCGGAATCCGCATCGCCGCGTCCCTCGCGGTCATCTCCGCCCTCGTGGCCGAGTACTTCGGTGGGCCCGCCGACGGCATCGGCACCGCCATCGCCAGCTACGCGAAGTCGGGCCGCGCCGCTCTCGCGTGGGCTTTCGTGCTCGGCGGCATCCTCATCGGCCTTCTCTTCTTCCTCGTGACGAGTCTCCTGGAGCGACTGTCGACGAGGCGGGCCCCGGTCTGACCGGAGGCGTTCCATCGCACCACCCGGCACCACCGAACCCGAAAGGAACAGCATGAGACACAGCATTCGACGCACCCTCGTCGCCGTATCCGCCGTCGGCATCGCCTCGATGGCGCTGGCTGCCTGCGCAGGCGGAGACTCCGGCGCACCGGCCGCCTCCGGAGACCCCGATTTCGAGCCGCTCACCTCGATCAAGCTGCAGCTGCAATGGCTGCCCCAGGCCCAGTTCGCGGGCTACTACGTCGCGCTCGACCAGGGCTACTTCGAGGAGGAGGGCTTCGACGACGTCGAGATCGTCCCCTCCGGCGGCGACATCGTCCCCCAGGACGCGCTCGTGGCCGGCGACGTCGACTTCGCCGTCGCGTGGGTGCCCAAGGTCCTCGGCACTCTCGAGGCCACGGGAGCCGAGCTGACCGACATCGCGCAGGTGTTCCAGAAGTCCGGCACCCTCCAGGTCTCCTGGGCCGACAGCGGCATCACCTCCGTTGCCGACTTCGAGGGCAAGCGCGTCGGCTCGTGGGGCTTCGGCAACGAGTGGGAGATCTTCGCCGCCATGGCGGCGGACGACCTCGACTCCACCTCGGTTTCGATCACGACGCAGGACTTCAGCATGAACGCCCTGCTGGACGGCGACGTGGATGCGGCGCAGGCCATGACCTACAACGAGTGGGCGCAGGTGCTCGAAGTCGTGAACCCCGCGACGGGCAAGCTCTACCAGCCGGAGGACTTCAACGTCATCTCCTACGAGGACACCGAGGGCGCCATGCTCCAGGACGCCCTCTGGGCCGACACCGCGCGCCTGTCCGACGACCCCGCGTACGCGGACGCCGCCGTGCGGTTCCTGAAGGCCGTCACGAAGGGGTGGATCTTCGCCCGTGACAACCCCGAGGAAGCAGCATCCATCACCTACGACGCGGCGATCAACGCCGAGGCGGCCTTCCCCGTCGGCCCGGTGCACCAGTTGTGGCAGATGAACGAGGTCAACAAGCTGGTCTGGACCGACAGCGACTTCGGCGTCGTGAACGAGGATGCGTGGAACAAGACGGTCGCGGGTGCCCTCAAGGCGGTCAACCAGGACGGTCTGAACCTCATCACCGAGGAGCCCTCCGACACCGCGTACAGCAACGAGTACATCGAGAAGGCGCTGCAGGAGCTCGAAGCCGAGGGGGTCGCGGTCAAGGGCACCTACACGCCCATCGACGTGACGCTCACCGAAGGCGGTAAGTAGGATCCGCGGTGGGGGCGATGCACGCGTCGCCCCCACCGCTCATCAAAGGAGAAGAGCATGACCACCGACCTCGACCGCCGCGCCTGGGAGCTCGACCGCGCCCACGTGTTCCACTCCTGGTCGGCGCAGGCGGCCCTCGATCCGCTCGTCATCGCCGGCGGGGAGGGCACACGCGTCTGGGATCACGCCGGCACGCGCTACCTCGACTTCTCGAGCCAGCTCGTGAACGTCAACATCGGCCACCAGCATCCGGCCGTCGTGGCCGCGATCAAGGAGCAGGCCGAGCTGTTGACGACGATCGCGCCGTCGACGGCGAACCTGACGCGGGGCGAGGCGGCCGAGCGCATCATCGCGCGCGCCCCCGAGGGATTCCACAAGGTGTTCTTCACCAACGGCGGCGCCGACGCGAACGAGAACGCGATCCGCATGGCCCGTCTCGTGACCGGCCGCGACAAGGTGCTCTCGCGCTACCGCTCGTACCACGGCAACACCGGGGCGGCCATCGTGGCCACGGGCGACTGGCGCCGCATCCCGAACGAATACGCCCGCGGACACGTGCACGTCTTCGGCCCGTACCTCTACCGCTCGGAGTTCTGGGCGACGACGCCCGAGGAGGAGTGCGCCCGCGCCCTCCACCACCTCGAACGCGTCGTGCAGGCCGAGGGCGCGGCCACGGTCGCGGCCATCCTGCTGGAGTCGGTGCCCGGCACCGCGGGCGTCCTCGTACCGCCGCCGGGGTATCTCGCCGGTGTGCGCGAGATCTGCGACCGCTACGGCATCATGCTGATCCTCGACGAGGTGATGGCCGGGTTCGGCCGAACCGGCCGCTGGTTCGCCTTCGAGGGCCACGACGTGGTGCCCGATCTCATCACCTTCGCCAAGGGAGTGAACTCCGGGTACGTCCCGGTGGGCGGCGTCATCATCTCCGATCCGATCGCGGCGGCCTTCGACGAGCGCGTCTTCCCGGGCGGTCTCACCTACTCCGGCCACCCCCTGGCGGCGGCCTCCATCGTCGCGACCCTCGACGCGATGGAGGCGGAAGGGGTCGTCGAGAACGCGGCACGGATCGGACGCGACGTCCTGGGCCCCGCGCTGCACGCGCTCGCCGAGAAGCACGACGTCATCGGCGAGGTGCGCGGCGAGGGCGTCTTCTGGGCGCTCGAGCTCGTCGCCGACCGCGGCACACGCGAGCCCCTCGCCGCCTCCGCGATGGGCGCGCTCAAGAAGGACCTCATCGGACGCGGACTTCTGCCCTTCGTGCAGGACAACCGCATCCACGTCGTTCCACCCTGCGTCGTGACCGACGAGGATGTGAGCGAGGCCATCGCCATCTACGACGAAGCCCTCGCGGCCCTCTGATCCCCCACCCACGACGACGTGACAGGAGAAACGACATGACCCACACCCTCGGACACTGGGTATCGGGAAGCGATTGGGACGGGGCATCGGAGCGCACGGCGCCCGTTTACAACCCCGCGCGCGGCACGGTGACGAAGCACGTGCGTCTGGCGAGCGCAGCCGACGTGGATGCGGCGGTGGCCGCCACCGCGGCCGCGTGGCCCGTCTGGCGCGACGCGTCGATCGCCAAGCGCACCTCCGTGCTGTTCGCGTTCCGCGAGCTGCTGAACGCCCGCAAGCAGGAGCTCGCGGAGATCCTCACGGCCGAGCACGGCAAGGTGCTCTCCGACGCCCTCGGCGAGATCGCCCGCGGCCTCGAGGTCGTCGACTTCGCCTGCGGCGTCGGCGAGCTGCTCAAGGGCACCTACTCCGAGAACGTCTCCACCGACGTCGATGTGTACACGCTGCGTCAGCCGGTGGGCGTCGTCGGCGTCATCAGCCCCTTCAACTTCCCCGCCATGGTGCCGCTCTGGTTCCTGCCGATCGCGCTCGCCGCCGGCAACGCCGTGGTGCTCAAGCCCAGCGAGAAGGACCCCTCCGCCTCGATCTGGCTCGCGCGCCTGTTCGCCGAGGCAGGCCTGCCCGAGGGCGTGCTCACCGTGGTCAACGGCGACAAGGAGGCGGTCGACGCCCTGCTCGTGCACCCCGACGTCCGCTCGATCTCCTTCGTCGGATCCACGCCGATCGCGCAGTACATCTACGGGACGGCCGCATCCGCCGGCAAGCGCGTGCAGGCCCTCGGCGGCGCGAAGAACCACATGCTCGTGCTGCCCGACGCCGACCTCGAGCTCGCCGCGGATGCCGCGGTCAACGCGGGGTTCGGCTCGGCCGGGGAGCGCTGCATGGCGGTCTCCGTCGTGCTCGCGGTGGATGCGGTCGCCGACGCGCTCGTCGCGAAGATCACCGAGCGGATGTCGACGCTGCGCACCGGAGACGGCACGCGCGGGTGCGACATGGGTCCGCTCATCACGCGCGAGCACCGCGACAAGGTCGCCGGGTACCTGGATCAGGCCGCATCCGACGGCGCCACGGTCGTCGTCGACGGGCGCGGGATCGACGTCGACGGTGAGGCGGACGGCTTCTGGCTCGGGCCCTCGCTCATCGACCGCGTGCCGCTGGATTCCGCCGTCTACCGCGACGAGATCTTCGGCCCGGTGCTCTCCATCGTGCGTGTGAGCGGATACGAGGAGGCGGTCGACATCATCAACGCCTCGCCCTACGGCAACGGCACCGCGATCTTCACGAACGACGGCGGCGCTGCCCGCCGCTTCCAGCGCGAGGTGCAGGTGGGGATGATCGGCGTCAACGTGCCGATCCCCGTTCCGGTCGCCTACCACTCGTTCGGCGGCTGGAAGGCCTCCCTCTTCGGCGACGCGAAGGCGTACGGCCCGTACGGCGTCTCGTTCTTCACGCAGGAGAAGGCGATCACCAGCCGCTGGCTCGACCCCTCGCACGGCGGCCTCAACCTGGGGTTCCCGCAGAACGCCTGAGCGCGCCCGCCCGCCCGCCGCGTAGCCTGTTCGCACCATCACCACGCCGCATCCGCGGCCGACTTCGACGATCGGAGGTTCCCATGTCCATCGACGCCGCCCACCCCTCCCGTGAGCTCAAGGCGATCATCGGCGAGCCCGAGGTCGTCGAGGACGCCGCGAGCCTCGCGCTCGGCGTGGAAGACGATCCGGCCTGGCTCGAGCTGAAGGACGCCGCCGTCGCACTGCAGGGGATGCAGGCGAAGGACGGCTCGGTGCCCGAGGCGGAGGACCGGACGGCCGCCCGCGTGGAGGTCGAGCGGATCGTGGCGGCCGTGCAGGAGCTCGCGCCGCGCTTCCCGCACGATGCCGAGTACCTGCAGGCCCTCGTGGGCGATTTCCTGCGCTGGTCGGCGGAGGACTTCGGCGTGCCGGATTTCTTCGACGCGCTCGTCGCCTTCCAGCCGCAGCGGCATCGCGTCGACGGGTTGCGCCACCTCGTCGTCTTCCCGATGTACACGCAGAACGGCTCGCCGAACCGGTACATCGAGGCGGTGCTCGTCGAGGTCATCTGGCCCGAGTTCATCGCGCAGCTCGAGACCGAGTACACGAACGCCCTGTTCGTCTCGCTCCGCCTCGTGGACTTCACCCCCGGCTACGACACGAACTCGGCCGTGCTGTTTCCCGAGACCGTGTCGATGCGGGAGGTCCCTGCGTTCACGTGGGGCGCGATCTTCCAGGACCGCGAGGCCGCGCGCTACCGCAGGGTGGTCGCGGCCGCATCCGAGATCACGAAGCTCGAACTGCCCGAGGACGCGGCCCGGATGCTGACCGATCAAGCGCTCACCGAGCAGACGTTCGTGATGTGGGATCTCATCCACGACCGCACGCACATGCGCGGCGACCTGCCGTTCGATCCGTTCATGATCAAGCAGCGCATGCCGTACTTCCTGTACTCGCTGGAGGAGCTGCGGTGCGATCTGACCGCGTTCCGCGAGTGCGTGCTGATCCGCCGGCGCCTCGACGAGCGGGTCGCGGCCGGCGAACAGCTGAGCGAGGTCGACGAGCGGATGCGGGAGCACGCGGGACTCGTGCTGTACGCCGTGCTGTTCGATCGCATCTTCCGCTTCGCGATCACGGGCAGCCGGGTGCGCAACTACGACGGGCTCGGCGGTCAGCTGCTGTTCGCGTGGCTGCACCGCCGCGGCGTGCTGCACTGGACCGACACCCGGCTGCGCATCGACTGGGATCAGGTTCCGGATGCGGTCGTCGCGCTGGCGGATGCCATCGACGAGCTGTACTGGCGCTCGATCGACCGCCCCAAGACGGCGCACTGGCTGGCGGCGTACGAGCTCGTGAGCTCGGTCGTGACCCCGCATCCGGCCTCGGTCTGGGCGCGGGGCCTGCCGGACGAGGTGCTGTCGGGCCCGCCGTCGGGCTACACCGACCAGGTGCTGACCGACGAGTTCCCGCTGTCGATGTTCTACGAGGCGCTGGAGAAGAAGATGCGCGACGTCATCGCCTCCACCGCCGGCATCCGCGCGGCCGACTGACCCGCCCGAGCGGTTCGCCGCCGCATCCGCTCATCAGGAGAAATCCGTTGTGCAGGACGATTCCCCCGGGATCGTCCTGCACAACGGCGATCTCCTGCACAAGGGCCGCCCGACCGGGCGGACGGATGCGGGCACGAGCAGACGTAGATTGGACGATTGTGACGACTCTGCATGACGCCGCCGTGCGCGGCTTCGCCTCCGACAACTACTCCGGCGTGCACCCCGAGGTGCTGGCCGCGATCGCGGCCGCCAACGAGGGGCACCAGATCGCCTACGGCGAGGACGTCTACACGGCCCGCCTGCAGGAGGTCGTCGCCTCCCACTTCGGCGACCGCGCGGAGGCGTTCCCCGTCTTCAACGGCACCGGCGCGAACGTCACCGGCCTGCAGTCGATGCTGCCCCGCTGGGGTGCGGTCATCGCCGCATCCACCGCGCACATCAACGTCGACGAGGGCGGTGCGCCGGAGCGCGTGGGCGGCATGAAGCTGCTCACCGTCCCCTCGCCCGACGGCAAGCTCACCCCCGAGCTCGTCGACCGCGAGGCATGGGGCTGGGGCGACGAGCACCGCGCGCAGCCCCTCGTGGTCTCCATCACGCAGACGAGCGAGCTCGGCACGCTCTACACGCCGGACGAGATCCGCGCGCTCGCCGATCACGCACACGAGCGCGGGATGCGGCTGCACCTCGACGGCGCCCGTATCTCCAACGCGGCAGCCGCCCTCGACGTGCCGCTCGCCGCCTTCACGACCGACGCCGGCGTCGACGTGGTGAGCCTGGGCGGCACGAAGAACGGCGCGCTGGGCGCGGAGGCGATCGTCGTGCTCGACCCCGCCGCATCAACCGGTCTCACCTACCTCCGCAAGCTCAACATGCAGCTGGCCTCGAAGATGCGTTTCGTCTCGGCGCAGCTCGTGGCGCTCTACGAGGGCGATCTCTGGCTGCGCAACGCCTCGCACGCCAACGCGATGGCCCAGCGCCTGCGCCAGGGCGTGGATGCGGGGCTCGCCGACGGCTCGATCCGCGGCGTCTCGTTCACGCATCCCACCCAGGCCAACGGCCTGTTCGCGATCCTGCCCGAGGGCGTGGCGGAGCGCCTGCGCGAGAGCTTCCGGTTCTACGACTGGGGCCCCGCCGACGGAGGCTCGGATCAGCGCGAGAGCGATGATGCGAGTGGCGGTGGGGAGGACGAGACACGCCGCGAGGTGCGCTGGATGTGCTCGTTCGACACGACCGAGGACGACATCGACGCGTTCGTCGCCGCGATCGCGCGCGAGACCACGCGCTGACGCGCTCTCAAGCGCCGGACGGACGCCCGAGCACGAACGACGCCACCGACGGACGCCAGTGGCGGGCCACGTAGTCGACGGCCTCGTCCACCCCGAGCGCGCGCGACGAGTTGCCGACCCGCACCCAGAGCTCACGACTCGAGCCGCCGTCCTTGGGCTGCGTGACGAACACCGGCTTGCCCGCAGGCCGGCACTGCACGAGGCACACCACGACGCCGTCGCCCGCCGTCCCGAAACGGATGCGGGGAAGCGCCGCCGCGTTGCGGCCGAGCGAGGTCGAGAGCATGTCGCGCAGCCACAGCTCGAAGCGGTCGTGGTCGGGCGTGCGCAACGTCTGCAGATCGCGATCGAGTCCGACCGCCTCACCCGCGTCGTTCGCGCCGATCACGAGGACACCGCCGCGCGAGTTGAGAAACGCCGCCACAGTCTTCGCGACCGCGAGCTCCATGCGCGCGTCCTTGCGCGACTCGCGTACGTTCCACCGGGCGGTCTCCTTGAACTCCCGGCGCTCCGACTCGCCGGCGGCGAGCACCGCGGCCGCATCCGGCATCGCGCTCGCACCGCGCACCGCCGCCACCGCTCCTGCGACCAGGAAGGACAGTCCGAGGCTCGCCCCCGTCGCCAGCAGCAGGGTGCTCGGCATCCACAGCCGCTGACCCGGAATGAAGAGTCCCGAGATCAGCGCACCGGCGCTGACACCGAGCACGCCGATGAGGGTCATCGTGGCCGTGCCGAGCGACAGGCGCTCCCCGAACAGCCGTCGCAGCAACAGTGCGATGCCGTAGGCGACGAGGAGGACCACCGGCAGCGCGACGGCGAAGTCGACGAGCGAGGGGCTCGCCGGGAACGCGGATGCGGCGAGCGCCATCTCAGCGCAAGGCGCCGACGCTGGCCAGGCCCAGGCGGATGAGGGTTCCCCGGCCGCCTTCCATCTCGGCCGCGAGCGCGTCGGATGCGGCCTCCGCCGGCTCCATCCACGTCACCTCGAGGGCGTCCTGGCGTGGCTCGCACGTGCCGGTCACCGGCACCACGAAAGCGAGGGAGACCGCGTGCTGGCGGTCGTCGTGGAACGCGCTCACGCCCGGAAGCGGGAAGTACTCCGCGACCGTGAACGGCGTCGGGCTCGGCGGCAGCAGCGGGAACGCCATCGGGCCCAGATCGTTCTCGAGGTGGCGGAAGAGCGCGTCGCGCACGGTCTCGCCGTAGCGCACCCGCCCCGACACGATCGTGCGGGTCATCTCCCCCAGCGGCGTCGCCCGCAAGAGGATGCCCACCTGCGTCACCACACCCATGCCGTCCGTGCGCACCGGGATCGCCTCGACGTAGAGCATCGGCAGGCGACGGCGCGCCTCGGCGAGCTCGACGTCGCTCAGCCACGCCGGATTGCCGGCGCTCCCGGGCAGCCCCCCGAGACCCAGGGGATCGCGCGACGAGTCGTCGCCGGGCTCGTGGGGATCTGGATCGGGCGTGCGGACCGGCATGCCTCCTGTATACCCCACGCGCCCACCTTGCATGGCGGATGGGGGTGGTGGGTAAGAGGATGGAGCGATGGATGCCACCCCGATGCTCGACGACGACGCCGTGCTGTTCTCCGACGACGACAATGCTGCCGACCGCCCCTTGCTCGTGCTGCTGCACGGCTACGCGAGCGACGAACGCGACCTCTTCTCGCTGGCGGCGCATCTGCCCGCCGAGTACCGCATGGCTGCGGTGCGCGCGCCGCTCGCGCCGCCGTGGCCGTCGCCGGGCTACTCGTGGTACCCGATCGAGGGTCTCAACGGCCGCGACGCGGCAGCGATCACCGCCGGGTCGGACGCTCTCATCGCCTGGCTGGATCGCACGAGCACGGCGGAGACCGTGGGGCTCCTCGGTTTCTCGCAGGGCGGCGCCGTCTCGCTGCAGGCCCTGCGACGACAACCGGACCGATTCGCGTTCGCGGTGAACCTCAGCGGCTATGCCACGCCGGGAGAGCTCGACACGGATGCGGCGCTCGCAGCGCTGCGCCCGCCGGTGTTCTGGGGGCGCGGTTCCGCCGACGACGTGATCCCCGCTCCGCTGATCACCCATACCGCGCAGTGGCTGCCCGATTACGTCGATCTGACGGGGCGCCTGTACCCCGGTCTCGGCCACTCCGTCAGCGCGGAGGAGCTCGTCGACATCCGCGCGTTCCTCGAACGGCAGCTCGGCTGATCCTCCGCTCGGCCTGGACATCGCCCTCCGCGCTCGGTAGGGTCTTCGAGTCCTGCCCCTTCCGAAAGGTCGAACCGGTGTACTTCCTCGACGGCTTCCAGCCCACGCGCTGACCCCGTCGATCACCGTGCCCGCGGGCACCCGGGTGTCAGTGCTTCCACCGACATCCCGGGAGGCATCATGCCCGCTCTCTCCGCCGCGGTCGTCCTCGACCGCCTCTCCTTCTCGTGGCCGGACGGCACGGCCGCTCTGACCGAGGTCTCCGGCACGTTCGGCACCGGCACCACGGGCCTGGTCGGACGCAACGGCTCCGGCAAGACGACCCTGCTGCGCCTGATCGCCGGCGAGCTGCATCCCACATCCGGTCAGCTCAGCGTCGACGGCGACGTGGCGGTGCTGCCGCAGCGCCTCACGCTCGACGCCGACCGCCCCGTCGCGGACCTGCTCGGTCTCGGTGAGGTGCTGGCCGCGCTCCGCGCCGTCGAGGCGGGCGACGTCGACGCCCGCCACTTCGACACGATCGGCGACGACTGGGACGCCGAAGCGCGCGCCATCGCCGCGCTCGACGCCGCAGGGCTCCCCGGTGACGCCCTCGACCGGCGCGTCGGACAGCTCTCCGGAGGCGAAGCGGTGCTGGTCGCGACGGCGGGATTGCGGGCCCGCCGGGCGGCGGTGACGCTTCTCGACGAACCGACCAACAACCTCGACCGCGTTGCGCGGACCCGTCTGCGCGACATGCTGACGGACTGGCCGGGCGCCCTGCTCGTCGTGAGCCACGACGTGACACTGCTGGACGGGATGTCGGAGACGGCGGAGCTGTACCGCAATCGGCTGACACGCTTCGGCGGGGGCTACCGCGCATGGCGCGAGCATCTGGAGAACGAGCAGGATGCGGCACGCGCCGCCGAACGCACCGCCGCATCCGCCGTCCGGCGCGAGAAGCGCCAGCGCATCGAAGCGGAGACGACGCTCGCACGACGCGCCAGGACGGCCCACAAGGCGCAGGTCGAGAAGCGTGTGCCCAAGATCATCGCGGGTGGACGCAAGAATGCGGCGCAGGTGTCGGCCGGCAAGCTCCGCGGTATGGTCGCCGATCGCGAGACAGCCGCGCGCGCCGCGCTCGAGACGGCGGAGCGGCGCGTGCGTGACGACGAGAGCGTGCACGTGGATCTGCCCGATCCGCAGGTCGCCGCGGGCAGGCGGCTCGCCGAGATCGGCGACGGCGACCGCACCTGGATCGTGCAGGGCCCCGAGCGGATCGCGATCGTCGGAGCCAATGGCACCGGCAAGTCGACCCTCCTTGAGCGGTTGGCGACGGGGACGGCGCACGGCTCCGTCGGAACCGGTCCGGGCGAAGACGCCGAACGGCAGGTCGGCCCTGCCTGGCTGAGTTCTGCACGTGCGGTGCCGCTCACGGATCGGGTGGGGTACCTTCCGCAGCGCCTGGACGGGCTGGACGACGACGCGACCGTGCTGTCGGTCGTCGCCGCCGCCGCACCGACGATGCCGACGGCGGAGCTGCGCAATCGTCTGGCGCGGTTCCTGCTGCGGGGTGCGACCGTCGACCGCACCGTCGCCACCCTCTCCGGCGGCGAGCGGTTCCGGGTCTGCCTCGCGCGTCTGCTGCTCGCCGATCCGCCGCCGCACCTGCTCCTGCTCGACGAGCCGACCAACAACCTCGACCTGGAGACGGTCGACCAGCTCGTCGACGCACTCTCCGCGTATCGCGGTGCGCTGATCGTGGTCAGCCACGACGACGAGTT
Organism: Microbacterium sp. CIAB417; assembly: GCF_022788845.1. Classification (NCBI taxonomy): domain Bacteria; kingdom Bacillati; phylum Actinomycetota; class Actinomycetes; order Micrococcales; family Microbacteriaceae; genus Microbacterium; species Microbacterium sp. CIAB417. Next base: position 157,212 of record NZ_JAHZUT010000007.1, on the reverse strand, counting down.
CCTCTCCCGCCTGAGCATCGACACGGTCCTCGAGATCGACGAGAAAGGGATGCGGGAGGTGCGACAGGACGACGCCGCATCATAGGGCGCGCAAAGAAATCCCAAAGAGCGCGCCTCATCGGATCTCTCATGATCGTTTCAACACCGCTCGCCGACATGTCAGGAGACGATCATGAAGCGCATCCCCGATGCCGAGCAGACCCCCCAGGGCCCCGCCTACGAAGGCAGGCTGCTGGACCGGCCGGACGAGGAGGTCGTCGACCAGGGCGCGCCCTTCGACGTCCGCACGCTCATCACCCGGCGCGGAGTCCTCGGGCTGGTGGGAGTGGGATTGGGAACAGCGGCGCTCGCCGCGTGCGCCCCCGTCAGCTCTGCCAGCACCACAAGCTCGACGTCGACGCCCAGCGCAACGGCGTCTGCATCGTCCACCAGCGCGACGACGACGACCGCACTGCCGGCAGGAGAGATCCCGGACGAGACGGCAGGACCGTACCCGGGCGACGGCTCCAACGGACCCGACGTGCTCGAGCAGAGCGGCATCGTGCGCAGCGACCTGCGCACCAGCATCGGCTCCTCGACGGCCGTCGACGGCGTGCCGTTGACCTTCACCTTCACCCTCACCGACATGGCGAACGGCGACGCCCCCTTCGCCGGAGTCGCCGTGTACGCCTGGCACTGCGACGCCCAAGGCCGCTACTCGATGTACTCCGAAGGGGTCGAGGACGAGACGTGGCTGCGCGGTGTGCAAGTAGCCGATGCGAACGGGCAGGTGACCTTCACCTCGATCGTCCCCGGCTGCTACACCGGCCGCTGGCCCCACATCCACTTCGAGGTGTACCCGAGCATCGACGACATCACCGATGCGTCGAACGCCATCGCCACTTCGCAGCTGGCCTATCCCGCCGCCCCCCTCGCCGATGTCTACGCGCTGAGCGCCTACGACGGCTCGGCCCGCAACCTCTCCCAGGTCTCGCTGTCCAGCGACAACGTCTTCGGCGAGGACGGGGGCGTGCTGCAGCTCGCCACGGTCACCGGAGACACCACCAGCGGCCACACGGCGACCCTCACCGTCCGCGTCGACACCACCACCACTCCCTCCGCCGGCGCCGCGCCCGGCGGCGGCCGCTGACCGAAAGGATCCGTCTTGTTCCAGAACCTCACCGGATGGCACGCGCTCATCGTGCTGGCCATCGTCCTGCTCATCTTCGGCGCCGCCAAGCTGCCGGCGCTCGCGCGCAGTGTGGGCCAGTCGGTCCGCATCCTTCGGTCCGAATCGACGGAGCCCTCCGTCGCGGCGCCGGCTGCGGCCGAGGGCGTCGACCTCGCCCCCGCGCAGCGCGGGACCGACGACCGTCTCCGCACCGGTTCGGGCTCATGAGCGCCACCGTCGCACCGCCGGCCGGCATGCCGCTTCGCACGCACGTGCGCGAGCTGCGACAGCGGGCGACGCGGGCGACGGTGGCCATCGTGCTCGGCGTTGTCGTCGGGTTCGCCCTCTCCGGCACCCTGCTGGATATCGTGCGCGTGCCGATCGAGCAGATCGCGGCGACACGGGACGCGAGCCTGAACTACACGAGCATCACCGGGGCTTTCGATCTGCGGCTGCGCGTCGCCCTCATAGCCGGGCTCGCCCTGTCGAGCCCGGTGTGGATCGCCGAGATCTTCGGATTCGTCGCCCCCGGCCTCACCCGTCGGGAGAAGCGCTACATGTTCGGCTTCTTCGCCGCCGCGCTACCGCTCTTCCTCGTCGGCGCGGCCTTCGGCCTCGCACTGTTCCCGCACATGGTGGAGCTGTTGAGCTCCTTCGCCGCTGCGGAGGACTCCACCGTCCTCGACGCATCGACGTACGTCGACTTCGTCCTCAAGATCGTGGTGCTGTGCGGGATCGCCTTCGTCGCGCCGGTTCTGCTGGTTCTGCTCAACGCACTCGGCATCCTCCCCGCACGCACCATCGCTCGGAGTTGGAGATGGGCAGTTGTGGCCATCGTTCTCTTCAGCGCGATCGCCACCCCTGCCGCGGACATCCTGTCGATGTTCGTGGTGGCCATCCCCCTCGTCGCGCTCTTCGCCGGCGCATGGGCGGTCGCAGCCGCACATGACCGCCTCGACGCGCGGCGGAAGAGTCAGACCCCGACCTCGAGAGGAGAGGCCCGTGTTCGGACTCACGGTTGAGAAGCTCTTGCTCGTCGTCCTCCTCGCGGCGCTCGTCTTCGGCCCGCATCGCCTGCCGGAGGCTGCTCGAGCTCTGGCTCAGTTCCTCCGCAGGGCGCGCGGCGCGATCGAGGAGGGCCGCGATCGGGTGATCGCGGAGACGGGGCTGCGCCAGGAGGACTGGCGCGAGCTGGATCCCCGCCAGTACGACCCTCGCCGTATCGTCCGTGAGGCGCTGACCGCGCCCGACGTTCCCGCGGTCGCTGCAGCGGCCGACCCAGCGACGTCCGCGCCGATCAGGTGGCGGATCGAGGGAACCTCGGCCCACCCCCGACGCGTGAGGGTACGGGAGACGCAGCCATCCAGCGAGGGCGACGTCTGATCAGCGACCGCCGTCGCGCCCCGCTCCGCCGATGCCGGGCGCGCCCGGCTGGCCGTAGGGCCCGTGCTCGCCCGTCGCACGGTGGTCTTGGATCGGACGCACCGACGAGCCGACGCCGCGCATCATGCGCCACACCCACACGGCGGTGAGCGCCCCGATCACCACCACGACGGCCAAGATCACCGCGAGGCTCTGCGTGACGATGCCGAGGACGACGGCGAGCACGGCGGCCAGTGCCAGCATCCCGAGGACCACCCCGAGGATCGCGCCGATCGATGGACGCCGGAGCGACTGCTGCTCGTCATAGGGCTCGGATGTACCGGCCATCAGCTCGTCCCCCCAGACGTCGAAGATCCGCCCGCGTTGCCGAGCCCCACCGTGTTCGGCTGACCCAGAGGTCCGTACTGCTCGTATCCGGGTCGCTCGCCGGGGCGGTGCTCCGGCGGCGGCGAATCGCGCAGAACGCGGGGCACCCACAGCGCGCCGAGCACGACGACGACGGCGCCGGTGATGATCGCGGCGACCACGCTCTGGGTGATGGCGGCGGTGAAGCCGCAGATGATGCCGGCCAGGACCAGCATGATGGCGGCGAAGGCCACAATGCGCCACACCGAGGAGCGCATCGGGCGATCGTTCTCGTTGTTCGTGTCCATCCCGGCACCCTAGGCACGGGGCTCCGATCGCGCACCCCGTTGACCTGGGCGCGACAGGCGTTTAGGCCTGCGCTCTGAGCGCAATCCCCGCCGGGGTGTCGGCGGCTACGGCCACAATGATCGGGTGAGTGATGTGCTCGGCGAGTTCTCGCCTGCCACGCAGGACTGGTTCCGGGGCGCCTTCGCCGCTCCCACCGACGCGCAGGCAGGAGCCTGGCACGCGATCTCGCAGGGGCGCCACGCGCTCGTGGTCGCTCCCACCGGCTCCGGAAAGACCCTGTCCGCCTTCCTCTGGGCGATCGACAGCGTCTTCCGCGAGCGGACGGCGTCCCCCGCTCCGGCGAAGGATGCACCGCGCACCCGCATCCTGTACATCTCGCCGTTGAAAGCGCTCGGCGTCGACGTGGAGCGCAACCTCCGCTCCCCGCTCGTGGGAATCGGGCAGTCGGCCCGACGCCTGGGCCTCGTCGCGCCCGATGTGCGCGTCGGCGTGCGCTCGGGCGACACCACGTCCGCCGATCGACGCAAGCTCGTGAGCGACCCGCCCGACATCCTCATCACGACGCCCGAGTCGCTCTATCTGATGCTCACGAGCCAGGCGTCAGAGACCCTGCGCGGTGTGCACACCGTCATCATCGACGAGGTGCACGCGGTGGCTGCCACCAAGCGCGGTGCGCATCTGGCCGTCAGCCTCGAGCGCCTCGATGCACTGCTGGAGAAACCGGCGCAGCGCATCGGCTTGTCGGCGACCGTCCGTCCGATCGATGAGGTCGCGCGCTTCCTCGGGGGTGCAGCCCCCGTCGACATCGTCGCGCCTCGCGCCACGAAGGCGTTCGACATGACGGTCGTCGTGCCGGTCGACGACATGCTGCATCCGCCGCCGCCACCGGGGCAACAGCCCGACGGCGAAGGCGAGGACTGGTTCGCCTCCGGCGGGGGCGAGAGCACCGAGGTCACGGGATCGCTGTGGCCGCACGTCGAGGAAGCGATCGTCGACCGCATCCTCCAGCACCGCTCGACGATCGTCTTCTCCAACTCCCGCCGCCTCGCCGAGCGCCTCACCGGACGCCTCAACGAGATCTACAGCGAACGGCTGGGGCTCGATCTGCCCGACCCCGCTGTGCCCGCGGCGGTGATGGCGCAGGCGGGGGCCACCGCCGGCGCGGAGCCGGTGCTCGCCAAGGCACACCACGGCTCGGTCTCCAAGGAGCAGCGCGCCATCGTGGAAGACGAGCTGAAGTCGGGCGCGCTGCGCTGCGTCGTAGCCACGAGCAGTCTCGAGCTCGGCATCGACATGGGAGCGGTCGACCTGGTGATCCAGGTCGAGGCGCCGCCGTCGGCAGCCTCCGGACTGCAGCGCATCGGTCGCGCGGGTCACCAGGTGGGCGAGGTGAGCCGCGCGGCGCTGTTTCCGAAGCACCGCGGCGACGTGCTGCACACCGCGATCGTCACCGAGCGGATGCTGGCGGGTCGGATCGAGTCGATCCGCGTGCCCCAGAACCCGCTCGACATCCTCGCCCAGCAGACCGTCGCGGCCGCCGCGCGAGGCGCGATCGAGGTCGAGGACTGGTTCGAGACCGTCCGACGCAGCGCGCCCTTCCGAACGCTCCCCCGCTCCGCCTATGAGGCGACGCTCGATCTCCTGGCGGGCCGCTACCCGTCCGACGAGTTCGCGGAGCTCAGACCGCGGCTCGTGTGGGACCGCGATCACGGAACGCTCACCGGTCGCCCGGGCGCGCAGCGGATCGCCGTGACCAGCGGCGGCACGATCCCCGACCGGGGGCTGTTCGGCGTGTTCGTCGCGGGCGAGAGCCAGAACGCGCGCGTCGGAGAGCTCGACGAGGAGATGGTCTACGAATCGAGGGTGAACGACGTGTTCACCCTCGGCACGACCAGCTGGCGCATCGTCGAGATCACGCACGACCGCGTCAACGTGGTGCCCGCATTCGGCCAGCCCGGCAAGGTTCCGTTCTGGCACGGCGACGGGCTGGGTCGGCCGGCCGAGCTCGGCGAAGCACTCGGCGCCTTCTCGCGCGAGGTGTCCGCGGCCGAGCCGGCTCGCGCCAGGGAGCGCCTGTCGGAGGCCGGGCTGGATGCGTTCGCGCAAGACAATCTGCTCGCCTACCTCGCCGAGCAGCGCGAGGCGACCGGTTCCGTCCCCACGGATCGCTCCCTCACCGTGGAACGCGGGCGCGACGAGGTCGGCGACTGGCGCGTCATCCTCCATTCCCCGTACGGCATGCAGGTGCACGCCCCGTGGGCGCTGGCGGTGAACGCCCGCATCCGGGAGCGACTGGGGGTCGAGGGGTCCGCCGTGGCCAGCGATGACGGGATCATCGCCCGCGTCCCCGATGCCGAGGCGGAGCCGCCGGGTGCAGAGCTGTTCGTGTTCGACCCGGACGAGCTCGAGCAGATCGTCACGGACGAGGTCGGAGGCTCCGCCCTCTTCGCCTCGCGATTCCGCGAGTGCGCCGCCCGCGCCCTGCTCATGCCGCGCACGAATCCCAACCGCCGCAGTCCTCTCTGGCAGCAGCGCCAGCGTTCGGCGCAGCTGCTGGAGGTCGCCCGCCGCCACCCCACGTTCCCGATCATCCTCGAGACGCTGCGCGAGGTGCTGCAAGACGTCTACGACCTTCCGGCGCTGACCGGGATCGCCCGCAAGATCGCGGACCGCCGCATCCGCCTGGTCGAGACGACGACGTCGCAGCCCTCCCCGTTCGCGCGCGACCTGCTGTTCGGCTACGTCGGCGCCTTCATGTACGAGGGCGACTCGCCGCTGGCCGAGCGCCGTGCCGCCGCGCTCTCGGTCGATCCCGCGCTGCTGGGCGAGCTGCTCGGCAAGATCGAGATGCGCGAGCTGCTCGATCCCGACGTCATCGCGCAGTTCGAACGCGAGGCGCAGCGCCTCGACGACGAACGCAAAGCGCACGGCGCCGAGGGCGTCGCCGATCTGCTGCGCCTGCTCGGCCCTCTCGCCGTCGACGAGCTGGCACTGCGCCTGACCGACGGCGAGCAGGCGGCGCAGTACGCTGCGGACCTGGTCGAGAGCCGTCGCGCGATCCGGGTCGGCATCGCCGGGTCGGAGCGGATCGCCGCGATCGAGGATGCGGGCCGGCTGCGCGACGCGCTCGGTGCCGCGCTCCCGGTGGGACTGCCCGTCGCGTTCCTCGAACCGGTGGCGGATCCGCTCGGCGACCTCGTCGCCAGACACGCCCGCACGCACGGTCCGTTCACTGCCGATCAGGTCGCCGACCGCTTCGGCGTCGGGGTGGCTGTCGCACGGCACACGCTTCAGCGCCTGGAGTCGTCGGGCCGGGTCACGAGCGGCTTCTTCCTTCCCGAGTCCACCGCGCGCCGCAGCGACGACACCGAGTGGTGCGACAGCGAGGTGCTCCGACGACTGCGGATGCGGTCGCTGGCCGCCATCCGGGGCAGCGTCGAGCCCGTCTCCCCCGACGCCTTCGCTCGTTTCCTCCCGGTGTGGCAACACGTGACCCGGCCCCTGGAGGGGATCGACGGCACCCTCGCCGTGATCGAGCAGCTCGCCGGGGTCCCCATCCCGGCGAGCGCCTGGGAATCCCTCGTCCTCCCCTCGCGGGTCAGGGACTACACGCCGTCGATGCTCGACGAGCTGACCGCCACGGGGGAGGTCGTCTGGGCCGGCCACGGCGCGCTGCCCGGTCGCGACGGATGGGTGTCACTGCATCCCGCCGACGCGGCATCGCTCACCCTGGCCGTCCCCGAGGACGAGGTCGCGGCCGATTCGCTCGACGCCCGCATCCTCGACGTCCTCGCCGCCGGCGGCGCGTACTTCGCCGCACAGGTGCGCGAGCTCGCGCAGGCGGAGAACGAGCAATCCGTCGTCGATGCGCTCTGGCGACTGGCGTGGGCGGGTCGGGTGACCAACGACACCTTCGCCCCGGTGCGCGGACTGCTCTCGGGCGGATCCCAGGCGCATCGGGTGGCCCGCCGGGCACCCCGCGCGCGGATGTTCCGAGGCACGAGCATGCCGCGTCCGACGGCTCCGGCGCGGCCCGCATCCGTCGGCGGACGCTGGTCGCTGCTTCCGACGCCGGAGAGCGACCCCACGCTGCGCCACACCGCGGCGGCATCGCTGCTGCTCGATCGCTACGGGGTCGTGACCCGCGGGTCCGTGCAGAACGAGGGCCTGCCCGGAGGCTTCGCCCAGGCGTACCGCGTGCTGGCCCAGTTCGAGCAGGCAGGGCACTGCCGACGCGGGTATCTCATCGAGAAGCTGGGAGCGGCGCAGTTCGCCGCCTCGGCGACGATCGACCGGCTCCGCGAGTTCGCCGCGGTGGGCGACCCACCGCCTCGCCACGGCGTGACTCTCGCGGCGACCGATCCCGCCAACCCCTATGGCGCGGCGCTCGGCTGGCCGGCGCGCGATGGCGTCAAGCATCGCCCCGGACGCAAGGCGGGAGCGCTCGTCGTGCTCGTCGACGGCGAACTCGTGCTGTATCTGGAGCGCGGCGGCAAGACGGCGCTGAGCTTCACCGACGACGAGGACGCACTGGCCGCCGCGGCGGCGTCTCTGGCTCAGACCGCGCGCGCCGGCAGGCTCGAGACCCTCACGATCGAGCAGGTCGACGGCGCCTTCGTCTTCGGCACGGTGCTGGGTCGCCTGCTGCGCGACGCCGGTTTCGTCGAGTCCACCCGAGGCCTGACGCTGCGTCGTCTCACCGCGGGCGATGCGGCGCGAGCGGAGCGGTCGACGCGTGCCTGAGGGCGATACCGTCTATCGCGCGGCGGCCCGCTTGCACGCCGCACTGGCCGGGCGCGTCGTCGAACGGTTCGATCTGCGTGTGCCCCAGCTCGCGACGCTCGACCTCAGGGGTCAGATCGTGCACGCGGTCGTGCCGCGCGGCAAGCACCTGCTGGCGCGCATCGGCGATCAGACGCTCCACTCGCATCTGAAGATGGAGGGCGAGTGGCACGTCTACGCGCCCGGAGCCCGGTGGCGCAAACCCGCCTTCAAGGCACGCGCGATCGTCGGCGTCGCCGCAGCGGATGCGGTGGGTTTCGACCTGGCCATGATCGAGGTCGTGCCGACGGCACGGGAGGATGAGCTCGTCGGCTACCTCGGCCCCGACCCTCTCAGCGATGCGTGGGATGCGGCGGAGGCCGCCCGCAGGCTCGCAGCGGACGCGCGCGCCGCCCACGTGGCCGTCCTGGATCAGCGCAACGTGGCGGGCTTCGGCAACGTCTACGCGAACGAGCTGCTGTTCGTGCGCGGCATCCACCCGGAGACGCCCGCGAACGAGATCGATGCCGCCGGGCTGATCGAGACCGGCGCCCGCATGATCCGCGCCAACCGGGATCGTCCGGCCCGCACGTTCACCGGCCAGGACCGCGCCGGGCAGCGCACCTGGGTGTACGGTCGCGCCGGCAAACCGTGCCGCCGGTGCGGCACCCTCATCCATGAGACGGCCCTGGGCGCCTCGCCCACGGCGGAGCGCAACGTGTTCTGGTGCCCGCGCTGCCAACCGGCGCCCGCCTGAGCTCTCGCTCCCTGAACGGCTCCTCCTGACCCGCCGGCTGCCGGCCGCTGAGTTCCACGGCCCGTCGTCGCCCCTTCGTCACGACCCGGACATGTCCCACTTTCCGCAGGCCATGTCCCCGTTGCCGCAGGCCATGTCCCACTTTGCGCAGAAATCACGTCCCAAAAGTGCAGCAAGTGGGACATGCCGCGGGAATCCAAGCCCAGCAGGGCAGCAAGTGGGACATGCTGCGGGAATCCGCGCCTCAGGATGCGGGAGATGCCGGTGACTGACGGCCCGGAATGTCAGTGACCGATGTAGCGGCCGGGGCGGTGGTTCATGGCGAGGACCAGGTTCAGCAGCACGGCGCCGATCGCGCTCAGCAGGACGGCGGGGGCCGGGATGACCAGCAGCGAGATCAGGATGATCACGAGGTCCAGGATCAGCTGGGTCCATCCGGCGCGGAAGCCGGTGCGTTCCTGGATGAGGAGCGCGACGATGTTGATCCCGCCCAGACTCGCCTTGTGTCGGAACAGGATCAGCAGACCGACGCCGGCCAGGAGGTTGCCGCCGAGCGTGCCGTAGATCGGGTCCAGACTCTCGATGCGCAGGAGAGCGTGGTGCACGATGGACCACCCCGACACGAGCGCGATCGAGACGGCCGTCCGCAGCGTGAAATCCCATCCCTTCTTCCAGATCGCGAGCACGGCGAAGGGAAGGTTCACGACGGCGAAGATCAACCAGAACGGCCACGACGTCGCGTAGTCGAACAGCAGGGCGACGCCCGCGGTGCCGCCGGTGACCGAGCCCGCCGACTGCAGCAGGTAGAGACCGAGCGAGGCAGCGAAGGTTCCGGTCAGAATGCCGAGGATGTCCTCGGGCACACTGTGCGCCGTCTGCTTGACGTCGAAGACGAGTGTCGACGCGGTCTCGGGGGCGCTCGCGCGTGCGCCGAGCTCCGGTTCCATCGCGTCGGCGGATGGCTCGGCGGACTCCGGATGCGGCTCGTTCACGTCGTCCATCGTGCCACCTGGATGCGGCTGCTCCACGCCGCGATGACGTCGTCGGAGCGCGCGGCGCAACCCGCATCCGATCCCCCGTCGGCTCCGAATAAGGTTCAAGGCCGGAAGAGTGCCGGGTCGGGAATGAAATCCCGCACCGGATCGTTTCAATCAGTGCTGGCACCTCGAGGTCCGGAGGAGGCGATCGTGGGCAAGAACTACATCGATATCGAGAACGAGCGCGGTGAGATGCTGCGCTACCGCAAGCACGTCAACGGACGTGGGCTCATCGCGAACGGCGCGAAGGTCCACCCGACGGCCGTCGTCGAAGCGGGCGCCTATGTGGAGCCCGGCGCGCAGATCGCCGCCGACGTCTACGTCGGCCGCGGCGCGTGGATCGAGAGCGACGTCGTCATCGGTCCGAAGGTCAAGATCGCGCCGCACGCGCACATCGGCTCCCGCGCACGAGTGGGCGCCGGCGCGCAGATCGGCGTGCGCACGCAGGTCGGCCCCGGCGCGAGTGTCGCCGGGGGTTCGCTGATCGGCGACGACCAGACCATCGCTCAGGGTGAGCGCGTCGCCACCGACCGCCGGGGGCTTCGCTCCGCCGCCTGAGCGCACCGCATCCGTCACTCCCAACCGTTCGCCTGTCCCAGATCGCGCCCGCCGGCTCGATCTGTGACAGGCGAACTGCCGTTTCGGGTCCGCTCCGTCGGCGCCCGAGTTGCGTCGCATGTGCGCAAATGCCACAGCTTTGCGCAGATGCGACAGCGAACGTCTGTGGCGGATGCGGGAAAGTGTCGCCGCTCGGCGGCCATGCACCGCACCGGTCCGAGCTACGAACGGTGACGCCCCTCGCGACCACACCATGAGCCACGGAGCGGAGGCGGGATAGCCTGGGGGCATGGCTGGTCGAGGGGCACCGAGGGGCGGAAAGAAGCCCGCACGCTCGGCGTCGGCCCGCAGCACCGCCGCACATCGGCCGACCAAGAGCGGCGCACCCCGCCCCCCAGCCAAGAAGCCCGAGCCGGCCCCGGCTCCCCCGATCCCCGAGGGGCCGTTTCGCCTCGGCGCGATCCCGGGAGCCACACCCGGTAAGTGGATCGACATCTGGCAGGAGCGGATGCCACGCACGCCGCTCGAGCTCGTGCCGCTCGAGGTCGCCGCGCAGGAGGGGGCGTTGCAGAGCGGCCGGGTGGATGCAGCGTTGGTCCGCCCGCCCGTCGACACCGAGCGCTGGCACCTCATCCGCCTCTACGAGGAGACCGTCGTCGTCGCCTTCTCGGCCGATTCGCACCTCGCCGCGGGTGAGGAGCTCACCGTCGAGGACCTCGAGGGCGAGGTGCTGATCATCCCGGCCGACGACGTCGTAGACCCGCATGTCGCGGGCACCGTCGCGCCCGCCTTCGCGGCACCGTCGACGACGGCGGATGCCATCGAGATCGTCGCCTCCGGTGTGGGCATCGTGATCGTCCCGATGTCGCTGGCGCGGCTGCACCACCGCAAGGACGTGGAGTACCGGGCGCTCTCGGGCGCAGCACCCTCGCCCGTCGGGTTCGCGTGGCCGCGCGAGGATGCGTCGCCGCTCGTCGACACCTTCATCGGCATCTTCAGAGGCCGCACCGCGCAGTCGTCGCGCGACTGAGCCGACACCGTGGAGGCCGCCACAGCAGCGCCATAGAATCGCAGGATGGATCCCCGCCCGCTGCTGTACCTCTGCGCGCGGCCGCAGAGGGATGCGGCCCAGGCGGAGTGGGGGTCGTTCCGCGTCGCGATGGGGCGCGACGCGGACGGGCTCCATGCGTGGGATCTGATCGCAGACCGCCTGCCGACCGACGTGCTCGATCGCTATGCGGGCTTCGTCGTCGGCGGCAGCCCGTTCAACGTGACGACGCCCGACAAGGGCGCGGTGCAGATCCGGGTGGAGGACGACCTCGCCCGGGTGGCAGAGGCCGCCGCATCCGGCGCGACGCGGGCGATGTTCACCTGTTACGGCATCGGGGTCGTCACCCGCGTCTTCGGGGGCACCGTGGCCGACACGTATCCCGAGGGCACGGGAGCGACGACCGTCACCCTGACGGATGCGGGACACCACGACCCGGTGTTCGGCGGCCTGCCCGAGCGATTCGACGCGTTCACGGCGCACAAGGAGGGCACCGACATCCTGCCGCCGGATGCCGTGCTGCTCGCCACGAACGAGGACTGCCCCGTGCAGGCCTACCGCGTCGGCGAGAGCCTGTACACGACGCAGTTCCACCCCGAGCTCACACCGACCGACTTCACGGCCCGCATGCGGATCTATCGCGACGGCGGGTACTTCGATCCGAGCGAGTTCGACGCGGTCGCGGCGCGGGTGCTGGCATCGCCCGTCACCGAGCCCGCGCGCATCCTGCACGCCTTCGCGCGCCTCTGAGCCGGCCGTCAGCCCCGGCGCAGTCGCCGCACGACACGCACGACGGTGACGAGGGCGATGAGAGCGGCGGCGCAGACGGCGGCCGTGCCGATCGCCGCGCTGTGCGGCTGATCGGTCAGGCGACCCACGGCGAGCCAGGACAGTCCCCAGCAGAGAGCGAGCGAGGGGGCGACGCGGCCGAACCAGGCGATGCCGCATCCGATCGCCGCCACGGCGATCAGCACGACGACGCCCCAGACATCGGCCGCCTCTTCGGCGCCGGCGGGGAGGAGGCGGGTGAGCCACGCGGCGGTGTTCGCCACCGTCGCGAGGGTCACCCATCCGAGGTGCAGTCCCGTGACACCGTCGATCAGCACGGCAGAGACGGCGCCCTCGCGCGGCTGCGTGATGGCTCGACGCCAGGTGATCGCGAGGGCGACGAGAAGCAGCACGATGACGAGCACGGTCAGCGGCAGCGTGGTGAACTGCGCTGACACGAGCCACAGTCCGTTGAGCACCTCGGTCAGAGCGATCAACCAGCCCAGGCGTCGCTGCCGTTCACTCCCCCGCTGACCCGGCAGTGCCTGCCAGATGGCGTAGGCGATGAGGCCCAGGTAGACCGCCGACCAGATCGAGAAGGCCTGTCTCGCGGGGGCGAGGTAGCTCGCGTCGGCGTCGAGGGCACCGTCCTGCAGATCCTGCACGGCCGTGCCGCCGAACAGGCCTGTGCCGACCATGGCCGCGACCAGCATGAATCCGGTCGCGGCCAGGACGACGATCTGGCGCGTGATGTCCGATGAGCGCGAGGTGGCGACGTTCATCCCACAACGCTAGATAATCTAGCTATCTTGCACCAGGGGTTGACAGCGTCCGCCGGGGCCTGCGTCGTCGAGCGAGCACCCGTTCGCCGAGTGAGCACTCCATCGCATACTCGCTCGACGAACGGATACTCCTTCGGCGGCTGGATCGACGCGCAGAGCTCAGCGGTAGCTCGAGAGCACCCGCTGCGACTCCCGCTCCGCCTTCTCGTTCGCCTTCCCTTCGCGCGAGCCCGCGAGCTTCGCACGGATGTGGTCGCCCACGGTGATGGGTTCGTACAGGTCGGGGTGCTCCGCGTCGATGCAGGACGGCAGCGTCTCGATCAGCGCGTCGACGTCGCCGTCGTGGAAGAACGCGGCCGATCGGCGTCGCTCGATCGTCCCGTCGATCACGGGCGGCTTCACCCGGTGCAGGGTCGACATCCACCGCTCGTTCGTCCACCGCGCGGTCACGTCGCCGAGGTTGATGAGAAGCGCGCCGTCAGCGGGAGCGACGTCGTTCCACGAGCCGTCGGCGCCGAGCACCTGAAGTCCCTTCACCTGGTCGGCCCAGAGGATCGTCACGATGCCGTAGTCAGTGTGCTCGCCCATGCCGACCAGGTCACCGTCGAGCGTGACGTCCGTCCCGGGCGGCAGCGCGTAGTTGTTCATCCGCATGACGTCGAGGGAGTGCCCGGTGCGCCGGTCGAAGAAGTCGGGTTCCAGGCCGAGCGCATCCGCGAAGATGCGCGTCATCGTGCGTGCCACACGCGCAGCCTCGGCGAAGTAGGCCCGCACCTGCGCCTCGAACCCGTCGACGTCGGGCCAGATGTTGTCGGCGTACTCCGGCTGCGGAAGGTCCGCGGATGCGGGATAGTCCGCCTGCGCGGCACCGACGTTGAACGCCTCGAAGAAGTCGTTCATCCGGTTCGCCGACTCGACGCCCAGCGAAAGGCTGAGCGACTCGGACTTGGGCGGGCTGTAGCCGCGGTTGATCTGCGGGGGCGTGCGATAGGTCTTCTTCTGCTCCAGATCGAGGGCGAAGAAGCGGTCCATCGCATCGGTCAGGCCGGCGGTGACTGCATCCGGGATGCCGTGTCCGGTGATCTGGATGAAGCCGACGGTGCGGCAGGCCTCATCGATCGCGCGCGCGACGGCGGCTTTCGCTTCGGGGCTGCCGTCTGCGACGTACGCGGTGATGTCGACGAGGGGGACGTGGAAGGTCATGGCGACTCCTGGGTGGGGATCGCCCTCGGAAGGGCGATCGATGGGTATCGAGGCAGCCACTTCACGGTTTCCCACCGCGGCTGCGAGGGCCGCGGCGCGTGTTTACATGAACGCTGCCGCCAGGCTAGACGGCCCGCGTTTCCCCCGCGTTACATCTGCCACGGTGCTCCCGGTCGGGGTACGGCGCGGCGCGCTTGTAGATTCGGAGGGGTTCGCGATGAAGGGGGATCTCCACCATGACGGTTGAGTTGCCGGGGCTGCCGCCCCTGACCTGGACCCACAGCGAGGGTCAGCACCACCGGGAGGGCGATGTGCTGGTGCTCACCTCCGAGGCGGAGGTCGACTGGACGAACGACGCGACCGGCGCGCCGCCGTCGCACACCTCCGCAAGCCTCGCCTTCGACATCGACGAGCCGTTCCAGCTGTCCGCCCGGGTGTCGGTGGATGCCCCGCGCACGACGTTCGACGCCGCCGTGCTCACCCTATGGGTGGACGAGGACTGCTGGGCGAAGCTCTGCTTCGAGTACTCGCCCCAGGGTGAGGAGATGGTCGTCAGCGTCGTGACGGATCGCTTCTCCGACGACGCGAACGGCCCCATCATCCTTGAGGGGTCGGTCTGGCTCCGGGTCTCGAGCCTCGCCGGCGGCGCGTACGCCTTCCACTACTCGACGGACGGCGCCGTCTGGCACTTCGTTCGCCAGTTCCGGCTGAACGCGTCGACGCGCCCCCGGATCGGCTTCATGTCGCAGGCACCCATGGGGCCGGCGGCAACCGCTCGCTTCCGGGACATCTCGCTGGTTCGCGCACAGCTCGCGGACGTGCGCAACGGCAGCTGAGCCCGACCGGTTCGCCGAGCGAGCATCCATTCGCCGAGTGAGCACCCCATTGCATGCTCACTCGGCGAACGAATGCTCATTCGGCGGGGTGCAGCGCGCTCAGGGATGCAGCGGGCCGAGCACCACGGCGGCGTCGGCCGGGACGGAGACCGTGCCGGCGGCGGGCGAGACCGGCACGGTGGCCAGCAGCACGCTCTCCGCCGCGGCGAGCGGCACGTCCCAGGGATCGGCCGCGAGGTTCACGATGATCCGCAGCGCCCCGCGCCCCAGCACGAACCGCCTGGCAGACGGCGCCGCATCCGGTCGCTCGATCGCCGCCGACAGGTGCGCCGACGCGGGGTCGGTGAGCTCGGGCCGCTCGCGCCGCAGCCGCGCCAGGTCGCGGTAGAGCGCGAGGATGCGCGCGTGGTCACCCGACTCGGCCTCGTCCCACGCGAGCTTGGCGCTCTGGAACGTCGCCGGATCCTGCGGGTCGGGCACGACCGAATCGTCCCAGTCCGTCTTCGCGAACTCCTCCGCCCGGCCCTTCCGCACCGCCTCACCGAGCCACTCCTCCGGATGCGAGGTGAAGAACGGCCACGGTGTCGATGCGCCCCACTCCTCGCCCATGAAGAGCATGGGTGTGCCCGGCGCGGTCAGCGTCAGCACGGCGGCGACCGCGAGCCGGTCGGGCGACAGCGTCGCGCTCAGCCGGTCGCCCGCCGCGCGATTGCCGACCTGGTCGTGGTCCTGGGCGAAGGTCACGAGACGCCAGGTCGGAACCTCCGCGGGGATCGGATGTCCGTGGTGACGCTCGCGGAACGACGAGTACGTCCCGTCGTGGAAGAACCCGCGGGTCCACACCTTCTCGAGCGCATCGGATGCGGCGAAGTCCGCGTAGTAGCCGCTCGTCTCGCCGGTGAGCGCGACATGCACGGCGTGATGCCAGTCGTCGCTCCACTGCGCGGCGAGCCCGTAGCCGCCGGCCTCGCGCGGCAGGATCAGCGTCGGGTCGTTCATGTCGCTCTCGGCGATGAGTGTCAACGGGCGGCCGACGTGCGCCGACAGTGCGTCGACGGCCTCCGCCATCTCGCGCAGGATGTGGACGGGCCGTTCGTCGTGCAGCGCGTGAACCGCATCCAGTCGCAGCGCATCGACGTGGTAGTCACGGAGCCACATCAGCGCGTTCTCGACGATGAAGGCGCGCACAGCCGGCTCGTCGAGGTTGACGGAGTCGCCCCACGTGTTTCGGGTGCCCTCCCGCAGGTACGGGCCGAACTCGGGGAGGTAGTTGCCGGACGGGCCGAGGTGGTTGTAGACCACATCCTGCACGACGGCGAGACCCGCGGCGTGGGCCGCGTCGACGAAGCGCGCGTATCCCGCGGGTCCGCCGTAGGCCTCGTGCACCGTGTACCAGGCGACCCCGTCGTATCCCCAGTTCCAGACGCCGTTGAAGCCGTTCACCGGCAGCAGCTCGATGTGGCTGACTCCCAGCTCGACGAGGTGGGGAAGACGTTCGATCGCCGCATCCAGCGTGCCCTCGGGCGTGAACGTGCCGAGGTGCAGCTCGTAGATCAGACCCCCCGCCAGCTGGCGACCGGTCCATGCGTCATCCGTCCACGCGAATGCAGCGGTATCGACCCACGCGGATGCCGCGTGCACGCCCTCGGGCTGGCGGCGCGAGCGCGGGTCGGGGCGCAGTTCGCCGTCGTCGAGCACGAACCCGTAGCGCTCGCCGTCGGTGAGATCCACCGGTGCACGCCACCATCCGTCGGCTTCGGCCGTCAGCTCCCTCTCGCGTGTCAGGTCGGCACCCGAGCGCATCCGTACCCGCCGCGCCTTGGGCGCCCAGAGCTCGATCATCGTCTCGTCCTCGTCTCGTGGGTCGATCGTCATCCGCGCGGTGCCGCGAGCGCGACCGGCGCGAGCAGCGCGACCGGGTAGGTCGCCAGCAGCTCGGCGAGCGGGATCTGCTCGGTGTCGAAGATCCGGCCGGTCAGCTCGTCCTGCACGGCGCCGGCGGGATGCAGGAGGGTCGCGTCGCCCCATCCGCCGTGAGCCGCGAGGCCCATCGGCAGCCGGGTCGCGACCGCGATCGCACCGCCGCGGTCGAAGGCGACCGCGTGCTCGGCGGCCGCACCGGTCACGGTCACCGGCGTGTAGCGGGTGAACAGGTGGGGTCGATCGCGGCGCAGGCGCAGGGCGCGGGATACCAGCAAGAGCTTGGCGGCCGCGGTGTCGTCCACGGGCGGCACGAGTCCCTCATCCAGTCGTGCGAGCGTGGCGGCGCGGGCCGCGAAGTCGACGTGGCGACGGTTGTCCGGGTCGACGAGCGACTGCTCCCACAGCTCGGACCCCTGGTACACGTCGGGGATGCCGGGTCCGGTGAGCTGGAGGATCTTGGCGGACAGGCCGTTCGAGTACCCGGCCGCAGCGATCTCTGCGACGAACGACTCGACGAGCGGGCGCGCCTCGCCGAAGGCGGCATCGACGACGGCATGTATCCGCCGCTCGAAGTCCTCGTTCACGTCGAGCCAGCTGGTCGCGTCGCCGGCCTCGCGCGCGGCCTTCTCGGCGTAGGCGTGGAGCCGCTCGGCGCTCGCGGGCCAGGCACCGACGATGGCCTGCCACAGCAGCGCGTCGAACGGGCCGTGACCGGTCGTCGCGATCTCGCGCAGCGCGTCGAGCGTCTCCGCCCACCGCTCGGGGATCTCCGCGAGCACGTCGAGGCGCGCCCGCACATCCTCGCCCCGCTTCGTGTCGTGCGTCGACAGCGTGGTGAGAGAGTGCGGCCACGATGCCTGCCGCCGCGCGAACGCCTCGTGGAACCCGGCGACATCGAGCGAGAACTCGGAGGGGTCTCCCCCGACCTCGGTCAGCGACCCGAGACGGGTGAAGCGATAGAACGCGGTGTCCTCGACGCCCTTGGCCATGACCGGTCCGGTCGTCTGCTGGAAGCGCTGCGCGAGCTCTCTCGAGCCGTCGGCGAGCAGCGGCACGAGGGCGGCGATCGCCTCGGCGAGCTCCGGACGCGCAGCGGATGCGGCCTCCGCCGCGTTGTCGAGCCACGCGCGCCCCGCAGGCAGGTAGCTGCGGTAGGTCGGGAACAGTGCGAGGAGTTCGGCCAGCGCCTCTCGGGCACCGGGAACGGGGATCGGCAGTAGGCGCACCAGCCGCGCAACCTCGGATGCCTGGATCGTGTCGGCGATCTGACGCTTCGTGCCGTGGATGAGCTCGGCCCACGACGGCGCCGAGGGGAGACCCGTCTCGATGCGCAGCTGCGCATCCAGCGCGTCGAGGCCGGCACGACCCGCGGGGTCGACGAGCACACGCTCGATCTCGCCGAGGGCGTCGTAACCGGTCGTGCCGACGGTGTGCCACCACGAGGGCAGCTCCTCGCCGTGCTCGAGGATCTTCTCGACCCAGACCGGCAGACCGTTCGTGACCTCGGCCAAGCGCGCGAGGTATCCGCCCGGGTCGCGCAGGCCGTCGGGGTGGTCGACGCGCAGGCCGTCCACGAGCCCCTCGCGCACCCACCGCAGGATCTCGACGTGCGCGTCGTCGAAGACGCGCGGGTCCTCGACGCGGACGGCGGCGAGCGTCGTCACGGCGAAGAACCGGCGGTAGTTCAGCAGCGCGACCTCGTCGCGCCAGAAGCGCAGTTCGTAGTGCTGCCGGTCGAGCACCGCGGCGACGTCGTCGGGCTCGAGCCCGTCGAGCGAGCCCGGGGCGAGCGGCAGCTCGTGGTCGTAGTACCGCAGGAGTCCGTCGGGGGCGTCCGGAGCGGGTGTCAGGTCGATCGTGATCTCGCCGATCACCTCCGCGAGCGGAGCGCCCAGGATCGGCAGCCGCACCCGGCCATCGTCGAGCGCGCGGTCGACGTCGAACGCGGCCGCGCGCTCGGACGCCTCGCCGAGGCGCAGGTAGTCCCACCACCACGGGTTCTCGCGGGGGATCGAGACGCCCACGTGGTTGGGAACGATGTCGACGAGCACCCCGAGCCCCGCGTCGTGGGCGGCGGCCACGAACCGATCGAGCGCCTCACCTCCGCCGCGGGCGGGGTCGACGAGGGAGGGATCGACGACGTCGTAGCCGTGATCGGAGCCGGTCGTCGCCTTCAGCAGCGGCGACAGGTACACCCACCCCACGCCGAGGTCGGCGAGGTAGGGCACGACAGCGGCAGCCGCATCCAGATCGAAGCTCGGACGGATCTGCAGGCGGTAGGTCGAGGCGGGCAGCATGCGTCCTCCGGGTCAGTGCGGGAGTTCGGACTTGGGAGCAGCGCCCGGCACCTCGTCGACAGGGACCGTGAGGTTCTGCGTCAGAGATGCGGCGACGGAGTGATCGGGCTCGGCCTCACTCTCGTGGTGCTCGCGCAGCACGATGAGCGACTTCGTCTCGACCGGAAGCACGTCGCCCGGGCGGACGGGCTCCGAGTCGGCGCGGTTGCCGGCCGTGTCGACCAGCACGTCCCACTCGGGCGAGAAGTCGACGTTCGGCAGCGTGAACTCGACGGGCTCGTCGCCCGCGTTGAAGAGCACGATGAAGTGGCTGTCGATGATCTGCTCGCCGCGGCGATCGCGTTCGCGGATGCCGTTGCCGTTGAGGAACACGCCCACGGCACGGCCGAAGCCGGAATCCCAGTCCTCGGGCCGCATGGGCGTGCCGTCGGGACGCAGCCACACGATGTCGGGGACGGGCGCGTCCTCCTCCTGCAGCACCGGACGACCGTCGAAGAAGCGGCTGCGTCGGAACGTCGGATGATCGCGGCGGAGGCGGGACAGCGCTGCGGTGAACTCGATCAGAGGCAGGTCGACGTTCTCCCAGTCGACCCACGTGATCTCGTTGTCCTGCGCGTAGCCGTTGTTGTTGCCGCCCTGCGTGCGACCCAGCTCGTCGCCGTGCAGCAGCATGGGGATCCCCTGGCTCAGCAGCAGCGTCGCGATGAAGTTGCGCTGGGCACGGGCGCGCAGCGTCAGCACCTCGACGTCGTCGGTCGGACCCTCGACGCCGAAGTTGTAGGAGCGGTTGTGGGACTCACCGTCGTTACCGTCCTCGCCGTTCGCCTCGTTGTGCTTCTCGTTGTACGAGACGAGGTCACGGAGGGTGAAGCCGTCGTGGGCGGTCACGAAGTTGACGGATGCGACGGGCCGCCGCCCGGAGTTCTCGTAGAGGTCCGCGGACCCGGTCAGACGTGAGGCGAACTCGCCGAGCGTGGCGGGCTCGCCGCGCCAGAAGTCGCGCACCGTGTCGCGGTACTTGCCGTTCCACTCGGTCCACTGGGGCGGGAAGTTGCCCACCTGGTACCCACCGGGTCCCACATCCCACGGCTCGGCGATGAGCTTCACCTGGCTGACGATCGGATCCTGCTGCACGAGCTCGAAGAAGGCTGCGAGGCGATCGACCTCGTAGAACTCGCGCGCGAGGGTGGCGGCCAGGTCGAACCGGAACCCGTCGACGTGCATCTCGAGCACCCAGTAGCGCAGCGAGTCCATGATGAGCTGCAGCGCGTGCGGGTTGCCGACATTGAGGCTGTTGCCGGTGCCGGTGTAGTCCGTGTAGTAGCGCTTGTCGTCGGCCTCGAGCCGGTAGTAGGCCTCGTTGTCGATGCCCTTCATCGACAACGTGGGCCCGAGGTGGTTGCCCTCGGCCGTGTGGTTGTAGACCACGTCGAGGATCACCTCGATGCCCGCGGCGTGCAGCGCCCGCACCATGCCCTTGAACTCCTGCACCTGCTGCCCGACCTCGCCCGTCGACGAGTACGTGTTCTGCGGCGCGAGGAACGCGATGGTGTTGTAGCCCCAGTAGTTCGACAGCCCCTTCTGCTGCAGGGTGTCGTCGTCGACGAACTGGTGCACGGGCATGAGCTCGATCGCGGTCACGCCGAGCTTTTTGAGGTGCTCGATGATGACCGGATGCGCGATCGCGCTGTACGTGCCCCGGATCTCCTCGGGAATCCCGGGGTGGAGCTGGGTGAGCCCCTTCACGTGAGCTTCGTAGATGAAGGTCTCCGAGTAGGGCGTCTTCGGCTGGCGGTCTCCACCCCAGTCGAAGAAGGGGTTGATGACCACGCCCTTCATCATGTGGGCGGCGGAGTCGTCGTCGTTGCGCGAGTCCGGGTCGCCGAAGTCGTAGCCGAAGAGCGACTGGTCCCAATCGATCTGACCGTCCACGGCCTTCGCGTAGGGATCCAGCAGCAGCTTGTTCGGGTTGAACCGCTTGCCGGATGCGGGGTCGTAGGGGCCGTGCACGCGGTAGCCGTAACGCTGCCCCGGGCCGATGTTGGGCAGGTAGGCGTGCCAGACGAACGCGTCGACCTCGATGATGTCGTGCCGGGTCTCGACGCCGTCGTCATCGAACAGGCACAGCTCGACCCGCTCGGCCCCTTCGCTGAAGAGGGCGAAGTTCGTACCGTTCCCGTCGTACGTCGCCCCCAGGGGATATGCCGATCCGGGCCAGGTGTGCACGTCGTCGCCTCCCGAGGCATCGGATGCAGGGGCTTTCACCCTAATGGACGCGGGGGGCGTGGATTCGTCGGTCACCACCGGAGCATGGCTCATCAGGATGAGGCGGGTGCGGGGCTTGACGCGGACCACCGTGAGGACTCCGGATCCGAGGGCGAGATCACGCTCCCGCGGGCGGGGTGCGGGCAAGAGCCACGCGCTCGGCGAGGTAGGCGCCCAGCGGCATGAACCCGCCCGCCGCGCTCCAGCGCACGAGAGGCCCGTCGGCGCCCAGGCGCAGCGGTGAGGATGCCGCATCCACCGTGTCCGGATCGATCGCCTGCCAGCCGACGTGCACGCTCTGCCCCTCGGCGAATCCGCCACGGAAGGCTGCCGCGGCGATCGCGGCCCGCTCCCGCTGCGACTCGGCCGCGAATCCGCGCCGCACCTCCTCGCGCGCCCGGATGATCTCACCCGTCGCGAGGACGGCGTCCTCAGTCAGCAGCAGGACGCCCAGGTGCCATGCGGAGCCTGCCGGCACGATGCGCGGCGCCGTGGGGATGCCGAGGATGCGGCGGCTGCGCCACGCGCCCAGCGCCTCGCGCGGCACCGCGCCCAGCTCGCGCCGGGCCGCATCCAGCAGTTCGGCCACGGCGTCCACGCGCCGAGCCTAACCGCGCTGCGGCCTCAGACGCGGATGACGTTCGCCGGGCTGCTCGCCTGCCCCCGCTCTCCGTGCACCTCGCGGTGCAGCCGCTCCATGCGCTCGTCGAGCGCGGCCGCGGTCTCGGCCGCCTCGCGCAGGCTCTCGGTGAGCCCCATCGGCACCTGGCGGTCGTACTTGTAGTAGATCTTGTGTTCGAGACTCGCCCAGAAATCCATGGCGATCGTGCGGAACTGCACCTCGACCGGCACGCGTACGGGGCCGGTCGAGAGGAACACGGGCACCTCGACGATCGCGTGCAGGCTCTTGTAGCCGTTCTCCTTGGGGGTCGCGATGTAGTCCTTGACAGTGCGCACGCTGATGTCGTCCTGCTGCGTCAGCAGGTCGAAGAGGCGGTACGCATCCGTCGTGAAGCTGCAGGTGACGCGCACGCCGGCGATGTCGGTGATGTGCTCGCGGATCGAGGCGAAGTCCGACGGGATGCCCTTGCGCGTGACCTTGTCGACGAGGCTGTCGGGCGACTTCAAGCGGCTGGTGACGTGCTCGATCGGGTTGTACTCGTGCATGTGCAGGAACTCGTCGCGCAGGATCGAGATCTTGGTCTCGATCTCCTGCATGCCGAAGCGGTACTCGAGCAGGAACCGCTGGAGCTCGTCACGCACCTCGCGCAGCTGCGCGGGGGACATCATGATCTGTTGCTGCTCGAGCGGCACCTTCATGTCTCCGACCGTACGGGCACCCGCTCGGTGGGTGCTGTGAGGACCGACCGGATCGGCCATGTCACGGCCGGCCCTCACGCTCAGTCCAGGATGCGGGCGGCCTGGCGCGCGGCGCCGAGCGCGACGTACTCGCCGGGCTCCGGAACCTCCACCGGCAGTCCGAAGACCTCGGGCGCCACACGGCGCACCGCCTCGGACTGCGCCGCACCGCCGATCAGCAGCACCCGCTCGAGCGGCACACCCAGCGCGCGGAGGGCGTCGAGACCCGCCCCGAGCCCGGACAGCATGCCCTCCACCGCCGCGCGAGCGAGGTTCTCCCGCGTCGTCGAGGCGAGCGTCATGCCCTCCAGGGATGCGGTCGCGTCCGGCAGGTTGGGGGTGCGCTCCCCCTCGAAGTACGGGATGAGCCGCAGGCCGCCTGCGCCCGGCTGCGCTGTCAGCGCGAGTGCGCTGAGCTCGGCGTGGTCGACGCCGAGCAGCCGCGCGATGGCGTCGAGCACGCGCGCGGCGTTGAGGGTCACGACGATGGGCAGGAAGTTGCCGGATGCGTCGGCGAACCCCGCAACCGTGCCGGTGGCGTCGATCGTGCGTTCGGCGCTGACCGCGAACACCGTGCCGGAGGTGCCGATGGAGACGATCGCATCCCCCGGGACCGCGCCGACACCGAGGGCGGCACCCGCGTTGTCGCCGGCACCCGGGCCGACGCGGCGGCCGACCGCATCCGTCACCCACTCGTCGGGGCCGAGCACGCGCGGCAGCTGGGCGTCGTGACCGAGGGCGGCGACCAGCAGCTCACGGTCGTAGCCGCCGGTCTCGGGCGACCAGTAGCCGGTGCCGGAAGCGTCGGAGCGGTCGGTGACGAGCTCGTCGAGCACGGGACCGAGGGCGCTCTCGCCTGCGGGCCCGTACCCCCGCAGCCGCCAGGTCAGCCAGTCGTGCGGCAGCGCGACGGCGGCCACGCGCGCCGCGTTGTCGGGCTCGTTGTCGCGCAGCCACCGCAGCTTCGTGATCGTGAAGGAGGCGACCGGAACGAGACCCGTGCGCTCGGCGAGCGCTTCGGCGCCGAACTCGGCGGTCAACTGGGCGGCGGCGCCGCCGGAACGGGTGTCGTTCCACAGCAGCGCCGGACGGATGACCCGGCCGTCGGCGTCGAGCGCCACCATTCCGTGCTGCTGCCCGCCGATGGACCACGCGGCGATGTCGTCGAGTCCGTCCGCATCCGCGATGGCCGACTGCAGCGCCTCCCACCAGGCCCCCGGGTCCACCTCGGTGCCGTCCGGATGCGGGGCGCGTCCGGTGCGCACGATGGCACCCGACTCGGCGTCGATCACGACGACCTTGCACGACTGGGTCGACGAGTCGACCCCCAACACCAGCGTCATCGCTGCTCCTTCTTGTCAGGACGTCTGCTTGTTCAGAGGGCGCCTCCCGCATCCGCCCCGCGCACCCATGTCCCACTTTCCGCAGTTTTCGGGGTCGAATCCTGCGGAAAGTGGGACACGGAATGCGGCAAGTGGGACATGGGGCGCCCCACCCGGACCGGATGCGCGCGGCGGGCCGGACCGCGGCGGTCCGGATGCGGGCCCGGGGCCGGATGCGGGTGCGTCAGCCGCGGGCGCCCAGCAGGTGCTCGGTAGCCAGCTGCTGCAGGCGCACGAAGCCGCCGCCCTTGCCGCCCAGGTACGCGTCGGTGTCGAAGTCCTCGTAGGCCGAGCGGTCGGCGAGGAACTGCTCGTACGTCTCGCCGTCGCCCAGGGTCGGCACCGACAGCTCGGGGACCTTGGCGGCGGCGAGCGCCTCCTGCACCTCAGGGTCGGCGCGGAAGGCCGCGGCGCGCTCCTTCAGGAGCAGGTAGGTGCGCATGTTGGCCGCGGCCGACTCCCACACGCCCTTCTCGTCCTCGGTGCGGCTGGGCTTGTAGTCGAAGTGGCGGGGGCCGTCGTACGCGGGAACACCGCCGGGGCCGCCGTTTTCGAGCAGGTCGACGAGCGCGAACGCGTTGTGCAGGTCGCCGTGTCCGAACACGAGGTCCTGGTCGTACTTGATGCCGCGCTGGCCGTTGAGGTCGATGTGGAAGAGCTTGCCGTGATACAGCGCCTGCGCGATGCCGGCGGCGAAGTTCAGGCCCGCCATCTGCTCGTGCCCGACCTCGGGGTTGAGGCCCACGAGCTCGGGACGCTCGAGCGAGTCGATGAAGGCGATCGCGTGGCCGAGCGTCGGCAGCAGGATGTCGCCGCGGGGCTCGTTGGGCTTCGGCTCGATGGCGAACTTGATGTCGTAGCCCTTGTCGGTGACGTAGTCGCCCAGCAGGTTGACGGCCTCGCGGTAGCGCTCGAGGGCGGCACGGATGTCCTTCGCGCTGTCGTACTCGGCGCCCTCACGGCCGCCCCACATGACGAACGTCTTCGCGCCGAGCTCGGCACCCAGGTCGAGCTGGCGGAACACCTTGCGCAGCGCGTAGCGGCGCACGTCGCGGTCGTTGGCCGTGAAGCCGCCGTCCTTGAAGACGGGGGCCGAGAAGAGATTCGTGGTGACCATCGGGATGATCAGGCCGGTGTCGGCGAGTGCGCCCTTGAGGCGATCGATCTGCTTCTGGCGCTCGGCATCGGTGGACCCGAACGCGAAGAGGTCGTCGTCGTGGAAGGTGAGGCCGTAGGCGCCGAGCTCGGCGAGCTTCTCGACGGCGTGGACCACGTCGAGAGGGGGACGGGTGGGCCCGCCGAACGGGTCGGTGCCGTTGTATCCGATGGTCCAGAGGCCGAACGAGAACTTGTCGGCGGGAGTGGGGGCGGGCATGACGCTCCTTCGCGATGCGAGGCGGATATGTTGTTACTCGCAACTTACTACACTGGAGCCATGGACGCCATCGGCATGCGGCAGCGCAACCTCTCCCGCATCCTTCAACTCGTGCACCGCGAGGGCGCCCTCTCGCGCGCCGCCCTCACCGAGGCGACGGGACTCAACCGCTCGACGGTCGCGGCCCTCGTCGCCGAGCTGGCGGCGCAGCAGCTCGTCGCAGAGAAAGCGCCCGACCCCGCCAGGCGGGCGGGGCGCCCCTCCCCGATGGTGGCCCCGCAGTCCCGCACGGTCGCGATCGCGGTCAACCCGGAAGTCGACGCGGTCACCCTCGCCGCCGTCGGGCTCGACCTCTCGATCCCCGTCCGCGCTCGCGTCACGATGCCGGAGTCCCCCACGCCCACCCAAACGGCGACGCTCGTCGCCGAGCACATCGACCGTTGGCGGCGCGCGGAGCTCGCCGATCACCGCATCGTGGGCGTCGGACTCGCCGTCCCCGGCCTCGTCCGCACCGGCGACGGTCTCGTGCGCGACGCCCCTCACCTCGGGTGGCGGGATGTCCCCCTGGCCGAGCTCATCCGCGACGCGACGGGACTTCCCACCGCCATCGGCAACGACGCGAGCCTCGGCGTGCTCGCCGAGCACCTCTTCGGCGCCGCGCGCGGCACGGCCGACGTCGTCTACCTCAACGGCGGCGCGAGCGGTATCGGCGGTGGCGTCATCGTCGCGGGCCAACCGCTGGCCGGCACCGGCGGGTACGCGGGCGAGTTCGGGCAGAACCGGCCGGGGATCGAGGACGCGGCCGATCGCCGGGTACCCGGCGGCGTGCTGGAGGACGAGGTCAACCGCTCGCTCCTGCTGGCCGCCCTCGGGTTGACGGATGCCGACGACGCGCAGCTCACGGATGCGGTCGCCGCCGCAGCCGGAGACGCCCGCGCCGAGATCGAGCGACAGCAGCGCATCCTCGCGACGGCGCTGGCGAACGCGGTGAACGTCCTCAACCCGAGCGTCGTCGTGCTCGGCGGGTTCCTCGCGGCGCTGTGCGCGAGCGACCTGGGCGCACTCGGAGACGCAGTGCGCGCCCAGGCGATGCCCGCGTGCGCCGAGCCCCTCCAGCTGCGCCTCGCGTCGCTCGCGGAGGACCGCCTGCTCATCGGGGCCGGCGAACTCGCCTTCGCCGACCTCCTCGCCGACCCTTCGGAGTTCAGCCCGCGCTGAGCGTGAAACGCGTGATGCGCGCCTGACCCGATCCGACCGCCACCGGTCCCACCCAGGCACCGATGAACCCACGCGGCGGCCTGGGAGCCAGCACGTCGAGCTCGCAGGAGGCCAGCTCTTCCTCGCCCACGAAGACCCGCGCTGTGAGATCCCGGATGCGGAGGGTGAGCTCGAGCTCGTCACCGAGGGCGTCGCCTCCGAGCGACAGGCGTCCGATCTCGGCTCCGGCGAGCACCGCGATCGCCTCGCCGGCGCCGGTCACCGACAGCTCCAGCTGCTGAGCATCGGAGACCCGCAGCAGGATGCCCGCGCGGAACGCGTCGTCTTGCGCAGCGATCCGTACGCGCAGCGACACGTCGCTGTTCTCGTCGGGCAGACGCCGACCGAGGAACGAGACACCCGCCGTGCTCGACGGCTCGGCACCACCGGGAAGCAGCAGGCCGTCGGCACCCCAGCTCGCAAACTCCTCCGGCAGGCGCCCGGCGCCGTTCCATTCGAGGTCGAGCAGCTCGCCGGCGAAGTGCTCCTCGATGCGGGTCGGCCAGGGGCGCTGGTCCGGCACGCCCTCCGCCGTCACCACAGCCTCGACCCGCCCGACACCCGGCGCGAACAGCGGACGGCCGTCGGCCCAGGCGACCGGCACGAGGGAGGTCCGGCGCCCGAGGATTCCGCGGCGCCCGTCCACCGGATGCAGCGCCAGCACCGTCGCCCAGCTGCGGCCGTCGCCGTCCTCCACCAGATCGGCGTGGCCCACGGCGACGATCGGCGCCACGGGCCCGAGATCACGGTGCGAGAGACGCGGGTTTCCCGCATCCGGCGTGTACGGACCGTCGATGCGATCGGCGTAGGCGACGCACACCGCGTGCTCGAGGTCGGTCCCGCCCTCGGCGACCAGCAGCATCCATCCGCCATCCGGATGCGGCAGAAGATGCGGACCCTCGGCCCAGACCGCCCCCACGGCGGCTCCCGTCCAGATCACGACCGGCTCGCTGCCGAGCGCGCCCGTGGCGATGTCGAGCTCCGCCACCCACACCTCGGTGCGGCCGGGCCAGTACCCCTCCACCGCCTCCCGCGTGCCGCAGAGCCAGACGCGATCGCCGTCGACCGTGATCGAGGGGTCGAATCCGCCCACGCCGTCGATCCACACGGGGTCGGACCAGGGACCCTCGGGAGCACTCGCCGTCACCAGGAAGTGGCCGGTGCGCCCGGCCCACTCGCCCTCCTCGGGTCCGACGACGGTGCAGACCACGACGAGCCGACCGTTCACCTCGCGCACCGTCGGCGCATACGTGCCGGAGGACGAGGTCAGCCCGGACAGGTCGATCTGCCCCGGGCGGTGTAGCGCGTGCCCCGCGAGCGTCCAGTTCACGAGATCGTCGGAGACGTGGACGGGGAGTCCCGGCAGGTACTCGAAGCTCGAAGTCACGAGGACGTAGCGGTCGCCGAAGCGGCAGATGCTGGGGTCCGGATGACAGCCCGGCAGGATGGGATTGCGGTAACGACCCATGGATGCTCCTTCGCGTGATGGTCGGGTGCCGCCCGGTGCGGGCGGTGGTCTCAGCGCTCCACGCGCGGCGGGGCGGTGGTGGCGCGCGGGACGAGCCGGGTCGCGAGCCGGACGTGCGTCGCATCCAGTTCTTCGCCGTTCATGAGGGCGAGGACCATGGTCGCGGCGGCGGCGCCGAGGCGTTGCATGGGCTGGCGGACGGTCGAGAGGGGCAGCGCTGCGCGGGCGGCCTCGGGGACGTCATCGAACCCGATGACCGACAGGTCCTCCGGCACCGAGAGCCCCAGCTCGTGCGCGACGTCGATGATCGAGAGCGCGGAGAGGTCGTTGGCGGCGAAGATCGCCGTGGGGCGGTGCGGCGACGAGAGCATCTGCACGGCTGCCTCGCGGGCGATGTCACCGTGGTACCGGCCGACGCCGACGAGGTTCGCATCGAACGGGATGCCGGCCTCGGAGAGCGCGACCCGGTAGCCCGCGTCTCGCGCGGCGGACGAGCGCAGGTCCGGGCGGCCGGCGATGAAGCCGATGCGGCGGTGCCCGAGTTCGACGAGATGGCGAACCGCCTGCTGCGCGCCGGTGAAGCTGTCGGACTCGACGGTCGGGAGATCGGCGCGGCCGGTGTGCGGGTCGACGGCGACGATCGGCACGTCCGATGCGACGTTCACGATCGTGGGGGTCACCATGATCGCCCCGTCGATGAGCGTTCCGCTGAGCCGGCTCAGGGAGCGGCGCTCCCATCCCGTCCCCTCCTGGTGCGAACCGCTGTAGGCCAGCACATCGTGACCGGAATCGGCCAGCGCGGTTCCGACGCCCTTGAGCACCTCCGCGGAGAAGGGCTCGAAATCGGCGACGAGAACGCCGATCACGCCCGTGCGCCGTGAGCGCATGCTCGAGGCGACGAGGCTGGACTCGTACCCCAGCTCATCGACCGCCGACAGCACGCGCGCCACCGTCTCCTCCGCCACGCCGTACCGGCCGTTGACGGCTTTCGAGACGGTCGCGACGGACACACCGGCGGCGGCGGCGACGTCGTGAATCGTGACCCTTCGGACCATGACGCCTCAGCGTAGACCACCGGAAAAGGTTTTCGAAAACGTTTGACACCCTTTCGGGTGGTTGCCACACTGACACCGCTCGAACCCTTCGAGCCCCCGCACGACGCCACGTCGAGGCAGCGACGCCACGGATGCTCGTGCCCACAGCAGCACCTCGGGGTGCGACTCGATGAAGAGAAAAGGTGGATCACATGAGAACCAAGAAGTTGCTGGTCGGTGCTGCTGCGCTGGCCATGAGCGCCCTGGCGCTCGCCGGGTGTAGCGGCGGCGGCGACTCCGGCGAGAACGGCGGCGATGTCACGCTGACCTTCTGGCACAACTCGACCACGGGTGACGGCAAGCAGTACTGGGTCGACACGGCCGCCGCCTTCGAGAAGGCCAACCCCGGCGTGAAGATCGAGATCCAGTCGATCCAGAACGAGGAGATGGACGGCAAGCTCCAGACCGCCCTCAACTCGGGCGACGCCCCCGACATCTTCATGGCGCGCGGCGGCGGCAAGCTCGCCGATGTGGTCAAGGCGGGTCAGGCCATGGACCTCACCGACGGCCTGACGCAGGCGACGAAGGACGCGATGGGCGGCTCGCTCTCCGCCTTCGCGATCGACGGCAAGAACTACGGCGTTCCGACCGCCGTCCTGCCCTCCGGCATCTACTACGCGTCCGATCTGTTCACCCAGGCCGGCGTCACCGAGACCCCCACCACGATCGACGAGCTCGAGGCGGCCGACGAGAAGCTCCGCGCGGCGGGCGTCGACCCGATCGCCGTCGGCGCGAAGGACGCATGGCCCGCCGCGCACTGGTATTACAACTTCGCCCTCCGCGCCTGCTCGAAGGACGCCCTCGACAAGGCGGCCTCCGACCGGTCCTTCGACGACCCGTGCTGGCTGGAAGCGGGCGAGAACCTCGAGGCCTTCATCAAGACCAACCCCTTCAACGAGGGCTTCCTCACCACGACCGCGCAGCAGGGCGCCGGCTCGTCGGCCGGCCTGCTGGCCAACCACCAGGCCGCGATGGAGCTCATGGGCGCCTGGGACCCGGGTGTGATCGCCTCGCTGACGCCGAACGAGGAGCCTCTCGCCGACCTCAAGTGGTTCCCCTTCCCCGAGGTCTCGGGCGGTAAGGGCGAGGCAGGCGCCATGATGGGCGGCGTCGACGGCTTCAGCTGCTGGGTCAACGCGCCCAAGCAGTGCGTCGACTTCCTGAACTTCATCGCCGAGAAGGAGAACCAGGAAGGCTACGCGAAGGCGTTCCAGACCCTTCCGGCATCCACCGAAGCGCAGAGCGTCGTGACCGACCCCGCTCTGGTCGACGTCCTCAAGAGCTACAACGACGCGCCCTACGTGGTCGTGTGGCTCGACACCCTGTACGGCCAGAACGTGGGCAACGCGCTCAACGTCGCCGTCGTCGACCTGTTCGCCGGCAAGGGCACGCCGCAGGGCATCGTCGATGCCGTCAACGCCGCGGCCGCGAAGTCCTGAGAGGTCGATGACGATGGCTTCCGTTCGCGAACACGCGAGTACCGTCGCTGACGCGGCGGACAGCCTTCCGCCGGTGGGCGGTGCCGCATCCGCGGCATCGCCCACCCGGCCCCGCCGACGCGGGGGCAGGTGGCGCCTGCGCGCCGAGCTGCTCCTGCTGCTCGGCCCCGCCCTGATCGTCTTCGTCTCGTTCGTGATCTTCCCGGTCGCGATGGCGGCGTTCTACGGCTTCTTCAGCTGGTCGGGCTACGGCGCCCCCACCGACTTCGTCGGCATCCGCAACTACGTCACGATCCTCACCGACCCGGCCTTCCACGAGGCCCTGGGCCACAACGGCTTCATCGTCGTGATGTCGCTCGTGATGCAGGGACCGCTCGCTCTCGGGCTCGCACTGCTGCTGAACCGCAAGATGCGGTTCCAGTCCCTCATCCGCGTGCTCATCTTCGTGCCGTACGTCATCTCCGAGGTCGTCGTCGGCCTCGGCTGGGGACTGCTTCTGCAGTCGAACGGCGCACTGAACGGGCTGCTCGAGAAGATCGGCCTCGGCGCTCTCGCGAACGACTGGATCTCGAATCCCTCGCTCGCGATCTGGACGCTCATGGTCATCATCACGTGGAAGTACGTCGGCTTCGCCGTCATCCTCTTCCTCGCAGGCCTCCAGGGCATCCCGGAGGAGCTGTCGGAGGCGGCCGCGATCGACGGCGCGTCGTACTGGCAGATCCAGCGCCACATCGTGCTGCCGCTCATGGGACCGACGATCCGCATCTGGGCCTTCCTCTCGGTGATCGGATCGCTCCAGCTGTTCGATCTCGTGTGGATCGTGTGGGGTCAGTACGTCGCCTCGACGGCGGGCACCTCCACCATGGCCACCTACATGGTCGCCAACGGGCGCAACGCCGGCAGCTACGGCTACGGCAGCGCGGTCGCGGTCGTCATGTTCCTCATCTCGCTGGCGGTCGCACTGCTCTACCAGCGCTTCGTCCTGCGCCGCGACACCGCCGGCGCCATCACGGGAGGTGCCCGATGACCGCCACCGCCGCCGTCGTCACCCCGGGCCGGCGCACGCCGACCCGCCGACACTCCAGCGGCCTTCCCGGCCAGCGGAAGTCGTCCAACCTCGCCGTCTACTTCGTCGCCCTCGTGCTCGTCGCCCTGATGCTGGCGCCCGTCGCATACGTCATCTTCGGCGGGTTTCGCACGAACTCCGAGATCACCCTCGACCCGTCCGGCCTTCCGACCACGTGGAACTGGGAGAACTACGTCAACGTCCTGGCCAGCGGTGTCTTCTGGCGACAGGTGGGCAACTCGCTCATCGCCGCCGTGGCCACGACGCTGTTCGTGGTCGTCCTCGGGCTCATGGCCGCCTTCGCTCTGGCGCGGTACAACTTCCGCGGACGCGGTGCGTTCTACGCGCTGTTCACCGCCGGACTCATGTTCCCGATGACCGTCGCGATCACACCGCTGTACATCCTCGTGCGCGACCTCGGCCTCATGAACTCCCTGGCGGGCGTCATCGTGCCGCAGATCGCCTTCGGCCTGCCGATGACGATCATCATCCTCGTCCCCTTCCTCGCAGCGATCCCCCATGAGCTCCAGGAAGCCGCATCCATCGACGGATGCTCGCGCCTCGGCTTCTTCTGGCGCATGGTGGTCCCGCTCGCGGTGCCCGGCATCATCACCGTCGGCATCCTCGTCTTCGTCCAGAGTTGGAACTCCTACATGCTCCCGCTGTTCATCCTCAACAACGAGGCGTCCTTCACGCTGCCGCTGGGCACGCAGGCGTTCGCGTCGCAGTACTCGGTCGACACGGCCAAGGTGCTCGCGTTCACCTCGCTGTCGATGATCCCCGCCCTCGTGTTCTTCAGCCTCTTCGAGCGCCGCATCGTCGGCGGTCTGACCGGGGCGGTGAAGGGCTGATGTCGCTCGAACAGGATGCGGCCGTGTCCGCCGCGGCCCCCAGCTCCCGCGTCGTCGATCTGCTGGGGCAGATGACCCTCGAGGAGAAGCTCGCTCAGCTCGTCGGATTCTGGATCGACCAGGGCGACGAAGTCGTGGCGCCGATGGCCGGCGAGATGGCCGGCTCCACGCGCTACGCGGATGCGTCGGTACACGGCATCGGCCACCTGACCCGCGTCTACGGCACGCGCCCGGTCGACCCGGTCGAGCGCGCCCAGTGGCTGTGGTCGGAGCAGCGCCGGCTGCGGGAACAGACGCGGCTGGGCATCCCCGCGATCGTGCACGAGGAGTGCCTCACGGGCCTGGCCGCGTGGCAGGCGGCGACGTTCCCGACCCCCCTCGCCTGGGGCGCGGCGTTCGATCCCGAGCTGGTGGCCGAAGTCGGTGAGGTGATCGGCGAGTCGATGCGCGAACTGGGCATCCACCAGGGCCTCGCGCCCGTGCTCGACGTCATCCGCGACCCGCGCTGGGGACGCGTCGACGAGTGCATCGGCGAGGACCCGTACCTCGTGGGAACCGTCGGCACGGCATATGTGCGGGGTCTGCAGGATGCGGGCGTGCACGCGACCCTCAAGCACTTCGCGGCCTACTCCGCCTCGCAGGCGGGCCGCAATCATGCTCCCGTGCACGCCGGCCGGCGCGAGCTGCAAGACGTGTTCCTGCCGCCGTTCGAGATGGCCGTCCGCGACGGCGGCGCGCGCAGCGTCATGAACTCCTACGCCGACATCGACGGCGTCCCGGTCGCCGCATCCGGCGAAATGCTGACGGGGCTGCTTCGCGAGGAGTGGGGCTTCGACGGCGTCGTCGTCTCGGACTACTTCTCCGTGGCGTTCCTCGAGACGATGCACAAGATCGCGGCGGACCGCGGCGAGGCGGCGGCGCTCGCGCTCGCGGCGGGCATCGATGTGGAGCTTCCCACCGGCGACGCGTACGCGGAGCCTCTCGCCCAGCGCGTCCGCGAGGGAGTGGTGCCCATCGCCGACGTCGACCGCGCGGTGCTGCGTGTGCTCACCCAGAAGGAGGAGCTCGGCCTGCTGGATGCCACCTTCGAGGAACCGGCACCCGCATCCGTCGATCTCGACACCCCTCGCCACCGCGAGCTCGCCCGCCGCCTGGCCGACGAGTCGATCGTGCTGCTCTCCAACGACGGCGTCCTGCCGCTCGCCGAGCCCACGCGCATCGCGCTGATCGGACCGAACGCGGATGCGGCCTCGGCACTGATGGGCTGCTACTCGTTCGTCAACCACGTACTGGCGCACCATCCCGGCGTTCCGATGGGATTCGAGATCCCGTCGCTGCGGGAGGCCCTGACGGCGCGCTACCCCGGCGCATCGTTCGACGTCGCCGAAGGATGCGCCGTCGAGGGCGACGACCGCTCCGGCTTCACGGCCGCGATCGATGCCGCCCGCGGCGCCGAGGTGGCGATCGTCGCGGTGGGCGACCGCGCCGGGCTCTTCGGCCGGGGAACGGTCGGCGAGGGCAACGACGTGGAGTCGCTCGAGCTGCCCGGCGTGCAGCGCGAGCTGGTCGAGCGCATCGTCGCCACCGGCACGCCCGTCGTCCTGGTCGTGCTGTCGGGCCGCCCCTACGCGATCGACTGGGCGCTCGAGGGCGAGACCGCGCCGGCGGCGGTGCTGCAGTCATTCTTCCCCGGCGAGGAGGGTGCCACTGCCTTGGCCTCCCTTCTCGCCGGGGATTCGGTACCGTCGGGGCGGCTGCCCGTCTCCCTCCCGCGGTCGGCGGGAGCGCAGCCGTACAGCTACCTGCATCCGCTGCTGGGCGCGGCGAACGAGATCACGAGCGCGGACAGCACCCCGGTGCGGCCGTTCGGCTTCGGCCTCTCCTATACGAGGTTCGCGCACCGCGACCTCGAGGTGGATGCGGACGCGAGCACGGCGGGCGGGTTCACGGCGCGCGTCGTGGTCGAGAACGTCGGCAACCGATCCGGCGTCGACGTGGTGCAGCTGTACACGCACGACCCGGTCGCCTCGGTGACCCGCCCGGTCGCGCAGCTCGTGGGCTACGCCCGCGTCGAGCTCGCCGCCGGCGGGCGGGCCACGGTGGAGTTCGCCGTCCCCGCCGCGCGACTCGCATTCTCCGACCGCGGCTATCGCCGGGTGGTGGAACCCGGCGCCCTCGAGGTCTGGGTCGGACCGTCCTGCGACGAGCGCGAGACGGTGGCCGAGACCACTCTTGCGGGAGGGGTGCATGAGATCACGGCGCGCGACGAGCGACTCACGGTGGTGAGCATCACGTCGTAGGCGCCGCGCGGGACGGGCCGGCGCGCGCTGGGGGGACAGTTCGCGCGCCGGCCTCTTCGCGCCCGCCCCGCATCCGCCACACTTTTGCGCAACCGCCACAGACAACCACTGCCGCGCCTGCGCAAAAGTGGCGCACCTGCGCACATGCGACGCAACTCGGGCAGAGAAGGAGGGGACCGTCCGACGGGTGCAGTTTGCGCGGGGGCGGGAGTATCGTCGGGCGCAACGAAAGGCGCCGACATGACTGCTGAGCCCGCCCCGTCCTTCGACATCGCCGATCTGCAGAGCAAGGCGCGCGACCACCTCTGGATGCACTTCGCCCGCCAGTCCACGATGGACGCGCCCGACGGGGTCCCCATCATCGTCCGCGGCGAGGGCCATCACATCTGGGATGCGGCAGGGCGCCGCTACATCGACGGACTCGCCGGGCTGTTCGTCGTCAACGCGGGGCACGGCCGACGCCGCCTCGCCCAGGCGGCGGCCCGGCAGGCCGAGCAACTCGCCTTCTTCCCGATCTGGTCCTACGCGCATCCCGCCGCGATCGAGCTCGCCGACCGGCTGGCGCATCTCGCGCCGGGGGACCTCAACCACGTCTTCTTCTCCACGGGCGGCGGCGAGGCGGTCGAGACCGCGTTCAAGCTCGCCAAGAACTACTGGAAACTCGTCGGCAAGCCCGGCAAGCACAAGGTCATCTCCCGCGCCATCGCCTACCACGGCACCCCGCAGGGGGCGCTCGCGATCACTGGGCTTCCGGGCATGAAGCAGATGTTCGAGCCGCTCACGCCGGGAGGCTTCCGCGTTCCGAACACGAACTTCTACCGTGCCGCCGAGATGGGCTTCGCCGGCACCTCGGAAGAGGAGTTCGGCCGGTGGGCGGCGGATCGCATCGAGGAGATGATCCTCTTCGAAGGCCCCGACACGGTCGCCGCCGTCTTCCTCGAACCTGTGCAGAACTCCGGCGGATGCTTCCCTCCCCCACCCGGCTACTTCGCGCGGGTGCGGGAGATCTGCGACCGGCACGACGTCCTGCTTGTCAGCGACGAGGTCATCTGCGCCTTCGGCCGCGTCGGAGAGTACTTCGCCGCCGACGCCTTCGGCTATCAGCCCGACATGATCACCTTCGCCAAGGCGGTCACCAGCGGCTACTCGCCGCTGGGCGGCACGATCGTCAGCGACCGCATCTACGAACCGTTCGCGACCGGGACGACGAGCTTCGCGCACGGCTACACCTTCGCGGGGCACCCTGTCTCGGCCGCGGTCGCCCTCGAGAACCTCGACATCTTCGAGGAAGAGCAGCTCAACCTGCACGTCCGCGAGAACTCTCCCCTCTTCCGTGCGGCTCTCGAACGACTCACCGAGCTGCCGATCGTGGGCGACGTCAGAGGCGCCGGGTACTTCTTCGGCATCGAGCTCGTCAAGGACAAGGCGACGAAGCAGACGTTCGACGAGGCCGAGTCCGAGCGTCTGCTGCGGGGGTTCCTCTCCAAGGCGCTCTACGACGCGGGGCTCTACTGCCGCGCGGACGACCGAGGGGATCCCGTCATCCAGCTCGCACCGCCGCTCACGATCGGGCCGGCGGAATTCGACGAGATCGAGCAGATCCTGCGCGGTGTGCTCACCGAAGCCTGGCAGCGCCTCTGACACGCTGTCGGGCACAAAGACGATTCGGGGGAATCATGTCGCACACCAGTGTCTTCGCCGCTCCGTTCGCGCGGTCGTCGGATCGTGACTTCGTGGTGCGCTGCGTGCTCGGTCTCGCGCCGTCCGGCGGCGCGGACATCGGCGAGGTCCTCGCCGCCGTCGATGATGTGAAGCCGAAGGACGCGGCCGCGTGGCGTTCGGCGTGGCAGATGCTCGGCGAGCGCGTCGCGGGGCAGGCGGAGGAGGCGGCGGCCGACGGGCGTTCCGACACGGCACGCTGGGCGGCGCTGCGGGCGGCGAACTATCTGGCGGTCGCGGTGGACGCCGCATCCGCTTCCGACGACACGGACCGGGCCGCGTCGCTGTTCGCCGCGCATCGCGCCGCGTGGGATGCGTTCGCCGCCGACGCGGGCGTGCGGATGAGCCGGATCGATGTGCCGCTCGACGGCGCCACGATGCCCGGGTACCTCTTCCACGCGGATGCGGCGGGTCCCCGCCCGACCATCGTGTTCGTCAACGGCAGCGACGGCTCGATCAGCTCCCTCTGGGGCACCGGCGTCGCCGCCGCCCTGGCACGGGGCTTCCACGCGTACGTCTTCGACGGGCCCGGTCAGCAGTCGATGCTCTTCCAGCACCACGTGCCGTTCCGCCCGGACTGGGAGAACGTGCTGGCCCCTGTCCTCGACGAACTCGTGCGCCACCGCTACGTCGACGAGCGCCGTCTCGTCGTCTGGGGCATCAGTCAGGCGGGTTACTGGGTGCCGCGGGCGCTCTCCGGCGAGCATCGCTTCGCGGCCGCAGTCGTCGATCCCGGCGTCGTCGACGTATCGACGTCATGGACGGATCACCTGCCGGCGTCGCTCGGCAAGCTCCTCGCCGAGGGGAAGGATGCGCAGTTCGATCGCGACATGGCTCTCGGGATGCGGTTCTCCCACGATCTTTCGGCGACGTGGGCGTTCCGCGCCCGGCCAGTCGGTGTCGGCGGATACGCCGCGGTGATCCGCCGCATCCGGGAGTTCGCGTTGACGGATGCTCAGGCGGCGAGCATCGACACACCCCTGCTCATCACCTCGCCCGAGGGCGAGCAGTTCTGGCCGGGTCAGTCGGAGAGACTCGCGGCCCTGACGCCGACCGTCTCGCACCTGGTGCGCTTCACCGCCGCCGAAGGCGCGGACGGCCACTGCGAGCCGTTGGCGAGGACGCTCGTGCACGAGCGTGTGCTGGACTGGGTCAGCGCGACGATCCCGGGCTGAGGGGGCCGTCCGTTCGCGGCAGCAGCTCACCGTCCACGACGTCGATGCCGGGCACGCTGTCGAACAGGGCGCCGCCCTCGGACGGCTCGGGTTGGGCGTTCTCGTCGCGGGGGCGCATCGGCCTCACCTCCTGCGGAAGACAAGCCTGCCTCATCCGCGGGACGAGCCCGGACGCTCTTGACAGCGCGAACCGGGCGCCGTAGAGCTTCTCAGCCGTGGTCGACGGGCTCGTCGGCCGGCTCCGGCACGATCGAGAGCCCGTGCGGACCGGATGCGGCGAGCATGAGGTCCTCGACCCAGACACGGTTGATCTTCGGCTGACGCGAGCCGTAGAAGTGGAACTGCAGCGGCACCGACGGATGCACCCAGAAGCTGCGGCGGCCGCTGCCGTCGCCCACCTCGACGTCGAACATGAACGGCTCGCCGCGGCGCAGCTTGTTCATCACGACGATGCGCAGATGCGCGAGAGTCCTGTCCTCGATCTCGACGGCGTTCGAGGCGGTGTCGTAAATGAATCGGCCCACGGTATGAGCATAACCAGGCGGGCCCCGGATGCCGCGACCTCCCGTTCCGGGTGGGTCGGGATTAGGGTGTGCGCATGGGAACCATCTACTACGGCGGCGGCAGCACGCCGATCCACATCGAGGATCGTGCTCTCGCGCATCTCAAGGTCGTCATCGCGACCAAGCTCCGCCGCGGCGAGAGTTTCACGCTGTCGTGGCGGCACCCCGACGATCAGCCGCGCGGGCGCAGCACGCTGTGGCTGCATCCCTCGATCCCGCTGCGCTTCGTCTTCGACGACCCGGAGCCGGCCATGCTCAGCCGCGAATGGGTCGAGGAGCTGGCGAACTCGGCCAACTCCTCCGGTGGCATCATGCTCGTCGCCGAGCACTTCGACTCCCACCCCGCGCCGACGGCCTCCTGACTCAGGCGGTCGGGGTGAGCGGGCCCCAGTGCCCCGGGGCGGGAAGGTCCGCGTAGCGCACGTCCACGCCGCCGGCTCCCCCCACACTCGCCACGCACACGAGCAACGACAGCGTCGGGATGCCGAGATGGCGGTGATCCCGGATGAGCGCACGGTCGTCCGTCGCCTCGAGTTCCGCGCTGCGCTCGATGACCGCGAGCCAGGTTCGCCACCAGCCGTCGCCGGATTCCTCGTCGGCCACCGCGGCGAACTGCGGCAGCCAGTGGGTGATGCGCGCCGTGCGCGGATCGTCGAGATCGTCGTGGGCGATCATGTGTGTGCCGGGGCTCAAGACGCTCTCGCGCAGCGCCTCACCGTCCCACGCGATCACCCGGGCGCCGGCCGGTGAGACCTCGAGCAGATTGAAGCCGCGCGTCGGCGGCGCTCCCTCGGGAACCCGGCCCGCCACCGCCTCCAGCGGCAGCACACCGCGCGAGGTGACCGCGTCGTCCGCGAGTGGTGAGGTGTCGGCGCGGTTCAACAGCACCGCGAGCCGGGATGCGGCAGGGTCCGCCGCGAGCCACGCGCCCCCGGCGCGGACGTCGTGCACCCCGATGACCCCGGGGTAGGCGTCCGGCCACCAGGGTCCCAGGCGATTCCAGGGACGGTTCGGGTCCTCGTCGCGGATGGCCACGATCCGTGTGGGCTCGCTGGCATCCTCGGGCACGCGGACGATCACGGTGCACATCGGCGGGACGGTCTCCTTCGGGCGGCGGGACCGGATGCGACAATCGAGACATGTTCGTCGTCGTCGCGGTCACGGGCGGCATCGCCGCATACAAGACGGTACATCTGGTGCGCGACCTGGTTCGCGCCGGCCACGAGGTTCACGTCGTCCCCACGGCCGATGCCCTCCGGTTCGTGGGCCTGCCGACCTGGGAGGCGCTCAGTCGCAACCCGGTCACCACCTCGGTGCACGACGACGTCGCGCGCGTGCGCCACGTCTCCCTAGGGCAGCAGGCGGATGTCGTCATCGTCGCCCCCGCCACGGCGAACACGATCGCCAAGATGGCGGCCGGCATCGCCGACGACCTGCTCGGCACGACGCTGCTCGCCACGACCGCACCGGTCGTCATCGCCCCGGCGATGCACACCGAGATGTGGCGCCACCCCGCCACGACCGCGAACATGGCGACCCTGCGCAGCCGGGGCGTGATCGTCGTCGGCCCCGACGACGGACTGCTCACCGGCGGCGACAGCGGGCCCGGCCGGATGAGCGAACCGGCGGACATCCTGCGTGCGGCGCTGGGCGCCGTGTCCGCCCCCGACCTCGAAGGCCTGCGGGTGCTCGTGAGCGCCGGCGGCACGCGGGAGCCGCTCGACCCGGTGCGCTTCATCGGCAACCGTTCGAGCGGGAGGCAGGGCATCGCCCTCGCGCTCGCCGCCGCCGATCGCGGGGCCGAGGTCGATCTCGTCGCCGCGCACGTGGGGGCCGCCGTCCTCGCCTCGGCCGCCTCCCACCCCCGTATCCACATCTCGCATGTGGGCACGACCGCCGAGCTGCAGGATGCGGCGGTGGCCGCCGCATCCGTCGCAGACGTCGTCGTGATGGCCGCCGCGGTGTCGGACTACCGCGTCAGCGAGGTCGCCGACACGAAGCTCACGAAGGAGGGCGGCGACGGCACGCTCACGCTGCGGCTCGTCGAGAACCCCGACGTGCTCGCGGGACTCGCCCGCACGCGCCGACCCGGCCAGACGATCGTCGGATTCGCCGCCGAGACCGCATCCGGCGACGAACTCCGTGAGCGGGGGCGCCGCAAGCGCGAGCGCAAGGGCGCCGACCTGCTCGTCGTCAACCGCGTCGGCTGGAGCGAGGGCTTCGAGTCCGAGGAGAACTCCGCGCTGCTGCTGACCGAGGGCTCCGAGACCGAGACCTCCGGCTCGAAGCGCGAGGTGGCCGACGCCGTCTGGGATGCGGTGCTCGGCCTGCGCTGATCAGGCCACCACTCTCTCGTTCGTCGCCTCCTCGGGCAGGGCCGGCACCACCACGACCGACACGTCCTGCATCTTCCAGTCGATCTCCGCCACGGCGCGGCGCGCCTCGTCGAGCTCGCGCACGCGCACCTTCCGGCGTCGGGGCACGACATACGCCTCGACGTGGAAGACCTGGCCCATGTCGCGCATGCGCACCGCGACCGCATCCACCCACGACAGCTCCTCGAGACGCTGGACGATGCGGCCGATGAGCGGGTGGGCGCCGCTGTCGTCCTCTGTTCGTGCCCGCTGATCGATCAGATCGAGGATGGCCGTGCGTGCGTTCTTGATGCCGTCCCAGACGATGCCGACCGAGATGAACAGTGCGGCGACGCCGTCGAGCCACCAGAGGCCGATTCCCACCCCGAGGACTCCGACGATCGAGGCGACCGTCGTGGTCCAGTCGGCCTTGGCCATGTCGGCGTCCGCGTAGAGCACCTTGTTGTGCAGGACCGGCGCGAGCTTCGCCTTCGCATGGCCGTAGAAGAACGGCCCCACCACGACGAGCGCCATGACGGCGACCATGAACCATCCGAGCCACACGGTCGTACCGAACACGCGCACCGTCCCGATCGCCGGATGCTCGGCGTTCACGAGTCCGATGACCGACTCGATGGCGAGGCTGCCTCCGATCGCCAGCAGAGCCACACCGGCCACGAGATGCCCGACGCCCATCACGCGGTGCAGCCCGTACGGGAATGCCCGTGTCGGTCGACGGCGGATGAATAGGAGCGCGAGGAGGAAGGAGATCTGCGGGATGAGGGAGAGCATGTCCTCGATCCACGCCGTCTTCATCGCCTGAGATCCCCCCACGACCAGGGCGATCACCACGATCGTGACGGTCGTGTACCCGATCGTGAACCACTCCCAGCGCACGGCGGAACGCAACGCATCCCGCTGCTCGTCGGGAAGATCGGTGCGCCCGACCGAGTCGATCCGCATCAGTGGGCCTCCTCGTCGAGGAAACGCTCGATCGCCGCCTGGAGCCCGTTCTCGCCCATCGGAAGGAGGATGACCACATCCGCCCCGTTCGACCCGGGGAGCTCCGGATACGCGCGGGTGACCGACACCCGCTCGGCCCACGGCGTCTGAGCGGTCATGCCTCCCACGGCGACGTCGAGGCGCCCCGACGCCAGATCGTCGACGAGATCCTCTTCACTGTCGACCGTCCATTCGACGCGGGCATCCCGCGTCGCGGCGAAGTCCTCGATCACCTCCGGGAGGACGCCCGACACCTCGTCGCCGTCCACGATCACGAGGTCCCCGCTTGTCGATGCGCCGGCGCGGAGCACGCCACCCGTGATGCGATCGAGCGATCCGTCCGGGTCGGCGGGGATGCCGCATCCGGTCAGCGCCAGAGCGATCGTCGCCGCCACGACGAGCGCTGATGCGATCCGCGGTCTCATGTCGCCTCCGTCCGCCTCCTCATCGCGGACGCTACCCGGACGTCGCAGAGCTCGCAGCGGCTTGACAGCGAGCGTCGCCTGCCGCATCCACGGGCTCGGCGCAAGGCCCGTGGTGCGCACCGGTGCGGGGCATAGCGTCGCTGGCACCCCCCCCACGGAAGGACGACGCGATGACACGTTTCGGCTACACCCTCATGACCGAGCAGAGCGGGCCGCGCGAGCTCGTGGGCTACGCCGCCGGCGCGGAAGAAGCGGGATTCGACTTCCTCGTCTCCAGCGACCACTTCTCCCCGTGGTTGACGAGCCAGGGACACGCTCCGCACGCGTGGACCGTGCTGGGAGCCGTCGCGCAGGCGACGAGCCGCGTCGAGCTGATGACCTACGTCACCTGCCCCACGATGCGCTACCACCCCACGATCGTCGCCCAGAAGGCGGCTACGCTGCAGCTGCTCTCCGAGGGGCGCTTCACGCTGGGTCTCGGCTCCGGCGAGAATCTCAACGAGCACGTCGTCGGAGAAGGCTGGCCGGCCGTGCAGATGCGCCAGGACATGCTCGTCGAGGCGATCGAGATCATTCGGGCGCTGCACACGGGCGAGCTCGTCACGTACGACGGCCAGTACTTCCGGGTCGACTCGGCCCGCATCTGGGACAACCCCGAGGGCGGTGTGCCCATCGGCGTCGCGGTGTCGGGCGACAGCTCCATCGAGAAGTTCGTCGACCTCGCCGAGCACCTCATCGCCGTCGAGCCGGATGCGGACCTTGTGCAGGCATGGGACAGCAAGCATCCGGCGGGCGGCTCGGAGTCGGGTGAATCGCGCAAGATCGGCCAGATCCCGATCAGCTGGGATCCGGACCGCGAGGCGGCGATCGCCCGCGCGCACGACGAGTTCCGTTGGTTCGGCGGCGGCTGGGGCGTCAACGCCGACCTGCCGACGCCCGCAGGGTTCGCGGCCGCATCCCAGTTCGTTCGTCCGGAGGACGTCGCGGACTCGATCGCGTGCGGGCCGGACCTCGACGAGCTGGCCGAGAGCGTGCGGCCGTTCCTGGATGCGGGCTTCACCGATGTCGCCGTCGTCCAGATCGGCGACGCGCAGCAGGAGCGTTTCGTCGCGGAGGTCGCCGCTCCCCTGCTGGAGAAGCTCCGCGCCCTCTGATCCCGGCCGGTGCGGGGCCGGCCGTGCGGCGACATGTGCACGATCGATCGCCGGGCGGGCGTCCCCTCCGTCCCACCGCACCCCTTCTGCACCACGGGTCGTGCAGATGTCGCGGTACTCGGCCCGGGCGGTCAGTCCACGGGCAGACGGACGGCGGTGCGCGCCGTGGCGAGTTCCGCGGCGGTGCGCTCCGGGGTCCAGCCGCGGGCCTCGGCCATGATGTCGGCGGCGAGACCGAGGATGCGCTCCCCGGGGTCCTGGAGGCGTCCGATACCGGTGCGCCGCAGCAGCACGTCCGTCAGGTGCTCGGGTGCCTCGTCACGCACGGCCCACGCGACCGCCGCGAGCGGTTCGCCGTCGGAGGTGGCGCGCTCGGCGAGACGCGGGCCGGATGCGGCGAGCGCCAGCACGGAGCGCGCCCTGCTGCCGTAGTGCGCGAAGAGCACGTCAGCCGTGTCGGCGGCGAACCCGAGGCCCGCGGCATCTCGGCGCAGGACGGCCTGCGCGGCCGTGACGTCGTCGACATCCCCGCCGGGCAGGGGTGTCTTCGCGGTGGTCGAGGGCGCGGGGTGCAGGCCGTGCGCGGGCAGCCCGTCGACGATCTGCTGGGCAAACGCGCGGGAGGTCGTGTACTTCCCGCCGAGCGCCGAGAGAAGACCCGCGGCACCGTGCCGCGCATGATCGACGAGATCGGATGCGCGGGATGCCCGGTATGTGTCGGTGCCCGCCGACTCGGCGAGCGGACGCAGACCGCCGTACGCGGCCGTGACGTCGTCGAGCGTCAGCGGCTCGGGCAGCTTCGCGCC
This sequence comes from Microbacterium sp. CIAB417, assembly GCF_022788845.1. Classification (NCBI taxonomy): domain Bacteria; kingdom Bacillati; phylum Actinomycetota; class Actinomycetes; order Micrococcales; family Microbacteriaceae; genus Microbacterium; species Microbacterium sp. CIAB417. The sequence continues at coordinate 113,001 of NZ_JAHZUT010000007.1, read as the reverse complement.
GGCGTTGATCTCGGCGATGAACCGCTCGATCGCGCCCAGCGTGAGTCGCCACTGATCGACAGGGCCCGTGTACGGCGTCTCCGTGGGCCCGATGAGGCTCCGATCCCGCCAGGGCGCGACGCTGAAGTGCCCGCCGGAGGAGACCGTGAGCACCATCGTCTCGCCGAGCCGTCGGGTGACGAGGTAGATGCCCTCCGAACGCACGGCCGGTGCCGGACCGATGGCTTCGCGCAGCAGCGGGGTCTGAGCGAGGAAGTCGTGCGAGAACGAGCCGGTCGCATCGATCGTCACCGTGGCGGCGATCTCCGCCGTCTCGTCCGCGACGAGATCGTGCACCTCGGCGCCGACCACGCGCCCGGAGCGCACCAGCAGCCGGGTCGCACGGGTGTAGGTCGAGATGGTCGCGCGGTGGGATGCGGCCGCCTCCGCGAACGCGAGCGTCAGGCGTTCCGGCGAGAGCATCATCGCGTCGTAGTAGAGGATGCCGTGCCGCATCCATCCCAGGCCGCGGTCGACGAGTTCGGCTGCCGACAGCGACCGGTGCCGGGGGATGTGCGAGGCCGCATCCGAGAGCCGATTGCGATCGAACGACAGCACGTCGTACGCGGTCAGGCCGAGGTGCTCGATGAGTCCCGGCTCGGGCAGCACCATGCCGACCGGGCGGACGAGGTGCGGCGCGATGGCGAGGAGGGTGCGGCGCTCGGCGAGCGACTCGCGCACGAGACGCACCTCGAGGTTCTTGAGGTAGCGCAGGCCGCCGTGGATGAGCTTGCCGGTGGCCGCGCTCGTTGCGCCGCCGAGATCGTCCGCCTCCACGAGCGCCACCGAGAGCCCCCGACTCGCCGCCTCGTAGGCTGTCGCGACGCCGGTGATGCCGCCGCCGACGACCAGCACGTCGACCGCTCCGGTCGGGAGGGCGCGCCGCAGACTCATGCCGCCGCCAGGTCGGCGCGGATGCCGGCGATCATGCGCTCGCGCTCGGACGCGATGTCGAGCAGGCCCAGACGCAGCACGCGCGCGGCGATCTCCCATCGATCGAGGTCGGCGACGCTGACGGTGCCGGCCCGCAGGTACGACCGCAGATAGAAGCGGAGGAGGATCCGGCGCACCGCCCCGTAGACGACACGCATCGGCGCCGAGGTACCCGGGAAGAGCTCCGCCTCGCGGAACAGCAGACGCGTGAGGGCGACGTCGGCGGCGGGTTGACCGGCGACCGCGGTCTGCCAGTCGATGACGACGTTGCGCTCGGCGAGCACGAACACGTTCTGCGGGTGGAAGTCGAGGTGCAGCACCGTATCTCCCGCCGGGAGGGCGCGGATGCGGCGGGCGACGGCATCCCGTTCGGTCGGCGTGAGGGCCGCGAGCGCGGGGGTGTCGAGCTGAGCGACGGCGAGCTCGCGCACGTCGGGCAGCCGGTCGGTGCGGGCGCGGTGGACGAACAGATGCTCGGCCGCGAGCGTGCTGCCCACCTGAGGCAGGCGCAGGATATTGCGCTCTGCCACGGCCGTGAGCGGGATGCCGTCGATGCGGTCGAACACGATGCCGTGGCGTCCGTCGATCTCGACGCCGCCGTGACAGCGCACCGGGGTGATGCCGAGCTCGTACGCGAGGCGCGAGGCGGCGATCTCCTGCGCGACCTCGCCCGCGTCGATGCCGCCGAATGCGAGCTTGACGACGCGGTCGTCGCCGTCGGCGAACACCTCGGCGGACCGACCGCGGGCGATCGGCCGGGAGCCCACGGCGCTCATCGCTCGGCTCGCTGCGGCCGGCCGTATCCGCGACGAGTGGCGGCCTCGACGACCGCCCGCTGCGCGGCGGCGTCCAGCGCGCGGGGCTCGCCGATGGCGCGCGCGTGCCAGTACAGGTCGCAGATCCACTCCGTGAGCAGCGCGTTCTCGACGGCGTGGACGAGGTCGCGCCCGAGGGCGACGGCGCCGTGGTTGGCCATGAGCGCGGCGAGCCGCCCGTCGAGCGCGGCCCCGACGGCGTGCGCGAGTTCGACGCTGCCGAAGGGATGGAAGGGCGCGACCCGCAGCGCTCCGCCGAGAAGCAGCTGCTGGTAGTGCACGACCGGCACCTCGTCGAGCACGAGCGACAGGCTCGTCGCCATCGGTGCGTGGGTGTGCACCACCGCGCCGACCTGATCAGCGGGCGCATGCCGAAGCACGCCCAGATGCAGAGCCGTCTCGGATGTGGGCGCCCAGTCGCCCTCGACGACCTCGCCGTCGAGCGTGACGATCGTCACCTGTTCCGGGGTGAGCTCGCCGAGCACAGCACCGGTCGCCGTCACGGCGGCGAACTCGCCGACGCGCATGCTGACGTTGCCGGCCGTGCCGACGAGAAGGCCCGCTTCGGCCAGGGATCGGGAGGCGTCTGCCACCGCGACGCGCGCGGCGGAGATATCTGACGTCGTTGTCATGGCGCTAGCATGACCGCGAGGACAAACCAAAGTCAAGTTTGGTTTCTGAGGGAAGGATGCGGCGACCGTGGCACCTCTCGCCCCGACAGAACCGGACTGGGACCGCATCCCGCTGCAGCGCGCTCCGCGTCAGCAGCGCTCGCGCGAGAAGGTGGCGCGTGCGCTGGCGGCCGCATCCGAGCTCGTGACTCGAGAGGGCGTCGCCGCTCTCACGCTCCCGCGCGTCGCCGAGACCGCGGGGGTCAGCGTGGGCGCGCTGTACCAGTACCTTCCCGATCGCGACGCGATCGTGCGCGCACTCGTGGCGGAGTACCACGCACGACTCGAGGCGCTGTTGGAGAACGCGGTCGTCCTGACGCGTGCGAGCACGCCGCCCGCCGATCCCGTCGGCCACGTGATCGACGCCGTCGCCGAGGTCTATCGCGACCGCGACGTCGTGCGCACCCTCGGCACCGCGTCGGCCGGCGGACTCATCGACGCCGACCGCGCGGCCCACAAGCAGCGGATGGCCGAGGCCGCCGCGCGTCTGCTGAACGCCAGCGGCCTCACCCGCGACGGGACGGATGCCACGGCCCGCGCCCGCGTCGCGTTCCTCGCCGCCGACGCGGTGCTGCACGACGCCTTCGCCGCCCCGCCTGCCGCGCAGGAGCAGACCCTGCAGGAGTTGCGCCTGCTCCTGCGCCGCTACCTCCAGCCCTGACCCCCGCGGCCACCCGCAATGACTCCCCTGTCAGAGATCGAGCCACCCCCGTCGATCTGCGACAGGGGAACACAGAAGACCCCAGCTCACCTGTCGTAGAACGACGGCTGCGAGTCGATCTGTGACAGGGGAACCGGGCTCGCACGCGAGTCGGAGACGGTGCGAAGCGGAGCGGCGACGGATGCGGCGGGGTCAGCCGATGGGGCCGCGCATGTCGTCGAACCCGGCGGCGCGCGCCGAGGTGCGCACCCAGTCGAACACGATCTGGGTCTCGGTCGAGGCGACCGCGGGATCCATGCTCAGGCGCGTGGCGACGAAGTCGCGCAGCTGCTCGGGCGAGGTCGTCACGACGTGGATGAGGAAGTCGGTCTGACCGCCGAGGAAGAACAGATTGAGGACGTTTGGCAGGCGCGAGACCTTCTCGGCGTAGGTCTTGATCGCCGGACGTGCCTGCGCGCGGAGCTTGACCGCCACGATGGCCTGGAGCGGGAGCCCCAGGGCAGCGAAGTCCACGTCGGCGTGGGCCGAACCGAGGGCCCCGGACTCCCGCAGGGCGCGCACGCGGGCGTGCGTCGCCGAGGGCGACAGCCCGACCCGCGCGGCGAGCGCCGCATTGGTCTGCGACGCGTCGCGACGCAGCTCCCAGAGGATGCTCTCATCGACCGGATCCGTCCGTCGGTTCTGCGCCTGCGCCACGTTCCACCTCGTATCCAGCCGGAGATTCTCCGCAATTCCGCGCCAGCAGAGAATTCTCTTCGGCACCTAGTGATTCTGACACGGTTTTCTTCTAGATTCGGCCCGCTCCAGACGAACATCCTGATACATCGACACGAAGGACGGCGCCCATGCGCATCGGAATCCCCGCCGAGGTCAAGAACCACGAGTACCGCGTCGCCGCCACCCCCGCCGGTGTGCGCGAGCTGGTGCGACACGGCCACGAGGTCATCGTGCAGAACGGTGCCGGCGTCGGCAGCTCGATCACCGACGAGGAGTTCGCCGCCGCGGGCGCGCGGCTCGTCGACGTCGCCGAGGCGTGGTCGGCGGAGCTCGTGCTCAAGGTCAAGGAACCGGTGGCCTCCGAGTACGGCTACCTGCGCGACGACCTGACGCTGTTCACCTACCTGCACCTGGCTGCCGACGAGCACCTGGTCGACGCGCTGCTGGCCGCCGGCACCACGGCGATCGCCTACGAGACCGTGCAGCTGCCCGACCGCTCCCTGCCGCTGCTGGCCCCCATGAGCGAGGTCGCCGGACGCCTGTCCGTGCTGACCGGCGGCTACCACCTCCTCGGGTCGCAGGGCGGTCGTGGCGTCCTGCTGGCCGGGGTGCCCGGCGTACGCCCCGCCAAGGTCGCGGTCATCGGCGGCGGCATCGCGGGCAGCAATGCGGTCGCGCAGGCCGTCGGGCTCGGAGCGGATGTCACCGTGCTCGACATCTCGATCCCGCGGCTGCGCCAGCTCGACGATCTGTACCGCGGTGCGGTGCGCACGGTCGCATCCAGCGCGTACGAGATCGAGCGCACGGTGCTGGATGCGGACCTCGTCATCGGCGCCGTCCTCATCCCCGGCGCGAAGGCGCCGCACCTCGTCTCGCACGACATCGTCGAACGGATGAAGACGGGCAGCGTGCTCGTGGACATCGCCATCGACCAGGGCGGCTGCTTCGAAGACTCCCACCCGACGACCCACGACGACCCGACGTTCCGCGTCGGCCCCACGATCTTCTCGTGCGTGGCCAACATGCCCGGCGCGGCGGCCGGCACCTCGACGCCCGCCCTGACCAATGCGACGCTGCCCTACGCCCTCGCCCTCGCCGACAAGGGCTGGGAGCGGGCGCTCGCCGACGACCCGGCCCTCGCGCTCGGGCTCAACACGCTCCGCGGTTCGATCGCGAACGCGGGCGTCGCCGCCGCGTTCCCCGACAAGCCCCGCACCTGACGCCGGCCGGATGCGGGGACTGCCCGCATCCGCAACGCCGCACGACTCCGCCCTGCAGGACGATCTCTCCCGTTCGTTCTGCGGGGCGGTTGGCGTATCGCCCACGCGCCGCACGTTACGGCGGCGTTTCCCGCACCTGCGAATCGCGGCCAATGCTTGCCCCGGGCACGGTGCGTGCGCTTTCATGAACCAACTTGGTCAAACGTCCAACTGCGAAGGCGCAGTGGCGGAGGAGGCTCACATGCAGGAAGCGCGACGACCCGTGGCGGTCGTGACGGGGGCGAGCTCGGGGCTCGGGCGCGGGTACGCCGAGCGCTTCGCCGCCCGCGGCCACGACCTCGTGCTCATCGCCCGCCGAGCGGATCGGCTCGAGGAGCTCGCCGCCGCGCTGCACGCGCAGCACGGCCGTGAGGTCGATGTGATCCCCGCCGACCTCACCGATCCCGCCGCCCCCGGACGGATCGCGGCCGAGCTCGCGGAGCGCTCCCTCACGACCGAGGTACTGGTGAACTGCGCCGGGTTCGGGACCGCGGGCGCCTTCGCCGGCGAGGACCCCGCGCGCATCGCTCAGGAGATCGCGGTCGATGTGACCGCACCCACACTGCTCACGCGGCTGCTGCTGCCGGACCTCCTCGCCGCCGACGGCGGCATCCTGCTCATGGTCTCCAGCACCGCCGGCCACCAGCCCACCCCGAACCTCGCCGTGTACGGCGCGTGCAAGGCGTTCCTCACCTCGCTCACCGCCTCCATCTGGGAGGAGAACCGTGGCTCCCGGATGCGGGTGCTCGCCGTCTGCCCCGGCCCGACGGCGACCGAGTTCTTCGAGGCATCCGGATCCGAGCAGTTCAAGGTGGGGCGCGTCGGCACGATCGACGAGGTGCTCGACGCGACGTTCGCCGCCCTCGACGCCCGCCGCGGCCCCGTCGTCACCGTCGGCTGGGGAAACCGCATCCAGTCGATCGGCGCCAAGCTCGCGCCGCGCCGGCTCACGCTCAGGGTGGGACGCACCGCGACCGAGCGCGCGGGAAGGAACGCCTGATGCGCCGGCTCTCGTTCGAGGAACGTCGCAGCGAACTGCTCGACGCGGCCGTCCGGGTGATCGGTCGCGAGGGACTGGCTGCGGCCACCACGCGCGCGATCGTCGCCGAGGCCGACATGCCGCTGGGGGCGTTCCACTACGTGTTCGCCTCGCGCGATGAACTGATCGCCGCGATCGTCGAGCACATCACCGAGCAGGAGCGCCTCGCAGCGTGGATGGATGCCGACACCGACGCGACGTGCGCCGAGGTGCTGGCACGAGGGCTGGACGCGTACCTGCGGCTGCTCGAGTCGGAGCCCCAGCGTGAGATGACCCTGCTCGACGTCGCCACGCACGCCATGCGGCACGATCCCGAGGCCGTTCACCGCCAGTGGGCCACCTACCGCGCCGCGGCGCGCGCCAGCCTCTCCTACGCCGCCGAACTCGCCGGCATCGCCTGGACACGTCCGCTCGACGAGCTGGCCTGGTCGCTGGCCAGCTGCCTGGACGGGCTCACCCTCTCATGGCTCAGCACGCGCGACTCGGATGCGGCCCGCCGCCACATCCGTCTGCTCGCCGATGCCTTCGCCGCCTACGCCACCCCCGTGAAGGAGACCACCGATGCTGACTGAGACCGATGCCCGCGTGCTCGCGCTCACCAACGCGCGAGCTGTGCTCGGGGCCCTGCCCCGCCTGGTCGAGCTCGTGCCCGAGGCCGGACGGATCCTCGGGACCCTGCCTGCACCGACGACGCTCTCGCTCGTCGCGCCCGGCATCCCTGTGACGCGATACCGCTTCTCGTCAGAGGGCATCGCCCCGGTCTCCGAGGGCCGGGGACCGACCCTGATGTTCCGTTCCGTCGAGCACCTCAATGCCGTCATCGCGGGCACCGCGCAGCCCATCCCACTCGCCGGCCCCGCCGGCATCCGGTTCCTGACGCGCGTGTTCACACCGCTCACGGACCTGCTCGGCGTCTACCTGAAGCCGCAGGACGAGCGCCTCGCGGATGCGGAGTTCCGCCGCCGCAGCACCCTGCTCACCCTCGAAGTGGCGGCACGCGCGATCGCGGTCGTCGGCAACGAGGACACCAGCGGGCGCTTCTCCGCCGCGCACATGCCCGACGGCGATCTCGACCTCGAGATCGGCGACGAGCTGCGCTACCGCCTCGAGGTGAAGAATCACCGCATCCGCCTCGACGACGACCAGTCCGACCCGCCGCGCGCCGCCCTCCGCTTCGCCGACCTCGACGTCGCCGGGGGCGTGATCAGCGGCCGCGACAGCGCGCTGGCCTGCGTCTGCGACGGCCGACTCGCCATGCGCGGTTTCATCCCCCTCGTCGACAACACCAGCCGCATCCTCGACCGCGTCGGCGCCTACCTCGGAGCGTGATCATGAGCACCCCCACCCTGACCCCCGTCTACAGCTACACGAAGAGCAACGAGGCGTTCGCCCGGGCCGTGAAGGTCATCCCCGGCGGTGTCCCCGGCCACCTCGGCCCGTCCGAGGGCTGCTTCATTCCCCGATCGGCATATCCACTGTTCTCCGAGCGCGCCGAGGGCACCCGGTTCTGGGACGTCGACGGCAACGAGTACATCGACTACATGTGCGGCTACGGTCCCAACGTGCTCGGCTACGGCGACGCGGATGTGGCCGCCGCCGCCCAGGCGCAGGCGCGCAAGGAGGACGTCGTCTCGCTGCCGTCGACCACCATGATCGATCTGGCGGAGCTGCTGGTGGACACCGTCGCGAGCGCCGACTGGGCGTTCTTCGCGAAGAACGGCGGCGACACCACGACGCTGGCCATCATGACCGCCCGCGCCGCAACGGGCCGCCGGCGCATCGTCTTCATCGAGGGCTACTACCACGGCGTTGCGCCCTGGACGCAGAAGCTCGACTACCCCGGGGTCCTCGACACCGACGTGCAGGGCAACATCGAGGTGCCGTGGAACGACATCGAGGCCATGCGACTGGTGTTCACCGAGCACCGCGGCGAGATCGCCGCGCTCATCGCCCAGCCGTACAAGCACGGCAACTTCTTCGACAACGCCCTGCCCGCCCAGGGGTACTGGCAGGCGGTGCGGCGACTCTGCGACGAGCACGGCGTCGTGCTGATCGTCGACGACGTGCGGGCGGGCTGGCGACTGGATCTCGCCGGCAGCGACCACTTCTACGGCTTCGAGGCGGACCTCATCTGCTTCTGCAAGGCGATCGCGAACGGCTACAACATGTCGGCGCTGTGCGGCAAGGACAGCCTGCGCGACGCCGTGTCGAGCATCACCTACACGGGCAGCTATTGGATGAGCGCGGTGCCCTTCGCCGCCGGCATCGCCACGATCGAGAAGCTCAAGGCGATCGATGGCCCCGCCCTGTTCCGCGAGCTCGGAACGACGCTGACGACCGGGCTCACCGAGGTGGCGGCCTCGCACGGCCGGACGCTCGTCGCCTCCGGCGAGCCGGCTCTGTTCTACCTGCGTCTCGCCGACGACGAGTCGCTCATGCTCCATCAGCGGTGGATCGCCGAGTGCGTGCAGCGCGGCGCTTTCTTCAGCTCCCACCACAACCACTTCATCAACGCGGCCCTCACGAGCGCCGACATCACACGGACGCTCGAGATCGCCGACGAGGCGTTCCGCGCGATCGAGGCATGACCGCGCTGCCGGCACTGCGCAGGCGTGGTGCGGCCGTCGGCGCCGCCTACGCGGCGCAGGGCCTCGGCTACGCCACGATCGTCACCGCTCTGCCGACGATCAAGGACCGCGTCGACATCGGCGACGACGCGGTCTCGATCCTCCTGCTCGCCACCTGCCTGGCCGCCGCTGTCGGATCCGTCCTCGCCGACGTGATCGCCGTGCGGGCCGGCAGCAGGCTCGCCCTCGCGTCAGGGCTCGCGGCTCAGGCGGTCGGGCTGCTCTTCGTCAGCTTCACCGCATCCCTGCCGGTGCTGATCGTCGCGATCGTGCTCTACGGGGTGGGCCTCGGCGCGGTCGATGCGTCGTCGAACATGCAGGGCTCGCTCCTGCAGCGCCACCACGAGCGCCCGGTGTTCGGTCGGCTCTACGCCGGGTACACGGGCGCTGCGATCGTGGCGACCGGGGTCACCGCGGCGGTGCTGGCCACCGGCGCCCCTGCCGGTCTGACGCTCGTCATCGCGGCCGTGGCGCAGGTGGTGATCGCCGGGTGGGGCCTCGGAGCCTTCGATCCCACGCGTGCGGCCCACGAGGTCGATGACTCCGCCGCATCCCGCCCTGCCCTGCCGCGCCGAGCGATCTGGGCGGTCGGCGCGATCGTCTTCGCGGCGTTCGTGGTGGACTCCGCCGTCGCGAGCTGGAGCACGATCTACCTCACCGACGGTCTGCGTGCCGACCCGGGCGTCACGCCCCTCGGGTACGGGGCGTACCTCGTCGCGATGCTGGCGGCGCGACTGGGCACCGACCCGCTCGTGCGACGGATCGGACGGATGCGGCTGGGCATCGCCGCGGTCGTCGTGGCCGTGGCGGGCGCCGTGCTGGTGGCGGCAGCTCCGTTTGTTCCGGCGGCGATCGTCGGCTTCGCGGCGATGGGCGTGGCGTCGGGGGCGCTCGTGCCGATCGCGTTCAGCCGTGCCGGCGAGCTGCTTCCCGAACGCAGCGACGAGGTGATCGCGCGCGTGAACCTCTTCAACTACGCGGGCGCCGTCGCCGGAGCCGTCGCGCTCGGACTCATCGCGGCCGGGCCGTCGCTCGGCCCCGCCTTCCTCGTGCCCGCCGTCATCCTCGCCGCACTCTCGCCCCTGCTGCGCACGCTCCGCCGCCACTGACCCCCGCCAGTTCGGTCTCCCACCCCTGCTCGCCTGTCACAGATCGACGCGCCGCGCTCCTTCTGTGGCAGGTGAGCGTGGAGGTTCGGTGCTTGCCTGTCACAGATCGACGCCGACGGCTCGATCTGTGACAGGCGAGCGTGGCGGGCCAACGCGGTCGGTGTCGGCGGGCGAACGCGGTCGGTGTCAGCGGGCGAGGGCGGCGCGGATGCGGGCCATCGTCTCCAGGGTGAGGCGAGTGCGCTCCTGATCCTCGGCCGCGGCGGTCCCGCCCGCCTCGACGAGCGCCACGAACCGCTCCACCTCGCCGCGCAGCGAGTGCCGCTCGTCGGGGATCTCGATGACCTCCCGGTCGCCGTCGACGGCGTGGCGCACCACGCGGCGAGGGCTGACGAGGTCGTCGATCGAGAGGGTCGCCTGCTCCCCCTCGATCTCGCTCGGACGCCCGGCATTCGTGATCTTGGAATATGAGACGTCCACGACGAGACCCGGGTAGCCGAACAGAGCGACACCCGCGCCGTCCGCACCGCTCGCGATCGGCACGTCGAGCGCCTGCACCCTCTCCGGACGACCGAACAACAGCACGGCCGCGTGCACGGGGTAGACGCCGAGATCGGCGAGGGCACCGCCGCCCATCGCGGGATCGAAGATGTTGACCCGGCGTCCGGCCAGCACGTCGTCGTAACGGGAGGAGCGCTTGCCGTAGTGCAGGGATGCGCGCCGCAGCACGCCGAGCGTCGGGAGCAGGTCGTGCACGACACCGATGCCCGGGTCGTAGGCGAGCCGCATCCCCTCCATGAGGATGAGACCGCGCGCCATCGCCTCTCGGGTGAGGGCGACCCACTCCTGTTCGGAGGAGACGGCCGGCTTCTCGACGAAGACGTGCGTGCCGGCGGCGAGCGCGGCGCGGATCTGGTGCGCGTGAACCGAGTTGGGCGAGCCGACGTACACCGCGTCGATCGCGGGGTCGGCGAGCACCGCATCCAGATCGGATGCGGCGTGCGGCGCGCCGATGCGCCGGGCGATCTCGGCAGCGCGCTCCACGTCGCGCGAGGTCGCCGTGTGCAGTGTGATGCCGTCGACCTGGGCGACGGCACGCGCGAAGGCCTCGGTGATGATGCTGGAGCCGATCGTGGCGACGTTGATCATCGCACCAGCGTAGGCGGGAGCACGAGGGCGATGACGCTCAGGCGAGCGCAAGCGCGCGGTGCACGGACGCGACGGCGCTGGATCCCTCGCCGACCGCTGCAGCCACCCGCTTCATGGATCCGCGTCGCACGTCGCCGGCGGCGAAGAGCCGGGGCAGCGAGGTCTCGAACGGCAGCGGTTCGCGTCCCAGCTGCTGCCAGCGGGAGATCGACTGCACGGTGACGTCGGTGCCGGTGCGCAGGAAACCGTGGTCGTCGCGGTCGAGCGATCCGAGCCAGGATGTGGCGGGCTCGGCACCGATGAAGCAGAACAGCCCCCGCGCGTCGACGTCGCCGACGGTGTCGATCCGCACGCTCTCGAGCACGTCGTCGCCGTCCAGCGCCGTCACGTTCGCGGCCGTGTGGATGCGGACCCCGGGACTCTCCAGCAGCCGGTCGACGAGGTAGCTCGACATCCGCTGACGCAGATCCGTCCCGCGCACCACGAGGTGCACCGGGCAGCCGTTGCCGGAGAGGTAGAGGGCGGCTTGACCTGCGGAGTTCGCGCCGCCGACCACGACGGAGGGCGCACCTGAGATCTGGTGCAATTCGAGCGGGGTCGCGGCGTAGTAGATGCTGGATCCTTCGAACCGCGACCAGCCCTCGATGTTCAGGCGGCGGTAGGCGGCCCCCGAGGTGACGATGGCGGTGCGGGTGCGGATGAGGCGGCCGTCGGCGAGGGTGACCTCGAGCCCTTCGGGCACCTCGGCGATCGCGACGGCTTCGCACGGGGCGTAGACGCGCACCCCGAACTTGAGCGCCTGCAGCGTGGCCTGCCCGATGAGCTGTCCGCCGCTCACCCCGAACGGGAAGCCCAGGAAGTTCTCGATGCGAGAGGTCGCGGCGGCCTGACCGCCCGGCGCGACAGCGTCGAGCAGGACCGTGTTCAGCCCCTCCGACGCGCCATAGATCGCGGCGGCGAGACCGGCAGGACCGCCGCCGATCACGACAAGGTCCACCGCCGCATCCGTCTCGGCCTGGTAGCTGAGCCCCAGCCGGTCCGCGACGACGCCCGGCGTCGCCCGGGCGATCGGCTCCCCCTGCAGGTAGGCGATCGGCAGATCCTCGACCCGCACGCCGTGCTGCGTGGCGTGCACGCCCAGGTCGTCCGCATCCACCTCGACGGCCGTGTGCACGAGGTCGAGCCGCTCGGCGAAGCGGTCGAGGGCGAGGAACTCGCGCGATCCGCGCAGACCGACGAACTTGAGCGTGAGGGCGGCGGGGCCGGTCCGTAAGGACTCCCGTCTGTCCCAGAGGGCGTGCAGGATCAGATCGCAGAGCTCGTCGTCCTCCGCCATCAGCCGGCGCAGCTGCGCGCGCGGCACGCGCAGGATGCGACCGGGCTCGGCCACACGCGCGGAGAGGAAGGCCCCCTGCCCGTTGAGCAGGCTCAGCTCCCCCGCGAACGTGCGCGCACCCATGCGGGTGAGCACCACCTCGTCGACCCAGCCCAGCCCATCGCGGATGATCTCAATCTCGGCGGTGTCGACGAGGATCATGTCGTAGTCGTGATCGCCGGAGCGGAACACGTAGTCTCCGGCGGCGACCTCCTCGGGCGTGCCGTACGAGCACAGCCGCTCCCACTGGGCGTCGGTCAGGTCGGAAGGACGAGTCGGCGCGGCGACGGTCTCGTGGCTCATACGCGGGATTTTCCTCGCCGGCCGCCTCCGCCACAACTCGGCCGGCGCGTCACCCGCGCTCGGGGCCCATGAGCGGGCGCAGCGCCCGCGTGAGGGCGGCGATGTCGGCACGATCCGACCCCGCCAGCACCTCGGCCTCCCGCCTCACGAGCTCCGTCATGGCTGCGTCGACGACCCTGATGCCCTCCTCGGTCAGCAGGATGTAGACGCTCCGTCCGTCGGACGGGTTCCGCTTTCGCAGCACGAGCCCCCGCGTCGACAGATTCGCCAGCCGATGCGACATCGTCGCGCTCGTGATCATGGTCCGCTCGATCAGCTGCGCGGGGCTCAGCCGGTGCGGCGGATCGGCCCGGCGCAACGCGGCAAGCACGTCGAACTCCCATGAGGCGAGGCCCGCCGTCGCGAATGCGGCCGCCCGCAGGCGATCCAGGCGGATGGCCGCACGCCGCAGTCTCGACATCACATCGAGCGGGGTGAGGTCGATGTCGGGCAGGCGCCTGCCCCACGCGTCGATCAGCAGATCGACCTCGTCGTCTCGACGGTCATCGCTCACACGACGACGGTAGCGTGCGCGAGCACCGCTCAGGCGGATACCGCATGCCGCACGGCGGGTGCGAGGATCGAAGCGGCGACCCACCGGCGGACGGAGCACCCCATGACCTCGTACAACGACCACGTGATCGCCGAGTTCCGGCGGCACGGGGGTCGGGTGGAGAACTTCGGCGACGCCCTCATCCTGCTGCACCACATCGGCGCCCGGAGCGGCCTCGAGCGCATCTCCCCCCTCATGGCGCTGCCGGACGGAAACGATGCCTGGCTGATCGCCGCGTCGAAGGCGGGAGCACCGGACAACCCGGCCTGGTTCCACAATCTCCGCGCACATCCCGACGTGACGATCGAGACGCCGTCGGGCGAAGTGCCGGTCACAGCGCGGGTGCTGGAGCCGCCGGAGAGGGATGCGGCGTGGCAGCGCTTCCTCGAGGCGAGCCCCGGCTTCGGCGACTACGAGCGTCGCACGACGCGCACCATCCCGGTCGTCCGTCTGGAACGCCGATGACTCATCAGAGGGGAGTCGACGTCCCCGACGCGCGCGGACGCACGGGTCTCGACCGCGCAGGGCTCGATCTGGACGGCAATCCCCGGGTGCGGGTGCGCGAGGTGCGCGTGCTCACCTCGAACTGGTTCGTGACGCGCACGACGACCTTCGACTTCCAACATTCGGACGGCACGTGGACCACCGAGCACCGGGAGACGTACGACCGCGGCGACGGAGCCTGCATCCTGCTCTACGACGCCGAGGCGCGCACCGTGCTGCTGACGCGTCAGTTCCGCTACCCGGTCTACGTCAACCGGCATCCCGACGGCATGCTCATCGAGGCCGCCGCAGGCCTGCTCGACGACGACGCTCCCGAGGCCGCCATCCGACGGGAGGCCGAGGAGGAGACCGGGCGTCCGGTCGGCGACGTGGAGCATGTCTTCGACGTCTACATGAGCCCCGGCTCGGTCACCGAACGGCTGCATTTCTTCGCCGCGCCCTACCGCCGCGGTGATGTGGTGTCGGGCGCACGGGCGGGACTCGCGGACGAGGGCGAGGACATCGAAGTGCTCGAGCTCGGCTTCGACGACGCTCTCGAACGCATCGGCGTCGACATCGTCGACGCGAAGACGATCATGCTCCTGCAATGGGCGGCGCTGCGCGGCCCGTTCTCACCGGCCCGGAGCGCCCGACCGTGACGACGCGGCTGCTGCTGCTCTCCGACACGCACATCCCGGCGCGTGGGCGCGCCCTCCCGGATGCGGTGCGTCGGCTCGCGGACGAGGCCGATCTGATTGTGCACGCCGGCGACTGGGTGGTCGCGTCCGTCCTGGACGACCTCGCGCAGCACGGCGAGGTCGTCGGCGTCTACGGCAACAACGACGGAGCCGACCTCCGAGCGCGACTGCCGCTTGTGGCGCACCGTCGGATCGAGGGTGCGCGCGTGAGCGTGGTGCACGAGACGGGGGACGCACGTTCCCGGGAGCGTCGGATGGATGCGGCGTACCCCGGGACCGATCTGCTCGTGTTCGGGCACAGCCACATCCCGTGGGACACTCTCACGCCCGGAGGGATGCGCCTGCTGAATCCGGGCTCACCGACCGACCGGCGCCGTCAGCCGCACCACACCTGCATGACCGTCACGATCGACGACACGGACATCCAGGCGACGCTCGTCGAGCTCTGATCTGCGCACTCACCGCTCGTCTTCCGGCGGAGCAGCGACCAGATCGAGGGCGGCTCGCCCGCGGTGCGCTCGGGAATGACGGGCTCGGTCTCCGGATGCTCGGCGATGTACCGCCGCGCATCTTCGAGCGACATCACCCGGTCGGTGACCTGGTCGCCATTGCGCCCCGACCTGTAGCAGGCCGGAGAGAACGTCACGGACGCCTCCAAGTAAGCCGGAACGCACGTGCCCCGCGGCCCTCGGTCGCGGGGCACCTGCGCGCGGAGATACCACTGCCGCTCTTCGACTGCGACGATCGATGGGTGCCCGCCCCCGCTTCCCCCGCGCGCTCGCGGATCGTCTTCGCTCCGGACAGCTTCAAAGGCTCGATCGATGCGACGAGCGCCGCCAGTGCCCTGGCCGAAGGATGGCGGAGCGTCCGCGCCCACGATGAGCTGCTGCTGCGTCCGATGGCGGACGGCGGCGAAGGCACGCTGGATGCGTTCGCCGCCGCCATCCCGGACGCGCGGCGCATGCCCGTCGCCGTCACCGGGCCGACCGGGCGACCGATCTGCTCCTCCTGGCTGATGCTGCCGGGCGATCCGCCCCGCACCGCCGTGGTCGAGCTGGCGTGCACCTCGGGCATCGAGCTCGTCGGCGCCGACGAGACGGTCGACCCGCTGGCCACGCACACGCTCGGGTTCGGCGAAGCCATTCGCGCTGCGCTCGCGGCGGGAGCCACCCGCCTACTGCTCGGCATCGGTGGCAGCGTCTCCAGTGACGGCGGGGCCGGGGTGCTGACCGCGCTGGGTGCGGTCGTCCGCGATGCTCAGGGCCGCCCCGTCCCCTCCGGCGCAGCCGGACTCGCGCGCGCCGCATCCTTCGATGCGACACAGCTCATCCCTCCGCCGGCGGACGGCGTCCTCGTGCTCTCCGACGTGCGCGCGCCGCTGCTCGGACGCGATGGTGCCGCTCACGTGTTCGGCCCCCAGAAGGGAGCCGATCCTGGACAGGTCGAAGAGATCGAGGCCGCGCTGACGCGGTGGGCACGGATCGTCGGCGTGGCCCCGGAGGTCCCGGGAGCGGGCGCGGCCGGTGGATGCGGCTTCGGCCTGCTGGTCTGGGGTGCACAGCTCGCTTCGGGCGCGGACACGGTCGCCGAGAGGATCGGACTCGACACCGCTCTCGTGGATGCGGGGCGGGTGATCACGGGCGAGGGGTCCTACGACTCTCAGTCGCTGCTGGGCAAGGCGCCCGGTGTGGTCCGCACCTATGCCGAGGCCCGGGGCGTGCCGGTGAGCGTCGTCGCGGGCCGCTTCGGCGTGCCCGCCGGGGTAGATGACCTCTCGCTGGTCGAAATGGCCGGCTCACCCGCGGCGGCGCTGGCGGATCCGCGACGATGGCTCCGCGAGGCGGGCGCCCGGCTCGCGCGCACGCACTCGGGCCGCGATAGCGTGTAGGGACGGTACAGCGAGGCGAGGAGTGCATGATGAGCCTTCGCGCGCGACTGCGTCGGCGGGTCGAGCAGGACCTTCGCAGCGCCAGGGTGCTCATCGACGGCGACGCAGAGGCTCTCATCACCGGCATCCGGCGCGTCATCGGACCAGACCAGCTCGTGCTGCCCGGCGTCGGCGACCGCCTCGCTGACCTCGGCGTCGTCATCATCGACCGCAAGGCGCACGGTTCGACCCTGCACCGTGCGCAGGAGTTCTTCTCCCGTATCGACGCACAGCTCGTCGAGGACGCGCCGCGGATCTGCCTCATCGTCGGCGGCGCGAACTCGGTGGCGCCGCGCACCCTGGCACGTCTGCTGAGCGCCGAGGTCGTCCATCAGATCGTGGTCAGCACCGCACCCTCCCTGGCGACCACGCGTGACCGGGCCGACCGCCGACGCCTGCGCGCGCTGGGGTGGCTCGGAATCGACATCCTGCGGCTCGGTCGCGTCTAGGCGGCGCCGCGCCAACCGCAAGGAATGCGCAAGATTTGCGCAAGATCCGCAATTCCCGCTGAAGATTAGGGCCGTTCCAGCCGAATTCCCCACGACGCCGTCCACAGCTGAGACCGCTCTCGTAGCGTAGCTCCGGCAGCATTCCGCTGCTCTCGGTGAGCGCCCCGTCACCCGAAGGCGTGGGCGCTCACCGCTCCCTCGGCAGGAGACAAGATGGGGAAGACTCCTGCGCTTCCGAGCGCACGCAAGCGGCAGTGGGGATCTGAACGACGCCGCGCGCCGCTGCCTACCCTCCACCCGCGTCCCTCGGCCGCGAAGATCGTCTGGGCGCGCGTCGCCATCGCGATCACGGTCGCCGGCTGGGCCGCATACATGCTCACCACCGCGCTGCGACAGATCTTCGCCTACGACGGCGAGAACATCTGGCCCACCGTCGAGGCCTGCATCTACGCCCTCGTCATCACGGCGCTGAGCTTCTCGGCGCTCATGTTCCTCGTGCAGCGGGAGGCCGCGCTCAGACGGTTCCGCGATCACGAGCGAGTTCCGCGCGCGGAGCTCGACCGCCACTTCGACGACGAGCACGGCGAGGGGATGACGGTCCTCATCCCCTCGTATGCCGAGGAGCCCTCGGTCATCCGCAAGACCATGTGGTCGGCGGCGTTGCAGGAGTATCCCTCGCTGCGAGTCGTGCTGCTGCTCGATGACCCCCCGTTCCCCACGGATCCGCACACGCTCGCCCGCCTGGAGGCGACGCGCCAGATCGCCCTGGGAATCGCGGAGGACCTGGCCGAACCCTCGTACCGCTTCATAGAAGCGCTGTTCGACTTCGAGCAACGCGCCGCGACGAGCGGCGTCGGCGAGGCGGAGATCCTCTCCCTGCGTGACGAGTATCGCTACGCGGTCGCCTGGCTGAACGACATGGCGGACTCCGAACCGCACGAGGACCACGTCGACACCTTCTTCATCGACCAGGTGGTCCGCGGGCTCGCCGACGACCTGGATCTCACCGCATCCGCGCTCGAGTCCGCGGCCGAATCCGGCACCGAGCTCTCGCACCAGCGACTGCACGAGCTGCACCGACGCCTGGTGTGGATCTTCTCGGTGGATGTGGGCACGTTCGAGCGCAAGCGCTACGCCTCGCTGTCCAGCGAGGCGAACAAGGCGATGAACCTCAACGCCTACATCGGCCTGATGGGCGGTCGCTACCGGTTCGTGGAAGGCCCGGGCCGAAAGACCGCGCTGCGCCTGGTCGCCGGTGCCGGGCAGGAGGCGGATCTGGTCATCCCCAATTCGGACTACCTGCTCACCCTCGACGCGGACTCGCTCCTGCTGCGCGACTACTGCCTACGTCTGGTCTACTTCCTCGAGCAGCCCGGCAACGAGCGCGTCGCCGTCACGCAGACGCCGTACTCCTCCTTCCGCGGCGCCCCGACGCGCATCGAACGTCTGGCGGGCGCGACGACCGACATCCAGCACATCCTCCACCAGGGCATGTCGGGCTACGACGCCACCTTCTGGGTCGGCGCCAACGCCGTGATCCGCATGGAGGCGATGGACGACATCATGCAGATCGACAAGGTCGACGGTTTCGAGGTGCGTCGCTACGTGCAGGACCGCACGGTGATCGAGGACACGGAGTCCTCGGTAGACCTCGCCGATCACAACTGGACGCTCGTGAACTACCCCGAGCGACTCAGCTACTCGGCCACACCGCCCGACTTCGGCTCCCTCGTGGTGCAGCGCCGACGCTGGGCGAACGGCGGCCTGCTCATCCTGCCGACGTTCCTGCGTCAGGTGCGCGCCCGCCGACGCAGTTCGCGGCCGGTGCGCCTGGGCGAGTGGATGATCCGCGTGAACTACATGGCCTCGCTCGCGTGGGCCAGCTTCGCACTGCTTTTCCTGCTGACCTTCCCGTTCGACAGCGACCTGCTGAGCCCGCTCGTCCTGGTCGCGGCAGCACCGTACTTCCTCTGCCAAGCGAGCGATCTGAAGTACTCCGGCTACCGGTACCTCGACATCCTTCGCATCTACGGCTTCAATCTGATTCTGCTTCCGGTCAACCTCGCCGGCGTGCTGAAGTCGATCGAGCAAGGCCTGACCGGACGCAAGATCCCGTTCGCCCGCACCCCGAAGGTGCGCGAGCGGACCGCGACGACCCTGCTCTATGTCCTGGCACCCTGGGCGATCGTCGCGTTCTCGATCTTCACCGCCTGGTGGAGCTTCAACGCACAGAACTGGGGCACGTTCTTCTTCGGCACCCTCAACGCGGTCTGCGCCCTCTGGGCGTGCATCGAGAACATCGGCGTGCGCAACTCGCTCGTGGATGTCTGGATGGGGCTGACCAACTGGATGTGGGTTCCCGTGTCCGCTGAGCCTGCGGGTCGTGCCGCCCCGGGTGAGCCCGGCTTCGATTGGGAGGACGCCCTGTTCCACGGCTACCCCGCAGCCGGCGTTCCGGTCCGTCGCGCGGCTCGCCCCGCCGCATCCGTCCCGGCCCAGGCGGCACCGTCGCGCGCGCTCGAAGCGAGAAGTGCGTCGGGCCCCGGCGCATGAACGCGCGCGTCGCCTACACCGCACCGCCCGCTCCCGGCCCGTATGACGGCAAACGCCTGTCACCCTGGCGGATAGCGCTCGGGGTGCTCATCCTCGTCGCCATCGTCGCCGGTTCGCTCTTCGGCTACCGCCTGCTGGTCGTGGACCAGGTGCGTGCGGTCACGGGGGCTGCCTGGTTCGCGCCGTACGTCGACGTCACCACCACGCCGTTCTTCGCGTTCGAGAAGCCCGAGAACGATGCCGACCGGGACGTCGTCCTCTCGTTCGTGGTGGCCGCCGCGGCGGATTCGTGCACGCCGTCCTGGGGCGGTTACTACGACCTCGATGAAGCGGCTCGCGATGTGGATCTCGATCGCCGCATCGCACGGCTGCGCGAGAGCGGCGGCGATGTCGTCCTCTCCTTCGGCGGAGCGTCCGGCACCGAGCTCGCAGGTGCGTGCACCGACGAAGAGGCTCTCGGACAGGCGTATCGAAGCGTCATCGACCGCTACGACGTCTCGACGATCGATCTCGATATCGAAGGGGCGAACCTCGAGGACCCGGTGTCGGGTCTGCGACGGGCTGTCGCGATCGCCGACCTGCAGCGCGAGCGACGGGCGGCGGGCGACGAGCTCGCCGTGTGGCTCACGCTGCCGGTCGCACCCGACGGGCTGACCGCTCCCGCGCGCAGGGCCATCGCGCAGATGCTGGAGTCCGGCGTGGATCTGACCGGGGTGAACGTCATGACGATGGACTACGGCGTGGATCGCGGCACGCAGACCATGGCCGAGACCGCCATCGATGCGCTCCGCGCCACGCACACGCAGCTCGGCGCGCTCTACGAGGACGCCGGGACGCCGCTGACCGCCCCGACGCTCTGGGGCAAGCTGGCCGCGACGCCCATGATCGGCCAGAACGACGTGGCCGGTGAGGTCTTCACCCTCGACGACGCGGCGGCGCTGAACGCCTTCGCGCAGCAGCAGCGGATGTCACGGCTGTCGATGTGGTCGCTGAACCGTGACCGCACCTGCGGCACGAACTACGCCGACACCTCGGTCGTCTCCAACGACTGCAGCGGCATCGATCAGCAGGACGCGACGTTCGCCGAGACCCTCCAGCCGGGGTTCGAGGCGGCGCCCGACGAGTCGGCGGGGCGCCGCACGACGCCGGAGCCGGTTCCCTCCACGACGGACGATCCGGCGACGAGTCCGTATCCGATCTGGACCGAGACCAACACGTACCTGTCGGGTGCGAAGGTGGTCTGGCGGCAGAACGTCTACGAGGCGAAGTGGTGGACGCGCGGCGACGATCCGGACAATCCGCTGGCGGATGCGGATTCCTGGCCGTGGCGTCTGATCGGTCCCGTGCTACCCGGAGAGACCCCCTACCCGCAGCCCACGCTGCCGGCGGGCACCTACCCGGACTGGGACCCTGCGGCGACGTACACCGAAGGTCAGCGCGTGATGTTCCAGCAGGTCCCTTACGAGGCCAAGTACTGGACGCGCGGCGACAGTCCCGCAGCCCAGGCCACGGATGCGGACGGCTCACCGTGGCAGCCGCTGACGATCGCACAGCTCGAGCAGATCATCCAGGGCGGCCCCTGACGCGCTGTCGCGTCAACCCCCGCCGGCGAGGACGCAAGAGGACGTAGCGTGCCGGCATCCGCTGGATCCGATCGAGAGGAGACCACGATGTCGAACAACACCTTCCCGCCCCCGGTGCCGCTCCCCGGGGACGGCGAGTCGGACCAAGAGCCGACGCGCGAGGTGGACGGCGAAGAGGTGCTGGACGAGGACCTCGACGACGACCAGGTCGACAGCGCCGACGCCGACCGCATCGCCTCCCAGGAGGGCGACGCGAGCTGAGCCGGAGCCCGGGGTGCCCGCCGCGGACGGCGCGGGGAGCCTGGGCTCCGCCGCCGCCATCAGTCCGCGTGCTCCGGCGGCCAGACGACGGAGAACCGCTCGAACACGATCTCGTCGTCCTCCGACCAGACGGCGCCGCGCGCGGCACTGACCCGCTCCCAGTACCGGCGGTGCTCGCGCTGCCAGCTCTCGAGCGAGCCGTCATCCTCGCCCTCGTCTCTGGCGAAGGATGCGTCGGCGCTGGTGAAGGGACCGAGGCGCAGCTCGGTGCTGCGGATCACGATGCGCGGAGCGCCCGTGCTGTCGCAGGCGATCCAGTGCGAGCCGATGCGAGGAACCGCGTCACCGCGCGCCAGGAAGTCCGCGACGAGCTCGGCGGTGGCGCGCTTGCGTCCCGACAGGACGATGTCGAGGAGCTCGTCGGCCAGACGCGCCGAGTCGCCGAAGTGCTCGACGGTGTACTCGGGTGAGGCGCTGACGGCCTCGGGGTGGGCGGCGCGGTACTCCTCCCACATCCGTTCGGCGGCGGCGACATCTCGGGTGAGGGCGATCGAGGAACGGGAGGATTCGGACATCCGTCGATTCTCCCAGCTCGGTGAAACGGGCAGTGCCCCGGGGCGACGAACGTCACCCCGGGGCACTGCCTGCTCATCCGTTACAGCTCGGAGCGGCGCGCCCGCGCGCGCAGCCGGAGCATCGCCAGGATGCCGAGGCCGAGCATCGCGGCGCCGAACAGCGACGCGGACATCATCGGCGTCGTGTCCTGACCCGTCGCGGCCAGCGCACCCGCGGCAGCACGTACGGTGACGGGCAGCTCAGCGAGGATGCGGTCGCCATCGCGCAGTTGGATGTGGTGCTCCCCCGGCGTGATGTCCGCGGGGATCGTCACGGTCGCACGGAGCGCGCCGTCGGTCACATCGACCGTGGCGAGCGCGCGATACGTGCTCGCGATGCCGATCTCCACATTCGCGACATCGAGTCCCTGCGCCGTCACCGTCACCGACTCACCCGCACGCACATCCGTACGCGACAGAACCGCGGTCACGTCGGAGTCGCCGGGCTCACCGGGCTCACCCGGGTTGCCGGGCTCACCGGGCTCACCCGGCTCACCGGGCTCACCAGGCTCACCCGGGTTACCGGGCTCGGTTCCCTGTTCAGCCATGAAGGTCCAGTTGTCGACCTCCATGAGCTTCGAGTCCGTGCCGCCCTCGGGCTCCGCGAAGACGAAGAACACATCGTGCTCCCCGGTCGCGCCGGTGACGTCAGCCTTCACGGTGGTCCACTCGCCCACGGTTCCCTCGACGGCGATCTCGCCGACGACGGGGCCGTCGACCTCGTCGAGCCGGACCTGGATCGACGCGCCCTCCACGAGCGGCTTGACGCGGGCCGAGACCGAGGCGGCCCCGTCACCGAAGTCGACCCCCGAGATTCCGGCGAAGTCGCCGTCGTCGATGGAGCTCAGCGCCATGTTGCCGCTGCCGTTGTGCTCGGGGAACTCGACCGACGCCGCATCCGTCGCGACCGTTTTCAGCCCGAGCTGCCATGCCAGCGTCTCTGCCTCGAAGGTGCGGTACGGGTCGAACGCCTCGACCTGCTCGACGCCTGCGCGGGTTCCCTGGACGGGCTTGATGGTGCCGTCCGCGTTGAACTCGAGCTTGTCGATGTGCACCGAGCGGTAGCCCTGGGTCGATCCCGGGGTTCCGAGCGCCGCAGCCCACGCCGCGCCTCGCGTCTGAGCGTGGTACGTGAAGTACGTCTCGCCCTTGAACGTGAACATGTCGGAGTGGTTGTTGCCGCCGTTACCCGCGCCGAAGAAGTTCGACTGGTTCTGGAAGGCGACACCCGCGTACTTGGACGCCGGCAGGTTCATCGGGTCGTCGGTCATCATGTAGGCGATCGCTCCGGTGGGTGGGTAGACCCCCTCCTGCGGACGCACCTGGAAGTTCGACGAGTACGAGTAGTAGTACGTGTCGCCGCGCTTGAACATGCTCGAGGCCTCGAACATGCCGGGGCCGTCGATCTCCACAGGGTCGCCGTCGAGCGTCACCATGTCGTCCTTCAGCTTCACGACGCGCGTCGACTTCGGGTTCTGCGGACCCTGGACGTTGCTGCCCGAGCCGATCTGCGAGTTGCCGCCGAAGTACAGGTACGCCTGTCCGTCGTCGTCGATGAAGACCTCGGGGTCGAACAGCCACATCCCCGCGGGGAATCCACCACCGGCGATGTACTCGGGCGAGACGGTGTCGGGGATGATCTTCTTGCCGACCGGGTCGGTCCAGGGCCCGAGGGGCGATCCACCCACGACGACGGCCGTGCCGGTACCGCTGTCGCAGAAGTAGAGGTAGACCTTGCCGTCCTTCTCGATCGCCGCCGGAGCCCACGAGTTGCGCGCCCAGGGAGCTGCGCCGCCCTCACGAGCGATCGGAACCGCGCCGTGGTCGACCCAGTTGACCATGTCGGAGGTCGACATGACGTTCAGACGCGTGATCGCACCGTAGCCATTGGACTGCGTCGGCAGACCGTTGGCGTCCTTGGTGTTCGCCTCGTACTGCTGGGTGTCATCCGTCGAATAGATGTAAAGGCGGCCGTTGTAGATCAGGTGGTGCGGGTCGGCGCCGAACTTGTGGCCGACGAGCGGGTTGTGGTCGCCGACGGGCTTGGTCTGCACCTCTTCCAGGCTTCCGTAGGTCGGGGTCGCCGGGGCGTCCGCAACCTTGATGAGCGACACGTCGTCGATCTGGAAGTCCTGCAGCGCACTCGATCCCCACGGCGTCTCCACGAACAGCCAGTCCGCGGAAGCGTGGTTGGCCCCTGCCGTGAACTCCTTGGAGAGGGTGCCCCACTCGCCGCGCGTGTAGGTCTGACCGTTGTCGACGCAGCCGTTGAAGTTGCTCGGGCAGAACGTGAAGTTGAACTGCTGGGTCGGCTCACCCTCGGTGTACTTCAGCTTGCCGCCGAGGCGGTAGGTGGCGCCGGCTTCGAGCTTGCCCGTCACCGAGGCGAAGGGACCCGACTGGGTGTTGGTGCGGCCCGTGACCTTGAGGGAGTGCGCGCCGCTGGCCGCGTCATCGCTCAGGGCGAGCGTGCCGGAGCGAACCGCTGTCCATCCCGTGAACCCGTCCACGAACCGGCCATCGGGAAGCAGGTTACCGGCGACGGCCGGCGGCTCGGTCACCACGGGGGCGCCGGGGTCGGTGCCGCCTGCCGCGGTCAGGGAGACATCGTCGATGACGAAGCTCTGCACGTTCGTGTTCCACGGCGTCTCGACGAACATGATGTCGTAGGTGGAGATCGCCGGGGTGAAGGTCTTCTCCAGGACCTTCCACTGACCCGCCGTGACCGTGGCGCTGGTCACGACATCGCACTGACTGCGCGAGCTCGTGCACAGCACGACGTTGAAGTTCTGGGTGGCCGCGCCCGCGTCGAACTTCACCGCGAGCGACAGATCGTAGCTCTTCGCAGAGTCCAGGAGGCCGGTGACGGTGGCGGTCGGGCCGGACTGGAACGTGGTGCGACCGCTGATGGCGAGCGACTTGCTCCCCGACTTCGCGTCGCTGCTCTCGGCGAGCGTCCCGCCGAGGGGCGCGGTCCAGCCGCTGATCCCGGCTTCGAACGTGCCGTTCGCGATCAGCGGGGTGGATGCCGCGTGGGCCGCGGGAATCGCGACCGCTGAGGACAGCGCGAGCGCGCCGATTCCCAGCAGCGCGCCGAGTGTCCGTGGCCCGCGTGCGAGTGCACGGTGAGGGGTGCGTAGGGGTGGTCTCACGTCTTGTCTCCTTTGAGTTCGAGTGCCACCAGCGCCTCATCTGCGAAAGCGCCGCTCCCGTCGATCAGTCGCCGGCCTCACCGGCCACGAACCCGGTTCCAACGCAGGGAGCCACCTCGCTCACTGCACCCTGTCCGCGCACGGGAGGCCGCGGGACGCCGTCACCTTCGCACGCAGGCTTGTCGCCGCTGCGAGGGGCCGACTCACCCTGCGTCGTCGGCGTCTGGTCGGCGGCGAGAACGCGAGGATGGGGAACCGTTCGTGATGTTACCGGTACCATTAGCGCTAACACAATGGCCTCGCATAACAAACTTTCAGTTTCGAACGATTTTCGACGGCCTGCCCCTCCGGCACGGCAGCCTCAAAACGCCTGCGCTCGCAAGCCGCGGCGCACCGCCGGGGCGCTGCAACCGCCGCTGGGCTGATCCTCGTCAGCGACGGGGCGCGGTCGTCGGGTCGGCGAGGATCGGCGCGAAGGCGAGCTCGGCGGGCCCGATGAGCATGAGTCGCGAGCGCAGCCGGGAACGCTCGAGGCGGACGACGCGCCCCTCCGCGCCCAACGGATGCAGGCGCACCGCCGCCGACAGCCGCTCCCTGCTGACGGAGAGCAGCGAGCCCAGGTAGCCCGAGAGCACCACGAGCTCGGGGCTGAAGGCGTTGACGAAGTTGGTCAGAGCGATCGAGAGCACGTCGACCTGCCGGGCGACCTCCGCCATGACCTTCGGGTCGCGTGCGACCCCCAGTTCGACATCCAACTCGTCCTCGTCGAGTCGTCGGCGTCCCAGCAGCGGTTCGATGAGGCTGAGATCCACCTCCGCCTCCAGGCATCCCCGCCGACCGCAGACACACTTGATGCCGCCGGGGTTGACGACCGTGTGACCAAGCTCGCCGGCATACCCGGACGTGCCCCGCAGCAGCGTGCCGTCCATGATCACGCCGCCACCGATCCCGCGCAGCGAGCCGCCGAGGTAGAGCAGATTGCGCACCCCGCGCGCGACGCCGAACCGCGTCTCCACCAGCGCACCGATGCTGGCGTCGTTGCCCGCCGTGACGTGCATACCGAGCTTGTCGGACATCCGGGCCGCGATGGGTTCGTGCCGCCACTGCAGGGTCGGTGCCACGAGCACCGATCCGCGGGCATCCACCAGGCCCGGCACCGCGAGCCCCACACCGACCACGCGGTAGTGCCGATCGATGTCGGCTCGCATCACGTTGATGAGATCGACGGCGAGCTGCACGAAACGGCGCGGGCTGACGGGGCGGGCGGTGTCGTGATGGAGGCGGGCGTGCACCGTGCCGCCGAGTCCGATGAGTGCGACCGTGACGCCGTCCGCATCCACACCGACGCTGATCGCCGAGACCGCGTCGTCGACCTGCAACTCAGAGATGGGCCGGCCCGCCTTGCCGGTCGAGGGGACCGCCGGCAGCTCCCGCACGAGAGCCGCATCCATCAGCTCCGAGACCAGGCCCGTGATCGTGGAGCGGTTGAGCCCCGTCTGGGCACTGAGCTGCGCGCGCGAGAGGGTGCCGTTCAGCCGAAGCTCCGAGAGCACAGCCACGAGGTTCTGCCGGCGGACCGCGTCATTCGTGGTTCCACCCCCCGCGGAGCCCGCGGGGGGTGGAAGATCAGGCCCCGTCGCGACGGTCACCGCAGTCACCCGGCAATTCTGGCACGGCGTCCGGCGGCTGCCCGGCGCGGGGCGCGGCGCTCACGCGCCGCCGCTGCGTCGCTTGTTGAAGATGTCGAACGCGACCGCCAGCAGCAGCACGATGCCCTTGATCGCCATCTGCCATGCCGCATCCACGCTGAGGATCGACAGACCCATGTTGAGCACGCCCATCACGAGACCACCGATCACGGCGCCGACGACCGTGCCGATACCGCCCTGGACCGCCGCCCCGCCGATGAAGACGGCGGCGATCGCATCCAGCTCGTAGTTCTGACCGGCAGAGGCGACCGCGCTGCCGGCACGGGCCGTACTCACCACGGCCGCGAGGCCCGCGAGCACACCCATGTTGACGAAGATGAAGAAGTTGACCCACCTCGTCTTCACACCGCTCATGACGGCGGCGAACAGGTTGCCGCCCATCGCGTAGATGTGCCGGCCGAACACCGTGCGGTTGAGCACGAACGTGTAGGCGAGCACGAGCACCGCGAGGATGATGAGGACGATCGGCGTTCCGTTGTAGGTGGCGAGCGTCCATGCCGTCGCCATGATCGCCACG
Organism: Microbacterium sp. CIAB417; assembly: GCF_022788845.1. Taxonomy (NCBI): domain Bacteria; kingdom Bacillati; phylum Actinomycetota; class Actinomycetes; order Micrococcales; family Microbacteriaceae; genus Microbacterium; species Microbacterium sp. CIAB417. The sequence continues at coordinate 85,766 of NZ_JAHZUT010000007.1, read as the reverse complement.
ACCGCGACGGCGTTCTTCAGCCAGAACGACCACGCGACCTCCCGCGGCAGCTCCATCCGGCGCAGCGTGGCGCGCGTGCGCAGCTGCTGGGCCACGAGTGCGACCGACGCCAGCAGGCCGAGCACGAGGGTGAGCGCGTCGCGGTCGGCGACGTAGCCGAACACGGGCGGCAGCCACCCGGCGCCGATCGAGGTGAACCCGTCGGGGAGTCCGCTGATCGTGCCGCCGGTGAGCAGCACCAGCGTGAGTCCGCGGAACAGGAGCATGCCGGCCAGGGTCACGATGAACGCCGGTATCCCGACGAAGGCCACCCAGAACCCCTGCCATGCACCGACGACCGCCCCGACGACGAGGGAGAGGATGACAGCCGCCCACCACGGCAGTCCCCAGTTGTTCATGGAGATCGCCGCGATGGCACCCACCATCGCCACGACCGAGCCCACGGACAGATCGATGTGACCGGCGATGATCACCATCACCATGCCGATCGCGAGGATCAGGACGTAGGCGTTCTGCTGGATGAGGTTATTGACGTTGCCGGGCATCAGGAGGCGGCCACCTGTCATCACCTGGAACAGCACGATGATGATGACGAGGGCGGCCAGGATGCCGTACTGACGGAAGTTGATCCGGGCGAGCAGACCCCGCCTCTTCTTCGGCGGGGTGTCCACCGTCTGCGTCGACGCAGTAGCCATGTCAGTTCCTTCCGGCGGTCATGTGCCGCATGAGCGTTTCCTGGGTCGCATCGGCACGGTCGACCTCTGCCGTGATGCGCCCTTCGGAGATGGTGTAGATGCGGTCGGAGAGCCCGATCACCTCGGGAAGCTCCGAGGAGATGACGATGACCGCCTTCCCCTGCGCCGCGAGTTCGTTGATGATGCCGTAGATCTCGTACTTGGCCCCCACGTCGATGCCGCGGGTGGGTTCGTCGAGGATGAGCACGTCGGGTCCCGTGAACATCCACTTCGAGAGCACGACCTTCTGCTGATTGCCACCGGACAGCCGGCCCGTGATCGCGGCGACGCTGGGCGCCTTGATGTTCATCTTGTAGCGGTACGAGTCGGCGACCTTGTACTCGCGGTAGCGGTCCACGACGCCGAGCCGCGCCAGCCGCGCGAGCGCGGATGCGGAGACGTTCACCTGGATGTCGCCGATGAGGTTCAGGCCGTACTTCTTGCGGTCCTCCGTCGCATAGGCGATGCCGTGGCGGATCGCCGCATCCACTGTCCGCACGTCGATCCGCTCGCCGTTCTTGTAGACCTCACCGGAGATCCCGGTGCCGTACATGCGACCGAAGACGCTCATCGCGAGCTCGGTACGCCCGGCTCCCATGAGACCGGCGAAGCCGACGATCTCCCCCGCGCGCACCATGAAGGATGCGTCGTCGATCACCACACGCTCGGTGTCGACGGGGTGGTGCACGGTCCAGTGCTCGACGCGGAACAGCTCCTCGCCGATGTCGGGCTCGCGCGGCGGGAACAGGCTGTTGAGGTCGCGGCCGACCATGGCGCGGATGATGCGTCCCTCGTCCGTCTCCGGATCGTCACGGCGCATGGTCTCGATCGTGCGGCCGTCGCGGATGATGGTGATGCGGTCGGCGATGCGCAGCACCTCCTTCAGCTTGTGGCTGATGATGATGCAGGTGATCCCCTGCGCCCGCAGCTGGTCGATGAGATCCAGCAGATGGGCGGAGTCGTCGTCGTTGAGCGCCGCGGTGGGCTCATCCAGGATGAGCAGCTTCACCTCTTTGGCCAGCGCCTTCGCGATCTCCACCAGCTGCTGCTTGCCCACGCCGAGCTCGAAGATCTTGGTCGCCGGGTTCTCCTTGAGTCCCACCCGCGCGAGCAGGGCTGCTGCTTCCCGGTTCGTGGCGTTCCAGTCGATGACGCCCCGCCGCGACTTCTCGTTGCCGAGAAAGATGTTCTCGGCGATCGAGAGGTACGGACTCAGCGCGAGCTCCTGGTGGATGATGACGATGCCGGCGGCTTCACTGTCATTGATCGAGCGGAACGCGACCTGCTGCCCGGAGAGGGTGATCGTGCCCTCGAAGCTGCCCGCCGGGTAGACGCCGCTGAGCACCTTCATGAGCGTCGACTTGCCCGCGCCGTTCTCGCCGCAGATCGCGTGCACCTCGCCGGGGTAGACGTCGATCGAGACGTCGGAGAGCGCCGGCACGCCGTTGAAGGACTTGGAGATCCCCGCCATGCGCAGGATCGGTTCGGTCATGGTGTGTCCCTTCGCCGCCCGCGGGCGACGCTCGAGCGGCGGGGCGGGTGAGACCCGCCCCGCCGCGTGGATGGATCAGAGACCGACGTCGGAGGCCTTGAGGAAGCCGGAGTCGATGAGCTTCGACTGCACGTCGTCCTTCGTGACCACCTCGGGCGTCAGCAGGAACGACGGCACGACCTTCTTGCCGTTGTCGTAGGTCTTGGTGTCGTTGACCTCGACCTCCTTGCCCTGCGTGATCTCCTGGATCATCGTGAACACGCGGTCACCGAGTGCGCGCGTGTCCTTCCAGACCGTCATGGCCTGCAGGCCGTCGAGGATGGCCTTGACGTTCGCCTTGTCCGCATCCTGCCCGGTGATGATCGGGTAGTCCGCACCCGCGGTGTAGCCCGCGGACTTCAGCGACGCCTCGATGCCGATCGCGAGGCTGTCGTTGGGCGAGAGCACGACGTTGACCTTCTTGCCGTCGCCGTAGAACGACGAGAGGCGGTTGTCCATCTCGGCCTGCGCCTTGTCGGACGCCCAGCCCTGGATACCGATCGACGCCCAGGCGTCGTCGTTCGCGGGAGCCTTGCCGCTGGGAACGACCAGCTGCCCCTTGTCGACGTAGGGCTTCAGGACGTCCCAGGCGCCGGCGAAGAAGAACTTCGCGTTGTTGTCGTCGGGGCTGCCGGCGAAGGGCTCGAGGTTGAACGGCCCCTTGCCGTCCGCAAGGCCGAGCTGGCTCTCGATGTACTGGCCTTGGAGGGTGCCGACCTTGTAGTTGTCGAACGTGGCGTAGTAGTCGACGTTCTCGCTGCCGTTGATGAGGCGGTCGTAGGCGATGACGGTGGCGTCCTGCGCCTTCGCCTCCTCGAGCACCGGGCCGAGCGTGGAGCCGTCGATGGCGGCGATCACGAGGATCTTCGCGCCGCCGGCGAGCTGGTTCTGGATCTGGCTGATCTGCTGGTCGGTCTTGTTGTCGGCGTACTGCAGGTCGACGGTGCAGCCAGCGTCCTTCAGCTTGGCCTGCAGCTGCTCACCGTCGTTGATCCAGCGCTCGAGGCTGCGGGTGGGCATCGCGATGCCGACATTGCAGTCGGTCGAGGCAGCGGCGCCGGACGGGTCGTCGCCGCCGCGCGTCGACGAACACGCGGCGAGGCTGATGGCGAGGGCGCCGACCGCCACGGCCGCAAGGAGCTTGTTCTTCATGTGCTGTGCGTTTCCTCTCTGAATCGCAAGGCCGATAGCGGCGCGCCCGCACTGTCGCTGCGGCGGGCTCGGGGCTTCGTCGTCCCGGCTGATGACCGTCGGAATTATGACGGCTCCGTAAAATTAACCACCCCAGCCGATTTTGTCTAGAGGCACAACATAATCCGCTGGAAGCGATCCCCACGGAGCGGAAGACACGACCGGGCGCGAGCGAGCATCCCTTCGTCGAGCGAGCACCCGATGATGTACTCACTCGACGAACGGGTGCTCTCCCGGCGCAGGCGGGCGCCGGGCGCCTAGGCCCTGCGCACCGCGCGCGTCCAGCCCTTCCTTCGAGACCGGCCAGCAGCCAGGGTGGACAACGTGGACATCACGGATGACGTCGGCGCCTGGGTTGCGCAACAGCGGTGGTACGCCGGAAAGAGCCACGATCCGCGCTTCCGCGTGCTGGATGCCCAGCCCGCGCCGGCCGCCACCCGCTACCTACTGATGGACGACGCCGGCACGCTGCCCGCGCTGTACCACGTACCCGTCGGGGTCGTCTCGCACGCGGACGAGGCCGACGACGTCATCGGGCGAACGGTCGACGGACTCCTCGTGGATGCGGCGCGCCAGAGCGCTTTCGCGATCGGCACCCTCGAGGCGATGGGCGTCGATGTGAGCCGCGTGACGGGGTCACGAGTCCTGGCGATCGAGCAGTCCAACACCTCGATCATCTTCGACGAGGACGGACAGCCGTCGATCATCATGAAGCTCTTCCGCACGCTCCACCACGGGGAGAACCCCGACGTCACCGTGCAGCGCGTCCTGAGCGCCGCGGGGTCGCCGTACGTCCCCCGGTTCTTCGGGAGCCTCGACGCCGAGTGGCCGGATGTGGGGCGCGAATCCGGCGTCGCGCGCGGCACGCTCGCGTTCGCGCAGGAGTTCCTGCGCGGGGTCCGCGACGGCTGGTCGGTGGCGCTGGAGGCGGCGCGGGAGCGGCGCGACTTCACCGAGGCCGCGCACGATCTGGGGACCGCCGTCGCCGGGGTCCACGGCGCCCTCGGCGCGACTCTCGGCGCATCCGCCCCCGACCCCGACGCGGTCGCCGCCGTCGGCGTCGCCTGGCGGCGGCGACTTCGGATCGCGGCGGCAGAGGTTCCCGCGGTCGCCGACCGCCTTCCGGCGATCGAGGCCGTCTACCGCTCCGCACTCGAGCGGACATGGCCCCACCTGCAACGTATCCACGGGGATCTGCACCTCGGTCAGGTGCTCGCCGTCCCGCACGGCGGCTGGCGCCTCGTCGACTTCGAGGGGGAGCCGCTGCGCCCGATGACCGAGCGGGCGATCCCCGATCTCCCGCCGCGTGACGTGGCGGGGATGCTGCGCTCGTTCGACTACGCAGGAGCGGTCGGCAAGGCCCCGGATGCGGCGGCGTGGTCCGCCGCCTGCCGCAGCGCCTTCCTCCAGGCGTATGCGAGCGCACCGGGTGCGGTCGCGCTCGATCCCGTGCTTCTTCGAGCCCTCGTGCTCGACAAGGCCGTCTACGAGTCGGTCTACGAGGCGCGCAACCGGCCGGACTGGCTTCCGGTTCCGCTCGCCGGCATCGATCAGGCGCTGACCGACTGAGTCAGTCGGACTCCGGCTCCGGCTCGGGTGCACGGAGCATCAGGAACCGCGCACCGTACGCGGGCAGCGACACCGGGAAGCTCTGCAGATCGTCGACGCGGCCCACGTCCTCGCCCGTGGCGGCGTCGGTCACGTCGCTCTGCGGCAGGAGGTGCTCGGAGCGCACCGTCCCGACGATCGGCTCGGCGGAGAAGTTCAGCACGGTCACCTGCATCGGCGCGTCGGCCGCCGCATCGCCGTTGTCGAGCCGGTGCACGAGAACGAGCATCGCCGCGTGGGCCACCTCCGGCACATCCACCTGGGTCGCCGTCGCGATGCCGGACTCCCGACGCAGGTCCAGGATGCCGGCGAGTCGGCTCGCGAAGGAGGCGGGGTCGTCGAGCTGGGCGGGTAACGGCCCGTACAGCGCGCGACCACGCGGCATCCCCGCCGCCGACCGTGTGGCGGCGGGGTCGGCATCGAGCAGGTCATGCGCGCCGCGCTCGATCCAGCGTGTGTCGCCGGCAGAGATGAGGTCGGCGACCTCGGCAGCCGGGACGGTCAGCATCCCCACCAGGTCCCACCCGGAGAGCGCGAAGACGCCGGGCTGCCACGCGTTGTACGCGCACAGGAGCAGGTGCGCGTCGCGGATGACGGGCACGTGCTCGTCGCGCACCCCGTCGAGGCTCTCGATGTCCTGCGTCGCCGCGATCAGTGACGCCGTGGTGCAGGCGATCCCGTTCTGCGTGAAGACGCGGTTGTAGTCCGCGGTCGCCGTCAGGCGCTCGGTCAGCTCGGCGCGCACGAGCTCCGCCAGCTCACCGCCCGAGACCTCGTGGCCGCGGAATCGGTAGAGATCGTCGGCGTGACGGGTCGCCCAGTGGACGAGCTCGTAGGTGAGCTCGTCGTGGTTCTGTAGCCCGTGGACGAGCTGCACCGGCGCCACTCCGAGCTCGAGCGAAGACGTGAGGGCGAGGCGCAGGAACTCGGTCTGCCCGGTGGCCAGGGCGTGGTGGTAGCCCGGGCGCCCGATGAAGTCGTACGAGAGGTCCGCGCCGACCGCCCCCGTGTCGCGGATGTCCTCGATCGTCAGGTTCAGCTCCTGGAAGGTGAAGCCGCCGACCTTTCGCACCATGCCCGCGATGATGTGGTTCGCCGCGTGCGAGAGGGGGTGGCCTTCCGACCACGCCGGCAGCCCTTCGGCGCTCTTCTCTACGCCGAGGAACCCGTTGGCATCCAGACGCAGCGCGCTCGTGCCGAGCTCTCCCAGGGAGTGGAGGGCGTCGCCGATCACCAGCCGCATCCCGGCGAAGGTCGGATCCAGCCAGTTGATCGAGGGCTGTCCCTGCTTGAAGTAGTGCAGATACACCCAGCGTCGGGTGGCGCCGTCGGGGCCGATCACGGGCGCGGTGGCGCTCCAGTTGGTCTCCTTCACCCCCGGCGTGTAGAAGATCACCCGCTGCAGCGCCCCGATGATGTACCCGCGCTCGGCGAGTTCGTGCTCGGTGGCCGGGTCCAGGTTCACGCTGTCGACGCCGTCGGGCACCTCCGGGAGCAGCGACCAGTCCTCCCGCGGGATCTCGACCATGTGGTAGATGCCCGGGTAGTCCTTGAAGCCCATCTCCGCCAGGCGGAAGTCGGCCCCTTTGCCGGTGTGTCCGGGAACGATGTCGTCGATCACGCTTCCGCCGTACGCGTCGGCGACGTCGCAGAGGGTGCGGAACTCGTCCTCGGTTCCGAAAGCGGGGTCGATCGCCGTGCTGATGCGGTCGAAGTGCCCGTCGACGCTGGGGGTCTCCCCCCATCCCGCGATGCCGCCGGCGCGCTTGACGGGGCCGGTGTGGATCGCCGTGACCCCGATGCGTTCGAAGACCGCCCACAGCTCCTCGTCGCCGAGAGCCGCGAGGAAGGACTGCCCTGGTCGGGTGATGAGCGAGATCGGATACGCCGTGAACCACACGTCGCTCGTGGCGATCGCCCGGCGCGCGTCGGGGCGGGCGTAAGGATTGCGCCACATCGCGGGCTGGCCGGACAGCTGCCGCGCCAGGACGTCCGCGTCCTTGAGCATCGACTGCCGCACGAGCCACTCGACGTAGGACGGGTTCGTGCCGTTGGCGGTGCGCGGGTCGGTGCGGATGCGGCGCACACTGCCGCCGCGGAACTGGTCCCGCGGGCGGAGTCGCCGCGGACGCGCCGGGTACCGCTGTTCGTCGTAGCTGATCTCGGGTGCCTCGAGCTCGCCCTCCCCGGCCTCCGCGGCCATCCTGGGCAGGTCGATGGGGCCGGTGTAGAGGTCTTCGGGCCGGTGGTCGTCGCGCGCCATTCCTCCACGGTAGAGATTCCGCCCGCTCGCCACGAGCACTGGCGCGTATCGCGCAGAACATCTATGGATGCGCGCCCGCGGTCCGGTTCGGCGAGTTGCGTCGCACCTGCACATTCGCGCCACTTCTCCGCATCCGCCACAGTCATTCACTGATGCACCTGCGCAAGAGTGTGGCCGACTGACCCCGGACCGGCCGACCGATCTCCAGATCACGGTGAGGTCGATCGCGGGCGCGGCGATCCTGTCCGAAACCTGTCCAGCGTCCCGTCGCGGAGCCGGCGCGAAGATCTCTAGCCTGTCATCATGTCTCGCTTCGACCTTCCTCTCGATGAACTCCGCGATTACCGGCCGGAGGTGCGCGTCCCCGCGGATTTCGACGACTTCTGGCGGACCACCATCGCCGACGCACGCCGCGCGGGCGGTGAGGTCGTCTGCGAGGAGCACGAGACACCGCTGACCGCGTTCCGCGTCTACGACGTGCGCTTTCCCGGCTTCGCTGGAGAACCCATCGCCGGCTGGTTCCTGCTTCCGCGCGAGGCCTCGGCCCCCCTGCCGGTCGTCGTCGAGTACAACGGCTACGGCGGTGGACGCGGCCTCCCGTTCGAACGTCTCGGCTGGGCAGCGGCCGGATACGCCTACTTCTTCATGGACACGCGGGGACAGGGCGGGATGTGGGGCAGCGGCGGAATCACCCCCGACCCGCACGGGTCGGGGCCGGCGTCGACCGGCGTGATGACGCGAGGCATCGAGAGCCCTGAAGATCACTACTATCGACGCGTCTTCACGGATGCGGTGCGTGCCGTCGATGCCGTGCGCACGCTCCCCGGCGTCGATCCGACCCGCGTCGCCGTCGCGGGCGGGAGCCAGGGCGGCGGAATCGCATTGGCCGCCGCCGGGCTGAGCGACGGGCTGATCGCCGCGCTGCCGGACGTCCCCTTCCTCTGCCACTTCGAACGATCCGTGGGCATGACCGATCGCGACCCCTATCAGGAGGTCGTGCGCTACCTGTCGGTGTATCGCGGCGCCGAAGACCGCGTCTTCGAGACGCTCTCGTACTTCGACGGCGTCAACATGGCCGCCCGCGCCACCGCCCCCGCCCTGTTCTCCGTCGGGCTGCTCGATCCGATCTGTCCGCCGTCGACCGTGTTCGCGGCGTTCAACCACTACGGCGGCGAGAAGGAGATCGAGGTCTACGCGCACAACGAGCACGAGGGCGGTCAGGCCTATCAGTGGCTCGCGCAGACGCGGTTCCTCGCGGCGCGTGTCTGACACGAGTCCCCGCGACGCCGGTCACCCCGCGGACGCGGAAGCGGTTCTCGCCGCCGGAGTGCGCCGCACGCAGCCGCTGCGCTCGCTGCTGCGCCTGCTGCATCCGCATCGCACACGCCTCGGCTTCGCGATGGCGGCGTTCGTGATCAAGGACAGCCCCACCTGGGTGCTCCCGCCCGTGACCGCCGCGATCATCGACATCGTCGTGATCGGAGGCCCGCTGTGGCGCATCGGAGTGTGGGCGGGGGCGGCGCTGCTGCTGCTCGCTCTCAACTATCCCTTCGCGATGGTCATGGTGCGCATCACGAGCGCCGCGACGCGGTCGCTCGCCTACACCGTGCGCACGGGGCTGGCCGCCCGGCTTCAGCGGTTCTCGCTGGGCGTGCACAACCGCCACAGCGCCGCCGTCGTGCAGACCAAGATCATCCGTGATGTCGAGAACATCGAGCTCATGCTCGCGCAGGTCTTCCCGACCGTTCTGTCCGCGGTCGCGACCGTGCTCGGCGCGATCATCGTCACCGCCGTCCAGGTGCCGCAGTTCGTGGCGGTCTTCGTCGTCGCCATCCCCGTCGCCGCGGGGCTGATCGTCTACATCCGCCGCCGGGCCGCTCACCGCAACGAGGACTTCCGTCGCGAGGTGGAGCGCCTCTCCGCGCAGGTCAACGAGATGGCCGTCCTGCTCCCGATCACCCGTGGTCACGGCCTGGAGGATGTCGCCACCACACGCGTGGCCGACCGTGCCGAGTCGGTGCGCCGAGCGGGTGCGCAGCTCGATGTCCTCAACGGCCGATTCGGCGCGATCTCGTGGCTCACGTATCAGGTGCTCGCGCTGCTCTGCCTGGTCGCGGCGTCCTCGCTCGCCGTCACCGGCGTGCTCCCCATCACCGCGGGCGATGTCGTGCTGCTGAGCACGTACTTCACGATCCTCACGAACGCCGTCGTCATGCTGATGAACGTGGCGCCCGTGCTGAGCCGGGGCATGGATGCGATGCGCTCGATCGCCGACGTCGCCGAAGAACTGGACATCGAAGACAACTCGGGCAAGGCCGACCCCGGACGCCTGAGGGGTGCGATCGAGCTGCAGGACGTCGTCGTGCGCTACCCGGACGCCGCGCTCCCCGCCCTCGACCGCGTCCGGCTGCGCATCGAGCCCGGCGAGACGATCGCGTTCGTGGGGGCATCCGGCTCGGGCAAGTCGACGCTGCTGAACGTCATACTCGGCTTCGTCACACCGACCTCCGGCACGATCCTGCTCGACGGACAAGACCTGTCCACGCTCGATCTGCGAGCGGTTCGCCGTTCCTACTCGATCGTTCCTCAGGAGACGGTCCTGCTGGCCGGCACGGTACGGCAGAACGTCGCCTACGGCCTCCGCGAATCCTCCGACGAGCGCATCCTGGCGGCGCTGGCCGACGCGAACGCGCTGGACATCATCGAGCAGTCTCCCGACGGACTCGACACCCGGGTCGGCGAGCGAGGCTCACGCCTGTCCGGAGGACAGCGACAGCGTCTCGCGATCGCGCGGGCCCTCATCCGCGACCCCTCGATCCTGATCCTCGACGAAGCCACGAGCGCCCTCGACCCGGTCTCCGAACGGCACGTCTCCGACGCCCTCGAGCGCGCACGCCGCGGCCGCACGACGCTCATCGTGGCTCATCGACTCACGACGGTCCGGGGCGCCGATCGCATCGTGGTGGTGGACGCCGGACGCATCGTGGAGATCGGGAGCCATGAGGAGCTGCTGCGCGTCGGGGGCGCCTACGCGCGGCTGGCCTCAGGGAGCGACTGAGCCGATCACGGGGCGCTCCCCCGTGCCGCGCTCGATGATCCAGGTGGGCATGTCGATCTGCCGGCTGAAGGCCGTCGGGTCCTGGATCCGCTCGAGGGCGAGCTCGGCCGATGCGCGCCCCAGCGCCACGGGATCGTACGAGACGACGCTCACGCCCATGAGATCCGCGGTGTCGAAGTCGTCGAACCCGACCAGCGCCGTGCGGTCGTCACCGCGGGCGCGCAGTGCCCGGAGAGCACCGATCGTCATCCTGTTGTTTCCCGCCACGATGGCCGTCGGCGGCTCGGCGCGATCGAGCAGAGCTCCCACCAGTCGCTCCGAGGGAACGGACATGTCGTCTTCGAGGAGCTCCCACGCACCCTGCGCGGGGATGCCGGCGGCGCTCAGAGCCGCCCGGTAACCCGCTACGCGCTCCTGCTGGGAGTAGACGGATGCGGGATTGCACACGTAGGCGATGCGCCGATGCCCGTGCGCGACGAGTCTTCGCGTCGCCTCTTCGACGCCCGTCCGGTTGGCGAGGACGACCGCGTCGGCGACCAGGTTGCGTGCGGGGCGATCGACGGCGACCACCGGGGTGCCCAGCTGTCGTTCGCCCTCGAGATACGACTGGTCAGAGGCGACCGGCACGAGCAGGAGCGCGTCGATGCGGTGGGACAACAGGGTGTCGGCGGTGCGGGCCTCACCCTCCTCCGTGTCATCGGTCGTTGCGAGGATCAGCCCGTAGCCGTGCTCGTTGAGGTGCTTCTCGATGCCGGAGGCGACCTTGTAGTAGAAGGGGTTGCCCAGCTCCCCGATCATGAGTCCGACGGTGCGCGTGCGGCCCCCTCGCCGCAGTCCCCGAGCCAGCGCGTTCGGGCGGAAGCGCAGCCGCTTCGCGGCAGCCAGGACGCGCTCCGCTGTCTCGGGCGCCACGAGCTCACGCTGCGTGAATACCCGCGACACCGTTTTCGAGCTCACGTTGGCGAGCCGCGCGACGTCGTCCGCCGTCGCTCTCTGCTGGGTCATCCTCGCCCCCTTTCGTGGTCAGTGTAGCGCGGAGACGCTCTCATGTCGTCGAAGGACATTGGAGCGACATTCGCATGCGGATGGTCGGGACGTGCTCTCGAGAAATCCCAGGTCAAGGGGTATTCAATCTCCGTCTGCAGTAGTTGGACAGTCGAAGACAACGTTGACATTCATCCCTTGTCAACGTCGGACATTCCGGCTTAAGTTGGCGCTGCGCCCCCGCACCCACGGCGGCGCAGCGCCCGACCCACGGGTGCTCCAGATCAACGGTGAATCTGCAGAGGAAGACACTCATGGCAAAGAAGCTCATCGCGGGCGCTGCCTTCACGGTGGTGGCCGCACTGGCTCTGACGGGCTGCTCCGGCGGCGCGGCGGACGACGCGAACAACAAGATCGACGGCGATGTGAAGGGCGAGGTCAAGTTCGTGACCTGGCGCACCGACCTCATCCAGGACGGAACCTTCGACAAGTACGCGGAGGAGTTCCACGCGAAATACCCCGACGCCACCGTCACGTTCGAGGGCATCACCGACTACGAGGGCGAGCTGCGCACCCGCCTGAGCACCGAGAACTACGGCGATGTCCTCGGCATCCCGAACAGCGTGCAGCCCGACCAGTTCGCCGACTACTTCGAGCCGCTGGGGCAGACCTCCGATCTGGCGAGCACGTATCGCTTCCTCGCTCCGAAGAGCTACGACGGCACCCAGTACGGCCTCGCACTGGGCGGCAACGCCAATGGGCTGGTCTACAACACCAGCGTGTTCAAGGAGGCCGGGATCACCGAGCTCCCGAAGTCCGAAGACGAGTTCCTGGCCGACCTGAAGCAGATCGCGGCCAAGACCGACGCGACGCCTCTCTACACCAACTACAAGGACGGCTGGCCGCTGAGCCAGTGGACCGGCGATGTCGGCGCGATCACGGGCAACCCGGACGCTCTGAACGAGATGACGACGCAGGACGCCCCGTGGACGGAGGGCACCGACATCTACGCGATCGACTCGCTGATCTTCGATGCGACCTCCGCCGGCCTCATCGAAGCCGACCCGCTGACGTCCAACTGGGAGCAGTCCAAGGTGGACTTCGCCGCCGGCAAGATCGCGACGATGGCGCTCGGCTCGTGGGCGATCTCGCAGCTGCAGGCAGCGGCGACCGACAACGGCGAGAGCGCGGACACCGTCGGCTACATGACGTTCCCGGCCTCCGCGGACGGCACCCAGTACGCCGTCGTCGGCGGCGACTACAACCTCGGGATCAACATCCACTCCAAGGTCAAGGCGGCCGCCAAGGCATGGATCGACTTCCTGCTCGAGGATTCCGGCTTCACGTCGGATCAGGGCATGGTCTCGGCGCTGCTGGCAGACCCGCTCCCGGACAACCTCGCAGGCCTGACCGACAACGGCGTGCAGTTGCTCGAGCTGAACGCCGCCCCCGCGGGCGAGGAGTCGCTGCTGACGAACATCGCCGACAAGGCGCAGATCGATCTGTACGGCAACATCTATCGCCAGAAGCTCGTCGACATCGCCCGCGGCGCGGCCAGCGGCGACAAGCAGTCCTACTTCGACGAACTCAACGCCGCCTGGGCCGACGCTCGGGCCTCGGTGGGATAACGACCCCTCGCGTGCACCGGGACGACCCGTCCCGGTGCACGCCGGTCAGGAGCATCTCATGTCCTTCAGTGCAGCATCCCCTGAGAGCGCTGACGCCACCCGCGCCGTCGTGACGGCCGAGCGTGCGACCGGTCGTCGCCGGCGTCGCCGCCGGCCCACCGCCCCCGCGGGCGGCCCCGCGGGCCGCAGCATCCTCGCGAAGCTCACACCGTATCTGTTCATCGCCGCCGCCGTCGGTCTGCTCCTGCTGCTGACGTACCTGCCGGCCGCCAACATGCTGTGGTACAGCGTCACGGACTGGGACGGCATCGACAAGCAGAAGAACTTCGTCGGCCTGGCGAACTACATCGACGTCTTCACCGATCCCCGGATCTTCAGCGTCTTCTTCGTCAGCCTCTACTACTTCGCCGGCGCCTTCGTGCAGATGGCGATCGCCCTCTACTTCGCCGCGCTGCTGTCGACGCGCACGCGTTTCGCGAACCTCTTCCGCGGCATCCTCTTCTTCCCCTACCTGATCAACGGCGTCGCCATCGGCTTCGTCTTCCTGTACCTCTTCCAGCCCGGAGGCACGCTCGACACGGCGCTGTCGTGGTTCGGGATGACGGATCCCCCGCAGTGGCTCGGCGACCCCAACGTCGCGAACTTCTCCCTCGCCGGCACCAGCGTGTGGCGCTACACCGGCATGAACTTCGTCCTGTTCCTCGGGGCGATCCAGTCGATCCCGCAGGACCAGTACGAGGCGGCCGACATCGACGGCGCAAACGCCTGGCAGCAGTTCTGGGCGCTCACCTTCCCCGGCATCCGTCGCATCATCGGCCTGAGCTTCATCCTCGCCGTCGCCGGCAGCCTCTCGGTGTTCGAGATCCCGTTCATCATGACCGGCGGCGCCAACGGCACCTCCACATTCGTCATCCAGACCCTGCAGACGGCGTTCACCTACCGGCAGGTGGGGCTCGCCTCGGCCATGGCCATCGTGCTCCTGCTCATCGTGCTGGCCGTGACGTGGATCCAGCGGCGGATCTTCCCCGACGAGAAAGTTGACCTGACATGACCACCAAGCTCCGCAGCACAGCGCGCGTGCGCGCGGGCCGGACGGCGGCCGGAACCGTCAAGTACGGATCCCTCCTGATCGCGGTCGCGCTCACCGTGCTGCCCCTGTCGGTCGTTCTCATCGCCAGCCTCAAGACGCAGCAGGAGTTCGGCGCGAGCGGCCCCTTCGACGCCCCCGGCAACTGGTTCAACTTCGAGAACTACGTCACCGCGTTCCAACAGGGCAACATGGTGCAGGGCTTCATCAACACGACGATCGTGCTGGTGATCTCGCTCGCCGGAACGATCCTGATCGGAACGATGGCGGCCTACGCCCTCGATCGGTTCCACTTCCGCGGCAAGACGCTCGTGGTGGGTCTCTTCCTCGTCGCGACGCTCATCCCCGGGGTCACGAGCCAGGTGGCCACCTTCCAGATCATCAACGGGCTCGGCCTCTACGACTCGATGGGCGCGCTGGTGCTGCTGTTCATGGGCACCGACATCATCTCGATCTACATCTTCATCCAGTTCATGCAGTCGATCCCGACCTCCCTCGACGAGGCCGCCATGATCGACGGCGCGAACCGGTGGACCATCTACTGGAGAGTGATCCTTCCCCTGCTCAAGCCCGCCATCGCCACGGTCGTGATCATCAAGGGGATCGCCATCTACAACGAGTTCTACCTGCCCTTCCTCTATCTGCCTTCGCAGGGACTCATCTCGACGTCGCTGTTCCGCTTCAAGGGCCCGTTCGGCGCGCACTGGGAGATCATCGCCGCCGGGACCATCCTCGTCATCGTCCCCACCCTCCTCGCGTTCCTGCTGTTGCAGCGCTGGATCTACAAGGGCCTCACATCAGGAGCCGTCAAATGACCTCGACCCCCCTCGTCCGCCGTCCGCTCACCCAGGACTGGACGCTCACTCCGGGCGCCGGACCTGTGCCCGCAGCGATCGAGGGCCGCACCATCACCGCCACCGTGCCCGGATGCGTGCACGTCGATCTGCTCGCCGCGCAGCTCATCCCCGACCCGTACCTGGACGACAACGAATCGCTGCTCGCGTGGATCGGTCGCGTCGATTGGACGTATCGCACGCGCTTCACATGGTCCCGCGGCGACAGGGACCGTCACGACCTGGTCTTCGACGGCCTCGACACGGTCGCCCGGGTCGAGCTCAACGGCACGACGCTGATCGAGACGGCGAATCAGCACCGCAGCTACCGCCTGCCTGTGGACGGCCTCCTCGTCGAGGGCGAGAACGACCTGGTCGTGCGCTTCACGGCGCCGGTTCCCTACGCCAACGCACAGAGCCTGGCACTGGGCGTACGCCCCCGCCCCTACCCGCTGCCCTACGAGGCCATCCGGAAGTCCGCCTGCAACTTCGGTTGGGACTGGGGCATCGCGACCTTCACGAGCGGCATCTGGCGCGAGGTGCGCCTGGAGTCGTGGACGAGCGCACGACTCGATCGCGTGCTCGTGGATGCGACCCCCGACGGCGACGGCGGGGTCGTGACCGCCCGCGTGCAGATCGAACGCGCGGATGCCGGCGCGCCGCTGGCGGTACGCCTCACCGTGGGCGGCGAGAGCGCGACCGTTCCGATCTCCGCAGGCGAAGCGACGGTGCGCGTCGCACTCGACCGGGTCGAGCGCTGGTGGCCCATCGGCTACGGCGCCCAGCCGCTCAGCGACGTCGCCGTCGAGCTCGTCCACGCCGGCGGCGTGATCGACCGCACCGAGCGGCGCGTCGGTTTCCGCACCGTGCGTTGGGACACGACAGCGGACGCCGAAGGCACCCCGTTCACGCTCGTCGTCAACGACCAGCCGGTGTTCGTGAAGGGTGTGAACTGGATTCCCGACGACGCGCTCCCCGTTCGCGTCGATCGCGCACGGTACCGCCGCCGACTCGAGCAGGCCGTGGAGGCGAACCTCAACCTCATCCGGGTATGGGGCGGTGGAATCTACGAGAACGACGACTTCTACGAGCTGTGCGACGAGCTGGGACTGCTGACCTGGCAGGACTTCCTGTTCGCCTGCGCCGCCTACCCCGAGGAGGAGCCGCTGCGCTCCGAGATCGAGGCGGAGGCGTACGAGAACGTGGCACGGCTGGCCCACCACGCCTCGCTCGTTCTGCTGACCGGCAACAACGAGAATCTGTGGGGGTTCGAGGACTGGGACTGGAAGCGCCGGCTCGATGGCAAGACCTGGGGCGCCTACTACTACTACGAGCTCTTCCCCCGCGTCATCGCGGAGATCGCCGCCCACGTGCCGTACGCGCCCGGCAGCCCTTTCAGCCCGGGCGGCCAACACCCCAACGCCGAAGAGCACGGGACCATGCACCTCTGGGAGCAGTGGAACCGGCAGGACTGGCTGACCTACCGCGATCACCGACCCCGGTTCGTGGCGGAGTTCGGCTGGCAGGGACCGCCCGCGTGGTCGACGCTGGTCCGCTCGATCAGCGACGCCCCGCTGACCCCGGAGTCGCCGGGCATGATCGTGCACCAGAAGGCGATGGAAGGGAACGTCAAGCTGACCACGGGACTCGTGCCCCACTTCAGGGTTCCGGAAGACATGGAGAGCTGGCACTGGGCGATGCAGCTCAACCAGGCCATCGCCGTGCGCACCGCGCTCGATCACTTCCGCTCGTGGGCGCCCCACACGATGGGCGCGATCGTCTGGCAGCTCAACGACTGCTGGCCGGTCACCTCCTGGGCGGCGATCGACGGCGACGAGCGCCCCAAGCCGCTGTTCTATGCGCTCCGACAGTCGTTCGCACCGCGGGTGATCACGGTGCAGCCGCGTGAGTCGGGACTGGCGGCGGTGCTCGGCAACGACACGGATGCCGCGTGGGAGGGACACCTGCGCGTGCGGCGGCTCGGGCTGGACGGCACCGTGCACGCCGAGGAGACCCTACCGCTGAGCGTCGCACCCCGCGCGAGCGCCACGGTGCCGCTGCCCGCATCCGTCGCCGTCGCCGCGGATGCGGCGTCCGAGCTCCTCGCGGCGGACGCGCACGACGCGCGCGGATTCTGGTTCTTCGCCGAGGCACGCGACAGCTCCCTCACCGCGGCGCAGTTCGATCTCTCGGTCACGGCTGTCCCCGGAGGCTCGGAGGTGACCGTCACCGCGCGGTCGCTCATCCGCGATCTGACGTTCCTCGTCGACAAGCTCGACCCCGCAGCCCATGCGGAAGAGGGTTTGCTGACGCTCCTGCCGGGTGAGACCGCGACCGTTCGCATCAGGCATCGCGGTGCGCTCGACGCCGAGGCGTTCGCCGCGCCCGCCGTCGCGCGCAGCGCGAACCAGCTGGTGACCTCGTGAACGGGCTGCAGGAACCCGTCTGCGGAATGACCTGGGGGTGGGTGGGCACCCGCGGCCAGTGGGCGACGCCGGAGGCCACCGCATCCATGCGGGCGATGGCCGACAGCGGCGTCACCTGGACCACGCTCGCCTACGCGGCCTACCAGGACACGCCCTTCTCCACCGACGTCCCCTTCGATCGCGAGCCGACCGTCACGGATGACGAGATCGTTCACGCGATCCGCCAGGCCCACGCGCTCGGTCTCCGCGTGTGCCTGAAGCCCGTGGTGAACGTCGCCGACGGTACGTGGCGCGCGCACATCGGCTTCTTCGACTGGGACGTGCCGGGCGAGCCCAGCTGGTCCGAGTGGTTCGCCTCCTACCGGCGCTTCATCCTCCACGCGGCACGCCTCGCGCAGCAGGAGCGTTGCGCGATGCTCTGCATCGGCTGCGAGATGGTGCGCGCCGACGGTCAGGAGGCCCACTGGCGGACTCTCATCGCCGACGTGCGCGCCGTGTACGACGGCCTGATCACCTACAACTGCGACAAGTACCAGGAGGACCACGTCACCTGGTGGGACGCGGTCGATGTCATCTCGTCGAGCGGGTACTACCCGATCGACCGGTGGGATGCAGAGCTCGACCGGATCGGGAAGGTCGTCGCCGACAGCGGCAAGCCCTTCCTCTTCATGGAGGCCGGCTGCCCGAGCCGCACGGGCTCTGCCGATCTCCCGAACGACTGGGCCCTGCCCGGCGAGCCGTCGGGGGCCGAACAGCTGCGCTACTACGAGGCGATGTTCACGGCCATCCGCGCGCGGGAGTGGGTGCAGGGTCTCATGCTCTGGGACTGGCCCGCCCACCTGTACGACGCGTACGAAGCGGCGCACAATGACGACTACTGCCCCTATGGGAAGCCCGCACTCGGGTACATGAGCGCGGCATTCCGCGAATGGCGAGAGGAACCTTCCCGATGACAACCCCGCCCGCCGTGGTCGCCATCGACGCGGGTCAGACCGGCATGAAGGTGCGGCTCGACCGCCCGGGAAGCGCCCCGATCGACGAGGTGTTCCCCGGCATCCGCACGCACGAACCTCTTCTTCCCCAGCTCGCCGCTGTCGCGCGCACGGTGGCGCGCGAGCACGACGTCCGCGTCGACGTCCTCGCCGCCGGCGTGTCCGGGCTCACCGACGCGGAGGCCGATGCTGCCGCCCTGCGCACCGTGCTGGAGGATCAGCATCCCTCCCGCGTGCTGCTCGCCCACGATTCGGTCACGTCGTATCTCGGAGCGCTGGGCGATCACACGGGGGCCGTGGTCGCCGCCGGCACCGGCGTGGTCACCCTGGGTGTCGGTCGCCAGCGCGTCGCCCGCGTCGACGGCTGGGGCAACATCATGGGTGATGCGGGCAGCGGCTACTGGCTCGGACGCGAAGCGCTGGATGCGGTGATGCGTGCGCACGACGGCCGCGGAGCGCAGACCGCTCTGACCGCGGCCGTGCGCAGCATCTGGCCCGACCTGGAGAGCGCCTACATCGCGCTGCAGGTCGCGGACGACCGTGTGGCCCAGATCGCCGCCCTCGCGAAGTCGGTCGCGGCGCTCGCGGAGTCGGATTTCGTCGCCGCGGACATCTGCCATCGCGGAGCCGGCGAACTCGCTCTGTCGGTGTCGACGGCCATCGAGCGCGTGCGGGAGGCGGACGACGATCGGCCGGCGGTCTGTGCGATCGGCGGCGTGTTCCGCGCCCCCATCATCCGGACGGCGTTCGAGCACGCGCTGCACACACGTCAGCCCGATGCCGTGCTCCAGCCCGCACGCGGGCAAGGCGTGGACGGCACGGCGGAACTCGCGCGGCTGCATGAGGGTCACGCGCTGCTGGGTTACGTGTCCGTCGCCTGACCCCCGCGCAGGATCGCGCGTGGTGCAGCGAAGCATCGCGCGCGATCCGGCCCGGCCGCCCCCTCCCCGTTCAGGAGAGAACCACCGCGCGACTCGGGCGCGACCGTCGGCGCGCCGACCGACCGACCAACCGGTCGTGGGCGGGCTGCTCGACACCGCGATGGAGGACGAGGGCGAGGCCGAGCGCGATCGCCAGCGCGATGGCCGCCCCGACGGCCGCTACCGCATCCGTCCGCTCGGACGGGAGGAACCGCATCACGCTCTGCAGGATCAGCAGATGCACGATGTAGAACGCGAAGGAGGCGGCGCCGAGCTTCTGCATGACACGGGAGGAGAGCCCCGTCGCCCTGCGCTCGATGTCGGCGCTGGCGAGAGCGACGATGAGCAGAACGAAGCCGACACACGTCGCCGATCCGGCACCCAACGGTGTCTCGCCCAGCAGCGACGCGGATGCGTAGCCCCCGAGAGCGGTGCGCACGGATCAGCACCGGGAAGCAGAGGTAGAAGAACGCCTCGCACGCGAGCGACCAGGCGACGGGGTTACCCGCCTGCCACCAGTCCGCCCGCCACGGATTGACCAGGAGCACGTTGGACAGGAGCGCCAGCGGGTCGGACGTGCGGACTAGGAAGCAGCGGCGGCGCGCGGGTGCCGAGTGGTCAACCGGAGTATCGGAGCCACCCGTCTGCTGACCTCCTACCCCGATCTGCCCAGCAGCCTGTCACGCCTGCAAGCGGACGGGCTGTCGATCCCCGGGGTCCACCGGGTCATCCTGACCGACATCATCAATGACATCCAGGCGGTTCCGCACGAGTACCGCGCCGCGGAGATCCTCGCGGGGATCCGTTGCTTCGCCGACGAGGCGCGGGCCGCCGGCGTGCTGACCACGGTCGCCACGCTCACCCCCTACGGCGGGTTCGACCGTTGGGACCCCACCGGAGAACAGACCCGCGTCGAGGTGAACGCGGCGCTGCGCGCGGCGGAGGTCACGGGTGTCAATGTCGTCGACTTCGACGCCGTGCTCGCCGATCCCGCTCACCCCAGCCGCATCCTGCCCGCCTTCGACTCCGGCGATCACCTGCATCCGAACGATGCCGGGCAGTCGGCCCTGGCGGATCTCGTCGCGGGCTCCGCCGCCCTCTGCTGACCTCGGCTCGGCGGGCGTGCCCGAGAGCTCAGTCCGCGGGCACGAGATCGAAGCGCTGCGACGTACCGCGCGGCGTCGGAACCGGAACCTCGCTCGGCGCCGGTTCCGGCACGACGTAGAGCCCCGCGGGGCCGTTCGCGGTATACGCGAGTGCTTCCAGCCACGCCCGATTGAGAGCCGGTTCGCGCGTACCGAAGAACTTGAACTGCAGGTTCGCATTCGGGTGGAGCCAGACGGAGGTCCGCCCGCTTCCGAGGCTCACGTCTTCCTTCCACGTCAACGCGAACGACTCGTTGCGACGCAGCTTGGTGAAGATCACCTGCTGGAGATGAGCCAGGGTGCGATCCTCGAACTCCGCCTTCGTGTACTGGTCGTAGATCAGTTTTCCCATGATGGGCTCCTGCCTGCCCCAGCGGAGTGAGCGACGATCAGCCGTTCGACAGTGGTCCAGACCTGAGAAATCGACACGCTCCGGGCGCGGTTGACCAGCAACGATCCTCCGGAGGATGGCGATGCGCAACCCTAGGGGATCGGATTACGTCAGCAGCGAAACGGCTCCGATACCTCCCAGTCCGGCCCCATGGCGATCAGCACGTCCGCCATGGCCTCGGCCCAGTTGTCGGCGTCGACCTCGACACCGTGGCCGTAGCGATCCCCGGCGATCGGCACGATCAACTGAACAGGGACGACGAAGAGCATCCCTCGTTCCTACCCGTACGCGTTTCACACCCTCCACCGCCTTGACGACCGGCGCCGAGGCGCGTAAGCCCGCTCACCGAAGAGCGCGCCACTGCTCCTGCGGATGACCAGCGCGACCAGCGCAGCGTCGAGCAGGATCGGGGTCATCGCTCCTCATCCCTCTCTCTGCTCGTGGCGACGGATACGCCATCCTCACATGCGAACCCTCGATTCATCGGGGGTGTTCATGGCGGTGACGGTGGGATTTGAACCCGCCATGGACGACATTTCTGGATGGACCTGGGGCCAGATTCCGCGTCATTCCGCGGGCAGCAAGCTTTCACGACAGCCCCGGCAGGAGGGTGAGCTTTCAGCAGCTTTTCCCGTTTCTTACCCGCCTCACCATGCACCAAACGAAGTCGTTTGGATCCATGGCGCCTTGGAAGGGCAGATCACCCGGATCCTCGGCACCGGCGCAGGCTGACTCGCTGGACAGATGGCTCTTCTCCTCTCAACAGATGTCGGAGCGCTCCCAATCCCTCTCGTAGTTGCCTTGATCACGCTCCCCGGTCCACCACGCGGGAAGCAGAGAGTGCCGCCAGGGTTCTGCGCCCGGCGGCCCGAACCTGGAGGCTAGAGATGGCATTTGTGACGACGGCAGACGGAGCCGAGATCTTCTACAAGGACTGGGGCAACAAGGACGCCCAGCCGATCATGTTCCACCACGGATGGCCGCTGTCCTCTGACGACTGGGACGCGCAGCTGCTCTACTTCCTCGACAAGGGCTACCGCGTCGTCGCCAGCGACCGCCGCGGCCACGGCCGCTCCTCGCAGATCGGCACCGGCCACGACATGGACCACTACGCCAGCGACGCGAACGCCGTCGTCGAGCACCTCGACCTGCGCAACGCCATCCACATCGGCCACTCCACCGGTGGCGGCCAGGTCGCGCGCTACGTCGCCCAGTACGGACAGCCCCAGGGCCGCGTCGCGAAGGCCGTTCTCGTCTCGTCCGTGCCGCCCATCATGCTCCAGAGCGACACGAACCCCGAGGGAACCCCCATCGAGGTCCTCGACGGCTTCCGCAGCGCCCTCGCCGCGAACCGCGCCGAGTTCTTCGAGGCTGTCGCCTCCGGCCCGTTCTACGGCTTCAACCGCGATGGCGTCACGCTGTCCCAGCCGGTCGTCGACAACTGGTGGCGACAGGGCATGACCGGCAGCGCCCTCGCCCACTACGAGGGCATCAAGGCGTTCTCGGAGACCGACCAGACCGAGGACCTCAAGGCCATCACCGTCCCCGTTCTCGTCCTTCAGGGCGACGACGACCAGGTCGTGCCCTACAAGGCCGCATCGATCAAGCAGGCCGAGCTCCTCCAGAACTCCACCCTGAAGATCTACGAGGGCTACCCCCACGGCATGCTCACCACGCACGCCGACGTCATCAACCCCGACATCCTCGCCTTCATCCAGCAGTAATCATCGCGGTGCGGCAACGAACAGGTGGGTGGGCCTCGACTTCCGAGGCCCACCCACCTGCCGTTGTGCATCGAGTGAGGACTCGTTCCCCTTTAGCCGCCTCGTGTCGAACCGCGTCTCGACATCACGACGAGCGCCGATGATCCCCGTCTCAGTACTTGTTGAGTGACAGCTTCTTCCCTCTTCTTCGCCCAAGGAATCATCCATGAATGCCACCGCCGCTGACCGCACAAATCCTCCGTTGAGAAGTACTGACACCTGGCCGGTGCGACTGGGCGCGGAAGCCGCGGGGACCGCGATCCTCGTCTTCGCTGTGGCTGGCGCCGCTATCTTCAATGCGTCCTTCGACAGCGGGACGGGCGACCTCAACGGAGGATTCGTCGCCGTTGCCTTGGCGCTCGGGTTCAGCGTGCTCATCGGTTCGTACGCGTTCGGCCGGTTCTCCGGTGGTCACTTCAACCCTGCAGTGACGGTCGGAGCGGCCATTGCTGGCCGCTTCGACTGGCGCCGTGTCGCGGGATACGTCGCGGCGCAGATCATCGGCGGTATCGTCGGCGCCTCCGCGATCTGGCTCATCGCTGCAGGCGCCCCGGACGGCTTCGCTGCATCCGCTCAGAAGTCCGGGTTCGCCTCCACCGGCTGGGGTCCGCTCTCCCCCGGCGGGTTCGACCTCGCCTCTGCTTTCATCGTCGAGGTTCTTGCCACCGCGATCCTCGTCACGGTCGTCCTCTGTGTGAACGACCGCGCTCATGGGGGCATCGCTATCGGGCTCACGTTGACGCTCGTCGCCATCGTCGCCATCCCCGTGTCCAACGGTTCGTTCAACCCGGCTCGTTCCATCGCGACGGCCGTCTACGGCGGCCCCGTCGCTCTGGAGCAGTTGTGGATGTCCGTGGTCGCGCCGCTTCTGGGCGCTTTCATCGCCGGCGCTGTCGCTGCGGGAGTCGCACGTAGTCGTCGCCGCATCCGGCGCACCGAGAACGCACCCGTGCCGCCGTCGGCCGCTGTTATCGGCTGAGCATCGGCCTCTGAGTCTGGGCGGCACCCCACGTAGGGTGCCGCCCAGACTGCTTTATCGGGCCGCGACAGCTTCCGCGTTCGTGACGCGTACGTCGGCCTTAGCTGAGGGCGACGGAGTCGCGGCCCGGGGCAGGACGAGCACCATGACGACGATTCCGCATGCGGCGATGGCTGCGAAGGCTACCCAGCCACGGTCCTCGAAAGCGACCGTGAGCTCGGCGTCCGGCTGTGCGGCGATGATGGCGCCGGCGATGGCGACACCGAGCGCGGATCCCACCTGCTTTGCTGTCGAGATGAGGCTTGCGGCGACTCCAGCTTGATCATCGGGAAGGTCCGAGATCGCGGTGTCGTTGACGGGCGCGTTGAGCATCCGTACCCGACGCCGAACAGCGCGTAGGGAAGGAGGAGCCAGGCGACGGACGGGAGCTGCATCGCGCCGATGATGAGCAGTGGCCCGGCGGCGAGGCCGATGCCTGCGATGAGAAGTGGCCGGCGTCCGCCGAAGCGGGTGAACAATCGTCCCGACAGTGGCGCGGCGATGACGGTCGCAACCGCCAGTGGCAAGGTCAGAAGACCCGCCTCGGATGCGGCGAGCCCGCGTGCTTCTTGCAGGTAGAGCGTGTTCGCGAACAGGAACGCGCCGAATGCGAGGAAGCCCAGTATTGCGATGCTGAACGCGACGCTGAAGCGTCGCTGTCGAAACAGTGCGAGCGGGATGAGTGGTTCTGCCCGTCGGCCTTCATATGCGATCAGTGCGACCAGGCTCACGACCGCAGCTGTGGCGGCAGCGATCACTAGCGGCGAGGTATATCCCAGGCGGGGTGTCTCGATGATGGCGAAGACGAGGGTTCCCATCAACGCGACGGCGAGGACCTGCCCGATGGGATCCAGGGCGCGGGGTTTCGCGGCGCGCGATTCCGGAACCAGGACGAGAGTGAGGACGGCGACGGCGATGCCGGTGGGGACGTTAATCCAGAAGATGGCTCGCCAGCCGATGGAGTCGATGAGGAACCCACCGAGCAAGGGACCGGCCGCGATACCCACACCGCTGACGGCCGCCCAGATACCGATCGCGCGAGCACGCTCGGCGGGCCGGGTGAAGATGTTCGTCACAATCGCCAGGGCGACGGGCGTCATGGCTGAACCCCCGACTGCCTGCAGCATCCGAAAGACGATCAGCCAGGTGTCCGTGGGGGCGATACTGCACAGGAGCGAGCCGGCAGTGAAAATGATCACGCCGACGGCGAAGACCTTCTTTCGCCCCAGCCGGTCCGCGAGCGACCCGGACAACAGCAAGAGAGCCGCAAGCACGAGCAGGTACGCATCGACCGTCCACTGAAGGTTCGCAACGCTCGAGTGAAGCTCCCGGGCGATGGAGGGAAGCGCGACGTTGACGATGGTCCCGTCGAGGGAGACGAGGAACAGGCTCCCGCACAGGCTCGCCAGGAGCAGATATCGGCGTCGGTTAGTCATCAGGGAGCGTGCCTTTCGAAGACGTCGAACGAGTGCGGTGGAGGCGTCCGACGTGGATGGTGAGCGCGAAGGTCGCGGTGATCACGGCGAGGACCGGGAGCGCGGCGCCGTACACGGTGTCGAGATGGAGCAGGACCGCGCCGGCGAGAGCTCCCGCGACGAGCGCGAGGATGACCCCGATGCGGATGCCCGCTTGTTGCGGTTTACATTCCGCGGCGTCCGCCATGAGGTTGGTGAGGGTTCCGGTCACGTAGGTGGTCGTGACGCCTGAGGCGGTGTCGATACGGCGTGCCACAGACGTCTGGCACGCCATCGCCACCGTCGACAGCGATACGAGAGCAACGCCCATGACCCCGACGCCCGTTGCGCCGAACGCCCATAAGAGCAGAACGGTTGTCTGCGCGACGCCCGAGATGGCGAGGAGGACCACGGGTCGCCATGCGCGTCCCGGTGCGGCGTAGCGCGTCGCGAGGAACACGGTCGCCGCGAACACGAGGATCGCGGCGATGATGCCGGCTATCGCGGTGCCGTAATCCGGGCGGTTGATGAGCCCCGCGAGGATCAGGTTGCCGGTCATGTTGGCGGTGAACACGCCGTTGAGCTGCAGGAAGGCGAAAGCGTCGGTGGCGCCGGCGGCGAATGCGAGCACGACGGAGATGACGGCGGTGGGTGAGGACGGGTTCGGTGGGGGCCTGTGTCTCATGCGATAAGACCGGGTGGCCGGAGGGGCTTCTGGCCCGCCTCCGACCACCCGGGGTCGATGGCGAGGTTCAGCGCAGGGGCGTGATGCCCTGCGCTGCACGCGGGAAGGTGGCGAGCACGGCGGGGTCGATGTTGAGGTGCGCAGACACCAGCTGGGGCGGCACGTGCGCCAGCCAGTTCGCGAGACTGATCTCCTCGTATCGGTCGGTACGGAACACCTCGAGGAACTGCAGCACGTCGTCGCCCGTGTTCTCGATGTAGTGGCCGAGGTTCTTCTTGACCACGCCGACGTCGCCGGGACGGAAGTCGGTGGTGTTCGCGTGCGGACCGGTGTTGAACACCGTCATGCGCGCCGACCCGCGCAGGTAGTACTGCCACTCGTCGGCGTTGGGGTGCCAGTGCAGTTCGCGCATCGAGCCGGGTTCGACGGTGACGAGCGCGGCCGCGACGGTGTTCGAGTAGGCGTAGTTGGTCGAGTCGGCGATCTGGATGCTGCCGCCCGAGTTCTGGTACCGCGGCGTGGAACGCGACAGGCGGAAGATGACCGGCTCCATGCCCCACTCGACGCCGGCCGCCTCCTGATCGACATCGAGTGCGGGCGGCTCGTCGCCGGGGAAGATCCACAGGTTGTGCAGGGGGATGTCGGAGAACACGTGCTGCGCGACACCGAAGTTCTTCGCGAGCACCTCCGGCGGAGTGTGCGCGAACCAGTCGGTGAGCAGCAGCGTGTTCGACTCGGACTGCTCACCGTCGTCGAACGCGAGCACGAACTCCGCTCCGTCGGGCCCGAGTCCCTGCAGCGAGTGAGGCGTGCCGGCAGGGAAGAACCACAGATCGCCTTCCTCCACGTCTTCGACGGCAGGAAGCCCGGATCGGCTCAGGGTCGTGACGCGCGCCTTACCTCGCGTCATGACGGCCCATTCGGCGGTCTGGTGCCAGTGCAGCTCGCGGATGCCGCCGGGCTCCAGGTACATGTTGACCCCGGCGATCTCGTCGGAGATGTGGAAGTCCTTGCTCGTCACCTCCCGCGCCCAGCCACCGCGCTGCACCCGACGAGGAGAGATGTTGAACGAGGACCAGAAGAACGGCTGCGTCGAGATGTCGGTGGCCGGCGCGTCGATCTGGTTCGGGAACTGCGCCGCGAGCTCCGCGTTCTGCGGTCCCGTCATCACCGTGCTCTGCGGACGGTCGAGCGTGTTCACCTCACCCTCGGGCGGGAGGTCCGGATTACCGAACGTCGGCTCCTCGTGATGCGGTGCTACGCCATCAGATGCGCTCATCTTCTCCTCCTTCGATACTCGTCATGACGTTGCTGTCAGGTTGTCGTGCTCCGCGCGGAACGCCTGTCTCCCGGTGACGAACTCCGCCTCGACGACGGATGCCATCGTCACCGGCGAGGATTCAGCCGATCTCAGCGGCCGCATCCTGGATCGCACGCGCGATCTCCGCCGGGTGCGTGTGCATGAGAAGGTGTGGGCCCGGCAGTTCGACCACCCACCGCACGTTCGCCCGCGCCAGCGTCCACCGGACAGCATCCGGGTTCAGGGTGCGGTCGGAGGCCGACACGATGCCCCACGTAGGCGTCGTACGCCACGCTGCACTGGGCGCCGGCTCCGTCAGCGCCGCGGTCGTCAGCGGCCGCTGGATGACAGCGAGAACGCCCGCCTCGTCGGCGGGCACACCGAGCGCGGTAACGAACGGGAACTCGTCCGCCGCGACGGAGATCTCCTCCCGGTCGCTGCCGGCGACATCGACGTAGGTCACGCGTTCGAAGAACGGGACGGCTTCGGCGTCGGGGAACCGCGCGTGGACATCGCTCAGGGACTCGCCCTCATCCAGTGCGTAGCCGGAGACGAACATGATGCCGCGTACATTGCGCGCTCCGCCGGCGACGCCCGCGACGGCCGCGCCGTACGAGTGACCCACCAGCAGCACATCACCGGGAATCCGTTCGACGAACGCGCGCACGTAGGCGGCATCCTCGGCGAGACTCCGGTTCGTCAGCGCGGGAACGCGGACCGTCACGCCCGCTCCCTGCAGGTACAAGACCACCGGAGACCAGCTCGCCCCGTCGGTGAATGCTCCATGGAGGAGAACGACTGTCGGTGTGTTGCTCATTACCGCCTCGTTTCTTCGCTTGCGCGTTCCCTTGACGCTACGGACAGGTCCGGCTGCACCCCTCCGACAGCCTGTCGTCTCTTCTTCAAGCGGATGTCGAATGCCTCAGTCCAAGAAGCCGGCCACGACCTTGCTGAACGCGTCAGGGTTCTGCAGGAAGGGGAAGTGCGAGCTCGCGACGTCGCGAGTGAACACGTGCACGTGCCCGTTCGGCAGGAGCGCAGCGACGTGGCGCTGAGAGTCGGGGGCGACGTGGCTCCCGTCGCAGCCGATGACCAGGGCCGGTACGTCGATGCGCGGCAGCACATCTCGCCAGTCCTGCGCACCGTGATCGAACAGCAGGGGCACCGCCGCGTGTCGAGGAGTCCGCGCGATCTCCTCGGCGACGAATTGCCACAGATCGTCGTCGACGGGCCCGGAGAACATGCTGCGGACGAATCCGCGCAGGACGGCGCCGGTCTCATCGTTGTGGATGCCGTCGGCGAGGGCGACGAGTCCGTCGACGGGGAGGATGCTGCCAGCCTCTTGCTGCTCGGGTTCTGTCATCCACGGAACGGCGACGACCGCTGCGGGCTGGTCCACGAGAACGAGCTTCCGGATGCTGCCTGTGCCGAACAGCTCCGAGTAGGACCAGAGGACGGAGGCGCCCATCGACCATCCGAGCAGGTCGGCGCGCGTCACACCCCGTGCGGCGAGGACGTCGCGCAGGTCGGCGGCTAGTCGGGCGATGCGGTACCCCCGAGTGGGCTTGTCGGAGACGCCGTGGCCTCGCATGTCGAACGTGACGATGCGGCGCCCCGGGCGCATCCGCTCGATCAAGGGGCCGAACATCGCACTGGTCTGGCCCCATCCGTGCAGAAGCACGAGGGGGACTCCGGCACCGCCCGTGTCAAGGTACGCGAGGGATACGCCGTCGTTGGTGTGGAGGGTGCCGCGTTCGACGGGCATCAGATTCGTCCGGCGCTCTGCCAGAAGTGGTTGAGCTTCAGTCCGATGTGAAGGGCACTTCGCCGAAGCCCGTCATCCAGCGCGTCCTTCACGATCTGCGGCATGTTGTCGAGCCGGTAGTACAGCGTCGTTCGGTGGATGTGGAGTTTGTCGCAGACGGCCCTCACGTGGCCCGCGTTGTCCAGGTAGGTCTCCACCGTCTCGCGCCGCATCGGGTCAATGTCCACCGCGAGCGCATGGGCAGCCGGGGAGTAACGCGCGAGGCGGGTGGGGTCGGCGGCGATATCCGCGATCATCAGCCACGGAGCAATCGCTTCGGCCTCGGCGATACCCTCCAGCTCGGGGAGGATCTCCGCTACGGTCGCGGCAGCCGCTGCGCGCTCTGCGGCCGGAGCCGCATCGTCCTCGTCATGTCCGAAACCCGCGGTTCCCACGGCACGCAGCAGCACACCAGCTCGCCGCGCTTCCTCCGCGATGAACGTCCAGTCGCCGTCTCCCGCACCAGCCTCGACGAGGAACATCAGTGCGGAGCCCTGCTCCCCGAGGAACCGGAGACGTCGTCGATGGCTGTTCTCCAACGCTCGTCCGAGCGCAGCACGCTGAACGACCCCCGTGTCGTATCCGACCGCGACCGCGCAGATCAGCGTCTCGTTGCCTCGACGCACGCCGTAGATCCGCGCAGCCTTGGACAGCGCATCTCGACGCGTCAACGGATCGGACGCGAGGAGAGCCTTGAACACCGAGTCCCGGTCCGTTGCTCCTGCGGGCTGGTCAGCGCTCGCGATCAACGGACGCGCGACATCGACGGCCGCATCGATGGCGCGGAAATCACCCTCAGTCAACGGCGGCAGCCCACCCGTGATGAGCCACAGGATGGCGAGCGGCTGATCAGCCTCCCAGATCGGAATGGCGAGCCGTTCGCGCGCCCCGAACTCCTTCAGATCGACGGCCATCGGGCGTCGCGCCTGAGTGATCCGGAGCGACTCCAGGTGAGCACGCTCCCGAGGCGGCGTCACCCGTTGCAGCAAGGCACGCGCACGAACCTCATCGATCTCGTCCCCCTGCGCACTGGCGGCGAGAGGCGTGAACCGCAGATCGTTGATCACAACTGACCGGCCGATACGCTCCGCCAGCTCATCCACGACATCCTGCAAGTTCATGGCACGTCCTTCGCACGGCGGCTGATCGTGGAGCGACCCGTAGACGCGCTCCCCCGCATTGCCAGAACCTACGCAGACGCCTTCGACTGCACATCACCCGCAACTCACGCAAGCCTCCCCTGTTTCCTACACGAGTGGGTAGATTCCGCATCGATCCGTGGCTCGGACGCCGCTGGGTGGTACAGCTAGGACCATGTTCGTGCCCTGCGGATGGGTTGACGTATGCGGAAAATAGTGATGTGAGTACGCGCAGCAGACGAGGGAGAGTGCCCGACCGTTCGCGTCTTGCGGGACGCGGCGGGGACGCTCCGCGCAGCCCACTTCGGGGACGCGAGCAGGAGATGCTGCAGCTCACTACAGCCATCGACTCGGTGATCTCCGACGGCTCTGGTGTGACGTTGCTGCGCGCGAGCGCCGGCATGGGCAAGACAACGATGCTCGCGTCAGCTCTCGAACAGGCGCAGCGCCACCAGTGGCGGACCCTGGTGGTCGCCCCCGACGTGGCATCGCGCAGTGTTCCTCTCGCTGCTCTTCTCGACGCCGTAGCGGGGGAACAGTTCGGCGTCGACGTCGCCGAGCTGGAGCGGACGCTGGGCAGCAGCGAAGCGCCCTACTGGTTCACCCGCGCGTTCTCGGAAGCCATTCAGAGGTCCGCGATGGATGAGCCGATGCTCATCGTCGTCGACGACCTTCAGTGGCTCGATGCGGCATCTGCGGCGGTTCTCGCATCGCTCGTTCAGGGGCTGGAAGGCGAGCAGATCGCATGGTTGTTCGCGACGAGAACCGGGGCGCCCTCCGCGGCGCACCTCCGACTGATTCGCCTCGCCGAGGCACACCATAGCGTCATCGATTTGGGACCGCTGAGTCACGAAGCAGCAGTTGCGGTTGCAAGCGACCTTCTCGGTTCACCGCCCGGCCCGATGCTCGAGAACAGTCTCGAACGCACATCTCGCATCCCCTTGCTCATCGTCGAAATGATGCGGGGCTTGCGCGATGAGGATCTGCTCGTGCAGCATGGGGCGGCAATCGAGTCATCCGGAGACCACGTCCCGAGTCGATTCGGCGCATCCTCACGCGAACGGCTCACCCACCTGACCGACACGGCGCTGAGGTTCCTGCAAATCGCGAGTCTCATCGGTCGACGATTCCGCCTCGTCGACGTTCTCGACGTCCTCGGGATGACCACCAGAGACTCGGCAGACGTGGTCGAGGAGCTAGTGCAAAGCGAAGTGCTCGCAGACGTGGGCGACCACCTCGAGTTCGTGCACGACACTCTCCGTGAAGGAGCGGAGGCGACGCTGACCCCCTCGCTCAAGCGGGGACTCGCCCGCGAAGTTGTCCGGGTCCGCCTGGCTGCAGGTGACCCCGTCGGCGCCATCGCTTCTACGCTCATCGACGCGGCCGAGCCCGGCGACGAACAATCCTTCACGCTCCTCCACGACGCAGCCCTATCACTGGCAGCACTGGATGCGGCAGAGGCCGCCCGCCTCGCAACGGAGGCGGTGCGTCTCGCCCGCGACGTTCCGCGATTCGCGGCGCCCGCCGCGGAGCTTGTGCCTCTGCTGTGGGCTGGTGGCTTCGCCGAACAGGCAGAGCGGAGCATCGAGGTACTGACTCCGTACCTGCGACACGAGGAAAGGGCACAGACGCTGCTCTCACTCGCGCGTCAGCAGACGGCGTCCTCGTTCGAGACGGCCATCCGAACGGTCGACTCCGCCCTCACGATCCCCGGCATCACCCGCTCCACGCGCACGGAGCTTCTCGCGGTGCGCGCCTTGAACGCCGCCAACAAAGCCGACCCGGTCGAACTACGCGACACGCTAGCGATGGCGCGAGAGGTCGCGGACCCGGACGTCGACTTCCTTGCACTGGCGACCATCGATGCGACGGAGTCCGTGTTCGAGTTCAACAACGGCCGTTGGACCTCCGCCCTCGCCCTCATCGAACAAGCGCTATCCAACATCGAACGCGCCGGACTGCGCCCGAACCTGTGGGCACCGGAAGGACTGTGGCTCGCTTTCCTCCGCAACTCGATGGGACACCCAGAGGCGGCACTCGCGCTGACGGATGCGGGGCGCTCAGAAGCGTCGTCTTCCCGCAACGCGCCCGTCGAGGCGTACTGGCAGATGGTGCGAAGCCGCGCCCTGTTCGACCTCGGCCGTCTGGACGACGCACGCCTGCAAGCAGAGGCCGTGTTGATCCTCGCGGAGGAGCTCGGACTGGAGGACTTCGCGCAAGCAACTGCCGGGATCGTGCTGGCCAAGATCGCCGTCCACACCGGAGACCGCGCGCTGGCGGCATCCATCGCACCCGTGATCAGACGGCTGGCCGACGGCGCGGGCGTCACCCGAGCCGGACGCTGGACGCTCGCCTACATCGCGATGGATGAGGGACGCACGGCGGACGCGTTCGAGCTGAGCGCCCTCGCGCGATCATCTCTCGCCGACCCCATTCCCCCGATGACGACACCGGTGGATTTCGCCGACGACCTCGTCCTTATGGAGATCCTGCTCGCCGCTGACGACACGGCCGGCCTGACCCTCCTCGAGGAGGTCGTCACACGCCGCGCGGCGATGAACCCGACGGAGTTGCTCCCGGCCGCTGTTCGGGATGCCGTTCTCGGACGCCTCCGACACGATCCGTCGCTGCTCGCCGCGGCGCGCGCAGCGCTTCACCAGGTCGACCGCCCGCTGGTGCGTGCACGAGTCCGGGAGATGTCGGCCATCATCGACGATGGCGACGCCGTCGCGCACCTCGAGGAGGCGCTGAGTATCTACGAGGCTGCCGGCGCGACACGAGATGCCAGTCGCGTGCTTCAAGGCCTCCGCTCCCGCGGCGTCCAGCGCAGGTTCGCGCAGAATGAACGGTCCGAGTTGTTGTCGGCGCGTGAGACCCAGGTGCTGGAGAAGCTCGTGGACGGGGCCACTACTCAACAGATCGCGGACGCTCTCTTCGTCTCCTCGCACACCGTCGTGTCACACATCCGTCACATCTACTCGAAGCTCGGCGTCAACACGCGCAAGGGGCTGGTCCAGCAGTACGCGGACGCCCCCCTGAGACTTAAGAGTGGACCTGGTGCCACTCGCTGATACGGAATCCGTCGAGACGGAAGCTCGCGAAGCCGTAAATGTCCGCTGCATCGCGCGCAGGCAACCGCATCCGCAGGACTTGCTCCGCCAGGACTCGCTCTCCCGAGACGGCGACCGTGATGAGCGATGTCTGCCATTCCTCGAACGTGTCGCGGATGCTGCGGATCATCTCCGTGACAGCGTTTCGCCCCGACACCTCCTGACGCGGTGAGGGCTTGTACTTCACGTTCTCAGCGAGAAACGGCAGCAACTCGTGCGTCTCGCCCTCATTGAGGATCGTGACGAAGTCGCGCACGATCAACTCGCGTTCGAGCAGCTCAATGCCGGCCAGGGCCACCTTGCGGGTGTCATCCATCGCGTCCTCCTGACGTGCTAGATGCGAAGCTACGGAGGGATGAGGCTCAGCGCCTTGGACGACGGTCGGAACCCGCATCAACACTCCGCGTACGTTCCCGGTCGGGCTCGTCATTCGATGAGTCCTCATTCGGCGATGATCCATGTCGTTCACGCATGCTCGGGCATGCGTCAGCGGCGGAAACACTCGACACCTACGCGGACCTGTTCGACGACGATCTCGACGGCGTCGCGCACGCCGTCGACGCAGCTCGCCACGCCGCCGTCATCCGGTGGCAGGAGTCGGAACCAAGCCGGGGCAAACAGCTGCCGCCGCAGCTCCCAGCGCACCCCGGAGGCCCATCCATCGGATGAAGCCGTCTCGAACGGTTTTTCTCGTTTTTTGCTCACGAGCCGCCCCAAGACAAGGAAGAAGCCCCGCGATCCCTGTAAACACAAGGGATCGCGGGGCTTCTCAGCTGGCGGTGACGGTGGGATTTGAACCCACGGTAGGGGGTTACCCTACACAACTTTTCGAGAGTTGCACCTTCGGCCGCTCGGACACGTCACCGCCGACCAGCTTACGTCACGCCGGGCCGAGCCGCCAATCCGCCCCGGCCAGCACCTGTCACCCATCCTGCGTGTCTCACTTATGCACGCGACAGGCACCGCCAGCGTGAATAACCGAGACACGCATGCGGTGGCCCGCCGACCATCACCGCCCGAACGCTCCCGGAGCAGCACCCCCATCTCCACGTGTCTCACTTGTGCACGCTCATCGAGTCCCTCGCGTGCACAAGTGAGACACGGATGGCAGGGGGGGCGCAACCCGCGCGATAGCCGCGTTCAGCGCGCGAGGGCAGCGACTCCCGCGATCAGCTCGACCGCACGGGCGGGCTCGTCGATCCCGGCGGCGAAGACATAGGTCGCCGCGAAGCCCGCATCCGACAGCGCATCGACGCGGGTCGCGACCTCGTCCGACGTCGAGGTCGGGTTGATCGCGATCATCGCGGTCTTCTCGATCTCGTCGTAGTCGCGGCCGACGGTGTCACAATGCGCGCGCAGCACGTCAAGCTTGTGGGTCGGCACCTCCGCCATGGCCGACAGGTTGCAGGCATCGGCATACTGCGCGACGAGCTTGAGGGTCTTCTTCTCTCCCCCGCCGCCGATCATCAGATACGGCTTGGTCACGTTCTGCGGCGAGTTCAGGGTGCGCTCTAGCTGCCAGATCGCTCCCTCGTAGGGCTCTTCGGAGTCCGACCACATCTGCAGGCAGATCTGGATCGTCTCCTCGAGCTCACGGAAACGCTGCGCGACGGGCGGGAACGCGATGCCGAGTCCCTTGCACTCCTCCTCGTTCCACGCGGCGCCGATGCCGAGCCCGACCCGGCCGCCGGAGAGCACGTTCAGCGTGGTGATCTGCTTGGCGAGCAGCGACGGATGCCGGTAGATCACACCCGTGACGAGGGTGTGCAGCAGCGCCTTCTCGGTGTGAGCGGCGATGAAGCCGAGCGTGGCGTACGCCTCGAGCATCTCGTGCTCGACCGGACCGATGCCCGGCAGCTGCCAGAAGTGGTCCATCACGGTGATGCGCTGGATGCCGGCTGCCTCTGCGTTGCGCACGTGGGCGGCGAGCGCGGGGCCGAGCTGGGCGGGACCGCTCTTCCAGGTGAAGTCCGCGATGTGGATGCCGAATTCCATGGGCCCGTCCCGTCCGGACGGATGCCGCATCCGCCCTCCGCCGATCAGGGTACGACCGCGGCAGCACCCCGGGGGCGGATGCGGGTGAACTCATCGGAACATGATCGCAACGCGTCACAGCCGCCACCTCGACGCGCCGGGTATTCTCCGGGCGAACATAACCGCGCGCGGCACCCCCGGCGCCTGCCAGACTGGGGACATGTCTGCCATCGAGAACTCTAAGCTCACCGTCGTCGGCGCTGGCAGCGTCGGCTCCAGCGTCGCGTACGCCGCCCTCATCCGCGGCTCCGCACGCCACGTCGCCCTCTACGACATCGCGACGGAGAAGGCCGAGGCCGAGGTGCTCGATCTCGCGCACGGCACGCAGTTCACCGGCACGAGCGACATCATCGGCGGCAGTGACCTCTCGGTCGTCGAGGGCTCACACGTCGTCGTCATCACCGCCGGCGCCAAGCAGCGTCCGGGTCAGACGCGCATCGAGCTCGCCGGCACGAACGCCAACATCATCAAGTCGATGATGCCGCAGCTGCTCGAGGTCGCGCCCAACGCGATCTACGTCATCGTGACGAACCCGTGCGACGTGCTCACCGTGCTCGCCCAGGAGGCCACGGGCCTGCCCGTCGAGCGCATCTTCGCCTCCGGCACCGTGCTCGACACCTCGCGTCTGCGCTGGAAGCTCGCGCAGCGCGCCGGCGTCTCGCCCTCGAGCGTGCACGCCTACATCATCGGCGAGCACGGCGACACCGAGTTCCCGCTGTGGTCCAGCGCATCCATCGGTACCGTGCCGATCCTCGACTGGCAGACGCCGACGCACGACCGTGTGACGGTCGACGAGCTCGACGAGATCGCGGTCGACGTGCGTGACGCCGCCTACAAGGTGATCCAGGGCAAGGGCGCGACCAACTACGCGATCGGCCTGTCGAGCGCCCGCATCGTGGAGGCGATCCTGCAGGACGAGCACGCGGTCATGCCGGTGTCGACCGTGCTGCACGGCTACCACGGCATCGACGGCGTCGCCCTCTCCGTGCCCTCGATCGTGAGCGCGTCGGGCGCGGTGCCGATCCCCGAGACGGCGTTTAGCCCGAACGAGCTGGGGCTGCTCCGACGCTCGGCCGACGCGCTGCGCGAGGTCGCCGCATCCCTGCGCTGATCGCATGATCGAGCTGGCGAACGCCACCTGGACCGAGGTCCGCGACTTCCTCGCATCCGGAACGCGCATCGCGGTGCTCCCCTTCGGCGCGCTCGAGCAGCACGGTCCGCATCTGCCACTGTCGACCGACACGCTGCAGGCGGATGCGGTCGCCCGCCGCCTCGCCGGCGCGCTGGATGCGGCGCTCCTGCCGTCCGTGGCCTACGGCAACACGTGGAGCAACGACGCACTGCCGGGCACCGTCTCGATCAGCGCCGACACGGTCACTGCCCTGTGCGCGGACATCGCCGCATCCCTTGATCGCGCCGGCTACGCGCTGCTCGTGGTGGTCAACGGCGACTTCGGCAACCGCCTGCCGCTGCAGCGGGCGGCCGAGCGCGCCGCCGCGACCGGACAGCGGATGCCGGTGGTCGTGCTCGACTACCCCGGACTGGTGGAGATCGGGGACGCCGTGAAGGAGTCGCCCTGGGCGGCGCCGGGCCTCTGCCACGCCGATGAGCTCGAGACGTCGATGGTGCTGGCTGTCGCCCCTGCCCTCGTGCATGCCGAGCGGTACTCCGCCGCCTACCCGAAGCTGCCCGCGGACTTCGGGCTGCGTCAGATGCCGCTCGCGCCCCTGTCACCGACCGGGGTGTTCGGCGACCCGCGCCCCGCGACCGCGCAGAAGGGCGAGCGGATCCTCGCGCACGTGGCCGCGGAGAGCGAGCGCATCGTCCGTCAGGTGCTCGCCGCCCTCGACCCCGCCTGAGGTAGTAACCAGGACCCGGGCTTCCCTCGGGCTCGGCGCCGAAGCTTCCGCTGTCCGCTCCCCCTCCCGCATCCGTGTCTCACTTATGCACGCTCCCGAGCCCGTGAGCGTGCACGTTTGAGACACCGAGGGCGGCCCGTCATGTCCGTGTCTCACTTGTGCACGCTGCGGGGCGGTTCAGCGTACACAACTGAGACACACACCGCCCCACACGCCACCGCCTCGCATCCGTGTCTCACTTATGCACGCTCCCGAGCCCGTGAGCGTGCACGTTTGAGACACGCACCGCCCGAGAACCACCGCCTCGCACCCGTGTCTCACTCATGCGCGTTCCAGGGTGCTCGGACGTGCACGTTTGAGACACCGAGGGTGGGCCCCCATGTCCGTGTCTCAGTTGTGCACGACGCGGGCCCTCTCGACGTGAACAAGTGAGACACGCAGGGCAGCGCGCCCACGAGCATGCGCCGGCCCCCGCTCACACCCCACGCCCGCACGCCCCACAAAATGCGCGCAACAGGGCACCCGCACCACGCACCCGCACCCGGGCGGCGGTCAGTCGGCGGCGGCGCCGGGGATCGCGCCGATCAGCTCGCGCGTGTAGGGGTCGGCCGGGGCATCGAAGATGCGCTCGGCCGTCGCCTGCTCCAGGATGCGGCCGCCGCGCATCACGGCGACGCGGTCGGAGATCTGGCGGATCACCCCGAGGTCGTGCGAGATGAAGAGGTAGGTCAGGCCGTGCTCGGCCTGCAGGTCGACGAGCAGCTGCAGCACCTGCTCCTGCACCGAGACGTCGAGAGCGGAGACCGGCTCGTCGAGCACGATGAGCTCCGGACGCAGGGCGATGGCGCGGGCGATCGCGACGCGCTGACGCTGGCCGCCCGAGAGCTGAGCGGGACGCCGGGTGAGCAGGTCGTTCGACAGACGCACCTGCCCGAGCAGGTCGCGCACGATCGAGCTGCGCTCGGCACGAGGCACACCGAAGGCCTGCAACGGCTCCGCGATCAGCTTCGCCACGCTCATACGCGGATCGAGCGAGCCGAACGGATTCTGATAGACGACCTGGATGCGCCGGCGCAGCTCCCGCAGCGCCGACCCCCGCAGGTCGGTA
Source organism: Microbacterium sp. CIAB417 (assembly GCF_022788845.1). Taxonomy (NCBI): domain Bacteria; kingdom Bacillati; phylum Actinomycetota; class Actinomycetes; order Micrococcales; family Microbacteriaceae; genus Microbacterium; species Microbacterium sp. CIAB417. The sequence continues at coordinate 47,701 of NZ_JAHZUT010000007.1, read as the reverse complement.
ATGTCCTCGCCGTCGAAACGGATCTCGCCCTCGTCGCTCGGGATGATCCTGGCGACCATGCGCGCCGTCGTGCTCTTTCCCGAGCCGGACTCGCCGACGAGAGAGAAGGTCGTCCCGCGGGCGACCGAGAAGTCCACCGCCTCGACGGCGCGGATGCCGCGGGCACCGCCGTAGGTCTTGCCGAGGCCCGAGACCTGCAGCAGCGGCGCGCCCGTGTCGGGGACGACGCGGTCCACCACGCTCGCCGACGGGACCAGTCGTCGCGCGTTGAGGCCGGGCGCTGCGGCGACCAGACGCCGCGTGTACGGATGCGAGGGGTCGGCCAGCACGAGCTCCGCCGGACCGCTTTCGACGATCTCGCCCTTCTCCACCACGACGATGCGATCGGCGCGGTCGGCGGCGACCGCCAGATCGTGGGTCACGAGCAGCACGGCGGTGCCGTGCGCCTCGGCGAGGGCCTGCATCCGATCGAGCACGTGACGCTGCACGGTCGCATCCAGCGCGCTGGTCGGCTCGTCCGCGATCACGAGCGCGGGCTCGCACGCCCACGCGATGCCGATGAGGATGCGCTGGCGGAGGCCGCCCGAGAGCTCGTGCGGGTACTGCCCCGCTCGCAGCTCGGCCTCGGGCACGCCCACCTCGGTGATGATCTCGACGGCGCGGCGGGCCGCATCCGCCCGCGACAGGCCGCGGTGGCGGCGCAGCGTCTCGGCGATCTGCTCGCCCACGCGCATCAGGGGGTTCAGGCTATGGGACGGGTCCTGCGGCACGAAGCCGATCCGTCCGCCCCGGATGCGGCGCAGCGCCGACGCCGATGCCGTGGTGATCTCGGTGCCGTCGAAGACGATCGACCCGCCGCGCACGTGCGCCTCGGCGGGTAGGAGCTTCACGAGCGCGTGGGCGATCGTGCTCTTGCCGGACCCCGACTCGCCGACGACCGCGACGATCTCGCCCGGGTTCACCTCGAGGTCGATGCCGCGCAGGGCGCTGTGGGCACGGCGACCTGTGCCGTAGTCGACGCGCAGATCCGTGACGCGCAGCAGAGGAGCGGTCATCGGTCACCTCCGATGAAGCGGGCGACGCGGTTGACGGAGAGGACGACCGCGAGGATGACGGCGCCGGGCATCAGGCTCAGCCAGGGCGCGATGGCGACGAAGTCGCGCCCTGCCGACACGAGCGCGCCCCATTCGGGCGCCGGCGGCTGGGCGCCGAATCCGAGGAAGCTCAACGCCGACACCGACAGGATGGCGAGGGCGAGCTCGAGCGAGGCCATCGCGATGATGGGCCGCGCCGCGTTCGGCATGACGTGACGCACCAAGATCGCGGGGCCGCGGGCGCCGAGCGTGCGCGCGGCCTCGACGTACTCCTCGCTGCGCACGCGCAGCACCTGCGAGCGCATCACGCGGGCGAAGGATCCCGCCGTGCCGAGTCCGACGCCGAGGGCGATCGAGAGCGGGCCGAAGCCGAGCGAGGCGACGACGATGAGCGCGAGCAGGATGCCGGGGATCGCGATGAGCACGTCGACGAAGCGCATGACCACGAAGTCGAGCGGCCCGCCGACGTAGCCGCAGACGAGACCGACGATCGAGCCGATCAGCACACCCGCGACGACGGCGAGCACAGCGGAGGACAGCGAGAGCTGCGCGCCATAGATCACCCGCGAGAACACGTCGCGCGCGAGATGGTCGGTGCCGAACAGGTGCTCCGCGCTCGGCGGCTCGAGCCGGGCGGTGCCCACCGAGTCGTACGGATCGTACGGGGCGAGCAGCTGCGGGGCGACGACCGCGACGAGCGTCAGCAGCAGCAGCAGGAGAGAGAGCAGAAGGCCGGGTCTGCGCAGGATGCTCATCGCGCACCCGCCTTTCGTCCGACGAGGCGCGTTCGGGTACGCGGGTCGATCACGCCGTAGAGGCCGTCGACGATGAGGGTCACGATGGCGTACACGGTCGCCACGACCACCACCACACCCAGGACCACGTTCACGTCGCGGGCGAGCACGGCGTCGACGGTGAGCCGGCCGATGCCGTCGCGGGAGAAGACGGTCTCGACCACGGCGGTGCCGCCGGCGAGGTAGCCGATCTGCAGGCCGATGATCGTGATGGAGGGCAGCAGGGCGTTGCGCAGCACGTGCCGCACCACGACCGTGCGCTGCGCGAGGCCCTTCGCGTTCGCCGTGAAGACGAAGGGGCTGGCGCCCGCGTCGAATACCGCGGCCGAGAAGACCTGGAAGAAGATGGCTCCGGTCGGCAGTGCCAGGGTGATGCCCGGCAGCACGACGCTCACGAAGCCGTTCGTCCCGGATGCGGGGAACCACCCGAGGCCGAACGAGAACACGCTGATGAGCACGAGGCCCGACAGGAACGCCGGGATCGCGATGCCCAGCGGCGGGATCTGGGTGACGAACGCCCGCATCCACGCGGGCCGGGCGACGTAGGCCCAGACGGTGAAGGCGAGGGCCGCGACGAAGCCCACCACGAGGGCGAACACGGCCACCGCGGCGGTGTTCGGGAACGCCCGGCCGATCATCTCCACGACGGGCTGTCCTGTCGCGATCGAGATGCCGAGGTCGCCGCGGAAGAGGGCGAGGAAGTTGACGATGTACTGCTGCCAGACCGGCCCGTCCAGCCCGTAGCGCTCGCGGAGCGCCGCGAGCTGGGCGGGGTCGGTCGTGGTGGCGTCGCCGCCGCGCAGCGAGAGCGCGGCGAGGACGGGGTCCCCGGGCAGCGCGTGGATCAGCAGGAAGGCGACGGTGTAGGTCGCCCAGATCACGAAGAGGCACTGCACGATCTTCGGGATCAGGAAGCGGGCGATCGCCTGTGCCCGCCCTCCCGCTGGGGCCACGCGCTGCTCGGGGATGGTCATCAGTTCGAGACCACCGCGGCGTCGTAGAGGTGCAGACGCGAGGCCGAGTCGAAGGTGATGCCCTCGACGCCGGCGCGCGAGCCGTGCAGCTGCACGGTCTCCAGCGTCGGGATCACGTACGCGCGCTCGGCGACGATCTGCTGGATCTCGTCGACGAGCTTCTGACGGGCGTTGACGTCGGCGGTCTGCGCCTGCTCCTGCAGCAGACCCTCGAGCTCGGCGTCGTCGACGATGCCCCAACGAGCGGGGGATGCGGTCGACAGCAGGGTACGCAGCGCGTCGGGGTCGGTGCGCGTCAGGCCTGCGCCGAGGGCGTCGTAGTCGCCCGAGGCGATGGCACCGAAGAAGTCACCCGAGGAGACCATCTTCAGCTGCATGTCGATGCCGATCTCCTTCAGCTGGATCTGCGCCGCCTCGAGCACGTCCTGCGCGTAGAACGCCGTGACCGTGAAGGTGAGCGGCTGGCCGTCCTTCGCGTAGATGCCGTCGGAGCCGAGCGTCCACCCGTCGTCCTCGAGCAGCTTCTTGGCCGCATCCGCGTCGAACGCGAGGGTGTCGCCGAGATCGATGTAGCCGGGCGTCGAGGAGGTCAGCACGCTCGTGGGCGCCTTGCCGCTCATGGAGCCGGCGAGCACGTTGATCTTGTCGCGATCGAGGCCCTTGGTGACCGCCTGGCGCACCGCCTCGTCGGCGAGCACGCCGCGCGAGGTGTTGACGACGAGCGAGTTGGGAACGCCCGGGTTCGCCTTGGCGTAGAGGTGGTACTTGTCGCCGGCGAAGCGCGCCTCATCCACGTAGGGCACGTCCTGGATGACGTCGTACTCGCCGGACTCGAGACCGCCGGTGCGCACCGAGGGCTCGGTGATGATCGGGAAGGTGACCGAGTCGAGGTAGGCCTCGCCCTCGTGACCGCGCAGCGTCGACGCCCAGTCGTAGCCGTCGCGCTTGACGATCTTCACGGCGTCGTTGGGCACGTACGAGTCGAGCACGAACGGACCGGTGCCGACGACGGCCTGGCAGCGCGCCTCCGCGGTCTCGGCGACCGTGGCGGGCGAGAGGATGCCGAGCGACATCGTGGTGGCGCCCTGCTGGAACTGCACGTTGGGAGCCGAGAAGTTCACCGTGAACTCGGTGTCGCTCTTCACATCGGTGCCCGCGTATCCGGCGAGGTAGCCGTTGGCGAGGGATGCCGAGGCTCCGAGCGCCTTGATCGCGTCGAAGTTCGCGGCGACCGCCTCGGAGGTCAGCGGGGTGCCGTCGCTGAAGGTGACGCCGTCGCGCAGCGTGAAGGTGTAGGACGTGAGGTCGTCCGCGACCGACCAGTCGCTCGCCAGCCACGGCACGATCTCACCGGTGTCGGGGTTCTGGTCGAGCAGGGAGTCGGTCAGCTGGCGGCCGACGATGAGCGAGGTGGTCACCGACGTCTGCTGCGGGTCGAGGCAGGTCGGGTCTTCCTTGAGCGCGAAGACGATGTCCTGCGGCAGGTCGGCGGCGGGGGTCGCGGAGTCGGCGGCGGGCGCCGAAGCGGCGCAGCCGGCGAGGGTCGCGACGGCGAGCCCTGCGAGAAGCGGGAGGGCGACGCGTCGGGCGCCGCCGGATCGGATGAGGGTCACGGGATCTCCTTGATGCGGGGAAGGGGTCGGGTGGTGCATAGGGGGAGGTCAGAGGGGCAGCGTGCCGGCAACGAGCTCGCCGCGCGCGACGACCGCCACGAGGTTCTCGGGGCGCAGGGTCTCGATGTCCTGCCACGGCTTGCCGCGCACCACGAGGAAGTCGGCCCCGAGGCCCGCCTTGAGGCGTCCCGTCGTGCCGGTCAGACGCACCGCATCCGCAGCATCCGAGGTGCCCGCGACGAGCGCGCGCTCGGAGCTCCACGAGAACGCGGTCTTCATGAGACGGAGCTCCTCGAGCTGGTCGCCGAAGCGCACCATGACGCCGTTCGCGTCAGTGCCGAGCACGAAGCGCACGCCGGCCGCAGCCGCACCCGTGAAGTTGGCGTCGCGCTCGATCACCACGGCGCGCGCCTTCTCGGCCGCCTCGTCGCTGACCGGGATGCGGCGATCGGCGATCGCATCGTTGATGAGCAGAGTGGGCGCGACCGGCACGTTGCGCTCGATCAGGGTCTCCCAGTGGCGCTCCTCGATGCCGGTGCCGTGCTCGAGCGAGTCGACCTCGAACCGCAGGGCGATGTCCACGCCCTCCGCGCTGTGCGTGTGGGCGGCCACGAGCATGCCGAGGGCGTGCGCCTCGTCGACGGTCGCGGCGATCTCCGCATCCGTCTGGTTGCGCCAGCCGACCTTGTCGCCCATCGAGAGCACGCCACCGCTCGTGTAGATCTTGATGCCGTCCGCACCGGCGCGCGCCCACTGGCGTACGAGCTTGCGGCACTCGTCGGGCGAGTCGGCCACCGGCGGGCGGTGCGGGTAGTGGGGCGGTGTGAAGAGGTCGCCGTGACCGGCGGTCATCCCGACGGGGCCGTGCACGAGCAGGCGGGGACCGGGGATGAGGCCGGCCTCCAGCGCACGGGCGACGGCGTACTGCACCTCGCTGCCGGAGAGGTCTCGCAGGGTCGTGACGCCCGCGGCAGCGGCTCGTCGGGCGTGCGCGGCGACGTGGAGGGAACGCTCGGCGGCCGGGGTGATGAGGGGCCACGTGAGCCAATCGGCGCCGGGGGTCGCGGATGCGTCGAGGTGCACGTGCGTGTCGATCAGCCCGGGGATGAGGCTGTACTCGGTCGCGCCCGCTGCGCTTTCTACGGCCGTGATGCGCCCGTCCTGCCAGGACAGACGCGCCGCGCCGCGGTCGCGTTCGCCGTCCCAGACGTGGAGGACGGGGGTGGTGACAGGCGAAGACACGGCGATCTCCCGGGGGGCGAGGAGGGCAAGAGGGGACGGGGCGGGCGACGCTGACCGATCGTCACGATACCGAGGAACATGGCCGACAAATCGACAAGTGTTGACATACGGCGGAATATTTACCGAAGCGAAACACGAGCAACACGCAGGAAATCGCCGTCGGAGATGATCTGAGCAAGAGATCCCGCGCCGTGGGAACGCTCACTTATCGACAAGCCGCCCGACAGGAGCTTTCATGCAGACCGCCGAGATCCAGACCGGGCGTCGTGTCGTCGTGGTCCTCGAACCCGGGGACGAGATCCTCACCTCACTCGCCGACGCCTGCCGTCGGCACGGCATCGCTCAGGCGGCGATCTCGACCTTCAGCGGCGCGTTCCGCACCGTGCGCCTCATCGCGGCCGAGACACCGGTCGCGGATCCCGAAGCGCCCATGCCGACCGCCGTCGACGTGCCCTACACCGAGGGACTCGGCTCGGGCACGATCACAACCGCATCCGATGGCGCCCTCGTCGTCCACGTGCACGTGGCGGTCGGGGTGAAGGACGACGCCGCCCGCGCCTACGCCGGACACCTGCTCTCGGGCGAGACGCACTACGTCGTCGAGGTGGTGCTGGACGAGATCCTCTCCCCCACGCTCGAGCGGCGTCCGCATCCGGGATCCGCGGGAATTCCGATCCTGCGACTCGCGACCGCGACTACGCCATGATGATCTCAGCCGTGCTCGCGACCAGGAGGGTCCCGCTGTGACGTATCTGCCGCTGCCTCGCCCGCTCGGCGATCGCGCCCATCTGCGCGTTCTGCACGGACTGCTGCGATTCGTGCGCGAGGCCGCCGCCAGCCGCACTCCCCTGCCGGGCGAGCTGGAGCTGACCGCGCGCCTCGAGTGCACGCGGCAGCAGCTGCGCAACGCGATGGCCAGCCTCGAGGCGCAGGGCATCGTCCGCCGGCGACAGGGTTCGGTGACCACCGTGGATCCGATCGCGCTGCGGTTGAGCGTGCGGCTGGAGGAGCAGTTCGAGCACACCGACCTGCTGGACCGCCTCGGCTACCAGTCGGAGGTCGAGACGCTCTCCAGCGGCACGAGGACCCTCGGTCCTGATGTGGGTGCGCTCATGGAGTTGGCGGCCGAGATGCCCGCACTCGCCGTGCGCAAGCGCTGGCGGGCCGACGGCGTCGTGGCGATGATCGCCGACGATCTGCTGCCGCTCGACGGCGCGGAGCGCACCTTCGACCCCGACGAGTCCGTCTTCACCGCCGCGGCGAAGGTCTGGGGCGAACCCGTGATCTGGGAGGTGTCGACGCCGGGCGTGACGACCCTCCACGGCGAACTCGCCGCGCTGTTCGAGCGGGCGGAGGGCTCGCCGGTGATGACCTCCGAGATCGTGGGGATCGGCGCGAGCGGGCGGCGGCTCATGCACAGCTTCGAGTACCACGCGCCCGACATCGTGTCGTATTCGCTCGTGCGCACCGTCCGCCCGCCCTGGGGCGGCGCCTGAGCCCGGCATCCGCGCCCGCATCCGCACGTTCCGGCCGCGGTCACCGTACGGACGCTTCCCGAGACCGTTCGCCTGTCACAGATCGCGCCTTCCGCGTCGATCTGTGACAGGCGAGCGAGGGAGCTGCGTGCTCACCTGTCACAGGCGGCGCTTCGCGGCTCGATCTGTGGCAGGGGAGGCAGCCGGGGTCACCCAAGCGGGCGCGAGCCCGGGCAGGGGAGAACCGGACGGGAGGCGGCGGGACACGGCGGGAGGGCGAGCGGGTCCACCGCCGCCGCGGGGCTCAGACCCAGAAGCCGACGTGCGCCTTCGCGGCCTCGTCCTCGAGCAGCGGGCCGACGACCTCGATCTCGCGCTGACCGCGGGCGAACACCTCGCGACAGGGCAGTGAGAACGTCGGGTTCTCGGGGTGGTCGCCCGTGAGCTCGAGCAGGCGGTGCTCGCTGAGCGCGTAGACCACACGGTCGATACCGCACCAGTAGGCGGCGCCGGAGCACATCGCACACGGCTCAGCGCTCGTGAACAGGGTCGAGCCCTTCATCCCGTCCGCGCCCAGCACCCGGAACGCCGCAGCGACCGCCTGCAGCTCGGCGTGCTGAGTGGGATCGCCCTCCGGCGGCAGCGAGTTGTTGCCGCACGAGGAGACGACCTCGCCCGCGGCGCTCACGACGATCGAGCCGAACGGATGCGTGCCGTGCGCGACCGCGTCTTCGGCGACCCGGATGCTCTGGCGCAGATGGGCGAGGTCGGCCTCTGTCAGTGGATGCGTCACGAATCTCTCCTTGTGAACAAGTGCTACGAACCGACTTTCACCGTAGCGGCCGAATCCGCCAAAATCCGGGGTGAGCATTACGCGGGTGTTACAAGTCGCGAACGAGATTCGCTCCACTTGTCGACAAGTCGCGCGAAGCGGATAGCGTGCCGCTGTACCTCCCACCCGCATCCGAAAGGGACCCATGTCGCAGAACCACGTCGCACGCATCGACGAGACGGTGATCCGCGCGCTGCCCAAGGCCGAGGTGCACGTGCACCTCGAGGGCACGTTCTCGCTGCTCGACATGCTGACGCTGGCGAAGGAGAACGACGTCGCCCTGCCCGGGCCCGCCGCAACGCTCTTCGACATCTCCACGCACGACGCCTTCGCCGCCCCCGAGGTCACCACCGGCGGCGGTGCAGGAGCGGGCTCAGCCGGACTCAGCGGCTTCCTCCGGTTCCTGGACTGGCAGTGCGGGCTGGTACGCACCCCGTCGCAGGCGGCCCGTGTGGCGTACGCGTTCGCCGTACGTCAGAGTGCGTCGGGCATCCGCTACAGCGACGTCATCGTCAACCCGACGCACTGGAACGCGTGGCGCGGCCGCGAGCTCGACCTGCTCGACGCGTTCGGTGCCGGTTTCGACGAGGCGGAGCAGGACGGCCTCTGCCAGGTGGGCGTCGCCTACTCCCTGCTGCGCAACCAGTCCGGTGCCGAGGCGGAGCGTCTGGTCGGCGAGCTCGTCGCCGCCAGACCGCGTCGCGTGATCGCCCTGTCCGTCGACGGCGACGAGAAGGTCACCGGCCGCACAGGCGAGAAGTTCCGCGGCGCGTTCGCGCTGGCCGCATCCGCGGGTCTGCACCGCACCGTGCACGCCGGGGAGTCGAGCGGGCCCGAGGGCGTGTGGGATGCGGTCGAACTGCTGCAGGCGGAGCGCATCGACCACGGCGTGCGGTCCATCGAGGATCCGGCCCTCATCGACCGGCTCATCACCGACGGCATCAGCCTCGGCGTGTGCCCGCGCTCGAACCTCACGCTCGGCATCTACCCCGACTGGGACTCCCACCCTCTTCCGCGTCTGCTCGACGCGGGCGTCTCGGTCACTCTGAACACGGACGACCCGGCTCCGCTGGGCACCACGCTCGAGGCAGACTGGGCGGTGGCGGCCGAGCAGTTCGGCTTCGACTACGCCGATCTGGTCGGCTTCGCCGCGCGCTCGATCGACGCGTCGTTCGCCGACGTCGACACGAAGAGCCGGCTGCACGCCGAGCTCGCGGCCGTGAGCGAGGTCGCCCCGGTATGAGCGGTCGCCGTCGCCTGTTGCTCCTGGCCGCCGCGTGCGGCGCAGGAGCCGTCGTCGTGGCGACGGCACTGACGGGCGCCGCCCTGGTCCGCTCCGACGACACCGTCGAGCTCGCACCCCTCGTCGCCGGGTGGAACGCGCACTGGCAGGTCACCGGAACGAAGTCCGAGCCGCTGTACACCGAACGCATCGACGTGCGCCGCGACGACGACGCGTTCGAGGCGCGCATCGAGGTCATCGGTCAGGGCGACACCGCCCTCGGAACGCAGCTCAGCGCCGTCTCGGTGGATGCGGCCGGCACGATCGCCTGGACCGAGGGCTGCACCAAGAGCGCGGCGGACTGCGCCGACGACCCGCAGCTGCGCGGCTTCCTCGCGACGGCCGCGCTCGTCTCCCTGGACCGCCAGGGCCGTCTGCCCGCCACCGGGACGGCCCGCACACTGCACGGCACCCCGGTCGTCTGTGTGGCGGATGCCGCGCTGCACCCGGATGCGGCCGCCGCCGACGTCCGGCTCGACCCGTGCTTCGACCGCGCCACCGGAGCCGTGCTCGCGCACTGGTCGCCCGACAGCGCGGCCTTCGTGGGAGCCACCCTCGCTCCCGGCTTTACCGTCTCGACCACCTGACCCCCACCACCCGAACCCGCCACACCCACCCGAAAGGACACCGCAATGCGTCTTCGCCCCCTCCTCGCCGCGGCCGTCGCCGCGACGGCCGCGCTCGCACTCGCCGGTTGCTCCGGTACCGCCGACGCCACATCGTCCTCCGCCGCATCCGACCACGTGATCCGCGTCGGCGCCCTCACCCCCGGCAACGCGAACGACGGCGCCTTCAACCAGGCGCTGGCCGACGCCCTCGCCAAGCTCCAGGACGAAGGCCTCATCACGTACGAGCTGCGCGAGCAGATGGCCGACCCTGCCACCAGCGAACCGGTCGTGGCCGACTTCGCCAGCCAGGGCTTCGACCTGGTCATCGGGCACGGCATCGAGCTCGGCGACGCGATCTTCTCCGTCGCCAAGGACTTCCCCGACACCCACTTCACCGCCTCGGGCGGCGCTGACATCCTCGACAAGTACACCGACAACGTCGAGACCTGGACCTACAGCACACCCGAGGTGGGATACCTCTCCGGTTACATCGCGGGTCTCACCCAGGCATCGCCGATCGGACGCGTGGAGAGCCTGGAGCTGGACTTCGTGAAGGCGACGGACTCCTTCTTCCAGCAGGGAGCCCTCGCGGCCAACCCGTCGGCCGAGCTGCTCCCGGTCGTCTACGCCGGAAGCTTCGACGACGCCGAGGCCGCCGCATCCGCGACCACGGGTCTCATCGGCCAGGGCGCGAAGCTCGTCTACACGACCGGCGACGGCATCGCCGCCGGTGTCGGTGCCGCGGCGTCCAAGGCGGGCGTCCTCTCGGTGGGCGTCTCCCCCGCCGCCGGTGCCGAGGCGCTCAAGACCAACGTGTCCACGGTCGATCTCGACATGTACCCGATCGTCAAGGCCTGGGTCGAAGAGGTCGCCGACGAGAAGTTCGGCGGCAAGGGCGTCACCTCGACCCTCGAGAACGGCGGCCTGACCTACCAGGAGATCAACAGCGTCGACGGTGCCGTGCCGGCCGACGTCGCTTCGAAGGTCGACGAGCTGATCGCGGGTCTCAAAGACGGAAGTGTCACCATCTCCTGATGACCACCCCCACCCCCGGGACCGACCGGGCGCTCGTCGCCCGGTCGGTCTCCAAGAGCTTCGGCGCCGTCCACGCCCTGGACGCCGTCGACTTCGCCGTGCGCGCCGGGACCGTGCACGCGCTCGTCGGCGAGAACGGCGCAGGCAAGTCGACGCTCGCCAAGATCCTCGCCGGCATCGAGTCGGCGGATGCGGGCACGATGACGCTCGATGAGACCTCCTACGCCCCCCGCGACCGCGCCGCCGGCAAGGCGCGCGGAGTGAACATGGTCCCCCAGCAGCTGAGCCTGGTGGGCGAGTTGAGTCTCGTGGAGAACCTCCTGCTCGTCGGCTCGAGGCGCATCACCCGTCGCGGCGCCGCGCGGGCGGTCCTCGCCGACACCCTCGAGCGCGCCGGTGTGAGCGTCGAGCTCGACGTTCCGACCGCCAGACTGAGCCAGGCGCACCGCCAGCTCGGCGAGATCGTCGTCGCCCTCGCCGAGGGCGCGACGACCCTCATCCTGGATGAGCCCACCGCCAGCCTCGGCCCCCGCGAAGTGGGGGGCCTGTTCGAGCATCTGCGCACGCTCTGCGGTCTGGGTACCGCGATCGTTCTCATCACGCACCGCCTCGAGGAGGTGCGTGCGGTCGCCGACGAGGTGACCGTCCTCTCGCACGGACGCCGCGTGCACCACGGCCCCGCGCGCGGTCTCTCCGCCGCCGAGGTCGCGAGGCTCATGGTCGGCGACCTCGAAGAGCCCGCCCCGCGCGCGCACCGGATCCCGGGTGAGACGGTGCTGGCGGTGCACGGCGTCCGCGCCTCGTCCGAGACGGATGCGGCGCTGGCGGATGTGTCACTCGAGCTTCGCGCAGGAGAGATCGTCGGCATCGCGGGCGTCGCCGGCAGCGGACAGAACACGCTCATCGACGTGCTCGCAGGGCTGCGGGCACCGACATCCGGATCCCTCGTGTTCGCGGGTCGCACGGCGCCCTCCGCCGTCGAGCTGCTGCGCGGGGGCGTGGCGTGGATCCCCGAGGAGCGCAGCGACGCGCTCGTTCCCGCACTCTCGCTCGGCGACACGCTGGGACTCTACGAGGCGGCGCGCGGCGCCGGCACCGACCGCCGCGCCCGCGGCGCGGCCCGGGCTTCGGCCGGCGAGCGCCTCACCGCGTTCGATGTGCGCCCCGCCGTCGCGACGCTCGCCGCCGGCGGCCTGTCCGGCGGCAACCAGCAGAAGCTTCTGGCCGCGCGCGAGCTCGGTCATGTCTGGCCCGGGGGCGCGCCGCGCGTCGTCCTCGCCTACGGCCCGACCCAGGGGCTGGACCTGCGGGCGGCTCAGGCCATCCGCGACCGGCTCGTCCAGGCTGCCGAGGCGGGGGCGGCCGTCGCCGTCGCCTCGCACGATCTCGACGAGATCCGCGGTCTCGCCGACCGCATCGTCGTCGTCTTCGACGGACGCATCGTCGCAGACCTGCCCGCGCAGGCGGCGACGACCGCGCGCATCGGCGCCGCGATGGCAGGAATCGACCCCGTGGAGGAACCCTCATGACCGACTTCACCGACCTGCTGCCGACGACCGAGGAGCTCGTACACCTACGCGCCGTCGCGGCGGGGCACGCGGCGCCCGACCTGATCGTGCGTGGTGGACTCGTGCAGTCCCCCGGAACCGAGGAGTGGCTCGAGCGTGACGTGCTCATCGCGGGGCGGCACATCGCGACGCTGACGCCCTGGAACCACATCCCGACGGTGGGCACCGAGATCGACGCACGCGGATGCCACGTCGTGCCGGGCTTCATCGACACCCACCTGCACGTCGAGTACACGAACCTGACGCCCGGCGAGCTCGCCCGTCTCTCGGTCGCCCGCGGCACCACCACCGTGCTCACCGACCCGAACGGCGCGGCGAACGTCTGGGGAGCGCGCGGGATGGATCTGGCGTTGTCCACCACGACGCCACTGCACGTGTTCCAGCAGGTCTCACCGACCACCCCGACCTCGTTCGCGCTCGAGCGCGGCGGCGCCGTCATCGAAGAAGGGGTCGTCCGCGCGCGCCTGCACGACGACAACACCGCGACGCTCGGCGAATCCAACCCGTTCGACTACGGCGAGCTCTCCACCGGCCGGTTCCGCGAGGCGCTCGTGGCCGGTCGCCGGCTCACCGGTCACACGGCGGCGCAGACCCACGAGTCGCTCTGGGGCTACCTGGCGGCCGGCATCAGCGACGACCACAACGCCTCGACCGTCGACGAGGTGCTGGAGCGCACGCGCCTCGGCGCGATGATCACGGTCATGGGATCGTCGCTGGCCGACAACACCGTTCCCCTCTTCGCCGACCTCGACGCGATCGAGCCGGCGCTGCGCCACCTGGCCTTCTGCGCCGACGACAAGCACGCGCTCGACCTGCACACGCAGGGCCACATCGACCACCATGTGCGCCAGGCGATCCGTTTCGGCATCGATCCGCAGCTCGCGTACCGCATGGCGACGACGCAGCCCGCGCACTACTACCGCCTCGACCAGGCGCTCGGCCTGCTCGCCCCCTCCCGTCTCGCGGACCTGCAGGTCATCCGGAATCTCGCCGACGTGCGGCCGGAGGTCGTCGTCGTCGCCGGACGTGTCGTCGCCGAGGACGGCGTGGCCCTCTTCGAGAACACCGACGTGCTGCCCGACTGGGCGCGCGACACCGTGCACCTGCCGGAGCAGCTCCCGGCGGATCTGCTCACCGTCGCGGCCCCCGAGGGCGCCTCGCGTGTGCGGGTGCGTGCGATGGAGATGTACGACGGCTACTTCAAGCGGGAGTTCACCGCATCCCTTCCGGTCGTGGACGGCCAGGTCGTGTCGGACCCCTCGCAGGACGTGCTGAAGATCGCGGTCGTCGACCGCCACCACGGCGAGGCGCTCGCGGGCCACGGGTTCGTGAAGGGCTTCGGCCTCGGCCGCGGCGCGATCGCGATCACGATGAACTGCCCGAACATGAACATCGCGGTCGTGGGCGCCGATGACGACGACATGCGTCTCGCTGTCGCCGAGCTCGGGCGCATGGGCGGCGGGTTCGTGACGGTCGCCGACGGCGAAGTCCTCGCCCGCGTCGCACTGCCCGTGGGCGGCATGATGAGCGACGCCCCGTTCGAAGAGACCGCCGCGGCCCTCGCGGCCGGGCATGCGGCGACCCACGAGCTGGGCTGCACGATCGCCTCGCCGTACATCATCCTTTCGTTCGTGGGGCTGTACGTGGTCCCCGACCTCGGCCTGACCGAACTCGGCCTGATCGACGCGGCGACGCAGCAGTTCGTCGACGTGCTCGTCCCGGGACCCGTCGACGCCTGCGGCCACGACCCCGAGGAGCACGCGTGATCCGTTCCTCCCGGATGCGGTCCGTCGCCCTCACCGGCGGTGTGGTCGCCGTGGTCGTTCTGGTGGCGATCGCACTCATCCTCTTCGCCGGCGCCGACCCGCTCACGGGGCTGCGCGGGCTGGTGGAGGGCGTCTCCAGCTCGCCGTACCGCGTGGGCGAGCTGCTCGTGGGAGCGGCTCCCGTGGCGATCGTCGCGCTGACGCTGATCCCCGCGCTCCGGGCCGGCGTGTTCTCGGTCGGCGCCGAGGGCCAGGTCACGATGGGCGCGATCTTCGCGACCGCCGCCATCCTGTGGGTGCGCGATGTGACGGCGGATGCAGCCCCCGCCATCCTCTACGCGCTGGTCGGGTTCGTCGCCGGCGCCGTCGGCGGGGCGGCCTTCGCTCTGGTGCCCGCCTGGCTCGCCGTGCGCTGGCGGGTCAACGTGATCCTCTCGACCCTGCTCCTGAACTACGTGGCCACGGGCTTCCTCGGTTGGACGCTGCGCACGTGGCTCGCCAGCGGCGAGGCGACGGCGACACCGCAGAGCGAGCGCCTGCCCGAGGCGGCGGCCCTTCCCGCCCTCATCCCCGGCACCCGCGCGCACGTCGGCATCCTGCTCGTCGTGGTGGCCGTGGTGCTGTTCGAGTGGTGGCGCCGCTCACGGCAGGCCACCCGGGTCGCCGTCTTCGCGGAACGTCCCGCCCTCGCGCTGCGCCTGGGTGCGACCAGGCAGCGCACCCTCTACGGCACCATGCTCGTCTCCGGCGCCGGTGCCGGTGTCGTCGGATGGCTGCAGATCGCGGGCGTCAACGAGCGTCTGCTCGGCTCGGTCTCGGGCGGCGTCGGGTTCTCCGGGCTCGCCGTGGCCCTGCTCGGCGGCCTGCTTCCCGCCGGCATCGCCGTCGCGGCCGTCTTCTTCTCCGCCCTCACTGTCGGCGCGGTCGGGATGCAGTCGGCGACCGGAACGATCCCGTCATCCATCGCGGAGGTCATCAAGGGCGTGCTGCTGCTGGGCGTCGCGGTGATCGCCGCGTCGCGGCCGGGGCTGGTCGCTCCCGCGCATCCGGGACCGGCTCCGGCGCCCGACGACGGCGCGTTCTCCGCCGAGGAGATCACGGATGCGGCGGCCGCATCCGGCGAACCCGTCGTCGAGGCCGGGACCGCTGCCGAGGAGGGCACCCGATGACCATCGCACTCTGGGCGTCGATCCTCGCCGGCGCCATCGCCCTGGCCGCGCCCCTCGTGATCGCGGGGATCGGCGAGGGCTTCGTCGAACGCGCGGGACGACTCAACCTCGGCATCGAGGGCATGATGATCCTCGGCGCGTTCACCGCCATCTACGTCGGCAGCTCGTTCGGCCCCTGGCTCGGCCTCGTCGCCGGCGCGGTCGTCGGCATCGCCCTGGCGCTGCTCATGAACGTGCTGGTCTACACGCTCAAGGCGAACGAGATCGTCGTCGGCCTCGCGATCACCATGCTGGGCCTAGGGCTCTCGACCTACCTGTTCCAGCTCTGGATCCCCGCCGGCCGCACGAACGTGAGCGTTCCGACGATCTCGTCGATCGATCTGGGCCTGCTCACCGACATCCCGCTCATCGGACCGGCATTGTTCGGACAGAGCCCCCTCGTGTACGCGACGCTCGTGCTGCTGGCTGCGGCCTGGCTCGTCATGCGCTTCACCCGCTTCGGCCTGCAGGTGCGTGCCACCGGCTCCGACCCCGCATCCGCGGCCCTGCGCGGCGTACGCCCGCGAAGCGTCGGGGCACGGGCACTGCTCATCGGCGGCGCGACGGCCGGCCTCGCCGGCGCCGTGATCGCCGTCGGGGCGATCGGCTCGTTCACGCCCAACATGACGGCGGGACGCGGCTACATCGTGCTCGCGATCGTCATCATGGGCCGGATGAACCCGATCGGAATCGCGCTGGGCGCGCTGCTGTTCGGCTTCCTCCAGAGCTTCTCATTGCTCTCGCAGTCGACCAGCATCCAGCTTCCCAGCGAGCTCTACACGGCGCTGCCGTACCTTGTCACCCTCGTCGTGCTCGTGCTCACCTCCCGCGCCCAACTGCGCCGTCAGCTGTCCCACCTTCGCCTGTCCTGACCTGAAAGGACCCGTCCATGCTCACCCGCCCGTCCCCCGTCGCCCCTCCCGCCGACGAGCAGCACTGGGTCGACACCGCCCGCGAACTCGCCACCGGCTTCGCCGCGACCGTCGCCGCCGACGATGCCGAAGCGCGCCTGCCTATCGAGCACCTGCGCGCTCTTTCGGCGTCGGGGCTGGATGTCGCGTTCCTGCCGCGCGAGCACGGCGGCGAGGCGCTGTCGTACGCGACGCTCGGCGCGGTCGTGCAGACGCTCGCCGCGGCCCACCCGGCCGTGGCCACCGTGTGGCTCATGCACCTCGGAGCGGCGCACGCCCTCGTGACTCTCTCCTCCGACGAACAGGCCGCCTTCTTCGCCGCAGAGCTGAAGGCCGGCAAGCGTTTCGCGAACGCCCTGAGCGAGCCAGCCGGGGGCAACCACTTCCTGGCATCCCAGCAGGATGCGGATGCGGTCGGCGAGGACTGGTCGCTGACCGGCCGCAAACTGTTCGTCTCGGGTTCCGAGGCGGCCGATCACCTGTTCCTGAACGCCCGGATCGACGGAGCCCCCGCCTTCTTCGGCGTCACCGTCGACGACACCGTCTCGTTCCCGGCGATCGAGGAGACGATGGGGATGCGGGCGACACGCAGCCGCACGATCCTCTTCGACGGCACGCCCCTGCTGCGCTCCCGGCTGACCGGGCCGCCGGCCCCCGACTACGCGAACCTCATCACGGTCGGCTTCGCGTTCCTCTCGCTCGGCATCGCCGCATCCGCGATCGACGCGATCGCGGTGACCGCGGGCAAGGTGCGCGGCGGCGCGAGCCTCGCCGATGCCACGTGGGTCCGCCAGGAGACCGGCATGGCGTGGGCAGAGCTCACCGCCGCGACGCTCATGGCCGAGCGCACGGCGTGGCTCGCCGATCAGCGCTCCCCCGAGGCGATGCCCGCGGCGACCGAGACGAAGATGCTGGCCAACGAGGTCGCCAAGCGCACGGCCGCCCTCGCGGTCCGCATCGGCGGCGGCGGCGGGTTCCTCGTCTCCTCCCCCATCCAGCGCATCTTCCGTGACGCGCAGGCGGGCGCGCTCATGGCCTACTCCGTTCCGTTCAGCTCCGAGCTCGTCGGAGGCTGGGTGCTGAGCGGGTGAGACCCCCGGGCGCTGCCTTCGCTCGGCGAAGCGGCGCCCGGGTCGGGGTGCGTGGCGGCGATGTTCCGCCCGAGGCACGCCGAGGACCCCCCTCCTCGGCGTTCCCGGCGGCCGTCGCCACGCATCCTTATGTTCGGCGTCCGGCCGTCTCGTCGTGAGCCCGGCCATGGATACGCTGGAATGATGAGCCTCATCGATCCCCGCGAGAAGGAAGCCCGCCGAAACGAGAAGTACCGGGGGAGCACGACGGCTCTGATCGCGACGCTCGTGTTCGGTGTCGCCTCGCTGGCGACCACGGCCCTCATCGGATTCGGCATCGGCGGCTTCGTCGATCAGTTCCGCGTGATGAGTCTCAACAGCGTCTTCAGCACGTGGGACACCGCCATCCCCGTCTGGCTGCGCGGCTGGTCACTGCCGATCGGCATCGTCGCCACGATCATCATGGTCGGCGGCTACAGCACCTGGAATCACCGCTACTCCGGACGCACCGACGGCTACGCGTTCCTCGGTCCTCTGCCCATCGTGCTGACCGGCCTCACCCTCGGCTCCTGGTACGCCACCACGCTGTGGACGAGCCCGGACGCGGTGGGCATCGCCGTCGACCCGACCTTCGGGCAGAACGAGAGCTGGGATGCGGGCGCGTGGATCATGTACGCCGCGCAGTGGTGGCTGCCGGGCATCTTCGCCCTTCTGACCCTGGTGACGCTGCTCGGTCGTCTGGGCGCCCAGAAGCGCCGCCGCCTCAACAACGAACTCGCCACGCAGCTGCTCCAGAGCGGTGCGACGGTCGAGGCAGAGATCACCGACGCCCCGCTTCGCGAGCCGAACTCCTCCCGGATGATGGCGGAGGTCACGCTGCGCTTCGAGGACGCCGAGGGCACGAGCCGCTGGGTGAAGTCCATCGTCGTCGTGCCGACGAAGCAGTTCCCCACCACCGGCTCGCACCGCCCTCTGCTCTTCGACCCGGCGGATGCGGGCAACGTCCAGCGCATCCTCTTCTCGCCGACCGGTGGAACCAAGCCCGGCGACTTCGTCTCCGTCTCCGCGGCCGACTGACCCGGCCCCCGCCCGGGGATGTCGGATGCGGCGCGTAGCCTGAGACCATGGCCACCCGTCGCCCCGCTCCCGCGCCCTTCCGCTGCACCGAATGCGGGTGGACGACGGCGAAGTGGGCCGGTCGCTGCGGCGAATGCCAGCAGTGGGGAACCGTCGTCGAGGCGGCGCAGCCGACCGGGGTGATGCGCTCGCTCACGCCCGTGAGCCCCACCGCGGCGCGCGCCGCCCGTCCGATCACCGAGCTCACCACCGCGGAGTCACCGCGGCGTGCGAGCGGGGTGGCCGAGTTCGACCGGGTGCTGGGCGGCGGCATCGTGCCGGGGGCTGCGATCCTGCTCTCCGGAGAGCCCGGCGTGGGCAAGTCGACCCTGCTGCTCGAGGTCGCGGCGCGCGCGGCGCGCGACGGACACCGGGTGCTCTACGTGAGCGCGGAGGAGTCGACCGCGCAGGTGCGACTGCGGGCCGAGCGCACGGGTGCGCTGCACGACGAGCTGTACCTCGCGAGCGAGACCGACCTCGCCACCCTCATCGGCCACATCGACGACGTCGAGCCGTCGTTGCTCATCGTCGACAGCGTGCAGACGGTCTCCTCCTCGCTCAGCGAGGGGCTCGCCGGTCATCCCAGCCAGGTGCGCGAGGTCGCGGCGACCCTCATCCGCATCGCGAAGGAGCGCGCCCTGCCGGTGCTCATCGTCGGCCACGTCACGAAAGACGGCTCGATCGCCGGCCCCCGCCTGCTCGAACACCTCGTCGATGTGGTCTGCCACTTCGAGGGCGACCGGCAGACCTCGCTGCGGTTCGTCCGGGCGCTCAAGAACCGCTTCGGCCCCACCGACGAGGTCGGCTGCTTCGAGATGACCGGAGACGGCATCAGCGAGGTCCCGGATCCCTCGGGCCTCTTCCTCAGCAAGGGTGCCCCGGTCAGCGGCACGTGCGTCACGGTCGCCCTCGAGGGCCGCCGCGCGCTGCCGGTCGAGATCCAGGCGCTCGTCGTGGCCGCATCCGGACCCAACCCGCGCCGCGTCGTGAACGGCGTCGAATCGTCACGGGTGGCGATGATCCTCGCCGTGCTCGAGCGCCGCACCGGACTGCGGGTCGGCGAGCGCGACATCTACGTCTCGACCGTCGGCGGCTTGAAGATCACCGAGCCCGCCACCGACCTGGCGATCGCCCTCGCCATCGCCAGTGCCGCGACCGACCGCCCCGTGGGGCACCAGGTGGCCGCGATCGGCGAGCTGAGTCTCACCGGCGAGGTGCGTCCGGTGGCCCAGCTCTCCCAGCGCCGCACCGAGGCCGGCCGCCTCGGCTACACGACGGTCATCGACTCCGGCGCGAAGGACCTGCTCTCCGCCCTCGGTCGGGTGCATATCCCCACCCCCGCCGCCTCGAACCGCTGACCCCGGCTCGGCTCCGCGCTTCGTGGCCGGGTGGGCGCCTCGTCCGCGGCTCCCCGCCCCCGCCCCGTGGGGGCACGCGTTCCCCTCTGCCGAACTGCGTCGCAGGTGCGCAACTGCCACACTTTTCCGCATCCGCTACAGAGGTTCACTGGCGCATCTGCGCAGAAGTGTGGCGCTCGCGGGGCCGCGAATCGGTGCGGCGCTCGCGGGCCAGGACCTTACCGCGCCTGGTGACGCGCGAAGGCCCCGCCGGCTCAGACCTCGAGTGCGGCCAGCAGGTCTCCGGGAGTCGCCTGCAGCGGATGCGGTCCCGCGATGTCGAAGAACACGGTCGTGATCTCCTCGCGGTGCGCGCTCAAGAAGCTCCGCAGCCAGTCGGGCCCCTGCAACCCGACCGTGGGCGGCAGTGTCTCGGGCTTGTGCGCGGCATCGCTGAACAGGAGCAGCGCGACCTGTCCCGTGTTGGGGTCTCGGTAGGTCCACACCTCGCCGGCATCCAGCGGGTTGTCGCTCTCACCGGTGCGCATGAGGGGGACGACCGTGGGCCCGTGCCGCAGCGCGAACGCCACGGCAGCCATGTCCTGCGTCTGCAGCGCATCGGTCAGCGCGGTGTTGCGGAACTCTAGCGGCGGCTGCTGCTTCTTCCCGCGCTTCTGCTTACCGGCCATCTCCCCAGCGTATCCGCCGCGTCGTCAGCGAAGCGGCATCCGCAGGCACACGAGGCGCTCCCTCGTCTCCCAGGATGCGACCTCGACGAACCCGCGGCTCCGGTAGAGCCCGAGGGCGTCACGACGCCAGTCCCACACCGAGAGTCGAAGGGATGCGGCCCCCGCCGCCGTCGCGCGTCGCACCGCTTCGGCGATCAGCGCCCCGCCCGCTCCGGCGCCGCGCGCGGCGGGGTCGACCCACAGTCGCTTGATCTCCGCATCCGCTCCCGCGATGCGCAGGATCACCATCCCGATGGCACGGTCGTCGGCCTCGGCCAGCAGGACATCCGAGCCCGGGAAGGCCGGCGCAGCGATCTCCGCGGCGTAGGCAGGAGCGAGCGGCCCGAACTCCTGCAGATCGTGCGCAACCTTCTCCGCCTCGGTGTGCTCGTGGTACGTGCGCAGGAGTTCGGACACCGCCGCGGCGTCGCCGGCGGAGGCGATGCGGACCACGGCACGACTCACCTCCCCATTCCACACCCGCCGGCACGGGAGAATGGACGGATGACCTGGAGCCTGCGTCCGAGCACCCCTGACGACGCGGCGTGGATCGCGGAGCTTCGCGCGGAGGTCATGCGGCCCGATCTCGAACGGCTCGACCGGTACGACCCGCTGTACGTGCGCCAGCGCTTCCTGAAGGCGTTCGACCCGGCTCTCACCCGCGTGATCGTGGTCGACGGAGAGGATGCGGGCAGCATCGCCGTGCGGCCCGCATCCGACGGCGTCTGGGTCGAGCACTTCTATCTCGCCACCGCCCACCAGGGTCGCGGAATCGGTTCCCGGGTGCTCTCGCTCGTGCTCGAAGAGCGCGCCGGCGAGGCACCGCTGCGGCTCAACGTGCTGCAGGGGTCGCCCGCCCGGCGCCTGTATGAGCGGCACGGCTTCGTGCTCTACCACGAAGACGAGATCGACGCATTCCTGCAACGGGAGCCGACCACGCCGCTAGCGTGACCGCATGCACCGCGATCGCATCATCGGCATCGTCGCCGCTGCCATCGGCCTCATCCTGGCGACCCTCTTCATGATCTGGGATCTCAACGGCGCGCCGTCGTGGCTGCACTACGTCTCTTGGATCGCCGGAGGCCTCAGTGGATGGGGGCTCGTGGTGGCCATCACGGCCGGCAAGCGCGGCATGAGGCCGTGAGCGTCAGCGCACCCGGTTGGCGGCGAGGAAGCCGGCCAACGCCTCCTCTGTCTCGCTGAGCGTGCGGATGCGGCCCGCCACCCGTTCGCGCATCTCTGCCACCCGGCCGAGCAGCTCCGCGTCACCGTGCGACTTCTCTCCCGTGGCGCAGGGAAGGACGGCCCGAACGTCGTCGCGCGTGAACCCGAGCTCGAACATGGCGTGGATCGTGGCGACCATCGGCACTGCCCGGTCCGAGTAGTGGCGGTAGCCGTTGTCGCCGCGCTGCGGACTGATGAGGCCCAGCTTCTCGTAGTGCCGGATCGAGCGCGCGCTGACGCCGCTCCGATCGCTCAACTCCCCGATGATCACGCGCGCCTCCCCCGACTTGACCTTGACACGATGTCAAAGCATATCGTGTCGAACGGCCCCGAGAGCGGGCCGGAGAGGCGGAGTTCATGTCGGAGCAGATCGAGGTCGACGGGCGGATGCGGACCTTCACCGTCGTCGGGGAACGGAGCGCAGGACAGGCCCTGATTCTCGTCTTTCACGGATCCAGGCAGTCGGGTGAGATCCATCGCTCGTTCACGGGCGGCGCGTACGACGCACTGGCCGACAAGGGTGCGCTCGTCGCCTACCTCGACGGCTACCGCGGCAACTGGAACGACGCGCGCCGCGAGAGCCGGTTCCCCGCGCGGCTCGCCGGAATCGACGATGTCACCTTCACGCGTGCCGTGATCGCCCGCCTCCACGAGACGCACGGCATCGACGAGAACCGTGTGTACGCGATCGGATACTCCAACGGCGGCCAGATGGTCATGCGCCTGCTTCACGAGGACGCGTCCCCGCTCGCCGGCGGCGCCATCGTCGCCGCCACACTGCCCGAACCCGACAGCTTCCTGCTGCCCCAGGTCGTTCCCGCGCCGCATCCGGTGCCGGTTCTCCTCGTGCACGGCACCGCGGATCCCGTGGTCCCCTACGCGGGCGGACGGATGCGGCGATGGGCGCAGCTCGTGTTCCGCGTCGGCGGCTCGTCCCTCTCCGCGCCCGAGACCGCCGCATACTTCGCCCGCCGCAACGGCATCACCTCGCCCCCGACGACACGGACGGATGTGGCACCCCATCCCGACGGCACGCGCGTCGAGCGCACCGACTGGCGCGAAGCGAGCCACCCGCCCGTCACGTTCGTCACCGTGCACGGCGGCGGCCACACCGTTCCCGGACCCCAGCCCGGGCCGCGCCTGATCGGCCGCACGGCCACGAGCATCTCGCTCGCCGACCTCGCCGCCGAGACGTTCGGGCTGGGCGGTTAGTTCAGCAGGAACTGCGCCGACTGTGCGGAGGGGATGCCGCCGATCGACACGGCCAGGTGGTACGAGGCCCCGCCGCCCGGCGCCTTGGGCCGGTTCGCGTTCTGGCAGGTGTCGACCGCGGACCTCGTCCGATCCCACGTGATGGGGGTCGCGCTCGTCACTTCCTGGCCCGCCGCGAGGGTCACGACCATGTCGCTGGGCTCGCTCTGGCAGTCGGTCGAGCGCCACCAGGTGTCTTCTCCTGAGGTGATCGTGAAGGTCTGGCTCGTCGTGCCGACGTTGATCGTGCAATCCGCGCCGGACGTGTTCTTCAGTCGGATTGAGAGCTGCGGATTCTGATCGGCGGCGTAGGTGGACTGGTTCGTCAACGCCTCCACGCTCACGTCCTTGTTCGTGCACGTGGGGATGCCGGCATCCGCAGCGTCGCCGGCGGCCGTCGCCTCGTCCGTCGGCGCATCGGTCGCCGGCGGATCGGTTGCGGCCGGCGTCGAGGAGTTCGAAGTCGGAGCGGGGGTGGATGCGGGCGTCGCGGGCGCGGCGGCGGAGTTCCACGGCTGAGCGATGAACAGCCACACCAGACCGACCACGACCAGCAGACCGATCAGCGCGACGAGGCGGCGACGGCGGTACACGGCCTTCGACGGGCGACGACGCGGGGTGGGAGAGCTCACGCATCCAGGCTACGTCGCACCCGGCGCCGCGCCCTGGCGGCTCTCCGCGCGCGAACCTCAGAGCTGCTTGAGCATCCTCGTGTTGCCGAGGGTGTTGGGCTTCACGTGCGCGAGGTCGAGGAACTCCGCGATGCCCTCGTCGGGGCTGCGCACCAGCTGCGAGTAGACGTCCGGGTCGACGACGTGTTCGCCGATCGGCGCGAAGCCGCGCCGCGTGAAGAAGTCGACCTCGAACGTGAGGCAGAACAGTCGCGAGAGCCCGAGCGTGCGCGCCTGCTCCTCGAGACCTTCCACGAGCGCCCGCCCGACACCGCGGTGCAGCCAGGCGTCGTCGACGATCAGCGTGCGGATCTCACCCAGGTCATCCCACATCACGTGGAGGGCGCCGCATCCGATGAGCTCGCCGTTCGCATCCTCCGCGACCAGGAACTGCTGCACCGCCTCGTAGAGCACGACGATGTCCTTGCCGAGCAGGATGCGGCGCTGCACGTACGGTTCCAGCATCCGGTGGATCGCACGCACATCTGCCGTCCGCGCCGGCCGCACGGTGAACTCGCTCACGGTGCAACCCTACGCCGGGATGCGGCACGAACGCCGAAGGGCCGGATGCGGTGTGCATCCGGCCCTTCGTGCGTGGGGTGTCAGCTTCCGGCGACGATGTCCGGCGTGGCCGAGATCTCACCGGCGACACTGGCGCCCAGCGCGACCTTCTCGCCGCGCGGAGCGATGTCGAACGTGAACCGGCCGCCCTCGGCGTCGACCTTCACGTGGTCGCCCGCGTTGAGCTCGCCGTGGAGGATCTTCTCGCTGAGCTGGTCCTCGACCTCGCGCTGCATCGCACGGCGCAGCGGACGCGCACCGAGCGTCGGGTCGAACCCGATCTCGATGAGGCGGTCCTTGGCTGCATCCGACAGCTCCACCGTGAGGTCGCGGTCGAGCAGACGCTCGGCGAGACGCTTGGTGAACAGACCCACGATCTGGCGCAGTTCCGTCTTGTTCAGCTGCGGGAAGACGATGACGTCGTCGACGCGGTTGAGGAACTCGGGCTTGAAGTGACGCTTCAGCTCCTCGTCGACCTTGCCCTTCATCCGCTCGTAGGTCGTCTGCGCGTTGCCCTCGACCTGGAACCCGACCGGGCCGCCGGCGATGGCCTGCGAACCGAGGTTGGTGGTCATGATGATGACCGTGTTCTTGAAGTCGACGACGCGGCCCTGACCGTCGGTCAGACGACCCTCCTCGAGGATCTGCAGCAGCGAGTTGAAGATGTCGGGGTGCGCCTTCTCGATCTCGTCGAACAGCACCACGGAGAACGGCTTGCGACGCACCTTCTCGGTGAGCTGGCCGCCCTCTTCGAAGCCGACGAACCCGGGAGGGGCACCGAATAGCCGCGACACGGTGTGCTTCTCACCGAACTCGCTCATGTCGAGCGAGATGAGCGCACCCTCGTCGTCGAACAGGAACTCCGCGAGGGCCTTGGCGAGCTCGGTCTTTCCGACACCCGTGGGGCCGGCGAAGATGAACGAGCCGCTGGGACGCTTCGGGTCCTTGAGGCCGGCGCGCTGACGACGGATCGTGCGGCTGAGGGCCGCGATCGCCTCTTCCTGGCCGATGACGCGCTGGTGCAGCGCCTTCTCCATGAAGACGAGGCGGCTGGTCTCCTCCTCGGTCAGCTTGAACACCGGGATGCCCGTGGCCTGGGCCAGCACCTCGGCGATCAGGCCCTCGTCGACGACCGCGGTGGTCGCGACGTCGCCGTTCTTCCACTGCTTCTCCAGGCGCAGCCGCTCAGCCAGCAGCGACTTCTCCTCGTCGCGCAGGGACGCGGCCTTCTCGAAGTCCTGCTCCTCGGATGCGGCTTCCTTCTGCTCGCGCACCTTGGCGATCTTCTCGTCGAACTCGCGCAGCTCCGGCGGGCTCGAGAGGATCGACAGACGCAGGCGGGCGCCGGCCTCGTCGATCAGGTCGATCGCCTTGTCGGGCAGGAAGCGGTCCGAGATGTACCGGTCGGCGAGGTTCGCGGCGGCGACGATCGCACCGTCCGTGATCTGCACCTTGTGGTGGGCCTCGTAGCGGTCGCGCAGCCCCTTCAGGATGTTGATCGCGTGAGGCAGGCTCGGCTCCGCGACCTGGATCGGCTGGAAGCGGCGCTCGAGGGCCGCATCCTTCTCGAAGTGCTTGCGGTACTCGTCGAGGGTCGTCGCGCCGATCGTCTGCAGCTCGCCGCGGGCGAGCAGCGGCTTCAGGATGGATGCGGCGTCGATCGCGCCCTCGGCGGCACCCGCACCCACGAGGGTGTGGATCTCGTCGATGAAGACGATGATGTCGCCACGGGTGCGGATCTCCTTGGTGACCTTCTTCAGGCGCTCCTCGAAGTCGCCGCGGTAGCGGGAGCCGGCGATGAGCGAGCCGAGATCGAGCGAGTAGACCTGCTTGTCCTTCAGCGTCTCGGGCACGTCGCCCTTCACGATCGCCTGCGCGAGCCCCTCGACGACGGCCGTCTTGCCGACGCCGGGCTCACCGATGAGGACCGGGTTGTTCTTGGAGCGGCGCGAGAGGATCTGCATCACGCGCTCGATCTCCTTCTCGCGCCCGATGACCGGGTCGAGCTTGTTGTCGCGCGCGGCCTGGGTGAGGTTGCGGCCGAACTGGTCGAGCACGGCCGAGCCGCCCTGCGCACCGGTCGTGGCCTGCTCGCCGGCGCCGGTGGCGACGCCCGCGGGCTCCTTGCCCTGGTAGCCGCTCAGCAGCTGGATGACCTGCTGGCGCACCTTGTTGAGGTCGGCGCCGAGCTTGACGAGCACCTGGGCTGCGACGCCTTCGCCCTCGCGGATGAGGCCGAGCAGGATGTGCTCGGTGCCGATGTAGTTGTGGCCCAGCTGCAGCGCCTCGCGCAGGCTCAGCTCGAGAACCTTCTTGGCGCGCGGTGTGAAGGGAATGTGGCCGGTCGGCTGCTGCTGACCCTGGCCGATGATGTCCTGGACCTGCTCGCGCACGGCGTCGAGCGAGATGCCCAGACTCTCGAGCGCCTTGGCGGCGACGCCCTCGCCCTCATGAATGAGACCGAGCAGGATGTGCTCGGTACCGATGTAGTTGTGGTTGAGCATCTTCGCCTCTTCCTGGGCGAGCACAACCACGCGACGGGCTCGGTCGGTGAATCTCTCGAACATCGCGGCTACTCCTCCGGCGCCAGATGACGCCAACATCGGGCGCACCCTCCGGCGCGCTGTACATCGAGGCTAACCAGAGCACGGATGCGGCAAGCCCGTGTTCGCCGTGGGCGCACCGCATCCGACGCTTGCGGTCGCATCCGCCATGCCATATCGTTTTTCGATAACAACGATATTCGATATGCCAGGGAGGATCTCATGACCACCCCCACTCAAGCCCGCGTGCTTCGCGGCAGCGACATCGCCGCGATGTGGATCTTCGTCGGCGCAGGTATCGCCGTCGTCGGCATCACGCTGTTCTTCGCGATCGAGCGGATCGTCGACGCACTGAGCGGCAAGGCGCTTCCCGTGGAGGCGCTGTTTTCCGACACCACGGTCACCGCTCCGATCGGCCCGGACGGCGCGATGCGCGACGTCGTGCTCGAACGCGGGTGGATCACCCCGAACAGCCTCTCGGTCGCCGGCACGGGCGCGCTGGTGATCCAGCAGCTCGTGCTCGCCGCATCCGTCACCGCGGTCGTCGTGTGCCTGCTGCTGGTGACGCTGTCGGTCATGCGGGGGCGCGTGTTCAACGGTCGCAACACCGTGCTCGTCGTGGCCGCGGGCGCGTCGGGTCTCGCTGGGCTGTTCGGAGTCCCGTTCTTCGGCAACATGGTCGCCAACGATGCCTTCCGCGACATCTCGCAGGGCACGTTCGACAATCCCGTCATGAGCGTGGACTTGCCACCGGTCATCCTCGCCGCCTTCATCGTCGCGATGGCCAGCACCGTGTTCACGGTCGGCGACCGGCTGCAGCGCGACACCGAGGGCCTGGTATGAGCCCCGCCGAGGACGACGGCCCGAGCGGTGTGCACTGCCGACTCGACGAGCTGCTGACCGAGCGCGGGATGACCCTGGCGGAGCTGTCCCGCGTGGTGGGCGTGTCGGTGGTGAACCTGTCGGTGCTGAAGAACGACCGGGCCCGCGCCATCCGGTACTCGACGCTGTCGGCGATCTGCCGCGCCCTCGACTGCGAGATCGGCGACCTCCTCGTCCGCCAGGACTGACCCTGCCCCGGGGTGCTCCCACCAGATCATTCCCCTGTCACAGATCGACCCCTACGCGGAGATCTGTGACAGGGGAACAGCGCTTCCACCTGCTCGCCTGTCACAGATCGCGCAATCGCCGTCGATCTGTGACAGGCGAGCACGATGTCCGCGACGCGAACGACGTCACCATCGAGACGCGAGCGCTCTACGCACGCGCAACATGAGGCGCCCCGGCTGCTCGAAGACGTCCTGCTTGGTCGCCCGGATGACGAGCCAGCCGGCCGCGGCCAGCCGCTCATAGCGCTCGATATCCCACGCCCACTGGCGCGAATCACGCAGATGATGCTCACCCTCGTACTCGAACGCGATCCGACGCTCCGGATAGGCGAGGTCGACACAGGCGACGTACTCGCCGTCGGCGAACACATCGACATTCAGTTGCGGTTCTGGCAGGCCGGCATCCACGATCGTGAGTCGCAGCCAGGTCTCCGGCCGCGATCCCGACCTTGCCCGCATGCGCGGCAGCGCCTCGCGCAGGCGCGCCACACCCACCCTCCGTCCCGCATCCACGGCCCGGCTCAGCTCAGGGAAAGACGCCAGCGGCTCCACGCGCCAGTCGCGGAGCACCGCGTCACCGACGGCCACGACGTCGTAGGGATGCGGCAGTGATGCGGCCAGCATCGCCCAGGTCGTCGCTGGGGAGGTGAGACGCAGGCCAGTTTCGCGATGCAGGACCACCGAGGTGAGATCGGGAACCGCTTGATGCCCGGCCACGCCGCGCCCCCGCGGAGGGCGCCTCGGAGCCAGCACCCCCACGTGCACCTCATCTTCCCGAAGCAGGCGAGGCGGCAACGGTAGCCCGAGGAGAACCGCCGCCGTGACGTGAGTGAAGAACTCATGTGCGCCCATGTGAGGCGAGAAATCCAAGGCTCGTGCGATCTGGCGAGCCTCGTGGACGCCAAGAAGGCCGCCGCGCCACTCCGCAGGCAGTTCACGCTCCCTCGCCCGCACCCCGTGGAACGGTCGCAGCAGATCGGACGCACGTAGCGTCGACTCCGAAACGCCGAGCTTCCGTGCGGCACCCACACGGAAGGCGGGTCCGAGATCGTAGGGGATGCGTCCAGACACGGCTCCACACTGGATGCGCGCCGGATCGCGGGCACATCATCCCCAGGTCGCCACGCCGAGGCGAGCACGTGTGGAGGAACGCACGCGCGCCGCGCGGTGCTCACGCCGCCCCGAGGTTCCCCTGTCACAGATCGAGCCGAAACGATCCGTTTGGGACAGGCGAGCATCAGAACCAGCCGCTCGCCTGTCACAGACCAAGCCGATGTCCTCGATCTGTGACAGGCGAAGCAATCGCCGAGGGACCCGAAACGCCACCATTAGGGGGAGACGGGCAACACGCATCCCTCGAGAACCCCGCGGCAGGCGCGAGGCACCACATCACGCGGTCCGGGACACCGCACCACCCCGGCCCGGAGCCGCCCCGGGGCCGGGGCCGCGGCCGGCGAGG
Organism: Microbacterium sp. CIAB417; assembly: GCF_022788845.1. Classification (NCBI taxonomy): domain Bacteria; kingdom Bacillati; phylum Actinomycetota; class Actinomycetes; order Micrococcales; family Microbacteriaceae; genus Microbacterium; species Microbacterium sp. CIAB417. The sequence goes on along the minus strand of NZ_JAHZUT010000007.1, from coordinate 18,230 downwards.
TCAGAGGACGGGGACGCGGGTGTTGTCGAACGTGTCGCCGACGAGCACGAGCTCGATGCCGGGGCCTTCGGCCACATCCTCGGCGACGCCGAGAAGCGCGCGGGGGGCCATGTCCATCGTGCAGGCGCGATCCGCGGACGGGGTCTGGAACGTCACCGTGATCTCGGTGTCCGCCGTCTTCTCGATCGTGTCCACGACGGGCGCGCAGGAGGAGGAGCCCCATGTCACGAGCGCGAATCCGCCCGAGGTGAGCCAGCCCGCGCTCGGCATGAAGTCGGTCTGCGACCCGGGCCCCGCGAGCCCCTCCGCACCGGGCAGCTCGATACTGCCGGATGCGTTGCCGAAGGCCACGTCCACGCGCGTCGCCTGCGCGGGATCGACGCCCGCAGGCACTCCCACGAGCGTGACGCGCTGAGCGATGTCGGCGGTGCAGGGTCGGTCGGCGTCGGTGGCAGGGTCGGCCAGCGTCACCGAGACGACGCCGTCGGCGAGAACGGCCTCCTCGGCGACCGGCACGCAGGTGGAGCTGCCCTCGGTCACGAGCGCGATCATCCGGCCACCGTCGACCCACCCCGCATTCAGCTGCAGGTCGGCGACGGCCGACTCGCCGGGCGCGGGTTCGCCGACGCATCCGGCGAGCATGCCGGCGGCGATCAGCAACGAGCCGGTGACGGTGAGCAGGGTCCTGGTGCGGCGCATGACGGCTCCCCCTCGGAGATCTGCGGATGCGGCCGCGACGCGGCCTCCTGGCTCTCATCCTGTCCGAGTGGCCTGCGCATCACCGGAAAGACCGGTAACGGCCCGGTCACGATCGCCGCTACTGCAGGGCGGACGTCAACCGGGCGAGGTTGTCGAGCACCGTCGAGCGCAGGGGCTGGCGCAGCCACTCCTCGAGGGTGAGCTCGGTGCTGAGGTTGCGGTAGTGGTCCTCGACCTGCCGCATCTCGTCCACGAACTCCTCGCCCCGCACGAGCATCGAGATCTCCATGTTGAGACCGAACGAGCGCATGTCCATGTTGCTCGATCCGATGACGGCGACCTCGTCGTCGATCGTCATGGCCTTGGTGTGCAGGATGTAGGGCTTGCGGTACATCCAGATGCGCACGCCCGCGCGCAGCAGCACCTCGTAGTAGCTGCGCTGAGCGTGGTAGACCATCGCCTGGTCGCCCTCTTCGGAGACGAAGAGCTCGACCTCGACACCGCGGTGGCAGGCGGTCGTGATGGCGTTGAGGATGGACTCGTCCGGCACGAAGTACGGGCTGACGAGGATGATCCGCTCCTCCGCGGCGTACATGAGCCCGAGGAAGAGGCGCAGGTTGTTCTCGAACTCGAATCCCGGACCGCTCGGCACGATCTGACAATCGAGATCACCGGTGGCCTGGCGCAGGTCGAACTCGTCGACCTCCTCCGTCAGCAGTTCGTCGGTCTCGCTGTACCAGTCGGACAGGAAGACGGCGTTGACGCTGCCGACGACGGGCCCCTCGAGGCGAACCATGAGGTCGACCCAGTGCAGACCGCGGCGGATGTTCTTGCGCAGGTTGTACGTCGAATCGGTGACGTTCTGCGAACCCATGAAGGCGATGTCACCGTCGATGACGAGGAGCTTGCGGTGATTGCGCAGGTCGGGACGCTGATACTTGCCGCGCAGCGGCTGCACGGGCAGCATCAGATGCCACTGGGCCCCCATCGCGTCGAGGCGCTTCAGCGTGCGCCGGTAGAACGGCTTGCCCCGGTTGGCCCAGTGATCCAGCAGCACGCGTACGGTGACGCCCCGCTCGCGGACCTCCTCGAGCGCGCGGAAAAAGTTGTCGGTCGCGGCATCCGACTGAAGGATGTAGAACTCGACGTGCACGTAACGCCGGGCGCTGCGGATGGCGTCGGCCATCGCGTCGAGGCTCTCCTGATAGTCGGCGATCAGGTGCGCCTCGTTGTCACCGGAGAGCGGCATGGCCCCGAGGTTCGTGTTCAGCCGCACGAGCGAGGTGAACCAACCCGGCGCGCCGGGACGCAGCGTGCCGTGATCGAGTCCCGCCGTGGCCTGCTGGATGTACTCGTTGATCGCGCGCTGCTTCCGCCGGCGCTTGCGCGGCAGCCGCGGCGTGCCGATCACCAGGAACAGCACGACCCCGATCACGGGGATGAAGTAGATCGCGAGCAACCAGGCCATGGCCGCCGTGGGGCGTCGATTACGGGGGACGATGATGATCGCGGCGATGCGGATCACGACGTCGAAGACGAAGACGGCGATCAGCCACCACGATCCGAGATCGATGTCGATGTTGATCATGCCGTCTCCCCCGCCCGCATCCTGCTCAGCGTAGTGGCAGGGCGCAGGATGGCCGCGTGGTGGACGCTCAGTGGTCGGAGGCGACCGGGGGCAGACCGCGCTTCGCGCGCTCCTCGGCCTCGATCTGCGAATACACGCGACGCTCGGTGCGGTCCATGCGCAGGATCGAACGCACGATGAAGAAGAACGTCGCCGTCACGACGATGGTCGGCAGAATCGACCACAGCGCCGCGACCCAGATGTTCTCCACGCCTCCATCGTACGCGACGGCTTCTCCACACCGGCCGGGTCCCGGCGCGGCGGCCTGTGTGTTCGGCTCCGGCCGGCCGCGAGAGCGCAGCCTCGACCCATGACAACGATCATCAAGGCCCGGGATGCGGCCGACTTCCTCTCTCTCGTTCCACGGCTGCTCGGCTACGAGCCGCGACGCAGCGTGGTGCTGATCCCCTTCAGCGCGGGGCGCACCGGCGGCGGACTGCGCGTCGATCTACCGCACGCGGCGGCCGACACGGATGCGGTGGCCTCGACACTCATCGGCTTCGCCTGCCGAGTCGAGCACACCGACGCCTACGCCGTGCTCGTGTATGACGACGCCGATGCCGTGACGCACGCGGAGCTCGTCGCAGCCTTGGAGGTCAGGGCGCAGGCGTGCGGGCTGCGACGCATCGACGCGCTGCACATCTCGTCCGGGCGCTGGCGCTCCTACCTGGATCCCGCACTCGGCGGGACGATCGCGGGAGATCCGGATGCGGGCACGAACCGCCCCGCCGCCGACCAGGGCGCCGGAGCCTCGCTGCCGCACGTCGACTTCGCGCGGAGCGAGAGGGTCGGCCGGGCGCTGACGGAATGCGCCCGCGCGCTGGAGTGGGTGCTGAACGGGTCGCGCCCGGCGGACGCCCGCATCCATCCCGATGCTCTCGTCGCATCGCTCGCTCTGGAGGATCTGCCCGCCTTCTTCGAGTCCTGGATCCCGTCGCACGGCGCGGTGCCGCCGCCGGGCGACGGGACGGACGCAGAGCACGTCGACGTGCAGGATCTCGCGCTGCTGATCTGGTGCCTCGCGCGTCCCGCGCTCCGCGACATCGCGCTGGCGACATGGGTGCGCGGAGTCGACGGCGGGGACGCCGCCCTCACCGCCCAGCAGGAGTGGGAGGCCGGTGTCGCGTACCCGGACGAGCTGGGCGCGTGGATGATGGGCGAGGGTCCCCGCCCCGACGTCGATCGCCTCACGGGGGCCCTCGAGGTCTGCCGGCTCGCGGCCGCATCCGCTCCCGCCGCGTATCGACCCGGGATCCTGGCGGCGAGCGCCTGGCTTTCCTGGGCTCTCGGGCGCTCCACCCACGCCGCGCGCTACTGCGAACAGGCACTCGCGATCGACGCGGAGCACGGCCTGTCGCTCATCGTGTTGTCGATGGTCGACGCGGGCCATCTGCCCGATTGGGCGTTCCGGGCTCAGCCCGGCTGACTCACTTGACGAGCGGGAAGAGGATGGTCTCGCGGATACCGAGGCCGATGACGGCCATCAGCAGTCGGTCGATGCCCATGCCCATGCCGCCCATGGGCGGCATGCCGTGCTCCATCGCCCGCAGGAACTCCTCGTCGATGCGCATGGCCTCGTCGTCGCCGCGCGCGGCGAGCTTCGCCTGCTCGACGAAGCGCTCGCGCTGGATGACCGGGTCGATGAGCTCGGAGTACCCGGTGGCGAGCTCGAAGCCGCGCACGTAGAGGTCCCACTTCTCCACGACACCGGGGATTGAGCGGTGCTCGCGCACGAGCGGGCTGGTGTCGAGCGGGAAGTCCATGACGAACGTCGGGCGCACCAGGTGCGTCTTGACGAAGTGCTCCCACAGCTCTTCGACGTACTTGCCGTGGGTCGCGTGCGGCGGCTCGTCGACGCCGGCGGCCTCGGCGATGCGGGCGAGCTCGGCGACGGGCGTCTGCGGGGTGATGGGCTCGGCGTCGATCTCGGATGCGGCGAGCGCCTCGTTGAGCGAGTCGTACATCGAGATGCGGTCCCAATTGCCGCCGAGGTCGTACTCGGTGCCGTCGGCCCAGGTCACGACGTGGCCCGCCTCCGGACGCCCGGCGAGACGGTTCGTGGCCGCGGCGGCGTTCTGGATGAGTTCCTGAGTAAGGTCGGCGATGCCGTTGTAGTCGCTGTACGACTCATAGGCCTCGAGCATCGCGAACTCGGGGCTGTGGGTCGAGTCGGCGCCCTCGTTGCGGAAGTTGCGGTTGATCTCGAACACCCGATCGAGCCCGCCGACGACGGCGCGCTTGAGGAAGAGCTCAGGGGCGATGCGCAGGTACAGCTCGGTGTCGAAGGCGTTGGAGTGCGTCACGAACGGACGCGCCGACGCGCCACCGTGCTGCACCTGCAACATGGGCGTCTCGACCTCGATGAAGTCGTGTCCGGCGAAGGTCTCGCGCAGGCTCGCGTTGACCGCGGCGCGGGTGCGCACGGTCGTCCGCGCCTGGTCGCGCACGATGAGATCGAGGAAGCGCGAGCGTACGCGCGTCTCCTCGTTCAGCTCGGAGTGGAGGTTCGGCAGCGGCAGCAGCGCCTTCGAGGCGATCTGCCAGTCGTCCACCATGATGGACAGTTCGCCGCGGCGGCTGGAGATGACCTGGCCGCGCACGAACACGTGGTCGCCGAGGTCGACGAGCTCCTTCCAGCGCTGGAGTGACTCCTCGCCGACGGCGGCGAGCGAGACCATGGCCTGGATGCGGCTGCCGTCACCCGACTGCAACGACGCGAAGCAGAGCTTGCCGGTGTTGCGGCTGAAGACGACGCGACCGGCGACGCCGGCGATGACGCCGGTCTCCTCGCCCGCCTCGAGGGCGGCGAAGCGCTCGCGCAGCGCGGGGATCGTGTCGGTCACCGCGACCGAGACCGGATAGGCGCCGCCGGCCGCATCCGTCCGCTCTGCGATGAGTCGCTCGCGCTTGGCCAGGCGCACCGCCTTCTGCTCGAAGACGTCCTCTTCGGGGGTCTCGGCGGGCGCGGCATTCTCGGGCTGAGAGGTCATCGTGGGGGCTCCTCGGAAGTCGCCGTCAAGTCTATCCGGGGCGTCTGCGGTGCCCGGTTGCCCGCGGAGGGCTCAGCGCACGAAGATCTCGGCGTTGTCGACGAACCGGTGACCGCCGACGGTCGCCGCGATCAGGGCCAGCGCGGGCCCCTGATGGCCCTCGTCGACGGGCAGGAAGGTGGCCGGATCGACGACGTTGAGGTACTCGAGCCGGATGCGGGACTCCCCCATGAGCGCGCTCTGCGCCGCCGCGATGCACGCGTCGACGTCGCGGTCGGCGTTGGATGCCGCGGCCTCGAGCGCCCGCGGCAGCAGCGCCGCCGCAGCGCGGTCGGCGGCGTCGAGGGTCGCGAGCCGCGTCGAGATCGGCACACCGTCGTCGCTGCGCACCGTCTCCGCCTCGACGATCTCGACGTCGAAGAAGAGGTCGCGCACCATCCGGCGCACGAGGAACACGCGTTGGCGGTCGCGCTCGCCGTAGACGGCGACGTCGGGCCGCACCAGGTTCAGCAGCTGCGCCTCGACCGTCAGCAGTCCGTCGAAGTAGAACGGGCGCACCCGACCCTCGTAGCGCAGGCCGAGATCTCCCGCGCTCACCTTGGTCGTGGCCTTGCCGGCGGGCAGCAGCTCGTCCGCATCCGGAGCGAACACGAGGTCGACGCCGAGGCGCTCGAGCAGCGCGGCATCCGCGTCGGGCGTGCGCGGATAGGCCTCGTACTCGGCGTGCGTGGCGAAGCGCAGCGGGTTCACGAAGGAGGAGACGACCACGATTCCGGCGCTCTCGCGCGCGGTGCGGATGAGGTCTGTGTGGCCGTCGTGCAGCGCACCGATCGTCGAGACGAGTGCGACACGCGTGCCCTGGGGAGCCGCGGCTCTGGCCTCTGCCAGTCGGGTGCGCAGCTCCGCGATGGTGCGGATCATCCGTCGATCGTATCGCCCACGGGTCCGCGCGGATCCGCGCGTGTCAGGGCATGGTCGACCGTCGAGCGCACGAGGGCCGAGAGGTACCCGCCCGGGTTCTCGACGCCGATACCCGCGAGCAGCCCCGTCGCCTGCTGCACGATCACGCGGGAGAACTCCGTCGCGGTCGCGATCGCCTCCGCATAGGCGGGACGGTCGGCCTCGGCGATGACCACGGGCTCGCAGCCGATCTCGACGGCGAGTGCCTGCGCGATCGGCAGCACCGCCGCGGGCGCCGTGACGGCGGCGTAGGAGGCGGCGAGCTGGCGCAGGTCGATCGTGGTGCCCGTGAAGGTGATGGCCGGATGCACCGCCAGGCCGATCGCGCCCAGTCGCTGGGCAGGTGCCAGCACCTCGGTGCCGTACCCCGGGTCGGTGTGCAGCACGAGCTGCCCCGGCTGCCAGCCACCGAGCTCGGCAAGACCTGCGACGAGGGAGGGGAGCTCGTCGTGCGGGACGGCAAGCACCACGAGCTCGCTGCGCCGAAGGATCTCGGCCGCATCCAGCACCGGCACTCCGGGCAGGATCGCCTCCACGCGGTCCTGATCGCTGCCCGCGGTGATGCCGATGAGTGCATGCCCCGCCCCGCCGAGAGCGGCCGCCATGATGGGGCCCACCCGACCCGCACCGATCACTCCGACGCCCAGACGGCCGTCACGCCTCATCCGTTCTCCTCCTCGTCTCGTTCCTCGCCGCGCGCGAGGGTCGCGGTGTCCTCGATGAACCACCGGTGCGATCTGTCGCTGCGGGCCGCCGTCACCGCTCGGCGCGCCACATCTTCGAACATCCGGCGCGCGGCCTCGACATCGATGCCGCCGAGGCTGGTGTCGACCGCTCCGGCCACGGTGTGCGCACGGGCCGAGGCCACGCGCAACGCGCGGTCGATGGGCCCCTGCTGCAGCGCGATGGACTGCAGCCTGGCGAGCGGTACCACGACGAGCGAACGCCAGAATCTGCCGCGCCGCAGAAACAGCGCCGCATCCGTGAGCGCGAAGCCGTTGCGTCGCCACGACACGGGGCGCAGGATGCGGGCGCGGCGCGGCGTGGTCGTGAAGGCGGCGTCGCCGTCGGCGCCGAGCAGACCGCGGTCGAACAGGAGCGCGCGTTCGGCGTCGTCGAGCCAGGGCAGCAGCAACGCGACGACCCGCTCCGCATCCTCCCGGGTGCCGACCGGCAGCACGCGGGTGAACGCCTCCGCCGCCTCCTGGCCCGCGCGCGAGCCGGACAGCCGGTTGACCGTGATCGTCCACCATCCCGCGGGGCGCCAGAGGATCGGCTGGTGCACACGCACGGCGTGCACGCGGCCCGGAGGGAGGATCTCGGTGACGGTCGTGAGGATGCCGAACACGATGCGCACGCCGTGGTCGGTCGGCGCGATCGCGTAGCGGAGGGCCCGCACCGTTCCCCGGCCGACGTAGGTCGCGAACCCGATCATCGTGGGGAGGATGGCGAACACGAGCCACCCGGGCCCCGTCACCGCCCAGACGACGAGCGCGATCATGACCGCCAACACCACCACGGTCGAGTCGCGCAGGAGCATGGATCCGATGACCCGCCCAGCCGGGATACGGACGACGGATGCGGGTTCCACCTCGGGCTCGTCGGTTCCCGCCACGAGCGAGTCCATCGCCTGCGAGGCGGTCTGCACGGCCGCCGAGCGCCACGACGCCGCCGCGCCGGCACCGCTTGCACGGCTCTCGCCGAGCGTGCGGCCGGAGGCGAGACGCAGGATGTCGGCGCGCACCTGCTCCGCGTTCGAGGTCGAGAGGTACTCGAGGCGCACGTTCGCGTCGAGGCCGGCACCGACGACCTCGAGCTTGGCGAGACCGAGCAGGCGCGCCACGAGAGGTCGCGTGAGGTTCACGCCCTGCACACGGTCGAGAGGTGCCCGACGGTTGGTGCGGAAGACGACACCGGAGCGCACCTCGACGTCGTCGCCCGTGATGCGGAAGGTGTGGAAGCGCCACGACATCCAGAACACGAGGATGAGGGCGACGACCACGAGCAGCACCACGCCCAGCGCGAGCAGCACCAGGTCGTGACCGAGCACGTAGTCCACCGGGTCGCCGGGAACCGGGCCCGAGAACCCGGGGGCCAGCCAGGGGGCGAAGATCTCGATCAGCCGGTCGCGCAGGTTGGCCACGACGAAGCCGAGCACGACAACGAGGAACAGTCCGCCGCGAAGCAGCGGGGTCAGCGGGTGCAGCCGATGCCACTCGCCGTCGCTCAGCGCGGAACGGCCCGCATCCGGTTCGGTCACAGTCCCGTCCGCCGGGATTCCGCGACGGCGATGAGCACGTCGCGCAGCTTCTCGGCCGCGTCCTGCGTGAGCCCCGGGATCACGACGGCGGATGCGGCGGCCGCGGTCACGAGCTTGAGCTGCGCGATGCCGAACGCCCGATCGAGCGGGCCGTGCGTGATGTCGACGAGCTGCATACGGCCGTAGGGGACGGCGACGACGCGCTGGAAGAGGATGCCGCGGCGCAGCACGAGGTCGTTCTCGCGCAGCCGGTAGCCGAACGAGCGGATCTGACGCGGAGTCAGGATGAGGGTGACGGCCAGCACGACCAGCAGCACGCCCGCGGGGATCCACACCCAGCCGGTGCCGGTGACCGCCGCGATGATCGGCGCCGCGACCGCTACGAGCACGAGCGCCGCGGTGAGCGAGATCAGCTGCACGGTCCGGTAGGCGCGGGCGAGCTGGTGCCAAGACCCGTCGCGCACGAAGAGTCCCTCCCGACGGGACTCGAGCAGTTCGTCGAAGGTGCCCGCATCCAGAACGGCCTCGTCAGAGGTGGGAGAGGGTGTCGCCTCCGGGGCTCCCGGCGTCGGGTTCGTCATCGTCGTCCTTCCGGATCGTGCACAGACTCTCGGCCACCAAAGCGGCCGCGACGAGGAAGACGCAGGCCACGATCGTCGCGATCAGGGTGCTGAACGAGCCTACCGAGGGGATCACGGGCCGCGTCAGCAGGAAGACGGAGAGCCCGATCGCGATGCCGCCCATGGCCGCCCCGACGATGCTCGCGGCTTTGGCGAGCATCGCGATGCGCACGGCGCGGAACGGATCGAGCGGGCCGGCCGAGCGTCCGCGCGTCGCGCGCCGCACCCCGATGCCCAGCACCAACACGAGGGCGCCGAGCAGCGCCAACAGGATCGGCAGTGTGAGAACGGGGGTGAACGTCGCCTGACCGGATGCGGTCAGCACCTGGTCGATGAGGAACCCGACGCCGGCGCCGAGCACGACGGCGATCGCGAGGGACGCGGGCGAGGTGCGTTTCATGAGAGGGCCTCGAGAAGGTCGGCGACGCGGCCGACGCCTGGGAGCACCGCAGCGGCGTCGAGGGCGAGCCAGGGCCGCAGGACGAAGTCGCGCTCGGCGGCCCGCGGATGCGGCAGCGCGAGCGTCGGCGTCGTCGAGCGCACGTCGCCGTAGGCGATGAGGTCGAGATCGAGCGTGCGATCGCCCCATCGCTCGCGGCGACGCCGGCCGTGGTCGGCCTCGATGCGGTGGAGGAACTCCAGCAGCACGGACGGGGCGAGCCGGGTGTCCACCAGGGCGACGGTGTTCAGGTAGCGGGGTGCGTCGGGGTCGGGGCCTTCGGGGCGGATCGCGACGGTCTCCATGACGGGGGCGACACGCACGTTCGCCGTCAGCGGCAGCCTCGCGAGATCGGCCGCTGCCTCGTCGAGCAGCGCGCCGCGGTCGCCGAGGTTGGAGCCCAGCGCGATCACGGCGGTGACGGATGCGGCATCGACCGGCGTCGACGCGCCGTCGAACCCCTGTGCGAGCCGGCGGTTCATCGCTCGCCCCGGGCGCGCACGATCGTCACGGCTGCATCGGCGAAGGGGACCGTGATGGGCGCCTGCGGCTTGTGCACCGTGACCGTGACCTCGTCGACGAGCGGGCGCGCCAGCACGACGGCGGCGATGCGTGCGGCGAGCGTCTCGATGAGATCGACCGGTTCGCCGGTGACGACGGCCACAACCTCTTCGGCGATTTCGCCGTAGTGCACCGTGTCGGCGACATCATCGCTCACGGCTGCCGGGGCGAGGTCGAGGCGCATCGTGACATCGACGACGAACTCCTGCCCGTCGCGCTTCTCATCGGGGTAGACGCCGTGGAAGCCGAGGGCGCGCAGGCCCGTGAGGGTGATCGTGTCGCGGCTCATCCTGCTCCTCCCGAACGCCACGCCTCCGCGATCGCGAGGGCGTCGGCGGTGGCCTGCACATCGTGCACGCGCACTCCCCATACCCCGGCGTGAGCGGACAGTGCACTCGTGACGGCGGTGGCCCGGTCGCGGCGGGCGAGGTCGTCCGTGCCGAGCGCCTCGCCGAGGAATCGCTTGCGGCTCGTGCCCACGAGCACGCGCGGACCGATCCCGACCACCTGAGGCAGCGCCCGCAGCATCTCCCAGTTCTGCGCGCCGCGCTTGGCGAAACCGACGCCGGGATCGAGCACCAGACGAGAGGGCGGGATGCGGGCGGATGCGGCGGCCTCCATCCGGGCGATGAGCTCTCCGGTCACCTCGCGAGCGAGGTCGCGATACTGCGCCGGGGCGTACATGTCGTCGGAGTGCCCTCGCCAATGGCCGAGCACGATGTCGACGTTCGCGTCCGCGGCCACATCCAGGATCGAGGGATCGGACAGTCCACCTGACACGTCGTTGATGACGCGAGCGCCCGCGGCCACCGCGGCGGCGGCGGTCGCGGCGTTCATCGTGTCGACGCTGACCGTGACCCCGGCCTCGGTGAGAGCGTGGACGACCGGCAGGATGCGCTCCTGCTCGACCTCGACGCCGACGCGCTCCGCGCCGGGCCGGGTGGACTCGCCGCCCACGTCGATGATCTGGGCGCCCTCGCCGACCAGGCGCAGCGCGTGGCGCACCGCCTCCTCGTGCGCGAGAAAACGGCCTCCGTCGCTGAAGGAGTCGGGCGTCACGTTGACGATCCCCATGATGAGACAGCTCACGAGGCTCCTCCTGCGATCAGCGCGATGAGTTCGGCACGGGCCGCGGGCTCGGCGAACTCGCCGCGTGCGGCGATGGTCACCGTGGTCGCGTCGACCTGGCGTCCACCGCGCATCGTGACGCACTCGTGCGACGCATCCAGCACGACGAGCACCCCGCGCGCATCCAACCCGTGGGCGATCGCGTCAGCGATCTGCTCGCCCAGCCGTTCCTGCACCTGCGGGCGAGAGGCAAGGATGTCGACGACCCGCGGCAGCGCCCCGAGCCCGACCACGCGCTCGGCGGGCAGGTAGGCGAGGTGCGCCCTGCCCGCGAAGGGCAGGAGGTGGTGCTCGCACACCGAGCGGAAGCGCACGTCGCGCAGCACGACCGGTCCCGAGGGGAGCGTCTCCGGCGCCGGTCCCTGCGCCACCGAGATGGTGTGTGAGAGCGGCTCGGATGCGTCCTCTCCGACGCCGGCGAAGAAGTCGGCGTACAGCTCTGCCACGCGGTGCGGGGTCTGCTTCAACCCGGGGCGGTCGGGATCCTCCCCGATCGCCTCGAGCAGCTGGCGGACGAGGTCCGCGACGCGAGGGCGGTCGACGGCCACGACGGCCTTACGCGGTCGCGGGGCGAGCCTGACCCGACGGACGCTGACGCGGCGTCGCGGGGGCAGCCGCCGCATCCGCCTCCTGGGCCGCGGCCACACCGACCTGCGGCGCACGCGCCGGCACGTCGACGGGAGGCAGCGGCGAGACCGGGCGCTCGGAGCTGGACAGCCACTGCGGACGCGGGGGCAGCCGCTTCACGTCCGAGAAGATCTCGGCGAGCTCGATGTGATCCAGCGTCTCCTTCTCCAGCAGCGCCAGCGCAAGCTTGTCGAGGATGTCGCGGTTCTCGTTGATGACCTGGTACGCCTCGTTGTGCGCCTGCTCGATGAGAGCCCGCACCTGCACGTCGACGCGCTCGGCCACCCGCTCGCTGAAGTCACGACCGTGACCCATGTCGCGACCCATGAAGACCTCACCCGAGGATCCGCCGAGCTTGACCGGGCCCACGTCCGTGGTCATGCCGTACTCGGTGACCATCTTGCGGGCGATGTTGGTGGCCTTCTCGATGTCGTTCGAGGCACCGGTGGTGGGGTCGTGGAAGACGATCTCCTCGGCCACGCGACCACCCATCGCGTAGGTCAGCTGGTCCTGCAGCTCGTTGCGGGTGACGGAGTACTTGTCGTCGACCGGCAGCACCATCGTGTAGCCGAGCGCCTTGCCGCGCGGGAGGATCGTGACCTTCGTGACCGGGTCGGTGTGGTTCATCGCCGCCGCCGCGAGCGCGTGTCCGCCCTCGTGGTACGCCGTGATGAGCTTCTCCTTGTCCTTCATCACCCGCGTGCGACGCTGCGGACCGGCGATCACGCGGTCGATCGCCTCGTCGAGGGCGCGGTTGTCGATGAGCTGGGCGTCGGAGCGCGCCGTGAGCAGAGCGGCCTCGTTGAGCACGTTGGCGAGGTCGGCACCGGTGAAGCCGGGCGTCTTGCGGGCGACGACCTCGAGGTCGACCGAGTCGGCCAGCGGCTTGCCGCGGCCGTGCACCTCGAGGATCTGCTTGCGGCCCTTGAGGTCGGGGGCGTCGACGCCGATCTGGCGGTCGAAGCGGCCCGGGCGGAGCAGCGCCGGGTCGAGGATGTCGGGACGGTTCGTCGCAGCGATGACGATGACGTTCGCCTTGGGGTCGAAGCCGTCCATCTCGACGAGCATCTGGTTCAGGGTCTGCTCGCGCTCGTCATGACCGCCGCCGAGACCGGCACCGCGGTGACGACCGACGGCGTCGATCTCGTCGATGAAGATGATCGCCGGGGCGCTTTCCTTGGCCTGGTTGAACAGGTCGCGCACGCGGCTGGCGCCGACGCCGACGAACATCTCGACGAAGTCGGAACCCGAGATCGAGTAGAAGGGCACCCCAGCCTCGCCGGCGACGGCTCGCGCGAGCAGGGTCTTACCCGTTCCGGGAGGGCCGTACAGCAGCACGCCCTTCGGGATGCGTGCACCCAGCGCCTGGAACTTGGTGGGGTCCTTCAGGAAGTCCTTGATCTCCTGCATCTCTTCGATGGCCTCGTCGGAGCCGGCCACATCCTGGAAGGTGACGGTCGGGGACTCCTTGGTCACGAGTTTCGCGCGGGACTTGCCGAACTGCATGACCTTGCTGCCGCCACCCTGGGCGGACGAGATGAGGAACCAGAAGATGATGCCGAGCAGCAGGATCGGCAGCAGGAGCGAGATGAGCCCGTCGAACCAAGTGGCACGGGGGACGACGTCGTTGTACCCGTCGGACGGCTTGGCAGCGTCGATGGCCTTGACCACTTCGTCCGCTCGGGCACCGACGTAGTAGAACTGCACGTCGTTCGCACCCTCGTAGGGCGCCGAGAGCTTCAGGTCGACGCGCTGGTCACCGTCGGTGTTGGTCACCTCGGTGACCGTCGAGCCGCTGAGCAGTTCGAGGCCCTGCTGGGTCGTGATCTGCTTCGCCGCGCCCAGGCTCGAGATGAGCGAGAAACCAACGATGAGGAACAGCCCGATCACCAGAACGTACAGGAGCGGGTTGCGCGTGATCTTCTTGAAGTCCATTTCGCGGGGAGACCCCGGCCCTTTCGTCGACAGACCGCCTCCCGGCGGTCGTTTCAGGGTAGCGCGGGCTCACTATGCCGGGTCTGTGCATTCGCCCACGGCGTACAGGGCGCGCGGCCCCTCGATCAGCTGTAGACGTGGGGGGCGAGCACCGCGACGTCGCGCAGATTGCGGTAGCGCTCGGCGTAGTCGAGGCCGTAGCCGACGACGAACTCGTTGGGGATCTCGAACCCGACGTAGCGGCAGTCGACCTGCACCTTGGCGGCCTCGGGCTTGCGGAACAGCGCGAAGACCTCGACGGATGCGGCGCCGCGGGCGGCGAAGTTCTCCAGCAGCCAGCTGAGGGTCAGCCCCGAGTCGATGATGTCCTCGACGATGAGCACGTGCTTGTCGTGGATGTCGGTGTCGAGGTCTTTGCGGATCTGCACCACACCGCTCGATCGCGTACCGGTTCCGTAGGACGAGACGGCCATCCAGTCCATCGGCACGAGGCTCGGCAGTGCGCGGGAGAAGTCGGCCATGACCATGATCGCGCCCTTGAGAACGCCCACGAGCACGAGGTCCTTGCCCTCGTAGTCGGCGGCCACCTGGGCCGCGATCTCCTCGAGCTTGGCGAGGATCTGCTCCTCGGTGGCAAGAACGGTCGTGAGGTCGTCTGCGATGTCCGCTGCGCGCATGCGTCGAGTCTAGGCGGCGGCACCGCCGGCGTCCTGTGCGCGGGCCGGGTCAGGTCGATGCGCTGAAGACGATCCGGCCGCCCACGCGGGCCGCGCGGCAGGCGGGCAGGTCGATGGGGCCCTGGCCGCGCCAGTCGGTGACCAGCCGCTCGACCTCCTGCGTCTGGCGGTGCGTGAGGGAGACGTGGAACTCACTGGCCACGACGTGGCGCAGGATGCGGGTGCGCAGCGCCGCCGGGTTGGCGGCCAGGGCGGCGACCGAGACGGCGATCCCGGCCTCGGCGGGCTCGACGATGTCCTCGATGGTCTCGTCGATCATCTCGGCGAAAGCCGCCACATCCGCTCGCAGCTGCTCGGCGGTGCGGGCGAGGGCTTCGGCGATGCCGGGTCCGAGCTCCCGCTCGAGCACCGGCAGCACCCGCTGACGCACCCGCACGCGGGTGAAGGCGGGGTCGTCGTTGTGCGGGTCGTGCCACGGCTCGAGCTCCGCGGCGGCGCACGCGGCGAGCGTCGTGGCACGCGAGACGCCCAGCAGGGGACGGAGCCACGTGAGACCGGCGTCGTCCTCACGTTCCGGCGCCATCCCGCCGAGGCTCGTCGCTCCCGAGCCCCGGGCGAGTCCGAGCAGCACGGTCTCGGCCTGGTCGTCGAGCGTGTGCGCGAGCAGCACCGCAGACGCGCCGAGACGCGCGGCGGCCTCCGCGAGTGCCGCGCGACGGGCATTGCGGGCAGCGGCTTCCAGTCCCTCGCCCGCCGCCGACACCTCGACGCGCGCGACTTCGGCGGCGAGCCCGAGGCCTCGGCCGAGATCGGCGGCGCGTGCGGCGACCTCATCCGATCCGTCCTGCAGTCCGTGATCGACCGTCACCGTGATCGCGCGCACGTCGAGCGCGGCCGCTTCGAAGGCGACGGCGGCGGTGAGAGCCAGGGAGTCTGCACCGCCCGAGAGTCCGATGACGACGGCCTGTCCGCGCCGGGGTTCGAGCACCGCGCGAACGGCGCGGCGCACCTCGGCGGTGGCGGGGTGGAGTCCGGGTCGCATGCCACCACGCTACTGGCGCGGGTGGCGGCGGTTCAGCCGGCACGACCCAGCCGGAAGGCGCATCCGCAACGGTTCCGCACGTCTCTAGCGAATTCTGGCTGAGTCCTGCCCGCGGAGCGCCCGAGACGGGCCGACTAGGCTGTGTGGCGAATCCGCTGAACTTCCAAAGGAGCACAGGAATGGGCGCATACGACGCCGTCATCGAGATCCCGCGCGGCAGCCGCGTGAAGTACGAGGTCGACCACGGCACGGGCCGGGTCTTCCTGGACCGCGTTCTGTTCACGCCCATGGGCTACCCCAGCAACTACGGCTTCTTCGAGAACACGCTCGGCGAGGACGGCGACCCGCTCGACGTGCTCGTGCTGCTCGACCGCGACATCTACCCCGGCGTGCTCGCGAAGGTGCGCCCGGTCGCCGTGCTGAAGATGAGCGATGAGGCCGGCGGCGACGACAAGGTCGTGGCCGTGCTGGCGAAGGACCCGCGCTGGGCCCACATCCAGGACGTCGGCGACATCGACGAGTGGACCAAGGGCGAGATCGGCCACTTCTTCGAGCACTACAAGGACCTCGAGCCGGGCAAGTGGGTCAAGGTCGACGAGTGGGCTGACGCCGCCGAGGCCGAGCGTCTCGTCGCCGAGGCGTTCGAGCGCTTCGAGGAGCACGAGGGTCGGACCAAGACGCAGGGTGAGGGCGAAGCGCCCAACTCCCTCTGAGACCGCTCAGACGAAGAGAGCGGATGCGGCACCTGCCGCATCCGCTCTCTTTCTGTCTGGGTATCGGGCTCAGAAACCGACGCCGCGCGCCGCCATGAACGGTCGGGGGTTGACCGTGCCACTGGGCGTGTAGACCTCGAAGTGGAGGTGGCAGCCGAACGAGTTGCCGGTGTTGCCGACGCCGGCGATGACCTGACCTGCGTTGACCCACTGCCCGCGCGACACGTAGATCCCGCCGTTGGAGATGTGCGCGTAGCCGGTGCCGATGCCGCCACCGTGGTCGATGCGGATGTAGTTGCCGTACCCGCCGTTGTAGCCGGCGTAAGTCACGGTGCCGGAGGACGCCGCGTAGATGTTGCCCCAGCATCCGGCGCCGAAGTCGGTGCCGTAGTGGGTGCTGCTGGCGCAGTAGCTCGGGCCGCACTGCGAGTAGCGGGGGCCGTACTCGGACGTGATGCTGCCGCCCGCGGGACGCACCCAGCCTGAACCACCGCCGCCGCCACCGCCACTGCTGCTGCTGCCGCCGCCGGGGTTGTTCTTCGCTGCCTCTTCTGCCGCACGCCGAGCGGCCTCTTCGGCGGCCTTTCGGGCTTCCTCTTCACGGCGCTTCTGCTCGGCGACACCGGCCTGGTAGTCGGCGACGGTCTTCGCAGTCGTGTCCTTGAGGGCGGCCAGCTGCGCCTGCAGCGTGCCGAGGTTCTGGTTCTGCGCGTCGAGGGCGGCCTGCGCGGCATCCGCTGCGGCCTGTGCCTCCTGCATGGCCTGCTCGGCAGCCTGCTGCAGCTTGTCGCGCTCGTCGCGGGCTGTCGTCGCCTGATCGGTCAGTGACTGTGCGGCGTTACGCGCGGAGACGGCGGAGGCGTAGACGTCCTGGTTGCGCTCGAGGAGCTTGTCCATCGTGCCGAGACGGGCGAGCAGGTCGTCGGCGCCGGCTGCGGAGCCCGCGAAAAAGAGCTGCAGCGACGTGTCATCACCACCGGCTTTGTAGAGCTGGCTGGCGACGCGACCGGCCTTGTTCGCCGCCTCCGTCGCGGCGGCGGCTTGGGCGTCGGCCTGCGACTGCAGGTTGTCGGCACGCGCAGCGGCATCGAAGTACGCCTGCTGTGCGGTGAAGTACTCCTGGGACTTCTGGTCGGCGATCGCCTGCTTCGCGGCGACATCGGCCTGCAACTGCGCGATGAGCGTTTCGATGCGCTGGATCTCGGCGCCCTTGGCGGCCTCGTTGTTCTTCGCGCGCTGCACGTCGTCCCACGAGGGGTAGCCCTCGATCGCGAACGCTTGGGGCTGGAGCGGGCCGGCCAGCGCGGCGAGCCCGACGACGCCGAGAGCCCCGGCGCCGAGAGCGACGCGGCGGGTCATCGTGGGCCAGAGGGCGCGCTTCTCTTGAGCGGTGGGGCCGCAGCCGCAGTCCTCTTCCGCTCCGGGCAGATCTTCGGCAGACACAACAGCCCCTCATTCACCGGCGCAACACCGACAACACTAACAACATCAGTCACATCCGCAACGGCTTCTTCGAGCGCAGGATGCGGGCGGTCCCGCGCCATCCTCTCCCCTGATCGACGCCCCGTCAGGCAGCGACGCGCGCGGGCGGTCGGACCCGATTTCGCATTTGGTAGAACCTCGCCTATGCTTGCTCTTCGGTAAGCGTGAGCCCGAAGGGTTCATCCGGCCCCATCGTTTAGCGGCCTAGGACGCCGCCCTTTCACGGCGGTAGCACGGGTTCGAATCCCGTTGGGGTCACACAACCGAATACAATTAAACAAGCATGGCCCTGTAGCGCAGTTGGTTAGCGTGCCGCCCTGTCACGGCGGAGGTCGCGGGTTCAAGTCCCGTCAGGGTCGCTCTGAGCGACGGGCCCTTCTCGAAGGGCCTTTCGTTTAGGACGCGGCATCGCGTCGCCTCGCGCGATACGGATGCCGCGGGGCTCTGTAGCTCAGTTGGTAGAGCGCACG
>NZ_JAHZUT010000006.1:0-309788 GCF_022788845.1 Microbacterium sp. CIAB417 | reverse complement strand
CGTGGCCGCGGCATAGGTGTCGATGACCTTCTCGTAGCCGATCTCGTACGCGTCCTGGTAGTACTCCAGGTTGTCGTTCGTCATGAACGCCGCCGGGTAGTACACGCGACCGAGCTTGCCCTCCTTGCGGATCTCGATCTTCGACGCGATCGGGTGGATCGAGGACGTCGAGTTGTTGATGTACGAGATCGATCCGGTCGGCGGCACGGCCTGCAGGTTCTGGTTGTAGATGCCGTGCTTCTGGATGGACTCCTTCAGCTCGACCCAGTCGGCCTGCGTCGGGACGAAGTGACCGGCGAAGAGCTCCTTGACCTTGGCGGTCGCCGGCTCCCAGGCCTGATCGATGTACTTGTCGAAGAAGGCGCCCGAGGCGTAGGTGGAGTCCTCGAAGCCGTCGAAGGCCTCACCGCGCTCGATCGCGAGCTTGTTCGAGGCGCGCAGCGCGTGGAACAGCACCGTGTAGAAGTAGATGTTCGTGAAGTCGATGCCCTCTTCGGACCCGTAGAAGACGTGCTCGCGGGCGAGGTACCCGTGCAGGTTCATCTGGCCCAGGCCGATCGCGTGCGAACGGTCGTTGCCGTCCTCGATCGAGCGCACCGAGGCGATGTGGCTCTGGTTGCTCACCGCCGTCAGACCGCGGATGGCGGTCTCGACCGTCGCGCCGAGGTCGCCGCCGTCCATCGCCAGCGCGATGTTCATGGAACCCAGGTTGCAGGAGATGTCTTTGCCGATCTGGTCGTACGAGAGGTCCTCGTTGTACGTGGTCGGCGTGTTCACCTGCAGGATCTCGCTGCAGAGGTTGGACATGTTGATGCGGCCCTTGATCGGGTTGGCCTTGTTCACCGTGTCCTCGAACATGATGTACGGGTAGCCCGACTCGAACTGGATCTCGGCGATCGTCTGGAAGAACTCGCGCGCGTTGATCTTCGTCTTCTTGATGCGCGGGTCGTCCACCATCTCGCGGTACTTCTCGGTCACGGAGATGTCGCCGAACGGCACCCCGTAGACCTTCTCGACGTCGTACGGCGAGAAGAGGTACATGTCCTCGTCGTTCTTGGCGAGCTCGAACGTGATGTCCGGCACGACCACGCCGAGCGACAGGGTCTTGATGCGGATCTTCTCGTCCGCGTTCTCGCGCTTGGTGTCGAGGAAGCGCATGATGTCGGGGTGGTGCGCGTTGAGGTAGACGGCACCGGCGCCCTGGCGGGCCCCGAGCTGGTTGGCGTAGCTGAAGCTGTCTTCGAGGAGCTTCATCACCGGGATGATGCCAGAGGACTGGTTCTCGATCTGCTTGATCGGCGCACCCGACTCGCGGATGTTCGACAGCAGCAGCGCGACGCCGCCGCCGCGCTTGGACAGCTGCAGGGCGGAGTTGATGCCGCGGGCGATCGACTCCATGTTGTCCTCGATGCGCAGCAGGAAGCAGCTGACGAGCTCGCCGCGCTGGGCCTTGCCCGCATTGAGGAAGGTCGGCGTGGCCGGCTGGAACCGTCCGGAGATGATCTCCTCGACGAGGTCGATCGCGACCTGCTCGTCGCCGTCGGCGAGGGCGAGCGCGGTCATGACGACGCGGTCCTCGAAGCGCTCGAGGTAGCGCTTGCCGTCGAACGTCTTCAGTGTGTAGCTCGTGTAGTACTTGAACGCGCCCAGGAACGTCTCGAAGCGGAACTTCTTCGAGTAGGCGAGATCGTTGAGGCGCTGGATGAAGTCGAACGAGTACTTCTCGATGACGGCGCCCTCGTAGTACTCCTTCTCCACGAGATAGTCCAGACGCTCCTTGAGCGAGTGGAAGAACACCGTGTTCTGGTTCACGTGCTGCAGGAAGTACTCCCGCGCCGCCCGCTTGTCGGCGTCGAACTGGATCTTCCCGTTCGCGTCGTAGAGGTTGAGCATCGCGTTGAGGGCGTGGTAGTCGAGGCCCTCGAATGCGGGGTTCTCCTTGAAGGCCACCGTCTCGGTCACTGAAGCTTCCACCGTCGTTCCAATCCGTCGGTCACGCGATCGACATCGTCCTGTGTGCCGAAGATCTCTAGCCGATACAAGTGAGGCACGTGGCACTTGCGGCTGATGATGTCGCCGGCGAGGCAGAAGGCCTCGCCGAAGTTGGTGTTGCCCGCGGAGATCACGCCGCGGATGTGTCGCCGGTTGCGCTCGTCGTTGAGGAACCGGATCACCTGCTTGGGTACGGCGCCCTTCTCCTCCCCGCGCCCCTGACCGCCCCCGTACGTGGGGGTGACGAGCACGAACGGCTCGTCCACGACGAGGTCCTCGTCGGTGCGGTGCAGGGGGATGCGGCGAGCCGGGAGACCGAGCTTCTCGATGAAGCGCGCCGTGTTCCCGGAGACGCTGGAGAAGTAGACCAGGAGCGGCGCTGCTGTCGCGACGGCGCTCATGCGGTCACCTCCTCTCGGTCACGCCAGACGGGCGGCGAGTTCGTCGATCTTGTCGGGACGGAAGCCCGACCAGTGACCCTCGTCGGTCACGACGACCGGGGCCTGCATGTAGCCGAGAGCCTTGACCTGCTCGAGCGCCGCAGCGTCCTCGGAGAGGTCGTGGATCTCGTACTCGATGCCCTTGGCGTCCAGCGCCCGGTAGGTGGCGTTGCACTGCACGCACGAAGGCTTGGTGTAGACCGTGATCGACATATCGCTTCCCCTCAGAATCCTGTTTTGCCGGCAGACCCCCCGCCGGGAGTTCAATACTACATATAGGGACGGACATTCGGACCGACCACAAGGGATAGTAGTTACATCCGTGTAGTTTTCCACCGCTCTCCACTGATACAACACAGGTTCTCCACCGTTTCATCCACAGCCGGCGAACTTTCTCGAAGGCCTGCGAAGCGCGTCAAATCGCGGCTCGCGAACCCCCGGAGCGGATCCATCCACAGGCGGCACGCTACGCCGGGGTCCGGACATCGGATTTCCTGTGGAGAGACCGCTTCGGCGTGTCGCGGCGTGTCGCGGCATCCGACCGCTCCGAACCGCCGCGGCAGGGCGGGTACCGTTGTCTCGTGGCGGGATATCGGGACCTTCTTCGCACCCCTGGTGTGGGGCGCATGATCGCGGCGCAGCTGACCGCACGCTTCCCCAACGGCATGGCGTCCCTGGCGATCCTGCTGCACGTCGAGCAGCAGACCGGGTCGTACGGCGCCGCAGGACTCGTCCTCGCCGCGACCTCCGTCGGGCAGGCCGTCGCCGGGCCGGTGACGAGCCGCTGGATGGGCGCCTGGGGCATGCGCCGCGTCCTCACCCTCACCACGACGGTCTGCGTGGCGGCGTTCCTCTGCGTCGCGCTGCTGCCGCTGATCCTTCCCGGATACATGTTCTTCGGCCTCGTCGCCGGTCTCGCCACCCCGCCGATCCAGTCGGCCGTCCGCACGATCTATCCCAAGCTCGTCAACTCCTCGCAGCTGACGCCGCTGTTCTCCCTGGACGCCTCGCTGCAGGAGATCATCTGGATCCTCGCACCGGTGGTCATCACGCTCGTGTCCACGCAGATCGGCACGACCGAGGGACTGCTGCTCGTGGCGGCCCTCCTCGTCGTCGGCTGCGGCTGGTTCATCCTCTCCCCCGAGGTCGGCCGGGTCCGCATCCCGCGCAGCCGGCGCGCCTTCGGACGGGTCGTGCTGAAGCCGCCGGTACTGCTGGCGACCGTGATCGGGTTCCTCCTGATCGGCGCCTGCTCGGCCGTCGAGGTCGGCGTCGTGGCGACCTTCGAGCACGGCAGCATCGAGGCGGGTGTCGTCCTGGCGGTCTTCGCCGTCGGCAGCCTCGCAGGCGGCCTGTCCATGGGCCACATCCCGATCGGCCCGTGGGCCATGGCGCGCCGGCTCGTCATCGTCACGATCGGCCTCGCCCTGACGATGGTCTCGCTCAACGTGTTCTGGCTGGGCGGCACTCTGCTGATCGCCGGCATCGGCATCGCACCCGCACTGGCCGTGCTGTTCGCGATCACCACGGCCAGCGTCAAGTTCAGCGAGACCGCCGAGGCCTTCGGATGGGCAGGGACCGGTCAGCTGATCGGAGCGGCAGCCGGTTCGGCGATCGCGGGCTTCCTCGTCGACAGCACCGGCGGCGCCCGCGGCGCGTACCTCGCGGCCGTGCTGTTCGCTATCGTCGGTGTGGTCGTCGCGGTCGTGTTCGTCCGGGCCTTCCCCGACCTGCGGCACCGCGACCCGAGTCCCTTTCCCGACACCGAACCCGTGGCGGTCACCCCTTCATGAGCACTGCACCCGCCGAGGTCGTCTGCATCGGCGAGACGATGATCCTCGTCACCCCGACCGACGGCCCCCTCTCCGCGGCATCCGAAGCGTCCCTCGGGCTCGCCGGGGCCGAATCCAACGTCGCCGCCGGTCTCGCGGCGGCCGGGCACCGCGCCGTGTGGGCCTCTCGGGTCGGTGACGACCCGCTCGGCACCCGGATCGTGGACGAACTCGAGCGGCGCGGCGTCGGTCTGTGGGTCGAGCGCGATCCGCAGGCCCCGACCGGGGTGATGTTCAAGGACCCGGCCGCCGAGGGATCCTCGGTCCGCTACTACCGGCGCGGCTCGGCGGCGTCCGGCATGGCGGCGGGGATGCTGTCGACCGAGCGTCTGTCCGGCGTGCGCATCGTGCACACGACCGGGATCACGCCCGCGCTGTCCGTGTCCTGCCGCGACATGGTCGACCGCCTGTACGCGGACGCGCGCGCCGCGGGAGCCCTGGTGTCCTTCGACGTCAACGACCGTCGCGCCCTGTGGTCTCTCGAGGATGCCGCGTCCGCCCTCGCCCGCCTCGCGGATGCCGCGGACATCGCGTTCGTCGGCCGCGACGAGGCCGAACGCATCTGGGGAACCGCCACGGCGACGGCGATCCGGGCGTTCCTTCCGAACTGCCCCCTTCTGGTCGTCAAGGACGGCGACATCGGCGCGACCGCGTTCGCCGGCGACGCCGAGCCGGTGTTCGTGCCCGCTCCCGTCGTCGAGGTCGTCGAGCCGGTCGGGGCCGGTGACGCCTTCGCGTCCGGGTTCCTCGCCGCGACCCTCGAGGACCTGCCCCTCGCCGAGCGCCTGTCCGCCGGGCATGCGGCGGCTGCGCGCGTGCTGACCATCGCCGCGGACATGCCGCCCCTGTCCTGACCCGGCCGAACGACGGCCGAGGCATCGGGACGGATCAGTAGGCTGATCCCGTGGCTGCTGTGATTCTGCCCCGGCTGACCTGGGGCGCACCGGATTCCGCGAAGACCGCCCTGCTCGTGCACGGCCTCGGCTCCTCCGGGGCGCTCATGTGGCGCATCGGCGACGCGCTGGCGAACGCCGGGTGGCGAGCGGTGGCGGTCGATCTGCGGGGCCACGGCGACGCACCCCGGACGCTGGACTACACCGTGGCCGCGTACGCCGAGGACCTCGCCGCCACGCGGCCTCGACATCGCGCATCCTGGGATGCCGTCATCGGCCACTCCCTGGGAGGCGCCGCCGGCACCGTGGCCGCCGCGTCCGACGCCTCCTGGACGAAGAGGCTTCTGCTCATCGACCCGGCCATCCTCGTCGACGGGAGGGACGCGAGCATCGTCCGACGCAGCCAGGAACGCGCCTTCGCCGACAACCGGCTCGAAGCCGTCCGCGAAGAGCATCCGCACTGGCACGAGCAGGACCTCGAGCTGAAGATCGACGCCGTGGCCAGGGCCAGCGCCTGGGCGGTCGCCCAGACCAGCGCCCAGAACCAGACCTGGGACGTGCGCGAAGCCGCCGCCCGACTGGAGGTCCCGACGCATGTGATCGGCGCGGATCCGGAGGTCTACAGCCTCTTCACCGGCGACACGGCCGAGTCCGTCCTGGCCGGCAATCCCCGCATCTCGATGTCCGTCGTCTCGGGAGCCGGCCACTCACCGCACCGCGACAGGCCGGAGGAGACCATGAAGCAGATCCTGGAGGCGCTCTCATGACCACCACCGCGCGACCGGCTGATGGCCGATCGGAAATCGATCCGGCTGTCCACCTCCCCGACGACCTGCTCGAGCGCATCCGGGAACGCGCACCGATCCACGACCGCGAGAACACCTTCCCGCAGCAGGATCTCGACGAGCTGCGCGAAGCCGGCTATCTCCGCATCCTCGTGCCGGCCGAACGCGGAGGCGCGGGCCTCGGACTCGAACAGGCCGCGATCCTGCAGCAGCGACTGGCGTCGGCCGCGCCCGCCACGGCGCTCGCGATCAACATGCACCTGGTGTGGACCGGTGTCGCCAAGGTCTTCAGCGACCGCGGCGTCACCGGGCTCGAGTTCGTCCAGGACGGCGCCGTCTCCGGAGAGGTGTTCGCCTTCGGCATCAGCGAGGGCGGCAACGATCTGGTCCTGTTCGGCAGCGAAACGGACGCCTCACCCCGCCAGGACGGGGGCTACTCGTTCACCGGCACGAAGATCTTCACCTCGCTCGCTCCGGTGTGGACGAAGCTCGGACTGCACGGGCTGGACACCACGTCTCCCGACGCCCCGAAGCTCGTGTTCGCGTTCGTCGACCGCACGGATGCCGTCGTCACGAGCGACGACTGGGACACGCTCGGCATGCGTGCGACGCAGAGCAGGACCACGCGGCTGAATGGCGCCGTCGCGCGCCCGGAGCACGTCGTGCGCCGGATCGATCCCGGCCCGAACCCCGACCCGATCGTGTTCGGCATCTTCAGCGTGTTCGAGATCCTGCTCGCCGCCGTCTACACCGGCATCGCCCGGCGCGCGCTCGACCTCGCCGTCGAGACCGTGCAGCGGCGCCGATCGAAGAAGACCGGCACGACGTACAGCCAGGACCCCGACATCCGCTGGCGGATCGCCGACATGGGCCTCGCCTACGACGCGCTGCCCCCGCAGATCGCCGCTCTCGCCCGCGACGTCGACGCGCTCGCCGACCATGGCGGGCGCTGGTTCACGCTGCTCTCGGGCGTCAAGCACCGGGCCGTCTCGATGGCCAAGCGCGTCGTCGATGACGCGATCCTCACCGCCGGCGGCGGAGCGTACTTCTCCTCCCATGAGCTGTCGCGGCTCTATCGGGATGTGATCGCGGGGGCGTTCCACCCGTCCGATCCGGAGTCGGCGCACGCCACGGCCGCCACGGCGTGGCTGGGGCCTCTGGAGGACTGACCGTCACCGGCGGTCGAAGTCGAACGCCTTCAGGAGCTCGGTGACCGCCTGGTCGCGCTGGTCGCCGCCGTGCTCGAACATGTGCGTCACGTGCGTGCGCAGGTGGTTCTCCAGCAGCAGACGATTCAGGGACTCAAGGGACTTCTGGATCGCCCGGGACTGGGTGATGATGTCCATGCAGTACTCCTCGCTCTCGATCATCCGCGCGACGCCGCGCAGCTGCCCCTCGAGGATGCTCGTGCGATGCAGGGCGCGCTTCTTGATGTCTTCGATCACCCTTCGAGGGTACTCGCGTGCACCGGGGCACCGGCGTGGGAGGATGACGACATGTCGCGCACTCCCGTCGCTCTGCTCTCCCCGGCCGATCGCGACCGGCTGATCGCACTGCGCCGGATGAAGGCGGTCGCCCTCGGCGCCCTGATCGCCATGGCCGTGGCCTTCGTCCTCGCGTTCTGGCTTCAGGAGCGCTACACCTGGCTCGCGTACGTCCGAGCGGCGGCCGAGGGCGGCATGGTCGGAGCCCTCGCGGACTGGTTCGCCGTCACCGCCCTGTTCCGCCGCCCACTGGGCCTGCCGATCCCGCACACGGCGATCATCCCCACCCGCAAGGACGAGATCGGACGCACGCTCGGCGAGTTCGTGGAGACGAACTTCCTCGCCGCGGACGTCGTGAGGGAGAAGCTCTCGCGCACCCGCATCGCCGCCAGAGCGGGCGAATGGCTGCGGGTGCCGGCGCACGCCGACCGCGTCGCGGCGGAGGGCGCGACCGTCGCGTCCGCCGTGCTGGGTGCCCTGAGCGACGACGACGTGCGCGACCTCATCGGCGACCTCGCCCGGGAGCACCTCATCGAGCCGGACTGGGGGACGCCTGCCGGCGTCTGGCTGCAGCGCATCGTGGAGACCGACGCCCACCATGGCGCGGTCGATCTGGCTGTGGACAGCATCGCGACGTGGCTCGACACCAACGCCGAGTCGTTCTCAGGACTGGTCTCGCGCCGTCTGCCGTCCTGGGTGCCGAAGCTGGCGCACCGCTTCGTCGACGACACGGTGTACCACGAAGCGGTGCGGTTCGTGGGCGCCGTACAGGCCGACCCCCGGCATCCCGCACGGATCGCGATCGACGGCTACCTCGCGCGTCTCGCCGAAGGGCTGCAGCACGACGAGGCCACCAGAGCCAAGCTGGAGAACGCCAAGACGGCCCTGTTCGACAGCCCGCGCGTCGCGGCGCTCGCGGCCGAGGCGTGGCACACCGCCAAGGCGGGACTGCTGACCTCGCTCGCCGACCCGCAGAGCGGGCTGCGCGTGCGCGCGGCCCAGGCGGTGCGGGAGATCGGCGAACGGCTGACCACGGAGGAATCCCTGCAGCGCCGAGTGGACTCCTGGATCACGGATGCCGCGGTGTTCCTCGTGGACCGCTACCGCCACGACATCGCGTCCATCATCACCGACACGGTCGAGCGCTGGGATCCGGCGGAGACGACCGAGAAGATCGAGCTCATGGTCGGCCGCGACCTGCAGTACATCCGCCTGAACGGCACGGTCGTCGGAGCCCTCGCCGGCCTTCTCATCTTCACCATCGCCCACAACCTGATCCCCGGAGTCTGACATGGCGCTCTCGCACGATCCGCTCTGGCCCCGAGCCGGTTCCTGGCCTGCCCCCGACGACGCCTCGGACGCCGTGCTCCTCGGCATCCCGGCCTGGCGGACCTCGTTGTCACCCACGGGCGCGCATGCCACGCCTGCCGCGATCCGCGAGGCGCTGCGGCGCTTCAGCACGACGGTCATGGGACCTCCGCTCGTCGACCTGGCGGATGCCCTGAGGATCGCCGACGCCGGCGACGTCGCGGACGCGGACACCGACATCGAGGGTGTCGTGGCGCGCGTGCGCGCGCTGGAGCCGGCGTTCGTCGTCGCACTCGGCGGCGACAACTCCGTCACCTACCCCGTCGCCCGCGGAGCCGGTGCGACCGGCCTGATCACCTTCGACGCGCACTTCGATCTGCGCGACGGGGTCTCGAACGGATCGCCCGTGCGCCGGCTCGTGCAGGACGCTCCGGACGGCGAGCGCATCGATCCGCGACGCATCGTGCAGATCGGCATCGCGGACTTCGCGAACTCGGCGGCCTACGCACGGCGCGCCGCGGACTGGGGCATCCGGGTGATCACGCTGGACGAGCTGCGCCGGCGGACGATCGACGACGTGGTCGCCGAAGCGCTTTCCGTCGCCGGAGCGGATGCCGCGGCGCGCATCCACCTCGACATCGACGTCGACGTGTGCGATCGATCGGTCGCTCCCGGCTGTCCGGCGAGCGTCCCCGGTGGCCTGGCCGCGTGGGAGCTGCGCGCCCTGACCAGGGCCGTGGCGTCGGATGCCAGAGTCGTGAGCGCCGACATCGCGGAGGTCGACGCGACGGCGGATGCCGAGGACGGCCGGACCGTGCGTCTGGCAGCACTGTGCGTGCTGGAACTGCTCGCGGGACTCGCCGCGCGATGAGGTGAGGGTACGCCTCCGTCCCGGAGGACGCCACCCCCTTCGACGACCGCCGTACGCCGCGGCATCCTGGTGTCCCCGAACGAAGGAGAGCACCATGACCAGCGCACCCGAATCGGCGATGAAAGACAAGAACTACAACCTCGTCGCGGTGCTGGAGGCGTCGTTGCGCAACGCCTGGACCATGCAGACCTATGCCGAGGACGCGGACCGTGCCGGCGACACGGAGCTCGCGGACTGGTTCCGCAAGATCCAGCACAACAGCCTCAAAGCCGGCGAGCAGGGCAAGAAGATGCTGCTCGAGCGCCTCGAGGAGGAGGACGAGGCCGGATCATGACCATCAGCGGCACGTCGGAGACGGGCACCCTGACGGCGACCTGCGACACCTGCGGGAACGTCTACGACAAGGTGTTCACGGTCGCGCGCGGCGATCGCGTCGGCACGTTCGACAGCTTCGAATGCGCGATCCAGGCGATGGCGCCGACCTGTGCGCACTGCGGGTGCCGCATCATCGGGCACGGCGTCGAGGCGGACGCCGAGATCTTCTGCTGCGCGCACTGCGCACGTCTGCAGGGCGAGGCGCAGCTCGTCGACCGCGTCTAGCGGTTCGGAACTGCGGATGGACGACAGGGCGCACCAGCCGGCTCACCGGGCGCGACGACGCTCGGCGACGGATCCCACGCTGGTGCGCAACCAGCCGGCACTGCGGTCCTCGGACGGCACGATCTGGATCGTCGTGGCCGGCGGCTTCGCGCTCGCGTGCGCCGTGCCGCTCGTGCTGATCCTGGTCGACCCCGGCCCCTCGGCCGTGGTGGCGTGGACGACGGCGGTGCTGATGGTCGTGCTGTACGCCGCGCTCGTCGCGGCGCGGTTCCTCATCGCCGACCGCGTCCAACGCCTGAGGGTGCTGGCCGTCCTGATGCTCGTGATGGCCGCCGTGGCGCTGCTGGGACTCCTGGCGTGCGTGCTGATCGAGTGGTCGACGGTTCCACGCGTGTGATCGGGTTCCGCACGTGGATCAGGCGGGGGCGTCGTCCGCGTGGCGCGCCAGCGACCGCGCGTACCGCTCCGTCAGCTGCACCATGACATCCGGCGTGTCGCGGTCGACGCCGAAGACGTAACCGGGGAAGTCGAGCTCCTGCTGCGCCTCGGCGATCTCGTCGTGGCGGTCCGGCGGCAGCACGCGCAGCGGATCGCCGACCGCGACCCAGCCGATCGGAACGACGGCGTCCTCCGGGAGGGTCGTGCGCAGGTGCACGACCGCGTTCACGCGCACGTCGGCGCGGTCGCCGATGTGGGCGCCGTTGAACACGCGCGTGCCGGTGGCGAGGAACACCTCATCGCCGATCGTGGCGCCGGACACCGAGGCGCCAGGACCGATCAGCACGTGATCGCCGACATGGACAGGGTTGGCCGAGCTGGCGCGGACGATCGCGTTCTCCATCACGATGACGTTCTCGCCGAGCGTGATGGGCCCGCCCTCGGCGGTGATCACGGCGCCGTGCAGCACCTGGCAGTCGGGACCGATCGTCACGTCCCCCGAGATGACGGCGGTGGGCGCGATGACGGCCGTGCCGTCGATGCGGGGACGGGATCCGAGGTGCTCGTACAGCATGCCGGTCAGCGTACTCCGGCCCGAGAGCCCGCGCGCGGGGATCCGGCGATGACGCAGCCCTTCAGGATGCCGCGGCGACCGGTTCCGGGAAGATCGCGGTGAACAGCTGCGCGACCCACTCCAGCAGCGCGTCGTCCGCGGGCGGTTCCATGCCGACCCCGACCGCCGCAGGGACCAGCGGCATCGGCACGACCAGGGCCTCTCCCCCGCCGACGAGCTTCGACTTCGGATACAGCCGCTGCAGCCGGACCTTGATCGACTCCTCCAGCCGCGCCGGCGCCAGCCGCAGGTTCGAGCCCATCGCCACGACGTCCGTGAGTCCGGCCTTGGCGGCGCGGCGACGCAGGCGGGCGATCGCGAAGAGGCCCTCGACCTCTTCGGGAGGCGTGCCGTACCGGTCCACCAGCTCCTCGCGCACCAGGTCGATCGCGTCGTCCTTGGCGGTCGCCGCCGAGGCCGCCGACAGCTTCTGGTACGCCTCGAGCCGCAGTCGCTCGCTGTCGATGTAGGTCTCGGGGATGCGGGCGTCGACCGGCAGCTCCATCCGCAGCTCGGCGCCGGTCTCGGTCTCCTCCCCGCGGAACGTCGCGACGGCCTCGCCGATCATGCGCAGATACAGGTCGAAACCGACGCCGGCGATGTGACCGGCCTGCTCCGCCCCCAGCAGGTTGCCCGCACCGCGCAGCTCGAGGTCCTTCAGGGCGACCTGCATGCCCGAACCGAGGTCGTTGTTTATCGCGATGGTCTGCAGCCGGTCGGCGGCGGTCTCGCTGAGCTCCTTGCCGTCGTCGTAGAGGAAGTACGCGTATGCGCGCTCGCGGCCGCGTCCGACGCGACCGCGCAGCTGATGCAGCTGACTGAGCCCGTACTTGTCCGCGCGGTCGATGATGATCGTGTTGGCGTTGGAGATGTCCAGGCCCGTCTCGATGATCGTGGTCGACACCAGCACGTCGTACTTGCGCTCCCAGAAGTCGTCGACGACCTGTTCGAGCTGATGCTCGCCCATCTTGCCGTGCGCGACCGCGATGCGCGCCTCGGGCACGAGCTCTGCGATCTCG
The DNA here is from genome assembly GCF_022788845.1 of Microbacterium sp. CIAB417. Lineage (NCBI taxonomy): Bacteria > Bacillati > Actinomycetota > Actinomycetes > Micrococcales > Microbacteriaceae > Microbacterium > Microbacterium sp. CIAB417. The sequence goes on along the minus strand of NZ_JAHZUT010000006.1, from coordinate 297,513 downwards.
CTCGCGACGCGCTGGATCGACTGCACGCGGTTGTGGACGAAGAACACCTGACCCTCACGGAGGATCTCACGGCGGATCGCGGCGGCGATCTGCTTGTCGCTGCGGGCGCCGACGAAGGAGAGGATCGGATGCCGGTCCTCCGGCGGTGTCGCGAGCGTCGACATCTCCCGGATGCCGGTCACCGCCATCTCGAGCGTCCGCGGGATCGGGGTGGCGCTCATGGCGAGGATGTCGACGTTCGTCTTCATCTTCTTCAGCGCGTCCTTGTGCTCGACGCCGAAGCGCTGCTCCTCGTCGATGATCATGAGGCCCAGGTCCTTGAACATCACCTGGTCGGTCAGGATGCGATGCGTCCCGATGACCATGTCGACGGATCCGTCCAGAAGTCCCTGCAGCGTGAGTCGAGCCTCCTTGTCGGTCTGGAAGCGCGAGAGCGGGCGCACCTTGACAGGGAATCCGGCGAAGCGCTCGGTGAACGTCTCGAGGTGCTGCTTCACGAGCAGGGTCGTGGGGACGAGCATCGCGACCTGCTTGCCGTCCTGGATCGCCTTGAACGCGGCGCGGACCGCGACCTCCGTCTTGCCGAAGCCGACGTCGCCCGACAGCAGCCGGTCCATCGGGATCGGCCGCTCCATGTCGGCCTTGATCTCGTCGATCGTCTGGAGCTGATCCTGCGTCTCGGCGAACGGGAACGCCTCCTCGAGCTCGCGCTGCCAGGGCGTGTCCGGACCGAACGCGTGTCCCTTGGCCGACATCCGCGCGGAGTACAGCTTCACGAGCTCGACGGCGATGTCGCGCACCGCCTTGCGGGCCCTGCCCTTCGCGGCCGACCAGTCGCTGCCGCCCATCTTCGACAGCACCGGCGCCTCTCCGCCGACGTACTTCGACAGCAGGTCGAGCTGATCCGTCGGGACGTACAGCTTGTCGCCCGGGTAGCCGCGCTTGGACGGCGCGTACTCGAGCACGAGGTAGTCGCGCGTCGTCTTCGCCGCGTTGCGCCCTCCCGTGGACACCTCGCGCTGGGTCATCTCGACGAAGCGCGCGATGCCGTGGGTGGAGTGCACGACGTAGTCGCCCTGCTTGAGCTGAAGCGGGTCGACGACGTTCTTGCGACGCGACGCGAGCTTCTTGACCACGCGCTGGTCGCCGCCGATCGTGCGGCCGTAGAACTCGTTGTCGGTGAGGACGGCGAGCCGCGCCTCCGGCACCTGGAATCCGCTCTCCACCGCCCCGGTCACGAGCGTCACGACGCCCGGAGCCGGCTCGTCGACGACATCCTCGAGGATGCGGGCGGCGACGCCGCGGTCGCCGAGCACGTCGAGGGCGCGCTCCACCAGCCCCTGCCCCGAGGCGATGACGACGACGCGCCAGCCGTCGGTCACGCGCGCCTCGACGAACGCGATCGCTCCGTCGACGTTGCCGTGGAAGGACGGGATGATCGACGCGTCGATGTTCTCGGCATCGGTGTCGTCCGTCGCGAACGGGCTGAGCCGCCAGAAGACGCCGTCGCGCTCCGCGACGATCTCGCGCAGCTGCGCGACGGTGAGGAAGTCCCCCGCCCCGAGGTCGATCGGCGCCGACGCGCCGGAGGTCGCCGCGCTCCATGCGGCGTCGAGGAACTCGCGGTTGGTCTCCCCGAGGTTCTGCGCGCGCGCCGCGGAGCGCTCGGGGTCGACCAGCGCGATCGCGGATCCCTTCGGGAGGTACTCGGCGAGCGACTGGAGGGGGCCGGCGACGGCGGGGAGCAGCGACTCCATGCCCTCGACCGGGATGCCCTCGGCCATCTTCTCCAGCATCCCGGCGATCGCGGGGAACGCGCCGACGAGCGCCCTGGCGCGCTCGCGCACATCGGCGGTCAGCAGCAGCTCGCGGCTGGCGGGCAGGTCGACGCGCTCGACGTCGCCGGGCAGCGAGCGCTGATCGGCGACCGAGAAGGCGCGGATCTGGTCGACCTCGTCCCCGAAGAACTCCACGCGGTACGGATGCTCGCTGACGGCGGGGAAGACGTCCAGGATGCCGCCGCGGACCGCGAACTCCCCGCGTCGCGACACCATGTCCACGCGCGTGTACGCCCGCTCGACGAGCTGCTCCACGGCCTGCTCGAGTTCGATTCCGCGCGCGCCCGTGACGAGTTCGAGCGGCGCCGCGTCGCCAAGGTTGCCGGCGATCGGCTGCAGTGCGGCGCGCACCGAGGCCGAGACGACGAGCGGCCTCTCGCCGCTCCAGGTGGTGATGCGCCGCAATGTGTCCAGGCGTCGGCCGACGGTGTCCGGGCTCGGGCTCAGCCGCTCGTGCGGCAGCGTCTCCCAGGCGGGGAAGTCGAGGATCTCGGCATCCGGGAGATACGAGGTCAGCGCCTGTGCCAGCGACTCCGCTCGGCGGCCGGTCGGTGCGATGACGAGCAGCGCCGCCGGATGCCCGGCACGCGCACGCCGGTCCAGCAGCCCGGCCAGCGCCGGGGCGTCGAGTCCGTCGACCAGACCCAGATCGGCGTCGGTCTGCGCCCAGGTGAGGGCATCGCGGTACAGAGACGCCTCTTCCAAGGCGCGCAGAATCCCCGGAACAGTCACCGGACAAGCCTACGCCGCCCCTCCGACACTGGACTGTCGTCAGGTCCCGGTCCCGGAGACCCGTCCCCGGAGACCTCTCCTCATTGTCGAGACCTCTCGTTGATCACGTGAGTAGAGCGGGGTTTCGAAAACAAGACGGGGTCTGGCGCCAACAAGACGGGGTCTCGTGACGACACGACGGGGTCTCACGACGGCACCACCGGATCGGCGATGACGACACGGGTCCCGCGCCTCTCCCGCGCCCGGAGACCTCTCGTTGTTGTCGAGACCTCTCCTGATTCACGTGATCAAGGCGGGGTGTCGACAACAAGACGGGGTCTGGCGCCAGCAAGACAGGGTCTGTTGACGACAAGACCGGGTCTGGGTCCGGGTCCGGGACAGGATCCGCGATCCGCATAGGATGCCGGGATGGAACCCGCGATCCTCACCACCGACCGCCTCGGGCTGCGCGCTCCGACGGCATCCGACATCGATGCGATCGCCCAGGCGTGCCAGGATCCGGAGATCCCACGGTGGACCACCGTTCCCAGCCCCTACACCCGCGAGCACGCCGAGGACTTCATCGGCATCGTCGCGAAGGGCTGGGCCGAGGAGGGCGAGTTCGTCTGGGGCATCCGCGCCGACGATGTGCTGGTCGGGATGATCGGCCTGCACAACGTGAACGCCCACCCGGCGGGAACGGACGCCGAGATCGGGTTCTGGATGGTCGCCGATTCCCGTGGACGCGGATACCTCTCCGAAGCCGCCCGCGCGGTCGTCGACTGGGCGTTCGCCGATCGCGGGATGGTGCGCCTGGGCTGGCGCGCCGTGGCCGGCAACGTGCCGTCGGCGCGGACGGCGCGGTCGCTCGGTTTCCACTACGAGGGATTCCAGCGGCTCGCACTGACCAGTCCCCGCGGTCGCGACGACGGCTGGTTCGCCGGATTGCTGGCGACGGACGACCGGACGCCGGTGGCCTGGCCCGTGCTGGACTGATCCGTCCCGGCGCACCGGCCGCATGTTGTCCCCGGTGCGACCATCCGTCTGACCCCGTCCGGGGCGCCGACCCGCCCTGGGACCGCCCGCACGGTACGCCGACTTCCGGTCGCGACACTCTGGTGCCGGCGTGTTGGTGCCCCCGCAGGTCGACACGCCGCGGGCGCATCCGTGCCATCCGGAAGTTCGGGCGTCTGGAGGGGTGAACAGTCGGCAGGCGGAACGGGAGACGATGCCCGACGGAGGAGGACGGGGGTGACGATGTCGGATGCCGGTGACAGGATGGCCTCATGCCCGAGATGCCGGAGGTCCAGGGTCTCGTCGACTTTCTCGGCGAGCGCGCCGTCGGCCATGCGATCCTGCGCACCAGCGTCGGCGCGATCGCGGCGCTGAAGACGTTCGATCCGCCGAACACCGCCCTGCACGGCACGACGATCACAGGCGCGGCGCGGCACGGGAAGTTCGTCGATCTCACCTGCGGCGACGATCTGCATCTCGTCTTCCACCTCGCGAAGGCGGGCTGGCTGCGCTGGTACGACGAGCTGCCGACGACGCTCATCAAGCCCGGGAAGTCGCCGATCGCCCTGCGCGTCGCCCTCGACGACGGCAGCGGATTCGATCTCACCGAGGCGGGGACGAAGAAGTCGCTCGCCGTGTACGTCGTCCGCGATCCCCAGCAGGTCCCCGGCATCGCGAGGCTCGGACCGGATCCGCTCGAGGAGGCCTTCACGCGAGACGTCCTCGCCGGCCTGCTCGCAGGCAGGCGGACGCAGATCAAGGGGCTCCTGCGCGATCAGGGGGTGATCGCGGGCATCGGCAACGCGTACTCGGACGAGATCCTGCACGCCGCGCGGATGTCTCCCTATGCGATCGCCGGCACGCTCGAGGACGCCGAGATCGACCGGCTGTTCGCGGCGATGCAGGACACGCTGCGGGATGCCGTGGCCGACGCCTCCGGCAAGCCGCCTGCCGATCTCAAGGACGCCAAACGCGCCGGCTTCCGGGTGCACGCACGGCGCGATGAGGCGTGCCCCGTGTGCGGGGACACCGTCCGCAGCGTCTTCTTCGCCGATCGATCGCTGGAGTACTGCCCGACCTGCCAGACCGGCGGCAAGGTGCTCGCCGACCGCCGCCTCTCACGGTTGCTGAAGTGACGGCCGCCCGACACGGAATGAAATCCCTTCAGATGCGTTGAGTACACTCAGAGCATCAACGTGCTCCGGGGTCGGTGAGAATCCGAACCGGCGGTGACAGTCCGCGAACGTCCTTCAGAGGACGCCGATCCGGTGGAACTCCGGAACCGACGGTGATGCGAGGGAGACCTCGCTAGTCCGGATGGGAGGCAGCACGATGCGCGCACGCGCGCATTCCGCCACCCCTGGAGCCTTCACGAAGGACGACGGATGGCAGTGACCGAGGCCGAGAGCCGGGCGATGACTCGCGCCCTCGAGCTCGCCCTCCGTGGCCCGCGCGGGCAGAACCCGCAGGTCGGGGCCGTCGTGCTCTCATCCGAGGGCGAGGTCCTCGCCGAGGGCTGGCACCGGGGCGCGGGCACTGCGCACGCCGAGGTCGACGCGCTCTCGAAGCTTCCGGCCGGCTCCGCCCGCGGGGCGACGGCGGTCGTCACCCTCGAGCCCTGCAACCACACCGGCCGCACGGGTCCGTGCGCGCTCGCTCTCATCGAAGCCGGCGTGAGCCGTGTCGTCTACGCGCTGGAGGACCCCGGCGCGGTCTCCGGCGGCGGCGCCGAGCGGCTGCGCGCCGCCGGCGTCAGCGTCGAAGCCGGCGAGCAGGCCGACGCGGCGCGCGCACTCATCGGCGACTGGCTGATCGCCCAGCGTCTCGGCCGCCCGCACGTCACGGTCAAATGGGCGCAGAGCCTGGACGGGCGAGCGGCGGCCGATGACGGCACCAGTCAGTGGATCACCGGCCCGGACGCCCGGGCGGACGTGCACCGTCGACGCGCACAGGCCGACGCGATCGTGGTGGGCACCGGCACGCTGCTGGCGGACGACCCCGCCCTCACGGCCCGGGCGGACGGCGCGCTGCTCCCCGACCAGCCGGTTCCCGTCGTGATCGGTTCACGGCCCGTTCCCGCGGATGCCGCGGTGCACCGCCACCCGCATGACCTGCTGCGCTTCGAGACCCGCGACCTGCACGCCGTCCTCGCCGATCTGCACGCCCGAGGACTGCAGCGGGTCTTCGTCGAGGGCGGGCCGACGCTCGCGAGCGGCTTCGTCGCCGCGGGTCTCGCCGACGAGATCCTCGCCTATGTGGCCCCTGTGCTGCTGGGCGGCGGCCGGCTCGCACTGACCGACATCGGCGTGGACTCGATCACGCAGGCCCGCAGGCTCCGGGTGTCCGAGTGGGTTCCGCTGGGCGCGGACCTGCTCGTCATCGCGCACCCGCTCGACACGGACATCGCCCAGGAAGAAGGAATCTGATGTTCACCGGAATCATCACCGAGATCGGCGAGATCACCGCGATCGCGCCCTCCGGAGACGGCTGGCGGCTCACGGTGCGCGCGCCGGGTGCCGCCGCCGACGCCGTGCACGGAGAGTCCATCGCCGTCTCCGGCGTGTGCCTGACCGTGGTCGACTCGACCCCGGACACCTTCGACGCCGACGTCATGAAGCAGACCCTCGACGTGTCGGCACTGGCCGCGGCATCCGTCGGAACCCGGGTCAACATCGAGAAGGCGATGCCGGTCGGCGCGCGCCTGGGCGGCCACATCGTGCAGGGGCACGTGGACGGGATCGGCCGGATCGCCGAGGTGCGCCCCGGCGACCAGTGGAGCGTGCTGCGGATCTCGCTGCCCGCGGATCTCGCGCCCCTCGTGGTCGACAAGGGCTCGATCTCGATCGACGGCACCTCGCTGACCGTGAGCGCCGTGAGCGAGCCCGGAGCCGAAGCCGCCTGGCTCGAGGTCTCCCTCATTCCCGAGACGCTCACGGCGACCACCCTCGGTCACCGCGTCGTCGGCGACGTCGTCAATCTCGAAACGGACATCCTCGCCCGCCACGTCGAGCGCCTGCTCGCGTTCCGGGCTGACCCGGAAGGAGGCTCGCGATGAGCCTTGCCACCATCCCCGCGGCCCTCGACGCCCTGCGCGCCGGCCGCCCCGTCATCGTCGCGGACGATGAGAACCGCGAGAACGAGGGCGACGTCATCCTCTCCGCCGAGCTCGCCACTCCCGAGTGGGTGGCCTGGACGGTGCGCTGGTCCTCCGGGTTCATCTGCGCTCCGATGCCCGCCGACCTCGCCGACCAGTTGAACCTCCCCCCGATGGTGGAGTCCAACGAGGACGCGCGCTCGACCGCGTACACGGTCAGCGTGGATGCCGCAGAGGGCGTCACCACGGGCATCAGCGCCCACGATCGCGCTCACACGCTGAACGTCCTGGCGGACCCCTCGTCGACGTCCACGAGCATCATCCGTCCCGGTCACATCCTGCCCCTGCGCGCCGTCGACGGCGGTGTGCGCGAGCGCAGCGGACACACCGAGGCGGCCGTCGAGCTCATGAAGCTCGCGGGCCTGCGTCCGGTCGGCGCGATCGCCGAGGTCGTCGCCGAGGACGGCAGCATGATGCGTCTTCCGGGACTCATCGAGCTCGGCGCACGCGACGACGTTCCGGTCATCACGATCGAGCAGCTCGTGGCCTACCTGGACGAGGTGGATCCGCGGGACCCTGCGGCCCCGGCATCCGGAACCGGCAGGCGGCGGGTGAGCCTGCGGGCGGACGCCACCGTCCCGACGGAGCACGGCACGTTCCGCTTCCTGGCGTACAAGGACCGGATCACCGGCACCGATCACATCGCGGTCGTCAAGGGCGAGCCCGGCGACACCGCCCTCGTGCGCGTGCACTCCGAGTGCCTGACCGGCGAGGCGTTCGGCTCGTTGAAGTGCGAGTGCGGGCCCCAGCTGGATGCCGCGCTGGAGGCGATCGAGCAGGACGGCGGAGTCGTCATCTACATGCGCGGCCATGAGGGGCGCGGCATCGGCCTGATCAACAAGCTGCGGGCCTACAGCCTGCAGGAGGAGGGCCTCGACACGGTCGACGCCAACCTCGCGCTCGGGCTTCCCGCCGACGCCCGCGAGTACGCGGCCGCCGCCGGCATCCTCAGCGACCTCGGAATCTCGAAGGTGCGTCTGCTGACCAACAACACCGACAAGGTCAACCAGCTGCGCGAACTCGGTCTGGACGTCGTCGAGCAGGTGCCGCTGATCGTCGGCGTCGGCCCGAACAACCACCAGTACCTCGAGACCAAGCGCGACCGCATGGGACACATCATCGGAGAGGCGGAGCTCGCCGAGGCTCTCGCGAACGGAAAGGACCACCACGCATGAGCGGCGCAGGAGCTCCCACCCCCCAGGCCCCGATCGACGCGACGGGGCTGAACGTCGTCATCATCGCGGGCACCTGGCACGACACCATCACGGACGGCCTGATCGCGGGTGCCGAGCGCACGCTCAACGCCGCGCACGCCACGCATCGGCTGGTCCGGGTTCCCGGCTCCTTCGAACTGGCGCTCGCGGCACAGGCGGCGTTCGCCGGCGGAGCTGACGCGGTGGTCGCCCTCGGCGTCATCATCCGCGGCGGCACACCGCACTTCGAGTACGTCTCGGCGGCGACCACCGACGGGCTGACCCGGGTGTCGCTGGACGCCGGCAAGCCCGTCGGGTTCGGGGTGCTCACTCTCGACGACGAGCAGCAGGGTCTGGAGCGGGCCGGTCTTCCGGGCTCGAAGGAGGACAAGGGTGCCGAGGCCGCGGATGCCGCGATCCGCACGGCGGTCCTGGTGAAGCAGCTGCGCGCCTGACGCCCGGTCAGGTCAGGTAGACCTACCTGGCGCGAGGACGCCAGGAGGCATACGGTGAGCGTCATGGAGACCCTGCGCCTGATCGTCGTGTTCGTCCACCTCATCGGCTTCGCCGTGCTCTTCGGAGCCTGGGCCGCCCAGGCCTTCGGCGGCAAGCGTCAGTTCACGCGCCTCATGGACTGGGGCCTCGCGATCGCCGGTATCGCCGGACTCGCGCTGGCCGCGCCGTGGGGCATCTCGTACGACCTCAACTACGTCAAGATCGGCGTGAAGCTCGTCGTGCTGCTCGCGATCGGCGCCATGCTCGGCATCGGTTCCGCGCGTCAGAAGCGCGGAGAGGCCGTCCCGCCCGCGGTGTTCTGGCTCGTCGGCGTGCTGACCCTCGCGAACGCCGGCATGGGTCTGCTCTGGCGCTGACCCCGCCCGCGGGAACCGCAACCATCCCCGCTCGTTGAGCGAGCCCGCGCGCAGCGCGCGCGAGTCGAAACGGGCCAGGCGGCCGGGAACCGCGTTTCGACTCGCTCCGCTCGCTCAACGAACGAGGGAAGGCGGCTCGCTCAACGAACGAGAAGAGGTCGGCCCGATCAGCCATCCCCGCTCGTTGAGCGAGCCCGCGCGCAGCGCGCGCGAGTCGAAATGGGCCAGGCGGTTGGGCACCGCGTTTCGACTCGCTCCGCTCGCTCAACGAACAGGTGGGGTGGGCTCGTTCGACGAACGAGGTGGGGGTCGGCTCGCTCAACGAACGAGGTGGCGCGGGCTCGCTCAACGGCGCGGCGGAGCCGTGCTCTCGCGGATCACGAGCTCGGTGCCGATCAGCGGCACGGGCGCGGGGGCGTCGCCGCCCAGCTCGGCGAGCAGCAGGTCGACGGCGGCCGCGCCCACCCGCTCGGGATGCTGCTGGACGGTCGTCAGCGGTGGCCACAGCTGCGCGGCATCCGGCAGCCCGTCGAAGCCGACGATGCTCACGTCCCCGGGGACATCCCTGCCGATCTCGCGGAACGCCCGCAGCACGCCAATCGCCATCTGGTCGTTCGCCGCGAACACCGCCGTCACCTCTGGTTCGTCGCGCAGCCGCACACCGGCGCGATACCCCGATTCGGCGGACCAGTCCCCCACGAGCGCCTCGGGCACGAGGCATCCGCGGTCCTGGAGCGTGTCGTGCCAGGACTGTCGCCGTCGCTCGGCCGAGTAGGACCGAGCGGGACCGGCGACGTGCCAGACGGTCTCGTGCCCGAGATCGAGCAGATGCTCGGTCGCGAGGCGAGCGCCCTGCGCCTGGTCGGTGTCGACGAACGGACGAGAACCCGCTCGACTCGAGTCGACGAAGACGACCGGGACGCCGGACGGGATCTCGACGTCGGACTCATCGAGCTGGTGCGCCTCGATGACGATCACGATGCCGTCGACGGCATGCTCCTCGAGCCGGCGGAAGGCGCCGGCCACAGTCTCGGAGGCGTTGGACTCCACCGGGATCAGCGTCAGGGCGTATCCGGCCTGCGCCGCCCGCACCGCGATCGCGTCGAGCGTGCGCTGATTGCCGTAGGAGCTGAACGAGAACATCACGACGCCGATCGCGCGGAACCGCCCAGAGCGCAGGGCGCGCGCCGCGCTGTTGGGCCGATAGCCCAACCGCTGCATGGCCGCCTCCACGCGAGTTCGTGTGGCCGCGCCGACGTACCCTCGGGCGTTCACGACCCGCGACACCGTCTGCCCTGAGACGCCCGCTTCGCGCGCGACGTCCTCCATCGACGGTTCACGACGGCGCTGCGGCGACTCTGCCGATGGCTCCTGGGACACGATCACCCATCCGTTCATGTGTTGACGTTGACACACTAGCATCGGATCGCATATGTTGACGTTGACATACCGGCGCACCTCGCGCCGCCGACTGAAGAAGGTTCGTCGATGACGACACAGCTCGCCGCAGCGCCAGCGGCCACCGGCGCTCCCCGCCGCGAACGACGCGACTGGAAGGGATGGGCCTTCGTGGGCCCGTTCATGGTCGTGTTCGCCCTGGTGTTCCTCACGCCCCTGCTCTATTCGCTGTACCTGAGCTTCTTCCAGGACAAGCTCGTCGGAGGGACCGCCTTCGTCGGCTTCGACAACTACGTGCGCGCCCTGACCGACCCGCAGTTCTGGGAGGCCTTCGGACGCGTGGCGATCTTCCTGGTGATCCAGGTGCCGATCATGCTCGCCCTCGCCCTCGCCGCCGCCCTCGCCCTGGACAGCGCGCGCCTGCGCGGAGCCTCGTTCTTCCGCATCCTGATCTTCCTGCCCTACGCGGTCCCCGCGGTCGTGGCGGTGCTCATGTGGGGCTACATCTACGGCGACCAGTTCGGGCTCACCGCGAACATCAACGACTTCCTCGGCATCGACGCGATCACGCCGTTCGCGAAGGAGTGGATGCTCGTCTCGATCGGCAACATCGTGACGTGGGAGTTCGTCGGCTACAACATGCTGATCTTCTACTCCTCGCTCAAGACCATCCCGACCGAGATGTACGAGGCCGCGTCGCTGGATGGCGCCGGCGCGTGGCGGACGATCTTCTCGATCAAGATCCCCTCGGTGCGCGGAGCCCTCGTGATCGCGACGATCTTCTCGATCATCGGCAGCTTCCAGCTGTTCAACGAGCCGAACATCCTGCGCCCGCTGGCTCCCAACGTCATCACGACGTACTACACGCCGAACATGTACGCCTACAACCTGTCGTTCGCCGGGCAGCAGTTCAACTACTCGGCCACCATCGCGATCATCATGGGCGTCATCACGGCCGTGATCGCCTACGTCGTGCAGCTGCGCGGCTCGAACCCGGAGGTGCGCTAGATGGCACTCCCCCTCGCCCGCGACGCCCGCCGGTCGAAGGACCCGCTGAACCCGCGGAAGTCCAAGACCCTGCTGATCGTCATGATCGTGTACGCCCTCTACACGCTCATCCCGCTGGTGTGGCTGCTGTTCGCCTCGACCAAGACCCAGTCCGGCCTGTTCAGCTCGTTCGGCCTGTGGTTCGCGGACGACTTCGCGTTCGTGGACAACCTGGTGGAGACGTTCACCTACCGCGACGGCATCTTCCTGCGCTGGCTGGGCAACACGCTGCTGTACGTCGTCATCGGCGCCGGCGGCGCGACGCTGCTGGCCACGATGGCCGGGTACGGCCTGGCGAAGTACCGCTTCCCCGGCCGCCGCGCGGTGTTCGCGGTCGTCCTCGGCGCGGTCGCGGTACCCGGGACGGCTCTGGCGGTCCCCACCTTCCTGCTCTTCAGCGAGCTCGGCCTCACCAACACCCCGTGGGCCGTGATCATCCCGTCGCTGATCAGTCCCTTCGGGTTGTACCTGATCTGGGTGTTCGCCTCGGAGTCGGTGCCGACCGAGCTGCTGGAGGCCGCCCGCATCGACGGCGCCGGCGAGTTCCGGACGTTCTTCACGATCTCGATCCGCCTGCTCGCTCCCGGCATCGTGACGGTGGCGCTGTTCACCGTCGTCGCGACGTGGAACAACTATTTCCTGCCCCTGATCATGCTCTCCGACCCGGCCTGGTATCCGCTCACGGTCGGGCTGAACCAGTGGAGCGCTCAGGCGATCGGCGCGGGATCGCAGCCGATCTACAACCTCGTGATCATGGGCTCTCTGATCACGATCATCCCGATCGTGATCGCCTTCCTCCTGCTGCAGCGCTTCTGGCAGTCCGGCCTGACGGCCGGAAGCGTCAAGCAGTAACCTCCCACCCCTGCACCACCCTGAAAGGAAACAGCGATGAAGCACCTTCCCTCCCCCGCCGCACGGCGGACCCTCCTGGCCATCGGCGCCGGAACCGTCGCCGCCCTCGCGCTGGCCGGCTGCAGCGCCGGCGGCGATGACAGCGCAGGCGGCACCGGCGACGGCTCGTTCGCGTCGGTCGAAGCCGCCCTGGAAGCCGGCGGCGAGATCACGTACTGGTCGTGGACGCCCTCCGCCGAGGCGCAGGTCGCCGCGTTCGAGAAGGAGTACCCGAACGTCACGGTGAACCTCGTCAACGCGGGCACCAACAACGACGAGTACACCAAGCTCCAGAACGCGATCAAGGCCGGCTCCGGAGCGCCCGACGTCGTGCAGATCGAGTACTACGCCTTCCCGCAGTTCGCGCTCACGGACGCGTTCGTCGACCTGTCCGCGTACGGGTTCGGCGAGTTCGAGGACGACTACACGGCATCCACCTGGAACTCCGTCACCGACGGCGACGCGATCTACGGTCTGCCGCAGGACTCGGGCCCCATGGCGCTGTTCTACAACAAGGCCGTGTTCGACGAGCTGGGCCTGGCGGTTCCGACCACGTGGGACGAGTACTACGAGGCCGCGAAGGCCATCCACGCCGCCGACCCGAACGCGTACATCACGAACGACATCGGCGACGCCGGCTTCGCGACGAGCATGATCTGGCAGGCCGGCGGGCAGCCGTTCCAGACCAGCGGCACCGACGTGACCATCGACCTGCAGGACGAGGGCTCGGTCCGCTGGACCGAGAACTGGAACCGCCTCGTCGAGGAGGGCCTGGTCGCCCCGACCTCGAGCTGGAGCGACGAGTGGTTCCGCGGTCTGGGCGACGGCAGCATCGCGACGCTCGTGATCGGCGCCTGGATGCCCGGCAACCTCATCTCCGGCGCGCCCGACGGTGCCGGCGACTGGCGCGTCGCCCCGATGCCGACCTATGACGGCGAGCCGGCGAGCGCCGAGAACGGCGGCGGCGGTCAGGCCGTGACGAAGCAGAGCGAGAACCCCGAGCTGGCGGCCGGCTTCCTGTGGTGGCTGAACAACAGCGAGGAGAGCGTCGACATCTTCCTGGAGTCCGGCGGCTTCCCGTCCACCACCGCGAACCTGAGCGACGAGGAGTTCCTCGCCGACGCGCCGGAGTACTTCGGCGGCCAGAAGATCAACGAGGTGCTCGCCGCCGCGGCCGATGACGTCGTCGAGGGCTGGAGCTACCTGCCCTACCAGGTGTACGCCAACAGCATCTTCGGCGACACCGTCGGACAGGCCTACCAGAACGGCACCGACCTGAACGACGGCCTGACCGCGTGGCAGGACGCCCTCGTCCAGTACGGCAACGAGCAGGGCTTCGCCGTCAACAAGTAAGCACCATCGGGCCGGGGTGCGCGCGCAGCGCACCCCGGCCCCCTTCTTCTGAAAGCACGATCCGTGAGCACCTTCTCCATCGGCGACACCGACTTCCTCCGCGACGGCCGCCCCCACCGCATCCTGGCCGGCGCCCTGCACTACTTCCGCGTGCACCCGGACCAGTGGCAGGACCGCATCCGCAAGGCGCGCCTGATGGGGCTCAACACGATCGAGACCTACGTCGCCTGGAACGCCCACGAACCGCGGCGCGGCGAATGGGACGCGACGGGCTGGAACGACCTCGGACGCTTCCTCGATCTCGTCGCCGCCGAGGGCATGGACGCCATCGTCCGTCCCGGACCCTACATCTGCGCCGAATGGCACAACGGGGGCCTTCCCACCTGGCTCGACGCCGACGAGCGGACGCTGCGCTCCTCCGATCCCGCCTACCTCGCGGACGTCACGGGCTTCCTCGAGCGCGTGTACGAGATCGTCGCCCCTCGTCAGATCCACCGCGGCGGCCCGGTCGTGCTCGTGCAGATCGAGAACGAGTACGGCGCGTACGGATCCGACAAGGCCTACCTCGCCGAACTCGTCCGGGTCACGCGCGCGGCCGGCATCGAGGTGCCACTGACCACGGTGGATCAGCCCACCGATCGCATGCTCGCGGACGGGAGCCTGCCCGAGCTGCACCGCACGGGCTCATTCGGCTCCCGCGTGCCCGAACGGCTCGCCACGCTGCGTGCGCACCAGCCGACCGGTCCCCTGATGTGCTCCGAGTTCTGGGACGGCTGGTTCGACTGGTGGGGCGGCGTGCACCACACCACCGACGTCTCCGCGGCCGCTTCGGACCTCGACGCGCTGCTCGCCGCCGGGGCCTCGGTCAACATCTACATGTTCCACGGCGGCACGAACTTCGGCCTCACCAACGGCGCCAATCACAAGGGCCGCTACCTGCCCCTGGTCACCTCGTACGACTACGACGCCCCGCTCGACGAAGCCGGCAATCCCACGGCGAAGTACTTCGCCCTGCGCGACGTGATCGCGAGATACGCACCCGTTCCGGACGAGGTCCCGGATGCCGCGGCATCCGTCCCCGTCTTCACCGCCGAACTGCACCCGGCGGGCACGTGGACGGATGCCGAGGCCACCGCCCCGGCGACGGAGGAACCCGCGACCTTCGACGACCTCAGGCACCTGAGCGCCCTGGTGCGCTACGACGCGGAGCTGCCGCAGGGGTTCCGCGGCGGTCTGCTGCGCTTCGACGAGGAGATCCGCGACCTCGCCTGGGTCAGCGTCGACGGCCGGCGCGTCGGAACGCTCGCGCGCACGCGCCACGACCGCGCGATCGCACTGCCGCCGGGACGGCGGCTCAGCATCCTCGTCGAGGATCAGGGACGCGTGAACTACGACCACCGCCTCGGCGAGCCCAAGGGGATGATCGGCGCTCCGCTGCTCGACGGCCACCCGCTGCACGGCTGGCGCTCGACGCCCCTGGACGTCGCGGAGATCGCCGCTCGCGTCGAGGGCGAACAGCCCGCGGGGAGCGGAGCGATGGCCTACACCGCCGACTTCGCCCTGGACGGGGCCTCCGACCTGTTCCTGGACACCGCGTCCTGGAGCAAGGGCTACGCGTTCGTGAACGGGTTCTTCCTGGGGCGCTACTGGCGCAACGGTCCTCAGCGCACCCTGTACGTCCCCGCTCCGGCCACGCGCGCCGGGACCAACCGACTGGTCGTGCTGGAGCTGGAGCACCTTCTCGAGCCCGTGGCCTCCTTCGTGGACACCCTGGCCCTCGGCGACCTGGAGGAGTGACCCGCCGCGCGCTGATCCCGCACCGAGCGCACCCGCGGGCGTATGATCCGGTGTGCTCTTTCCCCACACGAGCACCACGGAGGGATCCCTGATGAGTTCTGCCACGAAGCCGGCGAACCCCCGCTCGCGCGTCATCACCGCGAGCCTGGTCGGCACCACGATCGAGTTCTACGACTTCTACGCCTATGCCACGGCGGCCGTGCTCGTGTTCCCTGTGCTTTTCTTCCCGAGCGACAACGACACCGCGTCCCTGCTCGCGTCGTTCGCCGTGTTCGGCGCCGCCATGGTCGCCCGGCCGATCGGCGCCGTCGTGTTCGGCCACTTCGGCGACCGGTTCGGCCGCAAGGCGACCCTGGTGGCGTCCCTGCTCACGATGGGCATCGCGACCTTCGCGATCGGCCTGCTGCCCACCTTCCAGGTGATCAACTGGGTCGCCCCGCTGCTGCTGCTCATCCTGCGCCTGGCCCAGGGCTTCGCGCTCGGCGGCGAATGGTCCGGCGCCGCACTGGTCGCGACCGAGAACGCCCCGGCCGGCAAGCGGGCCTGGTACGGCTCCTTCCCGCAGCTGGGCGCCCCGCTCGGCTTCATCATCGCGAACGTGCTGTTCCTCGCGATCAACTGGCTCCTGCCGCACCCCGAGGACCCCGCACTGAAGTCCGAGGCGTTCCTCGCCTGGGGCTGGCGCATCCCGTTCCTGTTCTCGGCCGTCATGGTGATCATCGGTCTGTGGGTGCGCCTGCGGCTGGTCGAATCGGACACCTTCAAGAGAGCCGAGCAGAAGGGCACGATCCGCAAGCTTCCGCTCGCGACCGTGTTCCGTCACCACTGGAAGCAGCTGATCCTGGGCACGTTCATCATGCTCGCGACCTACGTGCTGTTCTACCTGATGACGAACTTCACGCTCACCTACGGCACCAAGGCCGCGGATCTCGAGACCGCGTCCGCCGCGGCGCAGTCCGCCGCCGAGGCGACCGGAAAGGCCTTCGATCCCGTCGCCTTCGCGGCCCAGTTCTATCCGGGTCTCGGCTTCGGCTACACCGACTTCGTGCTCATGCAGATCATCGGCGTCGTGTTCTTCGGGATCTTCACGCTGCTGTCCGGGCCGATCGCCGACGCGGTCGGGCGTCGCAAGCTCCTGCTGTGGGTCACCGGCGCGATCATCGTGTTCGGCCTGCTGTTCAACACGTTCCTTCTCCCGCAGGCCGATCCGAAGTTCACCGGGGCCCTCACGCAGGCGTTCCTGGTCTTCGGGTTCATGCTCATGGGCATCACGTTCGGTCCGATGGGGGCGCTCCTGCCGGAGCTGTTCCCGACGAACGTCCGCTACTCGGGCTCGGCGATCGCGTACAACGTGTCGTCCATCCTCGGGGCCGCGGTCGCGCCGTTCATCGCGGTCGCCTTGTGGGCCGCCGTGGGCGGCGAGCCGTGGCTCGTCGGCGTCTACCTCTCGGCGATGGGGGTGCTGACCTTCGTCGCGCTGATCTTCACACCGGAGACGAAGGATCACGACTACGAGGCCGATCTCGGCGTGGGAGCGACGCTGTAGCTTCAGTACCTGGCGAACACGCGGCGCGCGGCTCCGTCCAGCACCATCGTGCCGCCGTACGGCAGGATCCACTGCGGCCGGGTGTGCCCGAACGGGACGCCCACGCAGACGACGGCATCGCGGTTGTAGCGCGAGACGGTCTCGATCACGGCATCCCGCTGCGCCTCGCGCAGCGCCAGGGCCTCCGCAGCGGAAGGCTGGAACTCGAAGTCGCTGACCGGCGGCCGCGCCACGACGACGCCCGCGACGGCCGCCAGGATGCCGCGCTCACCGAGCCCGCGCAGCCACCGCGCGACCCACCCGGCACTCGGCCGCTCCTCGCTCGTCTCAAGGAGCAGGATCGCCCCCTCCAGGTCCGACGCCGGCGGCAGTCGGTCGACCCAGGCCAGGCCGTCGAGCACCTCCAGGCATCCGCCCCACGTCCGTCCTTCGACGCGACGCTCGGGTCCCGCCCACGTCCAGGGTTCGGTCGGCGTGCGGTCGCCGTATTGGGTGAGGGCGCGCGGGTCCTCCCAGCGGCGTCCGACGTCCTCGGACTCCCCCGGCTCGGTGATCTCGAGCTCCCCGCCGTCCAGCAGCGCGGCCCGCAGGGAGCGCAGGTGGATGTCGTCCACGTCGGGTCCGGGGCCGAGGTGCACGGCCGTCGAGCCGCCGTGGTAGCCGGGGACGCCGAGACCCCACAGCCAGTTGAGGATGTTGGTGTTGTCGCTGTAGCCGACGAACGGCTTCGGGTCCGCCTGAGCCAGCTCCGGAGTCAGATGCGGCACCACGAGCATCTGGTCGTCCCCGCCGATGGTCGCGAGGATGGCCCGGATCGACGGGTCCGCGAAGGCCGCGTCGACGTCGGCGGCCCGTGCCTCGGGGCTCGCGTCGAGCAGCCGGGTGGTCGGATACTCCACCGGGATCAGGCCGGTCAGCGCCTGCAGGCGCCGCAGCGCCTGCTCGTGCAGCACGGGAGCGACCGCCGGCGCGGCGAAGGCGGGCGACAGGACGGCGACGCGGTCGCCCGGTGAGAGCGGGGAGAGCTGCAGCATCCGTCCAGTCTGCCAGCGGCGAACATCGTCAACAGGACTTGACGCGCGACCGCGGGTCAACATATGTTGACTTGCGGAGGTCCCCATGAGCATCCGAACCGCTGTCGCCACCGATCCCGAAGGCGAGCCGATCGCCGAACTGCACCGCCTCGCCGGCATCCGCCGCGAGATCGCCCGCGCCGAGGAGGCTCAGGTCCGCCGCGCGCGCCTGGGCGGATACTCGTGGCAGGCGATCGCCGGAGCGCTCGGAGTGACCAAACAGGCCGCGCACAGGAAGTACGGTCGTAGGTAAACCCTTCTCCCGAACTCGAGGTCACGCATGTCCCGCACGGCGCCCGCACGCCGACGCGGCCGTGGCGCGCCGCAGGATGGTCCGCGCGCCACGTTCCGCCAGCTGCTCCCCTTCCTCTTCGAGCACAAGCGCACGCTCGTCGTCGTCGCCGTGCTCAGCGTCTTCGGCGCCGCCACCTCGCTCGTGCAGCCGCTGCTGGTCGGCCAGGTGATCGAAGCCGTGCAGTCCGACGGCACCATCGGCGTGCTCGTGTGGCTGCTCGTCGGCTTCGTGATCGTGTCCTCGATCATCTCCGGCTACCAGCACTACCTGCTGCAGCGCACCGGCACCGCTGTGGTGTACTCCTCGAGGCGCAAGCTCATCGCCCGCATCCTGCATCTGCCGATCAGCGAATTCGACGCGCGCCGGACGGGAGACCTCGTGTCGCGCGTGGGGACGGACACCACGCTGCTGTACGCCGTGCTGACTCAGGGTCTGGCGGATGCCGTGGGCAACGCGGTCCTGTTCGTCGGCGCCCTGATCGCGATGCTCGTCATCGATCCCGTCCTGCTGCTGCTCATCGTCGTCGTGATCGGAGCGTCCGTGGTCGTGGTCGTCGCGCTCAGCGGACGGATCCGCGAGGCATCCATGGCGCAGCAGGTGAAGGTCGGAGAGCTCGCCTCCGGTGTCGAGCGGGCGGTCGGCTCGATCCGCACCGTGCGCGCGTCGGGCGCCACCGAGCGCGAGACGGACTCCGTGTCGCAGCTCGCGAGCCAGGCCTACGGCCTCGGCGTGCGCATCGCGAAGGTGTCGGCACTGGTCGTCCCGATCGCCGGGATCGCCCTTCAGCTTTCGCTGCTGGTCGTGCTGGGCGTCGGCGGATTCCGGGTCGCGGCGGGTACGATCTCGATCGCCGCGCTCATCACGTTCATCATGTTCCTGTTCATGCTCGTGATGCCGCTGGCGTCGACGTTCGGCGCGATCACCTCGGTCAACCAGGCTCTCGGCGCCCTCGGACGCATCCAGGAGGTGCTCGACCTGCCCCGGGAATCGGATGCCGACGTCGAGACCGCCGCCGCGATCGGTCGCGAGGCCGTCGTCGGCGATGCACCGGCGCTGGAGTTCCGCGACGTGCGCTTCCGGTATCCGGATGCCGTCGTGGCGGCACGACGGGCCGCTGCGACCGAGGTCCACGGCCTGCTCGTCGACGCGCATCTGGAGCGCGACCTCGACGAGACCGATCTCGATGCGGGCTCGGACCGTGAGGTGCTGCGCGGGGTCTCCTTCGCCGTCCCGCGCGGCGCCCGCGTCGCCCTGGTCGGCCCGAGCGGCGCCGGCAAGAGCACGGTGCTGGCCCTCATCGAGCGCTTCTACGATCCGACCGGAGGCTCGATCCGGCTGGACGGTCATGACATCCGCACGTACGCGCGTGCTGACCTGCGGGCGCGCTTCGGCTACGTCGAGCAGGATGCCCCGACGCTCGCCGGCACGCTCGCCGACAACCTCCGGCTGGCCTCGCCCGCGGCATCCGATGCGGACTGCGAACGCGTGCTGCGCGCCGTGAACCTGGGCGACGTACTGGAACGCGGCCCGCTGGGCCTTCACACCCCGGTCGGCGAGGACGGCGTCATGCTCTCGGGAGGCGAGCGTCAGCGTCTCGCGATCGCCCGTGCCCTGCTCACGGAGGCGCCGATCCTGCTGCTGGACGAGTCGACCTCATCGCTGGACGGCGTCAACGAACAGCGCATGCGCGAGGCCATCGACGCCGTCGCCACCGACCGGACGCTCGTCGTGATCGCGCATCGGCTGTCGACCGTCGTGGACAGCGACCTCATCATCGTCCTCGAGGACGGCGAGGTCGTGGGCCAGGGGACGCACGCCGAGCTGATCGAGTCGACGCCGCTGTACCGGGACCTCGCCCGCCACCAGCTTCTCGCCTGACGCCGCGGCGTCGTCCCGTTTTCCCAGGCAATCCATCCCCTCCCAAACCGGACAGACCCCGTCGTGTTTACGAGACCTCTCGTTATACGCGTGAATACCGAGAGGTCTCGTCACTGCGGAGAGGTCTCACGGGGCTAGGGAGAAGTCTCGTGCAGACGGCCAGGGGCGTGAGGCAGTCGGGGGGCGGAAGGACGCGACGGCGGGATGCCGGGAACCACTCAGCCATGGGTTCGTCCCCGTCATCCCGCCGTCGCGGGTCTGCGGTGCGCTCAGCTCGCGCGGTCGAGCCGGTAGCGCAACGAAGCGAGCTCGGCGCGCAGGGCCGCCGGCAGCCGGTCGCCGAACATGTCGTAGAAGCGCTCGATGCCCTCCGCCTCGCTCCGCCAGGCGTCCGGGTCCACCCGGAACAGCTCTTCGATGTCGGCATCCGGGATGTCGAGGCCGTCGAGGTCGAGATCTCCGGCGAGCGGAAGCCGGCCCAGCGGGCTGTCGACGGCGGCCACCTGCCCGTCGATGCGGCGAATGATCCAGTCGATCACACGCGCGTTGTCGCCGAACCCCGGCCACAGGAAACGGCCGTCGTCACCGCGGCGGAACCAGTTGACCTGGAAGATGCGCGGTGCGCGATCGAACCGCAGCCGGCGCCCGACGTCGAGCCAGTGGGCGAAGTAGTCGCCCATGTTGTACCCGCAGAAGGGCAGCATGGCGAAGGGATCGCGACGAAGTTCGCCGACCGTGCCCTCCGCGGCGGCGGTGCGCTCCGACGATATCGTGGACCCGAGGAAGACCCCGTGCGCCCAGTCGGTGGCCTCGACGACCAGCGGCACGTTCGTCGCGCGGCGCCCTCCGAACAGGATCACGTCCAGCGGCACGGCCTCCTCCCAGTCGTCGGAGATCTGCGGGCACTGGGCCGCGGCGACGGTGAAGCGGGAGTTGGGGTGCGCGGCCGGACGCCCGGATCCGGGCGTCCAGGCCTTGCCCTCCCAGTCGATGAGGTCGCTCGGCGGCGTGTCGGTCAGCCCCTCCCACCACACGTCCCCGTCCGGGCGCAGGGCGACGTTCGTGAAGATCGTGTTGCCCCACAGCGTCTCCACCGCGGTGACGTTCGTCGCCTCCCCGGTCCCCGGAGCGACCCCGAAGAACCCGGCCTCGGGGTTGATCGCCCAGAGCCGGCCGTCCTCCCCCGGGCGGATCCATGCGATGTCGTCGCCGATCGTCTCGACGCGCCATCCCGGGATCGTCGGGCGCAGCATCGCGAGATTGGTCTTGCCGCACGCCGAGGGGAAGGCCGCTGCGACGTGGTACGCCCGCCCGTTCGGGTCGATGATGCGGATCAGCAGCATGTGCTCGGCCAGCCAGCCCTCATCGCGAGCGATGACGGATGCGATGCGCAGGGCGAAGCACTTCTTCGCGAGGATGGCGTTCCCGCCGTATCCCGAACCGTAGGAGTACACCTCGAGCGTGTCCGGGAAGTGCACGATGTACTTCTCGTCGTTGCAGGGCCACGCGGTGTCCTGCTCGCCTGGTGCCAGCGGCGCCCCCACGGTGTGCACGGTGCGCACCCACGGGGCTCCGCCGGCGATCTCACGGGTCACGGCGTCGCCGACCCTGGTCATGATGCCGATGGATGCCACGGCGTATGCGCTGTCGGTGATCTGCACCCCGATGTGCGAGAGCGGGCCGCCGACGGCGCCCATCGAGAACGGGACCACGTACATCGTGCGCCCCCGCATGGAGCCGGCGAAGAGGACGTCCATCTTGGTGCGCATGGCCCCGGGCTCGGCCCAGTTGTTGGTGGGGCCGGCGTCCTCCTCGCGCTCGGAGGCGATGAACGTGCGTCCCTCCGTCCGGGCGACATCGCTCGGATGGGAGCGTGCGAGGTAGGAGCCCGGGCGCCACTCCGGGTTGAGCTTGATGAGCTTGCCCTCGTCGACGAGCCCGCGCAGAAGAGCGTCGTTCTCGGCACGCGAGCCGTCGACCCAGTGCACGGCGTCCGGCTGCGTCAGTGCGCGGATCTCCTCCACCCAGGCGCGCAGATCCGCCATCGCCGGGGTGTCGTACGTCGGCGCCTGCCCCAGCGTCCGCGCCGGCCCGGCCGGTGCGGTGCGGAAGGTGAACGTCTCAGCGATGGCCATGTCTGCTCCCTCGAAGAATCAGGTCGTTGTGACCATCCTGCGCCAGACACGCGAGGATTTTTCGACGATTCGGAGCGTAAGAACAATGATTCTTTCAGTATGATCAAGGAATGAGCGGCTCCGGCATCCACCTCACCACCCTGGGTCATCGCATCCGTCACCACCGCACCGCCCGCGGCTACACGCTCGACGAGCTCGGCGCGCTGGTCGGGGTCGCGGGCTCCCAGCTCAGCCTCATCGAGAACGGCAAGCGCGAGCCCAAGCTCTCGCTCCTGCAGGCGATCGCCCAGGCGACGGACACCGAGGTCGCCGACCTCATCTCCGGCGAGCCGCCGAACCGCAGGGCGGCGCTGGAGATCGAACTGGAGAACGCGCAGGCCAGCCCCGTGTTCCGCCAGCTCGGCATCGCCCCCGTGCGCGTCACGAAGGGCCTGACCGACGAGACGATCGAGTCCGTGCTCGGCCTGCACCGCGAACTGCAGCGTCGCGAACGCGAGGCCATCGCCACACCGGAGGAGGCTCGCCGCGCGAACACGGAGCTGCGGCTTCGGATGCGCGCGCAGAACAACTACATCGGCGACATCGAGAAGCTCGCCGAGAAGCAGCTGCGCTCGGCCGGTCATGTGGGCGGCGCCCTGACCCACCGCACCGTGAGCATCATGGCGGAGAAGCTGGGATTCGAGCTGATCTACGTCGGCGACCTGCCGCATTCGACCCGCTCGGTGACCGATCTGGAGAACGGGCGGATCTATCTCCCCCCGGCGTCGATCCCCGGCGGCCACGGCCTGCGGTCGATGGCCCTGCAGGCGATGGCGCACCGCCTCCTCGGCCACACTCCGCCGACCGACTACGCCGACTTCCTGCAGCAGCGGCTGGAGATCAACTACTTCGCGGCGTGCTGCCTGATCCCCGAGACCGCCGGCGTGGCCTTCCTCCAGCAGGCGCGCAAGGACCGCAACCTCGCCGTCGAGGACTTCCGCGACGCGTTCGGCGTCACGCATGAGGCGGCGGGCATGCGCATGACGAACCTGATGACCGAGCACCTGGGCATGGCCCTGCACTTCCTCCGCGTCGACGAGACCGGGGCGATCACCAGGGTCTACGAGAACGACGGCCTCCCCCTGCCGATGGACGTGACGGGCGCGGTCGAGGGGCAGCGCGTGTGCCGCAAGTTCCAGGCGCGGGCCGCATTCGCGCAGCAGAACCGCACCACGGAGCATCACCAGTACACCGACACGCCGTCCGGGACGTTCTGGTGCTCGACGCAGACCGGATCCTCCACCGACGGGGAGTTCTCGATCACGGTCGGCGTGCCGTTCGACGACGCTCGGTGGTGGCGGGGACGCGAGACGCCGGACCGCGCGGCATCGACCTGCCCGGACGAGGCGTGCTGCCGCCGGCCTCCGACCGAGGTCGCCGAGCGATGGAGCGGCAAGGCCTGGCCGAGCGCCCGCGTGCACACCCACATGTTCTCCCCGCTCCCCCGCGGCGCGTTCCCGGGTGTCGACGACAGCGAGGTCTACGACTTCCTCGCACGGCACGCTCAGGAGTGATCAGGACCTCCCCGTACGCTGGAGGGATGACGATCACCCTGCACGCCCGCGCCGCCCTGCTCGACATGGACGGCACGCTGGTCGACTCGACGGCGGTGGTCGAACGACTCTGGCTGGAGTGGGCGCGACCGCACGGCCTCGATCCCGAGACGGTGCTGCGGACCGTGCATGGCAGGCAGGGGCACCAGAGCATGGCGCTGCTGCTCCCCGACCGAGACCACGCCGTGAACCTGGACGAGAACCAGCAGATGCTGCGCCGCGAGAGCGAGGACGTGGACGGCGTCGTCGAGATCGCGGGAGCCGCGGCGTTCCTCAGCGCACTCGCGTCCTTCCCCCACGCGATCGTGACCTCCGCCGACGTCCGCCTCATGACGGCGCGGATGGGGGCGGCGTCGCTGACCGTTCCCCGGCTCGCCGTGACCGCGGAGAGCGTGTCGCGCAGCAAGCCGGACCCCGAAGGCTTCCTCCGCGCCGCGGCGGAGTTGGGGATCGAAGCCTCGGACTGCGTCGTGTTCGAGGATTCCGCGGCCGGGATCCGCGCGGGGCAGGATGCCGGGATGACCGTGATCGGCGTCGGTCCGCACGCGCCGTCGTTCGGCCCGGCCCACCACGTCGACGACCTCACTTCCGTGCGGATCGTCGCCTCCGGCGACGGCTTCGACGTCCTCCTCGGTTGACGGGCGCGTGCGTCATCCCGTGACGAACGCGGCGTAGCGAGCGAGGGCGGCTGCGACGCCCTCGTCGCGGACGTCGGCGAGCAGCTCGGCCGTCGGATGCTCCATGTGCCGGCCCAGAGCCGTCGACTGCCGCCAGGTGCCGACGATCAGCCCGTCGGCGAGCAGGATGGGTCGGACCATCCCGTTCTTGCCCGGTCCGACCGCCGCGAACGCCTCCGGCGTTCCGGCGTGCGACCGATCGGCATAGGAGATGTAGTACTCCTCGAAGGACGCGAGAGCGAGGACCTCGCCGGTCGCGCGGCGACGAGGACGCGCCCGTGCGACGTACACGCCGTCGTCCACCTCATCCAGCCGTGCGGCCGCCGAGGCCGCCGCCGCTCGTGCCGCCGTGAGCGTGAGACCGGACCACCACGCGAAATCCTCGGCCGTCGCGGGGCCGTGACCGTCGATGTAGCGGACGAACATCTCGGCCGCCGGATCGTCGGGCACGTGCGCGTCGGTGATGTGCTCCTCGACGAGCACGAAGTACTGCTCGCGGCTCACGCCGTCGGGGCGAGGGACGACCGGGCCCTGGCAGATGATCCCGCGGATGGCGAGGTCGCCGATGGCGTGCGCGCCGCGCTGCCCCGTCGGGTCGACCCCGATGCCGGAGAGCACGTCGAAGAACTCCGCCCGCGTCAGGGCGTTCCCGCCGCGCAGGGCGGCTCGCGCGGCGCGTTCGATCCGTGCGAGCACGTCGGCATCGAGTCCGAGTTCGCGCAGACGCGGCGCCTGCGCGCGCTGCTGGCGTTCGCCGGTCACCCGCAGCATCCAGGCGAAGTCACGGGCCGGGACGATGTGCAGCGTGCCGCGCTGCGTCCAGGCGCGGATCAGGGTGCCGTCGTCGAACAGCGCGTCGACCGCGCGCATGGTCGGAGCGCCCGCGGTCCGCGTGGCCAGCGCCCAGCGCCCGCCCCAGAACTCCTGACTCTGAACGGCGAGCAGGTGCGAAGCCGCGTCGGCGACGGTCGGAGCGGGAGCAGTCAGTCGATGGGATCGCAGGCGCTCCGCGCGGAGCTTCGCTGGCGTCATCACGGCACCATCATGGCGGATGCCGGGGACATCGCAGGCGCGCAGGGGGTCCTGGGCGCGTCCTCGCGCCGGAGAAAGCGGTTTCAGCGCTACACTGATCCCCGGAAGCACGCGGCCGGCGGACGGCCGGCGGGAAGGGGGCGGGCGCAGTGGCTCGACGATCGAGTGCGACGACGATCAGCTCGGTCGCGCAGGCGGCGGGGGTGTCGCCGGCGACGGTCTCCCGCGTGATGAACGGACGGTTCTTCGGCGAACCGCAGATCGCGGAGCGCGTGCGGGCCGCTGCTCGGGAACTCGACTACTCCCCCAATCACCTCGCGCGCAGCTTCGCCATGGGCCAGACGAACGCCATCGCCTTCCTCGTGCCGGACCTGTCGAACCCCACGTTCCAAGCCGTGCTCACGAGTCTCAGCAAGGCCGCGGCCGAGGACGGATACCGGGTGCTCGTCGCCGACTCGGCCGAGTCCGCCGAGGACGAACCCGTGCTGGCCGCGGAGATACGCCACCGCTGCGACGCCCTGGTGCTGTGCGCACCCCGGATGACGGATGATGCCCTCGGCACCGCGACGTCGACGCTCGGCCCCGTCGTCGTCCTCAACCGCGCGAGCCCCGCTTCCTCCGCGCCGACGCTGGCCGTCGACTCGCGGGCCGGCTTCGAACGCCTCGCGCACCATCTCCACGCTCTGGGGCACCGCCACCTCGCCTACGTCGAAGGTCCGGAGGGTCCCGCTAACGAGAATCGCCTGCGCGGCATCGACGACGTCCGGAATTCCGTCGGAGACCTCACGGTCGACCGCATACCGGGTGGTGCCAACAGCCAGAGCGGGCTCGATGCCGTGGACGCGGTGACGCGCACCGGCGCGACCGCCGTGCTCGCCTTCAACGACCTCGTCGCGATCGGACTGCTGCACGGACTCACGAAGAAGGGGATCCGCGTACCGGAGGACATCTCCATCACCGGATTCGACGACATCCCCTTCGCCCGCTTCATGTCTCCGGCGCTCACCACGGCATCCGTGCCGCACGAGGCGCTCGGCGCTCTGGCGTGGAACCGCATGCGCTCGCTCATCGACGGCGAGACACCGGACCACGACGTGATGTTCCAGCCGCGGCTCGAACTGCGCGAGTCGACCGGCCCCGTCCGGCGCTGAGAGGACGACGCCGATGAGACTCGACGACATCCAGATCCGCGACCCCTTCGTCCTGCGCGAGGGGGACGGCCATTGGCTGTTCGGCAGCACCGACCCGAACATCTGGGACGGTCCGGCGACCGGCTTCGACGCCTACTGGAGCGCGGACCTGGAGACCTGGTCCGGTCCCTTTCCCGCGTTCCGCCCCGACCCGGATTTCTGGTCCCGGACGCAGTACTGGGCGCCGGAGGTCCACCGATACCAGGACGCGTACTACCTGTTCGCGACCTTCACCGCACCCGGCCGGCACCGGGGCACGCAGGTCCTGCGCGCCTCCTCGCCACAGGGTCCCTACACGCCCTGGTCCGACGGGCCGCTCACGCCGCACGACTGGGAATGCCTCGACGGCACCCTGCACGTCGAGGACGGCGTCCCCTACCTCGTCTTCTGTCACGAATGGAAGGACGTCGGCGACGGCGAGATCCTCGCCGTACGGTTGAGCGAGGATCTGCGGACTCCCGCTTCCGAACCCGAGTTGCTCTTCCGCGCGTCCGCCGCCGCGTGGGCACGGCCGATCCCGAGACCGGAGTTCCCGCTCGTGTACGTGACGGACGGCCCGTCCCTGCATCGCACGGCCGACGGGCGGTTGCTCATGCTGTGGTCCAGCTTCGGGGAGTCCGGATACGCGCTGGGAGTCGCGACGTCCTCTTCCGGCGGCATCCGAGGCCCGTGGATGCAGGCGGAGACGGCCCTGTGGCCGGCCGATGGAGGACACGGCATGATCTTCCGTGATGCCGAGGGCACACTGCTCCTCGCCTTGCACACTCCCAACCGGACTCCGCATGAGCGCGCCCGGTTCTTCCCTCTCGACGAGACGCCGGACGGACTCCGCCTGCGCGGCTGAGTGCGATCAGTCGAAGACGGGCGCTATGCTCGCGACGCCATGCCGACCGTCGAGCCGCCCGTCCCGGAGCTCGAGGATCTCATCGGGCGCCGCGTCGAGATGCGTCCGTCTGCCGTCGATGACGAGGTCCCCGCCGACGCGGGCGGAGCCGAGGCCGACGATCCGCCACGGCACCCCGGACGGATCGGTGATGACGCGCCACCCGCGCGGGAACGAGAACGCGAGCTCGCCGTCTCGATGCACGTCCACCCGGTCGTCATCGGCGGCGAGCTCCCAGAATCCCCCTGCCGTGCGACGGGCTGTCGCGACCGCCGAGGCCGCGGCGCCGAGGCCGAGCCGCGTCGGAGAGGCGCCGGAGAACCACAGGTCGCCGTCGTCCGCTTCACGGATCCCGGACCAGCGCTCCAGCGCATCGAGGAACCAGAGGATCGACGGCGAGTACTGCGTGGTGAACCCGGCCTCCCCGGTGAACGGGTCCAGGCACTGCGGGAACCGGTCCGCCGCGGCCAGGGCGGCCAGTACCGGGGCGGACGCGGCCGCCAGCTCGGCCGCGTGGCCATGGTGCTCGAATGCGTCGGGGGCGCGAAGCAGACTCAGGAAGTTGACCGGCCCTCCCCACGAATTGCGCGACGCATCCCGGTCGAAACGCGGATCATCCATCGCGATCGAGGTGAAGCCGTAGTGTGCGAGGAACTTCCGCGTGTTCAGCAGATAGCGCTCCAGGCTCTCCGCGAAGAACGCCTCGTCACCGATCTCGCATGCCAGCACCCGCAGCAGCACGTCCGAGGCGATCCGCACGCTGCGCCCGTTCCGGTCGCGGTCGTAGAACAGGCCGTCCTCGGCGTGAAAGCACTGCTCCCACAGAGCCGCCGTGCTCTCGCGTGCGGCCGCTCGCCAGCGTTCCCCGTCCTCGCCGAGCTCGTCGGCGATGCGACCGAGGTAGGCGCGCTGACAGGCGACGTTCGCGGTGAGATCGGGCGCGATGTACGGCAGGAGCGCAGAATCGGGATCGTACTGCTGCGCATCGCCGTGGTGGCAGCGATCCGGTGCGAACCAGAACCGGGGCGAGAGGTCGTGTCCGGTGTCGAACGTGCAGAACGCCTCGACCGCGCCGGTGCCGCGGGTGTCGCGATGGCGAGCCAGCCACTGGTCGCCCCGGACCATGGCGTCGTACATCCTCCGGAGGAACCCACGGTCGCGCCCCGAGGCCAGATAGTGACGCCACACCACGCGGGCGAGCGGTGTCACGATCTGGATCTGGCTGAACGCCGGGCCGTCGGCGGTCACCTTGTAGGGCAGGAGCCCGTCGTCGCGCTGGTGCTCCGCGAACTGCAGGAGCGTCTCCCTGGCGACCTCCGGGGCCCAGTGCCGGAGCACGTCGGCGCTGATCGACCCCGTGCTCTCCAGCCACGTCCCGGGATACACACCGCCCTCGAGGAGCACGGGCTCGGTCCCTGATGTCGAGCCGATACTGGCGCTCAGCTCGGCGAGCGCGCGGTGCCAGCGCTCCTCGAGGGGTCCGCCGACGGCCGCGAAGCGGACCTCGGCGGTGCGGATGCCGTCCGCGAGCGGAGAGCCGGCGATGCCGGCCCGGGCGATCGGGTCCGCCTCTCGCAGTCGCTGCAGGGCGTCGTCCCGGGCCGTCATCGTCTGCATCGCCGTTACTGCTCCAGTGCCGCACCGAGTTCGGCGACCCACTGCTCGCCGGCCTGCGCTGGTGTCGCGCGACCGAAGAGCACATCGGCCTCCATGCGCTGCGACAGCTCGTTCATGATCGAGCCGCCGGACGGCTGCGGCGGAGCGACGACCCCGCTTTCGAGCACGACGTCGACGTACTCGGCCGCGACCTGGCTCGGCCCCTCGAGGAGCGGGGTCACCACGGCCAGCGTCTCCGGGTTGAACGGGACTCCGCGGGTGTCGAGGATCAGCTCGGCGGCGGCGGGCTCGTTGAGGAACCAGTCCACGAGCATGGCCGCGGCCTCCGGGTGGGGCGTCGCGGCGTTGATCGCCCAGAACGCCGACGGGAGCAGGGCGACGCCGGTCGTGTCCGTCGACGTCGGCGGAAGCATGATCCGCACGTCTCCTGCGGCGCCGTAGACGTTCATGAGATTGCTGTAGCCGAAGGTGATGCCCGCCTGCCCGAGCGTGAACAGCTGCTGGTCCGGCGGAAGCGCGACCCCGGACGCGACCACGGAGGGATCCGGCATGCCGCCTCCGTCCGACAGCTCCTTCTCGATCTCGAAGATGCCTGCGATCTGCTCGGCATCGACCCCGAGCTGACCGTCCCAGTCGTACATGCCGAGCTCGCTGACCTGCGCGGCATAGGTGCCGATGATGTCGGCGATCCTCATGTCGATCCCGTAGACCGGCTGGCCCGCCTCGTTGGTCAGACCGGCACTGCCGATCTCGTTGGCGGCGGCGATGAGATCGTCCCACGTCCAGCCGTCCTGCGGCACGGCCACTCCGGCCGCCTCGAAGATGTCCGCGTTGACGAACGCGGCGGTCGCATTGCCCCCGGTCGGCAGGCCGTACAGCGTGTCGTCGACGATCGAGTTCGTCAGCGAGAAGTCCGGGTACTGCGAGGAGTCCACGTACTCCCCGACCGTCTCGAAGTCCAGCAGCGCGCCGAGTTCGCCGTACTCCTGCGGCTTCGCTCCCCCGAGCGCGAACACGTCGGGCGCGGTGTCCCCTCCGCCGGCGAAGTCCGTGGCCAGGCGGTTGAAGAGGTCATCCGGCGATCCCACCGGAGTCTGGGTGACGGTGATGTTGGGGTGCTCGTCCTCGAACAGGCCGATGACCTCGTCGAACAGGGCGGCGCGCGCGTCGTCGCCCCACCAGGACATCTCGAGCTCGATCTCCTCGTCCGGGTCGAAGCCGTCGGCGGAGCCCGCGTCGCCGGAGCATCCGCTCAGCGCCAGGGCGGACACGGCGGCGATGGATCCGAACGTCATCACGCGGGTACGGGTGATACGCGTCATTGCGCCTCTTTTCGCTGTGGGCGGCATCGATGTCCGCCAGGAGGGATGGATATCAGAAAACGGTGAAACCGCTTTCTCGAAAGTTAGCATCGGACCGGAACCCTGTCAACGAAGACCTTTCACCACCGCCGACGGCGATCGGGCGACACGCCGGAATGACGGACTTGACGGATGGATTCCTGGACACCAATAATCGTCCTGACCGTGAAACCGCTTTCTCGCATCGCATCCGAGCCGGATGACGCGGAGAAGCATCGCGAAAGCTGACAAGGAGGTCGCATGAGCAGTCTTGGCGAGCTGCGCACCCTCACCCGCACACGCGGGCCGGGCGCGCGCGTCCGAGAGAAGTTCCCCGACAACAAGGCCGCCGTGGCATTCCTGCTGCCGTGGCTGATCGGGATGCTGGGCCTCACGATCGGCCCCATCGTGGCATCCCTGTACCTGTCCTTCACCGACTACAACCTGCTCCAGCCGCCGACGTGGTCGGGCATCGAGAACTTCGTGCGGATGTTCTCGGACGCCCGCTTCTGGAACTCGTTCCGCGTCACCGTCGAATACGTCCTGATCGGCGTGCCGTTGCAGCTTGCACTGGCGCTGGCGCTGGCAGTGCTCCTCGACAAGGGCCTGCGGGGCCTGTCGTTCTATCGCTCGGTCTTCTATCTCCCCTCTCTGCTGGGCGGCTCCGTCGCCATCGCGATCCTGTGGCGTCAGGTGTTCGGCAAGGACGGACTCGTCAACGGCGTCCTCGCCTGGTTCGGAATCGACGGCCCAGGGTGGATCGGACATCCGGACTTCGCGCTCGGAACCCTCATCGTCCTGAACGTCTGGACGTTCGGCTCACCGCTGGTCATCTTCCTCGCGGGCCTCCGGCAGATCCCGGCGATGTACTACGAAGCCGCATCCATGGACGGCGCCGGCCGGCTCCGTCAGTTCCTGTCGATCACGTTCCCGCTGCTGACGCCGGTGATCTTCTTCAACCTCGTGCTGCAGATCATCTTCGCGTTCCAGTCGTTCACCCAGGCATACGTCGTCTCCGGCGGAACGGGCGGACCGAGCGACTCGACGATGTTCTTCACCCTCCTGCTGTACAAGGAGGCGTTCACCGACCTGGACATGGGCTATGCCTCGGCCATGGCCTGGTTCCTGCTCGTGGTGATCGCCGCGTTCACCGCCTTCAACTTCTGGCTCTCCAAGTACTGGGTGTTCTATGACGACTGAAACCGAGACCCTCGTCCGTCCTTCCGGCGCCGCGCCCGTGTCCCGCCGTCGGCCGGGGCAGCGTCACGCCCGTTGGCGCTCCATGCTGAAGCACGTCGTGCTGATCGTCCTGTGCGTCGTGATGGTGTACCCGCTGATCTGGCTCGTCGCCTCCAGCCTCAAGCCGAACGACGAGATCTTCCGGGATCTCAGCATCTTCACGACGAACCTCACGACCGAGAACTACGTCAACGGCTGGAAGGACCTCCAGCATCCGTTCGGGCTGTTCCTGCTCAACTCGGCGATCATCGCGTTCGGCGCGATCCTCGGGAACCTGGTGTCCTGCTCGATGGCCGCCTACGCCTTCGCGCGCATGAAGTTCCGATTCCGCAACCTCGCGTTCGCGCTGATGCTCGGGTCGATCATGCTCCCGTTCCAGGTGCTGCTGGTGCCGCAGTTCATCATCTACAAGGAACTCGACTGGCTGAACACCTTCCTTCCGCTGGTCGTGCCGAAGTTCCTCGCGACCGAGGCCTTCTTCGTGTTCCTCATGGTGCAGTTCATCCGGGGCCTTCCGAAGGAGCTGTTCGAGGCGGCCCGCATCGACGGAGCCGGGCACGCCCGCAGCTACTTCCAGATCACGCTGCCGCTCATCGTGCCCGCTCTGGCGACCACGGCGATCTTCACCTTCATCTGGACCTGGGGCGACTTCTTCGGCCCGCTCATCTACCTCCGGCTGCCGGAGCTGTTCCCCGCATCCCTCGCCTTGAAGGGCTTCCTGGACGCGCAGTCCAGCTCGGACTACGGCTCGATGTTCGCGATGAGCGTCGTGTCGCTGGTCCCGCTGTTCCTCGTGTTCCTGTTCGGACAGCGATTCCTCATCAAAGGCGCCGCGACCAGCGGCATCAAGTGACCGGCGCAGAGACGCCGTCGAAAGGACCCCGCATGCAGAAGGATCGATACGGCCTGGTCGGCACCGGTTCCCGAGCCCAGATGTATCTGGAGGCCATCGCGGGACCGCACGCGGACGCGGCCGAGCTCGTCGCCGTGGCGGACACGAACCCCGGCCGTGTCGAATGGTCGCTGGCCCGGCATCCCGAGCTCGGCGATCCCGCACGCTTCGCGCCGTCGCGGCTCGCGTCGGTCGTCGCCGAGCAGGACGTCCAGCGCGTCATCATCACGACGCCGGACTCGACGCATGCGGATCTGATCGTCGAGGCGGTCGACGCCGGTGCCGACGTCGTCGTCGAGAAGCCGCTGACGACCACCGAAGAGGGCGTGCGCCGGATCACCGACGCGGTCCGGCGCACCGGTCGCGGTGTCACCCTGACGTTCAACTACCGCTACTCTCCGCGCAACAGCGCCCTGAAGCAGGTGATCTCGTCCGGCGAGATCGGCGAGGTGACGAGCGTGCACTTCGAATGGGTGCTCGACACCGGTCACGGCGCGGACTACTTCCGACGCTGGCACCGCCACAAGGACCGGTCGGGAGGGCTGCTGATCCACAAGGCGAGCCACCACTTCGACCTCGTGAACTGGTGGATCGACGACACCCCGACGCGCGTCTTCGCCTCGGGAGGACTGCGGTTCTACGGAGCCGAGAACGCCCGGTGGCGGGGCCTCGGCCCCCGCCCGGAGCGCGGCACCACCGACTCCCCGCTGCGCGACCGGTTCAGCCTGGACCTGCGCACCGATCCGGTCTGGCGCGGCCTGTATCTCGAACAGGAGGAATTCGACGGCTACCTGCGCGATCGCGACGTGTTCGACGAGGGCATCACGATCGAGGACAACCTGTCCCTCGTCGTTGACTACGCCCGTGGCAGCACGCTGTCGTACTCCCTGAACGCGCATGCACCCTGGGAGGGGTACACCGTCGCGGTCAACGGGACGCGGGGACGGGCTGAGCTCACGGTCGTCGAACGCGGATCGGTGCTCGTCGACGAGGAGGGCCGGACCGTCGTCGACCCGAGCGCTCGCCCCGACCTCGTCGTCGACGACACCGCGCGCCCGGTGTCGGAGCGGCTCGTCGTGCAGCAGCACTTCGCGCCGGCGCGCGAAGTCGCGATCCCGGACGGCGAAGGCGGGCACGGCGGGGGCGACGCCATGCTGCTGCGGGATGTCTTCGTCGGAGTCGAGGACGATCCGCTCGGACGCACGGCGGACTGGACGGACGGCGTGCGCAGCATGGCCGTCGGCCTCGCCGGGAACCGTTCGCTGGCCACCGGGCAGGCGGTGCGGATCGCGGATCTCGATCTGGGCGCCGCTCACGCGGTGCTCGAGCGACGCGCACCGGCGTCCTGAGCCGCCGCCGCCTCAGCTCAGCGCGCTGATCGCGTCCCGCAGGCAACCGCCGGACGCCTCCAGCGCGGCGGCGCCGGACGCGGCATCCGCCCCGGTCGCCAGCATCAGCAGCGCGAGCTTGACGGAGCCGTCGGCGGCGCGCAGCGCCGCGGAGGCCTCCTCCACACTCGCGCCGGCCAGCTGTGACACGGTGCGGACGCTGCGCACGCGCAGCTTCTCGTTCGTGGCGACCAGGTCCACCATGACGCCTCGGTAGGTCTTGCCGAGCTTGATCATCGACAGCGTCGTCAGCATGTTGACGACCAGCTTCTGCGCCGTGCCGGACTTCAACCGCGTCGATCCCGAGATGAATTCCGGCCCGGTGACGACCTCGATCGCGATCTCGGCGGCCGATCCGATCGCGGAGCCCGCGTTCGCGGCGATCGCGACCGTGAGCGCTCCGGTCTCCCGCGCGTGCACGAGCCCGCTGACCACGTACGGCGTGCGCCCGGATGCCGAGATGCCGACGACCGTGTCGTCCGCGGACAGCGACAGCCGGTCGAGGTCGGCGATCGCGGCGTCCTCGTCGTCCTCGGCATCCTCCACGGCCGAGCGGATCGCCTTCTCGCCGCCGGCGATCACGCCGACCACCATGGCGGGGTCGGTGCCGAACGTCGGCGGGCATTCGCTGGCGTCCAGCACGCCGATGCGCCCCGCCGTGCCCGCGCCGATGTAGATCAGGCGCCCGCCGCGGCGAAAGCGCTCTGTGATGCCGTCGACCGCTGCAGCGATCGGCTCAGCCTGCGCGGCGACGGCCTCCGGGACGCGACGGTCCTCGGCGTTCATGGCGCGGACGAGCTCGATCGTGCTGAGCAGATCGAGATCGCCGCGCTCCGCGGTCTGCGCCTCGGTCGTGAGTCCGGACAGCTCGGCGAGCAGTTCGGCGAAGCGGGAGGAGTCATCCTGCACGATGCACATACCTTTCGTGGGGCAGGTCGGTGCGCGCGGCCAGCAGCAGCGCGCCGTCGAGGGCGTCTCCGCGCGCCGGCACGACCGTGCGGCTCGCGGAGACGAGGGCGGTTTCGAGGGCGGTCCGGAACCAGACATGGTCCGTCAGGCCGCCGTGCAGGGCGACGCGGGAATCGGCGCCGGCCGCCGCCGCGGCGGAGGCCGTGAGCAGCCGCACGGCCTCGGCGGCGATCCCTGCCGCTGCGTCGTCGCCGTCGGCAGCGGCGTCCAGCACGACGGGCGCGAAGGTCGCGAGGTGCCGCGCGGCCGGCCCGCCACCGGCGAGCCACGCGTGCACGTCAGGTGACGGGGCAATGTGCGCATCGAGCGCGGCGGACAACGCGGTGGCGGGGCCGAGTCCGGCGCCGGCGCGCAGGACCGCACGGATCCCCTCCCGCCCCAGCCACGAGCCGCTGCCGAGGTCGCCCAGCTCAGGGCCCCAGCCGTCCACGAGTCGGACGCCCCGGGCATCCACCCCGAGCGCGGCCGCACCGGTGCCGGCGATGAGGAGAACTCCGGGCGATCCGACCAGCGCACCGGCATGGGCCGTCACGACGTCGGATGCCACCGCGACCCGCGCCGAGGTGCGCACGGCGAGCTCGCCCGCGAACTGCCGGGCGGCCTCCGGAGCTGCCCACGCGCCCGCCGCGCCGACGCCCAGCACGTCGATCGCGTGCGCTGCGGCGTCCAGCAGGGGCACAATGGCTTCCAGGGCGGCATCCACTCCCCCGGGAGCCGCCAGTCCGGGAGCCCCCGGGCCGTCGCGTCGGACCGGAGCCGCGGCGTCGGAGACGACGAACCGGCACCGGGTCTTTCCGAGATCGATGGCCGCTGCACGCATGAAAATAGTCTACAGTTCCGAACAACGAGGTGTAATGAACTTTCGGCTCTTCCGAGGAGACGCATGAGCATCCAGACGCGCATCGACGCGACGGCGCCCGCGCTGTCCCCCGCCCTTCAGCGCATCGCAGAGGAGATCCGCCGGGACCCGGCGCTCATCACGCGCCTGTCGATCACCGAGCTCGCCGAGCGCTGCGGCACGTCCGTCGCCTCCGTCGTGAGGTTCTGTCGCGCCGTCGGGGTGACCGGCTACGCCGAGCTGCGCATCTCGCTCGCTTCGGAGATCGGCCGGGAGTCGGCGCAGTTCGGACAGCGCAACGGCTTCGGCTCCGAGATCGGTGCGGACGACTCGCTGCCCGAGATCGCCGCCACCATGGCATCGCTCGAGGTGCTGGCGATCGAGGAGACCATCGCCGCGCTGGACTTCGACGCCCTCGCCGCCGCCGTCGGCGCGATCGACGCCGCCGACCGCATCCTGCTGTTCGGGATCGGAGCCAGCCACTTCACCGCGGCCGACCTCGGACACAAGCTGCTGCGCGTCGGGCGCAATGCCCTCGTCCTCTCCGACGCGCACGAGGCCGTCAGCTCCGCCGCGCTCTCGAACGCCGCGACAGTGGCGATGGGCTTCTCGCACCTGGGCTCGACCGTCGAGACGCTGCGCTTCATCGAGACCGCCCGCGCCGCCGGCGCCACGACCATCGGCGTCACATCCGCCCGGGACTCGCGCTTCGCGGGAGCCGTCGAGCACGTCCTGTACACCGCGGTGCGCGAACCCGCTTTCCGTGCCGGCGCGATGGTGAGCAGGATCGCTCAGCTCGCTGTGGTCGACTGCCTCTTCCTCGGCGTCGCACAGCGCCGCTACGGGGACACCGTCGACGCCCTGCGACGCACGCACGAGGCCACCAGGCAGCTGCGCTGAACCGTCACGCCTCGCCGGAAGCGACCACGGGCACGCCGACGCTCGCCGTGCGCAGGAACACGATGATCCAGCTGAAGATGAGCACCGCCGCGATCAGCTCGACCGCGGTGAGGTTGTAGTAGCCGGTCGCGAAGAACACGCCGAGCAGCACGATCACACCGACGTACACGTACCCGAGGACCACGAACACGCGGGAGATGGTCGGCAGCAGCCAGGGCAGTCCGATCACGAGCGCCGCGAACGCGACCGCCATGCCCGTGGCGACGGTGTTGTGCAGCAGGAAGAACGCGTCGACGGGGAAGATGCCGACACACGCCAGGAACAGCCCGATCAGCACCAGCCCGATGCGCACGAAGCGCCGACCGCGGCGAGCCTTCTCCGTGTCGACCGGCAGACCCGCCGTCGCGTAGCGGGCGATCGTCGTGACGATGATCCCGGCGATGATGAGCGTCCCGTTGAAGATCCAGGCCGAGGCGTTGCTGGCCATGCCGAGCGCCGAAAGGTTGTCCTGCCACCACAGCGGATCCGTCGCCGTCAGCATGCTGGCGAACGCACCGACGACGAGGAACACCGCGAGCACGAGCGAGAGCGACAACGGCGTCAGGGTCGCCGCGCTGAGGTAGCAGATGTAAGCGGTCAGGGCGAACGCCACG
Organism: Microbacterium sp. CIAB417; assembly: GCF_022788845.1. NCBI lineage: Bacteria > Bacillati > Actinomycetota > Actinomycetes > Micrococcales > Microbacteriaceae > Microbacterium > Microbacterium sp. CIAB417. Next base: position 260,108 of record NZ_JAHZUT010000006.1, on the reverse strand, counting down.
GCGACGAGGATCGCCCCGGGGAAGGCGAACACGGGCGCCCCCGTGAAGCTCTGCGACAGGAGCACGGCGATCCCCTCCCAGCCCAGCAGAGCGGTCGCCGCGAACGCGAGCGCGATCGCCGCGCTCTCATACCACCGCACGTGGGCGTCCGGCAGGGCGAGCCCGTCCGGGCGCAGCACCGGACGCTCCCCTCGTTCGCGCACGCCCAGCCGCGCGAGCGCGACGGCGAGAACCGCGACGACGGCGCCGCCGATCGAGGCGTAGTTTCCGATCGATCCCGGCCCGGTGATCTCGAGCGTGCGCCCCCAGAAGACGACGAACGAGATGAGGAATGCCAGTACGAAGAACGCCGCTCCGATGAGCAGCGCGACGGCCTCGATCGAGATCGTCGTCTCTCCGGGGCGCCGGACGAAACGGCCCAGCCAGTCGTTCACGCGCGAGGTCTCCGCAGTCTGCATGCCCTCACGATAGAGCCTGCCGGGCCCCGGTGACGTCAGGCGGTCGGCGGAAGTCCCTGGTCCTCTTCGCGCACGGTGCCCTTGTACGACCACGGGAAGTCGATCCAGAGGTCGGTGTCCTTCCAGGCGTAGTCCGGCTGGATGATCGTCGAGGGCTTGGTGTAGATCGTGACCGAGCGCACCTCGGCGCCGATGTCCTCCAGCAGATGCGCGGCGAGCGCCAGCGTCCGCCCCGAGTCCGCGACGTCGTCCACGAGCAGGACGCGCCGCCCGTCGAGGTAGGCCATGTCCAGCTCGGGCGGCAGCACCTCGGGATTTTCGAGGACGGTGCCGACCCCGGTGTAGAACTCCACGTTGATCGCCCCGCAGTTCTTCGCGCCGAGTCCGTAAGCGATGGCGCCGGCGGGCAGCAGTCCGCCGCGGGCGATCGCGACGACGACCTCGGGGACGAACCCGCTGTCGAGGATCCGGCGCGCGAGATCCCGCGTCGCCTCGCCGAATCCGTCCCAGGTGAGGGTCTCGCGCTCGTTCGCTGCATCAGTCACGGCATCCACTCTAGAATGTGTCCTGTCCGGCATCCGACGCCGGTGCCCGAAAAAGGGGCACGAAGCCCGCGGCGACGACGCGGCGGGGCGAGACACATACGGAAACCCTCCTCCGTCCGTGTCGAAAGGCTCTCGCATGCCCACCGTGTCCGCCCATGTCGCCCGCACCCTCGCCCAGCACGTCGATGCCGTGTTCGGCGTGATGGGCAACGGCAACGCCTACTTCCTGGATGCCATCGAGACGCAGACCGCCGCGTCGTTCACGGCGGTCCGGCACGAGCAGGGCGCCGTGGTCGCCGCCGACGCGCACTACCGCGCATCCGGGCGGATCGCGGCCGGGACGGCGACCTACGGCGCGGGCTTCACGAACACCCTGACGGCCCTGGCCGAATCGGTGCAGGCGCGCATCCCGCTGGTGCTCGTGGTCGGTGACGAGCCGACCTCAGGCCCGCGTCCGTGGGACGTGGACCAGATCGCGCTCGCCTCCGCGGTCGGCGCGCGGACCTACACGGTCGGAAGAGCGGATGCCTCGGCGACCACGATCATCGCGATCGAGCACGCCCTCACCTATCGGGTGCCGGTCGTCCTGGCGATCCCGTACGATGTGGCGGCGCTGGAGGCCGACGAGGACACGGCCGAGCGCGCGGCGACGCTGCGACTGCCGGCACCGATGGCGCCGGCCGGGCCGTTCGCCGAAGGGATGCTGGACGAGATCGCGTCGGCCCTGGCGTGCGCCGAGCGCCCGTTCCTGCTCGCCGGACGCGGCGCGTGGCTGGCCGGTGCCGGAGACGCCCTGGGACGCCTGGCCGACGCGGCAGGCGCTCTCACAGCATCCACGGCGCTCGGTCGCGGCGTCTTCCTGCGCGCGGAGTACGACCTCGGAGTCACCGGGGGTTTCGGGGCGGAGGGCGCGATGGAGCTCGTTCGCCGTGCCGACGTCGCGGTGGTCTTCGGCGCATCGCTGAACCAGTTCACGATGCGCTTCGGTGCCCTGTTCGCTCCCGGGACGCGGGTGTACCAGGTGGACGTGTCCGCGTCGGCGACGCACGCTCATGTCGGAGGTTTCGTCCGCGGCGACGCGCGACTCGTCGCCGAGGAGCTCGTGACGCGGGTGACCGCGGCGTCGGATTCCGGGGCCGGGGCCGGGGCCGGGGCCGTGCCGGACTCCGGCGATTCCGACACTTCCGGCTCCGCGGATGCCGCGAGACGCGATTCTGCAGGAGTTCGACGCACGCCGTGGCGGGAGTCGGTCGACGTCGCGGCCGCGCGCGCCTATGCTCCTGGCGATGAACAGGCGCCGGACGGACGCCTCGACCCCCGTTCGGCCGCCCGCCGGATCGCCGAGCTGCTGCCCGCGGACCGGATCGTGGTGTCCGACGGCGGTCACTTCATCGGCTGGGCGAACATGTACTGGCCGGTGGCGTCTCCCGATCGCATGATGATGGTCGGCACGGCCTTCCAGGCCATCGGCCAGGGCTGGCCCAGCGTCGTCGGCGCGGCACGCGCCCGTCCGGAGGCGACGATCGTCCTGACCACGGGGGACGGCGGCGGGCTCATGGCCGTCGCCGACCTCGAATCCGCCGTCCGGACGGCCGGCGGGCGCGGATGCGCCGTGGTCTGGAACGACGCGGCCTACGGTGCGGAGGTCAATCTGTACGGTCTGAAGGGGCTGGCCGAGGAGCCGATGCGCATCCCCGAGGTCGACTTCGCCGCGTTCGCCTCCGCGGTGGGGGCCGAGGGCGTCGTCGTCCGCACCCTCGCCGATCTGGACAGGCTCGGATCCTGGGCCGCAGAGGATTCCTCCGCACGCCGTTTCCTCCTCCTGGATCTGCGCATCTCGGGCGACGTGATCGCGCCGTACCAGGAGGAGATCATCCGTGTGAACTCCTGACCGGGGTGCTCCCCGTCAGATCCACCCCTTGTCCTGCGCGATGCGCACGGCCTGAGCGCGATTCGCGGCTCCGGTCTTGCCGATCGCGGACGACAGGTGGTTGCGCACGGTCCCCGCGGAGAGGAACACCTCGGATGCCACGGCGGCCGCAGACCGGCCGTCGGCGGCGAGTCTCAGCACCTGGCGCTCCCGCTCGCTGAGCGGATTCGCTCCGCTGAACAGGCTCTCCTCGGCCAGCGCCGGATCGACGACGCGGTTCCCTGCGTGGACGCGGCGCACCGCGTCGGCGAGCTGCTCCGCCGGAGTGTCCTTCACGACGAAGCCGCTGGCTCCGGCATCCAGAGCCTGACGCAGATAGCCGGGGCGCGAAAGTCGTGACGATGAGCACCTTCGTCGCCTCGCTCGCCGCGCGGATCCGCCGGGTCGCGTCGATGCCGTCCGTCCCCGGCATCTGGATGTCCATCAGGCAGACATCGGGTGCCGTCTCGCGCACCAGGCTCACCGCCGCTTCGCCGTCCGCCGCGGAGCCGACCACCTCGAGGTCGCCTTCGAGCTCCAGCAGCGCGGCGAGCGCGCCTCGTACGAGCGCCTGATCGTCGGCGATCACCACGCGGATGCTTTCGCTCACCACATCACCTCCACGAGGGTTCCGCCGGAGTCCTCGTCGTCGATCCGGAAGCGCGCACCGGCGGCGGCCGCGCGCTCGCGCATGCCACGCACGCCGTTGCCCTCCTGATCGCTCCGCCCGCGGCCGTCGTCCGCGATGGACAGCCGTCCCGGCCCGACCTGCACGCGCACCAGGGATGCCTCGGCGTGGCGCAGCACGTTCGTCGTCGCCTCGCGCAGAATCCAGGTGGCGGTCAGCGCCTGCGCCGGCGACAGGGCTGCGGGGTCGCCGTCGACCGCGAGCTCGACCCCCGCGGCCCGCAGCGCGTCGCCGCTGGCCGCCAGCTGCTCGTCGAGCGTGACCGTCCGTGCACCGGACACGGTCGCGCGCACCCCGGCGATCGCCTCGGCTGTGAGGGACTCGATGTCGGCAAGCTCGGCTCTGGCGCGCTCCGGGTCGGAGTCGATCAGCCGGCGGGCGAGCTGCGCCTTGAGTCGCACGACCGTCAGCGAATGTCCGATCAGATCGTGCACGTCGCGCGCCACGGCTTCGCGCCCCGTGCTCGTGGCCAGTTCGAGGCCCAGCCGTTCGGCCTCGGCCGACCGGGTGATCAGCGTCGTCGACACCGTGTTCACCACCGCGAGCAGCGCGATGATGATGAGCAGCGTGACGTATCCGACACCGCCGGGGGCGAGCAGGACGAACAGAGCAGCGATGATCAGCGCTGCGGCGATCGCGATCCAGTGCCACGCACGGGTGAGGCCGTACGAGGCGAAGGACATGATGAACGGCAGGAAGCTCAGCGCCGTTCCCCCCACCGCCGGAGCGCAGAGCAGTGCGCAGCAGATCAGCCCGGCGAAGAACAGCCAGGGACCCGGTCCGCGCGGCGACCCGATCGGCGCATCGCTGCGCATGCCGCGGATCGCCCCGACCACGTACAGCACGACGAACAGGACGAGCGCGGTCCACCCGAGGACGACCCACGCCGTCGCGGCCTCCGAGCGCACCAGGCCCACCATCGGATAGATGAGGAAGACCAGCCAGATGAGGGCCATCACCGACGCGAACCGCTCCCACGGCTTCTGCGCGGTGCGCCGGGTGTGCGTCCTCATCTCCCCCACCTTGCCACGCCCGGCCCGCCCGGACTACCGGCGCGAACGCGCCCGCCGCGCCCCGGCGAACACCAGCAGCGAGAACACGACCAGCCACACGGCGATGTTCAGCAGCACCGCCCACAGGGGGTCGGTCTGCCCCGTGGTCAGCATGCCGTCCGTGAGCGGCCACCGGCACAGTGCGACGTAGCCGTACAGCGGCGTGAACCGGGCGATGTCGAGCATCACCCCGTCCAGCGGCATGAACACGTTCCCGAAGAACGCGAAGAAGGTCAGCGAGATCGAGGCCAGCGCCGCGGCCGTGTCGGAGGTGAAGAACAGGCCGACGCCCAGCCCGTACAGGCCATACATGAGCCCCGCTCCGAGGATGATCCCCGCCGACGCGACCCAGCGCCAGGCGTCCTCGGCTTCGGCTCCGGTGATCAGGCCGGCAGTGAACACGGCGATCAGGGCCAGCGCGGCGAACCCCACGGCCGTGACCAGCTTGGTCGCGGCGTATCCGGCCGTGCTGAGCGGGGTCATGGCGAGCTGACGCCCCCAGCCCTGCTTCGCCTCGACCGCGGCGAGCGAGGTCAGCGAGCTCATCGCCACGGCGGTGCCATACGCCGCCATGGACACCATGACGTAGAACGAGACGTTGCCGTGCCCGGCGGGCTGGCCGCCGTAGGCGGCGCTCGCCCCGAACAGCAGGTACATGACGACCGGCATCGTCAGGGTGAAGGCGAGCGTGTACGGATTGCGCAGTTGGCGGACGGCCTCGATGCGCAGCATGGTCGACGAGATCATCGTTCAGTCCTCCGTCAGAGCGGTGAAGGCGGTTTCCAGGGTCGGAGCGGCGATCTCCAGGTCGCGGGCACCGGCATCCAGCAGGGCGGAGGCCACGCTGTCGGAGTCCACGGCGAGCAGGCTCACGCGATCGGCCTCCCGGCGCAGGTCAGTGACTCCTTCGTGCGCGTTCAGCATCGCGAGGAGATCGTCTGCGGCATCCGCCGCTCCGGTCGGCAGGGTCGCCGAGACGCGTCGGGCACCCAGACCCGCGCGCAGCTGCGCGGTCGGTGCGTCGGCGACCACCCGGCCGCGATGCATGACTACCGTGCGGTGCGCGAACTGCTCGGCCTCTTCGAGGTAGTGCGTGGCGAAGAGGATGGTGCGGCCGGCTGCGGCATCCGTGCGCATGACGTCCCAGAAGTGTCGCCGCGCGGTCACATCCATCCCGGCGGTGGGTTCGTCCAGGACGAGGATGTCGGGGTCGGCGACCAGCGCGAGAGCGAATCGGATGCGCTGCTGCTCACCTCCCGAGCACTTCGCGACCCGGCGCCGCGCGATCCCGTCGAGGTCAGCGCGCTCGAGCACCTCGGGAACCCGCGCGAGAGACGCGGGTCCGTGCAGCGAGGCGATGAGGCTCACGGTCTCGCGCACGGTCAGGTCCGAGAGCAGTCCTCCGGTCTGCAGGACCGCCCCGATCGCGCCGCGCGATGCCGCATGCTGGGGACGCTCCCCCAGCACGCGGACTCTCCCTTCGCTGGGTTCGGAGAGGCCGAGCAGGATGTCGAGCGTCGTGGTCTTGCCCGCGCCGTTCGGACCGAGCAGAGCGACGACCTCACCGCGCGCGATGGCGAGGGTGACATCGTCGACCGCCTGGACACGGCGATCGCCGTGACCGAAGTGGCGGCGCACGCCGGTGAACTCGATCGCCGGTTGGGACGACGTTCCGGTGGACGCGACGGGCGCCGGACTGAGTGTGTGCATGCTTCCAGCCTGGCCAGGAGATGAGCGGACCGCCGGAGGGAGATGTCATCGATCGGACGTGACGCGTGTCACGAGGCGGGCGCGGATCGAGGCGTCGAGGCCGTCTCGTACCCTAGAGTTCTCAGATGCCCGCGATCCGCAACATCAGTGTCGGCCTGCCCGTGAAGGACGGTCACGTCCTGGTGCTGTGCGGTCGCGACCGGTCGCTCGGGCAGGACTTCTATCGCGCGATCGGCGGAGGGATCGAGTTCGGCGAACGGGCGGAGGAAGCCCTGCACCGCGAGTTCAGGGAGGAGCTGGACGTGACCCTCGACGGTTCGACCCTGCTCGCCGTGTCCGAGAACCTCTTCACCTACGAGGGCGAGCCCGGCCACGAGATCGCACACATCTTCGCGGTCGCCTCTGCCGACTTGGATGCCCTGCCGCTGGACGCCGAACTGGAGGTGCTGGACGAGGGCTCCCCGGTGCGCTGGGTGCCGGTCGCCGAGCTCCGCGACGGAGTCCGCCCGCTGTTCCCCTCCGGCGCCCCGCACGCGCTGTTCGCACTCGCGGACGAGCCCGTGATCGCTGACGCATGAGCGCGTCGCTGTCCCGGCTGACCCGCCCGGACGCGCACATCGCGTTCTGGGACTCGGGCGGTGGCGGCCCGGCGGTCGTCCTCTGCCACGGCGCCGGCATGGACCGGACGATGTTCGAGGCACCTGCTGCCGCGCTGGTGGATGCCGGCTACCGTGTCGTCTCCTGGGATCTGCGGGGACACGGGCGATCGACGCTCGCCGCGGCATCCCGGTTCACGGCTGCGGACATCCTCGGCGATCTGACGGCGCTGCTGGATCGATGCGGCGTCGAGCGCGCCGTCCTCGTCGGGCACTCGCTCGGAGGGAACCTCGTGCAGGCGTTCGCGCGCACGCGGACGGAACGGACCGCGGGCCTGGTCGTCCTGGACTCGACGTGGAACGCGGGGCCTCTGACCCGGTGGGAGCGGTGGGGTCTTCGGCTCGCGGCGCCGTCGCTCGCGCTGGTGCCCGCGCGTTCCCTACCCGGGATCATGGCCCGGGCTTCGGCCGTCTCCCCCTCCGCGATCGCCCGCACCGAGGCGACCTTCGCGCGGATGCCGAAGCGCCTGTTCCTCGACGTCTGGCGTGCGACGGTCTCGTTCGTCGAGCCGGATCCCGCCTACCACTGTCCGGTTCCACTCGCTCTCGTCCGGGGAGCCGCGGACCGCACCGGCAACATCGCCACTGCCATGCCGCGCTGGGCACTGGCCGAAGGGATCGACGAGCACGTGATCCCGGATGCCGGTCACATCGTGACGTGGGACGCCCCCGAGGAGGCGTCGCGCGTTCTGCTGAGCACCCTGGACGGCTGGAGGTGATGCCCGCACGGCGATCGGCGACGTACGGGCATCACGACTTCATCCGGTCGCCGTGACGACGGCGGTCAGCACGGCCCGCGACAGCGCCATGATCGCGAGGGCGATCGCGACGAGGGCGCACGCGACCCAGACGGGCGCGATCGGTTCCCCTCCGATGGCGAGCGCGATCGCTCCGAGCGCAGGGCCGACGGCGGCACCGAGGTTCAGCGCGGCCGTGGCATAGGAGCCGCCCATCGTCGGCGCACCCGAGGCCGCGTACAGCACTCGGGCGATGACGGTGCTCCCGACGCCGAAGGACAGAAGACCTTGGACGAGCACCATGGCGATCAGGATGCCGGGATGTGCCGACGTGAGCGCCAGAACGCACCAGCCCGACAGCAGCAGGGGGCCGCCGACAGCGAGCACGAGTCCTGGACGGCGGTCCGACAGCCGACCCGCGATCGTGACACCGAGGAATGACCCGATGCCGAACATCACGAGCACGACCGGAACCCATGCGTCGGCGAGTCCCGCGTTCTCCGTCACGAGTGGAGCCAGGAACGTCAGGGCCGTGAAGGTGCCGCCGTTGATCAGTGCGCCGAGCGTCATCATGAGGATGAGCTGCGGTGACACCAGCAACAGGCGGAGTTCGTCGCGAAGAGCCGGTGGGCGGGCACCCGGCGCAGATCCGAGCGGGCGACTCGGGATGCTACTGACGACGCCGAGAGCGGCGGGAACGCACAGGATCGCGATCACCCAGAACGTCGCCCGCCAGCCCGCCATGTCGCCCAGCAGGGCACCGGCGGGGACGCCGGCGACAGTGGCTATCGTCGTGCCCGAGAGCAGGACCGACAGAGCACGTCCTTTCCTGTCACCGGGCACCAGGCTGGTGGCGGTGCTCAGCGCAACAGCGAGGAAGCCGGCGCTCGCCAGCGCGCTGACGGTGCGGGTGACGAGCAGGACGGGAAACGCGGACGTCATCGCGCCGATCGCATGGCAGCCCGCGAACGCGCACAGGAACACGAGCAGCGCGACCCGCGGTGGCCAGCGTCGGGCGAACGCCGCCATCAGCGGGGCGCCGGCGACCATCCCGACGGCGAAGGCGGAGGCCAGCAATCCGGCGACACCGATGGTCACATCGAGATCGGTCGCCATCGCGGAGATCAGCCCCGCGAGCATGAATTCCGAGGTGCCCATGACGAAGACCGCCAGGGCGAGCAGGTAGAGGGAGAAAGGCATCGAGTACTCCGAGGTGAGAGATCGGGAACAGGTTCTTCTCGTCACCACGCCTGCAGCGGGAGTCGCCGGATCACGCCCGCGCAGAGGGCGGGCGTCGTGTCAGCGGTTCACGGGGCTGGCGGTGCGACCGGCAGCCCCTGACCTGTCTGATTCCGGACTCGACATGGCACAGAACTGTACACGGCTCCGTCTTCGTCCTTCTGCCCGGAGGCTGTGGACAACTCCGGTCTCGGCCGGGTCGAATGTCGGTGGCCCGGCGTTGAATGGGGGTATGAACAGCACCGCGGCAGTTCTCGATCGGGTCGTCTCCGACCTCGATCTCACCATCGCGGAAGCCGTGCGCTCCTCTGGTCTGGACGCGATGTCGGATGCGGAGAAGATGGATGTTCTCCGGCTGGCCGGCGAGGCTCAGCGCCGCGTGGAGGCGCTGGTGGTCGAGACGGTCGCATCGGTCGACGGTCGCCCGCCGGTTCCGGTGCTCCGACGTTCCCTGCGGTGTTCGGATGCCGGAACATGAACGAGCTGCTCCAGCGCGTGCTGCGGGTGGACGCGTCCGGCGCGGCCCGGATCGTGAAGTCGGCCGGTGCCGTGCATCGGGATGTGGAGCTCACCACAGGCGCGCCGCTGGAACCGCGCTGGCCTGCGCTGCGCGAGGCTCTCTTGGACGGAGTCATCGGAATCGCCGGGCTGATCGCGGCGATCGATCCGATCGATCGGACTCGCGATCGCATCAGCGGCGGAGACCGGCTGCGTGCCGACGCAGAGCTCGCCGCCTGCGCGCGGGGCCTCGACGCCGCCGCGGAGGAGGTGTCGGACGACGGGGAGTTCCCGAACCCGGCGCCGCCCGCGACGCCGGACGATCTACGTCAGTTCGCGCACCTGATCGCAACCTATCTGGATCCGGACGGGTCCGCTCCGACCGAGGCGCAGGCGGCGCAGAACCGCTCGCTCACGATCGGGCGCCTGCGCGACGGGGTCTATACGCTTCGCGGCGCGCTGATGCCAGAGGTCTACGGGCAGCTCAGAATTATCCTGGACGCGCTGAACAACCCCAGGGTCGACGGCGCGCCCGATCTGGGCGTGGCCTTCCACGACAGCGCGCACTCCGACGGCGAGCTCCTCGCGGACGACGAGTTCAATTCGGACCCGCGCAACGTGATCGATCCGCGCACGCTCGCTCAGAAGCAGCACGACGCGCTCGCCTTCGCTCTCGGGATCGCCGCCCGTCATGACGAGATGCCCTCGCTCGGCGGGGCCGCGCCCACGCTCGTCGTGCAGGTGGATGCCGAGGACTTCGTCCGCGGCACCGGGTGGGCGCACGTCGCCGGCGTCGACGAGCCGGTGCCGGTGTCGGTCGCCGCCCATGCCGCGTGTTCGGCGACGATCCAGCGCGTCCTGTTCCACGAGGGCCGCATCGTCGGAATCAGCACGACGGATCGGGTCTTCACCGTCCACCAGCGCCGCGCGATCGTGCTCCGCGACAAGGAATGCCTCATCCCGGGGTGTCACGTTCCCGCTTCCTGGTGCGAGATCCACCATGTCGTCGAGCATGCACGCGGCGGACCCACCCACACCGACAACGGGGTGCCGCTCTGCTGGTGGCATCACCGCACGATCGACCACTCCGGATGGAGCATCCGCATGGTGGGAGGCACGCCCCAGATCCGCGGTCCGGCATGGTGGGATCCGCATCAAGAGTGGCGAACGCCCCGAGCCTCGCTGCCGGCCTGGGTGGGCGGGTGAGGTCGCCGGATTCGCTAGACCGCGCCGCCCGTCACCGTCCGGTTGTGCTCCATCGCGACGCCTGTCCAGAAACGCAGACCGGCATCCTCGGCGACGGCGGACGCCGCGACCTCGATCCACCCCGGCCCCATGTCGCGTCCTGCGCCCATCTCCGCCTGCGTCGCTCCGGGAATCCGGAGCAGCTCCTCGTGCCGGTCGGCTGTGACCCGCACGAGGAGATCACCCCTCTTGAGAGCCCCCACCGCCATCTTCTCGTTCACCATGAACGCGCGGCCGCCGAACATCGACACCTCTCGGACGACCGGCTCATCACCGAACACCGCTCGCAGCCGAGCGACGAGCTCCGCCTGCTCCGGAGACATCACGCCGGCCGCCGGCCTGCCACCCGCACGCCTCAGGCCTGGTTCGCGGCCGAGTAGTCCGGCAGCTCCTGGAGGGTCCAGGTGTTCCCGTCGGGATCGTCGAACGTGACGAAACGTCCCCAGGCCTGCTCATCGACGCCCTGCGCCTCGACGCCGACCTCGCGCAGCTGAGCGAGAGCCGCGTCCGCATCCGGCACGACGACCTGGATCGAGTTCTGCTGTCCCGGCTCCATCCCCTCGCCGAGGCCCGTGCCGAAGGCGATCGAGCAGGCCGACCCCGGCGGAGTCATCTGCACGAACCGCAGGCCCTCGTACGGCGTCTGATCGTGATCGGCGTTGAAGCCGATCCTGACATAGAAGTCCTTCGCCCGGTCGACGTCGCTCACCGGCACGAAGATCAGCTCGATCTTCCAGTCCATCGCCCACACCTCCACGGCGGGAGTCTCCCGCCCGAGTCCAAGCTAGAGCGGCCCGACGACACGCACCACCCCTTTCGACCCGGCCGGCAGAGGGTACCTGCACGATCAGCCCGGATCCGCCGGCGCGATCAGGACGCGGGCAGGAAAGCCCCCTCCAGGAACGCGGCCAACTCGTCCACGCCCTCCAGAGGCAGGATCGCGGCCACATACTGATCCGGCCGTACCACGACGACGACCCCGTCCCGAGAAAGCTCGCGCGCCTCGAAGATGTCCGTCTGCGTCCACTTCGACGGCCCTGCGGCATAGGCCTTCTCCCAGTCCGCCAGTCCCAGCGGCCCGGTCCGGGGCCGGAACAGCTCGGGCATCGTCGTGACCTCGAGCTCTTCGAAGGGCTGCTGATGCACGGCCTTCACGTCGAAGACCGCGTCGACGTCGGCATCCGACGGGGTGAAGCGGGCGAAGACCTCCGCCGCCGACAGCGCCCAGGCCGACAGCGCCGTCCCATCCCGGTCGCCGAACGCGTAGACCCGCCACCGGCCGTCGGCCCTCGCGTGGTGGCCCAGATGGACCACGTTGCCGTCCGCGACCCGGACCACCTCTGCCGACGTGAAGCGCTTGCCCAGAGGGAACCCGGCTGCGAGCGTCTGGTGCGCATCGGAGCCGGTGATCATCGATTCGGTGTACTGCGTCATGAACCCCGACGGGAACTCCGCGGTCGCGAGGTAATACGTGGCGAGGTCGTTCGGGTCGGAGATCTCCTCCGGCTTGCGCGCCATCAGCGACGACCATTCCCGGTCGAAGTCGATCAGCTGCTGCGCCACCGGTCGCCGCTCGGCGCCGTAAGTGGCCAGCAGCGACTCGGGCGAGCGCCCCGTCAGCACCGCGCCCAGCTTCCAGCCCAGGTTGAACCCGTCCTGCATCGACACGTTCATCCCCTGCCCGGCCTTCGCGCTGTGGGTGTGGCACGCGTCTCCGGTCAGGAAGACCCTCGGCGTCCGTCCGGATCCGTCGATCACGTCGTCGAAACCGTCCGTGACGCGATGGCCGACCTCGTAGACGCTGTGCCATGCGACCTCCCTCACGTCGAGCGTGTAGGGATGCAGGATCTCGTTGGCCTTGGCGATGATCGTCTCGATCGGGGTCTGGCGCACGCGGTGCTGATCGTCCTCCGGCACTTCGCCCAGGTCGATGTACATCCGGCTGAGGTACCCGCCCTCACGCGGGATGTGCAGGATGTTCCCGGCCTCGGCGTTGATCGCGCACTTGGTGCGCCAGTCCGGGAAGTCCGTGTTCACCAGCACGTCCATGACGCCCCAGGCATGCGCCGAGACACCCCCGACGTGCTTTCGGCCGATCGCATCGCGCACCCCGCTGCGCGCCCCGTCGCAGCCGACCACGAACTTCGCCCGCACCGTGCGCTCGCCCTCGGCGTCCTTCAGGTTCACCTCGACCGGGAAGTCCCCGTCCTCGTGGACGACGAGGCCCGCGAACTCGACGCCGTAGTCGGGCACGATCCGTGCCGGCCCATGCGCGGCCGCCTCGGCGAAGTAGTCCAGCACCCGCGCCTGATTCACGATCAGGTGCGGGAACTCGCAGATGTCGTAGGCGTAGTCGGCCGTGCGCGAGGTGCGCCGGATGTTCCGCGGGTTCTCCGGGTCCGGTCCCCAGAAGTTCATCCACCCGATGTTGTACGCCTCGGCGATGATGCGCTCGGCGAACCCGAACGCCTGGAACGTCTCGACGCTGCGCGGCTGGATGCCATCAGCCTGGCCGAGCTCGAGGCGCCCTTCGCGCTTCTCGATGATGCGCGTCGTGACCTCCGGGAACTGGGACATCTGCGCGGCCAGCAGCATGCCGGCAGGCCCCGACCCGACGATCAGCACGTCGACCTCGTCCGGCAGATCGGTCGGGCGGTCGACGCCCGTCCCGGAGGCCGGCAGCACCCGGGGGTCCTGCGAGACGTAGCCGTGGTGGTGGAACTGCATGGGATCTCCTTCTGCGGGGCGGATGCCGCAGCATCCGCCCCGGGAAACGGTTCAGGCCTTGGCGAGGCCGTAGATCGGGCTGACCGCCTGCTCCTGCTCGTGGTCAGGACCGAGCGGGATGCCGCTGCGGTCGCGCAGCAGCAGAGTGGCGGCGAGGCCGATCAGGGTCATGCCGGCGAGGTACCAGGTCACCCCGGCGGTGGACCCGGTCACCTGGACGATCCACTGCGCGATCGTCGGGGCGAACGCGCCGCCCGCGATCGCGCCGATCGCGTACGAGATCGAGACGCCGGAGAAGCGGATGGATGCCGGGAACAGCTCGGTGTACAGCGCCGCCTGCGGGCCGTAGGTCAGCCCGAGGCCGATCGTGAGGATGACGAGCCCGAGGCCGAGCATCACGACGTTGCCCGTGTTCACCAGCGGGAAGAGGGCGACGACGCCGACGAGCTGCAGGATCCAGCCCACGATGTACGTGTTGCGTCGTCCGAGCCGATCGGCCATCCAGCCGCCCACCGCCGTGAACAGGAGCCAGGACACCGCCGAGACGGTCACCGCCCACAGCACGTCAGAGGTCTGCAGCCCGACCGGACCGGCCGGATCGGTCGCGTACCGCTGCACGTAGCCGCCCGTCGTCATGTAGCCGACCGCGTTGTTGCCCGCGAAGACGAGGGCCGCGATGATCACCAGCGGCGTGTGCTTGCGGAACAGCTGCACGATGGGCATCCGGGTCTGCTCCTTGCGCTCGGCCAGCTCCGTGAAGACCGGGCTCTCCTCGACACGGCGCCGCACGTAGTAGCCGATCAGGATCAGGACGACGCTGAGCAGGAACGGGATGCGCCAGCCCCACGCCAGGAACCACTCCTGCCCGGGAAGGGCGACGATCGCCAGCACCGCCGAGGCGAGCAGGAGGCCGAGCGGAACGCCCATCTGCGGGGAAGCGCCGAAGATCCCTCGCCGGGCCCGCGGGGCGTGCTCGACGGCCATCAGCACCGCACCGCCCCACTCACCGCCGGCCGAGATGCCCTGGAGGATCCGCAGCAGGATCAGCAGGACGGGCGCGGCCATGCCGATCATCTCGAACGTCGGCAGAAGGCCTACCAGGGTGGTCGCGACGCCCATGAGGATCAGGGTCAGCATGAGCACCAGTCGCCGGCCGTACTTGTCGCCGAGGTGGCCGGCCAGGAACGCGCCGAGCGGACGGAACAGGAAGCTGATGCCGACGGTGATGAAGGCGAGGATCTGCGCGAACCCCTCACCCGCCGGGGCGAAGAAGAGCTGCGCGAAGACGAGCCCCGCGGCCGACGCGTAGATGAAGAAGTCGTACCACTCGACGGTGGTACCGACCACCGTCGCGAAGACGACGCGCCGCCGGTCGGCGGCGGTGGCGATGGTGCCGGTCGGTGTGAAGCCGGGGTGATCAGTCATTGATGCTCCTTGGACGACGTCGCTGTCTTCGGGGGCGGGAACGATGCTTGCCACCCGATGCGGCGATGATATACGATTTCGAATATTCCGCACAAGCGGCAGCACGACGCAAGGAGGCGCACCCGTGACCGACCCGATCGCCCGACCGGGCAAGATCATCGCGATCCACCTCAGCTATGCCTCCCGTGCCGCGCAGCGCGGACGCCGGCCCGCCCACCCCTCCTACTTCTTCAAGCCCGCCAGCTCCGTCGCGGCATCCGGCGGCGTCGTCGAACGACCAGCCGGCACCGAGCTGCTCGCCTTCGAGGGCGAGATCGCGCTGATCATCGGGGCACCGGCCCGCCGGGTGCGCCTCGAGGACGCCTGGTCCCACGTCGCATCGGTGACCGCCGCGAACGATCTGGGACTGTACGACCTGCGCGCGAACGACAAGGGCTCCAACGTCCGCTCCAAGGGCGGCGACGGGTACACGCCGCTCGGCCCCGGACTCATCGACGCTCGCGCGGTCGATCCCGGCTCCCTGCGTGTGCGCGCCTGGGTCAACGGCGAGCTCCGCCAGGACGACACGACCGCCGGTCTGATCTTCCCGCTCCCCCAGCTCGTCGCCGACCTCTCCCAGCACTTCACGCTGGAGACCGGAGACGTGATCCTCACCGGCACACCGGCCGGTTCGTCGGTCATCGTCCCCGGAGACGTGGTCGAGATCGAGGTGGATGCCGGTGAGCTCACAACCGGACGGCTGACGACGACAGTGGTTCAGGGAGACGTGCCCTTCGATCCGGCACTGGGTTCGCTTCCCGCCGTCGACGACCTGCAGCGCGCGGAGGCGTGGGGAACGCCCGCGCCGGGCCCGTCGGGCGAGGGGGCACCGGCAACCGGCACGACGATCAGCGCTGCGCTGCGGGAGAAACTGGAAGCCGCCCCCACCGCCGGGCTGTCCAGCCAGCTGCGGGGGCGCGGCATCACCGCCTGCTTCATCGACGGGGTCTCGGCGAACATCGCGGGGGCGAAGATCGTCGGCACCGCGCGGACGCTGCGCTTCGTGCCCTTCCGTGAGGACCTGTTCGCCTCGCACGGCGGCGGGTACAACGCGCAGAAGCGCGTCTTCGACGCCGTCGGCGAGGGCGAGGTCATCGTCATCGAGGCCCGCGGCGACGCCGCCACCGGCACACTCGGGGACATCCTCGCGCTGCGCGCCCAAACGCGCGGCGCAGCCGGCGTCGTCACCGACGGGGGCGTCCGCGATTTCGACGCGGTCGCCGAGATCGGCCTGCCGGTGTTCTCGCAGGGAGCGCATCCGTCCGTGCTCGGCCGCAGGCATGTGCCGTGGGAGTCCGACGTCGCGATCGCGTGCGGCGGAGCGACCGTCCTTCCCGGAGACATCATCGTCGGCGACGGAGACGGCGTGCTCGTCATCCCGCCCGGAATCGCCGAGGAGGTCGCCGACGCGGCCCTGGCGCAGGAGGACGAGGACGCCTGGATCGCCGAGCAGGTCGCCGCCGGTCACGCCGTGGACGGACTGTTCCCGATGAACGCGCACTGGCGCGCCCGCTACGAGACCGACAAGGGCCGATCATGACGAAGACCCTCAGCAAGTCGCAGCGTGCGTACCACTGGATCAAGGAGCGCATCGCGGCGCAGACCTACACGCCCGGCTATCGCCTGGTGCTCGGTGCGATCGCGGGCGAGCTCGACATGAGCGTGGTCCCCGTCCGCGAGGCGATCCGCCAGCTCGAGGCCGAGGGGCTCGTCGAGTTCGAGCACAACGTCGGCGCGCGCGTCGCCATGGTCGACGACGCGCAGTACCGGCACAGCATGGAGGCCCTCAGCATCCTGGAGGGCACCGCGACCGCCCTCGCCGCCCCCGCGCTCACCGTCGAGGACCTGCGCGCCGCGCGCGCCATCAACGACGAGATGATCCAGACCCTGGACCACTTCGATCCCTCCGCGTTCACCGCGCTGAACCACCGCTTCCACGCGACGCTCATCGCCCCGTGCCCCAATCCCCGCCTGCATGAGCTCGTCACGGCTGAGTGGGCGCGGCTGAGCCGCCTGCGCGACTCCACATTCAGCTTCGTCCCCGGCCGCGCCCACGAATCCGTGCGCGAGCACGAGGAGATCGTCGCGCTCATCGAACGCGGCGCCGCGCTGAACGAGATCGAGCACGCCGCCCGCCGGCATCACGCCGCGACGCTGGACGCCTACCTCGACCACGAGCATCCCGACGAGGCCGTCGGAATGCACATCCTCTGAACACACCAGGAGAAGACATGACCGGCTCCCGCATCCCCGCAGACCTCCCCGACCGCATCCGGCACTACATCGACGGCGCGTTCGCCGACTCGGTCGACGGCAGCACCTTCGACGTGCTGGATCCCGTGACGAACGAGACCTACACGACCGCTGCGGCCGGAGGGAAGGCCGACATCGATCTCGC
Organism: Microbacterium sp. CIAB417; assembly: GCF_022788845.1. Classification (NCBI taxonomy): domain Bacteria; kingdom Bacillati; phylum Actinomycetota; class Actinomycetes; order Micrococcales; family Microbacteriaceae; genus Microbacterium; species Microbacterium sp. CIAB417. Next base: position 242,782 of record NZ_JAHZUT010000006.1, on the reverse strand, counting down.
CGTCGCTGCCGCCAAGCGCGCGTTCGACGACGGCCCCTGGCCGCGCATGCTCCCCCGCGAGCGCAGCCGCGTCCTGCACCGCATCGCCGACATCGTCGAGTCACGCGATCAGCGCCTCGCAGAGCTGGAGAGCTTCGACTCGGGCCTTCCGATCGCCCAGGCCCTCGGTCAGGCCCGCCGCGCCGCCGAGAACTTCCGCTTCTTCGCGGACCTCATCGTCGCCCAGTCCGACGACACGTTCAAGGTCCCCGGCCGCCAGATCAACTACGTCAACCGCAAGCCGATCGGCGTCGCGGGCCTCATCACGCCGTGGAACACGCCGTTCATGCTGGAGTCGTGGAAGCTCGGCCCCGCGCTCGCGACCGGCAACACGGTCGTCCTCAAGCCCGCCGAGTTCACGCCGCTGTCGGCCTCGTTGTGGGCCGGGATCTTCGAGGAGGCGGGGCTCCCGCAGGGCGTCTTCAACCTCGTGAACGGGCTCGGAGAGGATGCCGGGGACGCCCTCGTGAAGCATCCGGACGTCCCGCTCATCTCCTTCACGGGAGAGAGCCGCACAGGGCAGATCATCTTCGGCAACGCCGCACCGCACCTGAAGGGCCTGTCGATGGAGCTGGGCGGCAAGTCCCCGGCCGTCGTCTTCGCCGACGCCGATCTGGATGCCGCGATCGACGCCACGATCTTCGGGGTGTTCTCCCTCAACGGCGAGCGCTGCACGGCCGGCAGCCGCATCCTCGTGGAGCGCAGCGTCTACGACGAGTTCGTCGAGCGCTATGCGGCGCAGGCGAAGCGCGTGAAGGTTGGATACCCGCACGACCCGGCGACCGAGGTCGGCGCACTCGTGCACCCGGAGCACTACGACAAGGTGATGTCGTACGTGGAGATCGGCAAGACGGAGGGCAGGCTCGTCGCCGGAGGCGGTCGCCCCGACGGGTTCGACACCGGCAACTTCGTCGCCCCCACGGTGTTCGCCGATGTGGCCCCCGAAGCCCGGATCTTCCAGGAGGAGATCTTCGGTCCCGTCGTCGCGATCACCCCGTTCGACTCGGACGAGGAGGCGCTGACGCTCGCGAACGGCGTGAAGTACGGCCTGGCCGCCTATATCTGGACCAACGACCTCAAGCGCGCCCACAACTTCGCCGGCTCCGTCGAGGCCGGCATGGTGTGGCTGAACAGCAACAATGTGCGCGATCTGCGCACGCCCTTCGGCGGAGTGAAGGCCTCCGGACTGGGCCACGAGGGCGGATACCGTTCGATCGACTTCTACACCGATCAGCAGGCCGTGCACATCACGCTGGGCGCGGTCCACAATCCCACGTTCGGCAAGAACTGAACCCAGTACCGGCAAGGACGCTGACATGACCAATCGCGAAGACATGACGCTGACCTCCTCTGGCTTCTACGTGAGCCAGGAGGCGCCGATCCAGACCGACGACCCGACCCCGACGCCGACCAGCACTCCCCCGGACGTGCTGCGCTGCGCCTACATGGAGCTCGTCGTGACCGATCTCGCGGCCTCCCGCACTTTCTACGTCGACATCCTGGGGCTGTATGTGACCGAGGAGGACGACGAGGCGATCTACCTGCGCTCCACCGAGGAGTTCATCCACCACAACCTCGTGCTGCGCAAGGGGCCGGTGGCCGCCGTCGCCGTGTTCTCGTACCGCGTGCGCGAGCCCGCGGACCTCGACCGCGCCGTGGACTTCTACACCGAGCTCGGCTGCGACGTGCGCCGCAACCCCGACGGCTTCGTGAAGGGCATCGGCGACTCGGTGCGCGTGGTCGATCCGCTGGGCTTCCCCTACGAGTTCTTCCACCAGACCGAGCACCAGGAGCGGATGTCCTGGCGATACGACCTGCACGTCCCCGGCGAGCTCGTGCGCCTGGACCACTTCAATCAGGTCACCCCGGACGTCCCGCGCGCCGTGAAGTTCATGCAGGACCTCGGCTTCCGCGTCACGGAGGACATCCAGGACGAGGAGGGCACGGTGTACGCCGCGTGGATGCGTCGCAAGCCCACCGTGCACGACACCGCCATGACCGGAGGCGACGGGCCGCGCATGCACCACGTGTGCTTCGCCACGCACGAGAAGCACAACATCCTCGCGATCTGCGACAAGCTCGGTGCGCTCCGCCGCTCCGACGCGATCGAGCGCGGACCCGGCCGGCACGGCGTGAGCAACGCGTTCTACCTGTATCTGCGCGATCCCGACGGCCATCGCGTCGAGGTGTACACGCAGGACTACTACACCGGCGACCCGGACAATCCCGTCGTCACCTGGGACGTGCACGACAACCAGCGCCGCGACTGGTGGGGCAATCCGGTCGTCCCGTCCTGGTACACGGATGCCTCGCTCGTGCTCGATCTCGACGGCGACCCTCAGCCGGTGCGCGCCCGCACGGACAGCAGCGAGATGGCCGTGACGATCGGCGCGGACGGATTCAGCTACACCCGCTCCCGCGAGGGCGAGGAGTCGATGCCCGAATGGAAGCAGGGCGAGTACAAGCTCGGACACCAGCTGTGAGGGGCGACGGATGCTGACTCCGACGCAGATCGCCGAGATCGCCTCCGAGCTCGCCGAGGCCCACCGGACGCACGGGGTGATCCCGCGCATCACGGCACGCTTCCCCGAGGCGACGATCGAGGATTCCTACGCGATCCAGGGAGTCTGGCGCGACGCCCAGATCGCCGCGGGGCGACGTCTGGTCGGTCGCAAGATCGGACTGACCTCGAAGGCGATGCAGCAGGCCACGGGGATCACCGAGCCGGACTACGGCGTGATGTTCGACGACACGGTGCACGCATCAGGAGCCGAGATCGCGTTCGACGAATTCTCGAACGTGCGCGTCGAGGTCGAGCTGGCGTTCGTGCTGGCGCGCCCGCTCGAGGGGCCGGACTGCACGCTCGAGGACGCCCTGGCGGCGATCGACTACGCCGTGCCCGCCCTCGAAGTGCTGAACTCGCACATCGAGCTGGAAGGGCGCACGATCGTCGACACGATCAGCGACAACGCCGCCTACGGCGCGATGGTGCTCGGCGACGTTCACCGGAGACCCGACGAGATCGATCTGCGCTGGGTGCCGGGAGTCCTGTGTCGCAACGGCGAGATCGAGGAGACCGGCGTCGCCGCCGGCGTCCTCGGCCACCCGGCGACAGGGGTGGCGTGGCTGGCGAACAAGTTCCACCAGCACGGCGCGCGTCTGGAGGCGGGAGAGATCATCCTGGCAGGATCGTTCACGCGTCCGATGTGGGTGTCGAAGGGCGACACCGTCGTGTGCGACTACCGCGAGATGGGAACGATCGAATGCAGCTTCCTCTAGCCCCGTCCTTCCGCGAGCGCCTCGCGTCCGCCGATCGACCGCAGATCGGCATGTGGGTGTGCTCGGGCAGCCCGGTCATCGCCGAGATCGCCGCAGGGTCCGGGGTCGACTGGCTCCTCATCGACATGGAGCACTCCGCGAACTCGCTCGAGTCCGTGCTGCACCAGCTGCAGGCCGTCGCCGCGTACGGCGTCGCCCCGCTCGTGCGCGTGCCGTGGAACGATCCGGTGATCATCAAGCAGGTGCTCGACCTCGGTGCGCAGAACATCATCGTTCCGATGGTGTCGTCGGCCGCGGAAGCCGAAGCCGCGGTCGCGGCGACGCGGTACCCGCCGCACGGGATCCGCGGTGTCGGGAGCGCCCTGTCGCGCAGCGCGCGCTGGAACCGTGTGGACGGCTATCTCCAGGACGCCGCCTCGCACCTGTCGCTCATCGTGCAGATCGAGACGGCGGCCGGAGTCGAGCACGCAGCCGAGATCGCCGCTGTCGACGGGGTCGACGCCGTCTTCGTCGGACCGTCGGATCTCGCGGCATCTCTGGGGCACCTCGGCCAGCAGACGCACCCCGAGGTGGTGGATGCCGTGACGCGCACGTTCACGGCGGTGACGGCCACCGGCACGGCCGTCGGGGTGAACGCGTTCGACCCGGCCGCCGCCGACGCCTACATCGCACAGGGCGCGGACTTCGTCGCCGTGGGCGCGGACGTCGCGATGCTCGCGCGGAGCTCGGAAGCCCTCGCGGAGCGGTTCGCACGCACTCCCGGCTGAGCGAGGACGGTGGAGGCGAGCGAGACGAAGCGGAGGGTTGCCGTTCGGCATCAACCGCGTTTCGACTCGCTCCGCTCGCTCAACGAACGGAGGGAGGGATCCGGACAACCGCTCGCTCAACGAACGAGATGAGGGGCGCTCGACGAACGGAGAGCGCGCGCGTCAGCGGGCCGCCAGAGGATCCGCGAGCAGCGGAGCGAACGCGGCCTCGGCGGCGCCGATCAGGAGGCGGTCCGCCCCCAATGCCGCCGCGCGCAGCTCGACCTGCTCGGCGGGTGCCTGCAGCGCCCCCGCGCGCACGTCCGCGTCGAACCCCTCCGGGTCCCGGTCCCGCAGCATCGCGAGGAAGCCCCCCAGGACGACGACCGAGGGGTTGAGCACGTTGACGGCGTTGGCGAGTGTCGCGGTGAGGATGCGCCGCTGCCGGCCGATCTCCGCGACGACGCCCGCATCGCTCGTGGCTGCCAGCACGGCGGCGAGGGCTGCGTCGTCGACGGCCCCGAGCCGAGCGGCCTGCAGCAGCCGCGCTCTGTTCACCTCGTCCTCGAGGACGCCGCCGTCCGTGCGACGGTCGGCGTCGGAGAGGATGCCCGGCCTGGTCTGGCCCCACTCGCCCGCGTAGCCCCCGGCCCCGGCGATCAGCCGACCGTCGAGGATGAGACCGCCGCCGATGCCGCTCGCACCGCCGTTGAGATAGACGACGTCGCGGTGCTCGCGCGCCGCTCCGAAGAGCCGCTCTGCCCGCGCTCCGAGAGAGGCGTCGTTGCCGACGGACACGGGCAGATCGAGCGTCGAGGCGAGTCGGTCCGCGATCGGCTCGTCGCGCCAGTCGAGGTGCGGCGCGAGGCGCACGATGCCGTCCTCGGCACGTACCAGGCCCGGCACGGCGAGTCCGACGCCGATGATGCGCGCGTCGGGGAACCGCGCGCGCCACTCCCGCACGAACCGCGCGACGGCGTCGACGACGACCTCGGGCTGCGGTGACTGAGAGAACGCCACGCGAGTCCGCTCGCGCACGCCGCCGCCGAGCGAGATCGCCCCGAGCTCGATCGCGTCGACCTCGGGATTCACCGCGATCGCGACCACGTCCGGACTGGGCGCGACGATCGGAGAGGGGCGTCCGACCCGTCGGGTCGCGTCCGGCTCCTGCTCGACGACGAGACCGCGCGAGGCGAGCTCGGCGACCAGGTCGGCGACGGTCGAGCGGTTCAGCCCCGTGTCGGCGGTGAGCGCGGCTCGCGAACGCGCGCCGCGATGGTGCACCAGTCGCAGCACCTCGCCGAGATTCGTCCGGCGTACGCCCTCGACCGTCGTCGCTCGTTCGTTCATCCGCCCAGGCTATCGATGAGCGGCCGCCATGCCGGGCTCCTCCACACGTACGTCTGCGATCCTCGCGTCGCCCGGACCGACCTCGTGCACGCCGCCCGCCAGCCGCACGGTGTGCGGCGGCGTCGCCGTGCCCGGAAGCCGCCGCCGGGCCTGCGTCCGCTCGTTCGAGATCGCTCCGCCGGTCGCATCCTCGTGATCCTCGTCTGCGGACGCCTCGGCATGGGAGGCGACCCAGACCAGGACGTCTCCCGGCTCGACGACGCGTCGCATCCGCCGGTCCGTGAAGGCGAAGCGCGCGGCCGGAACGTCGAAGCGCACCCTGCGGCGTTCCCCGGCCGCCAGCTCCACCCGCGCGTAGGCGAGCAGCTGCGCGACGGGGCGCGTCACGGATGCCACGACATCCCGTCCGTAGAGCTGGACGACCTCCGCCCCGTCCCGCTCCCCCGTGTTCACCACGGTGACGGTTGCCGTGAACGCACCGTCGGTCGCCGCATCCTCGGAGACCACCAGGTCCTCGTAGGCGAACGTCGTGTAGCTCAGCCCGAATCCGAAGGGGCGAAGCGGCGTCGGGTCCGCGGCCGTCACCGCGCTCGGCCCGCCCAGGAGGGGATGCCGATAGCCGTACGGCTGGGCCCCGGCGGAGCGCGGCAGGCTCAGCGGCATCCGCCCCGACGGAGTGACCGCCCCGGTCAGCACGTCGGCTATCGCCGTGCCGCCCTCCTCGCCGGGGAAGAACGCCTGCAGCACGGCCGCAGGACGCGCCCCGTCGCCGTCGAGCGCCCAGGAGATCGCGTAGGGCCGCCCGGTGACGAGGACGAGGACGACCGGCGTGCCCGTGGCGGCGACGCGCTCCACGAGCTCGCGCTGGACGCCGGGGAGTTCGAGGGAGTCCACGTCGTTTCCCTCCCCCACGGTGCCCCGCCCGAAGAGCCCCGCCTGGTCGCCGACCACCACGACGGCCACGTCGGCGGACGCCGCGGCCCGCGCCGCGTCCTCGAAGCCGGAACGGTCATCGCCCTCGACCTCGGCCCCGCGCACGGGGACGATGTCCGCGTCGGGCAGCGCGCGCCGGAGAGCGTCGTGCACCGTGGGGATCTCGAACCCGATCTCCGTGCCGGGATGATGAGCCAGCACGTGATTGGCGAACGAATAGCAGCCCTGCAGCGCATCCGCGCGGTCGGCATTGGGACCGATCAGCGCGATCCGGCGGGCGCTGCGAGCCAGCGGGAGCACGCCGTCGTTCGACAGCAGCACGAGCGACTCCGCCGCGAGCCGGCGCGCGACGGCGCGGTGACGCGGAGTGTCGAGGTCGACGATCGCGGGCGCCTCGTCCTCGAAGGCCGCCGGATCGAGCAGCCCGAGCTGCTCCTTCTGGGTGAGCACGCGGATCACCGCGCGGTCGAGGTAGCGCTCGTCGAGCGCCCCCGACCGCACCTTGTCGACGAGCGGCGCGAGGAAGGCGTCGCCGGAGGGCAGTTCGACGTCGATGCCCGCCGTCAGCGCGAGCGCCGCCGCCTCGCCCCGGTCCGCGGCGACGGCGTGCATGACCTCGAGGAAGGCCACGGCGAAGTAGTCCGCGACCACGACTCCGTCGAAGCCCAGACGTTCGCGGAGCAGCCCCGTGAGCAGATCCGGGTCCGCCGCCACCGGCGCCCCGTCGATCTCGGCGTAGCTGTTCATGACGCCGCGCACGCCGCCGTCCCGGATCGCCATCTCGAACGGCGGGAGGAACACGTCGGCCACCTCCCGGGGTCCTGCCGACACCGGAGCGTGATTGCGGCCCGCGGCGGACCCGGAGTACCCGAGGAAATGCTTCAGCGTGGCGTGGACTCCGGAGGACTGCAGCCCGCGCACGAACGCGGTTCCCACCGTCCCCACGAGGTAGGGATCCTCGCCGATGCACTCGTCGACGCGTCCCCATCGCGGATCCCGCACGACGTCCAGCACGGGCGCGAGCCCCTGGTGGATGCCGAGACCCCGCATGGACTCCCCGATCAGTCCCGCCATCTCCGCCACGAGGTCCGGATCGAAGGCGGCGCCCCACGCGAGCGGCGTCGGGAACGTCGCCGCCTTCCAGGCCGCCAGTCCTGTCAGGCACTCCTCGTGGACGAGGGCGGGGATGCCGAGTCGCGTCTCGCGCTTCAGCCGACGCTGCTCCGCCCAGAGCCACTGCGCGCGCTGCGCGGCATCCACCGGCCGGGTGCCGTACACCCTCGTGTAGTGGCCGATGCCGTCGCGTGTGATCTCGGCGAGTGCGCCGGAGATCGCGCCGCGTGCCATCTCGTCCTGCATCGGGGCGACGACCTCGCCGCCCTGGTCGAGCCAGTAGCCGACCAGCTGTGCGGCCTTCTCCTCGAGCGTCATGCGCGCGAGCAGGTCCGCCACGCGGTCGGACGCCGTCGGGAATGCGGGCACGTCCGCCGTCATCTCGTTCTCCATCTGTCCCTCGTCCTGTCTCAGCCCTTGACCGCGCCGGTCAGCCCGCCCACGATGCGCCGTTCGAACATGCTGAAGAAGATCAGCGCCGGCAGCATCGACAGCGATGTGTACGCCAGCACTCTGGCCGTGTCGACGGAGTACTGCGAGGCGAAGTTCTGCACGCCGAGCGGCAGGGTGAACAGAGCCGGATCGTTCAGGATGAACAGCGGCAGCATGTAGCCGTTCCAGGCGCCGATGAACGCGAGGATGCCGACCGTGATGACACCCGGCAGGCTCAGCGGGATCACCATCCGCCAGAAGAAGCCGAGTCGCGACGCGCCGTCGATCGAGGCGGCCTCCTCCAGCTCGCGCGGGATCGCGCGCAGGAACGGGACCAGGATGATGATCGTGGTCGGCAGCGCGAAGGCGATCTGCGGCAGGATGATGCCGCCCAGGCTGTTGACGAGACCGAGGTTGCGGATCATCAGGTACAGCGGTGTGATCGCGACCGTCACCGGGAACATCAGCCCGGCGGCGAACAGCGAGTACATCACCGCCTTGCCCGAGAAGTCGTAGCGCGCGATCACATAGCTCGCCATGACGCCCAGGACGACCGCTCCCAGCGTCGTGCCGACGGCCGAGAGCGTGGAGTTCAGCATCGCAGTCCAGAACTCGCTGCTGGCGAGCACGTCCGTGTAGTTCGCGATCTCCCACGGGTCTGGCCAGGCGGACGGGTCGTTCGTGATCTGGGAGTTCGTCCGGAACCCGCCGACGATGATGTACAACAGGGGCGTCACGCAGATCGTGATGAGCACGAGGGCGAGCAGGTACACGCCGGGGCTCCCCCAGCGCACTCCCGATTCGGCCCGCCTGCGGCGGGAGCCGACCGCCTGGATCGCCACGGAGGTCTTGAGTGCGTCGGTCATCGCCTGCGCCCCTTTCGGCTGTCTCCGGTCAGCGCGCCCTCGGTGTCGCGCCGCAGCACGAACCGCTGATAGATGAGCGCGACCACGAGCGAGATGAGGAACAGCATCACGGCGACCGCGTTGCCGAAGCCGTAGTTCCCGGCCAGGTGGCCGTTCTGGTACATGTACGTGGCCATGGTCGACGTTCCGGCGGTGGCGGCGATGTACTGCCCCCAGATGATGTTCACGAGATCGAACAGCTGGAGCGAGCCGATGATCGACAGGAACGCCCAGATCCGGATCGTCGGACCGAGCAGCGGCAGCGTGATGCTCCACTGCGCGCGCCAGAATCCGGCGCCGTCGATCGCCGCGGCCTCGTACAGTTCCTCGGGGATCGACTGCATGCCGGCGAGCATGAGGATCACGGCGAAGCCGATGTACTTCCAGGTGATGATGACCATCAGCGACCACATCGCGATGGACGGGTCCGCGATCCAGGACTGCTGGAACGCACCGAGGCCGACCTTCTCGAGGAGCGAGTTCAGCGCCCCGGCATCCTGGAGCATCAGGCTCCACCCCGTGCCGACCACGACCTCGGCGATCACGTAGGGAGCAAAGATCAGCACGCGGATCACCGATCGCCCGCGGATCCTCTGGTTCAGCAGCAGCGCGAACAGGATCGCGATCGGTCCCTGCATCACGAGCGAAAGGACCACGATGATGAAGTTGTGCAGCACTGCCTGGCGGAACGTGTCGTCCTGCAGCATGAGCACGTAGTTGTCGAGCCCGACGAACTCGGTCGGCCAGCCGAAGCCGTTCCACCGGAAGAAGCCGTAGAAGCCGGCCATCAGCACAGGGACGATGACGAAGCCGAGGAAGACCACCAGGGCGGGGCCCGCGAGGAGCGCGATCTCGCCGCGCTTGCGCCAGTCAGGCCGCGGGGATCGCCGTGCCGGGACCTCGTCGGTCCCGGCACGGGTGCTCTTCGCAGGCGCCGGCGTGTCCATCAGCGCCTGAGAATCGGTCATCGGCGGATCAGCCCCTCGCCGCCGCGTTCGCGATGCCGTCGACGAGCTTCTGCGGGTCGCCCTGACCCGCCAGCATCTCGACGACCCCGGTGTTCAGAGCGTTGCCGACGTTCTGTCCGAGCGCGGTGTCCAGCCACAGCGACACGTAGGGCGCGTTGCCGTACGCCTCGAGCAGCGGGATCAGCGACGGGTCGGTGACGGCCCCCTTGGCGTCCTGGGACGCCGGGATGGTCTGGAACGCCTCGGCGTACTTCTCCTGCCACTCGGTCGAGGAGACGAAGTTGAGGAACTCCTCGCAGGCCGCGGGAGAGTCCGCCGAGCAGGAGTATCCGTCGACGCCGCCCATCATCGCGCCGGGTGCGCCGTCGCCGCCGTCCACTTCGGGGAACGGGAACCAGCCGAGGTCCGCCAGCGGCTCCTGGTCCGGGGTCAGGCTCGCGATGACGCCCACGTCCCAGGCGCCCATCAGCTCCATGGCCGCCTTGTGGTTGGCCACGAGCCCGGCCGACGAGTTCGCGCCCTGCTGGGCGGACGTGGTGAGGAAGCCCTCGTTGAACGGCTCGATCGAGGCGAACTCGTCGAGGTTCTCGGCGGCATCCAGCCAGCACTGGTCGGTGAAGTCGGGGTCGGTGACGAGGTTCTGCACGACCTCCTGGCCGCACGCGCGCAGCGCGAAGAAGTAGTACCAGTGCGCCGCGGGCCAGGCGTCCTTCGCGCCGAGGGCGATCGGCGCGACGCCGGACGCCTTGAGCTTGTCGACGGCGTCGGCCAGCTCGTCGATCGTGGTCGGCTCCTCGGTGATCCCCGCCGCCTCGAACAGGTCCTTGCTGTAGAAGACGCCGCCGGGCAGCACGGCGCTCGGCACGCCGTAGATCTTGCCGTCCACGGTGAAGGCCGCGAACGGGGCGTCGCCGAAGGCCGTCTTGACGTCCTCGTCGACGAGGTCGGTGAGGTCCTTGACCTTGCCGGCGCTGACGATGTCGGCGAGCTTGCCTCCGCCTCGGGCCATGAAGATGTCCGGCATGTCCCCGGAGTTGACGGCGGTCTGGAGCTTGCCGTCCATGTCCTCGTTCTGGATCGAGGTGACCTCGATCGTGACGTCGGGGTTCTCCTCGTGGAAGGCCGCCGCCGCGTCCGCCCAGTACTGCTTGCCGTCACCGGTGGTCGAGTTGTGCCACATCGTGAGGGTGGTCTCGCCGCCGTCGGCCTGTTCACCACCGCCGCCCGTGCACGCCGTCAGCCCGAGCATTCCCAGCGCCGCGACGGCCGCACCGGCGGCCCATGTCCTGCGCATCTTCATGCTGTGTCTCCTCTTCATCGAGTTCGTGCAGCCGGGCGACGTCTATTTGTTGCCAGCCACACCAATGGGTTGTGCGCCCACTCTGACACTCGGGACACGGCGATGTCAATCGTTATCGATATCGTTTTCTCTTCGTTATGCTGGCGATATGAACCGACGGCCGACCATCACCGACGTCGCACGCACGGCGGGAGTCTCCGTGGCGACCGTCTCGAAGGCGATCAACGGCCGCGACGGCGTGTCCGCCGCGACGCTCGAACACGTCCTCGGCGTCGTGGCCGAGCTCGGGTACGAGAGCTCGCTGGTCGCGACCTCCATGCGGCGCGGGCGCACGAACGTCATCGGCGTCCTCGTCGCCGAGTTCGAGCCGTTCGCCCTGGAACTGCTGCGCGGCGTGTCCACCGCCCTGCAGGACACCCCGTACGACGTGCTCGCCTACGCAGGGACGGTGTCCGCGGGCGACCACCTCGGCTGGGAGCATCGTTCGCTGTCGCGTCTGGGCGGCACGCTGATCGACGGTGCGATCCTCGTCACCCCCACCACGGCTCCCACGCGGGCATCCGTGCCCATCGTCGCGATCGACCCGCACACGGGTCCGGACGGCCCCGCGACCGTGTCCGTCGTCAATCTCGACGGAGCTCGCGCGGCGACCGAGTACCTCCTGTCGCTCGGCCACCGTCGCATCGGGCATCTGCGCGGACGCACGGATCTCGAGTCGGCGCAGCAGCGCGAGCGCGGATACCGGGAAGCGCTGGCCGGCGCGGGAATCCCGTTCGACCCCGCTCTCGTCGCCGACGGCGGGTACCGCACAGCGGGAGCGACTGCGGGAGCCCACGCACTGCTCGACGTCGCCGACCGGCCGACGGCGGTCTTCGCCGCCAACGACCTGTCGGCGATCGAGATGATCCGTGTGGCGTCCGAGCGGGGACTGCGAGTGCCCGAGGACCTGTCCGTCGTGGGGTTCGACGACATCCCGGAGGCCTCGTCACACGCGCCGCAGCTGACCACCGTGCGTCAGCCGCTCCCCGCCATGGGGGCTGCCGCCGTCAGGATCCTGCTGGGGATGCTCGACGGCGGCGAACCGGAGCACGTCCGCATGCCCGCCGAGCTGATCGTCCGCGGCTCCACGGCGACGTTCGCCGCCTGATCCGCGGAAGGGCGGCGGACGGGCCGCCCCAGGCGTTGCCTTCCGGGCTCGGGGTTGATATGTTCTAGCTCACAACAATTCACCACCGATGTTGAAAGCGATGCGTCATGTCCCTCACCCCCACCCGCGATGACAAGTTCTCCTTCGGTCTCTGGACGATCGGGTACAACGGCACCGACCCGTTCGGCGGTCCGACCCGCCCCGCGCTCGACGTGGTGCACGCCGTCGAGAAGCTCGCCGAACTCGGCGCGTACGGCCTGACGTTCCACGACGACGACCTGTTCGCCTTCGGCTCCTCGGATGCCGAGCGTCAGACGCAGATCGACCGCCTGAAGGGCGCCCTGGCCGACACCGGTCTCGTCGTCCCGATGGTCACCACGAACCTCTTCAGCGCCCCCGTGTTCAAGGACGGCGGCTTCACCTCGAACGACCGCGACGTACGCCGCTACGCCCTGCGCAAGGTGTTCCGCCAGCTCGACCTCGGCGCCGAGCTGGGCGCGAAGACGTTCGTCATGTGGGGCGGCCGCGAGGGCGCCGAGTACGACTCCGCCAAGGACATCCGGGCCGCGCTCGAGCGCTACCGCGAGGCCGTGAACCTGCTGGGCGACTACGTCACCGACAAGGGCTACGACATCCGCTTCGCGATCGAGCCCAAGCCCAACGAGCCGCGCGGCGACATCCTGCTTCCGACCCTCGGCCACGCGATCGCGTTCATCGACTCGCTCGAGCGCCCGGAGCTCGTCGGACTCAACCCCGAGGTCGGCCACGAGCAGATGGCGGGGCTGAACTTCGCCGCCGGCATCGCGCAGGCGCTGTACCACGGCAAGCTCTTCCACATCGACCTGAACGGCCAGCGGGGCATCAAGTACGACCAGGACCTGGTGTTCGGCCACGGCGACCTGCACAACGCGTTCGCCCTCGTGGACCTTCTCGAGAACGGCGGCCCCGGCGGCGTCCCGGCCTACGAGGGTCCCCGGCACTTCGACTACAAGCCGAGCCGCACCGAGGACGAGAACGGCGTATGGGACTCGGCCGCGGCCAACATGCGCACCTACCTGCTGCTCAAGGAGCGCGCCGCGGCGTTCCGCGCCGACCCCGAGGTGCAGGAGGCCCTGGCCGCCGCGAAGGTCGACGAGCTGTCGACCCCGACGCTGAACCCGGGCGAGAGCTACGACGACTTCCTCGCCGACCGCTCGGCCTACGAGGACTTCGACGCCGATGCCTACCTCGGCGGCAAGGGCTTCGGATTCGTGCGCCTGCAGCAGCTCGCCACCGAGCACCTGCTCGGGGCACGCTGACATGCCGCTGGTCGCCGGCGTCGACTCGTCGACGCAGAGCTGCAAGGTCGTCGTCCGCGACACCGGCACGGGCGCCGTCGTGCGCACCGGCCGTGCGTCGCATCCCGACGGCACGTCGGTCGCCCCCTCCGCCTGGTGGGAGGCTCTGCAGACCGCGCTGGCGGGGGCCGGCGGCCTCGCCGACGTCGCAGCGATCGGCGTCGGCGGCCAGCAGCACGGGCTCGTCGCCCTCGATGCCGACGGCCGGGTCATCCGGGACGCCCTGCTCTGGAACGACACGCGCTCGGCGGATGCCGCGGCGGCTCTGACCTCCGAGGTCGGCGCCGAGGAGTACGCCCGCCGGACCGGTCTCGTGCCCGTCGCGTCGTTCACGGTGACGAAGCTGCGCTGGCTCGCCGACGTCGAACCGGACAACGCCGCGCGCGTCGCGGCCGTCGCGCTGCCTCACGACTGGCTGACCTGGCGTCTGCGCGGATACGGTCCCGCCGGCGAATCCGAGCTCGGGCCGGTGCTGTCCGAGCTCGTCACCGACCGGTCGGATGCCAGCGGGACGGGATACTTCGACCCCGTGCGCGACGCGTACGACCGCGACCTGCTCGCGCTCGCGCTGCGCCGGGATGTCACGGACATCGTCCTCCCGCGGGTGCTGGGTCCGAGCGAGCACGTGGCCGGCCGGGGAGGCATCCTCGTCTCCGCCGGCGCCGGCGACAACGCGGCGGCCGCACTGGGCATGGGAGCGCGCTCAGGCGATGTGGGCGTTTCCATCGGCACGAGCGGAACCGTGTTCGCCGTGACGGATGCGCCGATCGTGGATCCGTCCGGGACCGTCGCCGGGTTCGCGGACGCGGCCGGCGGACGGCTGCCGATCGTGACGACGCTGAACGCCGCCCGGGTCTTCGACGCGACGGCGGCGCTGCTGGGCGTGGACCTCGACGAGTTCTCGCGTCTCGCCCTGGCGGCCGAGCCCGGGGCGGACGGGCTCCGCCTGCAGCCGTGGTTCGAGGGCGAGCGGACGCCGAATCGTCCGGACGCCACCGCGACGCTGTCCGGGATGACGCTGGCGTCGACGACGCGCGAGAACCTCGCCCGCGCGGCGATCGAGGGCGTCCTCGGCGGGCTGGCCTACGGTCTGGACGCCATCCGGGCGCAGGGGGTCCGTGCCGAGCGCGTGCTTCTGATCGGCGGTGCGGCGCAGAGTCCCGCTGTCGCCTCCATCGCCGCGGAGGTCTTCGACGCACCGGTCGTCGTCCCCGCCCCCGGTGAGTACGTCGCTCTCGGCGCCGCCGTCCAGGCGGCGTGGGCCCTGACGGGCGAGCGTCCCACCTGGTGAGTCCACGCCGCCGCGCGGCGTGACAGGATGGGCGGATGCCGTCTCTGAAGAGCACGTCGTGATCCGCGGCCTCGCGGCCATGCAGGACCGCGGTTTCCGCTGGTTCTTCATCGCGAGGGCGATCACGCTGACCACCGGGTCGATGTCGTCGATCGCCCTCGCTTTCGCGGTGCTCGAGATCGACAACGACGCCCGATCGCTGTCATTCGTGCTGACGGCCTTCACGGTCAGCAACATCGTGTTCATCCTGTTCGGCGGCGTCGTCGCGGACCGGCTGCCCCGGGCGCTCATCATCCAGGGCTGCTACGTGATCGACATCCTCTCGGTCGGCACGATGGCGGCCCTGCTGTTCTCCGGAACCGCGACCGTCCCCCTGCTGGCGATCCTGTCCGTGGTCAACGGGGCATCGACGGCGTTCGTGATGCCCGCCATGCAGGGCATCATCCCGCAGCTCACGACGCCCGAGAATCTCCAGCAGGCCAACGCGATGCTGTCCTTCGTCCGCTCGGCGGTCACGATCGGAGGGCCCGTCGTCGCCGGCGTCCTCGTGGCGACGGCGGGGCCCGCCTGGGCCATGGTCGTCCAGGCGCTCGGCTGGATCGTCGCGATCCCGGTGCTCGCGCTGGTCAGACTGCCGCCGCCCGCCGCGTCCGGCGGCGCGACGCTGTTCCGCGACCTCCGCGTCGGGTGGAGCGAGTTCTGGAGCCGGACCTGGCTCTGGGCGATCGTTCTCGCCTTCATGGTCATGAACGCGATCCACGTGGGCGCGTGGAGCGTCGCCGGCCCCTACATCGCCAAGAACGACGAGCGCCTGGGCATCACGGGCTGGGGCTGGGTCGTGAGCGCCGAGGGCGTCGGCGTGCTGCTCATGACGCTCGTGCTCCTGTGGGTGCCGCTGAAGCGCCCCCTGCGCTTCGGCATGCTCGGCATGGCGACGTTCGCCATCCCGCTCACGATGCTCGGTGTGCATCCGGCAGCCGTTCTGCTCGCGATCGCCGCCTTCCTCGCCGGGGCGGGCATGGAGGTGTTCAGCACGGGCTGGAATGTCGCCATGATGGAGAACGTCCCCGTCGATCGGCTGTCCCGCGTCTCAAGCTACGACATGCTCGGCAGCTTCGTGGCGATCCCCATCGGCACGCTCGTCTACGGCTGGCTGATCACGCATGCGGACGTGACGACCGTGCTGGTGGCATCCGCCGTCGTGTACGCGGTCGTCGCTCTGGCCACCCTGGTCGTGCCGAGCGTGTGGCGGATGGGCCGGACCCGGACGACGGCCGAGGAACTGGCGGATTCATAGACATCCAGGCCAGACTGGTGCCATGAGCTTCGCCGCACTCCAGCCTCTCGCCGACCGCGCCGCCCTGTTCACCGCCCTCCGCCAGGACGCGCTCGTCAGCGCTACCGACGCTCTCGGCGAGCACCGCTGGGATGCCGATCTCAACGCGGGCACCCTGACGTTCACGGCGAACGACGATCCGGCCCGACAGCTCGTGACCCGCCCGCACCTGATCGCGACCCTCGCCCCCGGCCCGCGTTCCCTGCTGTGGGCCTGGGCGCACCCCCAGGGCGACGCTCAGGGCGTCGCCGCCCAGCTGCGCGAGTACGGCCAGCAGTACGGCATCGCCGAGCTCACCGAGGTGGAGCTGCCCTTCCCGGAGGATGCCGGGGACGACCTCGACGCCTGGATCGCCCAGGCGACGCACGTGATCGGCTCGGTCGCGGTCGAGATCACGGGCCGCTCTCCCTACTATTCGGCACCGGTGGGCGGCGGGACGCGAGCCGTCTTCCTGCTCGACGCACCCCTGAACGCGCTCACCGTCGCGGATGCCGTCGTCGCCGCTCCTCGTCTGCTCTCGACCCTCTCGCTGCCCGACGCGCGTTCCTCGGTGTGGGACGCGGCGCGACTGGCCGGCTGGAACCTGGAATGGACCGATGAGGCGTTCTCCGGGGCGGTCGTCAGCGATGCGTCCGGGTCTGCGACCTTCCGCTTCGACGAACAGGCCCGCATCACCGGAATCGAGGGCTCTGTGGACGGCGCGGCCGCCTGAGTCCGTTCGTTCCGGATCGCGCGTCGCTAGCATGAGCGCATGGCCGCTCTGGATCTCCTTCCCGCTGGCAAGACGTTCACCGAGTCCGAGATCGTCGTCTACGCCGACGCCGGCGGACGCACGCTCGACGACGCGATCCGCGAGGCGGACGTCCTCATCAGCTGCCCGCACGCCGGCGCGGCGATCCCCGCGGAGATCGCGGGCTTCCTCTCCCCCGCGCTGACACGGCGACTGCAGTACGACTTCACGGACGTCGCGACCGATGCGATCGTCCGGCGCTGGGCCTCGACAGACCCCCGGGTGGTCGCGGTCCTCAACCCCCATCCGCGCCTCGTGCGCGACCCCAACCGCGCCAAGCCGTCCGACATCGCGGCAGACCTGAGGGAGGCGATCGAGCGCACGCGCGCTGCCGGCCCCTGGCAGCGCGTCGACCTGACCGGCGTTGACGCGATCCGCCCCGTGACCTTCTCCTTCTTCCCGATTCTCGAAGTTCCGGAGACCCCCACCGAGCTGAAGGCGCTCGTCGACACGTTCGTCGAGGTCGCCGAACGCGGGCTGGGCGTCTACGAGCGCATCCGCGACGACCTGACCGAGCGCTTCATCGAGGATCGACGGACCAGGGGCGGGCGATTCACGCGCCTGTCGTTCCACGACACGATGAACACCACGACGACGAAGGACGGCGCCGTGGACGTCCCCCGTGACGAGAAGGATCGACTGCCGCGGGTCGTGGCGCTGTCGAACCGCGGAGACGACGCCGGCGAGGAACGGGACCCCGCGGACCCGCCGACCATGGGCCCGTCCCGCCTGCGCGCCCTCGCCGAGGCTCATCGCACCGCCTTCCGCGTCGACTCGGCCGCTGACGTGGCGCTCAACAGGCCGTATCTCGGCAGCCAGGAGATCCTCGCGGCCGGCGCCCGCTTCCGCGCCGTCGCCGCGGAGGACCCTGCGGCCGGAGGTCGGTTCGATGCGGTCCAGGCGGAGTTCCTGAGGGAGTACCTGCTCGGAGACGCCGCCGTGGCCGAGCTGCACCGACCGGGCACGGAATGGATCTCCGAGGACGCGGCGCACGTCGACGAGGTCGCTGCGGCATGCCGCCGCGCCTGGGATCTCTATCGACAGCGCGGAGTGTCCTGAACGACCCCGCCGCTCACCCTCCCCACAGCGCGCCGAACAGCGCACCCGCTCCGATCGTCGTGACGGCGAGGATCAGAGTCGGCAGGAAGAACGAATGGTCGACGAGCTTCGTGCCCAGCTTCGTCGTCCCCGAGGTGTCGAAGTTCGCCGCCGCGATCTGCGATCCGTTGGTCGGCAGCAGGTAGATGCCCGCGAACGCACCGGCCCACATGCCGCTGAGCAGGCCGAGCGGGATGCCCGCTGCCAGGCCGATCGGCACGATCGTCCTGGTCGCGGTCGACTGGCTCGTCGTGAGCACGCACACGAGGAAGACGCCCAGAGCGAAGATCCACGGTGCGGCGCCGACGAGCGCACCGATGCTCTCCGAGATGAGGTCCGCGTGCGCCGCGAGGAAGGTGTCGGTGAGCCAGGCGAGACCGAACAGGGCGATCGCGGACACCATTCCGGCGCGGAACACGGTCGCCGCCGGGACTTCGGCGACCTTGGGCCGGGACACGATCAGGATCACCGTTCCCACGAGGAACATGATGATCTCGATGATGGGAGTCATGCCGACCGGGTCTCCGTCCGCGTCCAACGGGCGGATCCCCTTGAACAGCCCGAACACAACGATCGCGAGGACACCGGTGAGGAAGATCAGCGCCGCGTTGCGCCCGGCGGAGGTCACGGTGACGTCCGCCTTCACCTCCGCCGCCCCCTGTCGCGGCGGTGCCAGCTCTCCGCTGGCGATCTTCGCCTGCACCTCCGGGTCGTCCGCGAGGTCCTTGCCGAGGCGGTTCACGACCAGCGAGCTGAGCACGATGCCGACCACAGCGGCGGGGATCGTCACCTTGAGGATGTCGATCAGCTCGAAGTCCCACGGCGGCACATCGGTGAGCGTGACCATGGCGGCCATGGCCGCCGACACCGGGCTGCAGGCGAGCGCGACTCCGGTCGCGACCACGGAGAGGGACAGCGGACGGGACGGCCGGATGCCGTTGCGGTAGGAGAGGTCCTGGATGACGGGAAGAAGCGGATAGAGGATGTTCGACGTCCCCGCACCCGCGGCGAAAAGGAAGGAGACCAGCGGGGCCACGAGCGTGATCTGCTTCGGACTGCGTGCGATGAGCCTGGCTGCGACCGAGACCATCCAGTCGATGCCGCCCGCGACCTGCATCATCGAGGCGGCGAGCACGACCGACAGGACGATGAGCAAGGCGTCGACCGGCGGCGATCCCGGTGAGAGCTGGAAGACGAAGACGAGGATCGCCACGCCTGCGCCGCCCCACAGGCCGAGGCCGACGCCGCTGGAGCGCGTCCCCATGACGATGCACCCGAGAACGACGAGCAGTTGCAGGATGAACAGCGCGATCTCCATGGACGCCCCCTCCGGTCGCGGCGAATCCGGCGTCAGGATATCGGTCGGCGGGCCTCGGCGCCATCATCCCGGCGGCACACCCGTTCCGCCTGCGCAGGAAGTATGCGAACCTGAGCATATGAGGAACGGCATCATCCGCTTCGGCGCGCTCTATGTCTTCAACATCGCTGTCCTGCTCATCATCGGACTGCTCCTGCCGACGGTCGCGGTCGGCTGGAACGCGCTCTGGGCGGCCGTGATCCTCACCCTCGGCGCCCTGTTCATCAAACCTGCGCTGCGTTCGCTGTTCCGCAGGGCGACCGCGAAGTCGGCCGCGGATCGCACCAGGGCGGGCGAGAAGACCGTGCAGTACGTGCTCGTCTATCTCGTCGAGCTCATCGTCTGGGCGCTCACCGTGTGGCTGAGCGGAGTCAGCATCGCCGGCTTCTTCTGGGGGTACGTGCTGCCGCCCCTGCTGCTACTCCTCGGCTGGGTGATCTACGACCGCATCGACGACAGCCTGCACCGCAAAGCCGGCGAGGTGTACGACCGGGTCACCGGCGGACGCCGGAGCACCTCGGAGACCGCTGCGCCTCCGGCACCGACGCAGACGACGCCGGAGGCCCGCCGCGAGGCCGAGGACGGGCTCACCCCCGAGCAGCGCCGGATGCTCGACGAGCTCTAGCCCGGACTCGAAACGCCGGCCCGGACTCGCCGGCCTCACACGCCGAAACCCACCTCGCTCGTTGAGCGACGAGCGGAGCGAGGAGTCGAAACGCGGTCACTGATGATCGACGACGACCGCCTTTCGGCTCACGGAGACCTGCGCGGAGCGAGCGATGCGAGTCGAACCGCGGCTCAACGATCGAAGGTGAGACGCTCCGCGGCCTCCACGACGTTCGTCATGAGAAGCGCGACGGTCATGGGGCCGACGCCGCCCGGGTTCGGAGACAGGAAGCCTGCGACCTCGGCCACGTCCGGATGCACATCCCCATGGACGCGGGTCTTGCCGGTCTCGGCATCCGTCTCGCGCGTGACGCCCACGTCCAGGACGGCGGCGCCCGGCTTGACGTCGTGGGCGCGGATGAGGTGCTTCACCCCCGCGCCCGCGACGATCACGTCCGCCTGACGCAGGTAGGGCGACATGTCCGGCGTCCCCGTGTGCACCTGCGTCACGGTGGCGTTGATGTCGCGACGCGTCAGCAGCAGTCCCATCGGACGTCCGATCGTCACTCCGCGCCCCACGACGACGACGTGCTTGCCCTTGAGGTCGTAGTCGTTGCGCAGCAGCAGCTCGATCACCCCGCGCGGAGTGCACGGCAGGGGCGTGGTGATCGGGGCGTTGACATTGAGCACCAGACGCCCGAGGTTCGTCGGGTGCAGCCCGTCGGCGTCCTTGGCCGGGTCGATGCGCTCCAGGATCGCGTCGGTGTCCAGGTGCTTCGGCAGCGGCAGTTGCACGATGTAGCCGTGGCAGGACGGATCGGCGTTGAGTTCGTCGATCAGCGCCTCGACCTGTTCCTGCGTGGCGTCGGCCGGCAGTTCGCGCTGGATCGAGTTCATCCCGATCGCCTCGGACTGCCGGTGCTTCATCCCGACGTACAACTGGGACGCCGGATCCGCCCCCACGAGCACCGTGGCGATGCCGGGGATCACGCCCCGAGCGCGCAGCGCCGCGACGCGCTCCGCGAGCTCCGCCTTGATCTCGGCCGAGGCGGCCTTGCCGTCCAGGACGACAGCGGTCACTGGGTCAGCCCCGGGTAGAGCGGGAAGGCCGCAGCGAGCGCGTCGACGCGCGCCTTCAGTGCGGCCACGTCGGCACCGGGCAGCAGCGCGAGCGCGATGATGTCCGCGACCTCGGTGAACTCGGCGTCCCCGAATCCGCGCGTGGCGAGCGCCGGCGTGCCGATGCGCAGGCCCGACGTCACCATCGGCGGACGCGGATCGTTCGGGACCGCATTCCGGTTGACGGTGATGTGGATGTCGTGCAGCAGGTCCTCGGCCTGCTTGCCGTCGATCTCGGCATCGCGCAGGTCGACGAGGACGAGATGCACGTCGGTGCCGCCGGAGCGGACCCGGATGCCGGCGTCCTGCACGTCCTGGCGGCCGAGACGCTCGGCGAGGAGGGCGGCGCCGCGGACCGTGCGCTCCTGACGCTCGCGGAACTCCGGCGTGCCGGCGATCTTGAACGCCGTGGCCTTCGCCGCGATCACGTGCATGAGCGGTCCGCCCTGCTGACCCGGGAACACCGCGGAGTTGATCTTCTTGGCCAGGTCGGCGTCGTTGGTGAGGATGAAACCGGAGCGCGGGCCGCCGATCGTCTTGTGCACCGTGGAGGACACGACGTGCGCGTGCGGCACGGGCGAGGGGTGCACGCCCGCGGCGACCAGACCGGCGAAGTGCGCCATGTCGACCCACAGGTACGCGCCCACCTCGTCGGCGATCTCGCGGAAGGCCGCGAAGTCGAGCTGACGCGGGTACGCCGACCAGCCGGCGATGATGACCTTCGGCTTGTGCTCGAGGGCGAGGCGCCGCACCTCGTCCATGTCCACGAGCGAGGTCTCAGGGTCGACGCCGTAGGCGACGATGTCGTACAGCCGCCCGGAGAAGTTGATCTTCATGCCGTGCGTGAGATGACCGCCGTGGTCGAGCGAGAGGCCGAGAAGCGTGTCGCCAGGGCGGGCGATCGCGTGCAGCACGGCGGCGTTGGCCGTGGCGCCGGAGTGCGGCTGGACGTTGGCGAACTCGGCGCCGAACAGATCCTTCGCGCGCTGGATCGCGAGTTCCTCCGCGACGTCCACCTCTTCGCAGCCGCCGTAGTAGCGGCGCCCGGGGTAGCCCTCGGCGTACTTGTTCGTGAGCACGGACCCCTGCGACTGCAGGACCGAGACGGGGACGAAGTTCTCGGAAGCGATCATCTCGAGATAACCGCGCTGGCGGTTCAGCTCCCGCTCGAGGACCTCGGCGATCTCCGGGTCGACTTCGGACAGCGGGGCGTTGAAGTACGGGTCGGTCATGGCTGCTCCTGATCTCACGGCGGAAGGGATTTCCTATCGGCCCAGGCGCGCGGTCGATTTCCATGAGAAGTCGCTCCCCGGTGGTACCCCACCCAGACGCCAGTCGCGACGTCTCGAGCATAGCGGATCGGATCGGTCCGGATGCTTGGATGTCGTCACGGTCACCGGTACGTTTTGTTCATGGTCCTTACTCTTGTCCCCCAGCCCGCGTCCGTGACCGAGGGCTCCGGAACGCTCGTGCTCTCCCCCGCCACGCGCATCGTCATCGTCGACGGCGCGGATGCCGCGGCATCCGTCCTCTCCGATGTGCTCGCCGCGCGCACCGGCCTGCGGCCGGATGTCGTCACGGACCCGCCGTCCGACGGCGACCTCGTCCTCCGCCGCACCGACGACGACGGCGAGTCGTACCGCCTCGAGATCGGCGCCCGCGTCGAGATCACCGGATCGGATGCCGGGCTGTTCTACGGCGTCCAGACCCTTCGTCAGCTGCTGCGCGTGAAGGACGGCGTCTGGTCGATCGCACGCGCCTCTATCGTCGACGCCCCGCGCTACGCGTACCGGGGCGTCATGCTCGACGTCGCCAGGACGTTCTTCGACGTCGCGACCGTCAAGGCGTTCATCGACCGCGCGTCATCGCTGAAGTTCAACCACCTGCACCTGCACCTCACCGACGATCAAGGCTGGCGCCTGCACATCGACAGCCGCCCGCTGCTGACGGAGAAGGCTGCGGGGACCTCCACGCTCGGTCGCCCTGGCGGCTTCTACACCAAGGACGACTTCCGCGAGATCGTCGGATACGCGGCCGCCCACCACATGGTCGTGGTCCCGGAGATCGACCTCCCAGGGCACACGCACGCGATCGGTCTGGCCTACCCGGATGTCGTCGAGGCTCCGGTCATGAACGACATGCTCCTGGCGCAGTCCGAGTCCCTGGGCCAGCCGCTCCCCGTGGCCGGTGAGCCCTACCTCGGCTGGGGAGTCGGACACTCCTCCGTGCGCATCCACGAGGACGCGACCTGGGAGTTCCTGCGCGACGTGCTCTCGGAAGTGGCGGAGATCGCCCCCGGCCCGTACCTGCACGTCGGCGGAGACGAGTGCCTGGGCACGCCCGCAGCCGATTTCGACGCATTCATCGAACGCGTCACGGCCCTCACCGCCGAGCTCGGGAAGACGCCGGTGGCCTGGCACGAGGCGGGATCCGCGCAGGTCGCCGAGGGCACCGTCGGCCAGTTCTGGGGAAGCAGCACGCCCACCGCGGAGCACGCCGAGCACACCCGCCGGTTCGCCGAGCGCGGCGGCCGCGTCATCCTGTCGCCGTCCACCCGCGCATATCTGGACATGAAGTACACCGCGGACTTCCCGCTGGGACTCACCTGGGCGGCGATCATCGACCTCGAGAGCGCCTACTCCTGGGAGCCGGAGGAGATCGTCCCCGGACTCGATGCCGAGGCGATCCTGGGTGTCGAGGGACCGCTGTGGTCCGAGACGATCCCGTCGCTCGCGGACATCGATCAGCTGTTCTTCCCGCGGGCGGCGGCGCTTGCTGAGATCGGATGGTCTCCGGCATCCGCCAAGGACTGGGCGTCGTTCCGCGACCGCGTAGGTGGGCTCGGCGCCGTGTGGGACGCGGAGGGCTGGGGAGGGCATCGCCCCTCCGAGATCGACTGGAGCCCGCGATGACCGCCACCGTGATCCATTCCGCCCGACTGGTCTCCTCCGGGTCCGACGTCGCGGACGCCTGGGTGCGCTTCGACGACGGTCTCGTCTCCGCGACCGGCACGGGTTCGTCGTGGACGGATGCCGAGGTCGTCGTCGACGCGACGCAGATCGCCGGTCCCGGGGCGATCCTGTCTCCCGGGTTCATCGACATCCACGGCCACGGGGGCGCGGGTGCGTCGTACGACGAGGGCGTCGAGGCGATCCGTACCGCCCGTGCCCTGCACCGCGCGCACGGCACCACGCGCGCCGTGCTGTCGCTCGTGACGGCCTCGCTGGACGACCTCGCTCGCCGCGCTTCCGAGATCGCCGACCTCACCGAGGCGGATCCCGAGATCCTCGGTTCGCACCTCGAAGGCCCCTTCCTGGATCCCGGGCATCAGGGAGCCCACGAGCCGTCGCTGCTGCGGGCGCCGATCGCCGCCGACGTGCAGCGGCTGCTCGATGCCGGCCGCGGAACGGTGCGCCAGGTCACGATCGCCCCCGAACTCCCCGGGGGAATCGACGCGATCCGGTCGGTGGTCGCGGCGGGCGCCGCCGCCGCGGTCGGGCACACTGACGCGGATGCCGCCATGGCAGCGGCCGCCTTCGATGCGGGGGCCACGATCCTCACGCACGCGTTCAACGCCATGCGCGGCATCCACCATCGCGCCCCGGGTCCCGTGCTCGCGGCAGCGGCCGATCGTCGCGTCGTGCTCGAGGCCATCGCGGACAACGTCCACCTCGATCCCCACGTGATCAAGCTCGTGTTCGACGCCGCGCCCGACCGGGTCGCGCTGGTCACCGACGCCATGGCCGCCGCCGGCAGCGCCGACGGGCACTACGACCTCGGCGCCGTCAAGGTGACGGTCTCGGACGGGGTCGCGCGCACCGACGACACCGGCTCGATCGCCGGTTCGACCCTCACCCAGGACGTCGCTCTGCAGCGCGCCGTGCAGGCCGGTGTTCCGCTCGCCGCCGCGATCCGTGCGCTGACCGAGACTCCGGCCGCAGCGATCGGCGCCGGCGACCGCGTGGGACGACTCGACACAGGGATGCTGGGCGACGCCGTGCTCCTGGACGCGCAGCTGCGCGTACACCGCGTGTGGGTCGGCGGCCGGGCCGCTGCGTGATGCACGACGCGTGCCGGATCGCGGGGGTCGAGGGGAGGCCGCCGCACCCCAGTCAGCGGCGGCCCCAGTCCCTCCGGAACGAGCAGGCGGCTCGGGAACTCCTCCCCCGAGGATCCCGAGCCCGCCTGTACCGGCGCGGTTGCCCCGTGCACCGGTGCCGCCGGATCTCCGCCCCCCGGTGGGGATCCGACAGCATGCTCTGGTTGATGAGACGGCGTCCTGACCGATCCATTACGCGAATGCAGAGAAATTCTTCGGAGATTTCTGCCGTGATCCCTCAGAGAGTTCGCTCCGAGTTGTCCCCAGGGCTGGCCAGGCTGAGAAAACCGGGTGAGAATGGTTCGGGCGCGTGATGGGGACCCGATTCACGCGTCTCTTCCTGTGGAGCCGAACCGATGCTCCACGAGAGCTGGATGACCGTGCCTGACCAAAACGACCACGACGTGCAGATCGCCGACGCCGATCTGATCCTCCGCACCCGATCCGGGGACCGGGAGGCCTTCGGCGAACTCTGGAGACGCCACTATCCGTCCGGCATCGCCGTCGCGCGGTCGATCACCTCGACGCTCGACCCGGACGATCTCGTCCAGGAGTCGTACACGCGCATCTACAACGCGATCCTCAAGGGCGGCGGACCCAACGGCTCGTTCCGTGCCTACCTGTTCACGAGCATCCGCAACACCGCAGCAGGGTGGGGCAAGGCGCGTCGCGAGACCGCCATCGACGAGATGGAGGCCGTCGCCGATCCGGACAGCACCGAGCAGGCAGCCGACGAGGCCCTGGACCGGGGCCTCACCGCGCAGGCGTTCCGCAGCCTCCCGTCTCGCTGGCAGGAAGTGCTCTGGTACACCGAGATCGAGCAGATGAAGCCCGCAGAGGTCGCTCCGCTGCTCGGTATGAAGGCCGGCGCCGTCGCTCAGCTCGCCTTCCGCGCCCGCGAGGGCCTGCGCGAGGCGTGGATCCAGGCGCACCTGCGCAGCGCCGCACCGGGTTCCGAATGCCAGTGGACCATCGAGCACCTCGGCGCCTACTCGCGCGGGAACCTGAGCAACCGCGACCGCAAGCGCCTCGACGCGCATCTCGCCGACTGCGCGCGCTGCATGATCGTGGCCGCCGAGGCGAAGGACGTGTCCCAGCGTCTGGCGCTCGTGCTGCTCCCCCTCGTCCTCGGAGTCTCCGGCGCGGCCGGCTATCTCGCGACGCTGCAGGGCGGCGGAACCCCGATCGTGGCTCTCGCCGCCATGCCGTCGAGCGTGGTCGAGGGCGGCGTGGTGATCGCCGGTGCCGGGAGCGCGGCGGTGGCCGGAGCGGGCGGAGCCGGAGCGGGCGGCACGGCAGGCGCCGGCGCCGCAAGCGGTTCGAGTGCAGCCGGCGGTGCCGGTGCGGTCTCGGGAATCGGTGCACTCGTCGGCGTCGGCTCGGCGGCCCTCGTGGTCGCGGGCGTCGTCGCGGCCGCCGCGATCGTTCCCGGTCTCGTCTCGGCGCCCGCGATGACGAGCCTCCCCAGCGCCGGAGAGGTCTCGGACTCCCCCTCCATCCCGACCGAGGTGGGCCCCGACGACGAGCTGGAAGCGCTCGACGCCGAGGATCTCGTCCTCGACGACCCGGATGCCGAGGAGAAGGACGACCCCGCGCCGGAAGCGGATGCCGTGCCGGTCGAGGAGCCGGTCGCTCCACCGGCCGAGGTCGCTCCCCCGGCGGAATCGGGAAGCGGCGGGGAGACGGGCACGGTGCCCGAGGTTCCGGTGGATCCTGTGGACCCTGTCGATCCTGTCGACCCCGTGGATCCGGTCGATCCCGTGGATCCCGTGGACCCGGTCGACCCCGTGGACCCGGTCGTGCCGACGTCGCCCGTCGAGCTCGTCGACGTCACGATGTGCCTCGGCGACGAGGCGGTCACCTATGTCTCGATCGACGTCCTCGGCGTGCCCGAGGCCGAGGTGCAGGCGCTGCTCAATGGCAGCACGAGCAGGGCAGACAACATCCTGCTCGGTGAGGACGGCAGCGGGACCATCAGCCTCCGTCCGAGCCTCGACCAGATCCTCTTCAACGCCGACGTGGAGTTCCACTACGTCACCGTCGACGGACCGGTCCACCCCTATGAGACATCGCTGTCCGCACTGGGCGTGACCCTGACCTCCGTCCTGCTCGCCCCGGCCTGCGACGGCGAGGAGGAGACCCTCCCCGAAGGCGAGGTTCCGGCCGAGGACCCGCCGGCGGAGGACCCCGCTGCGGACGAGATCCCGGCCGCGGACACCCCCGCCGACGACCAGACGGACGCTCCTGCGGCTGCCGAGGCCGAGCCGTCCGAGCCGGAGCAGAAGCAGGCTCCGACCGAGCCCGCACCGGCCGCTGAAGAGCCCGCTCCTGCCGATCCGTCCTCCGCGCCGCTGGCGCCGACGACTGAGGACCCCGCGGCGGAGAGCGCCCCCGCCGAGCAGCCCGCCGCCGAGGAGAAGGCCGCAGCCGACCAGGTCGCAGCGCCCCTCAAGGACGCGGCCGAGGAGGCCGTCGCCCCAGCATCCGCACTGGTCCCGGGCGACGAGGCCGCACCGCCCGCCGAATAGACTGGGAGCATGACCCACGACACTCCGGCCGAACCGGGCGTGAACCGCCCGAACGTCACTCCGCTCGACATCGTCCGGGTCGTCATCCTTCTGGTCAGCCTCGCCTCGCTCGCCCTGTGGGGCTTCGCGTCGTGGGACATGCCATGGAACATCGTCCTCGGCATCGGAACCCCCGTCGTGGTCCTGCTCGTCTGGGCCCTGTTCCTGTCGCCGCGTCCCGTGCTGCGGCTGCATCCGTTCCTGCGGGCGGCCGTGGAGCTGCTCGTCTACGTCGGCGTCACGATCGCGTGGTGGTCCATGGGCCAGGCACTGATCGGATCGGTCTTCGCCGTGGTGGCGATCGCGGCCGGAGTGATCGCCGGGCGGCGATCTCTGGCATGAGCGCGCTCGCGGCGCTGCAGGCGGCGCTCGGCGACATCGTCGACGTCAGCGAGGCCTCCCGCGAACAGGCCCGCGCCGACCGCTCTGGTCACGCGGCCCCCGGCCGCCCCCTCGCGGTCGTCCACGCCGAGACCGTCGCGCACGTCCAGGAGACGCTCCGCATCGCCTCGGAGACCCGCACGCCCGTCGTGGTGCGCGGTGCGGGCACAGGTCTGGCCGGCGCCGCGAATGCCGGCGAGGGCGAGATCGTGCTGTCCACGCGGCGCATGACGCGCATCCACGAGATCCGCCCCGACGACCTTCTCGCTGTCGTCGAACCCGGCATCCTCAACGCCGAGCTCAACGCCGCGCTGGCGCCGCACGGCGTCTGGTGGGCGCCGGACCCGGCGAGCAGGGACATCTCCACGGTCGGCGGCAACATCGCCACGGGCGCCGGCGGGCTGCTGTGCGCCAAGTACGGAGTGGTCCGCGACGCCGTCCTCGGCGTGGACCTCGTCCTGGCCGACGGACGCCTCCTCCATCTCGGTCATCGCACGGTCAAGGGCGTCACCGGACTCGACCTTACCTCTCTCGTGATCGGCTCGGAGGGCAGGCTCGGAGTGGTCGTGGGCGCCACGCTGAAGCTGCGGCGCCTGGTCCCGGGCGGCACCTGCACGATCGCCGCGGTGTTCCCGGATGCCCGGACCGCCGCCACGGCATCTGCCGCCGTGACGGCGGCGGGCGAGCAGCCCGCGATCATGGAGCTGATGGACGCCGCCGCCCTCGCTGCGGTCCATGCCCTGCTGTCGCTGTCGGCACCGGCCGCGGGCGCGGCGCAGCTCACGATCCAGACCGACGGCACCGCCGCCCGAATCGAGGCCGAGCGCATCGCGGCGATCCTCACGGCTCACGGCGGCCAGGTGGCACTCTCGGACGACCCGGCGGAGGGCGAGCGCCTCCTGTCGATCCGCCGCTCCATGCACGCCGCGATGGCGTCTCTCGGAACCACACTGATCGAGGACGTCTCCGTACCGCGCAGCGCTCTGCCGGCCATGTTCGACGAGATCTCCCGCATCGAGCGTGCGTACGATCTGACCATCCCCACGGTCGTGCACGCGGGCGACGGAAACCTGCACCCGAACTTCATCTTCGAGGGCGCGGAGGTTCCCGCCGAGATCTGGCGTGCGGCCGATGAGCTGTTCCGCGCCGCGATCCGCCTGGGTGGAACGCTCACCGGCGAGCACGGTATCGGGACGCTCAAGAGCCGGTGGCTCGCCGAGGAGCTCGGCGACGATCAGTGGCGGCTGCAGCACGACATCGTCCGCGTGTTCGACCCGCTCGGCATCCTCAACCCCGGAAAGGTGTTCACCCCGCATGCCTGACATCCATGTGAGCGCCGCGATCATCAGAGACTCCGCCGACCGTGTGCTCGTGGTCCGCAAGCACGGTACGGTGCGCTTCATGCAGCCCGGCGGCAAGCCGGAGCCGGGCGAGAGCGCCGCGCAGACACTGGCCCGCGAACTGGAGGAGGAGCTCGGTCTACGGGTCGCGGAAGCCGACCTCACGCCACTGGGCGAGTTCGTCTCGGATGCCGCGAATGAACCGGGGCACCGCGTCGTCGCATCCGCTTTCGCGATGCGCGCCGAGCCGGACGACGTCGCGGTCCAGGCCGAGCTCGCCGAGCTGCGCTGGATCACCCCGGCCGACATCGCCGCGCTGCCGCTGGCTCCGCTCAGCCTCGAGCACCTGCTCCCGCTGGCTTGGCCGGAGGCCTAGGCTCCCGCCTGCCGTTTCGGCCTGGTCGCCCGCGTTCCCGTCGCAATCCATGCCTCTATCGGCGCGCTGAGCCGACCGGATTTGAGACCGGAAGCGAGCTCAGAGTCCGATGACGACAGAAACTGCGACCGGAAAGGAACCCACGGGCCGATGACGACAGAAACTGCGACCGGACGGGTGCGCTAGATCCCCTGCCAGGCCGGCTTGTTCGCGAATGTGTACCGGTAGTAATCGGCGAGCTTCAGCTTCGACGCCGCCGCCTCGTCGACGACGACCGTCGCGTGCGGGTGCAGCTGGATCGCGGACCCGGGGAGGATGGCGGACAGCGGTCCCTCGACGGCGTCCGCGACGGCCTGCGCCTTGTTCTCGCCGAACGCCAGCAGCACCAGGTGACGCGCCTGGAGGATCGTACCGAGGCCCTGCGTGATGCAGTGCATCGGGACGTCGTCGATCGTGTCGAAGAAACGCGCGTTGTCCTCGCGGGTCTGCTGGGTCAGCGTCTTGACGCGCGTGCGCGACGCGAACGACGATCCCGGCTCGTTGAATCCGATGTGCCCGTCGGTGCCGATCCCGAGGATCTGCAGATCGACGCCGCCGGCCTCGGCGATCGCCGCCTCGTAGTCGGAGCCGGCATGTTCGATGCCGTCCGCCGCACCGTTGGGGACGTGGATGCGCCGCGGGTCGAGGCCCAGGGGCTCCACGACCTCGCGCGTGATCACCGAGCGATAGCTTTCGGGATGCGCCGGGTCGATGCCGACGTATTCGTCCAGCGCGAACCCGCGGACGTGCGACACGTCGATGCCTTCGAGCCGGCTCTGCAGCGCCTCGTACACGGGCAGCGGCGTCGACCCGGTCGCGAGCCCCAGTACCGCGTCTGAGCGCTCCCTGATGAGCGCGACGATCTCGTCGGCGACCAGGGCTCCTGCCGCGGCGCTGTTCTCGACGATGACGACTTCAGCCATGGGTGACGATCTCCTTGTCCGGTACCGGTGCGAACTCGGCGGCACCCACGAGCGCCGCGCCCAGAGCCGCCGCCGGGGAACCCGCCGGCAGCAGCTCGATCCTCTCATCCAGCCGGAGGGAGCGCATGAACGCCGACCCCTCGGCCTCGCGCCGCAGGGTCGCGACGATGTCCGTGTGCAGGCGCTCCCCGAGCGCGGTGAGCCCGCCGCCGATGACCACCGTCTCGACGTCGACCGAGAGCACGAGGATGCGCACGGCGGCCGCCGCTCCCCTGGCGAGATCGGCGCGCAGCGCCGTCGCGACGGGATCGCCGGTCTCGGAGGCGTCGAAGATGTCACGGACGGGAAGGGCACCGGGGCGTCCCCACGCCTTCGCCAGGGCGCCGCCACCGCACAGCGTCTCGACGCAGCCGCGCTGGCCGCAGCCGCACAGCCGTCCGGCCGGATCGACGCTGAGGTGTCCCACCTCTCCCGCCGTGCCGCGCGCCCCGCGCCAGATGCGCCCGTCCGCCACGATTCCGGCCGCGACCCCCGTGCCGAGGTTGAGATACGCCATGGTCGCGGTGTCACGGCGCAGTGCGGCCGCGCCGAGAGCAGCGGCCTTGACGTCGTTCTCGACGGTGACGGGCACCTGCAGACGGCTGCCCGCGCGCGCCTCGATGTCGAGCGACTCGACGCCGAGGTTGACGGCGTGCAGCACGCGTCCGGTGCCGGGTTCGACGAGGCCGGGGATCCCGACGCCGACGGAGCGGATCGCGGACGCGACGAACCCGCCCTCCTCCGCGAGGGCGGCGACGCTGTCCAGGATGCTGGCGATGACGGCGTCGTCCCCCCACCCGGTCGGCCGGCGCACGCGTGCGAGGATCTCGCCGTCGAGCCCCACGGCGACGGCATCCGTCTTCGTGCCGCCGACGTCCAGGCCCACGCGTATCGCCCGACCGCGCGTGTCGGTGTCCCTGCGCCGCGTCATCGGCTGACGGGCTGCCGGTCGGCGAGGACGGAGGCGGGCGGTGTGCGGCGCATCAGGAGACCCCCAGCTGCCCGGACAGCACCATGACCGCAGTTCCGCGCAGCACGATGTCGTCCTGCAGCGTGGGGCGGATCACGACGTCGTCGAACACGCCCTCGAGCGTGCGCGCGCGCAGGGTCTCGGTGGCCGCGTCGAAGAAGGTGTCGTCGAGCAGGTCGGCCGGGCCGGACAGGACGATCTCGGAGAGGTCCAGGGCGCTGACGATCGGGGCGATCGCGACGGCCATGCGGGTGCCGGCGTCGCGCAGGAGCTCGTCACGGGAGTCCGGCGCCTGGGCGATGGCCGCGGCCAGACGACTGCCGCTGAGCCAGGCTTCGAGGCATCCGTCCTTTCCGCACACGCATCGCGGTCCGCCGTCCGTCCCGACGACGACGTGGCCGATCTCGCCGGCGGCGAACCGGCTGCCCAACAGCGGCTGACTGCCGGTGATGAGCCCGGCGCCGACGCCGCGCCCGATCTTGATGAGCATGACGTCGGCCTTCGCCTCGCCGAACGTGTACTCGGCGAGGACGGCGGCATTCGCGTCGTTGCGCGCGGTCACGGGGAGGTCCAGATCCAGGCCGAGGCGCGCCTCGAGCGGGAAATCGGTCCAGCCCAGGTTCGGCGACTCGATGACGACGCCGTCGGGGCGCACGATGCCGGGAGTGCCGACGCCGACGCCGAGGAGGGTCGTCGTGGACGCCGCCATGAGCTCACGGGCGAGTCCGAGCATGGCGTCGTAGGTCGCGGCGCCGTCGGGCGTGGCAGGACGCGGCACCTCACGACGTTCGAGGACCTCGCCGTCCAGACTGAGCACGGCGCCCTGGAACGCCTCGGGTCCGGACAGGTCGAGCCCGATGATCTGATGCCCGTCGCGGTCGATGTCGATGAGGATCGGCGGCTTGCCCGGACCGGCGGTCTCGCGGATCCCCTTCTCCACGACGATGCCGTCCGCGATGAACTCGGCGACGAGATCCGAGATCGTGACGCGCGTGAGTCCGGTCTCCCGGGACAGGTCGGCGCGGCTCATGGCACCGGCGTGGTACAGCGTCTGCAGGACCAGGGCGCGGTTGTGACCCCGCGCGTGCTCGGGAAGCACCTTGGCGCGCGAGCGGAG
This sequence comes from Microbacterium sp. CIAB417, assembly GCF_022788845.1. Taxonomy (NCBI): domain Bacteria; kingdom Bacillati; phylum Actinomycetota; class Actinomycetes; order Micrococcales; family Microbacteriaceae; genus Microbacterium; species Microbacterium sp. CIAB417. Next base: position 209,785 of record NZ_JAHZUT010000006.1, on the reverse strand, counting down.
GTGCCGCGCACCTGCGAATCCGTGCGCGGTCGCGCCGGTGTACTCGGCCGTGGCCGGTGCACGCATCCCATCCGATTCGGACATGTTTGTTAGTAGACCTTACGAACAAAATTTACGCAACCTCTGTCAGTTGCGCGACGGGCAGGGTTACCGAAACGTTACTTTACCGCGGGGTCTCCTCCGCTCCCCGGCGAGCGATGATGCCCGCGACCAGATCCGCGACGATCTCGCGGCGGGCATCGACGGTCATGGGCTTACCGGGGACGCCGGGGCGCCGCTGGTCGGGAGACGGGCCGTCGAGGGGACGATACCGCACTCCCGCCGCTGCGAGCCGGCGCAGCTGCACGGGCAGTCGGCGGGCGAAATCGTCGAAGGGCGCGGGTTCGCCGCCGACCCAGAGCCGCTCGGCGATGGCCGAGAGCCGGGGGAACATCGCGTAGTCGACTCGGTCCCGCGTGGGCAGATGCTCGGTCCACGTGTTCGCCTGCCCACCCAGGGCGCGCTCGTCGATGCGCAGCGTGTACGCGTGCTCGACGGTGAGCGGCGGTCCGACGGGGACCGGCTCGTCCGCGGACTCCGACTGCCGGTAGTCCAGATACACCTCCAGGTCGGGGCACGCGATCACCGGGATGCCGCGGTCCAGCGCTTCGTCGAGTGCGACGGGCGCCCGCCAGGCGAGGATCTCCACACCGTCGGGGACGTCCCCCTCGAGGACCTCGTCCCAGGCCAGCGCCGTGCGCCCGCGGGAGCGGACGTGCGCCACGAGATGCGCGGTGAACCAGGGCTGGACGCCGTGCGCGGAGTCGATGCCCAGTTCGCGCATGCGTTCGGCCGCCGCCGCGCTGCGCGCCCATTCCGTCACCGGCACCTCGTCGCCGCCGATGCCGATCCACGGCGAGTCGAACACGTCGCACAGCGCGTCGATCGCCGCGCGCCCGAAGGCGAGCGACTCCTCGGTCGGCGCGAGCGTGCGCTCATTGACCCCGAACCGCTCCCACGGTCCCGTCGCGGGTTCGGAGGCGTCGAGGTTGCCGAGTTCGGGGTATGCGGCGAGAGCGGCCTGCACGTGTCCGGGCAGTTCCACCTCGGGCACCAGGGTGATGAAGCGATCGGCGGCGTAGCGGACCAGTTCGCGCAGCTCCTCGGTCGTGTAGTGCCCCTCGTGGACGCCGGGCTCTACCGTCGCGGAGGGCCCGTGGCCGCGCTGGGTCGCCTCGCGGTGCGCGCCGATCTCGGTGAGGCGCGGGTAGCCGGGCACCTCGAACCGCCATCCCTGGTCATCCGTGAGGTGCAGGTGCAGGACGGTGAGCTGGTGCGCCGCCAGCACGTCGATGAGCCGCCGGATGTCGGCCGCGGGGTGGAAGTGCCGCGCGACGTCGAGCATGGCACCGCGCCATCCGAAGGCGGGGGTGCCCTCCCAGGTGCCGGCAGGCAGACGTGCGCCCAGCGTTCGCTCCGGCGGCAGCAGCTGCCGCAACGCGGTGGCTCCCCGGAACGCGCCGATCGCCTGCGCCGCACGCACCTCGACGCGCGAGCGCCCGACGGTGATGCGGAACGACTCCGGGTTCTCGAACGCGGCGTCCTGGACGAGCGCGATGGTGCCGGCATCCGGATCCTGCGACCCCGTCAGCTCCAGAAGCTCCTGCAGCCACTGGCCGACGCCGGCGAAGGCGTCGGGCGCATCGATGAACACTCGCGGGTCCAGGACGAACGGGGGCGCCTGCGGGTCGATGTCCGCCTTGAGCGCGGGGACCGTGGCGCGATGGGCCGGCGCGGGCATGAGCAGCGCCGCTCCTGGGGTCGCTCCCGTCGCCCGGCCGCCGGACACGACGGCCACTCCCCCGACGAGCACCTCGACGATCCCGACGGGTTCGGCGCGCGGGTCGTCGAAGGTCGCGCCGGCAGCGATCCGCTCCGGATCGAACAGCACGAGATCCGCCGTGGCCCCCGTGCGGATCACGCCGCGCGGAGCGTCCCCTCGATCGAGCCCCAGCCGGCGCGCCGGCGTCGCCGAGAGATGACGCACGGCCTCCTCCAGGCTGAGCACCCCCTCATCGCGCACGTAGTGGCCGAGGTAGTGCGGGAACGTCCCGAATCCGCGCGGATGCGGCTTGTCGCCGATGAGGATGCCGTCGCTGCCGCCGCTGTGACGCGGATGCCGCATGATCCGGCGGACGTTCTGCTCATCGCCGATGTGCATGAGGATGCCGGTGGCCCCGGCATCCTGAACGATCACGTCGAGCACCACGTCGACGGCGCTGCGACCCTGAGACCGGGCGATCTCGTCGATGCGCCGACCGACGAGACCGACCAGGGCGGGATCCGCGACACCCGAGATCTCGATCCGCGACCAGTCCGCGCGCTCACCGTGGAAGCCGTCGCAGCCGATGTCCTCCAGTTCGGCTCGCACCCGCTCGCGGCCGTCGGCGTCGAGGTCCGCAATGGCGCCGAGCAGGTCGCCGCCCGCGGCCAGCCTGCTGGGCAGCAGGGCGGCGAGGGTCGTGGCGCCGGGCAGATAGGGGTAGGTGTCGAGCGTGACGTCCACCCCGTCGGCCACCGCCTCGTCGACGAGCGCCAGCAGGTCGTCGGCGCGCCCCCGGTTGGGCGCGAAGTTCATGGTCGCGTGCGTGAGGTGGATCGGGCACCCCGTGCGCCGCCCGATGTCCAGCACCTCGCGGTAGGCGTCGAGAGCCGCGCCCCCGTAGCTGCGGGTGTGCGGAGCCCAGTAGCCGCCGCGCTCGACGACGACGCGGCACAGCGCCTCGAGCTCGGCGGTCGAGGCGTACATCCCCGGCGTGTAGGTCAGCCCGCTGGACATCCCGAACGCGCCCGCGTCGAGGGCGGCGCCGAGGAGCTCGGCCATGCGGGCGATCTCCTCCGGCGTCGCGGGACGGTCCTCGTGGCCGACGACCATCAGCCGGAGGTTCCCCTGCGGAACGAGCACGGCGACGTTCGCGGCGGTGGCGGTGTCCACCGCGACCAGGAACTCGGTCATCGTCCGCCACGGCACGTCCGCAGGGCCGTTCCATCCGGCGATCTGCGCCGGGATCGTGAGGGCCGCGGCATCGTCGAGCGGGGCGTAGCCGAGTCCGTCCTGTCCGATCACCTCGCAGGTCACGCCCTGCAGGATCTTCGCGGTGTGCTCGGCGCCCCGCAGCACGGCCAGGTCGCTGTGGGCGTGCATGTCGATGAACCCGGGGGCGAGCACCAGCCCCGCCGCGTCGACCTCGATCGTCCCGTCCGGCAGCTCGAAGTCGGCATCCCCGCCGCGGCGGATGCCGACGACCCGCGCCCCTTCGACGGCGACGTCGGCCGTGAAGCGATCGGCGCCCGTGCCGTCGACGACGCCGGCATCGCGGTACACCCGGACGAGGCCCGCCGCTGCCTTCTCCGCACTCAGAAGCATGTCGCCACCGCCCCGATGACGCGCGGGTCCGCGGCATCCGGATCGTCGATCACCGGCACCACCCGCCACTTGTCGAAGGCGGTGCACGGATGCGAGAGCCCGAGACGCACCACCTGCCCGACAGCGAGCGCGGATTCCGGCGCGCACCGGAGGAACGCGTGCTGGTCGTTCAAGGCGGTGATCTCTCCGGCGACGGTCTGGGGCACCGGGAGGTCGATGTCGAAGGGCACGTCGCGCCGACCGGCATCCAGCAGGGCGAGCTGCGGCTCCGGGTGCGAGACGACGCGTGCCCACGCGTGCATGGCGGAGCGCAGCGGCGCCGTCGGAACGGCGGAGCCGAACGGGGACATGCGCGCGTAGAAGCCGTCGTCGTGGATCTGGAAGGCGCCGGAGCGCAGCACCACGTCCGCACGATCGCGGTGCGGTGCGAGCACGGCGGCGGCACGATCCGGGAACGCGCTTCCGCCCGCGGACAGCACCGGCCGGAGACCCTGCGGGTACTCGAGTCGCTCGTGCAGGTCGACGAGGGTCTGCAGGTACTCGTCGACGGCCGCGACGGATGCCGGGGTGCGGTCGGGTCCGAAGGGGCCCTCGTAGCCGGCGACGCCCGCGAGGCGAAGCCCCGCCGCGCGGGAGACGGCGTCGGCGACCCGCGTGCCCTCGTCGACCGTGCGGGCACCCGTGCGCCCGCCGAGGCCGCCCATCTCGACGAGGACGTCCAGCGGGTGCGCCGCGTCGGAGACGGCGGAGGCGAGGATCTCGACCGTCGCCTCGGAGTCGGCCCAGCAGAGGATGCGCAGGCCGTCGTCGCCGGCGAGCAGATCGCCGAGACGGGCGGCGGCCGCGGCATCCGTCACACCGTTCGCGATCAGGATGCGTCGCACACCGGCCTCGGCGGCGACTCCGGCCTGCCAGGGCGTGGCGACCGAGAGGCCCCAGGCGCCGGCGTCCAGCAGCCGCTGCCAGAGCGCAGGGGCCATCGTGGTCTTGCCGTGCGGTGCGAGGAGGACACCCTGCTCGCGCGCCCACTCGAAGACGGTGCTCTCGTTGTGAACCAGCGCCGGCTCACTAACCGTCATGACCGGCGTCGAGAACTCCGACAGCCGCAGATCCGCATTCGCGACCTCGGACAGGCGGAGCCCGTGCGCTCGGGCCGGGAACGCCTTGGCCCAGGGGCCCAGAACGGGATCGGGAATTTGTAGAGGCACCTAACAAGGCTACTAGGCTGAAGCCATGAGCTCGAAGACCCGCATCACGACCGACGCCGCTCCCGCCCCCGCGCACACCTTCTCCCAGGGCGTGCGCAAGGGCCCGTTCGTGCAGGTCTCCGGTCAGGGGCCGGTGGACCCCGCGACGAACGAGTACCTCTTCCCCGGGGATGTCGCGGCGCAGACCACGCGCACGCTCGAGAACGTCAAGGCGATCGTCGAAGCCTCGGGCGCCACGTTCGACGACGTCGTCATGCTGCGCGTCTACCTCACCAAGCGCGAGGACTTCGCGATCATGAACGAGGCATACGGCGCCTTCGTCGAGGCGAACACGCCGAGCGGTGTGCTCCCTTCGCGCACGACGGTCTTCACCGGGCTTCCCCGCGAAGAGATGCTCGTCGAGATCGACGGCATCGCCATCGTCGAGGGCTGATTCGCGGCGCATGGGCACTTCTCCCCGTCGGGGAGCAGTGCCGCGCTGTGGTTGACTGGACGCGACCGGAGAAACGAGCACCGCATCGCGGTGCGTCCACACAGGGGGAATACATGAACCGCACCATCGCTGCCTGGACCATCGCGGTCGTCGCCGTCCTGGGCCTCACCGCCTGCTCGGGATCCCCGAGCGCGTCGGAGCCCGAGACCGACGACTCCTCGACCAGCGAAGAGGCGCCCGCGGAGACCACGACGGACCAGTCGGTCGCGGATGCCTGCGCCGTCGTCGTCCCGGCTCTCACCGAGGCCAGCTCGTCGATGTCCGGCCTGTCCGACATGGAGGCGGCCGCCAGCGACCCGCAGGGCACCGTCGACGCATTCAATGAGACGGTCGCCTCCATCGGCGAGGCCGCCGATTCCGTGACCAACGCCGAGGTCAAGGAAGCGGCCACCGCTCTCCACGAGCAGTACACCAAGCTGGGCGACCTGCTGTCGGCCGTGCTCATCGATCAGGATGCCTCTGCTGCGTCCGACATGTCGACGCTCACGACCGACCTGATGGACTCCGCCACGGAGCTGTCGACGCTCTGCGCCGGCTGAATCCCAGCTGATCGAACGGATGCCCCGTGGCCGCTCGGCCGCGGGGCATCCGTGTGTGCGGGGCCTGGGCGCGGCACTCAACCGTCCCTGGTGGCGATCCCGGGATACGCCAGGACGAGCCCCGCACCGTCGAGCTGCAGCTCGCACGAGACGTCGAACGTCGACGACTCGTAGTGGAGCACCGGCCGATCGGCCGAGGCATCGATCAGGGTGTAGCGCTGATCGAGCCGTTCCACCCGCAGGTCGTCGGCCCTGATGAACACCGCCGGCAGGTCCACGCCCACCCCCACGCGGAAGTCGATGCGGTGCACGGGCAACGTGTTGGTGACGGCTGACGACTCGAGATCCACGTCGACGCATCCGTCGAGGTCGGGCCGTCGCACCCCGTCCACCGTCCACCGATTCTCCTCGTCACGGGCCGCTGTGACCGTGCGCTCGCCCGCCACTGACAGCCCGATCGCCGAGACCGCGCGCGTCCTCCATGCGCGATCGACCCGGATGTCGTAGCCGACGGACCAGCAGACGGGCGACTCGTGCGCCGTCGTGTGACCGGTCAGACGATGCCCGTCCTGGGCCGCGCGGAAGAACGCGACTTCGAATCCGACCCGACCGCTGTGGTGATTCCAGCTCGCGGCCTCGGGGAGAGCGGAGAGTCTCATGCCGACGAACCTAGACGCCCTGCGAAGTTGCCGACCGTTGCCATTCCGTGATAAGCGATCCCGTACGATAGAGGGACGAAGCGCGTCACGCCGATCACGGGGGGTGAGATCGTGACCGATCTTGTTGCAGCACCTGGCTCCGACACCGCCAAGACAGAGGTGGTCCCGGAGACGCTTTCCGGTGCGCTCGGGACAGGCCAGCTGCCTCCCGGCGAGCAGCCCGTCGAGTGGGCTCCGCGTGAGCCCGCACCCAGGAAGAAGCGCGTCGGCCTGTGGGTCGGCATCGGTGCGGGCGTCGTCGTTCTCGGTGCCGCAGCGGCGTCGATGGTCCTCATCGCCCCCGGCACCAGCGTGGCAGGCATCCAGGTCGGCGGGCTCACCCCCGGCATGGCCGCCGAGACGATCAGCGCGCGTCTGGCCGAGACCGAGATCACGCTCACCGGCATGGGCGATGACGTCGTCGTCACGGGTGCCGACCTCGGAGCCTCCGTCGATGCGACGACCCTGGCCGAGCAGGCCTTCGCCGACCGCCCGCTGTGGAACGTCGGGCAGTGGGGCGCCGATCCCATCCCCGCGACCATCACGCTCGACACCGAGACGGCCGAGAGCGCGCTGCGCGCCGCCGTTCCGACCTCTTTCAGCGACGCCACCGACGCCACGGTCGTGTTCGACGCGGCATCCGGCACCTACACCGTGACGCCGGCCGAATCGGGCACCGGCATCGACGTCGCGTCGCTGTCTGACGCCTTCGTCGAGGCGATCGGCGACGGGAAGTCGGACCTGGAGTTCTCCGGCGACCCCACCGAGGCGCTCCCCGAGATCTCCACCGAGGACGCCCAGGCCACGGCGGGCGAACTGAACACGATGCTCTCCACGATCGGCTTCTACGTCGGCGAGGAGCGCACCGTGCCGGTCGCGCCGACCGTCGCCGCCACCTGGCTGAGCGTCGAGAACGTCGACGGCGCCCTCGTGATCGAGGCGGACCCGGCAGCGATCCAGAAGACGGTCGACGGCCTGGCAGCCGCGGTGGATCGCGCTCCGGTCAACGCGACGAACGTGGTCAACTCCAGCGGGGACGTCCTTCGGGAGTTGACGGGCGGACAGGCGGGTCGCACCGTGGGAGACACCTCCTCGGTCGCCGACGACTTCGCCGCTCAGCTCGCCGAGGGCAACGCGAACTTCGCACTCTCGGTCACAGAGACGCCGTTCGAGACCACCGGACTCGTCCGCCGCGCCGAGGTCGACCTGAGCGAGCAGCGCGCGTACTTCTTCGAGAACGACAAGCTCGTCAACTCCTGGTACATCTCCTCTGGACGCGCGGGTCACGAGACCGAGACCGGTCACTTCACCATCCGCGCCCACGTGCGCATCCAGGACATGGTCGGCGAGGACTACGTCACGAAGGACGTGCCCTGGGTCACGTACTTCAACGGCAACCAGGCCTTCCACGGCACGTACTGGCACAGCAACTACGGCAACGTCATGAGCCACGGATGCGTGAACATGCCGATCTCGGCCGCCAAGTGGGTCTACGAATGGGCGCCGGACGGCGTCGAGGTCTGGGTCCACAACTGACCTGAGCACAGCACCGATACGGAAAAGGGCGGATGCCGAAGCATCCGCCCTTTCCTCTGCCCGGATCAGAGGGCGTCGATCACGCCGTTCAGCGTCGCGGACGGACGCATCACCGCCGCCACCTTCGCAGCGTCAGGACGGTAGTAGCCGCCGATGTCGGCGGGCGAGCCCTGCACGGCGTTCAGCTCCGCCACGATCGTCTGCTCCTGAGCCGTGAGGGATTCCGCGATCGGGGCGAACGCGGCGGCCAGCTCGGCATCCGTCGTCTGCTTCGCCAGCTCCTGCGCCCAGTAGAGGGCGAGGTAGAAGTGGCTGCCGCGGTTGTCGATCGTGCCCAGCGCGCGGCCGGGCGAACGGTCCTCCTCGAGGAACGTGCCGGTCGCGGCATCCAGCGTCTCGGCGAGCACGCGCGCCTTCTCGTTGCCCGTGCGCTCCGCGAAGTGCTCGAGCGAGGCGGCCAGCGCGAAGAACTCGCCCAGCGAGTCCCAGCGCAGATAGTTCTCCGCGACGAGCTGCTGCACGTGCTTCGGGGCGGATCCGCCGGCACCGGTCTCGAACAGGCCGCCGCCCGCGAGGAGCGGGACGATCGAGAGCATCTTGGCGCTCGTTCCCACCTCGAGGATCGGGAAGAGGTCGGTCAGGTAGTCGCGCAGCACGTTGCCCGTCACCGAGATGGTGTCCTCACCGCGGCGCAGACGCTCCAGCGAGTAGCGTGTCGCGTCCTCGGGGGCGAGGATCTCGATCTTCAGGCCCTCGGTGTCGTGGTCCTTCAGATACTCGTTCACCTTCGCGATCAGCGCGGCGTCGTGCGAGCGCTCCTTGTTCAGCCAGAACACGGCAGGCGCTCCCGTGGCGCGGGCGCGCGTCACGGCCAGCTTCACCCAGTCGCGGATCGCGACGTCCTTCGTCTGCGTGGCGCGCCAGATGTCCCCCGGCTGCACAGCGTGCTCCAGGACGACGTCGCCCGCGGAGGTCACGACCTGGATGCGCCCCGGCTCGGTGACCTCGAACGTCTTGTCGTGGCTGCCGTACTCCTCGGCCGCCTGTGCCATGAGACCCACGTTCGGCACCGTGCCGATCGTGGCGGGGTCCAGCGGACCGTTCGCGATCACGTCGTCGATCGTCGCCTGGTAGACGCCCGCGTAGGAGGAATCCGGGATCACGGCGATCGTGTCCGCCTCGCCGCCGTCGGCGCCCCACAGCTTGCCGCCGTTGCGGATGAGCGCCGGCATCGAGGCGTCCACGATGACGTCGCTGGGGACGTGCAGGTTCGTGATCCCCTTGTCCGAGTTGACGTAGGACAGCCGCGGGCCGTTCTGGATGGCGCGGAAGAAGTCCTCGGCGATCGCCTCGCCACCGGGCAGGTCGGCCAGACCCGCGAGGATCGAGCCGAGCCCGTCGTTGGCGCTGAGGCCGGCCTCGGCGAGCGCCGTGCCGTGCTGAGCGAACACGTCGGCGAAATAGGCCTTGACGACGTGACCGAAGATGATCGGGTCGGAGACCTTCATCATGGTCGCCTTCAGGTGCACCGAGTACAACACGTCATCGGCCTTCGCCGCGGTCAGCGTCTCGGCGAGGAAGGCGTCCAGGGCGGCGGCGGAGAGGAAGGTGGCGTCCACGATCTCTCCGGGCAGCACCTTCAGGTTCTCCTTGAGCGCCGTGGTGGTGCCGTCCTCCGCGACGTGCTGGATCGTCAGCACGTCGTCGCCGGGGGCGACCCAGCTGCGCTCGTTCGACTTGAAGTCGTCGTGACCGAGCGTGGCGACCCGCGTCTTCGACCCTTCGGCGAACGCCTTGTTGCGGTGCGGATGCTTCTTGGCGTAGTTCTTGACGGCCAGCGGCGCACGACGGTCGCTGTTGCCCTCGCGCAGCACCGGGTTCACCGCAGACCCCTTGATGCGGTCGTAGCGTGCACGGACGTCCTTCTCCTCGAGCGTGGACGGCTCATCGGGGAAGTCCGGGACGTCGAAGCCCTTGCCCTGCAGTTCGGCGATGGCGGCCTTCAGCTGCGGGATGGATGCCGAGATGTTCGGCAGCTTGATGATGTTGGCCTCGGGGGTGGTGGCGAGCCCGCCGAGCTCGGCGAGTGCGTCGGAGACCTCCTGCTCGGCGCTCAGGCGCTGCGGGAACGCGGCCAGGATGCGGCCGGCCAGGGAGATGTCGCGCGTCTCGAGCTCGATCCCCGCCTTCCCGGCGTACGCCTGGACGATGGGCAGGAGCGAGGCGGTGGCCAGAGCCGGCGCCTCGTCGGTGTAGGTGTAGATGATGGCGTCGTCGGTCACCGGGAGATCTCCGTTCACGAGGTCATTTGTCTCGATTCCAAGATACCTGAGGCCTCGTCGCGGCGTTGATCGCGAGGATTCGAGACGCGCTCTGGTGTCAGAACCACCGGGAGCGGTTACCCTGGGCTTATGTCGGAACTGCGTGTGGTCGAACTCTCGGCCGCGACGATCGTCGCGGTCAACAACCTGTCCCTGAAGCCCGGGCAGGAGCAGTTCCTCGCTCCGGTCTCCTACGGGATCGCCGCCACGGTGATCAACCCGAAGACCTCCTGGCAGCGCGTGGTGCTCGACCGCAACGAGGTGGTCGGATTCGTCAGCGCGAACTTCGACCCGGATGCCCCCGAGGAGCATTTCCGCTCCGTACTGTGGCGGATCAACGTGGATGCCGACGACCAGGGCCGCGGAGTCGGGCGCTTCGCGGTCGAGGCGCTCGTCGAGGAGGCCCGCGCACGCGGCTTCGACCACGTCGACGTCATCTACGAGGCGGGCGAGGGCGGCCCCGAGGCATTCTTCAACCGCGTCGGCTTCTCCCCTGTCGGCGAGACGGAGTACGGCGAGGTCATCGCCGAGATCCGGATCGCGTCCTAGACCGGCGGCGGGGCCTCGGATCCCCTCCCCCACCGAGACCCCGTCGCCTTCACCGGCGCGCCTGCGACGACGAGCTCACGGCCGTCGCTCGTCCCGCATCAGCGTGCGCTCTGACCTCCGTCGGGGCGGGATCGGTCGCGCCAGGCGGCGATCGCGGATGCGGCGACACCCGCCGCCCGATCCAGCACATCCGCGGACAGCGTGATCACCTGCTGCGCCGCGTCCTGCCACCCGGGCCCTGCGGTCGGCCGCTCCCCGGCCGCGAGCCGGGCCGCACGCTCGGCGTCGTCGAACGCCTGCTCCAGCCGCACGACCGCGAGGCGGTACTCCGTGAACTCGGCGGGGGTGACCTTGCCCTCCGCCGGACGACGGGCCTGTGCGTTTTCGAGGGCCCCGAGGAACGCCGCCGTCGCCGGGACGTGCCCGTCGCTCATGGTGGGATAGGCGATCGCCCTGGCCGGATCGGTCTCGTACTGCATCCACCGCACCAGCACGGTGTCGTGCTGGGCACGCAGGCGGTCCAGCGGAGTCGGTTCCGACCGCGCGGGGATCTCGGCGCGGGCAGCGGCGACCCGGGTGCGCAGCGCCTTGACCGCGGCGGCGGCCGCCTTCGCCTCGCGCTGCGCCGCCTGCAACTCGCGCCGCGCGCGGCCGACGTCCTCCGCGCTCGCCCGCGAGGCCGCGCGCTCGGCCGTGATGCGGGCGAGATCGGCGCGTGCGACCCGCGCCGCGTTCTGCTTCGCCGTCGCGTCCGCCACGGCCTGGCGCAACTCGAGCCTGGCGGCGTCGTATCCGAGCCGTCGTTCGGCGTTCATGCGATGGGCTCCCCACGCTCCGGCCCCCACGGCGCCGGCAGCCGCCGGCACCGCCCACCAGAACTCCGCGAGCGTGAGGGGGTCCATGTCCTTCATGCTAACCGGGACGGATGCCTCGGCATCCGTCCCGGTTCGGATCAGACCAGCGTCTCCTGCCAGGCGGCGTGCAGCTGGGCGAACTTGCCCGTGCCGCCGATGAGGGCCTCCGGGGTGTCGTCCTCGATGATGCGGCCGTGCTCCATCACCAGCACCCGGTCGGCGATCGCGACGGTGGACAGACGGTGCGCGATGATGATCGCGGTCCGGTCGGCGAGCAGCGTCTGCAGGGCATCCTGGATCAGGCGCTCCGACGGGATGTCGAGCGAGGCCGTCGCCTCGTCGAGGATCAGCACCGCAGGATCGGCGAGGAACGCGCGCGCGAACGAGATCAGCTGGCGCTGTCCGGCCGACACGCGACCGCCGCGCTTGTTGACGTCGGTGTTGTAGCCGTCCGGCAGCGAGGAGATGAACTCGTCCGCACCGACCGCCTTCGCCGCCGCACGGATCTCGTCCAGCGTCGCGTCGGGCTTTCCGAGGGCGATGTTGTCGGCGACGGTTCCGCTGAACAGGTACGCCTCCTGGGTCACCATGACGATCGCACGACGCAGGTCCTTCGGGTGCAGCGAGCGCAGATCCACGTCGTCCAGCGTGACCCGCCCCTCGGACGGATCGTAGAACCGCGAGATCAGTTTCGCGAGCGTGGACTTGCCCGCGCCCGTCGTCCCGACCAGGGCGATCGTCTGCCCCGCCGGGATGTCGAGGGAGAAGTTCGGCAGGATCGTCTTGTCGCCGTTGTACCCGAACGTGACCTCGTCGAAGAAGACGTGCCCGCGCGATTCCCACAGGTCCACGGGCTTGGCCGGATCGGGTACCGTCGGGACCTCCTCCAGGACACCGGACACCTTCTCCAGGGCGGCCGTCGCCGACTGGTAGGAGTTCAAGAACATCGCGATCTCCTGCATGGGCGCGAAGAAGTTGCGCACGTACAGCACGGCACTCAGCAGCACGCCGACGCCCAGGGCGCCGGTGGAGACCCGGAACCCTCCCCAGAGCACGACGAACGTGGTGGTGAGTGCGGCGACCGCCATCAGTCCCGGCTCGAACGTGCCGAACAGGACCATGGACCGGCGGTTCACGTCGCGGTAGTCACCGGCGAGCTTGCGGAACGTCTTGTCGTTGCGCGGCTCCTTGCGGAAGGACTTCACGGCACGGATGCCGGTCATCGTCTCCACGAACTGCACGATCACCTTCGCGCTGATGACGCGCGACTCGCGGTACACCAGCTGCGAGCGCGAGTAGAACCACCGCATCAGGAACGCGAGCGGGACGCCCGCGACCAGCAGGATGAGGCCGGACTGCCAGTCGGCGATCACGAGCGCGATGAACGTGAAGACGCCGAACAGCACGCCGGAGACCAGGTTGTTGAGTCCGCCGTCCAGCAGCTCCCTGATCGAGTCCAGGTCGCTGGTCTGGCGCGAGATGATACGGCCGGACGTGTACGACTCGTGGAACTCGAGGCTGAGTCGCTGGGTGTGCAGGAAGATGCGCTTGCGCAGATCCAGCAGCACTGCCTGGGTGATGCGCGCGGCGACCACGACGTACCAGCCGATCAGCGCCGCAGCCGTCGCCCCGGCGAGCAGGTAGACGCCCGTCACCATCAGCGCCGGCATCCAGTCGGCCTGCTCGAGCAGCACCGGCAGGGCGTTGTCGAGGGCGAGGCCGATGAGGATGGGGCCGGACACCTGCAGCGCCGTCGAGACGACGAGCACGATCGCGGCGAGCGTGATCTGCGCCCGCAGCGGCGTGATGAGCGATCCGAGCAGACGCAGCGAGCGCCGCCGGATGGCGCGGCTCTCCTCGCGGGTGTACTGAGAGCGGTCCTCGTCCTGGGTTCCCGTGAGAGTCATGCCTGCACCTCCTCGTCCTCGGCGGCCTGGGCTTTCGTGGCGGGGGCCTCCGCCGCGAGCATCTCGTCCGTGATGATGGGGATCGTCCCGGTCCTGGCCGCCTCCTCGGCCTCCAGGCTCGAGATCACGTGACGGTAATGCGAACTCGTCTTCAGGAGTTCGGCGTGCGTGCCCACCGCGGTGACGCGGCCGGATTCCAGCAGCGCCACGCGGTCGGCGAGCGCGACGGTCGAGGGCCGGTGCGCGACGATCAGGGCCGTGGTCTCGGCCAGCACGTGACGCAGCGCCTCCTCGACGAGCGCCTCCGTGTCGACGTCGAGGGCCGACAGCGGGTCGTCCAGCACGAGCACCTTGGGCGCTGCGGCGACGGCGCGTGCGAGCGCCAGCCGCTGCCGCTGCCCGCCGGACAGGCTCAGGCCCTCCTCGCCGATGATCGTCTCGGTGCCCTCCGGGAGGGTGTCGACGAACCCGGCCTGGGCGACCTCGAGGGCCTGGCGCATGACGCGTTCGCCCTCCTCGCTGTGCGGATCGAGGTCCGCGCGTCCCAGCAGCACGTTCTCCCGCACGGACGCCGAGAACAGCGTGGCGTCCTCGAAGGCCATGGCGATGTGCGTGCGCAGCTCGGCCAGCGGCAGGTCGCGCACGTCGACGCCGTCGAGCGTGACGCGTCCGCCGGTCACGTCGTACAGGCGCGCCGGCAGCGTCGTGAGCGTCGTCTTGCCCGAGCCGGTGAGCCCGACGAGCGCCATGGTCTCTCCGGGGCGCAGCACGAGGTCGATCCCGTCCAGCAGGTCCCGCTCCGAAGCCCCGGCGTCCTGATACCGGAAGTGCGCGTTCTCGAAAGCGAGCTCTCCGCGCGGCTCGGCGATGTGCACAGGGTTCTCCGGGTCGGTGATCGAGTTCGTCTCGGTGAAGATGTCGAACACGCGGTCGGTCGCGGTCCTCGCGTCCAGCATGAACGAGAACAGGAAGCCGATCGACTCGATGGGCCAGCGCAGCACGGTCGCCATGGCGAAGAACGCGAACATCTCCGGCAGCTCGATCGCGCCCTGCCAGATCAGCCAGATCCCCGTGATGAGGCTGAGGCCGAAGGCGATCTGGGGCATGAGATCGAGCCAGAACCAGATCGTGCCGACTGCGCGGGCCTTGCTGAGCTCGGTCTCGCGCAGCGTCTCGGCCTGACGGCTGAATCGGCTGAGGGCGTGCTTGCCGCGGCCGAACGCCTTCAGCACGCGGATGCCGTGCACGCTCTCCTCGACGCTGGTCGCGAGGTCGCCGGCCTGGTCCTGGCTCTGCCGCGCGAGCGCGCCGTAGCGCTTCTCGAAGAGGAATCCCTGGATCCACATCGGGATGCCGGTGACGAGGAAGATCGTCCCCAGCATCCAGTGCCACTGGAACAGCAGCACCGAGCCGATGATGATCGTCAGGACGTTGACGACGAGCAGGATGAGACCGAACGCGATCCAGCGCCGGATGAGCCCGATGTCCTGCATCATCCGGCTCAGCAGCTGACCGGACTGCCAGCGGTCGTGGAATGCGACCGGCAGAGTCTGCAGGCGCGCGTAGATCTCGCTGCGCATGCGGAACTCGACCTCGGTGGCCGGAGTCAGCACGAACCAGCGGCGCAGCCACACCATGGCGGCCTCGCCGAGTCCGAGGAGGAGCACGACGGCGGCGCCGCCGACGATCAGGCCGATGTTCACGGTCTCGGCACCGAGACCGCGCACGATCTGCTCGAGCACCATCGGGATCATCAGGGCGAGGATGGCCGCGGCGAGCGCGCTGCCCGCCCCGCCGACCAGGCGCCAGATGATCGGGCGGACGAAGGGCTTCAGCCGCCACAGGGCGGCCGGAGTGGAGAGGGAGGCGGATGAGGGAGGGATGTGCGTAGGCGTGGCAGACATGACTCTCAGAAGTGACGAGGCGAGAAGGGAGGCGAAGGCCGTCGTCCGATGCGGACGACGGGGAAGACGTGAGGGCGGGGGTGGAATCTACCCGCGGCTGTGCGCCACGCGGACACCCGGAGTGAAGACCTGTGCGACGGCGATCGAGATCATGGTGTCCTCCTCGGTTTCGGCGTCGTCGCCCGGTCGGCGCGACAGCCCTCCAGCCTATGCCTGTGAACCTCCTGAGTGCAACAGGTCGTTTCGAGTGAATGAATCGTCTCAGGCGCGATCAGCGCGACTCGCGCCCGAGCAGCGACTCCTTCACACCCAGACCCCACGCGAAGCCGCCGAGTGAGCCGTCCGTGCGCAGCACGCGGTGACAGGGCACGAACAGCGCCGGGGCGTTGCGTGCGCAGATCGACGCCGCAGCACGCACCGCGCTCGGCTGACCGAGGGCCGCCGCGAATCCCGTGTAGGTCAGCGGCTCACCGGCCGCGATCCTCCGCAGCGCGGCCCAGCCGCGCAACTGCATCTCGGTCCCGTGCTGAGCGACGGCGACCTCGTCGATCGCGGTCACGTCGCCGCCGTAATAGGCCAGGGCGGCGGCCGCGGCGTCCGTCTCCCCCTCCCGGACGGCGACGGGACGGGTCTTCGCCGACAGACGACCGAGGATCCGCACCGGTTCGTCCGTCCATCCCGAGGACAGCACCCGCTGGCGCTCGTCGGCGAGGATCGTGAAGGCGCCGTCCGGGGTGTCGATGGTCTGGATGGTGGCGGTCATGGCTTCTCCTTCGTGCGGGACGGGCGCACGGGGGCGGCCCGCCACAGGTGGGCGGTGAGGTAGCTGCGCCACGGCGCCGTGCGTGCGGCCCAGGCCGTCAGCCCCGACGGATCCGACGGGATACCGAGGGCCGCCGCCCCGGCGCGCACGGCGACGTCGCCGGGCAGCTGGATGTCGGGGTCTCCGAGCACGCGCATGCGCACGTAGTCGGCGGTCCACGGTCCGATTCCGGGCATCGCGAGCAGCGCGGCCCGCTGGTCGCGCGAATCGTCGCCGACCGTCAGCCGCAGCGATCGGTCCGCGAGCGCCGCCGCGGCACCGGTGAGGGCCCGGATGCGAGCCGCCGGCCCGCGCAGCACCTCGGCGCCGCGCTCGGCGATCGTCGCCATGGTCGGGAAGAGCAGTCCGTCGTCGACGCGCTCTCCCAGCGCCTCGGCCAGACCCGTGAGCGCGGTCCGCGCGGCCGCCACCGTGATCTGCTGCCCCACCATCGCGCGGATGAGCATCTCGTGCGGGTCGGCGGCACCCGGGACACGGATGCCGGGAGTCCGCGCCACGGCGTCCCGGAGCTCGGGATGCGCGGCCAGCGCGGCATCCACCGCGACAGGGTCGGCGTCGAGGTCGAACAGCCTGCGTGCGGTCGCGACGAGCGGGGCCAGATCACCGAGCTGCGTGACGCGAGCGCGCAGGCGCAACCGCCCCCGCTCCGCGCGGACCTCGAACCACGCCGGTCCGCCGGCCATGCGCAGGTGCCGCGCGAACGCCTCGGCGCTCCCGCGCTCGACGCCGGGCAGAGCTCGAGCCGCCATCCAGGCGAACACTCCTGCGGCATCCAGCGGTTCGCGGTGCGGCAGCAGCAGATCGATCTCGCCGGGGGCTGCGAGTCCTGCGCGGTGACGACGCGCGCGCAGCTCGGTCGGCGTCAGGCCGAACACCTCGCGGATCGTGTCCCCCGCCTGCCGGATGCTGGCGAAGCCGGCCGAGAACGCGACGTCGGCGATGGGCAGGTCGGTGCCCACGAGGAGCATGCGCGCCGTGTGCGCACGATGCGCTCGCGCGAGGGCGAGCGGCCCCGCACCGAGCTCGGCCGTGAGCATCCGAGTCAGGTGCCTGCTGGAGTAGCCCAGTCGGGCTGCCAGGCCCGTCACTCCCTCGCGTTCGACGACTCCATCGGCGATCAGCCGCATCGCGCGGGCCGCCGCGTCCCCGCGGAGGTTCCACTGCGGCGATCCGGGTGCCGCCTCTGGCAGGCATCGCTTGCAGGCGCGGTACCCTGCTTCGTGGGCGGCGGCGCTGGTCGGATAGAAGGTGACGTTCTCGCGCTTCGGCGTCCGTGCAGGGCAACTCGGGCGGCAGTAGATCCCCGTGGAGCGGACGGCGGTGACGAACTGGCCGTCGAAGCGGACGTCGCGCGCGTCGATCGCGCGGTACCGCTCGTCGAAGGTCATCACGGGGAGGCTCATGCCTCCACTCTGACATGTCCGGATGCCGCGGGCGCGCGGAAATCGGACATCACGGTTCCGTCCCGCTGCGTCTCTCCGCCGCGCTCCCGGGCTCAGACCGACGCGAAGCGATGCGCTGAGCCCGGGCGCGAGGATCAGTGGAAGAAGTGACGCTCGCCGGTGAAGAACATCGTGGCGCCTGCGGCCTTCGCCGCGGCGACGACCTCGTCATCGCGCACCGAGCCGCCCGGCTGGATGATCGTCGTGATTCCGGCGTCGAGGAGCACCTGCGGCCCGTCGGCGAACGGGAAGAAGGCGTCGGATGCCGCGACCGAACCGGCCGCCCGGTCTCCCGCGCGCTCGACCGCGAGACGGCACGAGTCGACCCGGTTGACCTGCCCCATGCCGATGCCGACCGTCGCGTTGCCCTTAGCCAGCACGATCGCGTTCGACTTCACCGCGCGGCACGCCTTCCACGCGAAGATGAGGTTCTGCATCTCCTCCTCGGCCGGACGCTCGCCCGAGACGAGCTCCCAGTCCTTCGCGACGGACTCGATGTCGTCCGGGAAGCGGTCGGCGTCCTGCAGCAGCAGACCGCCGGAGACGAGGCGCACGTCCATCTGCTCCTGGCGCCAGTCGGCCGGCAGCTGCAGCAGACGCAGGTTCTTCTTGGTCTTGAACACCTCCAGCGCCGCGGGCTCGAAAGCCGGGGCGACGATGACCTCGGTGAAGATGTCCTTGAGGTTCTCGGCCATCTTCAGCGTCACGGTGCCGTTGGCGGCGATCACGCCGCCGTACGCCGACACCGGATCGCATTCGTGGGCGCGCAGGTGCGCGCTGGCGATCGGGTCGAGGGCGTTGGGCGCCGTGGTCGCGATTCCGCACGGGTTCGCGTGCTTCACGATCGCGACGGCAGGCAGCACCATGTCGAACGCGGCACGCAGCGCGGCATCCGCGTCCACGTAGTTGTTGTACGACATCTCCTTGCCCTGCAGCTGCACGGCCTGGGCGATCCCGTGACCGCCGACGCGCGTGTAGATGGCGCCGCGCTGGTGCGAGTTCTCGCCATAACGCAGCGTGGCGAGGCGCTCGGCCTTGATCGTCAGGTGCGCGGGCAGTTCTCCGCCGTCCGAGAGCGTCCCCTCGGCGAACCAGGCGGCGACGGCGGTGTCGTATGCGGCGGTGTGCGCGAACGCCCTGGCGGCGAGTTCCCGGCGCTGCGAGTGCGTCGTGCCGCCCGCCGCAACCGCCTCGATGATCGCGGGGTACGACTCGGGCGAGACGACGATCGCGACGTTCGCGTGGTTCTTCGCGGAGGCCCGCACCATCGCGGGACCGCCGATGTCGATCTGCTCGACGACGTCGTCGCCGACCGCGCCGGAGGCGACGGTCTCGACGAACGGGTACAGGTTCACCACGACGAGCTCGAACGGCGCGATCTCCAGCTCCGCGAGCTGGCGCTCGTGGTCGGCCAGGCGCAGATCGGCGAGCAGGCCGCCGTGGATGCTGGGGTGGAGGGTCTTGACGCGACCGTCGAGCATCTCGTCGACCCCGGTGACGGCGGCGACGTCGGTGACGTCGTATCCGGCATCCCGGATGGTCGCCGCCGTCGAGCCGGTGGACACGATCTCGACCCCGGCGCCGGCGAGGGCCTCGGCGAGCACGAGCAGGTCGGTCTTGTCGCTCACCGACACCAGCGCGCGCCGGATCGGGACGATGTCGCGGTCGCGGTAGAGAGAGGGGTCGTGGCGGGGGCCGGCCATGGAGGGCTCCTTCGTGCGTCGGGGCGTTCGGGTGTTCAGGTTGCGGTGGTCAGGTCGATCGAGCCGGTGGCGATGCCGCGGACGACGTCGATCAGCAGCCGTCGTTCGACGGGCTTGATGCGCTCGTGCAGGGAGTGCTCGTCGTCGCCCGGATGCACGGGGACGCGCTCCTGCGCGAGGATCGGCCCTGAGTCCACGCCGTCGTCGACGACGATGACGCTCGCCCCTGTTTCGGTGACTCCGGCAGCGAGGGCGTCGCGCACGCCGTGCGCACCCGGGAACTCGGGCAGATACGCCGGGTGGGTGTTGATGATGTGCGGGGCGTAGCGGGCGACGAGAGACGCCGGCAGCAGGCGCATGAGGCCGGAGAGCACGATGAGGTCCGGGGACCAGACCTCGAGCTGGCGGCCCAACTCCTCGCCCCAGCTCTCGCGGTCGGGGTGCGCGCGGAACGGCACCGTGAAGCTCGGGATGCCGAACGCCTCGGCGTGCGCGAGTCCGTCGGCTTCGCGGTCCGCGCCGACCACGACGATCCGAGCGGGGAAATCGGGGTGACGAGCGGCTTCGAGGAGGGCAGCGAGATTGGAGCCCGCACCCGAGATGAGGACGGCGACCGTGAGCACCCGGCCAGTCTACCGGCGGCCGGAGTCGCCCGAATCGCCGTGACGATCGCGGAAGAAGTCGGATCCCTCGATCGGCGCCGTCTCGTCGTCGTCTCCCGGGACCGCGCCCGCCGCGTGAGGGGCGGCGATCGGGGCGTCGACCTCGACCGGCGACATCCCCATCTGCGCGGTCCAGCGATCGGTGCGCTCCTCCGCCAGCTCGTCGCGGTTGCGCGGGGACAGCAGCAGGATGCCGGCGCCGACGAGGACCTCCACGCCGATCGCGAGTGCGAAAAGGCCGGGGTGAGGCCCTGCTTCGGCGAGCCGTCCGGGACCGAGAGACCCCGATGCGGCCCACCCCGCGAGAGCCGCGACGGACGCCGACAGCGCGGCGATCCCGAGGGCGATGACGGCGCGGGGCCTCCAGTTCACCGCGGTCTGCTCCCACACGAGACGCGACCGGACCATCCACCCGGCCACCGCTCCGGCCGCCACCGGGACCAGCACGACGATGAGCATCCAGATGGATCCGTTCTCGGGGATCAGCCCCAGCATCGGGATGCCGGGGAGGACGCCGAGCTGCGTGCCCGCCGGGGACACCGCGGTGCCGACCCCGACGGCGAACCCGGGTCCGGCGAGCCACGACACCGCCCACACCACGATCGTCGGAAGATAGGCGAGCTGGCCCAGCGTGATGACGGTGGCACCGAGCGCGTCCACGCGGGCCGCCTCGAACAGCGTGACGACCTCGCTGCCGCGCAGCAGCACCATGAGGGCCACGCTGAGAGCACCGGCGGCCGTGAGCGCCACCACCACGACGGCGGTGCCCCGCGCGGTCTCGGCGACGACGGCACCGTGGTCGCCGTGGTCGTCGAGGAGGTCGTGGACACGATCGACGAGCCCGTCGTCTCCTTCGCGCCACGCCTCGACGACGGCTCCGCCCGCGGCGCCGGCGAGGTACACGGCCGTCGGCAGCAGGATGCCGAGCACCGGAGAGGTGGTCACTCCGGCGATGTGCGAGCTGAGAACGACACCGGCCGCGATGGCTCCGAAGGCGAGCGTCCCCGCGAGCACACCGGCCGCCCACGCGCCCGACCGCGCCGCACGGCGCCCGGAGCGGGCGGCGAACAGCAGGGTGAAGAGCAGGAACGCCATCGGCGTCACGGAGAGCGTGAAGGCCGCGGCCTCCTGCGGGATCCCGACGGCGACGCGCATGTCGTCGGGCAGCAGGATGTCGAGAGGCACCGCGTGCCCGAACTGCCACAGCACGCCGGTGGCCGGCCACAGGGCGCCCCAGTCCGCCGCGGCACCGAACGCGAACGTCCACAGCAGCGTCAGCGGCGCGAGCAGCACCGTCAGCCCCACGGCGGCCGCGATAGCGGCATCGACGGCGGCGAGGAGCGCGACGAGGAGGCGTTGCATGACTCAACGAGACTACGACGAGTTCCCGACAGTCCTCCGGGGGCGCGCGCGATGCCCGCCACACGATAACGTTTCTGCGGAGGTTCCCCCGATGACAACTGCCCCTGCTCCCGCGCCTGAACAGACAGCGGAGCCGAAGAACGCGCTCGACCGGTTCTTCGAGATCACCCGCCGCGGATCCACGATCGGCACCGAGATCCGAGGGGGCCTGGTCACCTTCGTGACGATGGCGTACATCGTGATCCTCAACCCGATCATCCTGTCCACGCCGGACGTCGCCGGCGACACGCTGCCGGGACCCGCGGTCGCCGCCGCCACCGCGCTGACGGCCGGCGTCATGACCGTGCTGTTCGGCGTCATCACACGCCTGCCCTTCGCGTTCGCCGCAGGCCTCGGCATCAACGCGTTCGTCGCGTTCACGGTGGTCGGATCGGTCACATGGGCCGAGGCCATGGCCCTCGTCATGATCAACGGAATCGTCATCGTGCTGCTCGCGGCCACCGGGCTGCGGAAGATGATCTTCGACGCCGTGCCCGTGCAGCTGAAGCTCGCGATCACGGTCGGCATCGGCCTGTTCATCGCGTTCATCGGGTTCGTGAACGCCGGCTTCGTGACGGCGACGGGCAACGCGTCTCCTCCCGTCGACCTCGGCATCGGCGGCTCCGTGGCCAGCGTGCCGACCCTGCTCTTCGTCATCACGCTGCTGCTGGGCGGCGTGCTCATCGCCCTGCGCGTCAAGGGCGCGATCCTCATCGCCCTCGTCGGCGGCACCGTGATCGGCGCGCTCATCAACCTCATCTGGAAGGTGGAGGGCCTCGGCTTCGACTTCTCCGGCGGCATCGTGTCCCTGCCGGATCTCAGTCTGATCGGCGCGGTGGACTTCTCCTTCGATCTCGGCAAGGTCAGCTTCGTCGCGCTCGTGATGTTCGTCTTCACCCTCGTCTTCTCGAACTTCTTCGACGCCATGGGCACCATGACGGGGCTCGCCAAGGAGGCGGATCTCGCCGACGCGAAGGGCGACTTCCCGCGGATCAAGTCGGCCCTGGTCGTCGAGGGCGTCGGAGCCATCGTGGGAGGCGGGACCTCGTCCTCCTCGGCCACGGTGTTCGTCGAGTCCGGCGCCGGCATCGGCGAGGGCGCGCGCACCGGCTTCGCGACCGTCATCACGGGCGGTCTTTTCCTGCTGGCGATGTTCTTCACGCCGCTGACCTCGCTCGTCCCCGGCGCGATCGCCGGCGCCGCACTGGTTCTCGTCGGGGCCATGATGCTGTCGCAGATCAAGAACATCGACTTCAGCGACTTCCGCGTGCTGCTGCCGGTGTTCCTGACCGTCACGGTCATGCCGATGACGTACTCGATCGCCAACGGAATCGGTGCGGGCTTCGTCAGCTGGATCGTCGTCAACGCCCTGTCCGGCCGGGCGAGGACGATCCACCCGCTGCTGTGGATCGTCGGCGTCGGCTTCGTGCTGTTCTTCGCCCGCGGCCCGATCGAGGCGGCCTTCGGCGTCGCCTGACCTCGGACACGACGGAGGGTCGGATGCCCCGGCATCCGACCCTCCGTCGTTCCCGCGCGTTCAGTCGGCCGCATAGGCGGCGGCGAACTCCGGCGACGGCTCGATCGGCTCGATGACGTCGAGCAGCACGCCCCCGGGTGCCTCGACGATGAAGTGGCGCTGGCCGAAGGCCTCATCCCGCAGCGGGAGCCGCTCGCTCAGGCCCAGCTCCCCCACCATCCGCGCATGCTCGGCCGCGGCATCCTCGACTTCCACGTTGAGCAGCAGCCCGCGCACGGGCTCGCGGAATCCGTCCGGGATCGTCTCATGCGAGCGATCGAGCACGGCCAGCTCTCCCCCGGCGAAACGCAGGCTCACGTACCAGTTCGTCTCGAACGCCGTCTCGAAGCCGAGGACCTCGCGGTAGAACCGCGCACTCGCAGGAACGTCGTCGACCATCAGGACCGGGTAGAAGCTCGTGACTTCCATGTCATCCTCCTTTACATACACGCTGTTTGTATTTCCTCGGTTTAGAATACATACACACTGCACGTAAGGGAAGTCCATGCCCAGAGCCAGCGCCGCCGAGGCCGCCGAGACGGCGCGTCGCATCCTCGCCGTGGCCGCCGATCACTTCGCCGAGCACGGGTTCGCGGCGGCGTCCGTCGACGACATCGCCCGCTCCGCCGGAGTCACGCGCGGCGCGGTCTATCACCACTACGCCTCGAAACGCGGCCTGTTCACCACCGTCGCGACCGCACAGCAGCAGACGGTCGCCGAGGCGATCGCGACGCGTACCGAGCGTTCGCGCCCGCAGGACGCGTTGCGCGAGGGCAGTCATGCCTTCCTCGATGCCATCACGCAGGGCGCCGCGGCGCGCATCCTGCTGGTCGACGGACCGGCGGTGCTGACCTGGGAGGACTGGCGTCGTATGGACGCTGCGGGACCCGAGACGGAGTTGCGCGCGGGCCTCGCCGAAGCGGGGATCGCCCCCGAGCTGATCGACGCCATGACCGCCGCGCTGTCCGGGGCCATGAACGAACTCGCGCTCCTGCTCACCAGGAACCCTCAGGACGCCGCCGCCCGCGCGCAGGCGCACGAGGCCCTGGACACCCTGCTCGACGGCATCCGCTGAACCCGCCGGCGGCACGCGCGATGTCCCCGGACATGACGAAGGCCCGGGGTGGAGCCCGGGCCTTCGTCTACAGCTTAGCGCGTCAGAGCGACTCGATGATCTCGCGCATCAGAGCGGCGGTCTCACTCGGCGTCTTGCCGACCTTGACCCCGGCGGCCTCAAGGGCCTCCTTCTTCGCCTGCGCGGTGCCGGCGGAGCCGGAGACGATGGCACCGGCGTGGCCCATGGTCTTGCCCTCCGGAGCCGTGAAGCCGGCCACGTAACCCACGACGGGCTTGGTGACGTTGGCCTTGATGTACTCCGCAGCGCGCTCCTCGGCGTCGCCGCCGATCTCGCCGATCATCACGATCGCCTTGGTGTCGGGGTCGGCCTCGAACGCGGCGAGCGCATCGATGTGCGTCGTGCCGATGACCGGGTCTCCGCCGATGCCGATGGCCGTGGAGAAGCCGATGTCCTTGAGCTCGAACATCATCTGGTACGTCAGCGTGCCCGACTTCGACACCAGGCCGATCGGTCCGGTGCCCGTGATGTTGGCCGGGGTGATCCCGGCGAGCGCCTCGCCGGGCGTGATGATGCCGGGGCAGTTCGGGCCGATGATGCGGGTCTTGTTGCCCTTGGACTTCGCGTACGCCCACGCCTCGGCGCTGTCGCCCACCGGGATGCCCTCGGTGATGACGACCAGCAGCGGGATCTCGGCGTCGATGGCCTCGATCATGGCGTCCTTGGCGAACTTCGGCGGGACGAAGGCGACAGAGACGTCCGCCCCGGTCTTCTCGATGGCCTCGGCGACCGTGCCGAACACGGGGAGGTCGACCTCGCCCTCGTGCGGCTTCTCGTGGGTGACGGTCGTGCCGGCCTTGCGCGCGTTGACGCCGCCGACGATGTTCGTGCCCGCCTTCAGCATGAGCGCGGTGTGCTTGGTGCCCTCGCCGCCGGTGATGCCCTGGACGATGACCTTGGAGTCCTTGTTGAGGTAGATCGACATTTCTCTGATTCCTTCAGTCTCAGGCGTTCGCCAGCTCAGCGGCCTTGTCGGCGCCCTCGTCCATGCCCGCGGCGAGCGTGACGAGCGGGTGGTTCGCGTCCGCGAGGATCGCGCGGCCCTCCTCGACCTGGTTGCCGTCGAGGCGGACGACGAGCGGCTTCGTCGCGTGGTCGCCGAGGATCTCGAGCGCCTTGACGATGCCCTCCGCGACCGCGACGCACGAGGTGATGCCGCCGAAGACGTTGACGAACACGCTCTTGACCTGCGCGTCGCCGAGGATGACGTCGAGCCCCGCGGCCATGACCTGCGCGTTCGCGCCGCCGCCGATGTCGAGGAAGTTGGCCGGCTTCACGCCGCCGTGGTTCTCGCCGGCGTACGCGACGACGTCCAGCGTGGACATGACCAGACCCGCGCCGTTGCCGATGATGCCGACCTCGCCGTCGAGCTTGACGTAGTTGAGGCCCTCGGCCTTGGCCTTCGCCTCCAGCGGGTCGGCGGCGTCCTTGTCCTCCAGCTCCTCGTGCTCCGGGTGGCGCACCTCGCTGGCGTTGTCGTCGAGCGAGACCTTGCCGTCCAGGGCGATGATCGACCCGTCCTCGGTGCGCACCAGCGGGTTCACCTCGACGAGCGTGGCGTCCTCGCCCTTGTAGACCTCGAAGAGCTTCACGAAGACGTCGGCGACCTTCTCGACGAGATCCTCCGGGAACTTCGCCGCACGGGCGATCTCGACCGCCTTGTCCTTGTCGATGCCGGTCAGCGGGTCGACCTCGACGCGAGCCAGCGCTTCGGGCTTCTCGACGGCGAGCTGCTCGATCTCCATGCCGCCCTCGACGGAGCACAGCGACAGGTACGAGCGGTTGGCGCGGTCGAGCAGCACGGAGAAGTAGAACTCCTCGGCGATCGCGGCGCCCTGCGCGACCATGACGCGCTTGACCACGTGGCCCTTGATGTCCAGACCCAGGATCGCCTTGGCGGCCTCGTACGCCTCGTCCGGCGTCTTCGCGACCTTCACGCCGCCGGCCTTGCCGCGGCCACCGGTCTTCACCTGCGCCTTGACGACGACCACGCCGCCGATCTTCTCGGCTGCCGCTCTCACCTCCTCAGGAGTGTCCGCGACGATGCCGGCGAGGACCGGCACTCCGTACTTCTCGAAAAGGTCTCGTGCCTGGTACTCGTAGAGATCCACGTGCAGTCCTTCGCTGGTTGCGGCGGGTGGGACGCGACAAGATTGTCGGTTGCCGATTGTTGAATCGACCCGATCCCCCAGCCTACTACCGTCTGTCATCGTGCTTTCGCGCCGGTCTAGGCTTCTCGCTATGCACGAATCCGCAGAACCGCGCTCCGCCGTCGTCGCCGCAGCGCTCGAACTGTTCCAGGCGCAGGGGTACGACCAGACCTCCGTGGAGCAGATCGCCCGGGCCGCCGGGGTCAGCCGTTCGACCTTCTTCCGTCAGTTCGGCGGGAAGGAGGACGTCGTCTTCGCCGACCACGAGGTGCTGCTGGAAGAACTGCGCTCCTTCCTCGCCGAGGGGCACGACGACCCCTGGACGGCGGTGTGCGAGGCATCCGAGCACGTCTACGCGCATTTCGCGCACGATCCCGAGATGGCCAGACAGCGCTACCAGATCGTCCGGCAGGTCCCCGTGCTGCGCGAGCGCGAGATCATCACGGTGTTCCGTTATGAGCGCCTGTTCGACGAGTACCTGCGCGGCGCCCTTCCCGGCATCGATCCGCTCGACGCGGTCGGGTTCGCCGCTCTGGTCACCGCGGTGCACAACCATGTGCTGCGCCGCCTGCTGCGCGGCACGAAGAAGGTGCCGCTGACGACCCTGCAGACGGCCCTCGCCGACGTCCGTCGGCGTTACGGCGTGCAGGAGGACGCCGCGGCGTCCGCAGCTGACGACGTGGTCGTCGCTGTGTTCCCGCGGTCGATGCCGGTCGCCGAGATCACCCGCCGTCTGGGTGCCGAACTGGGCTGATGACCTCCGTGGCACTCGGTGCCTCCCGACGTGAAACCGAGTGCCGCATCGGAGTAGAGTGGCGCGCATGAGCGATGAAGCCACCCTCCTCCCCGGCGAGCGCGTCTCCCGCTACGACACGACGACCCGCCGCGACAGCGACTACTACGCCGTGTTCGCGGACATCCCGGACGCCGACCGCGCCGCGTGGGATCGCGCCAGGGCGTACATCGACGAGGTCGGTCCCCGCATGGCCGAGGCCTGGGACCGCGGCGAGTACCCCTTGGACGTCGCCCGCCGCATGGGCGAGATGGACCTCGTCGTCGATGGCATCGACCATCCGCTGCTCACGCGCCTCTCGCCGCTCGCGGCCGGACTGGTCAACATGGAGATCTCCCGCGGCGACGGATCGCTCGGCACCGTGCTCGCCGTGCAGGGCGGACTCGCGCTGCGCACCCTCGCACTGTTCGGCAGCGACGATCAGCAGGAGAGGTGGCTGACGGCGCTCGCTGACGGCTCGGTGCTGGGATCGTTCGCGCTCACCGAACCCGACCACGGGTCCGACTCGGTGTCGCTCGAGACCGTCGCGCGCCGCGACGGCGACGGCTGGGTCATCCGCGGCGCCAAGAAGTGGATCGGCAACGGCGCCTCCGGAGGGATCACGTTCGTGTGGGCGCGGGTGGAGGATCCGGATGCCGCGGAGCACGGCGCGGTGCGCTGCTTCCTCATCGAGCAGTCCGCCCCCGGGTACACGGGGACCGTCATCCCGGGGAAGGGCTCGCTGCGCGGCATCCATCAGGCGCACATCGTCCTCGACGACGTGCGCGTCCCCGCCGATGCCGTCCTGCCGGGGACCCGCAGCTTCAAGGACGCCTCCACCGTGCTGTACGCCACGCGATCCGGTGTCGCCTGGTCGGCGCTCGGGCACGCGACGGCCTGCTACGAGGCGGCGCTGTCCTACGCGCTGCAGCGCGTGCAGTTCGGCAAGCCGTTGGCGAAGTTCCAGATGGTGCAGGAGCGGCTCACGCACATGCTCGAGGACCTCACCGCCATGCAGCTGTACTGCCGCCGACTCGCCGATCTCGAGAACGCCGGCGAGCTGCGCCCGACCCAGGCGTCGCTGGCGAAGTTCCACAACACGCGGGCCGCCCGCCGCATCGCCGCGACGGCCCGGGACCTGCTCGGCGGAAACGGCATCCTGCTCGAGAACGGCGTGATCCAGCACATGGCCGACATCGAGGCCATCCACACCTACGAGGGCACCGAGAGCGTGCAGGCGCTGCTGCTGGGTCGCGACATCACCGGTCATTCGGCGTTCGCGTGACGCCTGCCGCGAGGGTCAGCTGCAGCCGCAGGTACCTGCGGGAGTGCGCGTCATGAAGCACACGTCGCACACGCCGTAGTCGCGCTCGACGGGCTTCGGCTTGGCGGCCCGATCGGGGCGCGGTGCGGCAGCCGCCCGAGGCGTGGACGTGCGCGACCGCGACGCCCTCGCCGGGGTCGCCGGCGCGAACTCGCTGGGATGGACCGCGTAGAAGTACGGTGCGCGCCCCTCGCTCGGCACCAGCCGCAGCGGCGCCGAGCCGACGACGACCACCTCGTCCTCGGTGAAGCCGTTGGTGTACGTCCGACCGATGTGCAGCGCGGCGCCCTCTCCCCGGCGGATGGCCTCGATGTAGCGGCCGCGGTCGATGTAGGAGGTGATGCCGACGGCATCCATGATCTGCGTGATGAACGCGTGGTTCACCGGATCGATGCGGTGAGCGCGCAGCGCCTCGGCGAGGTTGCGGTACGGACGGGAGGTGCCTGCGGGGGTCGGCCCCTGTACTTCGTTCATCACTACCAGGATCGCACGCGCGCCGACGTCCTGCAGACCGCTTCTGCGCGTGCAAGACTGGCGGCATGGCGCACGCGACGATCATCGGGAGCGGTCCGAACGGACTCGCGGCGGCCGTCTCGATGGCACGGGCCGGCTACCGGGTGCGCGTCCTCGAAGCGGCGGCGACGATCGGCGGCGGCGTGCGCAGCGAGGCGTCGACGCTCCCGGGCTTCGTCCACGACATCTGCTCCGCCGTGCATCCCGCCGCTCTCGCCTCGCCGTTCTTCCAGGCGTTCGGACTGGCCGACCGGATCGACTGGATCCGCCCGGCGATCTCGTACGCGCACCCGCTCGACGACGGCCGCGCCGGCGTCGCCTGGCGCGACGTCGAGCGTACGGCCGCGGGCCTCGGCGTCGACGAACGCGCATGGCTCAGCCGCCTGCGCCCGCTCAGCGCACACATCGGCGGCGTGGTCGACTTCACCGGCAATCAGATGCTGCGCATCCCGCGCGATCCCGTGACCGCAGTGCGGTTCGCCCTGCGGATGCTCGACCAGGGGACCCCGCTCGCGAAGCGCACCTTCCGCACCGAGGAGGCGGCCGCCCTGCTCAGCGGCGTGCTCGCGCATGCCAACACCCCGCTTCCCTCGCTCGCCGGCGCGGCGGCGGGTCTCCTGCTGGCCGCACAGGCCCACGCCGGAGGGTGGATGTACCCGCGCGGGGGCGCGCAGCGCATCGCCGATGCGCTGGCCGCCGATCTCCGCGCCCACGGCGGCGAGATCGAGACAGGCGTGCACGTCACGGATCTCGGCGCGCTCGACTGGGGAGACCCCGCCCGCGGGGACGTGCTGCTGCTGGACACCTCCCCGCGGCTGCTGCTGTCGCACCCCGACGTCCCTTCGCGCTACGCCAGAGCGGTCGAGGGATACCGGTACGGACCGGCGGCGGCGAAGGTCGACTTCGCACTGGACGGGCCCGTGCCGTGGACCAATCCCGACGTCGCCCTGGCGCCGACCGTGCACGTCGGCGGCACGCGCGAGGAGGTGTGGGCGAGCGAGAACGCCGTCGCACACGGACGCGTGAGCGAACGGCCGTACGTGCTCACGTCGCAGCCGTCCGTGCTGGACGACTCCCGCGCCCCCGCGGGCAAGGCCGTGCTCTGGGCCTACATCCACGTGCCGCAGGGCTCGGACCTCGACGCCACGGAACTCGTGACGCGCCAGATCGAGCGGTTCGCCCCCGGCTTCCGGGACCGCATCCTCGCCCACCACGCCGTCCCGGCCTCCGCGCGGGAGGCCATCAATCCGGCCGAGATCGGCGGCGACATCCTCGGCGGCGCCTTCACGATCCGACAGGCGATCCGACGCCCGACGCTGTCGACCGCCCCCTGGCGGACACCGATGCCCGGCGTGTATCTCGCCTCGGCCTCCACTCCCCCCGGTCCCGGCGTGAACGGGCTGTCCGGCTGGCACGCGGCACGCACCGCCCTCAAGGATGCCGGGGCTCCGGCATCCCTGGCCGACCTGTTCTGAGCCACCGCCGTTCCGGACTCCGGCACGATCGCTCTCCCGCGCCGCCGCGGGCGGCCGCCGCGCGGGTTCTGCAGGAGTTCGACACGCGCACCATCCACGGCGGACCTTCCGGCGGGCAGCCGCACCGGGCAGGATGGCTGCATGTACGACATCCCCGCGCCGATGCTGGCGAAGGCCGCCTCCGCCGTCCCCGACCCCGCCAAGACGCCGGGAGGGCTGCTCTACGAGCCGAAGTGGGACGGGTTCCGCGGGCTCCTGGCGTGGGACGGCGAGACGCTGGAGATCGGTTCCCGTGGCGCCAAGCCGCTGACGCGCTATTTCCCGGAGCTGGCGGATGCCGCGGCATCCGCTCTCCCCCGACCGTGCCTCCTCGACGGTGAGATCGTCGTCGCCACGGGCGAACCCGGCGCGCAGCGCCTGGACTGGGAGGCGCTCAGCCAGCGCATCCACCCCGCCGCGTCGCGCATCACCCGGCTGTCGGAGGAGACGCCCGCGATGTTCGTCGCGTTCGACCTGCTCGCCGACGGAGACGACCTGCTGCAGGAGCGTCCGTTCTTCGAACGCCGCGACCGCCTGGAACAGCTGCTCCACGATGTCCCCCATCCGTTCCACCTCACCCGGACGACACGCGAACAGGCCGTCGCCGAGCGCTGGCTCGCCGAGTTCGAGGGGGCGGGCCTGGACGGCATCGTCGCGAAGCCGCTCGGCCAGCCGTACGCGCCTGGCAAGCGCACGCTCATCAAGGTCAAGCACGCGCGCACCGCGGACGTGGTCGCTCTCGGCTACCGCATCCACAAGTCCGGCTCGGGCGTCGGGTCGCTCCTGGTGGGGCTGTACGACGCCGACGGGACGCTGCGGCAGGTCGGCGGTGTGGCCGCCTGGAGCGACGTCCGCCGCCAGGAGCTCGTCGAGGAGCTCGCTCCGTTCGTCGAGCGGGATGCCGACGGCGAGGCCGTGACCGGCGAGGGCGAGCGCAGCCGCTTCAGCGGAGCCAAGGACACCTCGTTCGTGCGGCTCCGCCCCGAACGCGTGCTCGAGGTGCGCTACGACCAGATGGAGGGCGCGCGCTTCCGGCACACCGTGCAGTTCGAGCGCTGGCGGCCCGACCGGGACGCCCGCTCCTGCACCTACGCGCAGCTCGAGACCGTCGCCGGCTACGACCTGGACGACGTGCTGGCCTGAGGGGAGACGGCTTCAGCCGTCGACCCGCTCGCCGTCCTCGTCCCAGTTCTCCGCGACCTTCTTGCTCGGCTGCACGCGCGGCGGCTCGCCGGGCATCTTGGGGAACTCCGGCGGGAAGGAGAGCTCACCCAGCCCGTTCTCCAGGTCGCGCTCCCACCATCCCAGGAGCGTGTCGATCCGGCCGGGTGCGGCCTGCAGTTCGGCCCACGGATCGCCCACCTCGGCGAGCCGCTCCGGGATGCTGCGGACCGTGAAGCGCATCGGGTCCACGTCGTCGAGCTCGTCCCAGTCCAGGGGCGTCGACACCGTCGCAGCCGGGAGGGCGCGCGGACTGTAGGCGCCGGCCATCGTGCGGTCGCGATTGGCCTGGTTGAAGTCGACGAAGATGCGCTCGCCCCGCTCCTCTTTCCACCAGCTCATCGTCACCCGGTCCGGCATGCGGCGCTCCAGCTCGCGCCCGGCGGCGATCACGGCGTGCCGCACGTCGAGGAACTCGTGCTCGGGGACGATCGGGCAGAACACGTGCAGGCCCCGGTTGCCGCTCGTCTTGATGAACGGCTCGAGTCCGCCCTCGCGCAGGACCTCGCGCAGTCCGTGCGCGGCGACCACGGCATCCGCGAAGTCCGTGCCGGGCTGAGGGTCCAGATCGATGCGCAGTTCGACCGGGTTGTCGGGCTCGTCGGCCAGCGATGCCCACGGATGGAAGACGATCGTGTTCATCTGCACGGCCCAGACGATCGCGCTCGGCCGGTTGAAGACGATCTGCGGATGCCGGCGACCGCTGTTGTACGTGACGGTCACGGCGTCCACGAAGTCCGGGGTGCCCTTGGGCGGGTTCTTGGAGAAGAAGCTCTCTCCGCCGATGCCGTCCCGGAAACGTTCGAGGGACACCGGGCGGTGGCCGTTCGCGGTGAGGAACGGCGTCGCGACGAGCTGGACGTACTCGGCCAGCTCGGCCTTCGTGATGCCGAGCTCGGGCCACACCACCCGGTTCGGGCTGGACAGCGCGATCTCGCGCTCCCCCTCAGGGTCGGACACGGTCAGCGTGACGCGTTCGGAGGCCATGCGTCGACCCTATGCCGAACCGTCGGCCGGGGCCAGGGGCGACGGCGCATCGCGCCGGAATGCCGGCTCCGACGCCCCGGGGCTCAGTCCCCCAGGTCGACGGCCAGCACGAGCACCGGAGCGAGCGCATCGCGCTCGACGATGATCGATGGGCCCGCGGCGTCCACCAGGACCCCGGCCATCTCGGGGTGCGTGGAGAGCACCTTCGCCAGCTGCTCCGGGGCGAACGGCATCGGGCGGTCTCCCCGCCCGAGCGCCACGACCTCGAGCGGGTGCGAGAACAGCTGCAGGAAGCGCTTGCCGTCCGGCGTCTGCGCTTCGGCGATGCCGACCTGGCCGCTGCCGCTGCCGTCGTTGACGGCCACCCACGCCTTCGTCGCGGCCAGCGCCTCACCGACCCTGGCCGCCGTGTCCGCCTCGCGAGGCCCGGCGAGAAGCGTCTTGATCGTGAGGTTCTCGTCCGCCTGGTCCAGTGCCTTCTGCAGCACCTCGGTGGGGAACACCGCGCGGTGCGCGCCGGAGGCGTTGTCCAGGATCATCCCGGTGAAGCCGCCGGAGATCACCTGCTGGATCACCGAGGTCACCGGCTGTGCCACCGCGGAGGTCGCGGTGGGATCGGTCTCGCGCTGCACCGAGTCCCTGACCGACGCGGCGTTGCTGAACGCGAGCAGGAAGGAGCGGTCCTCGTCGCGCACGACGGCGATCGACAGCGGCTTGCCCTCGCTGATCTGCTCGCGCGCATCACCGCTCACGCGCAGGTACAGGTGACCCTGCAGAGCCTGGCGGAGCACGCCGAGCAGCTGCTCGTTCGTCGCCCCTTCCGCGAGCTCCGCGAGCGCCTCGCGCAGCAGAACGTTGTCCTTCATCCCCGGGACGGTCTCGGTCTGCTCCGGGGGCAGCGCGGCAGCCAGCGGCAGGGAGCGCTTGACGGGGGCCGCCGGCGTGGTCGGCGCCGAGGACGGCGGCTTCGGCGCGGCGGCCGGGCGCGCCGACTCCTGCTCGGTCGGGAGCGCGACCTCTGGACCGGCGTCTGCCCCCACCCCGCGGAACGCCTGCACGGAGATTCCGACGCTCGGCGCTGCGGCCTCGGCCTCGGGCGCGACATCGGCTGCGGCTTCGGGCGTCTCGTCGACGGCGTCCGCCGCCGCAGCGGTGGCGTCGTCGTCGACCGATGCCGGTTCGGTGACCGGGACGGCGTCGTCGGCGGACTTCTTGCGGCGGGAGAACAAGGCCATGCCAGTCAGCCTAATCGCCGCGCACCCGTCGCCGGGTCCGCGCAGGCATCCGGACTACAGCTTCTCGATCGGGGCGATCTTGATGAGGAGCTTCTTCTGCCCCGCGGCGTCGAACCTGACGTGCGCGATCCGCTTCGCGCCCTCACCGGTGACGGCGTCCACCCGGCCCTCGCCGAAGTCGTCGTGCCGGATGCGATCTCCGGGGGCGAGTTCCAGATCGCCGTTGTCGCGAACCTTCGCTGTCACCTTGTTCGGGAAGCGGTCCATCGACGTCGACAGCGGCTTGAGCGCGCCGCCCAGCGGCTTCACGGCGAAGCGGTCGCCTCCGCCGCCGGGACGCCGCGCGTTGAGCGCACGGGACTGGGTGCCGCCGCGCGAGTTCACATCACCGGGCGACTGGCGCCAGTCGATGAGGTCCGCGGGGATCTCCTGCAGGAAGCGGCTCGGCATGGCGACCGACACCTCGCCGAACTGGGCGCGCGTCATCGCGAGGGAGAGATGCAGCCTCTTGCGCGCACGGGTGATGCCGACGTAGAACAGCCGGCGCTCCTCCTGCGGTCCGCCCGGCTCCCCCGCCGAGATCCGGTGCGGGATGAGGTCCTCCTCGACGCCGGTGACGAACACGGCGTCGTACTCCAGCCCCTTGGCGGTGTGCATCGTCATCATCGAGACCGTGCCGGACTCGTCGTCCAGATCGTCCGCGTCCGAGACGAGCGCCACCTCGGTCAGGAAGTCGACGATCGTCCCCTCCGGGTTGTTCCGGGCGAAGTCGCGCGTGACGGCCACGAACTCGTCGAGGTTCTCGACTCTGGCCTCGTCCTGCGGGTCGCGGCTGGCGCGCAGGGCGTCGAGGTAGCCGCTCTTGGCGAGCAGCAGAGTGAGCCCGTCGGCGACGGAGGTGGCCGGCGGCACCTCCCCCGAGGAGGGAAGCAGGATCTCGGACGCCTCGGTGAGCACGGCATCCAGCTGGCCGATCGCCGCCTGCAGCTTCGGGCCGACACCGAGCTCGGCGGGGCGGGACAGCGCCTCGCGGAAGGTGATGCCGTGCTCCTCCGCGAACCGCGCGATCGACGCCGCCGTGACGTCGCCGATCCCCCGGCGCGGCCGGTTCAGGATGCGGCGCAACGACATCTCGTCTGCCGGGTTCGCCACCGCGATCAGGTACGCCAGGGCGTCCTTGATCTCGGCACGCTCGTAGAACTTCGTACCGCCCATGATCTTGTACGGCACGGCCGCGCGGATGAAGATCTCCTCCAGCGCACGCGACTGCGAGTTCGTGCGATAGAACACCGCCATCTCGGAGTAGGGCACGCCGGCGCGGCGCAGCGCCTCGACCTCGTCCGCGACGAACTGCGCCTCATCGTGCTGCGAGTAGCCGGTGAACCCGACGATCTTCTCGCCCTCGCCCCGGTCGGTCCACAGCTTCTTGTCCTTGCGGTCGAAGTTGTTGCCGATCACGGCGTTGGCGGCCGACAGGATGTTCTGTGTCGACCGGTAGTTCTGCTCGAGCAGAACCACCTTGGCACCCGGGAAGTCGCGTTCGAACTCGCTGATGTTGCGGATGTCCGCGCCGCGGAACGCGTAGATCGACTGATCGGAGTCGCCCACCACGGTGAGCGAGGCGGCCTCGACCTCGGGGGCCGTCTCTGGTTCGAAGATCATCATGCCGTTCGAGGCATACGGGTCGGGCGCGCTGGCGGAGACGGGTCGGGTGAGCTCGTGGATCAGTGCGTACTGCGCATGGTTCGTGTCCTGGTACTCGTCGACCAGGATGTGGCGGAACCGGCGGCGGTAGGTGTCGGCCACCTGGGGGAACGCGCGGAACAGGAACACGGTCTGCGCGATCAGGTCGTCGAAGTCGAAGGCGTTGGCCCTGTGCAGCTGGCGCTGATAGTCGCCGAAGATCTCGACGAAGAGACGCTCGGCCGGATCGGACATGTTCGCCTGCCGGGCGTATGCGTCGGCATCCGACAGCTCGTTCTTGAGCTTGGAGATGCGGGACTGCACGGATGCCGGCGTCAGGCCGTACGCGTCGGCCTCGTGCTCCTTGACGAGCCTCTTGATGAGCGCGCGCGAATCGCCGGAGTCGTAGATCGTGAACGTCTTGGTGAAGCCGAACTGCTCGGCCTCGCGCCGCAGGATCCGCACGCACGCCGAGTGGAACGTCGAGATCCACATGCCCCGGGACGCCTCGCCGACGAGGGCCCCGACGCGCTCGCGCATCTCGCCGGCCGCCTTGTTCGTGAACGTGATCGCGAGGATCTGGCTCGGCCACGCCTCGCGCCCGCGCAGCAGTGACGCGATCCGCCGGGTCAGCACGCTGGTCTTGCCGGAGCCGGCGCCCGCGACGATGAGCAGCGCGGGGCCTCGATAGGTGACGGCTTCGAGCTGCTGCGGATTGAGGCCGGCGAGGAGGTCGTCCTGCGCTCCGGGGCCTGCCGTTCCGGGGACGATGAGAGGTGCGTCGGTCATGTCCTTTCGAGTCTAGGCCGCGCATCCGACACCGGAGTACGATCGGGAACGACGCACGGGAGGGCAGAGGATGATCGGCACCCTGGACGAGAAGCAGTGCTACGACCTGCTCGGGTCGACCACCGTGGGGCGCATCGGATTCGTCCGCGACGCGCGGGTGGAGATCATTCCGGTCAACTACGCCCTGTCGGGGCGGGACCTGATCCTCCACACCGCACCGGACGGCATCCTGCGCTCGCTGGCGGACGAGGGGGCCGCCGTGGCGTTCGAGGTCGACCATCACACGGACCTCGCCGGATCCGGCTGGAGCGTCCTGCTGCAGGCGACCCTCGCCCTCGCGACGCCCGCCGAGAAGAGCGCGGCCAGGGTCCAGGTGTCCCCGTGGGCGGGAGCGGACCGCGACGTCGCCCTGCGCCTGGCCGTGTCCGAGGTGAGCGGACGACGCGTTCGCCGTGATCCGCGCGACTGATCCGCGGCCGTCACGACGAGGGGCGCGGGAGACGGATTCCGTCTCCCGCGCCCCAGCCGTGTCAGACCGCCGCGGCCCGGCGCCGGATCGCGATCGCGCCCGCCGCCAGCAGCAGCACGGCCAGCACCAGGGCGGCGACGGGCAGCGTGGCACCGGTCGCCGCGAGGCCGCCCGCTGCGGTGATCGTGATGTCAGCCCAGCCGATGAGCTGTCCGTCGGCGTCGTACACGGCGATCCGGTGCGCGCCCGCGGCCGCATCGGCCGGGATGGTGACGGTGATCTCGCCCTCCGCATCGAGCGTGCCGGTCGCGAGGCGCACCGGGTCGGAGAACATCCAGACCGCGATCTCGGCGCCCGCTTGCTCCGCCCCTGCGGTCACGGTCACCTCATCGCCTGCGGCGGCCGTGGACGGATTCACGGTCACGCCGTTGCGGTTGCCCTCGACGAGGTCCGTGCCGGACGGCGGGGGCGTCGAACCGCCCGGGTTCTCGCCGCCCGGGTTCTCTCCGCCCTCGCCGGGCAGGGTGCCCACGCGCAGCGCCTCGGACGCGAAGCCGTCGGCGAACCACCACACCGGCCGCTGGCCGTCGACCGTCAGCGAGGCGGGTGCCGTCGCGAAGCCCTCGTTGTTGATGTCGGGCATCCCGGCCGGACGCGCGAAGTGCGCGATGCCGGGCTGTGCGGTGCCGTTCAGCGCGATCTGCGCCGAACGGCCCTGGCAGCCGTCGTCGCACACCGCCCACAGCACGCCCCGCACGCTGTCGTAGTCCAGCGCCATGACGCCGGCGAGTCCCGGAGCGATCTCCGACACGAGCGTCGCGGATCCGTCCGCGCCGAGCGCGAACGCGTACACGTGGCCGTTGTCCTCGACCGCGGTGAAGAACAGTCCGTCTCCGTGACCCGGATGCGCCGCGGGGTCGTAGGCGGCGCCGGTGGTGTCGTCGAAAAGAGTGCCCTCGAGCACCTCATCCGAGACCCATTCGACGGCCTCGATGCCCAGGTTCGCGCCGACCGCCGGGAGCAGGGCGGTGAGGTCCCACTCCTGTTCGGCCACCAGATCGGATGCCGAGGCATCCGGGTCCACCTTCAGCACGACGTTCTGATTGACGCCCTTGGCCGCGTTGTCGCGTTCGCTGGCGACATACACCGCTCCGTCACCGTCGACCGTGATGCCCTCGGTGTCCGGACCCGCGGCACCGGCATCGGCCGCGTCCTTCTGGAACCGGACGCGCTTGCCCTCGTCCCAGCCGTCGGCCTTCGCGAC
Organism: Microbacterium sp. CIAB417; assembly: GCF_022788845.1. Lineage (NCBI taxonomy): Bacteria > Bacillati > Actinomycetota > Actinomycetes > Micrococcales > Microbacteriaceae > Microbacterium > Microbacterium sp. CIAB417. The sequence goes on along the minus strand of NZ_JAHZUT010000006.1, from coordinate 171,767 downwards.
CGATCCGTCCGCCTTCGCCTCGAGCTTCCAGATGCGGCCCTCGCCGTTGTCGACCGCCCACAGGAATGCGCCGTCCTCGGTCTCCTGGATGTCGAGACCGGAACTGTCCTCGAGGAAGGCCGGAACCGCGTCGAGCACCCGGACCTCGGCCGAACCGGGCCACGGCGACACCGCGATCTCGCCCGCGCAGACGTTCGCCGCACCCTTGGTCGCCTCGGCCGTCGCGGCGAACGCGCCGGTGATGTCGGGGCAGCGTCCCCACGTCGTCGCGGCGTGCCCGTCGCCCCAACTCGTCTCGTCGACCAGGAGGTCGCCGTCGAACACCCGCACGACGTCGCCATCACCGAGGCCGAAGCCGAGCTCCTCCCGCTCGATGACGTGGTGGCCGGCGGCGGGGATGATCGTGCCGGCGGGGATCTCGTACGCGTGCGCGTCGTCGTCGTCCTTCACGACGACGCCCGAGACGTCCAGGTCGGATGCCGTGGGGTTGGCGAGCTCGATCCAGTCGTCCGGAGAGCCGCCGTCGGACTCGACCTCGTTGATCCGGACCGGGTTCCCGCAGGCGTTGCGCAAGCCCTTGGTCGAGGTCGCGAGGTCCGTGAACTCGCCGGTGCCGTCCGCGCAGCGCGCCCAGACGCCGTCGGCGTGATCCGCGTACACGTGCTCAGCCACGGTGCTGCCGGCGGCGTCCCGGATCGTCACCGTGTCGCCGCCCCCCAGACCGAACACGAAGTCCGCGGGCTGATCGAAGACGAAGTAGGCGCCGGGCTCGAGGACCGTGCCGGCCGGCAAGGGCGTGGTCTCTGCCGCGTGACCGACCGGGTCGGAGTCCATGACGCTCCAGCCCGAGATGTCGACGGCCGTGCTCTCGAGGTTCACGACCTCGACCCAGTCGGTGGTGTCGCCGTTCGACTCGATCTCGTTGATCGCGACATCCGGCGTCACGCACGAGTTGGCGGTCCCCGGCGTGGGGTGCGCGAGCACGAAGGCCCCGCGGCCATCGGGGCACCGCGCCAGCGTGGCCGCGGCGAAGTCGCCGTCGATCGCGGCGTGACCGTCCCACGGCTCGGTGTCGTCGACGAGCGCTCCACTCGTGTCGAACAGGCGGATGCGGTCGGCGCTGCCGATGCCGATCGGGTCACGGAACGCCGTCTCGACGCCGTCGACGATGCCCATCGTCCCCTCCTCGACGACGAGGAAGGCTCCAGCCTCGAGCTGCGTGCCGGCGGGGAACCTCCAGCGGTGATCGTCCGAGTTGTCGCGGATCTCGTATCCCGAGATGTCCAGCGCCTCGGTGCCCGGGTTGTGGAACTCGACCCAGTCGGCCGGCTGCGAGTCGACCTCGTTGATCAGGATCGCACCGGGCACCGGCGCGACCGTGCAGTCGTTCGCCGCTCCCGGCGTCGCCGCGGTGGCGTGCGCCCACTCCCCCGTGCCGTCGGGGCAGCGCGCCCAGACCGCGAGCGGAGCGGTGTTCTCGTACGCGTAGGCGTCGACCTCGGCATCCGTCGGGTCGAACAGCACGACCTCGTCGCCCTTGCCGAGCCCGAAGTCGAAGTCCACGTCCTTCTCGAGCACGAGGAACCCGCCGGGCTCCAGGACGGTGCCCGCCGGCGCCTGGCCGTACGAGTCGCGCTTGTCGTCGGCGATGCGCCAGCCGTCGAGCGAGACCGCTTCGGTGCCCGCGTTGTACAGCTCGACCTGGTCGGCGAGGCCGGTCGAGGCGTCGTCGTAGACGATCTCGTTGAGGACGATCGTCGGCGACGCGACGACCTCTGCAGGACGGATGCCGGAGGCGGCAGCAGGTGCGGCGAGCAGGGTGGCGGCGCTGAGCGCGCCGACCGCCGTGAGCGCCGCCCCGCGGAGCAGGCGGGACATGGGACTCCTGGGTCAGAGAGGAACGGGTGCCCCCTCAGATCAGCGATGCCGCATGGCCGCACGACGACGCACCGGTGTACCGCCGGTGAACAGCACGTGGCCGTTTCGGCGCGACGGCCTCAGGCGATGCGCGTTCCCGGGGGCAGCCGGCGCGCGGGAGTCCTCGTCCGCGCCCACGCGCCGGCGAACAGCCCGCCGGCGACGAGGATCTGGACGCCGAGACCGACGAACCAGCTCGGAACGGTGCCGTCCATCGATTCCTGCGGCGTCGGGTAGGCCTCGTAGCCGCGGTCGCACTCGTCCCAGCGCTGTTCGATCGGCGGCTGCTGCGCCATGCGGACGCCGTACTTGATCTGCCCGAAGAGGTCCACCGGGTAGCCGTCGTCGTCGAACTCGGTGGGCGTGGCGTCCGCGAGCACGACGAACGGGTTGGCCGACAGCACCCACCACACCCGGTCGAACCGCGGCACCTCATACGTGTAGGTGTCCCATTCGTCGCAGATGACCTCGCCCTGCGCGTCGTACGGACGGCTGTAGCTCGTGGCCTCGCTGCGCAGCGCCATGCCGCCGAGGCCGAACACGATGAGCGTCCCGATCGTGAGCGCCGCAACGACGAGGTAGGTCGCCGCGACGGAGAAGAGCGGACGCGCGATGAGGCCGCTGAGGCCGACCCCGATCGCCGCGACGATGACGATCTCGACGGCGAGCACGACCAAGGAGACGAGCAGCACGAGCGCGTTCGCGCCGCCGCCCACCAGGGAGATCACCAGGAAGGGCACGGCCACGAGCAGGAACGCCCCGCCGGTCGCGACGGCCGCGAGGAGCTTGCCGAGCATGATGTCGCCCGTCGAAGCGGCCGTCACCTGGATGGCGGCGAGGGTCGCCGCGTCGCGGTCGCCGTTGATGGCGTTGCCGCTCAACGTCGGCGACACGAGCACGACGAGCAGCAGCACGACGTTCACGACGATCGAGTAGACCCCGGCGCCGGTCGCATCGCCCCACGAGTAGACCAGGAAAGCCAGAGCGGTGATGCCGATGAGCAGCAGCGCGTACACGCCGAGCAGGATGTACCAGCCGACGCTGCGCAGCCGCTGCGTCAGTTCGAGTCGGGCGATGGTGCCGATGTGCGCGGCGTTCATGCCTCGGTCTCCGTCCCGGTCGAGGGCTGCGTCGCCGGCGATGAGGAGGCCGGAGGCGGCGCTGCGGATGCGGGCGGCGGCACCGGCGGGCGCGAGCCGTCCGTCGGCGGCACGGCTCGAGGCGCTGCGCTGCGGATGCTGAGGAAGGCGTGTTCGAGCTCGCTCTGCGCCGGCGCGAACTCCGAGACGGCCAGCTGCGCCTCGACCAGCCTCCGTAGCGCGTCCGCCGCGGTGTCCTCGCCGTGGAACGCGACCAGGATCGCCCCTCGGTCAGTTCCGAGCGACTCGACGGGCAGGCCGAGAGTCGATGCGACCTGCCAGGCGTCGGCGGCGAAGCGCTCCGGCGCGGCCCCTGCCAACCGGATCCGCCACGCGCGCGCGGTCGACGGGGCCGGTGCCGCCTCGACCACGGATCCGGCCACGAGGAACACGGCGTCGTCGACGACCTCTTCGAGCTCCGACAGGATGTGGCTCGAGATCAGGATCGTGCGCCCCTCGCCCGCCAGCCGTCGCAGAAGCAGGCGCAACTGCACGCGTGCCTCCGGATCCAGACCCGAGGCGGGCTCGTCGAGCAGCAGCACCTGGGGGTCGTGCACGAGGGCGCGTGCGAGCCCGAGCTTCTGCTTCTGCCCGCGCGAGAGCACCTTGGCCGGCGCGTCGGCGAGCTCCTGCAGCCCGACCAATGCGAGCAGCTCCGCCGCGCGTGCGGCGGCATCCGGCTTCGACAGGTCGTACAGCCGGGCGGTCGTGGCGACCGTCTCTCTCGCGGTCAGCGACGGCCACGCGCCGAGCGCGTCCGGCATCCAGCCCAGCATCCGCCGAGCCGCGAGGGGATCGACCAGCGGGTCGACATCGCCGATGCGGATGCTGCCGGCGTCGGGGGCGAGCAGGGAGGCGAGCATGAGCAGCAGAGTGGTCTTGCCGGCTCCGTTCGGTCCGACCAGTCCTGTCACGCGCCCCGCCTGAGCATGGAAGCTCGCGTGCTGGACGGCGTGGACCTCGCCGAACGATCTGCTGACGCCTTCGGCGATGATTCCGGTCATCCGGTCATCATGGCATCCGTTCGCTCCGCGGCCGGGGAACTCGCAGGCGACGCACAGCGCGCGGCGGATGCTCAGCACGCGCTGGCATGATCGGAGCATGCGCACGATCCTGAACATCATCTGGCTGATCCTCGCCGGCTGGGCCCTGTTCCTGGGCTACGTGCTGGCCGGCATCCTGCTGTGCATCCCGATCGTGACCATCCCGTGGGCCATCGCCTCCTTCCGCATCGCCGGTTACGCGATCTGGCCCTTCGGGCGCGAGGTCGTCAGCAAGCCCACCGCGGGCGTCGGCTCCTTCCTCGGCAACGTCATCTGGGTGATTCTCGCCGGCTGGTGGCTGGCCATCGGCCACATCGTGTCCGGGATCGCGCTGTGCATCACGATCATCGGCATCCCGATGGGGATCGCGGACTTCAAGCTCGTGCCGGTGTCGCTCATGCCGCTCGGCAAGGAGATCGTGAAGACCGGGTCGGGGGCGTTCGACCGCACCCTGTAGGTGCGGCGGTCAGTCGCGGAAGAACGCCACGCCGAGATCGGGGTGGTCGACGAAGACGCCGTCGACCCCGGTGTGCGCGATCGCATCCCATTCGGCCTCGTAGTCGCCATGGTCCGAGCGCCCGCCGACCCCGCGATACTCCGGCGCGAGGAACGCGTTCTCGGGGCGGCACGTCCACGTGAAGACGGTGAGCCCGCGGGCGTGCGCGTCCGCGACGATCGAGTTCCCTCGGGCCAGCAGCATCCGCTTGTTGACGCTGATGCCGTCGACGACCCCCGCGAGGGCGTCGAGCCCGGCGGGCAGGACCGTCGCCTTGTAGCTCAGCGCGGCGCGGCCCTGCGCCTGGACGAGGTCGAACGGACGCCCCTTCGCCTCGATGAGGTAGACGTAGGATGCTGCGATGCCGGCCGCCCGCAGGTGCGCGAGCACGGTGGACTCGAAGGACTCGATGATCAGCGGCAGCTCGCCGTCCGCCCAGCCGGCCGCGCGCAGGTCGCGCGCGATCAGGGGCGCCAGGTCGAGGCCGATGCCCTGGAAGTATGTCGCGTGCTTGATCTCGAGGACGACGCCGATCTCGCGGCCGTGCTCGACGGACCCCGCGCGGACGATGTCGAGCACGTCGAGGAGCCGCAGCATCGGCTGCGTGTCGTCGAAGGTCGCGCTCGAGGTGCGCAGCTCCGGCAGCCGCTCGCGGACGCGCAGCGTCGCCAGCTCGTCCCACGTGAAGTCCTCGGTGAACCAGCCGGTGAGCGCCTGCCCGTCCACGGTCTTCGTCGTGCGGCGGGAGGCGAACTCCGGACGGTCGGCGACGTCCGTGGTGCCGGAGATCTCGTTCTCGTGCCGGACCACGAGAACGCCGTCCCTGGTCGCGACGACATCGGGCTCGACGGCGTCCACCCCCATCGCCAGAGCGAGCTCGTACGCCGACCGGCTGTGCTCCGGGCGGTACCCCGGTGCGCCGCGATGGCCGATGACGAGGGGCGCTTTCCTGGGCATGCTCTCAGCGTAGAACAGCGCACGGATATCACCCGGGCGGGTAGTCTGGACGCAAGCGATATCAAGACCCCCTTGGAGTGAGGCCTTATGAGCAATTTCGCATTCAACAACCCGGCGTTCCAGCAGCAGGATCCGCGCAACGTCGCGACCTACCCGGGTGGACCGCAGGCTGCGCAGGCGGGCCAGGGTGCGCAGGCCGCCTCGTTCCAGCACGCGAGCATCGACGCCGCGACCAACGCGCAGCTCGAGGGCATGTACGCGGCTCCCGCCGCCGGTGCCGTCGAGACCGACCGGATGACGGTCGAGGACACGATCTGGAAGACGGTCGGCCTGTTCGCGATCCTCCTCGTCACGGCCGCGGTCGGCTGGATCTGGACCGCCACGAGCTTCTACAACACCGGCCAGGCCAACCTCCTGCCGTGGATGGTCGGCGCCCTGGGCGGCTTCGTGCTCGCCATGGTCGTCACGTTCACGTCGCGCAAGAAGGTCCGCCCGGCGCTGATCTTCGCGTACGCCGCGTTCGAGGGGCTCTTCGTCGGTGCGATCTCGGCGTTCTTCGAGATCATCTGGCCCGGCATCGTCATGCAGGCGACGCTCGCGACGCTCTCCGTCGTCGGCGTCACGCTGGCCCTCTTCGCCAGCGGCAAGATCCGCGCGTCGAAGAAGATGACCAAGATCGTGATGATCGCGATGGTCGGCTACCTGGTCTTCTCGGTGCTGAACCTCATCCTGATGTGGACCGGCGTCCTGCCGCAGGACCAGGCGTTCGGCCTGTACAGCCAGCCCATCATGGGCATCCCGCTCGGTCTCATCATCGGCGTCCTGGTCGTCTTCATGGCGGCGTACTCGCTGGTGCTGGACTTCGACCAGATCCAGCAGGGCGTGCGCAACGGCGCTCCCCGTCAGTACGGCTGGCTCGGCGGCTTCGGCATCATGGTCACGGTCGTCTGGCTGTACGTCGAGATCCTGCGCATCATCGCGATCGTGCGCGGCAGCGACTGACTCCGACCCTCATTCACGTGAACGACCCGTCTCCTCGGAGGCGGGTCGTTTCACGTTGTCAAGGCCTTGTCCTCCCGTCGACGGACCGCCAGTCTGGGACGACCGACTACAGAAAAGAGGCCCCTCATGAGCTTCCTCGGATTCCTTCTCCTCGGACTGATCGCCGGAGCGATCGCGAAGCTGATCCTGCCCGGACGCCAGGGCGGCGGTTGGTTCGTGACCCTTCTCCTCGGCGTCGTCGGCGCCATCCTGGGCGGTTGGCTCGGGAGCCTGCTGCTGAACCGTCCCCTGACGGAGTTCTGGGACCTCGGCACCTGGCTGCTCGCGATCGGCGGCGCGATCCTCGTCCTGCTGATCTACGGCCTGATCGTCGGGCGGGGTCAGAAGGTCGACGACTGACCGACCCCGAGAGGGCAGAAACGCACAGTCCGCAAGCCGGACACCGTGCGTTTCTGCCCTCTCGGCATGTCAGCGTTCAGCTACCGGCGGCCTTCGCCGCCAGGATCGCGCGTTCCCGCTCGTTGCCGGCGAGCCGGGCGGCGACGGCGAACTCGGACCGGGCCTCGTCGTCCCGGCCGAGTCGCAGCAGCAGTTCCCCGCGCGTCGCCGGCAGCAGGTGGTATCCCTTCAGAGCACCGGATGCCGCGAGCCGGTCGATCTCGCGCAGCGCCGACGCCGGCCCGGTCGCCATCGTGATCGCTGCGGCCCGGTTGAGCTCGACGACCGGCGACGGCGCGATGCGCCCGAGCGCCTCGTAGAGGACGACGATCCGGTCCCAGTCGGTGTCCTCGACGGAGGCCGCGGTCGCATGGCACTCCGCGATCGCGGCCTGCAGCCCGTACGCGGTACGCGCGCCGAGCGCGTCGGCCCGCGCGAGTGCCGCGCGCCCGGCCGCGATCCGGCCCCGATCCCAGCGACGCCGGTCCTGGTCGGCGAGGAGGATCGGATCGCCCTTCGCGTCCACGCGCGCCGGGAACCGGGCGGCGGTGAGTTCCATGAGGGCGAGGATGCTCAGCGCGTCGCGCTCCTTCGGCAGCAGCGCCACCAGGACGCGGGCCAGGCGGATGGCCTCCATGCTCAGCTCCGGACGCATCCAGTCGGTTCCGCTGGTGGCGGCGTGGCCCTCGTTGAAGATGAGGTACAGCACGCCGAGGACCGCCCCCAGGCGCGCGGCCTGCTCGTCGCGCGGCGGCACCTCGAACGGCACGTTCGCCGCCGACAGCGTCTTCTTCGCACGCACGATGCGCTGCTGCACGGTGGCGACCGGGATCATGAACGCGCGCGCGATCTCCTCGGTCGACAGGCCTCCGACGACCCGCAGGGTGAGCGCCACCCGCGCTTCGCGCGAGAGCACCGGGTGGCAGGAGATGAAGATGAGTCGGAGCACGTCGTCGTCGATCTCATCGGGATCCCAGGGATCGGCGGTCGCGGCATCCGCCTGCTCGCGCTCCAGATCGTGCGCGATCGCCGAGAGCCGATCGTCGTATCGCTCCTGCCGGCGCCAGGTGTCGATCGCCCGGCGCTTCGCGACGGCGGTGAGCCAGGCCGCCGGATTGCGGGGAACGCCCTCGGCGGGCCACTGCCTCAGCGCCTCGACGAGCGCCTCCTGCGCGAGGTCCTCGGCCAGGGCGAAGTCGCCGACCATGCGGGTCAGCGTCGCGGTGATCTTCGCCGACTCGATCCGCCACACGGCGGCGAGGGCGCGCTCCACGTCATCCGCGGAGCGCGTCCCCTGCGCGCGTTCGATCTCCGGCATGTCACTTCTGGGCGCGCTGCGCCTGCTCCTCGCGCCAGCCCTCTTCCTTCTGGATCCACTCGTTGTCGGCCGGGAAGTCCTCCATCTCCGTCACGCGGCGCACCTCGAGGAAGGCACCGGGACCGAGCGGGGCGCGCTTGGCCCATTCGACCGCCTCTTCCCGGGAGGACACCTCGATGATCCAGAAGCCGTTGAAGAGCTCCTTGGTCTCGCCGTAGGGACCGTCCGTGACCAGCGGGGCCTCGGCGGAGTAGTCGACGACGAATCCCTCAGCGGCATCCGTCAGACCTTCTCCGGCGAGCAGGACGCCCGCCTTCATCATGGACTCGTTGTACTTCCCCATCGCCTCGATGACCTGCTCGAAGGGGATCTCGTTGTACGCCTCGACGCCCGAGTCGTCCGCGCGCATGATGAGCATGTACTTCATTTCTCTTCTCCTCGTCCGGGTCGTGTCTCGACCCTCTCACTGAAGACGTCGAACCGGAAGACGCCGGATCGACACGGCATCCGGAATTTCTCCGAAATCCTTCTGCGCGTATGCCCCGGGTCTGGCGCGCCGGCGCGTGGGAAGCGCCCTGACGGCATGCCATGCTTACCCAGGACGATCTTCGAGGGCGGAGGAACGATGAGATCGAGACGACCCCTGGCCGCGGCGGGAACGATGGCGCTGCTCCTCGGCCTGATCCTCGGCCCCGGAGTCGCGGCGCGGGCCGCGACTCCGCTCGATCTCGACCCGGGGCACATCACCGACGTGTCCGATGTGCTCGCCGAGACGGAGGAGGCCCGGCTCGAGGAGCGTCTCGCGGAGCTCGCATCCGCGGACGGTCGGCCGGAGCTGTTCGTGGTGCTGGTGCCCGACTTCGAGGATCCGAGCAACGCGCTCGCCTGGGCGGATGCCACGGCGAGGCGGAACAACCTCGGCTCGGATCAGTACCTGCTGGCGATCGCCACGGAAGGACGCAGCCTCGCCATCTCAGCCGAATACGGAGGCGACGGCGTCGCCGCCGGACCGCTCTCCGAGTCGCGCGTGCTCGGCATCGAGGACGAGCTCGGGGCGGAGCACCTCGCCGACGACGATTGGGCGGGCGGGATCGCCTTCGTCGCCGACGAGTTCGACGAGGTCCCGTGGCCGTGGTGGGTCTGGCTGCTCGGCCTCGCCATCCTGGCGCTGATCATCTTCCTCGTCACGCGCCTCGTGCTGTTCCTGCGGCGCCGGGCCGCACTGGCCGCGGAGCTGCGGACGCTGGAAGGGCAGAAGAAGCGCGCCGCCCGGCAACTGGTCCGGACGGACGAGGCGGTGCGCACCAGCGAACAGGAGCTCGGCTTCGTCACGGCCGAGTTCGGAGAGGAGACCACGACCGAGTTCGCCACGGTGCTGTCCGCCTGCCGCTCGCGCCTGCAGGAGGCGTTCGAACTCCTCGAGAAGCTCCAGGACGCCGATGAGGACAGTCCCGCGGAGACCCGTTCCTGGACCGACACCATCATCCGGCTGTGCGGTGAGGTGGATGCGGACCTCGAGGGACGCAAGCGCGAACTGGCCTCCCTGCGCGCTCTGACCGATTCGGCGACGGAGACCCTGACACGGCTGCGATCCGAGCGCGCTGCGGCTGCGGCATTCCCCGGTGAGGCCGCAGATCGTCTCGCATCCCTCACCGAGGTCTTCTCCGCCGCGGAACTGGCGGGCGTGGCGGACAACCCCGCCGAGATCACGGACCGGCTGGAGGCCGCCGACGAGCAGCTCGCGGCGCTGCAGAAGGCCGTGGACGCGCGCAGGGCGAAGGCGATCACGCGTGCGGTGCACGAGATCGAGCGGCTGCTGGCCGAGGCGAAGGACCTGCGCGACGCCGTCGGCGCGGAGGCGGAAGCCCTCGCCGCGCGCGCCGGCGTGGCGGCCGCACGAGCAGCGGAGGCGGCCGAGGCCGCCGCACCGACGGCGTCGACCGCCTCGGTTCTCGCGCAGGCCGAGGCCGCCGTGCATGCCGCCGAACTGTCCGTGCGGGCCCGTGCGGGCGGGGTGAGCTCGTTCCCGCTGAGTCGTCTGTACTTCGCGCAACGTCAGCTGGCCGCGGCCACGGCGGCCGCCGAGACGGAGGAGGCCGAGAGACTGGCCGCTTCCGCTCTCGCCGCGGCCGAACAGGTGCAGAGTCTGATCAGTGCACCGGTCGCCTCGGAACGGCGCCGATACGCGCGCTCGTCTGCGTCCGCTGAGCGGGAAGCCGTGATGTTCGATCCGCCCTCCTCCGGCGTGAGCGGCGCCTCGGATCGGCGGCGCTCGTACGCCTCCGACGATGACGGGCGCGGCGGGAAGGCTGTGTGGGGAGGCGTCGTCGGCGGGGTCGCCGGATTCGTCAGCAGCATCGGGGTCGCCGGCGACGAGCCGGGCGTGATCGTGATGTTCGTGATCGGCGGGGTCGTCCTCGGCGCGCTCTCCGGCGCGTTCGGCCGGGACGGCGGCAGCTCCTCCGGGTGGGGCGGGTCATCGCGTTCCTCCTGGGGCGGTTCGTCCCGATCGTCCGGCAGCCGGTCGTTCGGATCCTTCGGCGGAAGCCGGTCCTCGGGCGGCAGCAGGTCGTCCGGACGCTCCGGCGGCCGCCGGTTCTAGGATCCGGCACCGCGAGCCGCGGAGACCCCAGGCGAAACGACGAAGGAGCGGATGCCGCAGCATCCGCTCCTTCAGCTCACTCCCACTCGATGGTCCCCGGGGGCTTCGAGGTGACATCGAGCACGACCCGGTTGACCTCGCGCACCTCGTTCGTGATGCGGTTCGAGATCTTGGAGAGCACGTCGTAGGGCAGCCGCGTCCAGTCGGCCGTCATGGCGTCCTCGCTCGAGACCGGCCGCAGCACGATCGGATGCCCGTAGGTGCGACCGTCGCCCTGCACGCCCACCGAGCGCACGTCCGCCAGCAGCACGACCGGGCACTGCCAGATCTCCCCGTCCAGGCCCGCCTTCGTCAGCTCCTCACGGGCGATGGCGTCGGCCTCGCGCAGAACCTCGAGACGGTCAGCGGTGACCTCGCCCACGATGCGGATGCCGAGGCCGGGGCCCGGAAACGGCTGACGCGCGACGATCGCCTCCGGAAGCCCCAGCTCGCGTCCGATCGCGCGCACCTCGTCCTTGAACAGCGTGCGCAGCGGCTCGATGAGCTCGAAGTCCAGGTCGTCGGGAAGTCCGCCGACGTTGTGGTGCGACTTGATGTTCGCCGTGCCCGTGCCTCCGCCGGATTCCACGACGTCCGGGTACAGCGTGCCCTGCACCAGGAAGCGCACCGGCTCACCGGACGCCTTCGCCTCGTCGACGAGCTCGCGCTGCACCTTCTCGAACGCGCGGATGAACTCGCGGCCGATGATCTTGCGCTTCTGCTCCGGATCCGTCACGCCCGCCAGGTGCCCGAGGAACGTCTCGGCGGCATCCACTGTGATCAGGCGCACGCCGGTCGAGGCGACGTAGTCCCGCTCGACCTGCTCGCGCTCCCCCTTGCGGAGCAGCCCGTGGTCGACGAACACCGCGGTCAGCTGATCGCCGATCGCCCGGTGCACCAGCGCGGTCGAGACAGCAGAGTCCACACCGCCGGAGAGCGCCGAGATGACCCGCGCCGAGCCGACCTGCTCGCGGATGCGCGCGACCTGCTCCTCGATGACGTTGCCGCTGTTCCAGTCCGCCGCGAGTCCGGCCGCCTTGTGCAGGAAGTTCTCGATGACCTCCTGGCCGTGGTCGGAGTGCTTCACCTCGGGGTGCCACTGCACGCCGTAGAAGCACTTCTCGTCGCTGCCGAAGGCGGCGACCGGCGTCGCGTCCGTCGACGCCAGCACCTCGAAGCCCTCCGGCGCGCGCGCGACCTGATCGCCGTGGCTCATCCACACGTTCTGAGCGGCGGGCTGCCCACCCAGCAGCACGCCGCCGTCTCCGGTGAGCGCGGCATCCGTGGCGCCGTACTCGCGCAGGCCCGTGTTGGCCACCTCGCCGCCGAGCGCGCGCGCCATGACCTGGAAGCCGTAGCAGATGCCGAGTGTGGGCACGCCGAGGTCGAAGATCCCGCCGTCCAGATCCGGCGCGCCCGCCTCGTACACCGACGACGGGCCGCCGGAGAGGATCAGCGCCACCGGGTTCTTCTCGGCGATCTCCGACGCGCTGACGGTGTGCGGGACGATCTCGCTGTACACGCCGGCCTCGCGGACGCGGCGGGCGATCAGCTGCGCGTACTGGGCGCCGAAGTCGACGACGAGCACGGGACGCTGGGCGGTGTCAGCGCTCATCGCGCGGCCTCCTGGGTGGTGGTGTCGGATGCGTCGGCCGCGATCGCGGCTTCGCGGGAAGCGAGATAGGTCTTCACCTCACGGGAGACCCTGGCCTCCATGAAGAAGGACAGCAGCGGGACGATGCCGCCGAGCGCGAGCATGATGAAGCGCGGGAACGGCCAGCGCATCAGGCTCCACACCCGGAAGCACGCGAAGAGGTAGACGACGTAGAACCAGCCGTGCGCGACGAGGACGAACAGCGAGAGGTTCAGCCCGCCGGCGGTCTGGCCGGTGGAGTCGAGCTCGCACCCCATCCCCCCGGGCACGAACAGCGAGTACCACTGGCAGCCCTCGCCCACGATGACGGGCGCGAACCAGAGGAACCCGCCTGAGCCGCCCGCGAAGAGCTCGACATGCGTGGGGCTGTACTTGAGGATCATCTCCGCCAGCAGCAGCAGGAGCATGACACCCGTGATGATCGAGGCGATCTGATAGAACCTCAGCGCCCCGCGGATCTTCGGGAACGAGGCGGCTTTCGGTTCGGGCATGGGGTCCAGTCTACCCGCGCCGGAACGCCGGCCCCGGCGCGCCGGTTCACGCTGAATCCGTCAGGAATCGAGAAGCGCGGGCGCGACCGCCCTCGTAACGTCGTCGGCATGAACACCATCGACAGCATCACCCTCGAAGTCTCGGATCCGGCAGCGGCCGAGACGTTCTACTCCCGGGCCTTCGGGATCGGCGACCGGCTGCGGCTGCACGCGACGGATGCCGAGACATCGGGGTTCCGCGGATACACCCTGTCACTCATCGTGGCCCAGCCCGCCGACGCCCGGCTGCTGCTGGACGATGCGATCGCAGCGGGCGCCACGGGCCTCAAGCCCGCGGCGAAATCGCTGTGGGGGTTCGGCGGCACCGTGCAGGCTCCGGACGGATCGGTGTGGAACATCGCGACCTCCGCCAAGAAGGACGCCGCGCCCCCGAGCCGCGCGTTCCAGGAGTTCGTGCTGCTCCTGGGCGTCGAGAAGGTCTCGATCAGCAAGCAGTTCTACGTCGACCGCGGCTTCGCCGTGAAGAAGAGCTTCGGCAGTTACGTGGACTTCGACACCCCCACGGGGTCGATCGGCCTCGGGCTGTACAAGCGAGCCGCCCTCGCGAAATCCGCCGGCGTCGACGCGGACGGCTCCGGATCGCATCGCCTCGTGATCGGCGGCTCGCTCGGCGACGTCACGGATCCGGACGGCTTCACCTGGTCCTCACCCGCCTGAGCGCGCGCACACGACGAAGGCCGTCGGGATCGCCCCGACGGCCTTCGTCGTTCGATGTCAGAACCAGCCGGTGATGAGGTCCCACAGCCAGTCGAGGATGTCCCCGATGGCTCCGCCGATGCCGCCGCCACGGTTGACGGTGACCGTGTCGGTCGCCGTGTCGCCGTCGGCCTGCGACACCTCGACGGTGTACTTCCCCGGCTGCGCGCTCCGAGGCACCGTGACGGAGGCCTCGAACGTGCCGTCCTGCGCCACGACGACCTCACCGAGCTCGATCGCCTCGCCCTTCTTGGGCTGCAGGCGGATGCTGACGGTCTCGCCCGGCTCGAAGTCGGCACCCGTGATGCCGAGCTTCTTGCCGGCGCTGACCTTCCGGTCCGCGTCGATCGTTCCGGCGAACTCCGCCGGCTCCTCACCCGCGATGGTGAACGGCACCTGCACGGTCGTGCCCGTCTCGGCCACGGAGACCGTCAGAGCCTGGTCGCCGGTCACACCATCGGGCACCGTGAACGACAGGCTCGCACGGCCGGCCTCGTCGGTCGTGTCGACGATCGCCGGATCGATCGGCCCGGAGGCGAGCACGGTGTCTCCGAGCGAGACGGCGACCTCGGTGCCGTTCGCCTCTCCGGCGCTGAACGCGAGCGAGGACAGGTCGATCGACACCTGGTCACCGGCGCTGTAGCCGTCGGCATCCGCGGGGCTGAGGGTCACGCCGACGGCGCGCTGCGCGAGGTCGGGAGTGGCCGTGCCGTTCGCGTCGAACCAGTCGACCATGGACGAGAGGTCGATCTTGCCCGTGTCGGCCTTGTTCGCGCCGTCGGCGAAGGTGGCGAAGTTGTCACCGCCCGCGGCGAGGAACGAGTTCGCCGCGACCACGTAGGTCGCCGCGGGATCGATCGCCGTCCCGTCGAGCGTGATCGACGTGATCCGCTCGCCCTGCGCCGCCGACGGGTCGTAGGTGTAGACCAGCCCCTCCGAGACGCCGAGCTTCAGGAACGGCCGGCTCGCGCCCTCCGGCTGCCACTGCTCCTCGAGCACGCTCTTCAGCTGCGCTCCCGTGAGCTCCAGCGTCACGAGCGTGTTGGCGAACGGCTGGACCGTCGCTGCTTCCCGGAAGGTGACGTTGCCGTCCGGATCCGTCACCCCGGTGCTCGCGTAGGACAGGTTCGCCCGGATGCCGCCGGGATTCATCAGCGCCAGGTCGGCACCGGTGGCCCACTTCTGCACGTCCGCGACGAAGTTGCCGATCGTGGACTCGCCACCGCGGTTCTCGGAGCCGTTCGACTGACGTGCCCGGTTGAAGTCCGCCGTGATCTCGCCCACCTTCTCGGCTCCGAGCACATCGGCCTCCGCCTTCGCGGCGTCGACGATGTCCTGGACCTCGGTGACGGCCGGGTAGAGCGGCTCGCCGTCCTGGGTGAGCGGCTTGATCTCGTTGGTGATGGAGAGCAGCTCCTTCGACTCGGGGTCGACCTGGAGGTTCATCAGCCCGAAGTTCTCGCCGTACTGACCCGCCGAGACGACCGGCCGGCCGTCGATGACGTGGTTGTAGGCGAGGTGAGTGTGCGCCGACACGATCGCGCTCACGCTGTCGTCCACGCCGGCGACGATCTCGCCGAGCGCCGACTCCGGCGTGATGCTCTCGACCTCGGTGCTCGTGGCGCCCTCGTGGACGAGGAGGATGAGCACGTCGGCCTCGCCGTTGCCGGCCTCGCCGTCGGTCAGGTCGGCTGCGACGTCGTTGACCGAGTCGACGACGCTGCGCACCTCCAGATCGGCGATGCCCTCGGGCGAGACGAGGGAGTCGAGCTCCTCCGTCACCGCTCCGATGAAGCCGACCTTCACCCCGTCGAGCTCGGTGACCCAGCTCGGAGCGAGCGCCGGCTCGCCGGTCTCGGTGACGAACACGTTCGCGCTGATGTACTCCCAGTCCGCCCGGTCCTGGACGCGACCCTCGAGGTCGTCCCAGCCCTGGTCGAACTCGTGGTTCCCCGCCGCGCTGACGTCGAGGCCGGCGGCGTTGAGCGCATCGATCGTGGGGTTGTCGTCCTGGATGAACGACGTGAACGTCGAGGCGCCGATGAGATCGCCCGCCGCCGCGAACACGGTGTTCGGGTTCGCCTCGCGCAACTGCTGCACGGCTCCGGCGAGCACCGCGGCCCCGGCGGCAGCGCCGTCCGCCTCGATCCGACCGTGGAAGTCGTTGATCGTGACGATGTCGATCGACACCGGCGGGATCTCGCTCGAGATGCCGACGATGACAGGATCGTGGTCGCTGGAGCGGTACGGCGTGCCCGATTCGGCAGCGCCGAACGCATACCCGCGGTCGCTCCACTCCGGGGAGTTGATCGACCACACGCCGGTGCCGGTCACGGATGCCGCCAGTGACGGCGATGCGATCGCGTGATCGAGCGAGCCGAGCTCGCCGTCGTAGGTGTACGTGTACTGCCCCTCCGCCTGCGCGGGGACCAGGTCGGTCCAGCCGGCCTGCGCGAACACGTCGATCGGGTCCTCCTGACCGTACGCGTTGAAGTCGCCGAGCAGCAGGATGTCGGAGCTGCCGCTCGTGTCGGCGATCGTCTCCGTGAAGGCGAGCAGCGACTGCGCCTGCGCGACGCGGTCGGCGTTGAAGAAGCCCTGACCGTCGGCCGGCTCGGTGCCGCCTCCGGACGGCGGCGACTTCGACTTGAAGTGGTTCGCGACCACCGAGACGAGCTTGCCGTCGACGTCGAACGTCTGCGCGATCGGCTCCCGGGCGTTGTCCCACACCGTCTCGTCGACGATCGTGGCGCTGTCGCCCACGGCGGTCACGGCATCCTTCCTGTAGATGATGGCGTTCGTGATCACGTCGGTGTCGGTCTCGAGAAGCGCATCCGGGGTCGGGACGTAGTCCCACACCTCGGAGCCCGCGTCGTCGTTGAGCCCGTCGACGAGATCGGCCAGCGCCGCGTCGGCCGGCTTGCCGAAGTGGATCGAGTTCTCGATCTCCATCAGCGACACGACCTCGGCGTCCAGGGCGTTGATCGCGGTGACGATCTTCGACTTCTGGATCGCGAACTCCTCGGCGGTCTCGGCGCCGCGGGCGTCCGGGTTCTCGCTGGAGAGCGTCGTGAAGTAGTTGTAGACGTTGAACGCCGCGACCTGCACGTCACCGCCCACCTCCGGCGCGGCCTCGGTGCGCGGGTTCTGCGCAGTGAAGGTCGCGGTGTACGACTCGTCGCTCGCGTCGTCGATGGGGATGACCGGCTGCAGCCTCCAGTCGTCGAAGCCGTACTGCAGGATGTACCCTGCGTCGGCGAAGTCCACGGCGTCGCCGTTGCGCACCACGGTGTCCGCGGTGAAGTACGGCTGCTCGCCCGGGTGGGCGTTGCTGGTGACCTGGGAGGACCAGCCGTCGTCGAGCAGGATGCGCTCGGCGCGGTTCTCGGCCGCGATCGCGTTCGCTGCGTCGCCGGGACGGGTCGTCTCGGTGCTCTTGACGTTGAGCTCTCCCGGGTTCAGCCAGAGCGTGCCGTAGTTGTACAGCTGGTGGCTCGAGGCGACGAGGTACGTGCCGGTCGGAGCGACGAGCATGCTCTCGTACGCTTCGCGCGCGTCGCCCGTCACCGTGTCCGGCAGCGGCGTCGTCGCCGGCACGCCCGCGTCCGGCGTGACGACTTCGACGTGGGATGCCGCGGCCGGCGAGATCTGCGTCTGGCCGTAGTACTCGCCGACGACGCCGGTGACCGAGACCAGGTCTCCGATCTCGGCATCCGCGGTCAGCGCGTCGAGGAAGACGAACACCCCGTCGGAGGCGTCGCCCGCGGCGTGGTCCTCCCCGCCGGAGCCCTCGGTCTGAATCGTGATGCCGCGGTAGCCGCCGGTGCGGTAGTCGCCGGTGACGACGCCGGTCACCTGGACGGTCTGCCCGTCCAGCGGAGAGGTGCCTCCGGTGCCCTGCACCTCGGCGATGGAGACCGCGGTGGGCTCCTCCGGCTCCTCGGGCTCCTCCGGCTCGGTGCCGCCGGAGTTCTGCGGCGTGATGGTCGCCGAGAGCGTGAAGTCGGCGCTGTTGTCGTCGGTGTCGGCGCCGTCGGTGCGGTTCAGCGACTTGACGTCGGTGTTGCCCGCCGGCGCAGTGGCCGCGGCCGTCTCGAAGGTGTTCGAGCTGCCGTAGCCGAGGAGGTCGATCACGCCCTGCGCGCCGACGGAGGATCCCGGAGTGAGCGTCACGGCCGCGGTGCCCTCCACGAGCGCGATGGTGCCGTTGGTGCCGCTCGGGTTGAGGGCGCCGACGACGTCGGCCGTCGGCAGCGCCTGACCGTTCGAGCCGTTGCTGCCGCCCTGCACGAGGAAGTACCCGCCCGCCGGGATGACCCCGGTCAGCGCGGCGACGCCGTGCGAGGGGCCCGTTCCGGTCGCCGACCGGTACTGCAGCGACAGACCGTCGAGGGTGACGGGCTCGCTGGTCGGGTTGTAGAGCTCCACGAACTTGTTCGTGAACGCCGCCCCCGCGCTGCCGCCGGAGAGGTAGGCCTCGTTGATGACGATGCCGGTGCCGGTCGTGTTCGCGAATGCGGGAGTGGTGACCAGAGCGCCGGCGCCGAGAGCGGCGACGCAGGTCACGGCGAGGACGCGCACGCGCCCCCTGCTGCGGAATGACGCCGGAACCGCGTGGTTCTCAGCGCCGGGGGCGGGCATCATCGTTGCTGTCTCCTCGGGTCGGGATGCGGCGGCGGCTCTTGTGAAGCGCCGCGGTGAGCGCTCACAGCGCGCACACATGTCTGGAGCATACGGAGAGGCAGGGACAGGATCAATGATGTTCGCCGATTGGTCACCGACTGCTCACCGGAGCTGCATCGATCGGCCGCGGACCCGCTCGGATGCGCGGCCTCCGGTGCTCGGATGCGCAGCCGGCTCGGCAGACCCGCTCAGGATGCCGCGGCGACCGTGTCCTCGAAGTCCTCGCTCTCGCGCTCCCAGGCGTCCTTCGCGAGCCGGTACCAGATGTAGAACGCGAAGCCGGCGAAGATCGCCCACTCGGCCGCGTAGAAGACGTTGAGCCAGTTCACCGGGGACAGTTCGTCCGGGGCCGGGGATGAGATGTCGACGAGCCCCTCCGGAGCCGACGCGCTGGCCAGGTAGGGACGGTACACCTCGAGGCGCTCGGTGTCGTGCCAGTGGCTCAGCAGCGCCGCCGGAGACATCCGGTCCATGCGCTGCGGGTCGCCGGGCGGGGGCACCTGCACGCCCTCGTCCGAGATGAGTCGTCCTGTGATCGACGCCTCGGCGCCCGCGGCCTGCTGCTCCAGCACGGCGGCCGCGGCATCCGCGTCCTCCCGATCCTGAGCCCACCCGAGGGCGACCGCGATCGAGACGCCGTCGGCGACGCGGAGCTGACCGGTGACCCAGTACCCCTCGACGTCGTCGTTGAACCGGGACGAGACGACGAGGAAGTCGCCGCCGACCCAGGTGCCGCTCGTCTCGACGCGCTGTCCGACGTACGGCTCGGGCAGGTACGCGCCGGGCTCCACGACGTCTGCGAGGGGCCGGAGCTCCTCGGTCACGCCGGCCGGTGGGGGGTCGGTCTCGATCGCACGACCGAGCTGCCACTGGCCGAGGAACGCGAACACGCCGGCGACCAGCAGGCACAGCCCGAGCACGCCGATCCAGCGCGGACGCAGCATGACCTCGCGCAGAGTCGGCGGGAAGACCTCGGGTGTCGTCACGGCGGAACGGACTCAGCCCTGCTCGTAGGGGGCGAGCACGACCTCGACGCGCTGGAACTCCTTCAGATCGGAGTACCCGGTCGTCGCCATGGACTTGCGCAGCGCCCCGATGAGGTTCGCCGTGCCGTCGGCGACCGGCGCCGGCCCGTAGAGGATCTCCTCCAGCGGAGCGATGCCGTCGACCGCCACGCGGCGACCGCGCGGGAGCTTGGGGTGGTGCGCCTCGGGGCCCCAGTGGAAGCCGCGCCCCGGCGCATCGGTCGCGCGTGCCAGCGCGACGCCGAGCATGACCGCGTCCGCGCCCATCGCGAGGGCCTTGACGATGTCGCCCGACGTGCCGACGCCGCCGTCCGCGATCACGTGCACGTAACGGCCGCCGGACTCGTCGAGATAGTCGCGGCGCGCAGCCGCGACGTCGGAGACGGCCGTGGCCATGGGTGCGTGGATGCCGAGGGTCGCCCGCGTCGTCGACGCGGCGCCCCCGCCGAAGCCCACGAGCACGCCGGCGGCACCCGTGCGCATCAGGTGCAGGGCAGCAGTGTAGGTGGCCGCGCCGCCCACGATCACGGGAACGTCGAGGTCGTAGATGAACTTCTTCAGGTTCAGCGGCTCGGCGGCGCTCGAGACGTGCTCGGCCGACACCGTCGTCCCGCGGATCACGAACAGGTCGACGCCCGCCGCGACGACGGTCTCGTACAGCTCCTGGGTGCGCTGGGGAGTCAGGGATCCCGCCACCGTGACACCGCCCGCGCGGATCTCGGCCAGACGCGCCTTGATGAGCTCGGGCTTGATCGGCTCGCTGTACAGCTGCTGCATGCGCTGCGTCGCCTTCTCGGGGGCCAGGCCCGCGATCTCTGCCAGCAGCGGCTCCGGGTCCTCGTACCGCGTCCACAGACCCTCGAGATCGAGCACGCCGAGGCCGCCGAGACGCCCGAGGGCGATGGCGGTCGCCGGGCTCACGACCGAGTCCATCGGTGCGCCCAGTACCGGGATGTCGAAGCCGTACGCGTCGATCGTCCAAGCCGTCGAGACGTCCTCGGGATTGCGCGTGCGTCGCGAGGGCACCACCGCGATGTCGTCGAACGTGTACGCGCGGCGCGCGCGCTTGCCTCGGCCGAGCTCGATGTCCATGGTCACCCGTCCAGCCTACCCGGACCCCGCGACCGCCTTCTCGCGGCTCGGCGCGCACCGCGGCTGGCAGACTGGCAGCGAGCTGGAGGTCGAGATGACGCAGGATGCCGTGGACGTCGCCGTCGTGGGCGGCGGCGTGATGGGACTCGCGACCGCGTGGGAGCTGGTGCGGCGCGGGCACCGTCCCGTCGTCCTGGAGCGATTCGCGCGCGGTCACACACATGGGGCATCGCACGGCGCGACCCGCAACTTCAACAACGCCTACGCCGAGGAGCACTACCTCGATCTGCTGACCCTGGCCCGCGCCGGGTGGGACGCCCTCGGGCCCGTGGACGGCGCGCCTCTGCTGCGGCTGCACGGCCTGGTGACGCACGGCGACGTCGACGTGGCATCCGTGCAGGCCGCGCTCGTCTCGCGCGGCATTCCCGCGGAGCTGCTGACGGCATCTGAGGCCGCGCTCCGGTGGCCGGGCATCCGCTTCGCCACGGACGTGCTCTGGTCGGCGGACGCGGGCGTCGTGCGCGCGGCGGACGCGTTGCGGGAGCTGGAGCGGCGGATCCTCGCCGGCGGCGGGGAGGTCCGCTGGGAGACGCCCGTGGAGCGCATCGGCCAGGATCCGGCGAGCGCGGTGCTCGCGCTGTCCGACGGGACGACGCTGCGCGCCGGCACGGTGGTCGTCACGGCCGGCGCCTGGAGCGCGAAGCTTCTGGGCGGCATCGGGCTCCCGCCTCTGCGGGTGACGGAGGAGACCCCGGCGCACTTCCGTCCCCGCGCGGATGTTCCCTGGCCGTCGTTCAACCACTACGTTTCCGCCGGGACGTATCCGGCCACGGTGTACGGAATGCCCACGCCCGGCGAGGGCGTGAAGGTCGGCTTCCACCAGGTCGGCGATGAGGTCGATCCGGATGCCCGACCGCACCGCACGACCCACGCCGAGTCCCTCCGCGAGTACGTGCGGGAATGGATGCCGGGACTCGACCCGGACTCGGCCGTGCACCTCAGCTGCACCTACACCTCGACCGACGACGGCGACTTCGTCCTGGATCGCCGCGGGCGCGTCGTCGTCGGCGCCGGCTTCTCCGGGCACGGGTTCAAGTTCGCCACCGGGGTCGGCGCGGTGCTGGCCGACCTCGCTCTCGATCCGTCCGCGCGGGCGGCGGACCCGTTCCGGCTTCCCTGATCAGCGGGCGCGGGCCACCCGGCGCTCGTTCCAGACCGGTTCGTCGGTGGCGTACACCTCGCCGTCCGACCCGAACACGAGGAACCGGTCGAAGGAGCGCGCGAACCAGCGATCGTGCGTCACGGCGAGCACGGTCCCGTCGAACCGCGCGAGCGCCTCCTCCAGCGCTTCGGCCGATTCCAGGTCGAGGTTGTCGGTGGGCTCGTCGAGCAGCAGCAGCGTCGCCCCGGACAGCTCGAGCAGCAGCACCTGGAACCGGGCCTGCTGTCCTCCGGAGAGCGAGTCGAAGCTCTGCTGCGCCTGCCGGACGAGGCCGTACCGGTCCAGGGCGCTGCTCGCGGCATCCCTCGGAAGGCCGGCACGCCGGTCATCGCCGCGATGCAGGATCTCCAGCAGCGTGCGTCCGGCGAACTCGGGATGCGCGTGGGTCTGGGCGAAGAGCCCGGGGACGACACGGGCGCCGAGGGTGGCACGGCCGGCGTGCGCGACCTCGGCCAGCTGCTCCCCCGTCGAGGTCGCGTGCCCGAGCGTCGGGTCCGGATCGGTCCCGCCGCGCGCGAGCAGCCTCAGGAAGTGCGACTTGCCCGAGCCGTTCGATCCCAGCACGCCGACGCGGTCGCCGAACCAGATCTCGGCATCGAACGGCCGCATGAGCCCGGTGAGCTCGAGTCGCTCGGCGACGACCGCGCGCTTGCCGGTGCGGGCTCCGCGCAACCGCATGTCGAAGTCCTGCGACGGCGGTCGCTCCTGCGGCGGCCCCGCCTCCTCGAAGCGGCGCAGCCGGGTCTGCGCCGCACGATAGCGGGACGCGAATCCGTCGTTCGCCTCGGCCTTCACCTTGAGCGTCGCGACGAGGGTGCGCAGCTTCTCGTGCTGCTCGTCCCAGCGCCGACGGAGCTCGTCCAGCCGGTCCATCCGGTCCTCGCGCGCCTGGGCGTATGTCGCGAAGCCGCCGCCGTGCACCCAGGCCGTCGCACCGGCTCCGCCGGGTTCGAGCGTGACGATCCTGTCCGCGGCGCGTGCCAGGAGCTCGCGGTCGTGGGACACGAGCAGGACCGTCTTGGGCGTGAGGCGCAACTGCTCCTCGAGCCAGCGCTTGGCGGGGACGTCCAGGTAGTTGTCCGGCTCGTCGAGCAGCAGCACGTCGTCGGGTCCGCGCAGCAGCGCCTCGAGTGCGAGCCGCTTCTGCTCGCCTCCCGACAGCGTGACGAGCTCGCGATAACGTGCGCGCTCAAACGGCGCCCCGAGCGCCGCGATGGTGCACTGGTCCCACACCGTCTCATGCTCGTAGCCGCCGGCGTCCGCATACTCGGCGATGGCGGCGGCGTACGCCATCTGCGTGTCGTTCTCGTCCCGTTCGATGAGCGCGTTCTCGGCGGCCTCCAGTCCCTCCGCGGCCGCGCGGATGCGTCGCGGGGCGACGCGCACGAGCAGGTCCTGCACGGTCTGCCCCGGCTCGCCGTGCCCGATGAACTGGTCCATGACGCCGAGCCCGCCGTCGATCGTGACCACGCCGGAGTCGGTGGGGGTGTCCTGGCGGATGATGCGCAGCAGTGTCGTCTTGCCGGCGCCGTTCGGCCCGATGAGGGCACTGGTGGATCCCGCGCCGACGCGGAACGTCACCTCGTCGAGAAGCGGCCTGCCGTCCGGCAGGGTCAGCGAGATCGCCGAGACATCGATGTAGCCCACGGTGGGTCGTCCTTCCGCCCGCCGCATGGCAAGCCAGCCAGCTTATCAGCGTCGCCGGGCGCGGGCGGACTCGGCATTCACCGCGGCTCGGACAGACGGGCGAGCAGCTCGGTGAGCAGCGCCTCGGCGACCGGCGCCGGCAGCTCCTCCACGAGCGCCATCAGCCCCGCCAGGGGGCGGTCCGAGGTCGCGCGGGCCGCTCCGGCAAGTCGCAGCAGCCGCCAGGCTGCGGCGGGCCCCGGGACGCGCCGCGCCCCGTACCCGAGCGCGCGGACCGCCGCCGCGAGCGCGCGCCCGTCGGCCGGGGGACGCCCGCGCACGGCATCCGCCGCCTGCACGAGAGCGCGGCGGAACCCGCCGAGCTCCCGTTCGAGCACAGGAGTGAGCGTGAGGTGGGCGCTGCGCGGCAGCCGGGTTCCGTCCGCCTGGACGAAGCCGGGCTGATGCTGGATGCGCCAGCCGCGCCGCGCGAGCTCGTCGGCGAGCCGATGCGGGTCGACCCTCAGCGCGGGCATCGCTGTGGGATCCGCGATCAGGGCGAGGGCGGGGCCGACCGGGTCGCCGAGAACGACGAGACCGGGGATGCCGTCCACCTCCGACCGGATGCCCGTCGCCACTCGCCGGATCGATGCGGTGAGCTCGGCGAATCCGGAGTCCCCCAGCCGCTGCACGATCGCCCAGGATGCCGCGAGCGGAGACGCCGACTTCGATCCGAGCAGGGTCGGGTTGACGACCGGATAGCCCGGCCATCGCGTGGTCGCGAAGAACTGCGCGCGATGCTGACGCCGCCCGCGGTGCAGCAGCACCGAGACGCCCTTCGGGGCGTACCCATACTTGTGCAGATCCGCCGAGATGCTCGTCACGCCGGTGACCCGGAAGTCCCACGCGGGCGCATCCGTCCACCACGGCAGCACCAGACCGCCGAAGCACGCGTCGACGTGACAGCGGATGCCGTGCGCCTGCGCGGCGGCGGCGACGGCGCGGATCGGATCGAGCGCGCCGCTGGGGTACGCCGGCGCGGACACGACGACGAGCGCGACGTCCCCGTCCATCCGGGCGATGACGTCCTCGGCGGCCACCGCGCCGTCCGGGCGGCACGGAACCGTGTCGAGTTCCAGGTCGAACAGTCTGGCCGCCTTCTGGAACGCCGCGTGCGCGGTGGCCGGTACCAGCAGTCGCGGACGGCGGCCGGACGCCGTCGACCCGTGCTCGGCCCGCCACAGGTCGCGCGCGGTCTTCACGGCGAGCAGGCAGCTCTCCGTGCCGCCGCTCGTCACGGAGCCGACGACATCGCGCCGCCCGTGCAGCGCCCGACGGACGAATCCGAGGACCTCCCGCTCCATGACGGCCACGGACGGGAAGACCGTGGGGTCGAGGGCGTTCACGGGCCGGGCGAGGGATGCCGCGGCATCCGCCAGTTCGTCCAGCTCGGGCACCCCGGCGTCGTAGACATAGGCGAGCACGCGGCCGCCGTGCGTGGGCGCGTCGGCCGCACGCAGATTCCGGAGGCGGTCGAGGATGCCGGTCACGCCGAGGTCCCGACGATGTCGCGCTCGCGCAGACGATACCCGGAGAGGGTCACGAGGCTGAGGACCATGAGCGCGGCGGGCAGCGCGCTGAAGGCCACCGCGATCCCCGCGACCGCGGCCCCCGGCTGATCGACCGACACGCCGGCGGTCGACTCGACATACCCGGTGGCGGCGAGCACGACCGAGAGCACGGTCGCCCCCAGCGCCATGCCCGTGGTCTCCCCCGCCGTCCAGACGCCGCTGAAGACGCCGGAGCGGTTCTCGCCGCGCTGCGCGGAACGGTCGTGCGCGATGACGTCCGGCAGCATCGCCATCGGCAGCGTCTGCATCCCGGCGTACGCGGCGCCGGCCAGCGCGACGGGAGCGAGGATCCACCAGCCCGGCAGCCACGCCATCCCCACCAGGACGAGCGTCGCCACGAGGAAGACCAGACTGGCGAGCCGGAGCGCCCGCTCCTTCCCCACGCGATCGGCGACGGCTTTCCACACCGGGGCCATCAGCAGCGCCGGAGCGATGAGGGCCGCGAACAACGGGGTCACGGCGCCCTCGTCGTGGAGGATCCACCGTGCGACGAACTGCGCGGCGGCGAGCATGAGCCCGGTCGCGAGTCCCTGGATCATGAACGTCGCCAGCAGCGCCCGGAACGGGCCGCTCTCGCGCAGCACCCGGATCCCGGCGCGGTAGTGCGCACCGATCGACAGGCCGGCGACGACGGGCAGCGGTGGTCGCTGCGGCGCGACGGATGCCGCCACGAGCATCCCCGCCGCCAGCACGATCCCGGCGACGAGCGCCATGACCAGGTAGCCGCGCAGCGGATCGTCGGGGAACAGACCGCGCAGCTCGGGCCCGCCCGCGCCGAAGAGGAGGATCGCCAGCGTCAGCACGACGACCCGCCAGCTCAGCAGTCGCGTGCGCTCGCGGTAACTGTCGGTGAGCTCGGCGGGCAACGCGATGTAGGGCACCTGGAACAGGCTGAAGCAGGTGGCGGCGAGCATGAAGGCCACGAGCACCCAGAGCGCGGAGGGCACCGGCCCCAGCCCGCCCGGCACGGCGAACGTCGCGACGAAGGCGACCGGCAGTCCGATGCCGCCCAGGACCATGAAGCGACGCCGAGACCCGGCGTGCGCATACGAGCGGTCGCTGAGGCCGCCGATGACCGGATCGATGAGCACGTCCCAGATCTTCGCCGCCGTGACGATCGCGCCCGCGGCCAGGGCCGTCACACCGAGGGAATCAGTGAGGTAATACACGAGGACGAGACCCGGCAGCGTGGCGAACCCGCCCGTGCCGAGCGACCCGATGGCGTAGCGGGCGACCTGCCCCCTGGTCAGCGCAGAACTCCCCGGTGAATCCATGGGCTCACTCTAGGGCGTCCGGCAGGCCGGGCAGCGCATCCGGGGAAGAGGTGCCCATGCTCGGCGGTGGCGGGTGCAGGGCACCGCTCGTTACCCTCGGAGGCCGGAGCATTCCACGAACACATCCTCGACAGGAGCGACATGACGAACCCCACGAGCCCCGAGCCGAACTACACCCCGCCCGCGCCCGCCACCGGGCAGCCGGCGCCCGCGGCATCCGGGTACCCGGTCTATCCCGACCCCGCGGCGGCCCCCGCGCCGGTCCCCGGTCGCGGACTCGCGATCACCGGATTCGTGCTCGCGTTCGTGCTGCCGTTCATCGGACTCATCATCAGCATCATCGCGACCGTGAAGCTCGGCAAGGCCGGAGCCCCCAAGGGCCTCTCGATTGCGGGCATCATCATCGGCGCGATCCTCACCGTGGTGGGGATCATCGTCGGCATCGCGCTGATCACGCTGTTCGCCGGCATCTTCGCCACGTGCGCGGAGCTCGGCCCCGGCGTGTGGGACGTGGGCGGCGTCACCTACACCTGCGGTTGACCCGCTCCTCGTTCCCGCCGCAGAGCACGACGTCGCAGGATCCGACCCGGATTCCTGCGACGTCGTGGTGTCTTTCGGCTTGGACGCTCAGCGCTTGTAGTTGGGCGCCTCGACGACGATCTGCACGTCGTGCGGGTGCGACTCCTTGAGACCCGCGGCCGTGATGCGAACGAACCGGCCGCGCTGCTTGAGTTCCTCGATCGTGCGGGCCCCGACGTAGAACATCGACTGACGCAGCCCGCCGACGAGCTGATAGGCGACGGCCGAGACCGGGCCGCGGTAGGGCACCTGGCCCTCGATGCCCTCGGGGATCAGCTTGTCGTCGCTGGGGACGTCGGCCTGGAAGTAGCGGTCCTTCGAGTAAGAGGTCTGCTTGCCGCGCGTCTGCATGGCTCCGAGCGAGCCCATGCCGCGGTACTGCTTGAACTGCTTGCCCGACTGGAAGACGATCTCGCCCGGCGACTCGTCCGTGCCGGCCAGGAGCGAACCGAGCATGACCGCGTCCGCGCCGGCGACCAGGGCCTTGGCGATGTCGCCGGAGTACTGCAGACCGCCGTCGGCGATCACCGGGATCCCGGCGGGGGCGGCGGCCAGCGAGGCCTCGTACACCGCGGTGACCTGCGGGACGCCGACACCGGCGACCACGCGCGTGGTGCAGATGGACCCCGGGCCCACGCCGACCTTCACGGCATCCACCCCGGCGTCCACGAGCGCCTGAGCGCCCTCGCGGGTGGCGACGTTGCCGCCGATGACGTCGATGTGCTCGAACGTCGGGTCGGCCTTGAGCCGCTTGACGAGGTCGATGACTCCCTGCGACTGCCCGTTGGCGGTGTCCACCACGAGCACGTCCACTCCGGCATCGCGCAGCGCCTCGGCGCGCTCCCAGGCGTCGCCGAAGAACCCGATCGCCGCGCCGACGCGCAGGCGGCCCTGGTCGTCCTTCGTGGCCAGCGGGTACTTCTCGCTCTTGTCGAAGTCCTTGATGGTGATGAGACCGGCGAGCTTGCCCTCGCCGTCGATCAGCGGCAGCTTCTCGACGCGGTGCTTCGCGAACAGCGCGATGACCTCCCCCGCGGCGACGCCGACGGGCGCGGTGACCAGACCCTCGCTGGTCATGACGTCCTTGACGAACGTTGTCTGGCGCTCGAAGCCGGACACGAAGCGCATGTCGCGGTTGGTCACGATGCCGACGAGCTTGCCGTCGGGGTCGACGACCGGGAGACCGGAGATGCGGTACTTCGCGCACAGCGCGTCGACCTCTTCGACGGTCGCCTCGGGCGTCGTCGTGATCGGGTCGGTGATCATGCCCGACTCGCTGCGCTTGACGCGGTCGACGTGCGCGGCCTGGTCGGCGATGGAGAGGTTGCGGTGCAGGATGCCGATGCCGCCCTCGCGTGCCATCGCGATGGCCATGCGCGATTCCGTGACGGTGTCCATGGCGCTGGAGAGCAGCGGGGTGGCGACCGAGATGCGCCGGGTGATCCGCGAGGAGGTGTCCGCCTCGCTCGGGATGACGTCGGTGTGCCCCGGCAGGAGCAGCACGTCATCGTAGGTGAGTCCGACGAAGCCGAACGGATCGTGCTGGTCCATGGATGATCCTCCTGGGGGGGCGACGGGCGGCGAGGGTGTACCAATTCTAAGCGCCGCAGGGGTGGGAAAATTCCCGGAGCGCGGCTCGCCGGTGCCCGCGACGGACCGTGGCCATATCGTGCCTTGGCCGAAACAGAATCGACACACTACGCTCGTACCGTCGTACATCAGGGCCGATGAACAACTCCGTCTTGGTCTGTGTACTGGACAGGAGGTTCTGTGAGTCCGACGATCTCGGCGAAACGGAGCGGAATCCGATGGGCCATCGCCCTGATCGGTACGCTCCTCGCCTTCGCCTTCCTGGTGCTGCAGCCACCACCGCCCGCAGCGGCGGACGAGACCGACGACGGCCAGGAGGTCACCGACTTCTACCTCGCCGGTGTCATCACGTTCGACGACGAGCCCGTCGCGGACGTCACGATGTCCGTCGAGGGCGGCGGCTTCGAGGCCGAGACCGAGACGGATGCCGAGGGCCGGTGGCGCCTGTACGTGCCCGAGAGGGCGGTGTACACACTGACCGTCGATGAGGACACGCTGCCGGACGGCGTGATCGTGGATGCGTCGCAGCTGCCCGAGGGCATGCAGCCGGTGTCGGGGACGACGGCGTCGTTCGAGGTCGAGTTCGGACTCACCGGCACCAAGATCGTCAACCTCTTCCTCGGCGAGGGCGTGCGCGAGACCACGTCGTTCCTCGACCAGCTGCTGTCGCGGATCGTCGGCGGGCTGAACTTCGGCCTGCTGCTGGGACTTGCCGCGATGGGTGCCGCACTCATCTACGGCACGACCCGGCTGTCGAACTTCGCCCACGGCGAGATGGTGACGTGGGGCGCCGTGGTCGCGCTGATCGTCACGGCCTACTGGGACCTGCCGGTCTGGCTCGGCGTCATCGCCGCGATCGCCGCGGGCGGCCTGCTCGGCTGGGCGCTGGACGCCGGGCTGTGGCGGCCGCTGCGCCGTCGCGGGCTCGGCGTCGTGCAGCTCATGATCGTGAGCATCGGACTGTCGCTCGCACTGCGCTACGGCCTGCAGTACCTGATCGGCGGCGGCACGCAGCAGCTGCCGGGTGCGAGCCCCACGCCGATGAAGCTCGGGCCGATCTCGCTGTCGTACATCGACATCATCGGCATGACCATCAGCCTGGTCGTGATCCTGGGCGTCGCGTTCTTCCTCACGCGCACGCGCGTCGGCAAGGCCACCCGCGCGATCTCGGACAACCCGCAGCTGGCCGCGGCCTCCGGCATCGACGTCGACAAGGTGATCCGCATCGTGTGGATCCTCGCCGGCGTGCTCGCCGCGATCTCCGGCATCCTGTGGGCGTACTTCCGGCCCGGCGTGAAGTGGGACATGGGCATGCAGATGCTGCTGCTCATCTTCTGCGCGATCACGCTGGGCGGGCTCGGTTCCGCGATCGGCGCGCTCATCGGATCGATCATCGTCGGCCTCGCGGTCGAGGTGTCGACGCTGCTTGGTGTGCCGAGCGACCTCAAGTACGCCAGCGCCCTCGTCGCGCTGATCGTGATCCTGCTGGTACGGCCCCAGGGCCTGCTCGGCCGCAAGGAAAGGTTGGGCTGACGCATGGACTTCGGCAACATCTTCGGCAACACCGCCTCGTACCTGTTCAGCCCTACGACGATGGCCTACGCGCTGGCCGCGACCGGCCTCGCCGTGCACTTCGGCTACACGGGCCTGCTGAACTTCGGCATGGCGGCCTTCATGGCCATCGGCGGCTACGGCTACGCCATCGCGATCCTCAGCTTCGGCGCCCCGTGGTGGGCGGGCATGCTCGCCGGCCTCGCGGGCGGTGCGCTGTTCGCGCTCGTCCTCGGCATCCCGACCCTGCGCCTGCGCGCCGACTACCTCGCGATCGCGACCATCGCGGCCGCCGAGGTCGTCCGCCTGCTGTTCCTCACCGAGCTGTTCAAGGAGTGGACGAACTCGGCCGGCGGACTGTCGGGCTACCACCAGAGCTTCCGCGACATCAACCCGTTCCCGCCGGGCACCTACGGCTTCGGTCCGTGGACCTACAACGCGAACGACCTGTGGGTGCGCGTGTTCGGTCTCATCGTGCTCGCGCTCGCGGTGCTCCTGGTGTGGGCCCTGATGCGCAGCCCGTGGGGCCGCGTCCTCAAGGGCATCCGCGAGGACGAGGACGCGGTGCGCTCGCTGGGCAAGAACGTCTTCGCGTACAAGATGCAGGCGCTCGTCGTCGGCGGTGTGCTCGGAGCACTCGGCGGCATCGTGTTCGTGCTTCCCTCGGCCGTGGTGCCCGGGAGCTACTCGACGTCGCTGACGTTCTTCCTGTGGACCATCCTCCTGCTGGGCGGAGCGGCCACCGTGCTCGGGCCGACGCTGGGCGCCGTGCTTTTCTGGGTGGTGTTCGCCTTCCTCGGCAGCCTCCTGCCCGCGATGGCCGACGCCGGACTGCTGCCCATGAGCGCCGCCCAGGCCGACATGGTCCGGTACATCCTGATCGGTGTCGTCCTGATGCTGATCGTGATCTTCCGGCCACAGGGCATCCTCGGGAACAAGAGGGAGATGACCTTTGTCAAGTGAAGTGAATCCGTCGCAGCCGACGACGCCGAGCGCCCCGCGGCAGAAGACGACCGGCCTGGCCAAGGGCCCGGCGGCACCAGGGGTCGCGAAGGTCGACCCGATCCTCGTCGCGGACGGCGTGACCCGTCATTTCGGCGGCCTGACGGCCGTCGACGTGGACCACGTCGAGATCCCGCGCGGCGCGATCACCGCGCTCATCGGCCCCAATGGCGCGGGCAAGACCACGCTGTTCAACCTGCTGTGCGGGTTCGACAAGCCGAACGCGGGGACGTGGTCGTTCGACGGGAAGAACCTCTCCGGGGTCCCGTCGTTCAAGGTCGCCCAGCTCGGGCAGGTGCGCACGTTCCAGCTCACCAAGTCGCTGTCGCTGCTCACGGTGCTCGAGAACATGAAGCTCGGCGCCCCGCACCAGCGGGGCGAGGGGTTCTGGGCGAGTCTTTTCCCGTTCCTGTGGCGCGATCAGGAGGCAGAGATCGAGCAGCGGGCGCGCGAGCTGCTGGTGCGCTTCAAGCTGGACGCCAAGGAGAAGGACTTCGCGGCCTCGCTGTCCGGCGGACAGCGCAAGCTGCTCGAGATGGCGCGCGCGCTGATGAGCGAGCCGAGCTTCGTGATGCTCGACGAGCCGATGGCCGGGGTCAACCCGGCGCTCACGCAGTCGCTGCTCGACCACATCCTGGGCCTGAAGGACCTCGGCATGACCGTGCTGTTCGTCGAGCACGACATGCACATGGTGCGCCATATCGCCGACTGGGTGATCGTCATGGCCGAGGGGCGCGTGGTCGCCGAGGGCCCGCCCGAGACGGTCATGGAGGACCCGGCTGTCGTGGACGCCTACCTGGGCGCGCACCAGGACGTCGACCTGGGCGCGGTGACCGGGCGCATCTCGGTGGTCTCGGATGCCGCGGCCACCCGCCTCCGCGAGCAGATCGAGACCGAGGCGGAGGCGGAGATCGAGGGCGGACCCGCGCCCGAGGACACGCAGGAGGAGAAGTCATGACCGAGGACACCCGCGGCGTCCCTTCGCCCGACTCGGGGCAGGCGACGCCGAGCGTCCACGCCGGAGAGGACGTCGTCGTCGAGCTGACGGATGTTCACGCCGGGTATCTCCCCGGAGTGAACATCCTCAACGGAGCGCATCTGACCGCGCGCCGAGGAGAGCTCATCGGCATCATCGGCCCGAACGGCGCGGGCAAATCGACGCTGCTGAAGTCGATCTTCGGCATGGTGCAGGTGCGTCAGGGCGACATCACCGTCAACGGCGAGAGCATCGTGGGCCTGAAGGCCGACAAGCTGGTGGCGCGCGGCGTCGCGTTCGTGCCGCAGACGAACAACGTCTTCCCCTCGCTCACGATCGAGGAGAACCTGCAGATGGGCCTGTACCAGAACCCGAAGGCGTTCGCGGAGCGGCTCGAATTCGTCACCGGCATCTTCGCGGAGCTCGGCAAGCGCCTCAAGCAGCGTGCGGGATCGCTGTCCGGCGGTGAGCGCCAGATGGTCGCGATGTCGCGGGCGCTGATGATGGATCCCTCGGTGCTGCTGCTGGACGAGCCGTCGGCGGGTCTCTCGCCGGTGCGTCAGGACGACGCGTTCATCCGCGTCTCGGACATCAACAAGGCCGGCGTCACGACGATCATGGTGGAGCAGAACGCCCGGCGCTGCCTGCAGATCTGCGACCGCGGGTACGTGCTCGATCAGGGACGCGACGCCTACGAGGGAACGGGGCGCGATCTGCTGAACGACCCCAAGGTCATCGGCCTGTACCTCGGCACCCTGGGCACCGACGCGGCGTAACCGACGCACGAAGAAGGGCTCCGGATGCCGAGCATCCGGAGCCCTTCCGTCGTCTCACTTGATGCGGGACTGGATGTTCTCCGCGTCGAACTCGTAGACGCCGATGGCCGCGCCCTTCGGATCGTTGTTCTCGTCGAACGTGATCTCACCGGAGTAGCCGTCGTAGTCCGGGGTCCCCCCGGCGTTGATGATCTCGGCGCAGTCGGCGAAGCTCGTGCACTTCTCGCCCTCGCCCTCGCCGCCGGAGACCAGGCGCATCGCGCCCGCGATGTCCTCGCCCTCCACCGACACGGCGTACAGCGCCGACAGGGCGATGAGCGTCGCGGCGTCGTAGGCCTCGGCCGAGTAGGTCAGAGCGTCGATCGGCTCGTTGCCGCCCGCCGTCCAGACCTCGTTGAGCTGGTCGATGAAGTCATCCGGCAGCTCGGCGCCCGCACGCGTGCCCTTGGAGCCCTCGAGGCTCACGGGCAGGTCCGGCCAGTCCTTCAGGTTGCCGTCGACGAGGTACAGCGCGCCGGTGTCGACGCCCGCGTTGCCCAGCAGCGGCGCGATGGTCGCGAACTGGTCGTAGGACACGACGGCCACGGCGTCCGGGTTCTCGGCCGCGATCGTCTGGACCTGCGCGTTGAACTGTCCGTCGCCCTGGTTGTACGAGGCCTCGGCGACGACCTCGCCGCCCGTGCCCTCGAACGTCGTCTTGATGGCCTCGAACAGTCCGGTGCCGTACGGGTCGTTCTGGTAGATGATGCCGAGGGTCTTGTGGCCGTCCTCGGCGATCTGGTTGGCGAGCACCTCGCCCTGCAGGTTGTCGCTCGGGGCGGTCCGGAAGTACAGCGGGTTGATGCCCGTGAAGTCCGGCGACGTGTTCGAGGGCGACACGGTGAGGATGCCGGCGCCGGCGTTGCCGTCAAGGATCAGCTTCGTGACGCTCGAGGAGGCGGCGCCCACCATGGCGTTGATCCCGGCGCTCTGGAGGTTGGTGATCGAGGTCTCGTACGCCTTGTTGTCCAGGTCGCCCTCGTCCTCGCTGACGAGCTCGACCTGGATGCCGGCATCCGCCTCGTTGATCTGGGAGACCGCGAGCTGGACGCCCGCCTCCATCGGCGCCCCCAGGAACGCCAGCGTTCCCGTCGCAGGAAGGAGCGAACCCAGAGTCAGCGACAGATCGACGTTCTCGGGACGCTCGTTCGTCGGCTCCGATGATTCGGGAGCGGGGGTGCCTGTGCTGCACCCCGCGATGACCAGCGCCGTCGCTCCCAGCAGTGCGATTCCTGCCAGCAGCTTGGGGCGCGAACCCTGCAAACCGTTCATATTGCTCCTTCGACAACAGCGGACGTGGCGGTACCACGTTCGGGTGCTCTAACACTAAGACCGGGCCGCGCGCCCGCGGGTATCGGTGCGCTAACGATCTTGTTTCGCGGAGATGACGGTGTTCCTGGCGGGTTCAGACCGGTTCGACGGGGGCGACGCGTCGGTGACGTCGGGCGGCGAGGAGCAGGTCGACGATGAACACGGCGACGGCCGCCCAGACCAGGATGAAGCCGATCCAGCGCTCGGTCGGCATGGGCTCCTGCAGCACGACCACGCCGATGAGGAACTGCATGATCGGCGTGATGAACTGGATCATCCCGATCACCGTCAGGTCGATGCGCCGGGCCCCGGCCGCGAACAGCAGCAGCGGGACTGCGGTGGCGACGCCGGCGAAGCCCAGCAGCACCGTGTGCCACACCCCGTTGTTCCCGATCGTGATGCCGGTCGTCGCGCCGACCGCGATCAGCTGGACGACCGCGATCGGGATGAGCCAGAACGATTCCAGCGTCAGACCGCTGAGGGCGTCCACGGACGGGCCGATCTTCTTCTTGATCAGCCCGTACACGCCGAATGAGAGCGTCAGGGTGAGCGCGATCCACGGCACCGTCCCGTACGCGACGATGATGACGATCACCGCGAGCGCCGCGATGCCCACGGCGACCCACTGCAGGCGGCGCATCCGCTCGTGCAGGACGAACACTCCCAGGAGCACGGTGGTGATCGGGTTGATGAAGTACCCCAGCGCCGTCTCGACGACCTTGTCGTCGAGGGTGCCGATCAGGAAGGCCTGCCAGTTGACGTAGATCAGCAGCCCCGCGAGGGCGGTGAGCCCGAGCAGTCGCGGCTGCCGCACGATCGCCCACAGCCGCTGCCAGCCGCGCATCACGGCGAGCAGGATCACGCAGAACACGAGCGAGAACAGCACGCGCCACGCCACGACCTCCCATGCCTGGGTGGGGGCGAGCAGGAGGAAGTACAGCGGGAGGACACCCCACAGCAGGTAGGCGCCGAGGGCGTAGGCGACCCCGGCGGTCTCGGTGCGGGGCGTTCTCTGCGTACTCACCGATCAACTCTATGACCGGCTCCGGATGCCGGATGCTCGCCGCCGGCGAGATCGGCAGGAATCGCGCGACGCGCGTCCGGGGATGCACGAAGGCCCGGATGCTGATGCGTCCGGGCCTTCGAGGCTATGTGCGCTGCGATCAGCGGACGACGACCGCGAGGACGTCGCGCGCGGAGAGCACGAGGAACTCGTCGGCGCCGAACTTCACCTCGGTGCCGCCGTACTTGCTGTAGAGCACGCGGTCGCCGACGGCGACGTCGAGCGGGACGCGGTTGCCGTTGTCATCGATGCGGCCGGGGCCCACGGCCACGACCTCGCCCTCCTGGGGCTTCTCCTTGGCGGTGTCGGGGATGACCAGCCCACTCGCGGTGGTCTGCTCGGCCTCGACCTGCTTGATGACGATGCGGTCCTCGAGCGGCTTGATGGAAACCGACACGGTCTACCTCTTCTTTCTTGACGCTGACACGAAAGACTCGTTCGCACTCTCAACCCGAGAGTGCTAATGCCAGTGTAGGACGTCGGCTGGCACTCACGCAATGCGAGTGCCAGTCGGCGCGACACGGAGGTCGAACGCGCGGCGCGTAGGCTGAACCGGTGGAGATGACCGAGCTCACCGCCCTGCTCACCCCGGACGGGCTTCGCCTGCTGGACGAGGTCGGGCGGATCGATTCCACGACGGATGTCGCCCGCGTGGTCAGCCGGTTGCGGGCCGCGGGGCACTCCCCCGATCTCGTGTCGGCCGTGGTCGGCCAGGCCCGGCTTCGCACCAGGGCATCCGCGAAGTTCGGCCCTTTCGCCGATCGGATGCTGTTCACTCAGGCGGGACTCGAGCAGGCCACGCGGCTGCCCGTCGCGGCACGTCATGCCGGACGCATCCGAGAGGCGGGATTCACCCGGGTCGCGGACCTCGGCTGCGGCATCGGCGGCGATGCCCTGGCCTTCGCAGGCGCGGGGCTGCGCGTGAGCGCCGTGGACGCCGATCAGGTCACGGCGGCGATCGCCGCGTACAATCTCGCCGCGTTCGGGGAGGAAGCCTCGGTCGCGCACGGCACGGCCGAGGACGCCGCGCGCACGCTTCTCGCAGAAACGCACGGATCTCGCAGCGATCCCGCGGAGACGGACGGGTTCCGTGACGTTCTGCGAAATCCGCGCGCGGAAGGCACGGCGGTGTGGATGGATCCGGCCCGCCGCACCTCCGGTCACGGCGAGACCCGGCGCCTGACGGCATCCGACTACTCGCCGCCACTGGACTGGGCGTTCGACCTCGCCGCGCGCATGCCGGCCGGCATCAAGCTCGGCCCCGGCCACGACCGCGAGGCGCTGCCCGAGGACGCCGAGGCGCAGTGGGTCAGCGCCGACGGCAGCGTCGTCGAGCTCGTGCTGTGGAGCGGGTCGCTCGCGCGCCACGGCGTCCGCCGCGCGGCGCTGGTGATGCGCGGGGACTCCGTCCACGAGCTCACCGCGGGCGCGGATGCCGAGGACGCCGCTGTGCGCCCGCTCGGCGCCTTCCTGCACGAACCGGACGGGGCGGTGATCCGCGCGCGCCTCATCGGCGATGTGGCGCGGAGCCTGGATGCCGGGATGCTGGACGAGCGCATCGCCTATCTCACCGGGGATGCCGCCGTCACGAGCCCGTTCGTGCAGTCGTTCCGGGTGCGCGAGACGATGCCGGCCAACCCCAAGGCGATCAACGCCGCATTGAGGACGGCGGACATCGGTTCGCTGGAGATCAAGAAGCGCGGCATGGACATCGATCCGGCCGCGTTCCGCAAGAAGCTCAGGCTCGACGGCGCGCAGAGCGCCACGCTCATCCTCACACGCGTCGGGAACCGGCGGATGGCCGTGCTCGCCGATCGGGTGTGACCCGGGTCAGCCGTCGACGTCCCCGGTCGTGTCGTCGATCGTCACGTCCACGACCGCCGGCGTGCGCTCGATCGTGAGGACCGGACCCCGCATCGACGACTCCGACACGTGGTACGCGGTCACGCCGCCGTCCGCCGCGCGGACCTCGAGGACGACCGGCGCGGCAGGATCGTCCGCGCAGGCCCGTTCGACGTCCTCGGCGACGACGATCGCGCACACCCCGACGCCGCTGTACTCCAGCCACACCGGTGTCGTGTCGTCGTAGCCGACGATCTGGAGGACTCCCCCGTCGACGCCCGTCTCCCGCTCGATGCGCTCCAGGATCGCGAGCTCATCCTCGGTGTACTGCGAACGCCAGTCCCACATGTCCTGCGTCCAGACCTCCGCGATGACGGCGAGTTCGCCATCGACGGTGCGCGCGAGGCTGACGCTGAGCTGAGCTCCCGCCTCGTCCCCGTCGCCGGACAGGATCACGGAGGCGTACAGGCCACTGCTGCGGTCCTCGAACTCCGCACTCGTGGCGCAGCCGCCATCGCGCCCGGCGTCGTGCGTGACGATGACGCACTGCTCGGCGCCCTCGCCTCTCGTGGCGTGCCAGATCGTCACGCCGTGCGCCTGTCCCACTGCGGTGATCGAACCGGGATCGTAGTCGTCGCTCGCCTCCAGCTCGGCCTGCTCCGCGCCGACGGCGAGCGACAGCGCGATCGACCGCACGACCGTCTGACCGAACACGGCGAACCCGACCCCGAACCCGACGAGCAGCGCCAGGCCGATCGCGGCGTAGGGCACCCAGCGACGCCATCGCGGGCGGGCGGCCTGTTCCTCTGGGGCGTGCGCCTCGTGCTCTGCGGGCTTCGCACGGTCGACCTCCTCCCCGGTGCCACCGGCGGCGTGCGCCGGTGCCGCTCCAGGGGACGCTGCGCCGTCGACGGGAGATTCCGCGACGGCGGATCCTTCGTCGTCACCGCCTCGCGAGGAGTCGGCGGGCGCGGGAGGCGCCACCCGGCGCTCCTCGAGGGCGCGCAGGCGCGCGGCATCCGCATCCGAGGGCTCGGCTCCGGGCGCGTACGCCTTCCGTTGCAGCTCCCGCAGCTCCGCGGACTCCTCCGGCGACAGCATCGGGGCTACCCGAACACCCCGGGCTGCATCGCGGCCCAGACGAGCCACCCGGCGCTGTACACCGTGGCGATGATCCCCAGCACGAGCGCCCACACCGCGAGAGCTCGGCTCTCCAACGGCCGTCGCAGCGACATGATCGCCGCGACGACGGCGACGATCGCCACCGGGATCCCCCACCCCACGAAGAAGGAGGCGATCAACGCGACGATCGCGGCCAGCAGGGCCCAGGGGCCGAGCCGGGCCGTGTCCTCCTCGATCGGCTGCTCCGACGTGCTCGGCGCCCAGGAACCGACCGCGTCCGCATCCGGCCCGCTCGCCACCACGGGCTCGATGCCCACGGGACCGGTGGGCAGCTTCGTGTACCCCTCACGGCGTGCGCCGGGGAGACGGGCCGTTCCCGCCGGCTTCTCGACCTCGGGGCTCGCCCCCTCGACGCGCGGCGCTCTCGTCTCGTCGCTCATGCCGCGACCCCCGCCCGCGCCACCTGGATCTCGGTGACGGGCAGCGTCGAGTCCGCACCGAACGCCAGAGTGGAAGGCTGCCGCCCCGACGAGATCAGCTCTGCGGCCAGTGCGGCGATCATCGCGCCGTTGTCCGTGCACAGCGACAGCGGCGGGATGCGCACCGTGACGCCCGCCGCGGCGGCGCGCTCGAGCGCGACCTCGCGCAGCCGCCGGTTCGCGATGACGCCGCCGCCGAGCAGCAGTCGTGGCACGCCGCGGTCCGCGCAGGCGGCGAGAGCCTTGGTGACGAGGACGTCGACGACCGCCTCGCGGAAGCTCGCCGCGACGTCGGCGACCGGCACCGGCCGTCCCTCCGCCTCGCAGCGCTCCACCCAGCGGGCGACCGCCGTCTTCAGCCCCGAGAAGGAGAAGTCGTAGCGGTGCTTCGCCAGGTCCGACGCCCGCGACAGACCGCGCGGGAAGCGGATCGCGTCCGGATCGCCCTCGAGCGCCGCCCGATCGATCTCCGGACCGCCCGGGTAGGGAAGCGACAGCAGGCGCGCCACCTTGTCGAAGGCCTCCCCCGCCGCGTCGTCCATCGTCTCGCCGAGCAGCTCGACGTCCGTCGTGAGATCCCGCACATGCAGGAGCGAGGTGTGCCCGCCCGACACGAGCAGGGCGATCGTCGGGTACTCCAGCGGCTCGGCATCCGGCGTCAGGATGTCGGCGGCGATGTGCCCGACCAGGTGGTTGACCGCGTACAGGGGCGTGCCGAGAGACACGGCGAGGCCCTTCGCGGCGCCGATCCCGACCATGAGAGCACCCGCGAGCCCCGGACCGGAGGTGACGGCGACGGCGTCCAGGTCCTCCAGCCGCACACCGGCCTCGGCGAGCGCCGCCTCGATCGAGGGCTGCAGCGCCTCGAGGTGCGCCCGGGCGGCGACCTCGGGTACGACGCCGCCGTAGCGGGCATGCTCGTCCATGCTCGACGCGATCGTGTTCGACAGCAGGGTGCGCCCGCGCACGATGCCGATCCCGGTCTCGTCGCAGCTCGTCTCGATGCCGAGCACCAGCGGTCCGCTCATGCCGTCTCCTCCTTCGTCGCAGCGCGGGCGGCGCCCGCACGGAGGTCGAGCCTCATCACGATCGCGTCGACGTCGTCGGGCTGGTAATAGCGCGGCCGGCGGCCGAGCTCCACGAAGCCCTCGGAGGTGTAGAGTCCCTCGGCCGCGGGGTTGTCGGCCCGGACCTCCAGGAACACCTCCCTGGCGCCCCGAGCGGATGCCTCGGCGAGCAGCGTCCTCAGCAGGGCGCGCCCGCGCCCGGCGCCACGGTGCGCGTCGAGCAGGGCGATCGTCTGGACGTCGGCGTCCGCCGCCCCCCGCACGCCGCGCAGTCCCGCGTAGCCGATGACGACGCCGCCCTCCTCGTCGACGATGTAGTGACTGTGCTCGCCCGCCAGTTCCGCGGCCATGGTCTCGGCGCTCCAGGCGTCGGTCGGGAACGAGGCGTTCTCGACCGCCATGATCGCCACGAGGTCGTCGGCGGTCGCCGGCCGGATCACGCGCTCACCTTCTTGGGCGCTCCGGGCATCGTCACGTCGGGCTGACGGAGGTACAGCGGCTCCTGACCGGCGAGGACGCGTCCCGCACCTACCGCCCGCCGGCCCACGCGGGCGAGGGACGCGGCATCCAGGACGGCGACCTCGACGGCACGGACGCCGTCCAGATGCGCCTCGGCGTCCGCGCGCGGGACCAGGACGGTCCCGGCGACGACGTTCGGGATGCCGTCGGCGTCCAGCCCCTCGAACACCGTGACGGCGACCTCGCGACGGCGCGCATCGGTCACGACGGCGAATCGGCCTTCCGCACCGTTCCGCTCGATCTCCGTGAGGGCGGGGGCGAGATGACTGGGGACGGGGATGACGTCGATGCCGCGTCCGAGCGCGAACGCCCGAGCCGTGGCGATGCCGATGCGCAGACCCGTGAAGGGCCCAGGCCCCATGCCGGCGACGACATGCGCGATCTCGCCTCCGCCCGCTTCGTCCAGCGCGGACGCGAGCAGATCCCCGATCACCTCGGCGTGCCCCAGCGGGTCGGGGCTGGAGGCGTCCGAGACGAGCGCTCCGTCGCCGTCGACGATGGCGACGGCCGAGCCCAGCGAGGTGTCGACAGCGAGGATCACCCTCCCAGGCTACTTGCTCGCGGTCATCCCAGCGGAGTGCGCACGTCGTAGTCCTGACCGTCCAGGATCACCTGGGCTGCGCGTCCGGTCGTGCGGTTCACGACGACCGGGGCGAGCAGGTTGACGCTGACTCCCGCGGTGGCGGGATGCGCCACCACGAGCAGCATCGCGTCCTCCGGCGCATGCAGCCCGAGATCCGCGACCTGTTCGTCGGTCAGCACGGGTTCGTAGCCGGCGATCACGGTCCGCGGATCCACGACGTACAGCCGCAGGTCCGGCACAGCGACCGCGCGCAGGGCGAACAGCCCCTCGGCCTCGTCGATCGCCGTGAGGGCGAAGTCCGTGTGCGGCGCCAGTCCCGGCGGCGGCGAGACGAAGCTCAGCGCGACGCTCATGCCAGGAAGTCCATCAGCGACGGCTGCAGAACGCGCGCGGTGACGGACAGCGCCGAGCGGTACACGAGCTCCTGCGCCTGCAGCTGCACGAGCACCTCCACGGAGTCGACGTCCTCGACGGCCGCCCTCCTCGCCTCCAGCGACACGGAATTCTGCACGGCGACCTCCTTCGCTCGCTCGACCTGCGCCTGCCGGCTTCCGACCGCGGCGTGGGCCCCTCGGAGGGCCGTGAGACGGTCATCGATCTCCGCGAGCCGAGGGCCCGCGTTCGTGCCCGATCGCAGGTCGGCGACGATCGAGTCGATCAGGGCGAACGCGGATCCGGCTCCCGTGCCGAAGGCCTCGGCCCCGTCCACGTCCACCCGGACCGAGCCGCCGTCCGAGATCCTGCGGACGACCTCGGCCCCGGGGATTCCGGAGTGCGCGTAGGCGGCATCGAACGCGGCCTCGTCCGAGGTCCCGGCGAAGACGGACCGTCCCAGCAGCCTCGTGTTCGCCACCGAGAGCAGCTCCTCGCGGATCCCCTCCAGCTCGACCGCGATCGCCTCCTTCGCGGTGGCGTCGAGCGCTCCGTCGTTCGCACCCTGGACCGTGAGATCGCGCACCCGGTTCATGAGCGCGGTGGCGGAGGCGAGCGCGGAGTCCGCGGTCGTCACCCACGCGAGCGCGTCGTCGATATTGCGGGCGTGCTGCTCGCCCCGGCGCTGAGCGGCGTGCAGGCCCAGCGCGGTCGCCGCAGCGGCCGGGTCGTCCGACACCGTCGCGAACGCCCGCTGGGACGACGCCTGCTCCTGCAGCCGGGCGAGCTCGGAGAGGTTCGCCTGCAGCTGCCGCAGGCTGGACTGCGTCATCGAGGACGAGGTGACTCGGGAGATCATGCGGGTCCTCCGATCAGCGTCCGACGACGCCCGTGCGGTTGATCAGGACGTCGAGCGCCTCGTCGACCGCGGTCATGACGCGGGCGGCCGCCTGATACGCGGTCTGGTAGGTGAGCAGGTTGATCGTCTCCTCGTCGCCGTCGACCGCGGCGACGGACTGCTGCGCCGTCACGGCGGAGACCGCGGAGGCCTCGGCCAGGCGCGCACGCTGCGCATCCGCTGCCACGCCGACGCCCAGTCGCGTGATGTGATCCACCCACAGGGCGTCCGGGGAGCCGTCGCGCTCCCCGATCTGCGAGATCGCGTCGGCGTTCGTGGAATCCCGCGCACCCGCGCCGGGAGCGCCCAGGGCGAGATCGGATGCCGAGGTCACCGCGACCCCGATCCCCAGCGCCGCGGGGCCGGTCGCCGACAGCGTGAAGAAGTCGCCGCCGGCCGCGCCGCCGGACGTCACTCCGGCACGGTGCTGGGCGTTCAGGGTGTTGACGAGGGATTCCGCCACGGCGTTGTACGCGGCGGCCAGCTGCGCGAGGGTGCCGTCCTCGTCGGCGGGCGCGAGCACGGACAGCGTCCCTCCGAGCTCTCCCGCGGCGATGGATGCCGAGGCCCCCGAGTCCGCCCAGGTCACCGTCAGCCGCCCGCCGGCGTCGATGCTGCGCGGCCCCTCCAGGACGAGGTGCCGGGCGGTGGTGCCGGCGACCAGCGGGTTGCCGTCGACGCGGACCGTCAGGGTGCCGTCCGCCTCGATGGTCGACACGCCGCCGACCGCCCGTGCGACGTTCTGTGCGAGCACGGATCGCTGGTCGATCAGCTCGTTCGCCGAGCGCCCGGACGCCTGGGCGTCCCGGATGGCGCGGTTCAGCGACGCGATCTGGTCGGCGCTCGCGTTGACCTGGGTGATCGTGCGGTCGGCTGCCGACCGGGCATCGCTCCACTGGGCGGCGACGGCACGGTATCCGCCGGCGATCTGGCCCGTGAGCTGCGCTGCCGACTGCAGCACGGCGCCGGCCGCCGCGGCCGAGTCCGGCGTGTTGGCGAGGTCCTGCCATCCCGCCCAGAAGCGGGACAACCCGGAGGCGAGACCGTTCTCGGTCGGCTCGGCCAGTGCGACCTCGGCGGTCGCTCCGGCAACGGCCCTGCTCGACCAGAAGCCGGATGACGCGAGCGCGTCGCGCACCCGAGCGTCCAGCAGGGCGTCGCCGAGGCGGGCGATCCCGGTGACCGCGACCCCGTCTCCGGGCACCGCTCCGGTCGAGAAGCGCCCGGACTGCGCGACGGCGGCGATCGACGACTGCGTCACGCGCTGCCGGGTGTAGCCCTCGGTCCGCTCATTGGCGATGTTCTGACCGACCACGTCCATGCCCCGGCGCGCGGCGGCGAGGGCGCTGGCCGCGGTGTTCAGTCCGCTGAAAGTCGACATGCTTCCTTCCGATCACATCTGGGTGTCGATGATGCGTGCAGCGTCGTTGCGCGCGCGATCGCCCCGCGTGGTGTACTCGCCGGTGTCGCCGGAGAGGTCGGCGATGGTCTCCTGGGTCGCGCGCAGAGCCGTTCGCAGCTGCTGGTCGTTCACGTCCCGGAGCTGACCGATCTCGCCGGTGAGACGGGTCAGTGCCCGGAGGTGGTCCTCGAACAGGTCGCGCCAGGCGTCCTGCGGCGCGACCGCGATGAGCTCCCGGATCGTCGCGCCCTCCGGCGCGCCCCATTCCAGAGCGACGATGTCCGATTCGACGACGCGCGCCATTCCGCTCGCCCGCAGCCGCTCGAGCACCTGCTCGATCTCGCGCGCGGCGAGATGGATCCAGCGCGACCGCCCAGCGGCGAGCAGCAGCTGCTGTTCGTCCAGCTTGAACAGCAGCATCTCCAGCAGCTCTCGCTCACGCCACAGCTGCATCGACAGCTCATTGGCTCCCATGGTTCCCCAATCCCCGCACTGACTCTCGATCGAGAATCCATGT
Organism: Microbacterium sp. CIAB417; assembly: GCF_022788845.1. Lineage (NCBI taxonomy): Bacteria > Bacillati > Actinomycetota > Actinomycetes > Micrococcales > Microbacteriaceae > Microbacterium > Microbacterium sp. CIAB417. The sequence goes on along the minus strand of NZ_JAHZUT010000006.1, from coordinate 127,674 downwards.
ATCACTGTCGGCCATCGCCACCATATGGTTACTATGTGGACTGGTGATGGGCAGTACTCCCCATGGACAGATCGTGTACCTCATGATATGTGCATCTGCTCTCGTCATTCCCCGATCCCCCGGTCGGAACTCCTGAGAGGTGGAAGTCCCCCGTGCCACCGCGCGCCGAACGCAACCGCCTGGTTGAAGACAATCTCCCCCTTGTCGGCTACCTCGCATCCGAAACACATGCCCGAGCCACCCACATCCCCCGCGAGGAGCTCGCGGCTGTCGGAGCGCTCGCCCTCGTCACAGCGGCGGACGCCTTCGACCCCACGCTCGGCGTCCCGTTCGGAGCCTACGCGCGCCGTCGCATCCTCGGGGCCTTCGCCGACGAGATGCGCTCGATGGACTGGGCGTCCCGCGGGACGCGCACGCGCATCAAGGAGACGGTATCGGTTCGCGACACTCTCGCCGCATCGCTCGGGCGCACCCCGACGGTGACCGAGATCGCCACGGCGATGGGCGTGGGCGAGGACGTCGTGGCGGGGGCGCTGGCGGACTCCGCACGGATCGTGACCACGCTGGACGATCCGGCGACCGCGGACCTCGCGACCGACCTGCCGCTGCCCGAGGAGTCCGCGGCGCTCGGCGAGCGTCGTCACGTGCTGGAGTCCGCGGTCGCGGCCCTTCCGGAGCGCATGCGCCGCATCGTCATCGCGGTCTATCTCGAAGAGCGTCCCGTGAAGGACATCGCCGAGGAGCTCGGCGTCTCTCACTCCGCGGTCTCCCAGCAGCGGGCCGAAGCCGTCCGCATGCTGCGGGACGTGCTGTCGCGCTATTTCGCCGAGGACACGCCGCCGGATCCGGTGTCCCGCGTGTCGGTGTCGGTGCGGGAGAGCTTCTACGCGCGGGTCGCCGAGATCGGCGGCCCGCGGCTCGCGCGCGTGTTCGCCGCCGTCGCCCCCGCGCCGGTTCCGGCGGCACTCTGAACCGCTGCCCTAACGCCTGCCTCCGCACTGCCGATAGGTGAGATCGGAGCCCACGGACGGGCTCCTGCTCGACCCAGTCACGGAGGAGAACACCATGGGTATGCAGATCAACACCAACGTGTCGGCGCTCAACGCCTACCGCAACCTGTCCAACACGCAGAACGACCTGTCCAAGTCGCTGGAGAAGCTGTCCAGCGGCCTGCGGATCAACCGCGCGGCGGACGACGCCGCCGGCCTCGCGATCTCCGAGGGCCTGCGCTCGCAGGTCAACGGACTGAACGTCGCCGCGCGCAACGCCCAGGACGGCATCTCGGTCATCCAGACCGCAGAAGGCGCCCTGACCGAGGTCCACTCGATCCTGCAGCGGGTCCGCGACCTCGCCGTGCAGGCCGGCAACGACTCGAACAATGCGGACTCGCGCGCCGCGATCCAGACCGAGGTCGCAGCCCTCGGCGAGGAGCTGAGCCGTATCGCCTCCGGCACGAACTTCAACGGCATCGACCTGCTGACGGGTGCGACGGCCGGCGACGGAACGGGCAAGCTCACCTTCCAGGTGGGCGCAGGTGCGACGGCCGCGAACGACCAGATCGCGGTGGACCTGACCGGCGCCGACATCACGGCCGTGGCCACCGCGATCAGCGCTCTCGACCTCGAGCAGGCCGGTGCGGCGGACGCGGATGCCGCGGCTGCGGCACGACTCGCGGCGATCGGCACGATCGACGCGCAGATCACGAGCGTCTCGGAGGCCCGTGCAGGCCTCGGTGCCGCTCAGAACCGCTTCGAGTCGACGATCAACTCGCTGAACGTCTCGTCCGAGAACCTCGCCGCCGCCGAGAGCCGCATCCGCGACACTGACATGGCGTCCGAGATGGTCAAGTTCACGGCTGCGAACATCCTGTCGCAGGCGGGCACGGCCATGCTGGCTCAGGCGAACCAGGTCAACCAGGGCGTGCTGCAGCTGCTGCGCTGATCCCGTTCCGGTGCCGGGGCGGTCCGCCGTCCCGGCACCGGCTGATTCCGGAAGGTCGACATGGCACTCTCACTCGACGGGCTCGTCTCCGGCCTCGACACCACGGCCCTCATCGACGCCCTGATGGACGTGCACGCCATCCCGCGCACGCTGCTCAAGGCCAAGGCGGACGACAAGGGCCTGATCATCTCGCAGCTGCAGACGCTCAACAGCTCCCTGCAGGACCTCGCCACGCGCGCGAAGGCCGCCGCGGACGGCTCGGCGCTCGCGGGGATGCGCGCGACGTCCTCCTCGGATGCCGTCGCGGTGACCGCCCGCCCCGAGGCGTCTCCTCTCACGACCGACATCGTCGTCGACCGCGTCGCCACGCGCCACTCCGTCGTCACCGCCGCGTTCGCGCAGCGGCCGGAGGCGCCCGCCGTCCTCACGATCGAGAACGCCGCGGGCGAGCTCACCGAGATCTCCGCGGCCTCCGGCAGCGCGGCTGACATCGCACGCGCGGTCAACGGTGCGGGACTCGGGATCTCCGCGATGGTCGTGTCCGCCGGCACCGACGCCGCAGGAGCCCCGCTGCAGCGCCTGCAGTTCACCTCGGCCGACACCGGTCAGGACGCCGCGTTCCGGATCCATCGCGGCGATGCCGCTTCGGTGGCCGCCGGCACCGCCGTCGACCTCGCTGCGGAGCCCGGTGGCGCCGTCATCACCACCGGCGCCGACGCCCGGATCCGCCTCTGGGCGGGGACCGCGGCGGAGCAGGTCGTCACGAGCTCCACCAACACCTTCACGGACCTCTTCGCCGGCGTCGACGTCACGATCGCCCGGGCATCCGCGGATCCGGTGACCGTCGGCGTCGACACCGACGTGGAGGGACGCACCAAGGCCACGGCCGACTTCGTCTCGCAGCTCGCCGGCCTCCTCACCCGGATCGACAACGGCTCGAAGGCGACCGTCGCGGACGGGCAGGGCACGGCCACGACGCTCGGAGTCTTCACCGGAGACAGCACGGTGCGCGCGCTGCGTCAGGCGCTCGCGGGTGCCGTGCAGCACCCCGTCGGCGGGACGTCTCCCTCATCCATCGGCATCTCCCTCGACCGCCACGGCGCGCTGTCCTTCGACGAGGAGACCTTCACGGCAGCGCTCGCGAAGGACCCGGATGCCGTCCAGAGCCTGGTCTCCGCGATCGCCGCGCGGGTCCAGGAGACGGCGGAGACCTACTCCGACCGCTACGACGGCCTGCTCACGGCCCGCATCCTGGGACAGGAGAGCGAGGTGCGTTCGCTCGGCGAGCAGATCGAACGCTGGGACGTACGCCTCGAACAGCGACGCGCGACCCTGGAGCGCACCTACGCGCGGCTGGAGACCATGCTGTCGCAGATGCAGTCGCAGTCCGACTACCTCACCTCGCAGCTCGCGAGCCTGTCCCCGTCGAAGCAGGGAGCCTGAGCATGAACGCCGCCGTCCGCGCGCAGCAGCGCTATCAGGAGGAGGCCGTGCTGTCGGCCACACCGCAGCGCCTCCTCACAATGCTCTACGACCGGCTGCTGCTGGACATCGATCGCGGGGAGGCCGCGCTGCGCCGCGGCGACGGGGCCGACGCGAACCGGCAGCTGCAGCACGCGCAGGCCATCGTCGCCGAACTGTCCGCGACGCTCACCGACGCGTGGAGCGGCAGTCAGGGACTGCGCGACATCTACGCGTTCCTGACCCGGACGCTCATCGCCGCCAACGTCGATCGCGACCCCCAGCAGGCGCACGCGTGCCGCGAACTCGTCGCACCGCTGCGCGACGCGTGGCATGCGGCGTCCGCCGATCTCGGGGCGGCATCCGCATGACCGATCCTGCGTGGGTCGCCCTACTGGAGCGGTTCGAGCGGGATCTCGAGACGATCGCGGCGGCCGGGGACGAGGCCTCCGGCGAAGTGCTCGCCCCCTGGGAGCCGCCCGCGGCGCCGCTGCCTCGCGAGCTCGAAGGCCGCGTGCGCCGGCTGCTCGATCGGCAGAGGGCGCAGCGCGCGCGCACTCGCGCCGTGCTGCGCGACCTCCGCGGCCAGCGGGACGCGCTGGGACGGATCCCGGCCGCACGCGGAGGCTCGGCGTATCTCGACACGCAGGCGTGAGCGGCGGCTTACGAACCGGACGCGGCGTCCGATAGAGCATTCCGAGCAGGGATAGCTCGCCAGATGCGGCCAGGGATCGGCCACCTCGCCACCGACGGGAACCGAGTTCGTGTTCGATTCTGTGACCATGACGGCGCTCTCGAGCGCCCTGGACGGCCTCGCGCTGCGTCAGCGCGCGATCGCCGACAACATCGCCAACATCAACACCCCCGACTATCACGCCAAGCGCGTGCTGTTCGAAGAGGCGCTGGCGTCCTCGGTGGCGGCCGGCGACGGAGACGTCACGGCCACGACCGCGCGGTCCCTCGAGCCCACGCGCCTGGACGGCAACAACGTCAACCTGGACACCGAGACGCTGTCCGGCATCGACACGATGCTGCGGTACCAGTTCGCGACGCAGGCGATCAACGGCTCCTTCTCGTCTCTGCGCACGGCGATGCGGACGACGTCATGACCTTCGACGCGATCGGCATCGCCGGCACCGGGCTGACCGTCCACCGCAAGTGGCTGGACGCCCTCAGCGACAACATCGCCAACATCAATACCGTCTCCGCGACCGACGGTGCGGCGTTCCGCGAACGCTACGTGCTCGTGCAGACCAGCGACGCCTCACCGGGCGTCTACGTCGCCGGTACCGCTCTCGGCGACGCCGAGGGGCGGCTCGCCTACCAGCCCGATCACCCGCTCGCGGACGCCGAGGGCTTCGTGCGGCTTCCGGACATCGACCTCGGCGACCAGATGAGCCAGCTCATCCTGGCTCAGCGCGGATACGAGGCCAGCGCCGCCGTGGTCGACCGTGCCCGCAACACGTATGAGTCCGCGCTCCAGATCGGACGCAGCTGATGGCGCTGGGCGGCATCGAGTCGATCGCGGGAGTCGCGTCCGGCCTCTCCGCCGTCCCGACCGTCGCGGATCGCATCTCGGTCCCGGGGGCGCCGGAGAGTACAGACGGCGCTTCCGGCTTCGCGACGCGGATGGCCGACGCCGTCGACGAGCTGCAGGGCCTGCAGAAGGAGTCGGACTCCCTCAAGGTCGCGGCCGTCACGGGCGATCTGAACGACATCCATGCGTCGATGATCGCCTCGAGCCGCGCCGCCGTCACACTCGAGCTCGTGGCGGCCGTGCGCAACAAGGGCGTCGACGCCTTCAATGAGATCATGCGGATGCAGGCCTGATGCCCAAGGCCGTCACCGGCGTCTTCCAGCGGCTCGGCCGCGCGGTCGCCGGATTCACCCTCGCTCAGCGCACGTTCGCGATCATCGGCATCGCCGCCGTGCTGCTGGGCGCGATCGCGCTGGTCAGCTGGATGAGCCGCCCTCACATGACTCCGCTGTTCTCCGGCCTGAGCGCGACCGACGCGAACACGGTCGTGGAGCAGCTGCGCTCGGCCGGCGTCTCCTACGAGCTCACGGACGGCGGAGGCACCGTGCTCGTCCCTGAGGCGGATGTGTACAACCAGCGCCTCACGGCCGCGGCCGCGGGCATCCCCAGCGCGAGCTCGGGCGGGTACACGCTGCTCGACGAGATGGGGGTCACCTCCTCGGAGTTCCAGCAGTCGGTCACCTACAAGCGCGCGATCGAAGGCGAACTCGCCGCGACCATCGCCGCGCTCGACGGCGTGTCGGCGGCGTCGGTCCAGCTCGCGATCCCCGAGGAGAGCGTCTTCGTCTCCGAGACGGTCGATCCGACGGCCTCGGTGTTCGTCGAGACGGACGGGAGCACCGCGGTGAGCGCCGATCAGGTGGAGGCGATCGTGCACCTCACCTCGGCATCCGTCTCCGGCCTGAAGGCCGAGAACGTCGCCGTGATCGACCAGACCGGCACGACGCTGTCGGCCGTCGGCACCGGGACCGTCGGCGGCGTCGACCAGCAGTCCGGCGAGCACGAGGCACGCGTCACGGCCGCCGTCCAGCAGATGCTCGACGCCGTCGTGGGCGCGGGCAACGCGAAGGTGTCCGTCGTGGCCGAGATCGACCGGTCGGTCAGCGAGCGGCTGGAGGAGACCTACACGCCAGCGGAGGGAGCCCCTCCGCTGTCCGAGCAGACCCGCACCGAGACCAGCAACGGCGGCGACACCGACGCGGGCGTGCTGGGCCCCGACAACATCGCCGTGCCCGACGGCGCCGGCGACGGCGCGTACGAATCGACCGAGGAGACCCGCAACAACGTCGTGAACAAGCTCGTCGAGTCGACGACGACGCCCGCCGGGTCGATCACCCGCCAGTCGGTGTCCGTGGCGGTCGACGCGGACGCGGCGACCGACATCACGGTGGCCCAGCTCGAGGACCTGGTCGCGGCAGCCGCCGGCATCGACCCGCAGCGCGGCGACGGGTTGTCGGTGGAGCTCGTCTCGTTCAGCCAGACCGATGCCGACGCGGCGCAGGCCGCCCTCCAGTCGGCGAAGGAGGCCGCCGAGGCCGAGCGCCTGTCGGCTCTGACGACGGCGCTCATCATCGCCGCGGCGATCGCGGTCCCCCTGCTCGCCGGCGTCATCGCGCACCTCGTCCGCACCCGGCGACGCGCACGCAAGCAGGACGAGTTCGACTCGCTGTTCGGCGAACGTCCGCCGCCGCTGTCCGAACTGCCTGCGGCCACGGATCCGTTCCGGACGGCGCAGACGGCGCTGGAGCAGCAGGCGCCCACGGCCGTCCTGGAGGTCACCCCGCCGGAGCCCGACCCCGAACTCGAACGGGAGCTGAACTCGGAGCCGGCCCAGGTCAGCCTCGAGCGCCGCCGCGCCGAACTGGATGCCCTGACCCGCAGCGATCCGCAGCGCACCGCGGAGCTCATGCGCAGCTTCCTCGACGACAGGGCAGCGGTATGACCGGCCTCACCGGTCCGCAGACCGCCGCCATCGTCCTCATGAACCTCGATCGCGCGCATGCGATCGAGGTCATGAAGCACCTGTCCGAGGCGGAGGCCGAGACGGTCGCCGCCGAGATCATCGGCTTGCAGGATCTCGACGCCGCGACCACGGCCAGGGCCCTCGCCGAGTTCCAGCGGGTGGCCACCGGGCACCTGCCGCCCGCCCGCGGCGGACGCGACGTCGCCGAGGTGCTCCTGCAGGCCTCGTTCGGCTCCGAGCGGGCCGCCGCCGTGCTCGGCCGTGCCAGCGCCACCCTGTCGAACTCCGCCTTCGACTTCCTCGGCGCGGCGGAGCCGGCGCAGCTGGCGACGCTGCTGGACGGCGAGCTCCCCCAGACCGTCGCGCTCGTGCTGGCGCACCTTCCCGTCGACCAGGCGGCGTCCGTCCTCGCGGCGCTGCCCGATGCCGCACGCGCCGATGTCGCCCATGCCATCGCCACCATGGGGACGGCGACACAGGAGGCGATCACCGTGGTCGCGGAGGCGCTGAAGGCGCGCACCGGCCTGTTCTCCAGCAAGGACAGCCCCGACGCGCTCGGCGGAGTGCAGCCGCTCGTCGAGATCATCAACCGCTCCGACGCGACCATCGAGAAGGCGCTGCTGGCGAGCATCGAGGATCGCGACAGCGTGCTGGCCGAGGACATCCGGTCCCGGATGTTCACCTTCGCCGACATCGTCAAGCTCGAGGACCGCGACGCCCAGCGCGTCCTGCGCAGCATCGACATCCGCTCGCTCGCCATCGCCCTGAAGGGGGCGCACCAGGCGATCCTCGACGTGATCAACCGGAACATCTCCGAGCGCAACCGCGAGAACCTCGCGGAGGAGGCCGTGGCGCTGGGACCGGTGCGGATGTCCCAGGTCGAGGAGGCGCGTGCCGAGATCGTGCGGCTGATCCGCACCCTGGAGGCCTCCGGCGACATCACCGTCCAGCGCTCCGACGAGGACGAGTATGTCTACTGACGCCTTCCGCCCGTCGGCCTACCCGCGCCTGCTCGGTGAGGACTCCGAGCGGGAACGCGAGAGGGCGCGCCGGCGCGGCTACGCGGACGGGCACGCCGAGGGGTTCCGCGTCGCGACAGCGGCGGTCGAGACCTTGGCGCGCCGGCAGGACGCGGTGAGGCGCGCACGCGAGGCCGAGGCGGACGCGAGCCTGGGGCGGGTCGTGTCGGCGGTCGAGGCCGCTGCGGCGCAGTTCGCCGCTCATCGCGACGCCGTCGCGGCGCAGGAGGATCAGCTGCTCCTGCGCCGGGCGATCGAGCTGGCCGAGCTGATCGTCGCGGGCGAACTGACGGGCCCAGGGCGGGCGGCGATCGCCGCCGTCGAGCGCGCCCTGGCCGCGGCACGGACGGACGACGGGTTCGAGGTCCGTCTGCATCCCGAGGATCTGGAGGCCCTCGAACTCTCCGGTGCCCTGCCCGACGGTGTCCCGCTGCGCGCCGACGACGATCTCGCGCGCGGCGATGCGATCGTCGTGGTCGCGGACGGCCTGATCGACGCACGCATCGGATCCGCGTTCGAGCGCGCCCGCCGGAGCATCCTCGAGGAGGAGTCATGAGCGGCTGGTCCGACGTGCTGGAGGCGGCCCGCCCCGAGCGGATCGGACGCGTCTCGCAGGTGCGGGGCCTGGGGGTCCAGGTGCGCGGCGTGGAGTGCGCCGTCGGAGACGTGGTCCAGCTGGGCGATGACGCCCTGGCCGAGGTCGTCGCGCTGGACCGCGACGGCGCGAGGTGCATGCCGCTCGCACCGATCGACGGCCTGGCTCTGGACGCCCCGGTCCGCCGCCGCGGCGGAGCACCGCTCGTGCCGACCGGACCGGCCCTGCTGGGCCGCGTCCTGGACGGCCTCGGGAACCCGATCGACGGCAAGGGCCCGCTGCGCGCCCCCCGCGTGAGCATGCACGCCGTGCCGCCGTCGGCGATCGGCCGGGAACGCATCACAGCGCCGCTTCCGCTCGGCATCCGCGTGTTGGACACTCTCGCGACCGTGGGCCGCGGTCAGCGCATGGGCCTGTTCGCGGGTTCCGGCGTCGGCAAGTCCTCCCTGCTGTCGATGATCGCGCGCGGGATGCAGGCGGATGCCGCGGTCATCGCCCTGATCGGCGAGCGCGGCCGCGAGGTGCGCGAGTTCATCGAGGACGACCTGGGTCCGGAAGGCCTCACGCGGTCGGTGGTCGTCGTGTCGACCTCGGACCAGCCGGCGATGGCGCGCCTGCGCGCCGCGTTCACCGCCGCCCGCATCGCGGAGTCGTTCCGCGACGACGGGGCGCACGCCGTGCTGATGATGGACTCGCTGACGCGCGTCGCGATGGCCCAGCGCGAGATCGGGCTGTCCGCCGGCGAGCCGCCCGCGACCCGCGGCTATCCGCCCTCGACGTTCTCGACGCTCGCGCGCCTGCTCGAACGTGCCGGCACCGGCCGCTCGGGCTCCGTCACGGGCATCTACACGGTGCTCGTCGACGGCGACGACCACAACGAGCCGATCGCGGACGCGGCGCGCTCGATCCTCGACGGGCACGTGGTGCTCGACCGGCGGCTCGCCGTCTCCGGCCACCATCCCGCCGTCGACGTGCTCGGCTCGATCTCCCGCGTCGCCGGGAAGATCACCTCGGCCGCGCAGCGGGAGCAGGTCCGGCGTCTGCGCGCGGTCCTCGCCGCCCGCCGCGGAGCCGACGACCTCATCGACATCGGCGCGTACCATGCCGGGGCGAATCCGCGCGTGGACGCCGCGCTGGAGCACGAACAGGCCATCACCGCCTTCCTCACCCAGGATCTGGACGAGTCCAGCAGGTTCGAGGAGTCCTGGCGAAGGCTGGATGCGCTGGTCACGGCGTTCGGGGACGTCTCATGAGCCGGGGGTTCTCGCTGTCGGGGCTGCTGCGCGTCCGCGGCATCCAGGAGCGCGCGGCCGCCCAGCGGCTCTCGCGCGCGGTCATCGACGCGGATCAGGCCAAGGCCCGCGAGCGCGTCGCCCGCGCCGCGCTGGACGCGTCGGGATCCGACGCGATCGACGTGCGCACGCTGGCCGCGATCGCCGCGGCGCGCGTCTCGGCTCGGCGGCAGCTCGGCGACCTCGCCTCGCTCGCCGACCTGCGCTCGGCCGCGCTGGCCGACGCCCGCGACGCGCATCGCGAGGCCCGTCGCCAGGTGCGGGCGCTGGAGCGCCTCGCCGACGCTCACGCCGCGCGGCAGGAGGCCGAGACGCTGAGACAGGAGCAGAACGACATCGACGAGATCGCCGGTCGCGCCAGGGCGGAGGGTGCGACATGACGCTGCTCGGAATGCTCCCCGCACTCGGCGGCGCGGCCTCCGTGCCTCACCCGGTTCGCGGCGGCACGCCGTCGGGCGCGGGCGCCTTCGCCGAGACCGTGCGCAAGGAACTCGCGGGTCCCGCCCCGGAGGGGATCGCCGCCGATGGGGTTCCGGCCGGCACGGGGTCGTCCGGCCTCGAGGCCGGACCGGCGGAGGGCGACGTGTCCGGCGTCGGCCTCGGCAGCGGCGACGCCGGACGCCCCGAGGCCGTCGCACCGGTTCCCTCCCCGATCAGCGGAATCGGCGGCGAGGCGAGCGTCGTGTTCGCTCCCGCGTTCGCCGCCGGGGCGCTCCCCACCGGTGAAGCCGTGGCGGACACGATCCCGCCGACCGGCGCCCCGTCCGCATCGACCACGGACGCCGTCCCGGAGGGTGCTTCGCCCGCGCCCTCCGCGTCCGTCACCGACGCGTCCGCGACGGTTCCGGGCGCAGCAGGGCCCCCCATCGAAGGCGGCGAGAGCTCCGCGGTCTCCGCTGCGAGCCCCGCCGGATCGGCATCCGGTCGGGCAGCGGTCCCAGACCCCGGACCGGTTCCGGCGGTCGCCACCGCTCCCGCGACAGGCGCGGCTGCCGCCTCGGCATCGAGGACTGCGACGCGTCAGGAGACCGCGGCCGCCTCGACGCCGACGAACGCGGCTCCGCCCGAGGGGGCGACGACCAGGGACGCCGTCCTCGCGCCACGTGGGACAGTATCGGCAACCGCACCCGAGGCTCACCGGCCTGCCGCCCTTTCCGGGGCGCCGTCTCCTGCCTCGTTCACACCCGCGGCGCCGACGACCGCGGACCCCGCTCTCCCGGCATCCTCTCCCGCATCGGCGGCGCCCGCCGGCCCGGCCGCGACGGGGCCGGCGGTCGCCGCGGACCCGCTCCCTGCCGCCCTGCCCGTGGAATCCCCGGCACCGGCATCCGCTTCACCGGCCGTCACGACGGCGGCCGCGGCATCCGCCCCGGCGCGGGCCGGCCTGCTGCCGCAGCTCTCCGCGCCCGTCATCGCCCTGGCCCAGGCCCCGGACGGCGAGCACACCATCACCCTGACCGTCTCGCCGGAGAACCTCGGACCCGTGACGGTGCGCGCCCATGTCGCCGGCGGCGTCCTGCACGTCGAGCTCGCCTCGGCGACGGATGCCGGGCGCGAGGCCCTGCGCGCGATCCTCACCGACCTGCGGCGGGACCTCGCCGCGGCGACCCCGTCCTCCTCCCTGTCCCTGGGCGGACAGGATGCCGCCGCCGACGACGCTCCGTCGGGCCGGACGGACCAGGGCGGAGACGGATCGCCCGAGCCGGGTGCCGCGGGAGGCCGCGTCGTTCCCGGCGCTAACGCGTCCGCCACGGGTGCGGAGACGGGCCTCGACACTCCCGCGCTGCCCCCGGTATCCGCACCGACCACCGGCATCGACGTGTTCGCCTGACAACGAGGAGCCCCATGACCACCATCCCCCCGATCACCGGAACCGCCGCCGTCGACGCGAACAGCGCCGCGAGCACCCCCGCGCCGAAGCAGACGCTCGACGCCGACGTGTTCATGAAGCTGCTGGTGACGCAGCTGTCCAACCAGGACCCGAGCTCCCCCATGGACACGAACGAGATGATCGCGCAGACCACGCAGCTCGCCTCGATGGAGCAGCTGACCGCGCTGGCGGCCACCACCACCGAGAGCTTCGCGCTCAGCATGCGTCAGACGGCCGCCGCGCTCATCGGCCAGGAGGCGCAGTACGTCGACGCCGACGGCGTCGAGCAGTCCGGCATCGTCAGCTCCGTGTCCTTCGCCGGTCCCATCCCGATCGTCACGATCGGGGACACCCCGGTCGCGCTCGACGCGGTGTCCGGCCTCACCCTGAAGTCCTGAAACGAAAGGCAGATCATGCTCCGTTCCCTCTATGCCGGCATCTCCGGCCTGCGCTCGCACCAGACCATGCTGGACGTCACCGGCAACAACATCGCCAACGTCAACACCGTCGGATTCAAGGCCTCCTCGGTGCAGTTCCAGGAGTCCCTCGCCCAGCTCGTGCAGAACTCCACCCTGCCCCAGGCCGACGCCGGAGGCTCCAACCCCGCTCAGGTCGGCCTCGGCGTGCAGATCTCGGCGATCACCACCAACTTCGCCTCCGGGTCGCGGCAGGCGACCGGCGTGCCGACCGACCTCATGATCGCCGGCGACGGATTCTTCATGGTGCGCGCGGGCGGAGAGACGCTGTACACCCGCAACGGCGCGTTCTCGTTCGATGCGGCCGGTCGGCTCGTCACGGCGGACGGCGCACTCGTTCAGGGCTGGACGGCCCAGGACGGCGCGATCGTCCCGGGTCAGGGTGTCGGAACCATCACGCTGCCGGTGGGCGCGATCGCTCCTGGGCGCGCGACGACCGCAGCATCCGCCGCGGGCAACCTCCCCTCGGACAAGGCCGTGGGCGAGACGATCGTCCGCGAGCTCGAGGTCTACGACGCCGAGGGTGCGGCACGACAGCTGCAGCTGACCTTCACGCGCACGGCGACCGGCTGGGACGTCACCGACGGCACCTCCACCACCTCTCTCGCGTTCGTGAACGGCGAGCAGACCGGCGCGAGCACGATCGTCTCGGGCGGCGTCACGGTCGACCTGTCCGGTCTCACCGGGTACGCCGAGCTGAGCACAGCGGCGCTGGGCGAACAGAACGGCGCCCCCGCAGGCACACTGCTCTCCTACGCCCTGACCGAGGACGGCAGCCTGGTCGGCACCTTCAGCAACGGCGACACCGCCGTGCTCGCGCGCCTCGCGCTGGCCGGCTTCGTCAACCCCGGCGGCCTCGAGAAGGCCGGATCCTCGCACTACCGTCCGAGCGCCAACTCGGGCGAGCCCACGGTCGGCGCGGCAGGTCAGGACGGCATCGGCGGCATCGTCAGCGGGGCGCTGGAGATGTCCAACGTCGACCTGTCGCAGGAGTTCACGAACCTCATCGTGGCGCAGCGCGGGTTCCAGGCGAACGCGCGCATCATCACGACGAGCGACGAGGTCCTGCAGGAGCTGACGAACCTCAAGCGCTGACGCTCGGGGCGCGCAAGGGCATCGGACCGGTGTTCGGGCGCGAGAGGTCTCGCCGCGGTTCAGCCCGCCATCTCCGCCTGGATCCGCCGGTCGAGGTCGTCGAGCTCTGCCAGCAGCTCGGCTGCGACCCAGACCCGGTCTCGTTTGCGTCCGGTGATCTCCTGGATGAACCCGGCTTCGGCAAGGTGCGCGATCGCGCGGTATGTCTGCTGCTCCGACGCACCCGCGCGCCGCTCGATCTCGGCGGCCGCCATGACAGGGTGATCATAGAAGGCAGGGATGAGCGCCGCGACGGCAGAACCCGATCTCGGCTTGAGTTCGGCTGCCCACTCATCGGGCAGAGCCTTGATGCGGGCGATCGATTCACGGGAGCACACGGCGGCCGCGCGCGCCGAGCTCGCGAACAGGTCGATCAGCGGTGCAGGATCGCCCCGGCGGTAGTCCCCGAGAGCTGCGAAGTAGTCCTCGCGCCTGGCAAGCAGCCCACTGGCAAGAGGCACCACGGCATTGCGCGTCACGCCGCGTCTTCGAAGCACGGCCGAGACGAGAGCGCGGCCGATGCGCCCGTTGCCGTCGGCGAACGGGTGGATCGACTCGAACTGCGCGTGCCCGATGCCCGCCTGCACCATCACAGGAACGTCGTCGCGGTTCAGGTAATCGATCAGATCCTCCATCAGCGCCGGCACCCGTTCCGGCGCCGGTGGCACGTGCAGGGCATCACGGGGTGAGTGGTCACCGCCGCCGATCCAGTTCTGCATGTCCCTGAGCCGCCCCGCGTAGTCGGACTCGTAGCGGTCGTCCTTCATCAGGGCTCGATGAGCGGCGACGAGACCGTCCAGCGAGAACCGGCCGTGGTCGGCGACCCCCGTCACGAGATCATGAAGAGCGGTGCTCGCGGCCACCATGCTGGTAGCCGAGCTGTTGGATCGATTCCCCGCAAGTGCCTTGGCATAGTCGACTGCCGTGGCGGTGATGCGCTCGATCTTCGACGAAGCGACCGACTCAGTCCGCATCATGAACCGGCTCATCGCCGCCGAATGCCCCTCAGCTTCGGTGTCCGCCTGCGCCACGGCGAGCAGGGCCGACTCCGACATCACCATCGTCGCGATCGGTGGCATGTAATCGAGGGACGAGATCATCGGCGGAGTCATCGTGTCCACCGAAGACAGCATGCGATCAGCGCGGGTGCCCCCGCGCACCTGCTGACGCCACGGCAGCGTATCGACCGTGTGCGCAGGCCAGGAATCCTGCCCAGATCCCCTTCTCTCAATTGCCATAATCGCGAGTATTCCACGAATTACTCAGGTTTAGGGCGTCCAAACCTGAGTAAAGAGGTCGACACCCTCACCTCTGCTGACCGCACGAGCCGGGATGCCGACAGTAGCGGGAGGCAGGCGTGCGCTCCGTGCTCGGCACGAGGCGTAGGCTGGGAGGTGAACTGGGGGGTTCACGGCGAGCAAGAAGGCCGAGGACATGGGAAGAGAACGAGAGAACGTGCACTGGGAAGACATTCTGAGTCTTCCCGCGAGCGGTCAGCATTCGCTCAGCGACCGCGTGCACGAGGAGCTCAGCGCCGCGATCGTCGACGGACGTCTCGAGGCGGGTGAGCAGCTGAACGACAAGGCCATCGCGGAGGCGCTGGGCATCTCGCGGACCCCCGTCCGCGAGGCGCTGCGGCGTCTGACGGTCGTCGGCCTCGTCGAGGTCGCCGCCAGCCGCTATACGCGGGTGACCGAGGTCACTCCCGAGCAGGCCGCGAGCACACTCGAGTACGCGGTGCTGCAGGCGGGCAATGCCCTGCAGCTGGCGGTGGGCCGGATGCGCGAGACCGAGCTGACGGACGCCGTCGCGCTGCTCGACCGCATGATCGAGGCATCCGATCGCGACGACGCCGACGCCCTCGTCCTCTCGTCGCGGGAATTCGTGGTCTTCATCATCCGTCATGCCGGCAACCCCTTCCTGACCCGCGTCCTCGCGAACGAGAACGCGGTGCTGGAGCGCGACCTGCGCCGAGCACGCGTCGACCTCGGCACCCCGGAGCAGCGCCGCGGCACCTACCGCCGCCTGCGCCTGGCGATGCTGACGCGGGATGCGGATGCCGCAGAGCGCCTCTTCCGCGTGCAGTGCGGGCTGATCGGGGCCGCCGGCGTCGGCTTCGCCATCGACGCCGCCGCGTAGGCCGATGGGCTCGCTTCGGGCGATCCGCCGCTGCGGACCCCGTGCGTGCACACGAGCTTCCGTCCCCGGCTAACGCCGCGCCTCCTCCTGCCGACAGTGATCACCGATGGCCCAGGACGGGCCGTCGGGTCCGGCCCCGCCCGGACGCACCTTCCAGGATGGAATCGCCCATGATCGTCGTCACGCGCCTGAACCGTACCCGGTTCGCGGTGAATCCCGACCTCATCGAGCGCATCCAGGCATCCCCCGACACCACCCTGATCATGGTCGACGGCGCCACCTTCGTCATCACCGAGACGATGGACGAGGTGATCGAGCAGATCATCGACCTCAGGGCGCGCGTGCTCGCCGCTGCGGCCCGCCGGCAGGCATCCGACGACGGCGCGACCGAGCGTGCGATCGCCGGGCCGACCGACCCCCGCGAGGAGGCCTGATGGATCCCGCACTGCTGCTCGGACTCGTCCTCGCCTTCGGGGCGCTTCTGGCGATGATCACGCTCGAGGGCGCCTCCTTCGCCGCCCTCCTGCTGCCCGCCCCCATGGTGCTGGTGTTCGGAGGGACCATCGCCGTCGGCATCGCCAGCGGCACGATGCGCGACGCCGTGGTGGCGGTGAAGGCTCTGCCGCGCGCGTTCCGCGGCGAACGCCGGACGGCGCAGGCCGTCATCGACACGATCGTCGGCTTCGCCGAGACGGCCCGTGCCGAGGGGCTGCTCGCCCTGGAGCGATTCGTGGACGACGAGCCCGACCCCTTCCTGAAGCAGTCGCTGCAGAGCATCGCGGACGGGACGGATGCCGAGGAGCTCCGTCTCGTGATGGAGGACGAGATCGCGTCCGCGGCCGCCCGCAGCCGCACCGCCGCCCGCTTCTACAGCACGCTGGGCGGGTTCGCGCCCACCGTCGGCATCATCGGAACCGTCGTCTCGCTCACGCACGTCCTCGAGAAGCTGGATGAGCCGTCGACGCTCGGACCCCTCATCGCCGCGGCGTTCGTCGCGACGCTGTGGGGCCTGCTCTCCGCCAACTTCATCTGGCTCCCGATCGGCGGCCGCCTGCGCCGGCTCGGCGAGCTGGAGATCGAGCGGATGACGGTGATGATGGAGGGCATGCTGGCCGTGCAGGCCGGCTCTCCCCCGCACTTCGTCGGCGAGCGCCTGCGCGCACTGGTCTCCGATCGACGGGCACCGCGCCGGTCCCGGACCACGTCGACCGCGGACGAGACGGTGCTCGAGTCGTGAGCGTCAGGGCACGGCGCCACCTGGCCTCCGCCGAGGGCGAGGAGGGGCCGGACGAGCGGTGGATGGCCTCGTACCTCGACATGATCACGGTGCTGATGTGCATGTTCATCGTCCTGTTCGCGATGTCCACCGTGGACAAGGAGAAGTTCGAGCAGCTCAGCGCGTCGCTCGCGACGGGGTTCGGGCAGGACCCCTCCGAGGTGCGCGACGTCTCCGAGGGGGTCGTCGTCCCGGCCGAACTCCTCGAGGAGGACGGCGCCGGCTTCATGCAGGCCGAGATCGACGCCGCGGAGGCCGAGCTCGATGCCGCGGAAGCCGAGCTCGACGAGCTCACGGCGCTGCGCGATCGACTGCGTCAGGCGCTGGTCGAGCACGACCTCGCGGACGCGGCGACGTTCACGATCGACGAACGGGGACTCACGATCGGCCTGGTCAGCGCGGAGACGTACTTCGCCACCAACAGCACGCAGCTGACCCCCGAAGCGGTGACGCTGCTGGACGCGCTCGGCGGAGTGCTGGTGGATGTGCCGAACGAGATCTCGATCGAGGGCCACGCGGATCAGCGCTCGGCCGTCGCGCCGTTCGCGACGAACTGGGAGCTGTCGGTGGGGCGTTCCACGCAGGTGCTCCGGCATTTCGTGGAGGTCGACGGGATCGATCCCGGCCAGATCCGGTCCGTCGGATTCGGCGACGCGAGACCGGCCGCCGAGGGAAGCACCGAGCAGGCCATGGCGCAGAACCGACGCGTGGACGTCGTCGTCCTCTCCTCCGCCGATGAGGAGGTGCGCCGACTGCTCCCCGATCTCCAGGGGGCCCAGCCCCGATTCTGAACCGCACCGCTGCTTACGAGAGTCCGCAGTCACCCGATAGTCGAGGTCGTGGTGATCCAGGACAGCGCGCGGCCGAGCGCCGAGCACGCCGTCGGCGAGGTCGCGGTGTACGACTTCGGCCGCTCCGCCTCGCTGTCCCGCGAACACGCGCGCGCTCTCGAAGTGGCGTTCGAGACCTTCGCCCGGCAGTGGGCTCCTGAGCTGTCCGCGCGCATCCGCGGACGCGCGCACGTCGCGGTCGAGCAGGTGGCGACCGAGACCTACGCGGAGTACGCGGCGTCCCTGCCCGCCACGACGACCATGGTGATCTGCGGCTTCGCCGACTCCGATCGCCGCGTGGTGATACAGTTCCCGCTCTCGGTCGCCAGCGGATGGATCGTGCAGATGGTCGGCGGGCGG
Organism: Microbacterium sp. CIAB417; assembly: GCF_022788845.1. Classification (NCBI taxonomy): domain Bacteria; kingdom Bacillati; phylum Actinomycetota; class Actinomycetes; order Micrococcales; family Microbacteriaceae; genus Microbacterium; species Microbacterium sp. CIAB417. The sequence goes on along the minus strand of NZ_JAHZUT010000006.1, from coordinate 109,781 downwards.
CCGATCGCGCCGATCGAGGACCGGACTCTGACGGCGATCGACCAGGCGCTCGTGCGGGCGCTCATGCTCGAGGCCATTGCGCAGCTGGGCGGAGCTCTGGGAGACCTGCTGCCGCCGGGGCTCGACGTCATCGGCATCCAGCAGAGCTCGCAGTTCGCGCAGGTCGCTGCCGACGCCGAACCGGTCATCGTGGCCCGGCTGTCGATGCGGCTGGGCGGGCGCACGATCCCCGCGAGCGTCATGCTCCCGGCCGATGTCGTCATCGACGGCTTCTCGACGCGCGACTCGGGCGCGACGCCCGCCGCCATCTCGGACCTCATGAGACGCCAGGTCGAGTCGGCTCCGGTCGACGTCGCCCTGCGCCTGACCCCGCACACCGTCCGGCCCGCGGACGTGCTCGCGCTGGCCGTCGGCGACATCATCGCCCTGCCGCACTCCGCCGACCGTCCGCTCGACCTCGTGGTCGACCGCCAGACGGTCGCGACCGCCGCCGTCGGCACCAGCGGCGCGCGCCTGGCCTGCGTCGTGACCGCCATCACCCCCGACATCCCCGCTGAGGAGCGCCCGTGACCCTGACACCCGCCCACGAGTCCGCCGTCGCCGCCGCGTTCGCCGCCGCCCTGCCCACGGCCGGGGTAACGATCACACGCGCCGCACAGCCGTCCGGGGACAACGGCGACGCCGTGGTCGTGTCGTACGTCGGGGAGTCGTCAGGACGCCTCGCCGTCCGGATCCTCGACCCGGAGACCCTCGTCGACGGTCTCGCGGACGCTGCGCTGCCCGACCGCCTGCGCTCGGCGCTGGAGGCCGCCGCCGGGGCACTCGGTGCGGGGACGCTCGGCGAGGCGACCGTGCAGGACGCCTCCTCCGTCTTCGCCGATCCGCTGGGGCAGGTCTTCGACCTGCAGGACGAGTCCGGTCGCCCGATCGGCCGACTCGCGGTGCGGATCACGCGGGCTCCCGCAGCCTCGGCAGGACAGCCGTCGCGGCTCCTGCACCGCATCGCCGGCGTGGAGATGGATCTGACCGTGGAGGTCGGACGCACCCGCATGGCGGTCCGCGACGTGCTGGATCTGGAGCCCGGCCGCATCGTCGAGCTGGACCGCTCGGCCGGCGCGCCGGCGGACGTGAAGCTCAACGGCCGGATCATCGCGCACGGGGAGATCGTCGTCGTCGACCAGGACTACGCCGTGCGGATCACGCGGATCCTCGAGAACGCCGAGGCCTGATCCTGGACGACATCCTCCTCCTGCTGCGCGTCGCGGTCTCGCTCGCGGCGGTGCTCGGCCTGCTCTGGTTCCTGCACCGCCGGCTCTCCCGCACCACCGCGCGCACGAAGGAGTCCCCGGCCATCACCGTGCTGGGACGCCAGGGGCTCGGGGCGAAGGCGCAGGTCGTCGTCGTGCGGACGGAGGATGCGCGCTACGTCCTCGGCGTCACGGAGCACGGCGTGACCCTGATCGACCGTCTCCCGGACGAACCCGCCGCGCCGGAGCCCGCACCGACGGCCGAGGACTTCGACCGGCTGCTCGCCTCGGCGGTCGCCGAAGCGGATGCCGAGGACGCGGCGCCCGCTCAGCGCCTCCGCGTACGTCACCGCAACGATCCGCTGCACGGCTCGATCCTGTCTCCCAGCACGTGGCGGCAGACGGCCGAGGCGCTCCGGCGCGTCCGATGAGCCGTCCGGCCGCGGCCTCCCCGCCGCGCCTGCTGCGCGGCATCCTCCTGATCGGAGCGATTCTGCTGCTCACGGCGGCCCTGGTGGTCCTGGTCCAGGCGCCGGCGCACGCGGATCCGATCGAGCCGGATGCTCCCACCGCACCGACCGCCCCGGCAGCCCCCGAGGACCCGGACGGCTCCGAGGACGGCACCGACGGGACGGGCGTCACGATCGACATCGACGGCGTCGATGGCTCTCCCTCCGCGTCCATCCTCACCCTGCTCGGCATCACCGTCCTGTCGGTCGCCCCGGCACTGCTGCTGATGATGTCCTCGTTCACGAAGATCTTCGTCGTGCTCGCCATGACGCGGAACGCTCTCTCTCTCCCCACGATCCCGCCCAACCAGGTCCTGGCCGGACTCTCGCTGTTCCTGTCGCTGTTTCTCATGTGGCCCGTGCTGACCGACATCAACGCGGTCGCCGTGCAGCCCTACATGGACGGCTCGCTGACCTTCGCCCAGGCGGTCGACATCGGTCAGGGGCCCCTGCACGAGTGGATGCTCGCTTACACGCGCGAGGAGGACCTCGCCCTCATGGCGCGCGCGGCGGGGCAGGACAACCCGGCGGATCCGGCGAGCGTCCCGATGTACATGCTGATCCCCGCCTTCATGATCTCCGAGCTGCGCGCGGCCTTCATCATCGGCTTCGTCATCTTCGTCCCGTTCCTCGTGATCGACATCGTCGTCGCTGCGGCGCTGATGTCGATGGGCATGATGATGCTCCCGCCGGTGATGATCTCGCTGCCGTTCAAGATCCTGCTCTTCGTCCTCGTGGACGGATGGGGGCTGATCATCACGTCGCTGCTGGAGAGCTACGGAGGTGTCGGATGAGTCCGGAGGCCGTCCTCGACATCGGCGCGCAGGGTCTGCTCATCGCGGCAAAGCTCGCGGCGCCCATGCTCGTGACCGCCCTCGTCGTCGGCTTCGCGATCTCGCTGCTGCAGTCGATCACGCAGGTGCAGGAGGTGACGCTCTCGTTCGTGCCGAAGTTCATCGCCGTCGGCATCGCCCTGCTGATCGCCGGCAACTGGATGATCGCCGAGATCATCGCCTTCACGAACGAGATGTTCGACCGCATCCCGATGCTGCTGAGCGGAGGATGACGTGCACGTCCCCGTGGACTTCGTCTGGCTCGAGGCGACCGCGCTCGCCGGCGTCCGCATCGCGGCGTTCCTCGTGATCGCCCCGCCGTTCTCCTACGGCGCGATCCCGATGCGCGTCAAGGCGATGCTCGCCGTCGCCCTGTCTCTGACCATGGGTGCCGCGGTCGCTCCGGGCTACCAGCCGCTGGAGACCGGGCCGTTCCTCGGCGCGCTGGCGATCCAGGTCCTCACCGGCGCCCTGCTGGGATTCCTCGTCCTGCTCTGCTTCTCGGCCGTCCAGGCGGCCGGCGGCCTGATCGACGTCTTCGGCGGCTTCCAGCTGGCGCAGGCGTTCGACCCGCAGTCGCTCGTCAACGGCGCCCAGTTCACCCGGCTGTTCCACATGACCGTCCTGGCGCTGCTGTTCGCCTCGGGCGGCTACCAGCTCATCATCGCCGGCCTCGCCCGCAGCTTCGAGGCCGTGCCGGTGAACGGGATCCTCGAGATCACGGCGCCCGCGCAGGCGCTCGTCGAGGGCGTCTCGCAGATGATGCTCGCCGCAGTGCAGATCGCCGGTCCGCTCGTGCTCGTCCTGTTCCTCGCCGATGCGGGTCTCGGACTCATCACGCGCGTCGCCCCGGCGCTGAACGCCTTCGCGATGGGCTTCCCGGTGAAGATCCTGCTGACGCTGCTGCTCGCCGGATTCGTCTACGCCACGCTGCCCGGGGTCGTCGACGCGCTCTCCTCGCTCGCCTTCCGGATGATGCGCGGGGTGAGCGGATGAGCACCGCCGACAGCGGCGAGCGCACCGAGCAGGCCACCGACCGCCACCTGCGCGAGGCGCGCAGGAAGGGGCGGCTCGCCCGGAGTCAGGACCTCACCGCCTGGATCGCGATCGGCGCCGCGGCCGTCGCGATGCCGACCGCGATCGCCCTGGGCACGGGGGCCGGCATCGAGCAGATGATCACGATCACGGCGGTGTCGGCGTCGCCGTCGCCGTCCGGCGCCCTCGAGGTGCTGCGGCTCGGTCTGGCGTCCGTCCTGCCGACGATCGGCGCGCTGCTCGCGGTCGTGACGGTCGTCACCCTCCTGGGCGCCGTGATCCAGGGAGGCGTGCACCTGCGCAAGCCCGCCGGCCGGTACGAGCAGTTCAACCTGGTCAACGGCCTGCGGCGGGTGTTCGGGCTGCAGGCGCTCTGGGAAGGCGCCAAGGCGCTGCTGAAGACCGCCGCGATCGCGATCGCCCTGTGGATCGTCGTGGCGGGCCTCGTCCCGGTCCTGTCCGCAAGCGGCTCGCATTCGCTCACCTGGCTGCTCGGCACGGCGTCGGACAGCACGACCGCACTGATCCAGACGGCCGTCATCGTCGGTCTCGCCCTCGCGGTGATCGACGTCACGGTCGTGATGCGCCGCAACCGCAAGCACACCCGGATGACCAAGCGCGAGGTCAAGGACGAGAACAAGAACACCGAAGGCGACCCGCTGATCCGTCAGCAGCGCCGCTCGCGCCAGCTCGCGATGAGCCGCAACCGCATGATCGCCGCCGTCGCCGACAGCGACGTCGTGCTCGTGAACCCCACTCACGTGGCCGTCGCCCTGCGCTACGAGCCGGGTCGTTCCGCGCCGCGCGTCGTCGCCAAAGGCAGCGGCGTGATCGCCGAGCGCATCAGGGAGAAGGCGACCGAGGCCGGCGTGCCGATGGTGCGCGACATCGCGCTCACCAGAGCCGTGCACGCTGCGTGCGACCTGGGACACGAGATCCCGGAGGACCTGTACACCGCCGTCGCGCGCGTGCTGATCTTCGTCGACGCCCTGCGACGACGCGGCGCCGCCCGCGGCATCCACTCCCTTCCCCCGAGGAGGCCCTCATGAGAATGCTGAGCAAACTGGCCGTTCCGATCGGCGTGGTCGGCATCCTGCTGCTGCTCGTGGTGCCGGTACCGCCGGCGCTCCTGGACGTTCTGATCATCGTCAACATCCTGTTCGCGCTCGTGATCCTGCTGACGACCATGTTCGTGAAGAAGCCGCTGGACTTCTCGGTGTTCCCGTCCCTGCTGCTGGTGGCGACGCTGTTCCGGCTCGGACTCAACGTCGCCTCGACGAGACTCGTGCTCGGCGAGGCCTACGCCGGGCAGGTGATCGAGGCTTTCGCGCACATCGCGGTGGGCGGATCGATCATCATCGGCGCGGTGGTCTTCCTGATCCTCGTCGTCATCCAGTTCGTCGTCGTGACGAAGGGCGCCGAGCGCGTCGCCGAGGTCGGCGCGCGGTTCACGCTCGACGCCATGCCCGGCAAGCAGATGGCGATCGACGCCGATCTCAACGCGGGACTCATCACCGACGTGCAGGCGCGCGAGCGCCGAGCGGAGGTCGCGGCCGAGGCGGACTTCTACGGCGCCATGGACGGCGCGTCCAAGTTCGTCAAGGGCGACGCGATCGCCGGCATCGTCATCATCATCATCAATCTGGTCGGCGGCATCGCGATCGGGATCGTCCAGCACGGCATGTCGATCGAGGAGGCGGCGAGCACGTACAGCCTGCTCACGATCGGCGACGGGCTGGTCACCCAGATCCCCGCCCTGCTGATGGCCGTGTCGACGGGCATGATCGTGACCCGGTCGAACGCCGAGACGGAGATGGGCCTGGCCGCCTCGCGGCAGCTCGCGCAGAGCCGCACAGCGCTGAGCATCGCCGGCTTCGCCGCGATCGTCATGGCGCTGATCCCCGGGATGCCGATGCTGCCGTTCCTCGTGATCGGCGCCCTGCTGATCTTCGCGTCGCAGCGGATCAAGGCGGCCGAGGCGCGCTCCGCCGCGCAGAAGACGCAGGAGCAGCCGACGGGCCCCGCGCCGGAGAATCCGGAGGATCTGATCGAGCGGATGCGGGTGCACCCGCTGGAGGTCCTCCTCGCCCCCGACATGGTCGATCTCGTGACCGGCGGAACGGACGACCTGCTCGCACGCGTGCGCACCCTGCGCGGGCGCATCGCGCTGGATCTGGGTCTGGTCGTGCCGCCCGTGCGCACGCGAGACAGCCTCGAACTCCCGATGTCCACGTACGCGATCCGGATCGCCGGCGTCGAGGCCGGACGGGGCACAGCCCCCGCGGGGTCCGTGCTGGCGCTCGGCCAGGGACTGGACGCCCTGCCGGGGCCGACCGGGGTCGATCCGGTCTTCGGCCTGGAGGGCAAGTGGATCCCCGCGGAGATGCGCCACAGCGCGGAGTTCGCCGGTGCCACGGTCATCGACAGGGCGAGCGTCATCATCACGCATCTGTCGAGCGTCATCCAGTCGGGAGCGGCCCGGCTGCTCAGCAGGGAGGATGTCCGTCAGCTCACCGACTCGCTCAAGCAGGCCTCCCCCGCCGCCGTGGAGGAGCTCACCCCGGCGCTGCTGTCGCTCGCCGAGATCCAGCGCGTCCTGCAGGGGCTGCTGGCCGAGCGCATCCCGATCAACGACCTGAGCCGGATCTACGAGGCCCTGGCGCTGCGGGCCAAGGTCTCCACGGATGCGGACGGTCTGATCGAGGCCGCGCGGGCGGCTCTCGGTCCGGCCGTCGCCACCCGCTTCGCCGATGAGGGCGTGCTGCGCGTCATCATGATCAATCCGCTGCTGGAGCAGTCGATGCTGGAGAGCCTGCGCGCGAGCGAGGACGGCCCGCAGATCATCCTCGAGCCGCAGCGCCTCGAGGCCGTGATCGAATCGGTCAAGCAGGCCGTCGCGGGCGCCGCGGACGGCGTCGAACCGGTCCTCGTCTGCGCGCCGAACCTGCGCTCGGCGGTGCGGCGGCTTGTATCCGCCCAGACCGACGGCCTCCCCGTCCTGTCGTACACCGAGGCGACCTCGGCCGCGCTGCGCATCGAGACGATCGGCGTCGTGCGCGACCAGTCCGTGCTCGCGGCCGCGCCGGTCGCCGGCACCGACGCCGCCGACGCGCACTAGGCTGATCTGATGCTGGTGTTGACGAGGCGGATCGGCGAGAGCGTGCTCATCGGCGACGAGATCGAAGTCACGATCCTCGACGTGAAGGGCGACAGCGTGCGCATCGGCATCCAGGCTCCGAGGGAGACCCGCATCCAGCGCGCCGAGATCGTGGACGCCGTCGGCGTCGAGAACGCGTCCTCCGCCGCCGACGCCGGAGCGGGAGGAGCGGCCGTCGAAGCCGCACTCGCCGAGGCGATCAGGCGCGCTCGACGCGGCTGATCTCGACGATGCGCGGCGCGTCGGCGTCCAGCTCGTCATCCGCGACGCCGTCGGCCCCGCCGACGGGGCGGGAGAGCTCGATGTCCCACCATGCATCCGCCACGGCATCCGCCATGTCCCTGCCCCACTCGATCACGACCACGGAGCGCGCGAAGTCGATGTCGAGGTCGTCGAGCTCGGCGGCGGAGCCGAGCCGGTAGGCGTCCACGTGCACGAGCGGCGCCCGCCCGACCAGCGACGGGTGGGTGCGGGCGATCACGAAGGTTGGGCTCTGCACCGGCCCGCGGACGCCGAGCCCCTCGGCGAGACCGCGCGTGAAGGTCGTCTTGCCCGCGCCGAGCGGGCCCGTCAGGACCAGCAGGTCGCCGGGCTTCAGCTGCTCCCCGATACGCAGCCCCAGGTGCTCCATGTCGTCCGCCGTGGCGATCTCTCGGCGGCCGAGGAAGGCCGGATCCACGCTCATGCGCCGCGCCTCGGCACGCGCGGACCGATTCGTGTGACGATCTCGTAGTTGATCGTCCCCGCCGCGTTCGCCCACTCGGTCGCCGACGGGACGCCGAGCGTGGGGTCGCCGAACAGCACCACCTCGTCGCCGACGGCCACGTGCGCGTCGCCGACGTCGACGACGAACTGATCCATCGCGATGCGGCCGGCGACGGTGAAGCGCCGGCCGCCGATCGTCACCGGACCGCGGCCGGACGCCTGCCGCGGCACGCCGTCCGCGTAGCCGAGCGGCACGAGGGCGAGGGTGGTGTCGTGGTCCGTGCGGTGCGCGTATCCGTACGAGACGCCGGTGCCGGCCGGAACCCGACGCACCGCGGCGACCGAGGCACGCAGGGTCATCGCCGGCCGCAGTCCCAGCTCGCCAGAGGAACGGTCGTCGAACGGAGACAGTCCGTACAGCCCGATGCCGATGCGGACCGCGTCCAGGCGCGTCTCGGGGAGGTCGATCGCGGCAGCCGTGGCCGCGATGTGCCGGATCTCGGGATGGATGCCGAAGGACGCGGCCGCCGTCACGCCCTGCTCGAAGCGGCCCAGAGCGGTCCTGTCGTCCTGCGGGGAGGTGTTGGAGAGGTGGCTGAAGAGGCCGACGATGCGGACTCGGCCGATGCGCTCCAGCCGGGCGGCCTCCGCGAAGACGCGCGACCAGTCGCCCGGGGCGATGCCGTTGCGGCTCAGCCCGGTCTCGAGCTTGAGATGGATGCCGACGGGCCGGTCGACGGATGCCGCGGTCGCCGCCGCCTCCAACTGGTCGAAGGACGAGATCCCGACCTCGATGCCGGCCGCCGCCGCCTCGACGAAGCTCTCCCCCGGCTTGTGCAGCCAGGCCAGGATCGGGGCGTGGACACCCTGCCGCCGGAGGTCGAGGGCCTCGGCGATCTCGGCCACGCCCAGCCGCGTCGCGCCTCCCGACAGCGCCGCCACGGCTGCCGTCGCAGCGCCGTGCCCGTAGGCATCCGCCTTGACCACCGCGATGACCTCGACCCCGGTGAGCGCCCGCACGTGGCGCACGTTGTCGGCGATCGCGTCGAGGTCGATCCTCGCCTCTCGGAACGGAACGGTCACAACGGCACTCCTTCCGCCACGACGAACGCGGCGGCGAGACCGGCGTCGTGGCTCAGGGACAGGTGGAGGGTGAGGATGCCACGGTCGGCGACGACCTCGGCGGTGGTGCCGCTGAGGTCGAAGCGCGGACGGCCGGATGCCTCGGAGGCGATCTCGATGTCGATCCAGTGCACACCGTCCGAGCCGCCGAGGGCCTTGATCAGCGCCTCCTTCGCGGCGTAGCGCGCCGCCAGGGACGGCAGGCGCAGCGTCCGCTCCGCCGGGGCGAACAGGCGCTCCATGAGCCGCGGAGTCCGCGTGACCGTGCGCTCGAATCGCGCGATGTCGACGATGTCGATGCCGGTCCCGATGATCACCGGTTCAGCCTACCCGGGACGCCGTCGGCCCACGCCCCGCGGTCCCCGTCACTCCGGGGGCCGGGCCGGGTCACTCCACGGTGACGGACTTGGCCAGGTTGCGCGGCTGGTCGACGTCCAGGCCCTTCGCCGTGGCCAGCGCCATCGCGAAGATCTGCAGCGGCACGACCGCGAGCAGCGGCTCGAACAGCGCGCCGGCCAGCGGGATGCGGATGACCTCGTCGGCGAAGGGCAGCACCGCTGCATCGCCCTCCTCGGCCACGACGATCACGCGGGCGCCGCGCGCGCGGATCTCCTGGATGTTCGAGACCACCTTGGCGTGCACCAGCGCCGAGTGACGCGGCGACGGCACGAGCACGAACACCGGCTGACCGGGCTCGATCAGCGCGATCGGTCCGTGCTTGAGCTCGCCGGCCGCGAAGCCCTCGGCGTGGATGTACGAGATCTCCTTGAGCTTGAGGGCGCCCTCGAGCGCGATCGGATAGCCCACGTGGCGTCCCAGGAACAGCACCGAGCGGGTGTCCGCCATCCAGCTCGCGAGCTGGGCGACGTGCTCCTGCTCCTCCTCGAGGACCTTGGCGACCTTCTCCGGCAGCGCCTGCAGCTCGGCGACGTCGGCGGTGGCGTCCGCGATCGCGCCGCGCACGCGTCCCATGTGTAGCCCGAGCAGCAGCAGAGCCGTGATCTGCGCCGAGAACGCCTTCGTCGAGGCGACCGCGACCTCGGGACCGGCGTGCGTGTAGACGACCGCATCGGACTCGCGCGGGATCGTCGCCCCCTGGGTGTTGCAGATCGACAGCGTCTTCGCGCCGCGCTCGCGCGCGTACTTGACGGCCATCAGCGTGTCCATGGTCTCGCCCGACTGGCTGATCGAGACGACGAGCGTCTCGGCGCCGATCACGGGGTCGCGATAGCGGAACTCGTGCGCGAGCTCGACGTCGACCGCGACGCGCGCCCACTGCTCGATGGCGTACTTGCCGACGAGGGCGGCGTAGGACGCCGTGCCGCACGCGGTGATGATGACGCGGTTGATGCCGGTGAACAGGTCGTCCAGGCCGTCCAGCTCGGGGATGACGACCGCCCCGTCCTGGATGCGTCCGCGGATCGTGTTCGCCACGGCCTCGGGCTGCTCGGCGACCTCCTTCGCCATGAAGCTCGGCCAGCCGCCCTTCTCGGCGGCCGCGGCATCCCAGGAGACCTCGAAGGGCTCGGCCTCCACCGGGGTGCCGGCGAAGTCCGTGACGGTGACGGCGTCCGGCGTGATCGCGACGATCTGGTCCTGACCGATCGCCAGCGCCTTGCGGGTGTGCTCGACGAAGGCCGCGACGTCGGATCCGAGGAAGTTCTCCCCTTCGCCGAGCCCGATCACGAGCGGCGAGTTGCGCCGCGCGCCCACCACGAGCCCCGGCTGATCCTGGTGCATCGCGAGCAGCGTGAACGCGCCCTCGAGGCGGTTGACGACGTTGCGGAACGCGAGCTGCAGGTCGCCGCCGTTGCTCGCGTACTCCCGACCGAGGAGGGCAGCGGCGACCTCGGTGTCGGTCTCGCTGCGGAAGCTCACGCCCTCGGCGGCGAGCTCGTCGCGCAGAGCCGCGAAGTTCTCGATGATCCCGTTGTGGATGACCGCCAGGCGGTCGTCGTCGGCGAGGTGCGGGTGCGCGTTGACATCCGTGGGGCCGCCGTGGGTGGCCCAGCGCGTGTGCCCGATCCCTGTGGTGCCGTCGGCGAGCGGGCTGTCCGACAGCGAATCGCGCAGGATGCCGAGCTTGCCGGCCTTCTTGCGCATGCCGAGCGCGCCGTCCTCATCGATGACGGCGATCCCCGCGGAGTCGTAGCCGCGGTACTCGAGACGGGCAAGACCGGCGAGAAGGATGTCCTGGCTGGGGCGCGGGCCCACGTATCCGACGATTCCACACATGAGGACAAGGGTAAGCGGGGATTTTTGCGAGGGTTCCGAACAATATGAGCCCCGGTGTGTGAAGCTCGACCTCGACACAGGACACAGGTTTCGGCTCGCTGGCGCTCGCTCAACCTTGATAGGCGACGCCTCAACGCGCTGCGCGCATTGACCCGTCGCCTATCAAACCTTGCGGAGCAGCACGCTCTCCACGGCGTGGTCGGCGCCCTTGCTCAGCACGAGGGTCGCGCGGTGCTTGGTCGGCATGACGTTCTCGACCAGGTTCGGCATGTTGATGTCGTTCCAGTACCCCATCGCAGTCTGGACCGCTTCCTCGTCGGTGAGGTGCGCGAACACGTTGAAGTACGAGGACGGGTTGCTGAACGCCCCCTGGCGCAGCGCCAGGAAGCGATCGACGTACCAGCTCGCGATGTGGTCGGTGTCGGCGTCCACGAAGATCGAGAAGTCGAACAGGTCGCTCACGGCGACGTCGTTGGGTGCCGGAGGGGGCTGCAGCACGTTCAGACCCTCGACGATCACGACGTCGGGACGCCGCACCACGACGTGCGCGTCGGGCACGATGTCGTACCGCATGTGGGAGTAGAACGGGGCACGAACCTCGGCTGCTCCGGACTTCACCTCGGTCAGGAAGGAGATCAGGGCGCGCCGGTCGTACGACTCCGGGAAGCCCTTGCGCTCCATGAGCCCGCGGCGCTCCAGCTCGGCGTTCGGATAGAGGAACCCGTCGGTGGTCACGAGCTCGACCCGCGGCGTGCCGGGCCAGCGGCTCATCAGCTCGCGCAGCAGGCGCGCGATGGTCGACTTGCCCACGGCGACGGATCCCGCGACGCCGACGACGAACGGCGTGGTGGTGTCCTCCTCCTGCAGGAAGGCGCTGGTCGCGGCGCCGAGGCGCTTGGTCGATGTCGCGTACAGGCTGAGCAGCCGGCTGAGCGGCAGGTACACCTCGCGCACCTCGGTGAGATCGAGGCGGTCCCCGATCCCGCGGATCTCGACGACCTCGGTCTCGCTCAGCGGCTGGTCGAGATCGGCGGCGAGTCTCGCCCACTCCGCCCGATCGATCTCCCGGTACGGGGACAGCGGACGCGTGGGCTCGACGGTGGTCACGGCATCCATGCTATCCGCGCCCGTGCCCGAGCACGCTCGAGGGTTCCGCGCCACCTTTCGGCATCCGCGCCAGTTCGTTCCTGTCGCATACGCGGAGAAGTGTCGCAGAACCCCTGGGCGGGTCATCGGATGGCGAGGACGGCCTCCGCCGACAGGGCATCGGCCGACGGACCGGCGGCGATGCGGTACTCACCCGGCTGCACCCGCAGCGCGCCGCGATGCAGCCAGTCGTCGACCGCGCCCTCGAGACGCAGCGATTCGTCCCACACCGCGAGGCGTGCGACCTCGAAGGAGATCTCGACCTCGCGGGTCTCCCCCGGCTCGATCCGCACGCGACGGTATCCGAGCAGCAGTCTCCGCGCCGGCGGCACGGGCAGCCCCTCGGGCGCCAGCCCGTAGACCTGGACGAGCTCCTCGGCCGCCCGTTCGCCGCGGTTCGCGATCCGGACGGTCGCGGTGACCTCGCCGGGGCGCCCGAACGCCGGATGCCGATGCGTCGGCGCCGGTGCCGGCACCGAGGCCGCATCGAGCGACACCTCCAGGTACGCGACGTCGGCGTACGTCAGCCCGTGACCGAACGCGAACGCGTAGGGCTCCGGCTGGTGCCGGTAGGTGGCCCGCTGCCGCTGCGTGTCGTAGTCGAACAGGTCGCCCGCCTGAGCCGGGTCGGCGGGCCAGGACTGTGCGAGCCGCCCTGTCGGGGAGACGTCGCCGCTGAGCACGTCCGCGATGCCGTGCCCGAGCTCCTGCCCGGCATGGCTCGACCACACCACGGTCGGGGCGGAATCCGCGTCGCCCAGGATGTACGGATAGCTCGACACGATCGTGAGCACGGTCGGCGTCCCGGTCTCCTGCGCCGTGCGCCAGATGCCCGTCGACGCCTCGGGAAGGTACAGGTGCGGGCGGTCCTCGGTCTCGCGTCCGGCGAGGTGCGGGTCGTTGCCGACCACCACCACGGCGAGGTCCGAGGATGCTGCGGCATCCGCCACCGCCTGCGCCCCGGATCGCACCGTCCGCACGGCGAAGCGTTCGGCGGCGTCGAACGTCACGCCCTCGGCGAGGACGATCCCGACCTCGCGCGAGACGCGCAGCCAGCGACCGGACCCGAGGTGCAGCAGCGACCACGTGCCGTCGGCGTGCACGTGCCTGCGGAAGCTCTCCTGCACGACCCAGCCACCGACCCGCTCAGCATCCGCGCGCACGGGCCAGGCACCGCCGGTGAGCAGGCGCCCCGACGCGTGCGAGCGCAGGGTGAGGATCCCGTCGCCCCAGTCCGTGACGTCCCACAGAGCCTCCTCCGACGCGGATGCGCCCACCGCGGCCACGTGCGCGCCGGTGGCGTCCGAGGTCAGGAATCCGCCGCCGCCCGTCGCCCGCAGGGCCACGGTGTCGGCGCCGGTCTCGATCGTCACCTCGGCGTCCGGATACCGCTCCGCGAGACCGGCGGCGACGCCGACCGCGTACGGCGGCGTCCCGGAGTACCAGTCGGTGAGCACGAGGTCGGCGAGCGGGCCGATGACGGCGATCGATCTCGGCGCGGCCAGCGGGAGCACGCCGGCGTCGTCGCGCAGCACGACGACGCCCGCCGCGGCCGCCTCGCGAGCAAGCTCCCGGGCACCGGGCGTGTCGATCGCGTCCATGCCGATTCCGGCATACGGATCGTCATCGCCGTCGAACTCGCCGGAGCGCACGCGCATCTCGAGCAGGCGCAGCGCCGCGCGGTCCAAGTCGGACCGGTCCAGCAGCCCGGCCTCGAGCGCCGCCCCCAGATTGGTCAAGGTCGGCCGCGCATCCGCGTCGTTGTCCGTGAACGAGTCCATGCCGCTTCTCACGAGCGCGGCGGCCGCGTGCGTCATGTCGGGCTGCGCTCCCTGCACCGAGACGACGAACGTGGGCGCCCCGGCATCCGACACGACCGCAAGCGATCCGGGAGCCCAGCTGCGCGCCTCGGCGACCAGCTCGGGCTGCGTGTGCGCGGGGGTGCCGTTGACCTGGTTGTAGGCCAGCATCATGCTGCCGGCCGCTCCGGATTCGATCGGCTCGCGGAACGCCGGCAGCTCCTCCTCGTGCAGGGTGCGCAGCGACATGTTCGACGACGTCGCCGAGCGGTCCGTCTCATTGCTGTACGCGAGGAAGTGCTTGAGCGCCGGGACGGTCCGCCACACCCGCTCGTGCGATCCGCGCAGTCCGCGCGAGTACGCCGCCCCGAAGTGCCCGGTGAGGTGCGGGTCCTCCGAGTAGCCCTCCTCGTTGCGGCCCCACCCGGGGTGGCGCAGCGTGTTCACGACCGGCGCCCACACGTTCAGGCTCACGAGCGGGTTCTCGGCGCGCTTGGCGCGCACCTCGGTCGCCGCGACCTCTCCGACGCGCTCGACGAGGTCGGTGTCCCAGGTGGCGGCCAGTCCGACCGGCTGCGGGAAGACGGTGGCGGTGCCGAGCCAGGCGGCCCCGTGCAGCGCCTCGCAGCCCGTGCGGTACTCCGGGACGCCGAGCCGTTCGATCGCGGGCGCCGCCTGGTGGAGCATCGCGAGACGCTCCTCGGGGGTGAGCCGCGCGAGCAGGTCGGCCGCCCGGTCGGCGACGGACGCGGTGACATCGCGGAACAGCATCAGCTCTCCTCCCCGATCGTGATCTCCAGTTCGCCTGCTCCCTGAGCGGTCGCCGATGCACCGCCCGCCGACAGAGACCAGGATGCCGTGGCATCCGTGCTGCTCGCCGTGATGCGGTTCCCGGACCGACGGACCCGGAACGTCGTCGCCGGAGCACCGTCGTGCCCTGGCACGGTCGTCACGGCGTCATGACCGTCCGGCAGCTCGAAGCAGCGCAGCGTGACGCCGTCGGCCCAGTCGTAGTCCGGGCGATCGTCGACCGCGCCCCACGGCAGTACGGTCCCCGGGCGCACGCGCAGCGGTACCGAGAGGTGATCGTGCGTCTCGCGCACCCAGCGCCGTCCGTCGACGACCGATCCGTCGATGAGGGATGTCCATGCCCCAGCGGGCAGGTAGTACTCGACGTCGCCCGCCGCGTCGAAGACGGGCGCGACCAGCAGCGCGTCGCCCAGCATGTACTGCGTGTCGGCGTCGAAGCCGCTCCGATCGTCCGGGAACTCCAGCACCATCGGGCGCATCATCGGGATGCCCGACGACGCCGCCTGCGCGGCTGCCCCGGCGAGATACGGCATGAGCCGCATCTTCAGCTTCGTGAACAGACGGGTGACCTCCACGGCCTCCTCATCGAACTGCCACGGGACGCGGAACGAGCTCGAGCCGTGCAGCCGCGAATGCGAGGAGAGCAGCCCGAACGCCAGCCACCGCTTGAACAGCCCGGCGTCCGGCGTCCCCTCGAAGCCGCCGATGTCGTGGCTCCAGTACCCGAACCCGCTCATCGCGAGCGACAGCCCGCCGCGCAGCGACTCGGCCATCGACAGGAAGCTGGAGTCGCTGTCCCCGCCCCAGTGCACCGGGAACTGCTGCGTGCCCGCGGTCGCCGAGCGCGCGAACAGCACGGCCTGCCCGGTGCCGCGCCGACGCTCGAGCGCGCGGAAGACGACCTCGTTGTACAGCCGCGGGTAGTGGTTGTGCATGCGGGCGGGATCGGATCCGTCGAACCACTCGACGCCCTCGGCGGGGATCCGCTCGCCGAAGTCGGTCTTGAACGTGTCGACGCCCTGATCCATGAGCCGTTCGATGTGACCGACGTACCAGTCCGCCGCCTCGGGATTCGTGAAGTCGACGATCCCCATCCCCGCCTGCCAGAGGTCCCACTGCCAGACGCCGCCGTCGGTCCGCTTGAGCAGATATCCCTTCTCGGCCGCCTCGGCGAACAGCTTCGAACGCTGCGCGATGTAGGGGTTGATCCACGCGGAGACCTTCAGGCCGCGCTCGTGCAGCCGGGCCAGTTGCCCCTCCGGATCCGGGAACATCCGCGGGTCCCACTCGAAGTCGGTCCACTGGAACTCGCGCATCCAGAAGCAGTCGAAGTGGAACACGCTCAGCGGCAGGTCGCGCTCGGCGAAGCCGTCGATGAACCCGTTGACCGTCGCCTCGTCGTACTCGGCGGTGAACGAGGTCGTCAGCCACAGGCCGAACGACCAGGCGGGGACCCGCGCGGGCCGGCCCGTGAAGGCCGTATACCGCTCGAGCACGTCCTTGGGAGTCGGACCCGCGAACAGGTAGTAGTCCAGGGTCTCCCCCGGCACCGAGAACTGCACGCGGGAGTTGACCTCGCTGCCGACCTCGAACGAGGCCCGGTCGGGGGTGTCCACGAGGACGCCGTAGCCGCGGCTGGTCAGATAGAACGGCACCGACTTGTAGGACTGCTCGCTGGAAGTGCCGCCATCCGCGTTCCAGGAATCGATGACCTGCCCGTTCTTCGCGAAGGCGCCGAAGCGCTCGCCGAACCCGTACACGCGCTCGCCCGGCTCGATGGACAGCTGCTGATGCATCCAGGTGTCTCCGGCCTGGGCCGCCGGCCCGCTGTCCGGACGGAACGAGCCGTCGGCCGTGAAGTGACCGATGGAGCGCGGCAGCGACCGGGTGAGCACGCGCCCGCCCTGCTCGAAGCGCACCTCCCAGTCGCCGGTGCGCGAGACGACCACGCGCAGATCGCCGGTCTCCAGCACGCCCTGGGCGTCGTCGACCGAGACCGCCGGCACGAACCCTGCCTCGGGGAACGTCTCGAAGTCCGGGCCCCGGTGGACGCGCCCGGCATGCCGCTGGACGCGCACCTTCACGACCCCGGATGCCGGGGACGAGAACGTCACGGTCAGCATCGGACGGTTGAGGGTGTCTCCACGGTGGCGGATCACGGTCGTCGGCGCGAAGACCGTGAGGGTCCCGGCATCCGGATCGATGCGGATGTCGTCGACCTGCGTCGCGTAGAGGGGAGTCAGCCCCGGTCGGGTCAGCCAATAGCCGTCGGTGAACTTCACCAGGTGCGCCTTTCTGTCAGTGCCCGCACGTCGCCGGGCGCGATGCCCACGGTGCGGTCGGTCTTCTCTCCGGTGAGCAGGTCGACGCGCGTCCCGCCCTCCGCGATGTCGATGTCGATGTCGATGTGACGATCGGAGTGGTTCAGCAGGAACAGGACGTCCCCGCGCCGGACGGCCTCCAGGCCGTCCGGAAGCATCTCCGCCCGGCCCCCGAGCGCCGAGTTGATCCCGGCGGTGCCGAGCACGTCTCCGATCAGGGCCGACAGGCTGCCGTCGTCCACGATCGCGCCGAGGTACCAGGCGGTTCCGTCGCCGACGCCGTGCCGTGTGAGAACGGGGACCCCGGCGAGGTCGCCGTCGGCGTGCCGGGCGAGGACGTCGGCCCCGTCCACTCGCAGGCGTTCCGCGAGGATGCTCGCGCCGGGGGCCTCGACGTCTCGACCGGCCGCCCAGCTCTCGTCGAAGACCAGTGCGCTGCCGGAATCCGGGACCGCGCCCCACTCCTCCCCGCTCACGCCGAGAAGCTCGCGCAGCAGCACGGGCGAGCGCCCGGTGAGCACGTGCGCGTTCTCGTCCGCGACGCCGCTGAACGCCCCGACGACGATCTGCGCCCCCGAGCCGACCGCATCGCGCAGTGCCGTCGCGGTACTCGGCCGGACGATGTAGGAGTGCGGCACGAGGACGACGCGGTAGCGCGAGAGGTCGGATGCCGGGGACACGAGGTCCGCCGCGACGCCGCGACGCCACAGCTCTCGGTACCAGCGTCCGAGCTCGGTCAACGTGCTCAGTCGCTCGGTCGGCCGGGCCGGCTCCTCGCCCGCCCACCAGGACGGCCAGTCGAACAGGATCGCGACCTCGGCCTGGATGCCTGCACCCGCGACGGGCGCCAGACGGCGCAGATCCTCCCCCTGCTGCACGACTCCGCGGAACACGTCGGAATCGGCGCCGGCGTGCGGGAGCATGGCCGAGTGGAAGCGCTCGGCGCCCGCCCTGGCCTGACGCCACTGGAAGTAGCAGACGGCATCTGCGCCGCGCGCCACGGCCTGCAGCGAATCGCGACGTGCGCGCAGCGGGGATTTCGGGAGGTTGTGCTCGCGCCACGACGTGGCGCTGATGGCCTGCTCCATGAGCACCCAGCTCCGCCCGCCGCCGAGGGATCGCATGAGGTCCTGCACGAGCGCTATGGATGCCGGGGAGTCGGCGGAAGCCGGGTCCGGGTACTGGTCGTCCGAGACCACATCGACCTCGCCCGCCCACGACCAGTAGTCGGTGAGCGCGTGGAAGCCCATGAAGTTGGTCGTGATCGGCTGGGTCGCGCCGGCCGCGCGGATGACATCGCGCAGCTCCCGATAACAGTCCTCCAGCTGGTCGGAGCTGTACCGACGGAAGTCCAGGGACTGCGTCGGGTTCACCAGGTACGGCATGCGGCGCGGAGGAAGGATCTCCTCGAATTCCGCATAGCGCTGCGACCAGAATGCGGTCCCCCAGGCCTCGTTGAGCGCCGCGATCGTGCCGTAGCGATCGCGCAGCCAGCGGCGGAACTCGCGCGCCGCCTCGTCGCCGTGATCGATCTGGCCGTACTCGTTTCCGACGTGCCACATCCGCACCGCCGGATGCTGCGCGTACCGCTCGGCGAGGTCGCGCGTGAGGGCCGCGGCGTGCTCCCGGTACACCCGGGACGCCGGGGAGAACTGGTTGCGGGAGCCGGCTATCAGACGCACACCGTCCCGGTCCACCGGCAGGGTCTCGGGGTGCCGGATGCCGAGCCACGGCGGCGGAGAGGCGACCGGCGTCGCGAGGTCGACCGCGATGCCTCCGGCGTGCAGCAGGTCGAGCACCTCGTCCAGCCACGCCCACTCGCGGGCGCCGGGGACGGGCTCGATCACGGCCCAGCTGAACACGCCGACGGTGACGAGGTTCACGCCGGCTTCCCGCATCAGTGCCACGTCCTCGCGCCACACCTCCGCCGGCCACTGCTCGGGGTTGTAGTCGCCGCCGAAGCCGAGTCCGCGCTCGGCGATCAGCGTGTCGAAGGCACGGCGTGCCGAAGTCGTCGTTGACATGGGTTTCCGGTTCTGGATCGAGTTGTCGAAGCGTTTCAACAACGAGACCATATACTAGCCACGTGCTGCTGTCCATCGAGGTCACCGACGACCTCCCCCTTCCTGCCCGCACCCCGCACATCGAGGTCACCGACGACCTCCCCCTTCCTGCCCGCACCCCGCACATCGAGGCCACCGACGACCTCTCACATCCCCGCCGTGCCCCGCAGGCCGACGCCACCGACGACCTCCCCCACCCCACCGACGCGGAGCGCATCGCGGCTCGCGACGATCTCCACGTCCTGCAGCACGACCGGCCCGCCGCGCGATGGACAGACGCGTACCCGGTCGGGGACGGCACGCGCGGTGCCATGTGCGAAGGCCGCCTCGCGGGCGAGCGGCTGTGGCTGAACGACATCACCGCGTGGTCCGGCGTCGCGGACGCCGACCCGCTGCGCGGCATCGGCGCTCCGGGCCGGTCCGCGCTGGATGCAGCCGCCGAGGCGATCGCCCGCGGCGACGCCGACGAGGCCGAGCGCCTGGTGCAGTCCCAGCAGACACCGTGGGTGCAGGCGTTCCTGCCGCTCGGGCACGTGGACGTGGAGGTGCTCGGTATCCGGGCCGACGACGCCTCCCTCCGGCGCCAACTGGATCTGCGCACCGCCGTCGCCGCGCACGAATACCGCTCGGAGACCGGCTCCGTGCGTCACGAGACCTGGACGGATGCCGCGGCGAACGCGATCGTCCACCGTGTGATCGCCGAGCAGCCCGTCCAGCTGCGGGTCCGCATCGCGGGAGAGCTGCGCCACCGCCGCACCGATCACGTCGCGAACGCCCTGGTCGTCGAGTGGCACCTTCCGGTCGACGTCGCCCCCGGGCACGAGCATCCCCCCGAGCCGATCCGATACGACGAGGAACGGGGGCGCACCGGCGCCGTCACCGTGCGCTCCGCCGTGGCGGCGACATCGTCCGACGGCATCCTGACGACAGAACCCGCGCGCGAGCACGTCCTGCTCATCGGCACCGCGACAGCACCGTCGCTGCCCGGCGAACCGGATGACGAGCGCGATGCGCTCGCGCGGGCGGCGGTGCCGTCGCGCGATGCCGCGATCGAGGATCTGCGGGCCGCTCATGTCCGCGCGCATCAGGCGCTGTACACACGGTGCGCGCTCGAACTGCCGTCCGCGGACGGGGCCCGCGAGCTCACCGCCCCCGAACGCATCGCGAGGGCGCAGGAGCGTCCGGACGCGGGCCTCGCCGCCCTGGCGTTCCACTACGGTCGCTATCTGCTGCTCTCGTCCTCCCGGGAGGCGTCGGTCCCGCTGACCCTCCAGGGGCTGTGGAACGCCGAGCTGCCCGGCCCCTGGTCGAGCGCGTACACCTCGAACATCAACCTCGAGATGGCCTATTGGCCGGCCGACGTCACGGGCCTCTCGGAGTGCGGGGCGCCCCTGCGCCGTTTCGTCGCACGGGTCGCGGCGACCACGGGGCGCGTCGTCGCACGCGAACTGCACGGGGCGGACGGCTGGGTGCTCCACCACAACTCGGACGCCTGGGGGCACGCCGCACCGGTCGGCGCCGGCTCGGGCGATCCCGCCTGGGCGTTCTGGCCGATGGGCGGCGTGTGGCTGAGTCTTCAGCTGTGGGACGCCTACGCGTTCGATGAGGACCTCGAGCGCCTGGCCACGGAGATCTGGCCCGTACTCGAGGGCTCCGCGCGCTTCGCGCTGAGCTGGATCCGCACGGACGGATCGCGGGCGTGGACGAGTCCGTCCACGTCGCCCGAGAACCGGTTCCTGGACGCCGCGGGGATCCCCCGCGCGCTGGGCGAGTCGACCACGATGGATGTCGCCCTGCTGCGCGCCCTCGCCGCTGCGTGCGCGGAGGCTGCGGGCGTGCTCGGTCTCTCGCCCTCCTGGCTCGCCGAGCTCGACCGGGTCACGGCGATGCTCCCGGACCCGCGCGTCCTGCCGGACGGCCGACTCGCGGAGTGGGATCGCGACCTCGTCGACGCCGAGCCGCGGCACCGGCACCTGTCGCATCTGGTCGGCCTGTATCCCCTCGGGACCTTGACGCCCCGGCGCACGCCCGAGCTTGCCGAGGCCGCCGCGACGACCATCCTGTCGCGCGGAGCGGAATCGACAGGGTGGGCGCTGGCCTGGCGCCTGGCGATGTGGGCGCGCCTCGGCGACGGCGAGCGTGTGCAGGATCAGCTCGGACTCTCGCTGCGTCCGGCACAGGACGCCGTGGGCCAGCGCGGCGGACTCTACGACAACCTGTTCAGCGCGCATCCGCCGTTCCAGATCGACGGGAACCTCGGCCTCACCGCCGGCGTCGCCGAGGCGCTGCTGCACTCGCACGAGCTCGACGGCGCGCGGCGCCGGCTCCACGTGCTGCCCGCGCTGCCGCCGGACTGGCCGGACGGCGCCGTGCGCGGGCTCCGCGGCCGGGGCGGCATCCGCGTGGACGTCGAATGGCGCGAGCACCGCGTCGTGCGCGTGCAGCTGCGATCCGAGGCCGAGCGCGCCGTGATGCTGTCCGGCCCCGGTCTGCCCGAGACCGAGCTCACGCTGCATCCGGAAGAACCGACGATCATCGAGCCGAAGGAGCCGAGATGGTGACCATCGCCGATGTCGCACACGCCGCCGGTGTGTCGATATCCACCGTGTCCTACGTGATGAGCGGGAAGAGGACGATCTCGCAGGAGACCAGGGAGCGCGTGGAGCAGGCCATCGCGGACCTGAAGTACAGCCCGCACGCCAGCGCCCGGTCCCTCGCGTCCCGTTCGACCAACGTCATCGGCCTGCAGGCGCCGCTGCGCGCCGGCGTCGACGTGCACGTGATCATGGAGATCGTCGCCGGCGTCGTGCGGGAGGCCCGAGCGCACCAGTACGACATCCTGCTGCTGACGAGCGACGACGCCGCGGGCCTCAGCCGCGCCGCGCGGGCGTCCATGGTCGACGCCCTGCTGGTGATGGACGTCGAATCCGACGACCCGCGCATCGCGACGCTCGAGGAGCTCGACGCTCCCGCGCTGCTCATCGGCCTCCCCGCCGGTGCGGACGGCATCGCGTGCGTCGACTTCGACTTCGAGGCCGCCGGCCGGCTGGCGGCGGAGCGGCTCGCGCGGCTCGGGCACAAGCACGTCGCCCTGCTGGGCGCTCCTGCGGAGGTCATGGCGCGCCACACGTCCTACTCGGATCGCCTGAATCGCGGCTTCCTCGCAGCCGCCGAGGAGCTCGGACTCGAGGCCCGCGTGCACGCCTGCCCGAGCAGCCAGGAGGCGGTCGCCGTGGTGGACGCCGTGCTGGCGGAGCGGCCAGAGGTCACCGGCATCCTGTTCCATAACGAGGGCGCGCTCCCCTACGTCGCGGGGCGGTTGAGCTCGGGCGAGACCGGGCGGGAGCTGGACGTCATCGCCCTGTGCCCCGCCGACGTGGCGCGCACCGTGCCGACGCTGACCGACAGCATCGACATCCCGGCGGAAGAGCTCGGCGCGACCGCCACGCGCGCGATCATGAGCCTGCTGGAGGGCGAGGAGCTCCCGCCCGTCCAGTTGCTCGCACCCCAGCTGGAATCGGCAGCGGATGCCGCAGCATCCGCCACGGGCGCATGAGGATCGATCCGGAGAGCAGGTCTCTGCAGGGGATGTCGTCGTTCCTCGGCTTCGTCGCGCTCAACGTGATGTACCTCGTGACGTGCCTGCCGGTCGTCACGATCCCGGCCGCGACCAGCGCCCTGTACGAGGTCACGATCCGCTATTCGGACGATGAGAGCGGGCGTCCGGTGAAGGACTTCTTCCCGGCGTTCGGACGCAACTTCGTGCGCGCGACGCTGCTCGGGCTGTGCCTGGGCGTGCCGTTTCTGCTGCTCGCGGCGAGCGCGATCTTCTGGGCGTCGCATCCGAGTGTGCTCGCGGGCGCGGCGACGGTCGTCGCCACTCTGGCGGCGGTGTACCTGTTCGCGGCCTTCCTGTTCGCCATGGCGCTCACGGCCGTGTACGCCGCGCCGTTCCGCCAGACGCTCAAGAACGCACTGCTGCTGCCCGCTGCCGAGCCGGTGCGGATGCTCGGGATCCTCCTCATCCCGATCGCGCTGGTGTGCATCACGATCGTGTTCCCGCTGTTCGGGGTGATCCTCGTGACGATCGGCTTCTCCGTCGGCGCGTACGCGACGGCGTTCCTGTTCCGTTCCGTGTTCGCACGTCGCAGCTGAACAGGGCCTCGGGCACGACGAAGGGGCCGAGCGTGCGCCCGGCCCCTTCTCGTGAGGTGACGCCGTTCTTACTCGGCGAACTCCTCCGCGACCGCGATGCGGGCGTCGTTCTGCTCCTCGGCGCGCTCGAGATCGACGGCGAGGACGTCCTCGTAGCCGAGTCCCTTGGCGGTCTCCTGCAGCTCGGACCAGAGCTTGTCGAAGTCCGACTCGCTCTCGGCGAAGGTCGCCTGCCACGAGTACTGCACGATCACGGCCTTGACCTGGTTGCGCAGGGCCTCGGTCTGCGAATCGTCGGCCGGAGCCGTGTAGCTCGCCCCCGGCGCGACGAGCAGCTGGTCGTTGGCCTTCAGGTACTCCATGGTCGAGGTCGCATCGTCCATGTGCGCGGACCAGTCGGCGCGCAGGTCGTTCTGCGTGAGCTCCTGGTAGTGCGGCCAGAACTGGTAGTTGTACGGCAGGCCGGTGTTCTCGTCGACGTCGTTCGGCAGCACTGCGCTGATGTTCAGTGTCGACGTGCCGTCGATGTAGCTGCCGCCGCCCCACTCCTCGGGAACCGTGGCGTCACCGGTGAGGAAGACCTCCTGGCCGAACTCGGTCAGCTGCGGCTGGCCGTCGTCGCCCATCTCCCAGGTGAGTCCCTCGGGGCCTGCGGCGCCTTGGGTCTGGCTGTTGTTGGTGTAGGTGCCCTCGGTGGAGTACAGCCAGTCGATGAAGGCGGCGATGCGCTCGGGGTCCTCGGCCTGAGAGCCGATCGCGAAGACCTGCTTGCCGCCGTACGCCTCGGCGCCGTACGAGAAGATCGTCTGGTCCTCGATCGGGGCGAGCATGAAGCCGGTGCCGGCGTTCATGTTGTCCTCGGTGTTGTACGCGGCCTGGCCCAGCCACGGCCACCACGAGTAGAGCACCTGGCCGTTCTGGAATTTCGACCACAGCGTGTCGTAGTTCTGGGTCGTGGACTCGGGGTCGACCAGTCCCATGCGGTAGGCCTCGTTGTAGAACTCCAGAACGCGGTGGTACTCGCCGTCGTCGTCGAGGATGCCCTGGTAGTCGGACCCGTCGGCCTTCGCGAGGGCGAAGCCGAGCTCGTCGTAGCCGTAGTAGGTGATCGGCTGCTTGACGTTGTTCATCATGTTGCCGTCCCAGTCCTTGAACAGGCTCAGGGCGTACACCTTCTTCCCGTTCGGGGCGGTCGGCTGCAGGTCCTGCATGCCCTTCAGAACGGGGAGGAGGTCCTCGAGAGTGCTGATCTCGGGATAGCCCAGTTCCGCGTAGAGGTCCCAGCGCAGATAGGCCCCGAAGGTCGGCTCGAGTCCCTCGCTGGGCTCGGTCGGCGGGATGCTGGAGACCTGGCCGGGGAACGCGTAGACGCCGTCCTTGCCGTCATTGAGTCGGTCGACGGCCCGGTCGAAGCGCTCGAGGTTGCCCATCGCGGGGTAGTACTTCGCGGCATCCAGGACGAGACCACCCTGCACGAGCTCGTCGAGCTTCTCACCCTTGTCGGTGACGATGAGATCGCCGAGGTCTCCGGCGGACACACGGGTGTTGTAGAGCGTGTCGCCGCCGCCGGCGACGTTCGGGGCGATGATGTTCAGGTTCATGTTGAACTTCTCTTTGACGAGCGCGCCGAACCATCCCTCCTGCATGCCCATGTAGTTGGCGAGACCGTCGAACACGTCGATCGTGATCTCCTCCTCCCACTCGGTCGGGAACGCGTCGACCTGCGCCTCGTCGGTCTCGGCCGGCTCGCCGGTGCAGGCGGCCAGGGAGCCGACGGCGAGGAGTGCGACCACTCCGAGCGCGGCTTTCCTCTTCAGCTTCATTGCTTTCCTTTCTCGGTGCGCGAAGCGCCGTCAGCCCTTGACGGCGCCCAGCATGATGCCCTTCACGAAGAAGCGCTGGAACAGGGGGTAGATGAAGATGATCGGGAGGACCACGATCACCGACACGGTCATGCGGATGGAGGTGGGCGTCTGGGAGGTCGCGGCGGACACGATGCCGCTGAGGTCGCCGCCGGCGTTCTGCGCGGCCTGGGCGAGGCTGGATGCCTGGTTGATGAACATGTAGAGCAGGTACTGCAGCGTGTACAGGCTCTGGTCCGTGATGTAGATCAGGGTGTCCTGGAAGCTGTTCCACTGCGCCACGGCGGAGAAGATCGCGACGGTCGCCAGGATCGGCGTCATGTTCGGCAGGTAGATGCGGAAGAAGATCTGCACGATGTTCGCCCCGTCCAGCTCCGCCGCCTCCTGCAGGGACTCGGGCATGGACTCCACGAACGTCTTCACGAGGATGATGAAGAACGGCTGCACGATGAACGGCAGCACGTAGACCCAGAAGTTGTTGGTCAGTCCGAGGTTCTTCATGATGATGAAGACGGGGATGAGGCCGGCGCTGAAGTACATCGTGATGATGACGAAGCGGTACCAGAACTGGCGCGCCCACATCCGCTTCTGCGTGAACATGAAGCCGAGGAAGGCCGATGCCAGCACCGTCGCGACCGTGCCGATCACGGTGCGCGCGACGCTGACCGCGGCCGCCAGCGGCAGGCCGTTCAGCTGGAAGACCTCTTTGTAGTTGTCGAGATGGAGTCCGACCGGCCACAGACGGACGTCGCCGAGGGCGGACACGTCGTTCGCGCTGATGGAATTGATGATCAGGTAGTAGAACGGGTAGGCGCAGATCACGACGAGCAGTGCGAACACCGTGTAATTGATGATCGCGAAGAGGACGTCGCCGCCGTGACGGTGCTCGGCGGGACGTCGGGTGGGCCGCTGCGGGCGGACGGGGCGCTTCGGGGGTGCGGTCAGGGCGGTCATGTCGCGCCTCTCAGACGATCGATTCGCCGCGCACGCGCTTGGCGATGGCGTTGACGGTGAACAGGAGGATGACCGAGACGATGCTCTTCAGCATCCCGATCGCGGTCGCCATCGACAGGCTGTTGCCCGTCATGCCGATGTTGTAGACGTACAGATCCAGGACCTGGATCCACTCCTTGTTGAACGCGTTCTGGAACACGTAGTACTGCTCCATGCCGTTGTTGAGGAGGTTCGCGATCGACAGCAGCAGGAGCACGAGGTAGGTCGGCATGAGTTGCGGCAGGGTGATGTACCACATCTTCTGGAAGCGCCCGGCGCCGTCGATCTCCGCCGATTCGTACAGCGACTGGTCGATGCCGGCGATCGCGGCGAGGTAGATGATCGCGCCCCAGCCCAGGCCCTTCCAGATGCTCCAGAGGGTCATGGTGAGCCAGACGTTCTCATTGGTGTCGAGGAACTTGATCGGCGCGGTGATCAGCCCCCAGTCGCCGAGGACGTTGTTCACCAGGCCCGAGCTGGAGAACAGCGAGAAGGCGATCATGTAGACGAGCACCCAGGAGATGAAGTTCGGCAGGGTCGTGAGGGTCTGCACGGCGTTGCGGAACCAGGGCGCGCGGATCTCGTTGAGGAAGATCGCGAAGGCGAGCGGCAGGACGCTCGTGGCGATTCCGAGGAAGCTGATCGCGAGGGTGTTCATCATCACCTGAGCGATCTGGGCGACCTGAGTCGGTGAGCTGACGAGCATCTGGAACCACTGCAGTCCGACGAACTCGCTACCCTCGAGCCCGAGGGCGGGCTTGTAGTCGTAGAGGGAGTAGATCCAGCCGTACAGCGGGAAGTAGGAGAACAGGAAGGCGAGGACGATGAACGGCAGGATGCACAGGAACATGCCGTAGGACTTGCGTCCACCCGTCTGCTGCCGGTCGCGGCGTCGACGACGCCGGCGCGACGGGTTCTCGACCTCGTCGAGCTGCGTGACCATGGTCTCGGTCAGGGTCGTGGTCGTCATCGTGCCATGCCTTGGGTCGGGGGCGTCCTCGCCCACGGTTGTCTGTTGAGAGCGCTCCCATCCGGAAAGGACGTCGAAACGCTTCGACATCACGATAGGGGCTGATCCGCGTCGACGCAAGCCGTGCGGGGAAGCGTTTCGACAACCCGGGATCGAACCGCTACCGTGTTGCCGTGGCTCTGACCGATCTCCCCCTCGACGAACTCGAGGTCTTCCGTCCCGACGTCGATGAGCCCGCGGACTTCGACGCGTTCTGGCAGCGCACCCTCGGCGAGGCCCGCGAGGCGGCGGCTCCCGCGACCCTTCGGCCGGCCGACACTCCGGTGAATCAGCTCGTCGTCGAGGACCTCGAGTTCAGCGGCTTCGGCGGCGACCCGATCCGCGCGTGGGTCACGCGGCCGCGCACCGAGGAGCCGCTTCCGGCGATCGTCGAGTACATCGGATACGGCGGCGGCCGCGGCATCCCCGGTGAACGCCTGCAGTGGGCCTCGGCAGGATACGTGCACGTGCTCATGGACACGCGCGGCCAGGGAGCGAACTGGGGCTCCGGCGGGGACACCCCGGACCCGCACGGCTCGGCCTCCGCCGCGACCGGCTTCATGACCCGCGGCATCGAATCCCCGGAGACGTACTACTACCGCCGGCTGTTCACGGATGCCGTCCGTGCCGTGGACACGACGCGCGAGCTGCCGTTCGTGCGCCCCGACCGGGTGTCGGTCACCGGCGCGAGCCAGGGCGGCGGGATCTCGATCGCCGCCGGCGCCCTGCATCCCGACGTGTTCGCCGTCATGCCGGACGTGCCGTTCCTCTGCTTCTTCCGCCGGTCGGTCGAGCGGACCCCCGATCATCCGTACGCCGAGATCGAGCGCTACCTCGCGGTGCACCGCGACCGGGTGGCTCAGGTGTTCGAGACGCTGTCGTACTTCGACGGTGTGAACTTCGCGCGCCGGATCCGCCAGCCCGCGCTGTTCTCGGCCGCCCTCATGGACGGCATCGTGCTGCCCTCGAGCGTGTACGCCGCCTACAACCACCTCGCCTCGACGGATGCCGAGATCGAGCCGTACCTGTTCAACGGCCACGAGGGCGGTCAGATCGCGCAGTGGGTGCGCCAGGCGCGCTGGCTCGCCGAGCGCGTCTAGGGACCCGCGCCGCCGGTACGATTTCTCCGTGCGCCTGGGAGTCATCGACATCGGATCGAACACCGTCCACCTGCTCGCAGCCGATGTCCGCCCCGGCGGGCGGCCGCTTGCGACGACCAGCGACCGGACCGTGCTGCGCCTCATGCGCTTCCTGACCCCCGATGGTGCGATCTCCGACGAGGGCGTGCGCGCGCTCGCGGACGCGGTCACGCGCGCCAGGACCGTGGCCGCTTCCGAGAACGTCGACGCCCTGCTCGCGACCGCGACCAGCGCGGTCCGCGAGGCGACGAACGGCGTCGAGGTCATCGCGCGGATCGAAGCCGCGCTCGGTCAGCCGCTGCAGGTGCTGGACGGCGAGACCGAGGCGGAGCTGACGTTCCTCGCCGTCCGCCGGTGGTTCGGCTGGTCGGCGGGTCAGCTGCTGCTGCTCGACATCGGCGGCGGTTCGCTGGAGATCGCGGCGGGAGCGGACGAGATCCCGGAGGCCGCGGCATCCGTCCCGCTGGGGGCCGGGCGTATGACGGTGGAGTTTCTGCCCGACGATCCGCCGGGCGAGGACGCCGTCGAACGGCTGCGCGCGCATGCCACGACCGTGCTCTCTTCGGTGACGCCGGCCTTCCGCGCGTTGCCGCGGCCCGATCACGTCGTCGGGTCGTCAAAGGCCATCCGCTCCCTCGCCCGCCTCGTCGGGTACCCGGTTCCCGGCTGGTCGGGCATCGATCGGATGCTGCTCCCCCGCGACGCCCTCGGCTCCTGGATCCCCCGTCTCGCGCGGCTGCCGGCGTCCGCCCGCCAGGAACTGCCCGGCATCACACCCGATCGCACGTTCCAGATCGTCGCGGCGGCCGTGTCCCTGCACACCGCGATGACGATGCTGGACGTCGAGGAGCTCGAGGTCTCGCCCTGGGCGCTGCGCGAGGGCGTGCTGCTGCGCTACATCGAGTCGCTGAGCTGGAGCGGCACCGGTATCTGAGCGCAGGTACGCTGTCCCGGATGGATGCTCCTCCGCCCCGGCCGCGGCGCGCAGTGGTCGCCCGTGTGCTGCTCGTGCCGTACCTTTTCGCGCTCGCGCTCGTCGTGTGGCTGCCGGGTGAGGATGCCGAGAAGGCCACCGGGATCGTGGAGACGGCGGCGCGGCTGCTGGCCGCGTGGGGGCTGCCGTTCGAGATCGGCTATCCGGTGCTCGAGTTCCTTGCCAACGTCGTGCTGTTCGTGCCGTTCGGCGCGCTGGTCATGCTGAGCTTCCCCGCACTGCGATGGTGGCAGGTGATCCTGCTCGGGTGCGCGACGAGCACGACGATCGAGCTCGTGCAGATCCTGCTCCCGGGCCGCTTCCCGACCGTGTCGGATGTCGTCGCCAACACGCTCGGGACGGCGGCCGGACGGGTCGCTGCCGCGGTCGTGCGGAGGCCCCGGAGCGCCCGCGCCTCCGTCGAGGCGTGAGCGCTCCTGTGAAGGGATGAGGCCCGATCAGCCCGGCGTCTCAGAGCGCCAAGCGCTGCGAGACGACGTCCGCGAGCTGCTGCCCGAAGGTCTTCGCCGATTCCGCGTCCGCGGCCTCGACCATGACGCGCACGAGCGGCTCGGTGCCGGACTTGCGCAGCAGGACGCGCCCGGAGTCGCCGAGCGCCTGCTCGACGGCGCGGACGGCATCCTGCACGCCTTCGTCGTCGGCGACGCGGTCCTTGTCGACGCCGCGCACGTTGATCAGCACCTGCGGGTACACCGTCATGACGCTCGCGAGCTCGGCGAGCGACTTCTGCTGGCGCGCCATCTCGGCGACGAGGTGCAGACCGGTGAGCAGGCCGTCTCCCGTGGTGGCGTACTCGCTCATGATGACGTGACCGGACTGCTCGCCGCCCAGCGCGAAGCCGTTGGCGTTCATGTCCTCGAGCACGTACCGGTCGCCGACCGCGGTCTGGCGGACGGTGATGCCGTGCTCGCGCATGGCCATGTGCAGCCCGAGGTTGCTCATGACTGTGGCCACGAGCGTGTCGTCGGTGAGGACTCCCCGTTCCTTCATGGCGATCGCGAGGATCGCCATGATCTGGTCGCCGTCGACGACGTTGCCGGTGGCGTCCACCGCGAGGCAGCGGTCCGCGTCGCCGTCGTGGGCGATGCCGACGTCGGCGCCCAGGCGCACGACGGCCTCCGCGAGCTGGTCG
The DNA here is from genome assembly GCF_022788845.1 of Microbacterium sp. CIAB417. Classification (NCBI taxonomy): domain Bacteria; kingdom Bacillati; phylum Actinomycetota; class Actinomycetes; order Micrococcales; family Microbacteriaceae; genus Microbacterium; species Microbacterium sp. CIAB417. The sequence continues at coordinate 79,515 of NZ_JAHZUT010000006.1, read as the reverse complement.
AGATGCGTCGATCCGACGCCGTCGTTGATGTTGATGCCGTCCGGATCGGCTCCGATGACGGTCACCTCGGCCCCGGCATCCCGGAACGTCTCGGGCGAGACCCCGGATGCCGCGCCGTGCGCGCAGTCCAGGACCACGTGGATGCCGTCGAGGCGGTGCGGCAGGGAGCCGAGCAGGTGGACGACGTAGCGGTCCTCGGCGTCGGAGAACCGCTGGATGCGGCCGACGGATTCCCCGGTCGGCAGCAGCTTGTCTCCGGTCATGGCGGCCTCGATGCGCTGCTCGACGATGTCGGGGAGCTTCACGCCACCGCGGGCGAAGATCTTGATGCCGTTGTCGGGCGCGGGGTTGTGCGAGGCCGACACCATCACGCCGAAGTCGGCGTCGCGGTCGGCCACGAGGAACGCCAGTGCCGGGGTCGGGATCACTCCGGCGTCGAAGACGTCGACGCCGGAGGAGGCCAGGCCGGCCGAGACGGCGGCGGCCAGGAACTCGCCGGAGATGCGCGGGTCGCGGGCGACGACGGCGGTGAGCCGCTTGCCCTGCGCCTTGCGCGCCTCGGCGGTACGGCCCTGGCCCAGGACGACTGCAGTCGCCTGGGCCAGGGAGAGCGCCAGGTCGGCGGTGAGGATGCCGTTGGCAAGACCTCGCACGCCGTCCGTGCCGAACAGTGCCATGAAGGGCTGTGCGGCTTAGCGCTTCGAGTACTGAGGCGCCTTGCGGGCCTTCTTGAGACCGGCCTTCTTGCGCTCCTTGACGCGAGCGTCGCGCGAGAGGAAGCCGGCCTTCTTCAGGGTCGGACGGTTGTTCTCGACGTCGATGCCGTTCAGCGCACGGGCGATGCCGAGGCGCAGCGCACCGGCCTGGCCCGAGGGGCCGCCGCCGGAGATGCGCGCGATCACGTCGTAGGAACCGGCGAGGTTCAGGACCGTGAACGGGTCGTTGATCAGCTGCTGGTGCAGCTTGTTCGGGAAGTAGTCCTCGATCGTGCGGCCGTTGACCGTGATCGTTCCCGAGCCGGGGACGAGGCGCACGCGGGCGATGGCCTGCTTGCGGCGGCCGACGGCAGCGCCGGGGACGCTCAGCACGGGACGGGGAGCCGCCTCCGCAACCTCGGTCTCAGGCGTCGCGGTCGAGTAGTTCTGAGGGAATTCGGTGGAGTCCTGGATGTCAGCCACGAGTATGTCCTTTTCGTTGCGGCGCTTACTGGGCGACCTGGTCGAGGGTGTACGTCTGGGGCTTCTGAGCGGCGTGCGGGTGCTCGGCACCGGCGTAGACCTTCAGCTTGCCCAGCTGCTGGCGTCCGAGGCTGTTCTTCGGGAGCATCCCGCGGACGGCCTTCTCGACGGCGCGGACGGGGTTCTTCTCGAGCAGCTCGGCGTACGAGACGGCCTTGAGGCCGCCCGGGTAGCCCGAGTGGCGGTAGGCCATCTTCTTCTGGAGCTTCTGACCCGTGAGCGCGACCTTGTCGGCGTTCACGATGATGACGAAGTCACCCGAGTCGATGTGGTTGGCGAAGGTCGCCTTGTGCTTGCCGCGCAGGAGCGCTGCGGCGTGCGAGGCGAGACGACCGAGAACGACGTCGGTGGCGTCGATGACGACCCAGTCACGCTGGACCTGCCCGGCCTTCGGGGTGTAAGTGCGCGTCACGATAGTGCTGCTTTCTTGTTCGAACGGAGGAGTTCGTGAATCCCACTCCGGGGTGGTTCCGCCTTCGAGGAAGGAGAACACGCCAGTGGAGGGCTCACGTTCGCGGTACCGCAGTCGGGCACCAAAGGGTTAGCTTACGCCATCAGGGCGGCTTTGCCCAACTTGACACCTCGTCCCTCAGGACAGCTGCGCGGTGATGAGGATCGGGCGGTGGTCGCTCGCGCGCTGAGGCAGGGTGCGGATGCTGTCGATGTCGAACCCCTCGGAGGTGGCGAAGTCGTAGTGCCCCTTGAAGACGCGATAGCGCGTGTAGGTGCGCTCGTCCGAGAGCGTCAGCGTGTACCCGTGGTCGCGCACGGTCTGGCCCAGGTTCTCCTTGAAGACCGGATAGTTGTAGTCCCCCACCATGAGGATCGGGATGCCGGGGCCGAACGCCTCGAGCTCGGTCAGCGCGCTTCGGATCTGCGTGCGCCGCAGCGAGTTCAGGGCGGTGAGCGGTGCGGCGTGGAACGACGCCACGATCATCTCCCGCCCGTCGTCGATGTCATGCAGCCGCACGGCGAGCACCCGCTCGTGGGCCGGCTTGAGCATCCGGTCGTGCAGCGATTTCTTCAGCTCGATCGCCCGCAGCGAGTGGAGGCGGAAGGTGTTCTCCCGGTAGAAGACGGCCAGGCCCAGGCGGTTGCCCTGCGTCGCCTGGGCGAGCACGAGATCTCCGACCCGGTCCGGGAGAGCTGCGACGTCGCACTCCTGCAGGCATAGGATGTCCGCGCCGTGCTCGTCGACGAGCGCATCGAGCTCGCCGGCGGCGCGGTGCTTGCGCAGGTTGTAGGAGATGACCTTCATCCCCTCTCACGCTAGACCTTCCGACTGTGCGCCAGGTGTCGATCCGGCGACCGGCCGGGGAACGGCTCACTCGTCGCCGGACCGCACCGAGCCGTCCCGGTCGCGCCGCGCCCTGGTCTGCTCGGCCCGTGCCGCGAGCAGCTCGTCGCTGGGATACCCGACCTCGGTGAGGACGAGTCCGCGCGCCGCCAGCACCTTGAACTCGCTGGTGCGGGTACGGGCGTCCCGGAGCACGGCGAGGTCCTCGACGTCGAGCCGCCCCTCCCCCACCGCTGCGCACGCCCCCACGAGCGCCCGCACCATGCTGTGGCAGAACGCGTCCGCCTTGACCTCGGCCACGAGCACGCCCTGCTCGTCCCGTCGCCAGCGGTAGTCGAGCAGCGTGCGGATGGTCGTCGCCTCCTCGCGCGCCTTGCAGTAGGCGGCGAAGTCGTGCAGGCCGATGAGGGTCTGCGCCGCGGCATCCATCGCCTCGGCATCCAGGCGTCCCCGGATGCTCGTCGTGTCGGCGCGGCGCAGCGGGTCGAAGCCCGCGACCTCGTCCGCCAGGCGATAGCGGTATCGACGCCAGACGGCGGAGAAGCGGGCGTCGAAGCCGTCCGGGGCGAGCGCGGAGGATGTGACCGTGACATCCGGATAGGCCCCGAGGACGCCGCGCATGCGCCCGGCGATCGATCCCGCGGGATCGTGCGCGGCCCGGCCGTGCCGTGCCTCGATGCGCGCCCACTGCGCGTCGTCGAGGTCGACGTGAGCGACCTGCCCGCTGGCGTGGACTCCGGCATCCGTGCGGCCCGCGACGACGAACTGGACCTCGGAGCCGACGATGCGCGCCAGCGCCGCCTCCAGCGTGCCCTGCACGGTGCGCAGCCCCGGCTGCTTGGCCCACCCGCGGAAATGGGTGCCGTCGTAGGCGATGTCCAGGCGGATTCTCACTCGGCCAGCCTATCCGCGGGGCGCAGCCGCGCTCGGACGTTCAGGATCGTGCGAGCATCCGTTCGGAATTGTCGGCGACCCATTCCACCAGGGGGAGCAGGCGCGCCATCAGGTCCTCCCCCAGCGGTGTGAGGCTGTATTCGACGTGCGGCGGCACGGTAGGGAACGACTCCCGATGCACCAGCCCGTCGTCGGCGAGCGTGCGCAGCGTCGACGCCAGCATCTTCTCGCTGATGCCCGCCACGGTCCGGCGGAGTTCTCCCCAGCGCAGCGTCCCCTCGGACAGGGCCGACAGCACCAGCACGCCCCACTTGCTCATGACATGGTCGAGCACGACCCGCGTGCTGCAGCCCTCCTCGAAGGCGCCGGGAATCGAGGCCTTGATCTGCGCAAAACTCACCGTCATGTGTGTACCTTACGTCAAAGTGGGTACCCGTGTTCGGGAATGCATCGAGATCGCCGCCGAGTTGGGCTTGATGTCACCGATGAAAGGACACCCATGACCATTCTCGTCACCGGCGCGACCGGACAGCTCGGCCGCCTCGTCATCGACAGCCTCCTCGAGCGCGGGGCCGACCCCGCGGCGATCGTCGCCGGGGCGCGCGACATCGCCAGAGCGGCCGATCTCGAGGCTCGCGGCGTGCGCGTCGTCGAGCTGGACTACGACCGACCGGAGACCGTGACGGCCGCACTCGACGGGGTCGATCGCGTGCTGTTGATCTCGGGCTCGGACGTCGGGCAGCGCGTCCCTCAGCACCGGGCCGTGATCGATGCCGCGCGCGCGGCCGGGGTCTCGCAGCTCGTGTACACGAGCGCGCCGAAGGCGACGACGAGCGATCTCGTCCTCGCTCCGGAGCACAAGGCCACCGAGGAGCTCATCGCCGCCTCGGGTGTTCCCGCCGTGATCCTGCGGAACAACTGGTACACCGAGAACTACGCCGCAGACCTCGCGCGTGCGGCCTCGACCGGTGTCCTCGCGGCGAGCGTCGGGGACGGCCGGGTCGCGTCGGCCGGCCGCAGGGACTTCGCCGAGGCCGCTGCCGTCGTGCTTCAGGAGGACGGCCACATCGGAGAGGTGTACGAACTGGGCGGCGACATCGCCTGGACGTATGCCGACCTCGCTGCGGCGATCTCGGAGGTGGTCGGGCGTCCGGTCGTCTACACGCCACTGAGCACGGAGGAGCACGCCGCCGCGCTCGAGGCCGCGGGCCTGGATGCCGGGACGATCGGGTTCGTCACCGCTCTGGACGCCGGCATCCGCGACGGCGCTCTGGCGGACACGGACGGCACGCTCGCGCGGCTGATCGGTCGCCCGACGACGCCACTGGTCGACGGCCTGCGCGCTCTCGCCTGACGGGGCACCCCTGGCGATCTCCCGCGGATGCGGGCTATCCGGACACGATCTGTCCGGATAGCCCGCGAGACTGGGCGTCACGACGAACGAAAGGTCGATTCTCATGACGATTCTGGTTACCGGGGCGACGGGCAGTGTCGGCAGGCACATCGTGGATCAACTGGTGGAACGCGGCGAGCGGGTGCGGGCACTGACCCGTGACCCCGCCCGGGCCCGGCTCCCCCGCGACGTCGATGCCGTGCGCGGCGACCTGACGGACCTCGAGAGCATGCGCTCCGCGATGGAAGGCTGCGATGCGGTGCATTTCATCACCTTCGACGGCGCCTTCGGCACGACGCTGCAGAACGGACCGGAACTGGTCGAGCTCGCCGAGGCGGCCGGCATCCGACGCATCAGCGTCCTCGGCGGCTGGGACGAGAGCACGCTCGAACCGGCGCTGCGCGCAGCGAGCATCCCCTGGGCGCAGCTCGCACCGGTCGAGTTCATGACGAACGCGCTCGAGTGGGCGCCGGAGATCGCCGGCACCCGCCGGGTGCGCACGCTCGCGGCCTGGCCGAGCGCCATGGTCCATCCGGCCGACATCGCCGCCGTTGCGGTCGTGCTTCTCACCGAGGACGACCACGACGGCCGGACCTACTACCTCACCGGTCCCGAGGCGCTGACGCCCGCCGAGCGTGCGTCCCGGATCGGCGATGCCCTCGGCGAGGAGGTCACGTGGGTGCAGCTCTCGGAGGAGGAAGAGCGCGAGCGGTTGCGCGGCTACGGATACGACGAGGAGTATGTCGAGTTCGGTCTCGAGCTGGCGAAGAACCCACCCGAGATCGGTCAGGTCGTGCAGGACACCGTGACGCGCCTGACCGGGCAGCCGGGGCGGACGTTCGCGCAGTGGGCGCGGGAGAACGCCGCGGCGTTCCGCTGATGACTTCGGGGGCCCGGTTCCGCGGGCCCCCGCTCAGTCGATCAGGCGATCGAAGAGCGCGTCCAGCTGCGGATCGACGCGCTGCAGTTCGGGATGCGCGTCGTGCCACTCGATGATCTCGCGCGCGGCGACATGCAGGCCGATGACCGGATCGAACTCGGGCACCAGGCGCCGGATCTTGGTGTTGTCGAACACGACGGAATGCGCCATGTCGCCCGTGAGCTGCCCGGCGCGCTCCGGGAGGGCCCGTTCGATGGCCGCGCTGGTCGCATGGCGCAACCGCGGCTCCGCCCCCGCAGCGCGCCCCAGGGTCGTGTAGATCTCGTTCCAGGTGTACACGAAGTCGCTCGTGATCTGGAACGTGTCCCCGACGGCCAGGGGGTTGCCCAGCAGCCCGACGAACCCGACGGCGAAGTCGCGGGAGTGCGTGAGCGTCCACAGGGACGTCCCATCGCCGTGCACCACGATCTCCTTGCCGCGCCGCATGCGGTCGATCGCCGTCCAGCCCCCGAAGGCCGGAATCGTCCACCGGTCGTACGTGTGCGACGGGCGCAGCACCGTCACGGGGAACCCGCGATCACGGTAGGCCGAGGCGAGCAGGTCCTCGCAGGCGATCTTGTCGCGCGAGTACTGCCAGTAGGGGTTGCGCAACGGAGTCGACTCTGTGATCGGCGGGCGGGCGACCGGCTTCTGGTAAGCGGAGGCCGAACTGATGAAGACGTACTGTCCGGTGCGCCCCTCGAAGCGATCGATGTCGCGCTGCACCTCGTCCGGGGTGAACGCGATCATGTCCGCGACGACGTCGAACTGGCGCCCGGCGAGGGCTTCGTCCACGGCGCGGGCGTCCGAGATGTCGGCCGTGAGCACCTCCACCCCTTCGGCGGGCACTCGACGGGAGCGTCCGCGGTTCAGCAGTGTGACCTCCATCCCGCGCTGCGCCGCGAGAACGCTCGCCTCAGAGGAGATGATCCCCGTTCCGCCGATGAACAACACCTTCGTCGCTGACATGCTCAGCACTCTACTCAGACCCGATGCCCGTCAGGTCCGCAGGAGCCTTCGTCGGGGCGGTCCGGTCGGCACCGAAAGGCGCGGCGTCCGCCACTTCCGCTCCCGATCCCACCACTCGGGGCCCCGGATCTGCGGGACGCCGCCGTTCATGCGGATCTCCCAGCCGGAATGCTCCAGAGACCGATGGTGCCACCAGCACAGCGGCACCCCGTTGTCGGTGTGCGTCGGCCCGCCGCGGGCATGCTCGGTCACGTGATGGATCTCGCACCAGGTCGCAGGGACGTGACAGCCGGGGATCAGACATTCCCTGTCGCGGGCGACGATCGCCCGGCGCTGGTGGACGGTGAACACACGATCGCTGACCGTGATCCCGATGATGCGGCCCTCATCGAACAGCACTCGCTGGATGGCGCCCGCGCACGCCGTGTGTGCGGCCACGTGCAGCGGGACAGGTGCTTCGGAACCGGCCATCGTCGCCCAGCCCGTTCCGGAGGCCAGGTCCTTCGCGTCGACCGTCACCACGAGCGTGGGGGCCGCTCCGCCCAGCGACGGCATCTCCTCGTGGCGGGCCGCGACGCCCAGCGCTGCCGCGAGTGCGTCGTGCCGCTTCTGGCCGCGCGTGCGCGGGTCGATCACGTTCCGCGGATCGGAATTGAACGGATCCTCGTCCGAGAGCTCTCCGGCCTCGTCGCCCGTCGGGCGGAACAGCACCCCCGGATCCGGCGCCCCGCCGACCTTCGGATTGTCGAAAGCATCGAAGATCAGCTGCAGCTGCGCCGCCATCTCCGGCGTGATGTTCCCGTGCAGCGGGTGCGTTCCCCTGGTCAGCCGCCCGACACGCAGGAAGCGCCGCGACTGCGCCTGGCAGTCCGTGGGCTCGGCGCCGTCGGGGTCGAGGACGGTCGCTAGAACCTGCGCGAACTGCCGCAGGTCTTCCGCCGTCGCCGGCGGGCCCGCTTCGTCGTCCGCGCTCGACGGATCAGCGTCCGCGAGGTCGGCGCTGTTCGCATCGGCGTCGACGGTGTCGGGCCGCCGGCCGCGTGCCATCGCGGCCAGGATCGCGTCCGCCCAGATCCGCTCGTCGAGAGCGATCCGGTCTCCCGCCTGCTCGAAGGGGGCGGTGGCGCCGAGAAGCCCCGTCACCCCGATCGCGCCGTCGAGCATCGCCTCGCGCAGCGCCGCCCACCGGGCCGGCAGCCTCTCCCCGGACAGCAGATTCACGTCACGTTGAACGAGGCCCGCCGCCCGGGTCAGCCGGGACGCCGTCGGAGCATCGGCAAGCAGCGTCCGCTGCAACATCTCGTTCATGCCCCGGCATCCGTACCGATGCCCGAAGTCCACGTCAGCGGTGGCCACCGTCTCGATGATCGCGGCATCCATCAGCCGGGACAGCAGCCCCAGACCCGCCAGCACTCCGGCCCGCTCGGCGTCGGACGATCCCGCCAGCGCGTCGCCGCTCAGCAGCTCGCGCAGGCCGGTCGCGACCTGATCGAGGATGTCGGCGGGACTGTTCTCCATGCCTCCATCATGACGGGGACCACCGACATCGACCGGTGCGGAATTTCGCCGGTCAGGACGGGTTTCCGGCGCTGTCGTATCTCAGTCGGCTCGAGTCGAGAAGGCCGCGTCGAACGCGGCATCCGGCGGCGTGATGGCGTTGAGCCTGCGCACGAACGCCAGCGCTTCCGGGGCACCCTGCAGCCGGTCCATGCCGGCGTCCTCCCACTCCACCGAGGTCGGCCCGTCGTAGCCGATCGCGTTGAGGGCGCGGAAGAGCGGCTCCCACGGCACCTTCCCGTGCGCGGTCGAGACGAACGTCCAGCCCCGGCGCGGATTCGCCCAGGGCAGGTGGGACCCGAGCACGCCGTTGCGACCGTCGAGGTTGGTGATCGATTCCTTCACGTGGACGTGGAAGATGTGGTCCGCGAAGTCCAGGACGAACGCGACCGGGTCCAGCTGCTGCCACAGGAAATGCGACGGATCGAAGTTGATCCCGAAGCTCCTGCGGTGACCGATAGCCTCCAGCGTCGCCTTGGCCGTCCAGTAGTCGTAGGCGATCTCGGACGGGTGCACCTCGAGCGCGAAGCGCACGCCGACCTCCTCGAACACGTCGAGGACCGGGTTCCAGCGGTCGGCGAAGTCCCGGTAGCCCGCCGCGATGAACTCCTCCGAGGCGGGCGGGAACATCGCCACGGCCTTCCAGATCGACGACCCGGTGAACCCGGTCACGGTCGTCACGCCGAGCTTCGCGGCGAACCGGGCGGTGTCCTTCAGCTCCTCGGCGGCGCGACGGCGCACGCCTTCAGGATCGCCATCGCCCCATACTCGGTCGCTCAGGATGTCGCGGTGCCGTTCATCGATCGGGTCATCGCAGACGGCCTGCCCCGCGAGGTGGTTGGAGATCGTCCATACCTTCAGTCCGTTGCGCTCGAGGGTGTCGCGACGCGACTGCACGTAGGCGTCGTCGTCCCAGCGCGACACGTCGATGTGATCGCCCCAGCAGGCGATCTCGAGCCCGTCGTAGCCCCACTGGCCGGCGAGGCGCGCGACCTCTTCGAACGGGAGATCGGCCCACTGGCCGGTGAACAGCGTGATCGGTCGGGTCATCCTTCAGCTCCTTTGCTCGGCATCAGTCTGGCCCACGACGGGTCGACGCGCCACGGATCACCCACTTCGGACGGAATCCGCGACGCCCGCCTCGTCGCGCCCCGGAGACGAGAAAACCCCCGGTATCACCGGGGGTTTCATTCTGTAGCAGGAGCGGGGCTTGAACCCGCGACCTCACGTTAATGGCGCAAGGTCCTGTTTCCACCTGATGCCCCTGATTCTATGGCACCGACTCGCTGTTGCTACGAGTTCCTACGGGTAGATACACGGACACAAAGCGGATTTCCGGACACAAAACGGACGACCTTCCGGGGCTGTCTGCGCTCAGATTCGGTAGTCGTCGTGGAGGACCACGCGGGCCAGTTCGATTGCCCCGCCGGGCATCGCCCAGTAGTGAAGGCGCCGCGCAGATGCGGCCTTCTGCTCGACGTACGAGCGCCACGCGGAGGCGCCTTCCTCGCGCTCCGGACCTAGCCGGTGGGCGTCTCGATCTTGCCGGGTCAGCACTCGCACGCAGGCCCGCGCGATCTTGTCACGCAACGCAGGATCTGCACCCGCGACCTCTTCGACGGATGCCGCGAAGCTCCCCGAGAAGGTGAACGGCGCGAGGGGAAGCTCGACCTTCTGCTCGGCGGGGACCTGCTCTGCCCACGTCGTCGTGATTCGGTAGTGCATGACCTCGCACGTGTCGATGAAGTAGCGGCCAAGCCTCATCGGGATATCCGCGGTGCGCTGCTGCTTTCGGGTCTTCGACGCGAGCTGCCGGGCCGTGCTCAGCTCTTTGCTGAGTCCTTCGATCTGCTGGCGCGCGGCGGTGAGCTCCATCGCAAGACCTTCCACCTGCAGTCTCAGCCGGGCTATCTCCGCGTCGTTCTCCGTGAGTTGCGGCGTGGGTGCGGTCACCGCTTCCGGCTCCGGAGTCGAGGTGGTGAAGGTGCCACCGACTCGTCTCGAGACGTTGAAGACCGAGCGTCGGGGAAAGGGCGGGCATGATCATCCACCGTCGCGATCACCCTCACCGATGTACCCACGGATGCCCTTCCGCCATCCACTCGCAGGCCCCGTACGGCCGGCCCTGGGGCTCGTCGTTGTCGTACTGCTGGACGAGCTGTCGCATCTCGTCAGCGGCGGTGATCGGGTCACCATCGAAGATGTACCCGTCGTTCACGTAGATGCGTGCTTGATCCTGGTCGTCACCGGTCGTGTCGATCTGGACGACGGTGTAGAAGATCCTCGACTCTATGGTGTGCCGGTAGGCGTGGAGATCCTCGAAGCGCCCCGCGCGCCGTGTCCGATCTTCCTCGATCGCCTTCGCGAGGAGCGCGCGGACCTGATCACGCGCGAGGGTCTCCACTTGCACGTTCGCCATCACATCGCCGGCGGTGCGCAGGGTTACCTGTCTTACCAAGGGCGTGTCGGTCATGGTTCTCATGTACCCGATCTCGCGCGATGGCGAGGATCATGGTGTCTCGACGCCGCGTGACTCTCAGCACCTGGCTCAGGTGTCCGATCGCGTGCTTCAGCACGGGCGAGATGCCACCCCTTCACGTCGCGCACGGTGGCGCCATGACTGGGCTCGACGCGGATGCCCGTCGCGTCAGCGCGAGTCGGGTAGACCCGCGTTGTCAGCGCGATGCCGTCGACGAACACTTCGAGTGAGGAGTGGTCGAGGAGGATGCGGACGTCGATGGTCGCGCCGGCTCCGGGTACCTCGCCCCGGTGCGGGGAGGCGTCGACGTTGTCGTCCAGGGATGATCGCGACCGGTCGACGCTCACCTCGATGGTGGACGGGGAACGCCGCAGGGTGATGACTGTTTGTTCGGCCTCGTCGTCGGTGGCGAACACGTCGATCTGCACGGCACCGGCGTCCGGTAGGTCCACCGAGAGCTCTGCTTCGGCTTGCACGGATGACGCGGCGAACCCTGCGCCGTGCGGTTCGAACGCTAGTGGTGCTTCGCGCAGCATGGCGAGTTCCGCGACCGGCTCCTGGCGCACGGTGAGCGTGTCGTCGAGCCAGAGCCGCCGCGGGATGGCCATGGCGCCCGACCACCCGGCGGCGTGCTGTGCCTGCGCGGGGCGGGCTTCTTGCATCCAGGACCACAGCACCCGTCGGCCGGATTCATCGGCGAACGTCTGGGGTGCGTAGGCGTGCCGGCCGCCGAGGTCGAGGCGCTGGTACGCGTGCGCGTCGAACCGGTCGTCACGGTAGGTGCCGCGGACGATCAGGGAGTGACGGGTGACGTCCTCGTGCCATGCCGAGAAGATCAGCAGATGCGGGTCGTGCGTTCTGGCGTCGGGTGGTGCGGAGGTGCCGTCGGGTGTGAAGCGGAAGAAGTCCACGCATTCCCACATCGTGCCGGGCCAGGCGTCGTCGTTCTCGGGAAGTGCGGAGGCGTCGCCGATGATGAGCGGGCCGAGCTCGCGCCAGCGGATGAGGTCGTCGGACTCGTAGAGGAATGCGCACCCGCCTCGGCCGTGCAGACCGCTGCCGATGAGCTGGCGCCACGCCCCGTTCTCACGCCATACGCAGTGATCCCTGAATCCGGTGACGTTGTATCCTGCGGGCGGGGCGGCAATCACCGGGTTGCCCGGTTCTTTCTGCCACCGATCCAGCGATGTGTCGGAGCGCGCCACGCAGGCGGTCTGCGTCGGCGTCGCGGCGGAGTTGCCGGAGTACACGATGGTGGGGGTTCCGTTGTCGTCGACGAGCACTCCCGACCAGCATCCGTCGGCATCGGGACCGCCATCGCTGGGAGACAGAGCGATCGGTCGGTCGTGCCAGCGCACCAGGTCCGTGCTGATCGCATGCCCCCAGCGGATGCGATGATGCTCTGCAGCCAACGGGTTGTACTGATAGAAGAGGTGGAACACGCCGTCGTGTTGCGCGACGCCGTTCGGGTCGTTCAGCCACCCGGCTGGGGAGGTGAAGTGGAACGCGGGCCGGAGCGGGTCGGCGAGTGCCGCCTGGCGGAGGTCGGTGGCAGGTGCAGTCATCGTGGCGGCTCCGCGATCGATCCGCGGTCGCACAGCGACGGTGCCAGGCGCACCACCCGGTGGTCGACGTCGGGGTTGGCGATGCGTGTCAGTACCAGTTCGACGGCGGTGGAACCGATCTGCTCGGTCGGCTGGGCGAGGCAGGTCACGGGATGATCGAGAAGGTCGACCCACTCGATGTCGTCGAATGCCGCGAACGAGACGTCGCTGGGAACGACGAGGTGGAGATCGGACAGCGCCCGTAGGATGCCGAGACTCATCACGTTCGACAGGGAGAAGATCGCTGTCGGCCGGTCCGGCCGGTCAAATAGCCGCGTAGTGGCCTGACGCGCCTGCCCTGCGTCGAAGACGTCCAATATGGCGAGGGATTCGTCGCAGACGAGACCGCGTTCCGTGTGCGCCTTCCTCCATCCCTGCAACCGTTCGACGGTGCTGCTGTGACCGGCGCGACCTCCGACCACGGCGACGCGTCGATGGCCGGCGTCGAGCATCTGCCCGACGACGTCGGCCACGGAGCCGACGTTTTCCACGAGCACCTGGTCCAGTTCGAGGGGGACCGCCCGGTCGACGAGGACGACGGGCACGCCGATCTGTTCGATCTGCTCGAACGAGACCGGATCCGTCGATGTGGTCGGGGCGACGATCAGCCCGTCGACCTTTCTCTCCACGAGCGCGTCGATCGCTTCGTGCTCGAGCGTCGGGTTCTCGTCGGCGTCGGCGACGAGCAGCGTGTATCCGCGGCTGCGCAGTGCGCTGGCGATGCCTCGCATCACCGCGGTCGAGTACGAGTTCGACACATCGGAGGCGACGAAGCCGATCGACTCCGATGTCGCCGTCCGCAATGCCCGCGCGTACGGGTTGGGACGGTATCCGGTGTTCGCGATCGCGTTGCGCACCTTCTCCACCGTCTCGGGGCGGACGTACCGGGTGCCGTTGATGACATGGGACACCGTCGCGGTGGACACCCCGGAGATTCGGGCGACATCCGCGAGCGACGTGGGCATGGTGTCCTTCCCGTGCGTGCGTCGCGCGGACGCCTTCGGGTGAAGCCTACTCGGCCAGGGGCTCACATCGCGTGTCACAGGCTCAGCTCTCGCACACGGATATCCGACACGGTCACGGTTCCTGCGGCTGCGACGAATCCCAGCCGGCCCCGGGGCACATCGTCGAGCGCGAAGCACTGGGTGAGCACGTCATCGATGTAGACCTCGACGAAGGTGCCGCGCACCAGCACCCGGAATCGGCTCCCGTCGGCGCGCAGCGGTGTCGTGCTGACGCCGTCCTCGTCCCAGAACGAGTACCCGTTCGTGCGGCCGATCTCGAAGCGTCCGGCAGCGTCCAGGGTCAGGACTGTCCCATGCCAGGACTGATCCCCCTCGAGGATGATCCCCGCCGCCACGGGACGCTCGTCATATGCGGTGCCCCGCAGAGTCGCTTCGATGCACGCGCCCTGGGCGAAGTCATACCGGAACGGCATCATGGCGTGAGCGTACAGCGGCGCTTCGACGGTCACCGAGCCCTCGGAGCCGACCGTCAGAGATTGTGCGAGTCGGGCTTCGACCAGGTCCACGGTGCGGGGCAGGTCACGCCCGAGCATCGCGTCGTTCCCGGTCCACCAGTGCAGCGAGAGGATGCCGTCCGTGATCTCCGCTTTCTTCAGCGGCGCCATCCAGGTTCCCATCTTCGGCATGACCGTCGCGATGAACCGGCGCGACTCCAACGAGTGGTGGGCGACCAGCAGTTCCTCGCCGCAGGGGTAGAAGCGCGCGAAGTAGGTGTGGTGTCCCATTGACGACACGAGCACGGGGGGCTGGTTCGGGTCGAGTTCGAACGGGCCCTCCTGGGCGTCGGCCCGCAGGACATAGACACCCCCCACTGCCTGGGAGTGATGCTTGGCCCAGTCGAGCCCGAGCGGGATCTCCGCGAGCGCGGCGAACATGAAGTACTGCTCTCCCACGCGGGTGGTGCCGCCGATCTCCAGCCGGTCCGGCCAGGTTCCGGGTTCGATGACCGGGGCGCCCGTGGTGAAGACGATGCCGTCGGGGGACGTGACCGACGCGCAGGTTCCGCGCAGGCCGGCCGGGCCGTCCTTGGCGACGGCGGTCACGTATCCGAAGAAGCCGTCTCCGCTGGCATCCGGGTTCACCCAGATGTTGTCCCAGCGTTGCTGGGAGATCTCCGTCTCGTCGGCGTACCACTCGGTGCTCGCCTGTGACACAGAACGTTCTGCCGGGATGCGCCGCCAGTGCAGGAGGTCGTCCGATTCGGCGAAGAAGATCTCCAGCCGGCCGTTCCTGCTCTCGGAGAAGTTGAAGACGTACTTGTCGCCGGCTTTCCAGGTGTGTCCGGCGCCGAGGTACTCCGCGTCGGGGGCTTTGGTGATGATCATCCCGTGATCGGCGAAGTGCACTCCGTCCGTGGAGGTCGCCAGGCCGATTCCGTCCCACGGACGATCGGGGCGGGAGTTCGCAAGGTAGAACAGGTGGTGGATCCCGTTCTCGTGGTACAGCCACACGTCCCAGAGCGTCGAGTTCGTGGTGGACGAGAAGAGCATTGCTGGTGCCTTTCGGTTGTCGTTCGCGGTGAAGGGTGGGGCTACTTGATGGATCCCTGGGCGATGCCCTGGATGAACTGGCGCTGCAGCAGCACGTAGATGATGATGCTCGGGATGGCGGCGAGCACGGTCGACGCGGCGACCAGCACCGTGTTGGAGGTGAACGCGGTCTTCAAGAACGCGAGCCCCAGTGGCACGGTTCGCAGCTGCTCCGTGTTGATGAGCACGAGCGGGATGAGGTAGTCGTTCCACACCGTCAGGAAGGTGAGCACGACGGTCGCGGAGACGGCGGGGCGTGCCAGCGGGAACATCACGCGCAAGAACGCGGTCGTCTCGCTGCCGCCATCGATGAACACCGCTTCGCGCAGTTCGCCGGGAAGGTCTTTGAACGCGGCGCGCATGATGAACACGGCAAGGGGCAGGCATATCGCCGACTCCGCGAGCACGAGTCCGGGCAGCGTGTTGTACAGGCCCAGGCTCTGCTCAATGAACGACAACGCCGTCACGATGCTCACCGCCGGCAACATCAGCCCGATGAGGAAGACCAGGAAGATCGCCTCCCGTCCCCGGAATCGCATCAGCGCGAACGCGTACCCGGCGAGGCTCGAGGCGGCGACGACGATCACCAAGGTCGGGACCGCCACGACGATGCTGTTCAGGATGTACCGGCCGATACCGGCCTCGTTCCAGGCATCGACGAAGTTGCTGAAGAGCCAGTCGTTGGGCAGTCCCAGCGGGTTCGTCGCGAGTTCGGTGTTGCTTTTCAGCGCGATCGACACGATCACCGCGACCGGTGCGAGCGACACGAACGCGACGAGCACGAGGATGACCTGCAGGCCGACCCGCCCGGCCCCCTTCTTGATGCTGGTACCACTCATGCGGAATCACGCTCCCTCGACCGCAGGTAGACGACAGTGGTGATCAGGATGATGAGCACCATGAACATGGCGATCGCCGACCCGTACCCGATGCTGAGGTTCTGGAAGGTCTCGCGGTAGATCTTCGTTCCGAGCACCTCCGTGGCGCCGGCCGGACCACCAGCCGTCATCACGAACACGATGTCGAACACGCGCACCGTGTTGATGAAGACCACCAGCACCACGATGTTCGTCGTGTTCGCGATCGCCGGCAGCGTCACGTAACGGAACCGCTGCCACGCCGATGTGCCATCGACCTTCGCCGCGTCGTACAGCGACGGATCAACCGCATTCAGCCCCGAGAGAAACAGCGTCATGCAGAAGCCGTACCCGGTCCAGTTCGCCGCCGTGGCCAGCGCGAACAGTGCAAGCTGGGGGTCACCCGTCCAGTTCTGAGCGAACGCGTCCAACCCGACTGCCCGCAATCCGGCGTTCAGGGTGCCGAATGACGGGTGATAAATCCACCCCCACGCCAGCGCCACGACCACGGTCGGCAGCACGTAGGGCAGGAAGTAGATCGCCCGGTACGCCGTCCGCCCTCGAGGTTTCGCCTGTTGCAGGATAATCGCCAGCGCCAGCCCGATCACGATCGGGAAGACCGCGAGCAGCACCCATTTCAGGTTGTTCCACGCCGCCGACCACACCGAACCATCGGTGAACATCCGCACGTAGTTATCCAGGCCGACCCAGTCGTACCCGGCCGAGAGTCCGTCCCACTTCCAGAAGCTCATCACCGCCGTCTGAACGAGCGGCGCGAGGAGGAAGACACCGTAGATCGCCGCAGCCGGCAGGATGAACAGGTAGGGCGTCAGCTGCCAACGACGCGTATTCACTTCGCCTCAGCCCACGCGGCCTGATCCTTCTTCAGCTGTGCCTGCAGCTGGTCGACGACCTCTTGCGGTGTTGCCGTACCGCCCAGGATCCCTTGCAACCCGGAAACCCACACCTGCGTCTCCTCCGCGCTGTTGTTGAACCCGATATCGACCGGGCCGCCGTTGTCACCGGCGTCCTGGATGATCTGCATCGCCTCCTGCTGCGGCCCGGTCATCGTATAGTCGGCAGGGTCGAACGCCATCGCGGGGAACCGCTGATCCTTCTCGATCCAGGACGGGAACGTCGAAGCGTCGGTGAAGCCCTTCACCAGGTCGAGCACAGCCTGACGCTTCTCATCGTTGCCGTCGAGCGAGGACGACAGGAACCAGGCCTTTCCGGTGCCGACGTACGCCTGGAACGGCATGCCGTCCGCGACAGGGAACCCGGTGAACCCGAACGCGAACGCGTCCGGGTTGGCCTTCTCGCATTCGGTCATCGCATTGAACATCCACGGGCCCTTGACCATGAACGCGGTCCCGCCCGAGCAGAAGTCTGCCGTGTGGTTCTCGTCCGGGATGCCGCTGGCATCCGCGGTGAAGTACCCAGCGTCATTCCACTCCTGGAACTTCTGGAGCATCTCCAGCCAGCCATCGTCCGTGTACGCCCCGTCTCCGTCCGATGTCGTAGCGACGATCGTGTCGGTGGGGATGGTCGCGTACCCCAGCGCATGCATCATGTGCAGGCCCGCATAGCAGGGACCACCACACGCGAGCACCATCGGCGTCGTGCCCTCGCCGGACGACCGCACCGTGTCCATCGCGGCCTCCAGATCCTTCAGCGTCTTCGGAACCGCGATCCCGAGCCTGTCGAGGATCACCTTGTTGTACATGAGCCCGACCGTCTCCAGCTCATTGCCCACCGCATAGGGCGTACCCCCATACGTCAGCCGCTGCTGGGTCGAGGGCACCAGGTCATCCCACCCGTTCTCCTCCCAGACATCGTCGAGAGCGGACACCTGCCCCACGTTCACGTAACGCCCGAGGTGGTTCGGCTCGGTGCCCGTATACACCAGATCGGGACCCGACGCCTTCCCGAGCGTGCTCGGGAGCTTCACGTCGAAATCAGCGGTATCCATCACCACAGCGTTGACGGTGTACCCCGGATGCGCGTCCTCGAACTCCGCGATCACCTGCTTCGCGGTCTCCGTCGAGATCCCACCCTCGTAACCCCAGTAGTTGATCGTCTTATCGTCCGCCCCGGACTGCCCTGCGTTACCAGTGCATCCGGTCAGCAACACGCCCGCCGTGATCACGGCGGCGACGCCGCACATCGCTCGTCTCATCTCAATCCTCCATTGGCTTGGTCGAGCTCGCCCGCTACGTAAGCGATTACGTAATCGCTTACGTCGAGTAAAGCGGCGAGAATCGCCAGTGTCAAGAGCACCCGCAGATCTTGATACGCCGTTCAGAACGGCGCCCTGCAGGTCCCGAACGAGATGAGGCCTTGAACAGTCACAGCGAGCGTCGGTACCTGCAACCGGATCACCAAATGATGTCGTAGCCGGCCATTTCGACGACGAGTTGGCCGCCTCGCTACGGGTTCGGATTGTGTCCGATGGTGATTCGGTGGACGACCAGGAGTTTATCGATGTCATGGTCCTGCTGAATGTGATGAAACTCCAGCTCAGTGGATAAAAAATTGGTTGACATCCCGTGTCGATGCTGTCGATGATGACATGGTTGTCATCGCAAAGGAGCAGACGTGAAGGATTCCCGCACGGAGCAGATTGTCCGTCGTCCGACCATGAGCGACGTCGCGGCCCTCGCTCGCGTGAGCAGCAAGACCGTCTCGCGTGTGATCAACGACGAACCTCGCGTTTCGCCCGTCGTCCAGCAGCGAGTGCGTGAAGCGATCGAGCGTTTGAGCTACCGCCCCGACCCGCGCGCCGGGAGCCTCCGGCGCAGCGGTCAGCGGAGCGAGACCATCGGGCTCGCCATCAACAACGTCGACAACCCGTTCTCGGCGGCGGTGCACCGTGCCATCGAAGACGCGGCGGTCGCTCGCGGCGTCGCTGTGCTCGCCTCGAGCACCGACGACGTTCCCGTGCGCGAGCCCCGTGTCGTGGAGGGGTTGTTGCGCCGTCGCGTTGACGGGCTCATCGCGGCGCCGGTCTCGCGCGACCAGTCCTACCTGCGCACCGAGCAGAAGTACGGCACCCCAATGGTCTTCATCGATCGGGAACCGGTCGGCGTCGACGCCGACGCGGTCGTCAGCGATCACACTGGAGGTGCGCGCATGGCGGCATCGCATCTGATCGAGGTCGGCCACCGCCGCATCGCCTTCCTCGGCGACCTCACAACGCTCCAATCCACGCAGCAGCGACTCACAGGCTTCCGCGAGGCGCTCGGCTACGCAGGAATTCCCACGACGGCGGCCAGGGTGGTCACCGAGCTGCACAGCGCCGACGTCATTGAGAACGCGGTGCGCGCGCTGATGAACGGGCACGATCGGCCCACGGCACTGTTCAGCGCGCAGAACTCGATCACAATCGGCACCATCCGCGCTCTGCGCGCCCTCGACATGCACAACGACGTCGCGCTCATAGGTTTCGACGACATTCTGCTCGCCGACCTTCTCGTCCCCGCCATCACGGTCATCGCCCAGGATTCCCAGCGCATCGGATCCCTCGCCGCCGAGCGGCTGTTCGCGCGGCTCGACGGCGACCGCTCCGCCACAGCGACCCACGTCGTTCCCGTTCGTCTCGTCACTCGGGGCAGCGGCGAGATCCCGCCGGCGTGATGCCGACCGCCACCTACCCCCTCCGCCACACACGTCACCCGAGAGGAACTCAAAGATGAGAAGAACGAAAACCACCCGCATCGCCGCCGCCTTCATCGCCGCCGCGACGATCGCCTCCCTGGCCGCCTGCGGCTCCGCCGGAGGCGGCGAGCGACCCGAAGGCGGGCCGCTGCGCATTCTCACCGGGTCGGGTCCCGACACGGGCGAGTTCCGTGCGCTGGAGCAGATCGTCGCGATGTACCAAGACGAGGTGGATGCCGACTTCGAGGTCGAGTACGAGACCATCACCGACACCGACGACTTGTGGAAGAAGCTGCGGATGTACCTCGTCGCCGATACCCTTCCCGACATGTTCAGCCTCGCAAACGGGCCCATCGCCAACGAGCTGATCAGCCAGGACAAGGTCGTGAACATGACCGAGGTGCTCACAAAAGCCGGCGTCTACGACCAGATGAACGCCGCACTTAAAGACTTCTTCGTCTCGCCCGACGGCAACCTCTACATGGTGCCCTCCTACCGCGCTGGTGAGATGTTCCTCTACCGCAAAGACCTCTTCGCACAGCACGGGATCGACGTACCCGAGACATGGGAGGCCTTCCTCGACGCCTGCCAGACGCTGGCCGACGCGGGCGTGACCCCCTATGTGCTGCGTGGGGCCGACAGCGTCATGCTGCTGCGCTTCCTGTCGTTCCCGGCATGGACGACATCGGGAAGCGAGTTCATCGACGCCGTGCAGAGCGGCGACCAGACGTTCTCGGACGGTCGGCTCGGGCGCGCGGGAGCAGAACTCCTCCACGACCTGGGCACCGGCGGGTACTTCGTGCCCGGCTTCCAGAACATGACCTTGGGCGACGCGATCGACGCCTTCTCGTCGGGCGAGGGTGCGATCACCTATGGCAACACCAACTTCGCCGCGACCTTCTCCGAGCAGTACGACGCCGGCACCGTGGGCTACTTCGGCATCCCGGTCGATGGCGCCGAGAAGGAGAGCACCGGGAGCACCTTCCCTGTGCACGGCGGCAAGGGCATCGCGCTGAACGCCGAGACCTATGAGGCCGACGAGTCGTTCCGCGACTTCTTCGACTACTACCTCGCCCACATCGACGAGGTGCTGTACGAACAGGGTCTGCTGTCGTGGTTCGACACCCCGATCCCCGCCGACGCGCTGCCTCCCGTTCTGGTCGACCTCGGAACCGAGATCCAGAGCCAGACCACGGGATGGGTCTCGTGGGACGACAAGCTCGATCCCGAGGTGCTGACAACCATGGGCGACGAGGCCAGCCGCCTCATCGCCGACCAGACGACGCCCGACGCGTTCCTTGAGGCCGTCGACGCGGCCATCGCTGATCAGTGACGTCCACTCCCACTGTCCGATCCGCGCGCCCGGCATTCGATCTCGTTCGCCGGGCGCGCACCCCCTTGATTTCGTTCGGCCGGAAAGACTCCATGCATCGACTACTCCAGAACAGAAGCACCCTCCTGTGGTTCCTGGTTCCCGGGCTGACCCTCTACATCGCGACGGTGCTCGTGCCCATCGGCTCGTCGGCGTACTACTCGCTCGTGGATTGGAGCGGCATCGGCGACCCGGAGTTCGTCGGTATCGAGAACTACATGCGAATGTTCACGGATGCGGCGCTGGGCAATGCGATCGTCAACACGCTGCTGCTCACGGTAGCGGAACTCGTGCTTGTCGTCGGCGGGGGGCTTCTGCTCGCGTGGTTACTGACCAAGATCTACGTGTTCCGCCAGACCCTGGTCGTGCTCTACTGCGTCCCGATCATCGTCTCGACAGCGGCGATGGCGCAGATGTTCAAAATCTTCCTCTCGGTACGGCCGCCGGGGATCGTGAACTCTTTGCTCGCCCAGATCAACCCCGCGTGGATCGATCTGGAATGGCTGACGAACCCTGATACCTCGCTCGCGATGGTTGCGCTCGTCACCAGCTACCGCGACGTGCCCATCTACATGCTGATCTTCTACGCCGCGCTACTGAACGTGCCACCGACCCTCATGGAGGCGGCACGCATCGACGGAGCAGGCGCGTTCCGCACTTTCGTCAGCATCCAGATCCCCTACATCCTGCCGATCGTCGGCGCCGTCGCGTTCCTCGTGCTCAACGACGCACTGCGCGCCTACGACATCCCCGCACTGTTGACCGCCGGAGGACCGATCAGCTCGTCCGAGGTGCAGTCGCTCTACATGTACAAGCAGCTCTTCCAGAACCAGAACTACGGGTATGGCAGCGCGATCGCGATGCTCATCGTCGTCATGTCGATGGTGCTCGGCTTCGTCATCACGCGCTCGACTGATCGGAAAATCGTCCGATGACCACGACCGCCCCACCCGTCCGGTCTACACGTCGCCGCTGGACCCCACGCCGAGTGCTCGTGGTGATCGTCATCACGATCGCCGCGCTCCTCGCGCTCGCCAGCTTCGTCTCACCCCTGATATACACGCTGATCGGCAGCGTCACCCCGTCGCGCGACGCAGATGAGCAGGGCGGGTTCCCGTCCTTCGACAACTACGCGCGTGTGTTCGAGAGCGGCTTCCCGCGGTTCTTCCTCAACAGCCTGATCATCACCGTGATCACCGTGATCGCGACGCTGGTGCTGTCGGCGATGGTCGCCTATCCGCTGTCGTTCTTCCGCTTCCGCACCCGGGGACTCATCGAAGCCCTCTTCATCCTCGGGCTGATGATCCCGTACCAAGTCGTGCTGCTGCCGCTGTTCCTCACCTACGCCAAGACCGACCTGCTGAACACGTACTGGAGCGTCATCGTCCCAATGGTCGCGTTCGGCATGCCGTTCTCCGTGTTCCTGCTGCTGCGGTTCTTCCGCGAACTCGAGGAGGGCGTCATCGAAGCAGCGGTCATCGATGGCGCCAGCGCCGGCCGGATCTTCTGGACGATCATCCTGCCGCTATCGCGGAACGTGCTCATCACGATCGCGATCCTGCGTGCCATCTTCGCGTGGAACGAGTACCTCTTCGCATACACGTTCATCAGCTCACGAAACAATCTCACGCTCGTGCTCGGCCTGAACGACTTCATCGGCGCGGAGGGACTCGTCAATTGGGGACCGATGTTCTCAGCCATCACCTTCAGCGTGCTACCCGCGCTGCTTGCATACATCCTGCTCAACAAGTACATGATCGCCGGCCTCGCAGACGGCGCGACGAAGGAGTGACCCGAATGACCGAAAGCCTCGAGTCGATGACCGCGACCGATCTGCTCTTCTACCGCCCCGAGGGCGGGTGGCTCGGCGACCCGATGCCGTGCTATCACGACGGCCGGTTCTACGTGTACTACCAGTGCGATCGGCGCGACCCAGCCCCGTATCCCAACGGGGCGCCCTTCGGGTGGTCGCTCTTCCTGACGGACGACCTGCGCTCGGGCGTTGACTTCGGCGAAGTGCTGCATAAGGGCGACCCTGACGGGGCCGAACGCTTCCTCTACGCGGGCTCGGTCATCCACGCCGAGGGGCGCTTCTGGGCGTTCTACACGGGCGCGAACCGCGCTTTCGACGACACCGACGCGCCGTCCGAGACCTTCCGGATCGCGACGAGCCCCGACGGCATCGAATGGACGAAGCACCCGGAGCTCACGATGCACAGCCCGGACGGGTTCGAAAAGAACTACTTCCGCGACCCGGTAGTCATGTTCGATCCCGACCTCGGGGCGTACCGGCTGCTCGTGGCCGGCCGTCACGACTCCGGACCGCGCGTGCGCCGCGGCTGCCTCTTGGAGTACCGCTCCACCGACCTGCGGCAGTGGAGCATCGAGAAAGTGCTCTGGTCTCCCCACACGCACCACCTGCTGCAGATGCCCGACCTCTTCCGCATCGGCGACTGGTGGTACCTCTTATACTCCGAGTACGACGACCAGCGCCGCACGCGCTATCGCATGAGCCGCAGCGCCGACGGACCGTGGATCGCCCCGCAAGATGACTGCTTCGACGGCCGGGCCTTCTATGCGGCACGAACCGTGGATGTCGATGGCCGTCGTGTCATCTTCGGCTGGAATCCGACGCGTGCGCACGGCGACGATCTGGGCCCGTGGGTGTGGGGCGGGAACCTCGTCACGCACGACGTGGTGCAGCGTCCCGACGGCACCCTCGGAGTGCGCCCGAACCCCGAACTGCTCGACGGCGCGTTCGAGGCGGCGGATGCCGAACCTCGATCGCTCGTGCTCTCGCGCGCCGACGGCTACACCGAAGAGGTCGTGGTAGCCGACTCGTCCACGAGGTTCCGGGTGGACTTCACCCTGGAGTTCGTCGAGGACACGTTCGAGTTCGGTCTGAAGCTGTACGAGAACAGCGACGCCGATCAGGGATATGTCTACCTGTTCAGTCCGGGCGAGCACCGGGTGCGATTCGACATGATGCCCAACTACCCCTGGTTCCAGGTGCAGAACGTGGGCCTGTCGCGTCCGGTCCCGCAGCCGGCCGGCTCGGTGCATGTAGTGACGCTGATCGTGGATGACGACGTGTGCGTGCTCTACGTCGACGACATCGCTCTGAGCAGCCGGATGACGCGCCGCCCCGGGCAACAGGTCAAGCTGTACGTCAACAGCGGATCGGTCGCGGTGCGCGACCTCGTCTACCGAGATCGCACGATCCGCGCAGAATGAACCACATGGTTGGTGAACCTGCCTCCCGCAATACCCAGCGCGCCTCGGCGCCGCGAGGCGTTCGGCGACGTCGACCACGAGGTCTCCAGCAGCCCATCGACGACCCTCCCGGCCGATCAGAGCCGGCCACCCCCCCAGATCAACCGGCTCCGTGACCGCGGGCTGGCCCGAGATGCTGATCGGGCTCCATGGACGCATGGAATGCGTTGCCCGCACCGCGCCGCACCAGCGCGCTTCTGGATACGGATCCGGTGAAGGCCTCGATGGACTTGCTGGCGCGACCGAGCGCGCACTCGCCGAGCGCGCGCGTCCGCTCGACAGCTCGCCCCCAGGCGACCTCCGTTCCCAAGACGCCTTTGCAGCGCGGAGGAGGGAGAAACTGATGGGAGTGCGACGCTCATCTACCGGAGCCAGACTGCCGAACCGGCGGCCACCAGAACCGCCGCCTCGCAATCGACGTCTGCATCGCGGAGAGTCTCGATATCACGATCGAGCTCAAAGAGGAGCCTGCGATCGTGGGGGGATCTCGCCGGATCCGCGGCAGATGAGCGATACGGGGATGCGCACGATCTCCCCCTCGTGCGAGGAGTCCGACTCGTCCAGGCGGCGCAGGAGACAATCGACAATTGTCTGGGCGAGCGCGACTTCGTCCTGAGCGATGACGGTGATGCCTGGTCGAACGACACTCGCCATCTCGTGGTCATCGAAACCGATCAGAGCAACAGAGTCCTGTTCGCCACGCGCGTGCACTTCGTGCAGGACACCGAGCATCGCGGTGTTGTTCCCGCATATGACTGCGGTAGGGGGTGTATCGGATCCCAGGAGCGAGGCTGCGGCTTCACGCGCGGACTGCTGACTGGCGATGTTCAATATGAAACGGTCTGGGCGCGGGATCACTCCGCGTTCGAGCATCGCTTCACGGAAACCGTGGGATCGCTCCCGCGCGGAGGACATGAATTGCTCGTCGCCGATGTAGGCGATGTCGACATGGCCAATCTTCCACAGGTGCTCCACCGCCTGACGAATTCCGCCTTCGTTGTCGCTGATGACAGCATCCGCGCCTCCAGTACGCGGCAGTCCATCGATGTACAAGGTCGGGATGTTGGCGATAAGCTGCCGCTGCCGACTCGTGGTCTCCGAAACCGACGGGACGATGATCAGACCATCGACCTGTCGCGCAGTGAATGCGCGGAGCAGTGCCTCCTCGATCTCACTGTCCCGGTCGTTCGAACCGGTTAGGAGGGCGTAGCGCCGCTCCTGCAGCAGATCCGTGATCTTCCTCGTCAGACGGCCCCAGTGCGGGTTGGAGATGTCGGGCACGAGGAGTCCGATGGAGTGCGTTCGGCCATCGGATCGGCGGACGCTGCTGGCCATGAGATTCTTCTCAAACCCGAGGCGGTCGATAGCCGAGACCACCTGGGCACGCACCGCTTCCGAGACGTTGGGCTCGTCATTGACCACCCGGGACACCGTTTTGACGGATACTCCGGCGAGCATCGCGACGTCCCGCATCGTTGCCTTGCGTCGATTCACTGTGCTCGCACCTTGTCTTTCGTTGTCGAATGACATGACTCTAGCCCTGAAAAATCCATAACAACAAGTCTTGACAACGTTGACAACAGCTGACTATCGTCGCTGAAACAGGCTTGCCCGGCACCGTCAAGGAGGACCAAATGCCCCGTTTCCGTAGGCGCGCTCAGCGCAGCACGTTGATGTCGATCCTCGGCATCGTCTCCGTTGTCGCCTTCGCCGGATGCGCCAGCGCACCCGGTACCACGAGCCCAGGCGGCGACTCTAAGGAGGGCCCCGTCATCGGACTTGTCGTCCAGAACGCCCAGTTCTTCTTCCAGGGGATCCAGGACGAGATCGAGACGCTGGCCTCGGCCAGCGGAGGGCAGGTGATCGTCACCAACATCAATGACGACTCTGCACAACTCGCCCAGGCGATGCAGACCTACGCGCAACGCGATGTCGACGTCGTGCTCGTCCCCGCTCTGTCTGGCGACAGCGACACGACCGCCGTGAAGTCGACCGTCGACGCGGGCATCCCCGTCGTCTGCTACAACCAGTGCATCGGCGACGCGAGCGAGGACATCGTCAGCGCTTTCATCCGCAGCGACGGCAGGTCACTGGGGGCCACCACCGGCGAGGCGGCGGCCGAATACGTCGAGAGCAAGCTCGGAGGAACTGCCTCCATCGCTCTGCTGAACTGCGACATCTACGTCGAATGCCAACTCCGCAAGGCCGGCTTCAAGGAGGCACTGGAGGGACTGGAGATCACGTACGTCGCGGACCAGGAGGGCTTCCTGGCCGACAAGGCCGTGGGCGTCGCGCAGGACATCCTGACAGCGCACCCCGACGTGGACATTATCTGGGCCGTCAACGAAGGAGGCACCGTTGGTGCCCGCTCAGCGATCGCCGCGTCCGACAACGTCGGCAAGACCGTCGTGTTCGGCACTGACATCAGCCCTCAGATCACGGAGTTCCTTACCGCCGACGACGGGATCCTGCTGGCGACGACCGGCCAGGACACCAAGGCCATTGCGAAGGCCGCATACGACGCCGGTCTCGCCGCGATCGGCGGCGAGAAGTCGGACCCCTTCGACGTGCTCGTTCCCGGTGTGCTCTTCACGCCGGACCGTCCCGAGTGAGTCCGAACCGGGAGAGTGCACCGATGAACACCGGATCGAGCACGCCGATGCTGGAGATCAGGGGCATGAGCAAGTCCTTCGGGCCCGTCCAAGTGCTGCGGGGCATCGACCTGAGCGTCGCGCCCGGAGAGGTACGCGCTCTCCTTGGCTCGAACGGCGCTGGCAAGTCGACCCTGATCCGTATCCTCAGCGGTGCAGAGACGCGCGACGCCGGGAGGATCGTCCTGAACAACAGGGAGCACGATCCCGCCCTGATGCACGATCAGGAGGACGGCATCGCAGTTGTCTATCAGGAACTCAGTCTCGTGCCCGGGCTGAGCATCGCCGAGAACATCATGCTCGGTCAGTGGCCGCGCCACTCAGCAGCTGGGCTCAGGGCGATCGACCGGCAGCGGATGCTGGCTGAGGCGCAGTCGGCGCTCTCGATGCTCGGCGTGGACATCGATCCGTTGCGGGAGGTGTACGACCTCAGCCTCGGCGAGCAGCAGCTGGTCGAGATCGCAAAAGCGCTGCGGAAGAGGCCGCGTGTCCTCATTCTCGACGAGCCGACAAGCGCACTCACAGCACATGATGCCGATCGCCTCATCACGCTCGTGCGCCAACTGGCCGCGACGGGGATGACGGTGCTATACGTGTCGCACCGGATGGACGAGATCCCGCAAGTGGCGGACTCCATCGCCATCATGCGCGATGGGGCGATCGTCGGGACGCATGCTGTCGGCGAGCTCACCACTCGGCAGATCGCGGAGCGGATGATCGGGCACGCCCCGCGCAAGAACTCGGGCGTCCGGCGGGAGGTGGCACCCGACGCGCCGGTCGTACTGTCAGCCGAGCACCTTCGGACAGCGATCCTTCAGGGTGTCAACCTGGAGCTGCGCGAAGGTGAAGTGCTCGGCATCGCCGGACTCATGGGATCGGGCCGAAGCGAACTTCTCCGCGCCCTGTTCGGGCGGGACCGCATCGATTCGGGCAGGATTCGGGTGCGTGGGAGGGCTGTGCAGGCACGGTGGAACGAGCGTGCCGCGATCGCCGCGGGCTTTGCCCTTTCTCCGGAGGAACGCAAAGCACAGGGATTGGTGCTGACGCGCTCCATCCGCGAGAACCTCACCTTGGCGTCGCTTCGACACGTCGCGCCCGGCGGGGTCATTCGCGCCAGCGAGGAGAGGACGATCGCGCAACGCGCAGTCGGTCAGCTCGCCATCAAACTAGCCTCCGTCGAACAAGACGTCGGAGACCTCTCCGGAGGTAATCAGCAGAAGGTGGTGCTCGGCCGGTGGCTCGCCGCGAGCGCCCAAATCTATCTGCTCGACGAACCCACCCGCGGAGTCGACATCAACGCCAAGGAACAGGTCTACGCACTCGTCCGCCACCTCTCCGACGCTGGGAAGAGCGTTGTCTTCGTCTCCTCCGAGAACGCGGAGCTCTTCGAAGTGTGCCACCGGATCGCGGTCATGCGCGGTGGTGCCATCGTACGGACGCTGGCCCACGACGAGACCGACGAACACGAACTGCTCGCCCTCTCCATGAAGGACTCGATCTGATGACTGTGACCGACTCGACGACAGACCGGCCGCGAACCTCCGTGCAGCGGTGGTTCTCGCGCCGTTCCAACATTCAGACTGTCGCCCTGCTGGGTGTCCTCGGCATCGTGTACGTGTGCTTCGCGCTCACGGCCGCGAACTTCGCAAGTGTCGGGAATCAGCTGAACATGCTGCAGAATGCGGCGTTCGTCGGCATCGTGGCGATGGCGATGACGCTCGTGATCATCGCCGGCGAGATCGACATCAGCGTTGGCAGCGCGGTCGCGTTGGGGTCCGCGCTGCTCGGCGTGACGGTGGGACAGTGGGGTCTGCCTGTTCCGCTCGCGATTCTCGTGGTCCTCTGCGAGGGCGCACTCATAGGTGCGTTCGCCGGCTGGGTCCGGTCCCGATTTGGGGTTCCGTCGTTCATCGTGACGCTGGCGCTGTATGGCGCGTTGCGCGGCCTCGCACTTTTGATCACGAACGCCTACCCCATCCCGCTCAAGGATCCGCTTCTGGTGTTTCTCGGTTCGGGACGGCCGTTCGGCGTCCCTGTCGCTGCGATCGTCTTCCTGCTCGTCTTCGCGGCCATCGCCTTCGTCGCAACGAAGACGCCGTTCGGGCGATCGGTGTATGCCGTAGGCGGCAATCCGGAGGCTGCACGGCTCTCCGGCATCAACGTCGCCCAGGTGCGCGTGCTCGTCTTCATCCTCACGGGGCTCGCCGCTGCGATGGTCGGCATCCTGCAGAGCGCCCGGCTGTCCTCCGGTACGGCAAGCATCGGCACCGGTGTCGAGTTCGACGCGATCGCTGCCGTCATCATCGGCGGCACGGTGTTGTCGGGAGGCCGCGGCTCCGTCCTCGGCACATTCATTGGGGTGATCTTCATCACGGTCCTCGGCAATGGCATGGTGCTCTTGGGTGTGAACCCCTACGCGCAGGAAGTCATCCGTGGCCTCGTCGTCCTACTCGCTGTCCTGATCAGCGTCTGGCAGCGGAAGGACAAACGATGAACAGGGTCATCATGAGCGGAGAGTGGGTCATGAGCGGGGACAACCACGACACAGCGTTCCAGGGAACGTTCGAGGTGACAGTGGTCGCGCGGCACGAGCTCGCAGAGGATGTCGTCGAGTTCGAGCTGGCGCCGCTGCGCGCAGCGGACGCTCTGGTCCGTTACGAGGCGGGAGCGCATCTGGACGTATACGTGGAGGACGGGACTTGCCGCCAGTACTCGCTGGTGCGTCCAACCGACTCTACGGTGCTGCGGATCGCGGTGCTGCGCGAGGAGGATGGGCGGGGAGGCTCGACCTATCTGCACGACAGGGTCGGCGTCGGCGACATGTTGCGCGTGGGAGCTCCGCGCAACACATTCCGTCTCCGGGAGGCACCGGAGTACCTCCTCATCGCCGGCGGGATCGGCGTGACGCCGATGGTGGCCATGGCGAATGAGCTGGATCGTCGCGGAGACCGCTGGGTTCTGCACTATCTCGGTCGGTCACGGGAGAGGATGGCTTACGCGGCGGAACTGGAGGACGCGTTCCCAGGCAGAATCCAGATCCACACACCTCCGGATCGTGCAGACCTCGCAGACCTGATCGGGGCGCTGCCGAACGGGACGAGCGTGTACGCCTGCGGCCCGTCACGCATGCTCGACGCGCTTCAGGAAGCTGTCGCGTCCCGTCCGCAGGTCGAACTGCACGTCGAGCACTTTTCCGTGCCGGACGTGCCGCGAGACCACCCGGCCAATGAGTCCTTCGAGCTGGAACTCGCGCAATCCGGCCAGATCCTGCCAGTGAGCGCCGATCAGTCGGCATTGGATGTCCTCGAGGACGCCGGGCACTTCATCCTCTCGTCCTGCCGGGAGGGCACCTGCGGCTCCTGCGAGGTGCGTGTGCTCGGCGGCGACGTCGATCATCGCGACTGGCTGCTCGATGAAGCGGAGAAGCAACGCAACGACCGAATGTACGTTTGCGTGTCCCGCGCCAGATCGAAGCGGCTCACGCTGGATCTTTGACCGAATCGAGGAAAGGCAGAACGACATGACCGAGGCATTCGCAGACTTCGACAACCGCGAACTTCAACTGGGCGAGGACGGCACGCCCTTCGCGACGCTTACAGCGCTGCGCGATCAGATCGCCGCCGAGAACTCCTACATCGGCTGGACGAATAGACAGGGCGGCCACTGGGTCGTCGCCGGCTGGGACGAGGCCTGGGGGATCTACCGCGATCCAGAGACGTTCCGCATCAAGGACGCCCAACTCCCACCGTTCACCCTGCCATCCGGGCGACCACTGATGCTGGCAGGCTACGACGGCGAGACGCACAAGAACTATCGCCGACTGGTGCAATCGTGGTTCAACCCGCCGCAGGTCGCGACGATGTCCGACGCGCTGCGCGAAGGCGCCCGCTCGCTCATCGAGGCGTTCGCCGCCCGCGGCCGAGCTGATCTCGGTGCGGAACTGGCCTGGCTGGTGCCCTTTCACGCCGTGGCGCGCATCCTCGGCGTCGACTGGCGGGACAGTGACCTCTTCTCCCCGTGGATCCGTGCCATGGCGCAGGGTGCCGGATCAGCTGTCGCAGGCACGCAGGAGCAGCTCGATGCGATGCAGGCATGGTTCGCCGACTACGTCCAGGACAAGCGCAAGAACCCCACCGACGACGTCATGTCGGATCTGATCTGCAACGGCAAGGTGGAGGGCAGGCCGCTTACCCACCAGGAATTACAGGACTACTTCACGATCCTGCTACTCGGGACCGTGGAGAACACATCCCTACTCCTCAGCGGAGCATCGTGGATCCTCGCGAAGAACCCGGAGCTGCAGGAACGTCTACGTTCCGACCTTGCTCTGCTGCCGGCCGCAGTCGACGAGTTCCTCCGCTTCCTGAGCCCTGGCCACGGGCAGGCACGGATCCCCACACAGAATGTCCAGATCGCCGGTCAAGAGGTGAAAGCGGGACAGAAGATCCTCATCTATGCACCGCTGATCAACCGGGATCCGCGCAAGTTCGATCACCCAGACGACTTCGTCCCCGATCGCACACCCAACCCGCATCTTGCGCTCTCGAACGGTCCGCACCGCTGCCTCGGCGCGAACCTCATCCGCGTCGAGGTGGTGGCCGTGCTCACGGAGCTCCTCACCGCGCTCCCCGATTTCGCTCTGGACCCCGAGTCACCGGTCGGGTGGCATCAGGGCGGCCCGTCGCACGGACTGCGCTCGGTCCCGGTGGTGTTCTGATGGCGGGAAGTGCGGCGCTCGCGCCGAAGTCCCGTCTGCACTGCCCCTGCGGCAAGTACCTCCACGCCGAGGACTCCGAAGCGCTGGTGCACCTCGCACAGGCCCATCTCGCAGCTGACCATCCGCACCTCGTCGAGGCATACGATCGGGAGGACATCCTGTGGATGGCATACTGACCCCGTCCTCGGAGCCCGGCGACGACGTGAGCCCTGTCGAGCGGGCGTCATGGCGGACGTGCGAGCCGCACATGGCTCCAGTCCTGCGCGCCTTCGAACAGGCCATCGATGCATCACCTGGCGGAGGTGGTGCTGTCGCCATCTACATCGACGGCGACTGCGTGCTCGATGCCTGGTCGGGCTTGGCGGACCGTCGGCACGATCGGCCGTGGGCAGCGGAGACTGCCTCTGTCGTGTTTTCCTGTACGAAGGGTCTTCTTGCGATCCTCACGCATCGGCTCGTCGAGCGCGGCCTGCTCGACCTCGATGCGACTGTCGCGACGTACTGGCCGGAGTTCATGACAGCGGGAAAGGCCAAGATCAGCGTAAGCGACCTGCTCACCCACCGTGCCGGACTCGCGGCTTTCGACACGTCGGTGACGTTCGAGGAACTGCTGGACTGGGAGCGGATGATCACCCGGCTGGAGGCTCAGAAGCCGCTCTGGACGCCCGGCAGCGCCCATTCATACCACGCGATCACCTACGGTTGGCTGATCGGTGAAGTCCTGCGTCGGGTGACGGGCGAGACCGTCGACGCGCTATTCGATGACATCTTCTCGCAGGGGCTGGGTGCAGAGGTTGCCCTCGGCGCTGCAGCCGCCACACCCAATCGCGCTCATGTCGAGGTCGGCCGCAGCTCGTTCGCCCATGAGCCACGCAGCGAGAACGAGCACTGGGAACGGCTCACGCTGACCCTGGGTGGGGCCCTGCCTGTGGACCTCGTGGGCGAACGCGCCGGGTTCAACCGTGACGACGTGCTTGTCGCTGGTATTCCCAGCGCCGGTGGCGTCGCGACGGCGCGAGGACTTGCGAAGGTGTGGTCAGCAACTGTCCGAACCACGGATGGCGTGCGCCTGCTCGACGACGCGACCATCGCGGAGCAGACAAGACCGCAAAGCGAGGGACAGCCCTACTTCGCCGTTCCAGGCCCCTGGCCTCGGTGGGCCTCAGGATACATGCTGACCTCGGATCGACGGCCACTCCTCAGCGCACAGTCGTTCGGGCACGACGGCGCCGGCGGCCAGTTGGGTTTCGCCGACCCCAAATACGGCGTGGGGTTCGGTTTCGTGACGAACTGGCTCAGCGATAGCCGCGATCAACGCGCCAACAGCATTGTCCACGCTCTCCGCAGCGTCTTGGAAGGCTGACATACGCTGGCCACCGTGGCCTCATGGCCCGGGAAGAGCACGCGGCCGGCGTTGCGTGGTTGGCGTGCCGAGTCAACTCGCCGATCCTGGGCTCGGCCTCGTCCAGTCGACGGCACCGATCGCCAACCGGCTCCACGGCGCGGCTGATCAACACCCCTACAGAGAACAGAGCTGATCCGGCAGCGCGGCCCGCGACACACGGGCCCAACAGGTCGACCCGGCGCTCATCGAATGGGAGTGCTCCTGGAACAACCAGCGCCTTCACTGTGCTCCAGGCATTCCTGTAACCCGACGAGACCGTGCATAATGCGCTACCAGCGAGGTGAGAAACAGTCCTCCCACAACAGCCCCGCCCCGCGGGCGTTGCGCCTCCGAGTTCTCATCCTCTGCCTCTTCCGTGGGCGGCGCGGGCGTGCAGCGAACGGCCCTCCCCCAAGCCGCCGCTCAGATGAGTTCGTTCCGGCGTGGTGGGTTCGCTCCGCGTCTGGAGACGGTGACTGCTGCTGCTCGTGCGGCCCAGTCGAGGATCGATGTGAGGTGGCTCGTGTCTGTGGTTCGCAGAGCTGCGCGAGCGTTGCCGGTTGCCCAGCCCACGTCGATCAGTCCGTCGATGATGGCGCCCATAAAGGTGTCTCCCGCTCCGACGGTGTCCACGACGTCGGCTGGACGGCCCGGCACGTGGGCTTCCCCTGATTCCGTGATGGCGAAGGCGCCGTTCGCACCCTCCGTCACGATGACGATCGCAGGTCCCGATCGGTGCCAGGCGCGGGCGGATGCGCGAGGGTCACGGTCGGGGTAGAGCCACCGAAGGTCTTCATCGCTGGCTTTGACCACGTCTGCGCGCCGGACGAGTGCTTCCACTTGTTGCCGTGCGATGTCGTGATCGGGGATGAGGGCGGGGCGGATGTTGGGATCGTAGGTGATCAGCGTGTCATCGTGCTGCTGGTCAAGCAGCCGGAGCAGGTCTGTTGCCCCGGGCTCGAGCAGGCCGGCGATGGATCCGACGTGCACGAGATCCACTCGATCCGGGTGGGCGCCGGCGAGGGTCCATTCGATATCGAAGACGTAGGTGGCCGCTCCTGCCGCGTCCAGTTCCGCGGTCGCGGTCGCTGTCCGTGCGATCTCGATGGGCACGGCTGTGACGCCGGACTCGGCAAGCCATTTCCGCAGGAGCTGACCGTGGTCGTCGTGGCCCAGCGCGGTGAGCAGCTGGGGGGATCGTCCGAGGCGGCCAAGGGTGATCGCGACGTTCGCGGGACTGCCGCCGGGGTTCTCGTCGATCGTGCCGTCGGCACGGTGGACGACGTCGATCAGAGCTTCGCCGATGACGAGGACTCGGGGGGCGATCATGGCCGCCATCCCGAGACCGAGGCAGGAGTGAGGAAGCTGAGCGTGCTGCCCTCTCCGACGATGTGGTCGGCGAGACGCGCGTTGAATGTCGTTCCCGCGTCCGCGCGAAGGTGCGCGTCGAATGCCTCCTGGTCGCGGTACACCTCGAACACGAAGAAGTCCGCAAGCGAGTCCGCTCTCCGGTACACGTCGAAGACGATGTTGCCGGGCTCGTCGCGGACGCGCTCGGCGTAGTCACCGATCAGCCGCATGACCTCGTCCTCGGATCCGGGACGGGCGGTGAACTCGGCGTGCAGGACAACGGGGTGATCGACTGTGGGCATCTTCGTCCTCTCGTGAAGATTCTGCTGGTGCACACCCCACGGGTCTGGGTGTGCACCAGACGGGTCTGCGTGTGCGACGGCGTGCAAGCGAACGGCGGGAGGCCACGGTGCCAACGACGGGCCGTGGCCTCCCGCATGTGTTCACGGGGTGGTGGAGATGACGACGTCCCCGACGGCGATCGCACCGTCGGCGACTTCGATCGACAGCTGCGAACCTGCGGGAGCGTTGAAGCGTGCGTTCAGGGCCACGTCGTCGATGTACAGCGTCGCGATGTCACCGTCGAAGACCAGCGCGACATCGTGTTCTGCGCCGTCGTCGATGGAGAGCGGGCGGTCCAGATCGCGGTTGTCGAACTGCCCCCACGGCCAGTTCGGGAACCGGTCGAACTCCAGACGCCCCTCGGCGGCGCGCAACGCGAACTGGTAGCCGGCCTGCGCGGTCGGGTCTTCCCCGAAACGGATGTTCACCACCCGTGTGCCGGGGTCCACGCGCAGTGTCGTCGAGACGAGCGCCGTCTGCGGAACATCGGCGGCGAGCACCTCCTGCGCGGCTCCGTCGCGACGGTCGAGAGCGAACCCAGGGGTGGTCGACACGGTTCGTGATGCGAGGTGTGCCGAGACCGCGTCGGGGATCTTCGTCCCCAGCGTCCCATCGGGCCGCACGACGATCTCGTGGATCACCAGGGTGCCGCCCCACTGCCACGTCTTGGTGTCGTCGTCGTCCCAGCGGGTGGGCACCCAGCCGACCAGGTAGCGGCGCTCGCCGTCGGAGACCGAGCGGGCGGCGTAGTAGGCGCGCCCGTCGAAGGCGTCGTCGACGGGCGCCTCCCACGGCCCGTCCAGCGATCGCGCGCGACGGTAGATGGTCTTGGACTTGTCGGAGTACTCGGTGACCAGGTGGTACCACCAGTCGCCCTCACGGAAGAGGTCGGGCATCTCGTGCATTGTGTACAGCCCGGGCGCCCAGAAGTCTCCCTGGAACTCCCAGGTCTCCAGGTCCTTCGAGGTGAACGCGACCGTGCTTCCGGTCGCCTGCGTCTTCGGACCGGCCTTGCGGGCGCCGAGGATCATCAGGTACTCACCGCGCTCGGCATCCCAGATCACCCACGGGTCTCGCCAGTCGTCGGGGTCGTACCCGGGCTGCGGTGCGACAACGGCCTTGTCGGTCTTGGTCCAGTGGATGAGGTCGTCGCTCTCCGCGATCATGAGCACCTGGGAGGGCTTGCCCGCGGCTTCGAAGTGGTCGCGGTTGTAGCCGGTGTACATGGCGATGAACTTGCCGTTCGCGCGGATGACGGATCCGGCGAAGATGAACTGGTCCTGGTCGTGGTCTCCGCCGCGCACGATGGCGTCGCCGAGGTCTTCGTAGGTGACGAAGTCGGTGGTGCGTGCCAGCGCCCAGCCGAACGGCTCGCAGTTCGGCAACGGTCCCGGATTGCGCAGATCTCTCTGGTGGAAGAGATAGAACGCGCCGTCATGATGGATCGGCATGCAGTCGCCGAACCAGGTTCCGGGATGCTGGTAGTAGACCTCGGGCATGGATTCTCCTTTGTGGGGTGATGGGACAGATCGAGATGGGTGCGGGGACGAGGGTCAGATCTTGGCGCCGCCGAGGCTGGAGGCGAACACCCGCTGGAACAGCAGGAACACGATCACGGTGGGCAGTGAGACGAACAGGGCCCCGGCGAGGACCACCGGCGGGCCGACGGTGCCGTAGTTCGACTGCAGACCAGCCAGCGCCGCCATCACGGGGCGGATCTCCTCGGAGTAGCTGAGAGTGATGCCGAACAGCAGCTCGTTCCACACCCAGACGAACTGGAAGATGAACGCCGCGGCCAGCGCCGACTTCGACAGCGGCAGGAAGAACCGGGTGAACACGGTCCACCAGTTCGCGCCGTCCAGCTGCGCAGCCTCGTTGATCTCGGGTGGGACCGACAGCATGTGGTTGCGCATGATGAAGAACGAGAACGGCACGCAGGTCGCGACATAGATCAGGAACAGGCCCCACCGGGTGTCATACAGCCCGGTCTCGGCGTAGCCGGTGAACAGCGGACGCAGGAATGCCTGGGCGGGAAACAGCGCGCCCGAGTAGATCAGCCAGAACCAGAACGTGCGCCACCCGCCCGGGATGGCCGAGACGGCGAACCCGGCCAGGGCCGCGACGAGGACGGCGAGCGCGCCGGCGACGACGGCGTACAGCAGGGAGTTCATCAGGGATGGTCCGAGGTCCACCGCCTGCCAGGCGATGGCGATGTTCTCGAACAGGGCGAAGTCCTTCGGGAACCAGGCGACTTCGCCGTTGTAGGCCTGGTTGGACGTGAAGGCGTTCACGACGATCAGGTAGGTCGGAATGAACCAGAGCACGGCGATCAGGATGATCAGCGCCGAGCGCAGCGCGGTACCCGCGCGGAATGTGGTCTTCATGATGGGTCTCAATCGTTCTTGAGCTGTTTGCGCAGGTAGGTGACCGAGACGGCCACGACGACGATCGTGAGGACGACGGCGATGGCGGCGCCGGAACCGGGGCGCTGCAGCACGAAGCTCTGCCAGTACATCGACACGGCCAGCGTCTCGGTGGCCCGGCCGGGACCGCCGTTGGTGAGCACCCAGATCAGGTCGAAGGACTTCAGCCCGTTGGCGAGGCTGATGCCCATCACCACGGCGGTGGTGCCGCGCAGCTGCGGGAGCACGATCTGGAAGAACCGTTTCGCGCCGTCGACGCCGTCCAGCGAGGCTGCCTCGAGTGTCTCGCGGGGGATGCCCTGGAGGCCGACGAGGTAGAGGATCACGGCCACACCCGACGCCTGCCAGGAGTTCGCGAGGATCAGCATGATCGTGTTCCCCGGCCACTCCAGCAGCCATGGCTGTGCCAGGGCGCCGAGGCCGATGCCCCGCAGGAACGAGTTCAGTGCGCCGGAGTCCTGCAGCACGAAGTTCCACACCACCGCGACCGCGGTCCCCGACAGGGCATACGGCAGCACGATCGCGAGGCGGGCCCACTTGCCCCAGTTCACGGAGTTGGTCAGCGCCGCGATCGCCAGGCCCAGGCCGACGGGGATGATCACTGTTCCGACCAGCCACATCAGGGTGTTGACGAGCGACTTCACGATCACCGGGTCGGAGATCAGACGCACATACGAGGCGAGCCAGTTGAACTGCGGGTCGATGATCGCGTCGTCGAAGAGGCTGCGCCACACGGTCGCGAAGAACGGCACCAGGCTCAGGATCCCGACCAGCGCGACCGCGGGCAGCAGGAACAGCAGCCGCGGACGACCTCGGGTGATCCGATCACGCCGGCGCAGCGCGGCAGCGTTGTCGCCTTGCGGGGCGCGGCCGCGCCGCCCGGTGCCGGTCACCAGCGCTCGGGTCTCACTGGGTGCGCTCATCGCGTGGCCTCCGTCCAGTAGGACCATTCGGATTCCGCCTTCTGCTGCAGCGAGCGCAGCACGCCGGCGGGATCGGTCGGATTCGCCATGAAGCCGCCGAGGTCCTGCGTGACGCCGACGACGAGGGGAGGCGGTGAGGCCTCCCAGTACCGGTTGACGACCTGAACCTGGTCGCGGCGAATCTCGGTCTGCAGGCGCTGGCTGATCTTGTCCGTCCACTTCACCGTCGGATTCGCGGAGGAACCCGACAGGAAGTCCGACCACGGCTGCTGCACCTGCGGATCCAGCCACGACGCCATCGCCTTGGCCACACCGGCAACGTGCGGGGACCGCCGCGGAACGACCAGGCCGGCGACCTCTGTCACCACCGCCTGGGGGTCACCGTTGACCATCGGCAGCAGGAACGCGTCGTAGTCCTCACCGGACTTCATGCCGAGCTTCTGCAGATTCTGGGAGCTCCAGCTCACCGGCGTCGGCCACATCCCGATCTTCTCGTTCTGCAACATGCCCGCGAAGTTGTCGCTGAGCGAGTCCGCGGAGGTGTGATATCCCTTCCCGATCATCTCCTGCCACAGGGCCATCAGGCCCTCGGCCTCCTCGTCCTGGAACGATGCCCGGTTCTCGCACAGCCGAACGAACCACTCCGGGTCGTACGCGGTGGAGAGCATGCTGAACCAGTTCGCGACCGGCCAGATGTTCACCTGTGTGGTCCCGATCGGCGTGATACCCGCAGCCTTCAGCGTCTCGCAGACATCGATGAACGCGTCCCACGTCGTCGGAACAGACAGCCCCAACCTGTCGAACACCGCGACGTTGTAGAACATCACGTAGAAGCCCTGGATCAACGGCAGCCCGTACACGCCATCACGGAACGTGAACGCAGACCGCAACGAATCGTCGAGCCAGCCCTGCGCCACAGATGCCTCCCACGCGCTCGTGAGGTCGGCCAGACCTCCCGTGCGGGCAAGATCCTGCATCCGGAAGCCGCTGCCCCACTTCACCAGATCCGGCGGATTCTTCGTCTGCAACAGCGAACGGACCACCTGCTCGTACGCGGTGGCATTCGGGATCGTCTGCGGATCGATCGACCATCCCGTCTTCTTCACCAGCTCGGCACCGGCAGACTCATACCCCGGGCCCCAGGATGCCGCATCGTTGAAGAACTGAATCGCACCACCCTTACCCGGCGAAGGCGACTCGGCACCGGTACAGCCGGCGAGCACAAGCCCGAGACCAGCCAACCCTGCGCCGAGGAGGAACTCACGTCGCTGCATTGCGATGCCCCTTTCTCTGACGACGTTGTCAGGATGAGTCGCACACATCGCCACGCTCATCCGTCGCTCCCACACACGATAGATTCCACCGCCAGCACGGATCCATCGGGATTCGGCCGCAAACCCCATGAACTACTGCTGCCCGGAGGCCGAAGTCCGCGTCATTTCGCATCTGACATCGATGACAGAAAAATGGACCTCTAGACTGTGATTCCGAACGGCGATCGCACGACACAGGAGGACGGGATGAGCGGGGACCGCGCGACCATGAAGGACGTCGCCCGACACGCGGGCGTGAGCACGAAGACGGTCTCCCGCGTGCTGAACAAGGAAGTGTACGTCTCCGACAGCATCCGCGAACGGGTGCAAGCCGCGATGCGAGACCTCTCCTACCGCCCCAATCCCGCAGCGCAGGGCCTACGCCGCTCATCGTCCGGATCCATCGCCTTCGTCTGCGAAGACATCTCAGAACCCTTCGCCGCACAGCTCGCGCTCAGCATCGAACACGCCGTCGGCGACCGGTACGTCGTGATCATCGCATCCATGCTCGGCGACGCCAAACGGGAACGGGAGACGCTTGAATCCCTGGCCGCCGGACACGTCGACGGCATCGTCCTCGGCCCCACCCCCGCACCGAAGCCATACCTCGCCCGGCTCCTGCACAGCACACCCATCGTCTGTCTCGACCGCCCCGCCCGAGGACACGAGACCGACGTCGTCCTCTCCGACAACGTCGGCGGCATGACCGCAGCCGTCAACCACCTGATCGCCAAGGGACACGAGCGCATCGCCTACCTCGGCGACGCCGAAGACGTCTTCACCCAACGCGAACGACTCGCCGGATACCGCTCCGCACTGCTCGAAGCAGGAATCACACCAGACCCGTCACTGATCTACCAGCACACCCCCGACAGCCCGCGCATCGCGAAACAACTCACCTGGCTCAGCCAGACACCCGAACCGCCAACCGCATTCGTCTCCGGGAACTCGCTCACCACCCTCGCGATGATCCACGCCGGATTCGACGTCGCCTCCGCATCCTTCATCGCCTTCGACGACTTCCCGCTCGCCGACGTCTTCGGCGGCGGAATCAACGTTATCGCCCAAGATCCCGACGCACTGGGAACCGAAGCCGTACATACCCTGCTCCGACGCATCGACAACGACGCTGCACCGGTGAAAACCACGCGAATCGGAACACGACTCGTCATCAGATCCCATGCCGTACACGAAACTCCCCCGGGATCTTGACGTTGCTATCCAAATTGGGCCTGGAGGGCACCCGCCGACTGCGGTACGTTCTTGCCGCAGCCGCCGGCCTGACATCCCCCGGCAGAGTATCTAATCCCGGCCAACCAGCCGCTATGGCGGCATGTCTGTTTTGGGTGCCGAGCCGCGGCGCAGAAGTGCCTCCCACTGTTCAAACCGGCATCTGACCGCCTCGATCGTGAGCTGTGCCCCTGGCTTCGGTGTCCGTCCCGAGACGCCCCACACCACGATGCGAAGTCTCTGGATCCTGCCGTCCGGCGCGGTCCGTGTCCACCAGATCGAGTCCGGGATCTCGACGAACCCATGCCGCGAGGCGAGCTCGCGCACCCCCGTGCGGCTGGGCCTGGTGACCGCCTCGGCCATGTCAGAGCCCGCGCGCCACCGCGGCGCCCATCGCCAGGCAAGCTCGCTGGGTCTCCGGCCGAAGTGCGTCGAACCGCAGGACGCCGTTCACGATCGCGGGATCGAACGGGATGTGGACGACCTCTCGGACCATGCCCGCGAACCCCTCCTTGATCTTCGGGGTCTGCTGCACGAGTAGGTGACATCTTGACCTGCCCCACGGAAAAGGTTCCAGTTTCGGTGGCTAATTGGTGGCCCGATCCGGAAAGCTCACCATCATGCCCCGTCCTTACCCGCCGGAGTTTCGTGCTCGCGCTGTCGCGCTCGTGCGTGCCGGCAAGCAGGCCAAACAGACCGCCGTCGAACTCGGCATCCACCCCGTCACGCTCTCGAACTGGATCCGCCAGGACGACATCGACAACGGCCGCCGGCCCGGTGTCCCGTCATCGGAATCGGCGGAGCTGCGTGCAGCGAGACGCCGCATCCGTGAGCTCGAGACCGAGTTGCTGATCGTCCGGCAAGCGGCGAAGTTCCTCGACGAGGAGCGTCCCCGCCCAAAAGACTCTTCCCGGTGATCGACCGACTCGCCGACGCCGGGATCCCGATCGACCGCTGCTGCCGCGTTCTTGGTGTCGCCAGGCAGCACTACTACCGCGTCAAACGGAAGCCGCTGACCCAGTCCGAGCTGCGCAGGCAATGGCTCACCGGCCTGATCCGGGAAGTGCACGTCACCTCGCGAGGCACCTACGGATACCGCCGCGTCCACGCCGAGCTGACCATGGCGATGGGAGTCAGCGTCAGCGAGCGGACGGTCCACAAGCTGATGCGCCTGGCCGGGATTTACGGGCTCCCCGGCCCGATCCGCACCAAACGACTCCGCGGCGTCGTCACGGCCGATGACCTGGTGAACCGGAAGTTCGCCCGACCGCGCCCGAATGAGCTCTGGGTGACGGACATCACGCAGCATCGCACGCGCGAAGGCTGGGTCTACTGCG
Organism: Microbacterium sp. CIAB417; assembly: GCF_022788845.1. Lineage (NCBI taxonomy): Bacteria > Bacillati > Actinomycetota > Actinomycetes > Micrococcales > Microbacteriaceae > Microbacterium > Microbacterium sp. CIAB417. Next base: position 37,785 of record NZ_JAHZUT010000006.1, on the reverse strand, counting down.
CCGCAGTCCTCGACACCTACAGCCGCCGCATCGTCGGCTGGTCGATCGACTCGAAGCAGGACACGACACTCGTCATCAACGCGCTCGACATGGCCATCCGGAACCGTCGCCCTGGACCGGGTGGGATCGTTCACGCGGATCACGGAACGCAATTCACCTCGTGGTTCTTCGGGGAGAAGATCCGCTCCGCCGGGCTGCTGCCTTCGTTCGGGTCCGTCGGTGACGGGCTGGACAACGCGATGATGGAGAGCTTCTGGTCATCGATGCAGATCGAGCTCCTGAACCGGAAGAAGTGGAAAACCAGAGTCGAACTCGCGAACGCGATCTTCGAGTACATCGAGATCTTCCACAACCGTCAGCGCCGTCACTCCGCCCTCGGCTACCGCACGCCGATCGAATACGAGACACTCGAAATCAACGACATCCCCGCCGCGAGTTAGCGACCGCGACTGGCACCAAATCCGTGAGGCAGGTCATCTGATCTGGCTTGCCCGTGGGGGTGGGCCTGGAAGGATGCCTTCGTGCCTAAGCCCTATCCGAAGGAGTTCCGTGACGACGTGGTGCGCGTCGCGGAGAACCGAGAGCCCGGCGTGACGATCGAGCGGGTCGCCGCTGACTTTGGGGTTCACCCGATGACGCTCACGAAGTGGCTCGCCCGCTCGCGCGCCGAGAAGACCGCCGCCGAAACCGGTACTCCGTCGCCGGGTGATCGAGACGCCGAGGTCCGCGAGCTGCGTCAGCGCAACCGGCTGCTGGAGCAGGAGGTCGAGGTGCTGCGCCGGGCGACGGCGTATCTGTCGCAAGCGCACCTGCCGGGAAAAGGCTCTACCCGCTCGTGAAAGAGCTCGCCTGTGACGGGATCCCTGTCACGGTGACGTGCCGGGTCCTCAAGCTCGCCCGCCAGCCCTACTACCGCTGGCTCAAACAGCCCATCACCGAGTCGGAACTGGTGGAGGCGTATCGCGCGAACGCGCTGTTCGACGCGCACCGCGACGACCCCGAGTTCGGACACCGCTTCCTGGCCGACGAAGCCCGCGAAGCCGGACAGCCGATGGCCGATGGCCGACCGGACCGCGTGGAAGATCGCGTCGGCCAACGGCTGGTGGTCGGCGTTCGGCAAGAAACGCGCCCGCGGGAAGGGCCGCAAGGCCGGCCCGCCCGTTCACGACGACCTCGTGCAACGCGAGTTCATTGCGGACGCACCGAACCGGCTCTGGCTGACCGACATCACCGAGCACCGCACCGGCGAGGGCAAGCTCTACCTCTGCGCGATCAAGGACGTCTTCAGCAACAAGATCGTCGGCTACTCGATCGACTCTCGGATGAAATCGAGCTTGGCCGTCCGGGCACTGGCCAACGCCGTCGCGCTGCGCGGCGACGTCGCCGGCTGCGTGGTCCACAGCGACAGGGGCAGTCAATTTCGAAGCCGGAAGTTCCTGCGCGAGATCGCCCACCACCGCATGACCGGATCGATGGGCAGAGTCGGCGCGGCAGGCGACAATGCCGCCATGGAGAGCTTCTTCAGCCTGCTGCAGAAGAACGTCCTCAACCGACGCTCCTGGGCCACCCGCGAGGAGCTGCGCATCGCGATCGTGACCTGGATCGAGCGGACCTACCACCGCCGACGCCGGCAAGATCGCCTGGGCCGTTTGACGCCCGTCGAGTTCGAGACAATGATGACCAAGACCCTGGCCCTCGCGGCCTGACTAACCCCTGTCACCTATCCGTGCAGCAGACCCTACTGATCGCCAAGGTGCCGTTGTCCGCGCCGTCATGACGGCCCTCACGCGTGCATCGCCTCAACGTCTGAAGCCGGCGGTACCGTGTCGGCATGGTCGACGTCAGCACTCAGGCACGCAAGCACGCTACAGACATCCGTCTCTTCCGGCGTTCTCTCTTCTCTCATGCCTCGGACTCCAGCGCATGGGTAAGCAGCGGTGACTCTGAGCTCATGCCGCATCTTCGACACCTTGGGCCGATCAAGTCGGTGACTGACCGTCATGCAGAACTGACCGTCGTCGGGGATACGACGGATCAGTCGGCGATGCTGAGTGACCCGTCCCGGGATGGCGTGATCGTCACGCTGTCGGTGGCTGCGCACCATAGGCAGCTGCACTCGCGGCTGCGCGTGGACCGCGACGAGGCCGCGGCCTGGATCAACGAGGTCCTCGGGGAGGAGTGGTCTGCGCACGCATATGCAGCCGGCGCGCTGAGCACTACGGGAGGGCGTGGCGAGGTGCCGAGGCTCACAACCCAGTACTTCTATGTCTTCATCGGCTCCGACGGCAAGCCGCAGTCGGCGCCCGAGACGTTCAGCGTGCCGCTCAGCCGCATCTCGGTGTGACGAGCACCTAAGCCCCGGCACCAGGGCCGGTGGAACCGCTAAGTTGTGAAGCGTTCAGAAGATCAGCGGCTTTGTCGTTGCATTTGAGGGGGCTCCAATTCTTGTCATCGTCGATACGAACATCCTCATGGAGGACCCGCTTCTGCGTGATCGAAAGTGGAACGCGGCAGAAGCCGCAATCAGCGCAGGCCGTCTGAGGCTTGTCTTACCTGAGCTCGCGAGGCGGGAGGCTATCGGCGGATTCCAGAGAAGTCACGACGAGAAGATTCGGCAGGTCAAGGCAGTTCTGAGAAAATCGTCGAGCAGGGCGAAGAACGCCGCCGACGCGTTGATCCAGACATACGAGACCGAAAAGGCCGGGTACGAGTCGATCCTTGATGCTCGCATTCAGGCGATCGGGATCGAAGTTGCCCCTCTGCCGGACATCGACCATGCAGACCTCACCCAACGCGCCATCGACCGCATACCGCCGTTCAACGAAACGGGTGGCGGGTACCGGGATTCTTTGATCTGGTTGACCGCACTTGAGCAGGTCGAAGATCACCCATTCGACGATCTGACCATCCTGTCCAAAGACTCGATCTTCGGCAAGAAGAAGCGTGTGCTTGAGGAGGAGAGCCGCCGGGAAACTGGTGCCTCCGTGGTCGTTGTCGGCTCGCTAGCCGCGATGGAGTTCCCCGGAGAATACGAGCCCGGCGAGTTCGGGTTGTCTGTGTTGGACCTCACCGTTGCTGACATCGTTGAGCAAATCGCTCATGCCCTCGTCGGTCTGGACATCTCTCGCTGGAGCCCTCCGGGTCCCGATCATGCACAGGTCGAGCAGGTGGGCAGAGTTGACGTGCAAGCGGACACGATCAAGGTGAAGAAGCGCTATGGCGAATCTGTCTATGAGATCAGCGCGGACGGCATCGCAGATATCGATGCAACTGTCCTCTTGATCTTTGACGGGCCGGGAGAGGAACCCGAAATCTCCCAGATGTCGGCGCGTTGGGACCTAAGCTTCCGATGGCGCGGTGCGACTGTGGGCGAGCGTACGCGCTTGGAGAGCAGTGGCACCCTCGAAGTCTTCGGCGTCGAGGAACGACGCCAGCCGTACCGCTGACACGTCGATTCACCCGCCACCCCTGGCCAGTAGGGCGAAAGCGCCCTACCATGGAAGCATGCTCACCGATCAGCTCACGCAGCTCCGTCGCCGGCGCGGACTCCCCGCGACGGCCCTTGGCGCGCGCACGGGCATCGACACGAGCGCGATCTATGCCTTCGAGCACGGTCGGCGGGATCCGCGCACCTCGACGGCGCAGACGTGGGCACGCGGACTTGGCGCCCGGCTGCTCGTCGTCGATACGCTCGGTCGTGCGAGCGCTGCGGAGACCGCTGCCCAGATCCGGAACGCGCTCGTCCACGGCAACAGGAACGCGGCCGCGCAGTCGCTCCTCCAGCTCGTGAATAGCCTCCGCGCCAGCGACATCCTCGCCGTGGCTGCGCTCACCGTCGACGAGCCGGAGCTGTTCGACGATGGATGGTCCTGGGCAGTCGCGGGTGTTGTCGAGCAGGAGACTGCCGCACGAGGCATCCCCACGCCTCTGTGGGCAACCGAGACCGCCGGTGATCCGAACGCGAAGTGGAGCCCATGGGCCCCTGAGCTCGCAGACTTGGTCGATGTCGACCAGGTGCCGGAGCCGCTGCGCCGCCGTGGCGTCTACATCGAAGCCGGTGAGCTGGTCTCCGCGTGACCAGCTGGCGACCCGAGGACCATCCGCGCGGTGGCGCGGACAACGCCGGGCAGTTCGTCGGCAGGCACCGGACGGAACCGGAGACACGGTTGCAGACCCCTGCGGCTCGGCTCACCAGGGACGAGCTCGAGTTCGGTCTGAAGGAGATCGTCCAGCGCCTCGAGGAACGGGGCGAGCCCGCAGAGCTCCGCATCGTCGGTGGTGCGGCGATATCCCTCTGGCACAACGCCGCTCGCGGGGCGACGCAGGACATCGACGCCGCGCTCTCCCCCGCTGACGCGGTCCTGGATGTCGCCAAGGAGGTCGCAGTCGAGCAGGGCTGGCCGGACGATTGGGTGAACGATAAGGCGCAGATCTTCCTCCCGAGCGGCATGGGCGCCCGAGGTGAGGAATGGGAGACCGTGTACGCGAGCGGGATAGTGACCGTGAAGGTCGCTTCCCTGGACATGCTGATCGCGATGAAGCTGTACTCCGCTCAGCGGCGCGCCCGACGCGAGTATGAGGACCTCCGCGTCCTGCTTGCTGAACGCGGTGTACGCACCCAGGCGGAAGCAGAGGCTCTGTTCGAGGACTTCTACCCCGGCGACGATCTCAACGACACCGCATACCGGATCCTCGGGATCGCCTTGGAGAACCCCGAACACCCTGAGGTGCGGGCGCCCGAGTTCGAGTGAGCATCTGCTGTCAGAGCTCAGGGCTACGCTGGCCCAGTGTGCCTCCTACGGTCTAGATCCCCGCGTTCACAGCTCTGACTACCAGGGCGTCGTTGACCATGCCGTCATCGACGCGCTCCGCACCTGGTCGGCGTCGAACGCCGGGAAGACTCTGCTCCCGACCGGCATCAAGGCGCGAAACCTCAACCCCATCTTCACCGGCCTTTCCACGCTGACGCTGGGCTGGTGGGGCTACCTCGTCGACGGCGCGACTGCCCGTTTCCCTTCGATCAACACCAAGTCGGAGCGCCTGGCGGCTGACAAGGGACCGATCGGTTCCCGGGCTATCGTGCCGGCGAGTTACTGGCGAGAGTTCCAGAAGCCGAGTAAGGCCCTCCACCACCTCTCCTTGCCGGGAAACGATCTCCTCGGGCTCGCCGCCGTCACCAGGCGGGGCCGCACCGCGGACGGCCAGGAGTACACCTGCTATTCCCTGGTCATGCAGCCCGCAGCGGACCACATCTCCGACATCCACGACCGGATGCCTCTGCTCATACCCGCCGGTTTCGCCGAGGAATGGCTGACCAGCCTGGCTCCGGCCGGGCAACTCATCGACGCTGCGCGTGGCGCATCGCAGCAGCTCGCGACCGCGATCGTCGGCACGAGGCAAGGAGCGGCCGCGGAGCCTCTCTCCTAGGCGACGCACCGGGTATGTGATCCCCACGGAGGATCACACATGCCGCTCTCATACCCGCCCCTGAAGGCCGTGGACATCGATGGGGTCAAGAAGTGGACTGCTGTCTGCCGCACCTGCGGGCAGGACGTCGTACGCGTTCCGCAGCTGGTGAAAGCAGCGGCCGAGGAAGCCCGCCGGGCTCACGGCCACGAGGCTGAATGCACGCGGGGTGAGCGATGAGCAGCTGCACAGCCGATGACTGCGACCGACCGGTCTGTGCCCGAGGACTCTGCCGGAAGCACTATCTGCAAGCGTGGCGCGACCAGACCCTGACCGAACACGGTTCATCTCGCGCACCTCTCCCTGAGTGCCCGCCAGGCCCCCATCACATGCACACCGTCGAGGGATGCTGGACCCTTCATGGATGTCGCTGCTCCCCTTGTCGACACTCGCGCAAGATGGAGCGGCAGCGCATGCGCTCCCGGCTCCGTGCGTACGGACGCGAGGATCAGATCCGCCCACGCCGGGTGGACGCAGCGCCAGCACGCACTGTCCTTCAGCGCCTGCTGGACTCGGGGTTCGCGCTCGAGCGGATCGCCATCGCCGCCGGCGTGCCCAATTCCACGCTCACCACCCTCCGATTCGGACGTCGTGGCGCCGCCGGCGTTCATCTGAAGACCATCGAGGCTGTCGTCGCCGAAGCGCTCCTCCGTCTGGAGCCTCAGGCGATCTCGACGAGCACGGTGCCCGCGACGGGGACCACGCGGCGGCTGCAGGCGCTCGTGGCGACCGGGCAGACCCAGAGCACGATCGCCGAGCTCCTCGGCCGCAGTGTCGGCAACGTGTCGCCCCTCGTGCACGGTCGACGGCAGATCGTGACTGTGGGCACCCACGATGCTGTCAAGGCGCTCTTCGACGCCCTCTGGGATCAGCGCCCCGAGGGCCCGATGCACGATGCGGCACGCCGGCTTGCGGAACGTCATGGATGGTTGCCACCGCTCGCGTGGGACGATCCGGACACCGACCCCGACACCTCACGGCGTGAACGACGTGCCGATATAGCCGTCATCCGACGCTTAGAGGCCGGACACGTCAGCACGCTGGGCCTTTACCGATACGAGTTTGCTGTGATTACATGGTGCGGACATTGTGCACGGTGTGCCCACTGTCCGCACTAGGACGCCGCTGAGTGCCGCACCCGCGCGTAGGGTGCGCTCGAGGAAAACAGAAGGAGAACGCCATGGCAGACCGGCTTCGCATCGTGATCGGGAGCGATGACGCAGGTTTCGATTACAAGGAGATCCTCAAGCGCGATCTGGAGCAGCACGCGGGCGTCGCCTCAGTGGTCGACGTCGGGGTTGATGAGGACGGACATACGCCATACCCGACGATCGCCATCGAGGCGGCAAGCCGTGTGGCGGGCGGCGCGGCTGATCGCGCGCTGCTCATCTGCGGCACCGGCCTTGGTGTGGCCATCGCCGCAAACAAGGTTCCCGGCATCCGCGCGGTCACTGCGCATGACAGCTTCTCCGTCGAGCGAGGCATTCTCTCGAACGACGCACAGGTGCTCGCGATGGGCCAACGTGTCATCGGCATCGAACTTGCACGCCGGCTGGTCCGGGAGTGGCTGGGCTACAGATTCGACCCTGCGAGCGCATCGGCGGGAAAGGTCGGTCTCATCGACGTCTATGAGAGCACCGGCGCCTGCTGATGCGACGAGTGCGAGTCGGCGTCAGCCTGAAAATGTACTTCAGTCACAAGCAGGCCGTTGCCTGGTTCGACGCCGTCGCCGCGCGGGTTCGCGAGCACGAGGCGGTGATGTCCGGGCGTGTGGAGCTCTTCATCCTGCCCACGTACCTCCAGATACCTGCGGCCCTCACGGCCTTCCACGGCGCGCCCGTCCGGGTCGGCGCCCAAGATGTTGCGGCCGCCGACGAGGGCGCGTTCACGGGCGAGGTCTCTGCGTCCGAGCTGGCCGAGATCGGGGCGAGCATGGCGGAGATCGGTCACGCTGAGCGTCGGCGCCTCTTCGGCGAGACCGATGACCTTATCGCGCAGAAGACAGCGGCGGCGCTCCGCCACGGCCTCACTCCCGTGCTCTGCGTCGGCGAGTCCGAACTGATCGGGCTCAATGAAGCCGTGGCCACCGTGGCCACGCAACTTCGCGCGGCTCTGACGCACGCCCCCGACGGGGGCGTCGTCGTGGCCTACGAGCCGGTCTGGGCGATCGGCGCCCAGCATCCGGCGCCGATCAGCCATATTCAAGTCATGATCGACGCGCTCCGCGACTCGATCGATCAGCTTCCCGAACGTCGCGGATCCTCTGTGATCTATGGCGGCTCCGCGGGACCCGGGCTGCTCACCCGCCTCTCCGGTTCGGCCGACGGGCTGTTCCTCGGGCGATTTGCTCACGATCCAGATGCCCTCATCGAGGTCCTCGACGAGGGCGCCTCGCTCGCAGCCGCGTGCATCTGAGGGATCCGACGCGTCATTGGCCAGAGCGCGAGGTTCGGTCGCCTCGCCGCGTTAGGCTTCCTGCAAGAGCGCACTCGAGGACGCACCGTGAGGAGGCCTCATGCCGAAGAGTCGACGGCCCACCATCCTGGACATCGCACAACGCGCGGGAGTCTCGCCAACGACCGTATCGCACGTCCTCAACAACGTCGCAAGCGCTCGGGTCGCCGACGCCACCCGAGAGCGGGTGGAGGAGGCCGCGAGCGAGATGGGTTACCGGCCCAACGGCCTGGCCAGAGCCCTGCGGACTCACCGTTCGAATACCCTCGCCCTGATCAGCGACGAGATCGCGACCACGCCGTATGCCGGCGAACTTATTCTCGGAGCGCAGGAGGCCGCATCACGGCACGGCTGGCTGCTCATGATAATGAGCACGGGCGGAAGAAAGGATGTGGAGGAGCGTGAGATCGAGGCAATATGGCAGCATCAGGTCGACGGCGTCCTCTATGCGGCGGCGCACCACCGCACAGTCGATGTACCCGACTCCCTTCGCGGCAAGCCGTTCATCGTCGCGAACGGGGAATCTTCGAACTCTCAGGATCGCAGTGTGTTCCCCGACGAGTTCCAGGGCGGGTACGCCGCAACGCAAGAACTGATCTTCGCGGGCCATACGTCCATCGGGTTCATCAACACGCAGACCCCGATACCCGCACGGGACGGGCGGCTCGCAGGATACCGCGCGGCTCTCGAGGATGCAGGAATCCGATTTCGCAGAGCGCTTGTCGCCGCCGGCCGCCTCACTTTCGCACCCGACGGCTACGAGGCCGCCATCAGGCTTCTCTCCGAACAGCGTCCCACTGCGGTGTTCTGCTTCAACGATCGAATGGCGATGGGGACGTACCGCGCCGCAAGGGAACTTGGGCTAGGAATCCCCGACGACCTGTCGATCATCGGCTTCGACAACCAGGAGATCATCGCCGAGGCGCTTTCACCCACGCTCTCCTCGCTCGCGCTCCCGTACTACCAGATGGGTGCTACGGCCGTGGACGCCCTCGTCGCAGAACTGAAAGGCGAGCCGCTCGTTATTCCACGGCAACTCGCCCTTCCCAGTCCGGTCGTGAGGCGGCAGTCGGTCAAGCGGGTCTGATCGTCACCCCTTCACCCCGGATTGCGTCATCCCCGCGATGATCCATCGCTGCGCGAGCAGGAACACGATGAGCGCGGGGATCACGATCATCGCCGTCGCCGCCATGAGCACGTTGATCTGGCCCGTCGCGAACGGCCCGCGCATGAGCACCAGCGCGAGCGGCATGGTCGCCGTGTCCTGACTGTTCAGGAAGATCGACGGTGCGAAGTACGCGTTCCACAGGAACGGGTTGTTGAGGAAGGTGATGATCGCGAGGGCGCTCACCCCGTTCTTGACCAGCGGCAGTGCGACGGAGAAGTAGGTGCGCCACGGACCCGCCCCGTCGATGCGCGCGGCCTCGAGGATCTCGTTCGGCATGGTGAGGAAGAACTGACGCATGAGGAAGACGCCGAAGCCCCAGGTCACTGCGGGCAGGATGAGGCTCCAGGGGGTGTTGACGAGCCCGAGATTCCGCATGATCAGGAACAGCGGGATGATCGTGACCTGGACCGGGACCATCAGGGCGGCGAGCAGCACCATGAAGACGACGTTCTGTCCGGCGAACTTCATCTTCGCGAACGCGTAACCCGCCATCGGAGCGGTGATGACGACCCCCGCGGTGCCGAGGACGGCGATGAAGACGCTGTTCCAGAGGTTCTTCAGCAACGGAAGCGGTCCGTTCAGGGCGACGACGTAGTTGTTCCAGTTGAACTCGAGCGGGATCCAGTTCGGCGGCAGGTCGTAGACGTTCGCGCCGGACTTCAGCGAGGTGACGAACATCCACAGGAAGGGCGCCACCATGCCCGCGCCCCCGATCGCGAGCAGCGCGATGGAGACGATCTTCCCCGTGCTGGGCCTGAATCGCGGCGGCGCCCCTCGTGTCACGATTGTCGATGTCATCGTGCTGCTACTGCTCATAGTGCACCCATGCCCTTCTCACCCGGAACTGCACGATCGTGACGGCGAGGATGACGGCGAAAAGCGTCATCGAGATCGCGGACGCATATCCGATGTCGAAATCGGAGAACGCCTTCTCCGCGAGGTACATGACAACGGAACGCGTCGAATCGCCCGGCCCGCCGTTGGTGAGCACGATGACGGACTCGTAGATCTGGAAGGCGCCGATGACGGTGATCGTGACGTTGAAGAAGATCGCCTGACTGATCATGGGCACCGTGATCCTACGGAACACGGTGATCGGTCCCGCTCCGTCGATCTCCGCCGCCTCGTTGAGCTCCTTCGGGACCTCCTGCAGCGCCGACACGAAGATCAGCATCGTGAAGCCGACGTTGCGCCAGACGTCGACGATGATCACGCTGGTGCGCGACATCCCGCTGCTGTTCAGCCAGTTGACCGGCTCGATCCCGAGGAAGCCCAGGTAGTAGTTGACGATGCCAGTGTCCTTCTGGAACAGCGCCTGCCAGATGATGGCGATGTACGCCAGCGCCACCAGCGAGGGGAAGAAGTACACCGAGCGGAAGACGTACGTGAGCCATCGCGGCATGTGCTGGTTGATGAGCACCGCGAGGAGCAGCCCGATCCCGTTGATCAGCACGACCGCGGCGACAACGTAGATGATCGTGTTCACGTAGACGGCGCCGAGGCGGCTGTCCGAGAAGAGCCGGATGTAGTTGTCCAGCCCGACGAACCTCGGAGGCGAGATGATGTCGTACTCGGTGAGGCTGAACCAGAGCGCGGCGACGAGCGGCCCGAGTAAGAACACGATGAAGCCGATCGCGGAGGGTGCGATGAACAGGTAGGCGGTTCTGGTCTCGCGGCGCGCGGCCCGGCTGGGCACGGGGCGCGAGCGCCTCGTGCCCAGCCGGGACCGTGGGGGATCAGCGGTGAACTGATCAGCCATTGGCGACGCTCTCGACTTCGGCCTGCGCCTTCCCGAGCTCCTCGGCCGGGTCTCCGCCGGCGAAGACCGCCTGCAGCGCACGCAGGAACGCGGGCTCCAGGGTCGTGAAGAAGGTCGGCGCCGCCACAGGCTCGGCGTACTCGATCGCGTCGTACAGCAGCGCGGCATCCTCGTTGCGACCGGTGAAGGCCTCGGACTTCGCCGCAGTCTTCGTCGTCGGGTTGTTGGCGCCGATCTCGGCGATGCCCATCTGCGTCTCCTGGCTGGAGAGCTCCTTAATGAGCTCCCACGCGAGATCCTGGTTCGGCGACTGCTTGTAGATCGCGAACCCGGCCGCCCCGTAGACGGTCTTCTTCTCGGTCTTCTGCGGCATCGGCAGGATGCCGTAGTCCAGATCGGGCGAGTCGTTGGCGAGGATCGCGGAGACGCTCGCCGGCGCCGCCGTCATGCCCACCTTGCCGGCCTGGAACAGCTGGTTCGCGTCAGACCCGCTCGGGTCGGGCGCCACGCGGTCTTTCATGACCAGGTCCTGCAGGAACTGCACCGACTCGATCACCTCCGGGCTGTCCAGAGCGGGCTCGGAGAGGTCCGCGCTGGCCGTCGAGCCGCCGTTCGAGTACAGCCACGGCATGTACGCGAAGGCGTACGTCTGGAACGCGAAGCCGTACGTCTTCGCCGACCCGCTGCCCGCGGTCAGCTTCTTGCTGATCTCGCGGAAGTCGTCCCAGGTCCAGTCGTCGCCCGGTCGCTCGATCCCCGCGGCGTCGAACATGCTCTTGTTGTAGTACAGGACCATGGTGTTCCAGTTGTTGGGCATCAGGTAGGTCTCGCCGTCTTTCGTGAAGCCCTCGATGAGTTTCGGATCGATGTCGGCGATGAGACTCTGCACGTCGTCGTCCTGGTCGACGTAGTTGGACAGCGGCAGGAACAGGTCCTTGCTGAGCGCGAACTCGACGCCCTCCGTCGCCAGGTTGATGACGTCGGGAGCGTCACCCGCCGCGATCGACGTGAGGATCTTGTTGATGTAGTCGCTCCACACCGTCACCTGCGTGAAGTTGTGGGTGACCTTGACGTTGGGGTACTTCTCGTTGAACCGGGCGATCGCCTCGTCGTAGAGGTCCTCATCACCGGGATTGCCCCAGTTCGAGACGGTCAGCTCGGCCTTGATGTCGGACTCGGGGGCCTTGTACTCGCCGGTCGAACCGGTGTTTCCCTGGGTGCCGCCTGCGCAGCCGGCCATTCCGACGATGAGCCCTGCTCCGAGCAGGGTCGCCGCCATCCGGTGCCACGTTCGCTTCATGGTGCTCCTTTGCATCTCCTCGCCATCGGGAGTGGCGAGTCCGTGACGGGCGGGGAGGCAGTGGATTGCGCGTCTGCCAAAACCTTTTGGTGCCCGGATCCGAGTAAAGCATCCCACGATCCGGCCTGTCAACCCTTGAAATCAGGGCGCTTGACCGACCGTTAGCCCATCGCTATAGTCGGACAAAACCATTTGGCAACCAAAGGAGATGCCGTCAGTGAGCGTTCTGGAAGTAGCTCGGGTCACCATCGACCCCACCCGTTCACAGGAGTTCGAGGAGGTCTTCCGCGAGGCGATCGCCCTCGTGCAGGCCGCGCAGGGTCACCGCGGATCGCGCCTGGCGCGCGATGTGGAGAATCCCGGCACCTACCTCTTCCTCGTGAGGTGGGATGACCTCGCCGACCACGTGGACAGGTTCGCCGGCTCGGAGGCCTTCGGCAGGTTCGAGAGCCTGATCGGCCCGTTCCTGCTCGCCGCCCCCGAGGTCACCCATGTCGAGGGCGCCGACATCGAGGAGGTCGTCCGATGAGCACGATCGCGATCATCGGCACCGGCCTCATGTCGAGGGCCCTCGGCGCCGGCTGGACACGCGCGGGCCACACGGTGCGCATCGGCGCCCGCACGGCCGAGCACGCCACCGCCGAGCTGCTCGGCTTCGAGCCCGGCTTCGTCGGGTCGCCCGCCGAAGCGGTGGCGACGGCGGACGTCGTTGTGCTCGCGATCCCGTTCCCCGCCGTCGCCCCGCTCGTCACCGAGCTCGGCGACTCGCTGAAGGGGAAGACGATCGTCGACATCTCGAACCCCTTCGACCACCTGCCGCACAACGAGCGCGCTGCCGCGGAGTACACCGCGGACGCCCTCGGGACGACGACGGGTCTGGTCGCGGCGTTCAAGGACAACTTCGCGGCGACCATCAACGCGCCCGGTGCCGCCGACGGCGAGCGGCCCGACGTGAAGCTCGCCGGCGACGACCCGGAGGCGAAGGCCGTCGTCGCTGCTCTCGCGCGGGACCTCGACCACCGCGTGATCGACTGCGGCCCGCTGCACAACGCGCGCCTCATCGACGGCATGGTCTCGCTGATGCTCATCCTCGACCGCACCTACTGCGACTTCACCATGAAGACCGGCTGGCGCTTCTTCGGGATCCCCGCCGGCGTCGAGGGCCTGCGATGACGCGACGCACGATCGACGTGCACGCGCACATCGGCAGGACCGTCGCGAACGGCATCGGTCAGAGCGTCGACGAGCTCATCGCCCGCATGGACCGCGCGGGGATCAGCGAGGCGCTGCCCTCGCCTGCCGCCGCCGACCGGCAGGTCGACGGCATCGCCGACACCCGCCGGATGAACGATCTCGTCGCGGCCGCCGTCGCCGAGCACCCCGAGCGGTTCCCCGCCGGCCTGGGGCTCGTCGAGGTGCGGCACGAGGAGCACGCGGTCCACGAGCTCGTGCGCATCATCGACGACCTCGGACTCGCCGGGATCTCCGTACATCCGACGCTGGAGGGCTACTACCTGGACACCCCGCTGCGGGTGGATCCGCTGTGGGAGGTGCTCGACGACCGCGGCGCGCTGTGCCTGATGCACTCCTCCCCCGACCCCGGCTCCGGGGAGGCGCCCGCCGCGGTGCGCTCGGTGGTCAGCCGTTTCCCCCGCGTCACCACGTTCCTCGGACACGCCTTCCTCACCCCCGACCAGAAGAGCGCGTCCATCGAGATCGTGCGCGAGTTCCCGCACGTGTACTTCGACGTCGCCTACCAGTCCGATCCCGCGATGACCGCCTCCCTCGTCGAGGAGGTCGGCTCGGAGAAGGTCGTCTTCGGCACCGACACGCCCTTCTTCGACAGCGCGCTGGTGCGGCAGTCAGTGCTCGATGCCGAGATCTCCGAGCAGGCGAAGGACGACGTGCTGTACGCGAACGTGCAGCGCATCCTCGACGCCCGCCACTGAACGCTGTCCGCAAGAACGAAGAGCCCGCAAGAACGAAGAGAGAGAAATGTCAGAACACACCCCCGTCCGGCTCGGCGTCATCGGAGCCGGTTACATCGCCGGCGTGCACGGCACCGCCGCCGCGACCATCCCCGGCGAGGTGGAGATCGTCGCGATCGCCGACGCCGACCTCGCCGCGGCCGAGGCGCTCGCCGCCCGCTTCGGCCGGCCCCGGAGCTACGGCGACGTCGCCGAGATGCTCGCGCAGGAGGAGCTCGACGTCGTCATCATCGCGACCTGGCCGAGCACCCACCTCGAGCTCATCCACCAGTGCGTCGAGGCGGGGGTGAAGCACATCCTCTGCGAGAAGCCCTTCGTCCTCACCGGCGAGCAGGCCCTGGACGTGTGGCGGCTCGCCGCCGAGAGCGGCGCTGTCATCACCGAGGCCTTCATGTACCGCCACCACCCCGCCATCACGCGGATCGACGGAATGCTCGGCCGGCGCGAGATCGGCACCATCGATCACGTGCGGGCGAGCTTCACCTACGTCAACCTCTCGGCGGAGCTCGGCATCGACCCGAAGGACCCGAACCGGCCGTGGCGCTTCCGCGCCGATCAGGGCGGCGGGGCGCTGTACGACATCGGCGCCTACGCGATCAACGCCTGCACGCACGTCGCCGGCGCCGTGCCGACCAGGGTCGCCGCCTTCGGCCGGGCCGAGAACGTCTTCGGCACGAGCGACAGGATCCACGGCATCATCGACTACGCGAACGGCGTGGTGGGGATGATCGAGGCCAGCGAGGTCTCGGACTCCACCCAGGAGCTGCAGATCTCGGGCGACGGCGGCACCCTGTACCTGCCGTTCGCCTGGACGATCTTCGACGAGACCGAGATCACGATCCGCCGTTCGATCCCGACGAGTCACCGCGACCCGGAGCGGCACTTCCGGACGATCGACGACCGCTTCGCGATCCCGCGCTCGAACGCCTTCCGCGACCAGCTCCTGAACGTCGCCGCGGTCGTCCGCGGGACGGCCGCCCCCCGGATCTCCCTTGCGGAGACGGTCGTGAACACGATCGCGTTGGAGGCGCTCGCACAGAGCCTGGTCCGGCGCGAGGAGGTCGCCGTCGAGGTGCCGGACGACGTCGCCGCCGCCTTCGCCGCCGTCACGTCCCACGTCGCGGTGTAGGGCCCGATCATGACGGCATCGGCGGTGCTCATCGGCACACTGGACACGAAGGGGCGGGAGTACGCCTACGTCCGCGACATCCTGACCGCCTCCGGCGTCGATGTGGTGCTCGTCGACGTCGGCGTCCTCCGCGAACCCGGCACCGCGCCGGACATCCCGGCGACGGAGGTCGCCGCGGCCGCCGGCATCGCTCTCGCCGCGCTGCGCGGCGGGAGTGAGGATGCCGACGGCCGTGCGGCCGCCCTGGACGCGATGCGCCGCGGCGCGATCGAGATCGTCCGGCGGCTGCGCGAGGCCGGCCGTTGCGACGGCGTGCTGGGCCTGGGAGGGTCGGGAGGGAGCGCGCTGCTCAGCGCGGTGATGCGCTCCCTCCCGTTCGGCGTGCCGAAGGTGCTCGTCTCCACGATGGCATCGGGTGACGTGAGCTCCTACGTGGGGGTGAGCGACCTGTGCCTGATCCACTCGGTCACCGACATCGCCGGCCTCAACCGGATCTCCCGGCCGATCCTGCGCAACGCCGCCGGCGCCCTCGCCGGCATGCTCGCGACGCCGCCCGAGCGGATGACCGGCGATCGCCCCGCGGTCGGCGTCACGATGCTCGGGGTGACCACGCCGTGCGCGCTGCGCGTCGTGGACCGTCTCGACGAGGCGGGGATGGATGCGGTCGTCTTCCACACGGTGGGCTCGGGCGGGCGCGCCCTCGAGTCGCTGCTCGCCTCGGGCGTCCTCACCGGGGTGATCGACCTCACGGTGAAGGAGATCACCGACGACCTCCTGGGCGGCGTCTTCGTCGCAGGACCCGAGCGGATGCGCACGGCCGGCCGGCGGGGCCTGCCGCAGGTCGTCGTGCCCGGTGCCGTGGAGGTCATCAACTTCGGTGCCTTCGACACCGTCCCCGAGGAGCTGCGGGACGGATCCCGGCCGCTCATCCGGCACAACGAGCAGGTGACCGCCGTGCGCGCCACGCGCGAGGAGCTGCTCCGGGTCGCCGATGAGATCGCCGATCGTCTGAACCAGGCGACCGGGCGGATCGAGGTCCTGATCCCCCGCGCCGGCTTCGACAGCTACGCCGCGCACGACGGCCCCTTCGCGGATGCCGCCTCGGACATCGCGTTCGGGGAGCGTCTCGCCGGCCGGCTTCGCGCCGGCATCCCGGTCGTGTGGGCGGACACGGACGTCAACGACCCCGGCTTCGCCGATCTCGTCGCCGATCGCTACCTCGCCTTGGCCGGTGAGGATGTCTCTCCGGCGATCCCGTGAGACGCCTCCTCCGCGCCCTTCCGTACACCGCTTGCGCCGTCCTCGGCGGAAGCGGTGTCGCGTTCCAGGCCGGGCTCATGGGCGACGTGGCCGCCGAGCGGTCGGCGCTGCCCACGTCGACGGCGATGTTCCTGATCGGCACCTTCGTGCTGGCGGTGGCCGTGCTCTGCACCCCGCGGGCGCGGGTGGCCCTTCTGCGCCTCCCCGCGACGGCGCGGCGGCACCGGATCGCGGGGCGCGACCTGCTCAACGGGCTGGGCGGCGCGGCGACGATCATCGTCCAGGCCGTGGCGGTCGGCCCGCTCGGCGTGGCGATGTTCACGCTCGGGATGATCGGCGGCCAGATCGGCGGCGGCCTGGCGCTCGACGCGATCGGGGCCACCGGACGGCGGATTCCGATCGGTCCCGTCCGGCTGCTCTCCGGAGCCCTCGTGCTGATCGCGGTCGCCCTCAGCTCGGCGAACGGCGCCGAAGCCCCTTCGCCCGTCATGCTCGGGCTCGCCATCGGCGGCGGCGTCGTCGGCGCCTGGGTCGGCGCGGCGAGCTCACGCGTGCACCGCGCCACCGGATCCCTGCCCGCCGCCGCGCTCCTCAACTTCGCGGTCGGCGCGACAGGCCTCATCATCGCGACCGTCGCGCTCGGCGAGGGGGCGATGGTGCCCTCCGCGCTGCTCGACCTCCGGCTGATCCCCGCCGCCGTGCTCGGCATCGTCGCGATCAGCGTCTCCACCCTCCTCGTCGTCCGGCTGGGCGTCCTCGGGCTCGCGGTGTGCTGGACGATCGGTCAGCTCGCGACGGCGATCGCCCTCGACGCACTGCGTCCCGGCACGTTCAGCTGGCTCACGGTGGTCAGCGCGGCCCTCATGCTGCTGGCCCTCGTCCTGATGACCCTTCGCGCGCCGAGCCCGAGGGCCGAGCCGAGCGCTACTTGATGCCCGAGGTCTTCAGCGAGGCGACGATGTACCGCTGCAGGATGAAGAAGACGATGAGCGTGGGCAGAGCCGAGAGGAACGTCACCGCCATCATGTAGCCCCACGAGCCCTGGTACTGCGTCTGGAAGCTCGTGATGCCGACCTGCACGACCCACAGACGGGAGTCGGAGGTGATCGTGAGCGGCCACATGAACAGGTTCCAGCTGGCGAGGAAGTTGATCACCGCGACCGACACGAAGGCGGGCTTCGCGATCGGCAGGAAGACCCGGAGGAACGTCTGGAAGTGGCCGCAGCCGTCGATGCGCGCGGCCTCCTCCAGCTCTCTGGGGACGGTCAGGAAGAACTGCCGCATGAGGATCGTCGCGAAGCCACCGAAGAGCGTGGGGACGACGATCCCGACGTACGTGTCGAGCAGCCCCATCTCGCGCACGATGACGAACAGGGGCACGAGCACGACCGGCAGTGAGACGAACATGGTCGCCGCGACGCCGAGGAACACCATCTCACGTCCGCGGAAGCGGAGCCGCGCGAGCGCGTAGCCGGCGAGCGAATGGATGACGAGCACGAGCGCGGTCGACGACACCGACACGATGACGCTGTTCAGGAGCCATCGGAACACCTGCGAGTCCGTCAGCGCGAAGCGCAGGTTCTCGAGCGTCCACTCGCCCGAATCCGTCTGCAGCGACTGCAGCACCATGATGATCAGCGGCGAGACCACGACGATCGAGATGAGACCGGCGACGACTGGCCGCGCGATCTGCGACGCCCCCACCCTGCTGCGGCGCCTCGTCACCGCGGCCCCGGCGTGACTAACCGTCGACATCGAACCTCCCGGAGTTCGTCACGCGGAAGAAGACCGCGGCGGTCGTGAACATGATCACCGTGAGCACGGTGCTCATCGCGGCGGCGTACCCGAACTGCCCGTACTGGAACGCCTGCTGGTAGATGTAGTAGATCGTCAGGGACGTCGCGTTCGCGGGCCCACCCTTCGTCATCACGAAGACGAGGTCGAAGGACTGCAGGCCGGTGAGCCCGATGACGGTGCCCATCAGCACGACGAAGAAGACGGTCGGACGCATCATCGGCAGGGTGATCCGCCAGAACTGCGCCCACGCCCCCGCGCCGTCGATGCGCGCGGCCTCGTAGAGCTCGGCGGGGATGTCCTGTCTTCCGCCGACCATGACGAGCATGTAGAACCCCATGAACGACCACAGGCTGATCGCGATGACCGTGAACAGCGCCCACCCCGGGTCGCCGAGCCAGGAGGGGGCGGGAACGCCCAGCGCGTTGGCGACGATCGCGATCGTGCCGTTGCCGTCGGCGAGGATGAACCGCCACACGAGTGCCGTCGCGACGAGACTGATGGCGTTCGGCGCCAGCAGGAGCGCCCGCCACAGCCCCACCCCGAGGTACTCGGTGTGCACCAGGAGCGCGAGCGAGAGCGAGAGGATCGTGAGGCCGGGGACGAAGGCGAGCGCGTACACCGCGGTGACGCCCAGGCTCTGCCAGAACAGGGGGTCTCCGAGCATCCGCTGGTAGTTGGCGAGACCCACGAAGGTGACCCCGCCGAACGTCACCTCGCACAGCGACATCACGATCGACAGGCCGGCCGGCAGCGCGATGAACAGCAGCACACCGATCGCCATGGGCGAGAGGAACCCGACTGCGGCCGCCCCGTCACCGCGCAGCGTAACGGGGTTCCGGCGGCGCGACTCGGGCGGGACGGTGAGGGTGACGGTGGAGTCGGTCGTGATCGTCATCGCAGCGACCCCCTCGCGGGCATGCACCGCCACGGCGCGGTCGGGGTGTTGAGCGCGACGAACTGCTCGGACGACGCGATGCGCCACCCCGAGGAGGTGCGCCGGTACGTCTCCACGTACCGGGCCGCGTACCAGGACGATCCCTCGGGGCCGGCGCCGGGCACGAGCACGCTCCACTGCCCGTGCGCCTCGTCGCCGTCGACCTGCAGGATGTCGTTCCCGACGATGTGTATCGAGAACACCGAACGCCGGTGATGCTCGGTGAGGAAGTCCACCATGGCGCGACGCCCCTCGACGCGCGCCATGGTCCCCTCGTCGTCGATCGGCGCAATGAACACCACGTCGTCGGTGAAGACGCGGTCGACGAATCCCGCGACGTCGATTTCCCGCTCGGTGTTCCATCGCGTGTCGACGCCGTCCTGGTAGACGTGCTTGAGCCGGCGGATCTCGTCGAGCGCCTCCAGACGCCCGATCCGCTCCGCCAGGTCGACGATTCGGTCATCACTCATGCTCTGCTCCCTGCTACGACCTCGGCGTCCTCGAGGATGAACTGCGCGGCACGCTCCCCGATGAGGAAGACCGTGGCGTTCGGATTCGCTCCGACCTCGGTCGGCGCGACGGAGGCGTCGGCGACCCGGAGTCCCTCGACTCCGAGGACGCGCAGGCGCTCGTCGACCACCGCGCCCATGGCGCAGCCGCTCATGGGGTGCCAGATCCCGTGCCCGTACGTGCGCACGTGGTCGAGGATGTCGTCGTCGGACTCCGACGCCGGCAGCAGCCGTTCGCCGGCGATGATCTCCCGCAGCGGTGCCTGCCTGGCGATCTCGAGGTTGAGCCGCACCGCCGCGATGATGAGCGCACGGTCGTGCGGATCCGCGAAATGGTCATGGCGGATCAGCGGATGCGCGGTCGGATAGGGGGATCGCAGCCGCACCGTTCCGCGGCTGCGCGGCCGCAGCACCTGCGCGATGACCGAGAAGCTCCCGCCGAGGCGATCGGCCCAGGTGTTGCCCGGCCCGTTGTAGAACGGGTAGACCATGGTCTCGGTGTCGGGCGGCCCCGACTCGTCCAGCGCGGTGAAGAATCCGCCCGCCTCGCCGAGCGCGGAGCCCTCGTCCACCCCGGGGGTGTTCGAGTACCAGTAGAGGCCGACGCCCGAGTGGTCCTGCAGGTCATCGCCCACGGGGAGGTCGGCGACGACCTCGATGCCGAGCGAGCGCAGGTGGTCACCGTGCCCGATGCCGGAGAGCATCAGCAACTGCGGCGAGTTGTAGGCGCCGCCCGAGACGACCACCTCTCTCCGCGCACGCAGCGTGCGCACCACGCCGAGGTGCTCGACCTCCGCGCCGACGGCGCGGCCGTGCTCGATCACGACGCGCAGCGCCTGCGTGTGCGTGAGCACGTCGAGGTTCGCCCGGTTCCGGGCCGGGTCCAGATAGGCCGTCGCCGACGAGACCCGGCGTGCCCCGGCCAGGCTCAGGGGGAAGTACCCCGCGCCCCGCTGGCTCGCGCCGTTGAAGTCGTCGTTGCGGGGATGCCCGGCCGCGACGGCGGCATCCACCCAGGCGGATGCGACGGGGTGCGGGCGACTCGTCTCGGCGACGGCGATCGGCCCGTCCGCACCATGCAGCGCGTCCTCGCCGCGGCTGCTCGACTCCATCGCGCGCAGGGTCGGCAGCACGTCGTCGTAGCCCCACCCCGGGAGGCCGAGGGAGCGCCAGGAGTCGTAGTCCTCCCGCGCGCCGCGCAGGAAGATCATCCCGTTCATCGACGAGCTGCCGCCGAGGACCTTGCCGCGGGAGAGGCCGAGGCGCCTGTCCTTCAGCCCGGGCTCGGGTTCCGTGTCGTAGTTCCAGTCCGAGCCCGTCACCTGCTGCAACGGCCACAGCGCCGGGGTGCTGTAGATCGGGTCAGTGTGCGGGCCGCCGGCCTCGACGAGGGCCACCCTGACGCCCGGATCCTCGCTGAGTCGCGACGCGACGACCGTCCCCGCCGTCCCCGCGCCGAGCACGATGTAGTCGTACTCCTCCTCGTGCGTCACAGCACTGCCGAACTCAGACGATCTCGCCACCCTGATAGCCCTTCAGATACGTCTCGATGGTCTGCTGGGCGGCTCCGGCCGCGTCCGCCGCAGGAGTGCCGTTGAGCATCGACCCCTGGATCGCGTCGCTGATCGCCTTGAAGATCGGGGCGGGATAGCGGGGCTCCCCCCGCACGCGGGTGCCGTCGCCGACCACCTCCTCGAGCACGTACTTGAGGTTCGGGTCGTCGAAGTAGCCCTGGCTGCGTGCGTAGTCGTTCACCGACGCGCGTGTGGCGATGTCGCCGTTCTTCGCCACCGTCACCCAGTCGGCCATCCGCTCGATCCCCTCCTGATCGGTCGAAGCGAAGAGCCAGGTGACGAACTTCGCCGCGGCCTCGGGATCCTTGCCGTTCTTGTTCACGACGGCGGCCCATCCTCCGGAGGTCGTCCAGTACTCGCCGCCCTGAGGGACGGGGAGCTTGAAGGTGCCGTACTCGAAGTCGGGTGCGTTCTCGTTGAGGATGGAGATGACCGAGCAGACCATCTGCTGCATGGCCGTGTAGCCGCTGCCCAGGTTGCCCAGGATGTCGCCCGAGTTGCCGTTCTTCACGGTGCGGGGTGCGATCCCGCGCTTGATCGAGTCCTGCCAGAACTGCAGGGCGTCGATGGTGCCCTTGCTGTCGAAGACGGCCTTGCCGTCGCGCACCGCGTCGCTCCCGCCCTGCCACATGAACGGCTGCCACTCGAAGTTCTGGA
The DNA here is from genome assembly GCF_022788845.1 of Microbacterium sp. CIAB417. Taxonomy (NCBI): domain Bacteria; kingdom Bacillati; phylum Actinomycetota; class Actinomycetes; order Micrococcales; family Microbacteriaceae; genus Microbacterium; species Microbacterium sp. CIAB417. The sequence continues at coordinate 15,790 of NZ_JAHZUT010000006.1, read as the reverse complement.
GCGCACCGGGGGTGGTCTCCCACAGAGCGCCGTACGACCCGGAGCCGGTCAGCTTGTCGGCCACGTCGAGCAACTGGTCCCAGGTGCGCGGCACGTCCGCCTCGCTCAGGCCGGCCTTCTCGAACGCCGCGTGGCCGTAGTACATGAGGACGGGCTCTGACTCGAGCGGGATGCCGTAGACCTTGCCGTCGACCATCCGCGGCCCCATGACCCCGCCCGCGTCGAGGTCTGCGAGCGCCTCCTTCGAGAGGTAGGGGGTCAGGTCGAGCATGACGCCCGCGTTGTAATACTCGAGGAAGAGCGCCGAACTGATCAGGAAGATGTCGGGACCTCGGCCCGACGCGAACTGCGTCGCGAGCTTGTCACCGGCGAGGTAGTTGGACGTCGGGACGTAGGTGAGGGAGACCTGCTTGTCGTTGTTCGCGTTCCACGCCTCGACGTTCTTCACGAACCAGTCGGCCTGGGTGCTCGTCGAGGTGCCCTGCACAGTTCCGGTCGGAGCGGGAGCGTAAAACTGCCAGAAGTCGAGCGCGCCATCTCCGCCGCCTCCCGATCCCGATGGAGAGCAGCCGGCTAGCAGGGCCCCGGACGATAGGGCGATGCCGGAGAGCCCGGCCGCCTGCAGAAACGTCCGCCTGGAGACGCCGGACCTGGTCGGAATCTGGAGGGGACGGCGTGAAAAGGAAGGGGACATGATCATCCAATCGATCTGAAGGTTTCACGCGGTCGGCAGGCCTTCCGTCGGCGGCCGCACCGATGTGACCACCGCTTCGGCGCCGGTGCCGCGCAGAGAGATGGAGAGAAGATGTGGGTGTGGTCCAGGGCCGGCCGTGGGGCGGGTCACGCCTCCGCGCCCTCACCGTGGTAGGTCCGGAACGACGGGTCAGCCGGTTCGAACGAGGTCTCCCAGTTCAGGCCGGCGTCGGCCGGCAGGAACACGCGACGGAACGGCAGTTCCGCGTCGCGCGGATCCATGCGCAGGCCGGGCCCGTAGAACACAAGCATGTGCAGCGGAGCCCAGCCCTTGTTGTGGGTGTCGTGGTAGGTGCCGCGCGGGATGTGGACGTAGTCGCCGCGCGTGATGCTCATCCGGTTCCCGGCGCCGACGGTGGCGTGCCCGTCGCCCGAGATGACGTAGAGCACCTCGTCGGAGTCCTCGTGCACATGCCACGCGTGCGAGTGGCCGGGAAGCACCACGGTCTCGATGACGGTGAGCTGCGTGCCGGGGTGGGTCTCCTCGGAGATGATCACCTTGTTCGGCCCCCAGGGCACGACCTCGGTCTCGCGGTCGGCGGGCTTGATCGGGTTCTTCGCGGTCATGGGCTGTTCTCGTCTCTCTCGTGTCGGGCGCCGGGCGCTCTCGTCAGGCCTTCTCGGTGCGAGCCTGGAGGCTCAGCTCGCGGAACTGCGCGATCGTCTCCTCCACGGCTCGTTCCACCGGCAGCCGCTCGATGCTCGACGCGCCGAGGAAACCGTCGACGTCGACGCGGTCGTACACGGTCTGCACGTGCTCGGGCACGTCGAACGGACCACCGTGGGCGACGACCCAGACGCCGGGGTTCTCGCGGCGAGCGGCTTCGGTCATCGCGGCGACCCGATCGCAGGCCTCATCGATGCTCACGGCGTCCTGCGCCCCGATGTAGCCGCCGACGGTCAACCCCACATGGGCGCCGATGACATCGGCGCCGGCCCGCGCCATCGCTGCCGCCTCACCCGGGCTGAACGCATAGGCGACGGTGAACACGTCACGCCGGTCGCACTCGGCGATCAGCTCGACCTCGCGCGGGTAGCCGAGATTCGTCGCATCGATGTGGGCGCGGAACGAACCGTCATAGATGCCCGCCGTCGGTACGTTGGTGATGCCGGAGAATCCCAGATCGACGTACTCGCCGATGAGCCTGTCGAACGGCCGGTAGGGGTCCGCCGCTCCGATGCCACCCACCACGGGCGTGTGCGGAGCGGCCGGAAGCACTTGGCCGGCCAGGCCGATCGTCATCCCGTTCGAGTCGCCGTACGCAAGATACCCGGACAGCGAACCGTGGCCGTCCATCCGGAACGGCCCGGTGTTGTATGCCATCAATACATCGATGCCGGCCCGATCGGCGGCCTTTGCGATAAGTCCCACCCCCGCTCCGCCGAGCACGAGCGGCTGACGCGCGTCAACTCTCGCCTGCAGCCTGCTTCGTACTTCTGCGCGACTCATTCCGGCCACATTGCCTCCAATGTCTTCATTGCGGACAGTGAGTACGCTATTGATGCCGAGTAAGGTTGTCAAGAAGAAGGAGTGACGCGATGACCCCAGAGCAGATCGCCGAGGCGCTGAGCCAGGCCATCCGGGAGCAGGAGTTCCCGCCGGGTGCGCCGCTGATTCAGGAAGACCTTGCCAAGCGATTCACCGTCAGCCGCAACCCGGTGCGCGAGGCGCTGCGCATGCTGGCGTCTGACGGACTCGTCACGATCACCCAGGGCAACGGGGCGGCCGTCCGGAAACTCTCAGCCGAGGAGCTCAACGAGCTTTACGACATTCGGCTCGTCCTCGAACTCCAGATCGCACCGCACATCGTCGAGGGGGCAACAGGACGCGCCCTGCAGTCTCTCCGCCGGCTCATCGAGCAGATGGAGCATGCATCCTCCACAGGGGAATGGCTCAGGCTGAACTTCAGCTTCCACCAGATGATCTATGGCCTCGCCGATCGGCCGCACACCGAGCGGATCCTGAACTCCCTGCTCTCCTCCGTTCAGCCCTACTCCATTCAGAACGTCGAGCAGCTGGGCGGCCGCTCACGCTCCGATGACGCGCACGCTCAAATCGTGGACGCGATCGCCGAACGCGACGCCGAGCGCTTGGCGTCGCTCTTCCGCGAGCACCTCGAGAACACACGCTTGAAGCTTGAGCAACTCTTCAACCAGGGACCATCGTAGACGGGGCATCGACGACCGAGACGAGGCGTTCGGCCCGACCGCCTCGTCTCCATCTCGGTGCCGACAAGCGTCGTCCAAGAATGATCCGCATCGCGATCGCACCTCAGTTATGCTCCGCCGCTCACACCGCAGCCGGATCCCGGGGTCGGCGTTGATGGGAGGCGACCAGGGCAGCGGTCGGCTCGTCCAGGAGCAAGGATGTCGGCACGGCCGGTGAGTCCCTGCTCTACTCCGTCCGCACCACGGTGAGGGCGACGCCCTCCGACACCCGGTACGAATTGCCTGCGACGAGCGCGCCCAGGGTCCGGCGCATGCGGGGGATCTCGGCGCGCACCGTCACCTGATGCTCCGCGTCGCCGTAGAGCGCGCGGCTGAGTCGCTCCGCCGACGTGCCCGCGGGCCCTGCATCCGCGAGCGCCGCGAGGATGTCGGCGTGACGGCGGCTGAGCGACGTGCGCCAGGTTGAGTCCGCCGAGCTCACCACGAGCTGCGCCTGCGCCCCGCGAAGGTCCAGCAGAGCGGTGAGGGGTGCGTCCTCGCCGCGGGGGCTGATCAGGCAGCCCCCGCGCAGCCGCTCGGGCAGGCAGACCCCGAGCCCCGGCACCGCGATGGCGTGGTCGGGCTGCGGCGCCTCGACGCGGTCGCGCACCGAGACGCCCTGCTGCGTCGCGACCCAGCCGTGGTCGTCGACCACGAGCAGCGGACCGGTCATCCCCGCCAGCAGAGGCTGCGCGGATCGCCGGAGCCTGTCCAGGTGCTCTCCGTGCTGCCGCCACAGCCGGGCCTCCGCCCGTGCGACGGAAGGAGCGCGACGGCCAGGTCAAGCTCGCCAAGGGCGACGTCGATCACCTGACCGAGGATGCCGTGGTGCTGAAGAACGGCACGGTCCTGCCCGCCGACCTCGTCGTGTACGCCACCGGCTACGGCTCGATGAACGGCTGGGCGGCCGATCGTTTCCGCCGGCGTCTCGAGTTCGGCAGCGTGCCCGGAACCCACCGCGGACGGGGGTGAAGGTCACGCTCCCGAGCTCGCCGACCTTCAGTGGCCGGCGACCCATCAGGCTGCGCCCTTGCTCGCCGTCGGAGCGATCGGGGTCTGCGCGTTGATCCAGTCGGCAACGTCAGCCTCGCGGTATCGCGCGTGCTTGCCGACCTTGATGCAAGCAGGCCCGTCTCCGGTAATCCGCCAGGCTTCGAGGGTCCGCTTAGAGACCTGGAGGATCTCCGCGACCTCGTCAGTGGTGAGCAGTCGAGCGATCGTGATGTCCGTCATGGCGAGCACATACCCGGTGCCAACCGAATCGTGTTCGGGGGTGCTCGTACGAACCGGTAGCACCTGCGCAGCAGGTTCGCGATCGACCTCGTTCTCGGCGATAAACGGACCAAAAACGGATCGGGCCCCTTGTCGGGGCCCATCTGTGTTCCACATACACGTCCTCGATTTCCGCGGAATTCCGCGTGTATCAAGGTGGAACTAAGTAGCAGGAGCGGGGCTTGAACCCGCGACCTCACGATTATGAGTCGTGCGCTCTCACCAACTGAGCTACCCTGCCGCACGGCATTCATCTCGCCAGAGGCGGATGCTGCGAGCCCCGAGTCAGGATTGAACTGACGACCCCTTCCTTACCATGGAAGTGCTCTGCCACTGAGCTATCGGGGCGCTGCTGCCCTGTTCAGGCAACCACACGAGAATACCAGATCTCCCGGCCTCTCACGAAACCGGGGTGACCCCCTCGTGGCGTCCGGCGTTCTCCTGCATCCACGGCAGCGGGTTGACCGTCGAGCCGTTGATGATGATCTCGAAATGCAGGTGCGCGCCGTAGGAGCGGCCGGTGTTCCCGACCAGTCCGACGATGTCGCCGACCTTGACCTTGTCACCGGCCTTGACGCGCAGCGAGCCGTACTGCATGTGCGCGTAGTGGCTCGTCACGACCTCGCCGTCGATGATGTGATCGACGTACACGGTCACACCGTAGGCCCCGCCCGACTCGGTCGCGATGCGCACGGTGCCGTCGGCGATGACCTGGATCGGAGCGCCGTTCCCCGGCACGAGGTCGATGCCGGCATGCAGACGCCCCCAGCGCTGCCCGTAGCCGGAGCTCATCGCGACGCCGACCACGAACGGCCACTGGATGGCGGCCTCCGGGTCGTTCGTGTAGAGCGTGTCGGAGTACTGAATGCCCTGCTCGGCGGCGAGGTCCACGAGGGACACCGTCGAGTAGTCCTCGCTGCGCTGCAGGTTCGGGTCGGCCACGTCGGAGGAGGACACGAAGGCCTGGATCTCCTCGTCGGAGGCCTCGCCGGCGACCTCGGATGCTGAGGTGACCAGCGACATCGCGGACGTCGCCTGGACGCCCTGCGCCGCGGCGACGGCCTCGGCGGGCAGAGTCATCGACACGGCGAGCAGACCCGCGATCCCCATGACGCCGACGGTCGCGCCGGCCGCGACGATCCGGCGCGCCTTCGGGCGACGCGTGCGCCGCGGGACGACGTGCGACTCGGTCGCGGGCTCGGCGTCTTCGGCACCGGCCGTCTCGTCGGCGGCGGGCTCGGCGCGCTCGGCCGCGGGGGCGGACACCGTGTGCGTCCGGAAGACCTGGGATGCCGCGGTGAAGGGATCCTCGTCGACGGAGGCGTCGGAAGCGTCGTAAGCCGCTTCGGCGACCGGGACCTCGATGGCCGGCTCCTGCGCCACGGGCTCGTCGACGACGGGAGCCTCGGTCATCGCATCGTCGTGCTCGGCCACGTCGACCGGAGCGGTCTCGGACGTGACGATGACGACGGACTCCGCCAGGATCTCCTCGACCGGAACATCGGCGACTGGGATGCGGGGAGCGTTCGCACGCTGCGCTCGGCGGCTGCTGGCCGGCATCGGCGAGAGGTCGATGGCCGGGGCGTCGACGCCGCTCTGCGGGGCCACGACCGGCGCGGTCGGACGCCGGCGCGCCGCACGTCGCGACAGCGGCACGCTGACGGCATCCGCGGATGACGGGACGGGGATCTCACCGGCTGTCACCTCATCCACCGGGGTCGCGGAGGCCGCGATGCGGTGGCGGCTCGAGCGGCGCGTGGGCGCACTCTCAGCCTCAGGGGTATCGAAGGGCAAAACGGGGATCTTTCGGTCAAGCTCGGGGGCGCTTACACCTGCGTCTTCGGGTGACGAAGGTAACGAATGGATAAACAGTACCCTGTCGTGTCTGAGAATGCCATGAGCGGCACTCACTTCTCCGTGTCGAGAAGGTCACGCAGTCGGCTGTGGACGTCGACTCCGCCGGCGATGAGCATCGGCCGCGCAGAATCCGTGTCGAAGCGGCTCACCCGGCCGCCGGCCTCCTCAACGAGGAGCGCGCCCGCCGCGAAGTCCCACGCGTTCAGCCCTCGCTCGAAGAAGCCGTCCAGACGTCCCGCAGCGACGTACGCCAGATCGAGCGCCGCGGACCCGCCGCGTCGCAGATCCCGCGCGATCGGCATCACGCGGCGGACTGTCAGCAGATCGCCGTCGTGCGTGGCCGGGTCGTACCCGAAGCCGGTCGCGAGCAGCGCCCCCGCCGGCGTGGAATCGGTGACCCGCAGACGGCGGTCGTCCTGCCACGCGCCACCGCCGCGGGCCGCGGAGAACATCTCGCCGAGACCCGGCGCGAAGACCGCGGCGGCCAGCGACGCCCAGGAACCCGGTACCGCCGGGCCGCGCACGGCGGCGATGCTCACGCTGTACGAGGGGATGCCGTAGAGGTAATTGACGGTGCCATCGATGGGGTCGACGACCCAGGTCACGCCGGTGGTCCCGGCATCCGATCCGGACTCCTCCCCCAGGAACCCGTCGCCCGGACGCTCATTCGCGAGCCTGGCTCGGATGAGCTCCTCGACCTCGCGATCCGCCTCCGTGACGATGTCCGCGAGCGTGGACTTCGTCGCGGCGAGGGACACGCCGACCGCGCGACGACTCCTCGCCAGCTCGCCTGCCTCGCACGCGATGTCGACGGCGAGGGCGCGCAGCCCCTCGGACTCGGCGACGGGCGCCGTCACTGCTGCGACGGCGTCGGCGGGACGGGCGGGAGAGGCGGCACCGGCGGAGGCGGCGGGAACTCCTGCGGGGCGGGCGCGGCTGTTTGAGGGGTCGCGCCGGTCTGCTCGGGCGCCACCGGCGCGGCAGGAGCAGACGGCGGCTCGGGCTGCCCGGGCTGGGGCACCGGGTACGGTTCCGGCTGCGGTTGGGGGTAGGGCTCCGGTTGCGGCCGGGGGTACGGTTCCGGCTGCGGGGCCGGGGACGGCTCAGGCTGAGGCTGCGTCGGGGGCGTCGGATGAGCCGGGGGCTCCGGGAACGTGGACTGCGCCGGGTCGGCCGGCCACGCTGCCGCGGTGGGACCGGCATCCTGCGGGGGCCAGACCGGAGCCTGCGGCTCCTGCGGGTGGGCGGCCGGCGCGGCCACCGCGCCGCCGAGCACGGGATACGCCGGCGCGGGGAGCGCCGCGGCCTGCACGGTCGGGTGACCGGTGTAGTACGCGTTCCAGTCCGGGGAGCCGTCGGCGAGCACGGGCAGCGGCGTGACGCCGTCGCCGTACGTCGGCCAGGAGGTGGCTGCCGGAGCGACAGCGGGCTTCTGCTTCTTGGGCGCGAACAGTGCGTTCAGCAGCGGAATCAGAGTCGTCCCGACAGCCGTGAGGATCGCGAGTGCGACGACGATCCGCCAGTAGAGGTCGTTGTAGACGAACGTGTGCGAGAAGGTCAGGTAGAACACCAGCATCCCGGCGAGCGCCACGAGGAAGACGAGCGTCAGGTAATAGATGACCCGCGTGAACACCGTGATGTAGCGCTCGGCAGCGGGCTTGAACAAGCGCACGTGCAGCAGCGTCAGCTGCAGGATGCCGACGACGAGCAGCAGCTGGAAGAAGCGCTCCGCACCGACTCCATAGGACCCGGGCTCCTCCGGCAGCCAGATCTTCACGGCCCCCACCAGCAGGGCGATGATCCACGTGATCATGCTGGACAGCGCGAGCCAGTCCGGGCGGTTCGGCGCGAGGCCCGCCTCGAGGATCGCGATGCCTGCGAAGGCCGCGAGCAGCAGGATCGTCAGGAACGCGCGGCCGATCAGACCGTCCTGGTCGCCGATGAGCACCCACACCACGCACACGAGCGCGGCGGCGATCAGCGCCCCGATCGCGATCCAGATGGCCCCTCTGATGAGCAGCGATGCGTTCGGCTTGGCTGCGGTGACGTCCCCCGGTTGCGACATGGCGATCCTCTCGTCGGTCTGCGCTGCTCTCATCCTGCCATGCCCCTCCGACCCGTGGGAGAGGTCGACGGGCGGCGCGTTCAGCCCCGCCGGGCGGATGCCGCGGCGAAGGCGGCGACGCGTGCCTTCGCGTCCGCAGTGTCGAAGGATGCGCCGATCGACCGCGCCTCCTCGCTCAGCTGCTCAGCGAAGGAACGCGACGGCTGGGACCGCACCAGCCGCTTGGCCTGGCCGTAGGCCGCGGCCGCACCCGCGAGCCAGAAGCGGGCGATCTCCTCCGCACGCGCTCGGACGCGGTCGGCCTCGTCCGCAGCATCCGATCCGTCCACGATCTCGGCGACGATCCCCCAGTCCCTGGCCTCCTCGGCCGACAGCAGACGATCCTGCAGAACCAGCTGCAGCGCGCGGCGCTCGCCCACGGCGCGGGCGAGCTGGGCTGAGACGGACAGGTCGGGGGTGAGACCGATGTTGGCGTACAGACTGCCGAGCTTGGATCGGCTGCCGACGACGGCGTAGTCCCCGCTGAGCAGGATGCCGAGGCCGCCGCCCGCGGTCGTGCCGTGCGCGGCCGTGACCACCGGTACCGAGGATTCGACCAGGGCCCGGATGCCGGCGTTGATGACCTCTGCCAGCGCCGAGATCTCGGCGCCCGATCCCATGGTCGCCGCCATGTCGATCAGGTCGCCCCCGGCGCAGAACGATGGCCCGGCGCCGTCGATGAGGATCGCCCCGACGTCCTGACGCGTCGTGGCCTCGGTCGCGGCATCGCGCCAGGCGTGGGCGAGGTCGGCGTTGAAAGCGTTGAGCCTCGACGGACGGTTCAGCGTCAGGCGCGCCATCCCCTCGGTCACGGACAGCAGAATGGCCTCGCTCATGGCGTCTCCCTCGATGCGCAGGACGGGTTCGTCGACTTCAGCGTAACGGCCGCGCCGATCAGGCGGCGTCCGCGACCACGCGTGCGACGAAGCGCTCCATGCGCCGGCGTGTGCCGTCCAGGCGCATGTCCGCCTGCCCGGCGGCGCGGATCTCGTTCGGGGCGAGCGGATGCGCCAGCCGGACGTTCTCATGACAGGACAGGTCCGCGCAGATGTAGGTTCCGATCGCGTCTCCGCGACGTCCGGCTTCTCCCGCGCGCCGCGCCGAGAACAGCGCGACCTGGTTCCCCGGCTGCAGGGTGTGGCAGATGTTGCACATGCCGGACCGCGTGCGGCCGGGGTCCGTCGCACGAAGCACGATGCCGACCACGCCGTCGTCGATCTGCGCCAGGATGTATCCGCGCCGCGCCATGGACGGATCGCGCCACGCGAAGAAGTCGAGATAGTCCCAGTCCGTCAGCACGAAATCGTGCGGCAGCTCCATGACCCGGAGCTCCTCCTGCTCGGCGTTGACGAAACTGGCGCGGACCTCTGCCTCGGTGAGCGCTCGCATCGTTCCAGTCTCACGCGCACGGTTCGGATCGCGCAAATGGGATGCGGGGTGCGGCGTGCTCCTCCCCGAATCCCCCTCAATCCGATAAATGTGTGAAGGGCCCCGCTGCGCGGAGCCCTTCACACATCTGGTGGCGAGTGAGGGATTCGAACCCCCGAAGTCTAAGACGGCTGATTTACAGTCAGATCCCTTTGGCCGCTTGGGTAACTCGCCAGTGCACACCCGTCCGGCTTGTCCAGCCAACCGGGGGCGCGAAGATCCATAATACCCGCGTCGGGCGAGGGGACGAAATCGGGCGATCAGGTCGAGAGACCTGCCCCATCGCGCGCCTCCAGCGACTCCGGCGTGCGCAGCAGACCGCCCTCGGAACGGCAGGTCGCGGCGGCCACCGCCATGGCGCGCTCGAGCAGTTCGCGCCACTCGTCTGTACCGTCCGGAATGCCGTGGACAAGCCCTGCGGCCACGGCCGCGAGCGTCGCATCGCCCGCACCGACCGTGTCGATGACCCGCCCGGGAAGCGCCGCGATCGGAGCATCGACGATTCCGGCATCTGCTTCCAGCACCGCGCCATCCGCGCCGGCGGTGGCGAGCACGGCGCGCGCACCGAGCCCGCGCAGACGCCGGCGCAGCGCCTCGAGATCGCCGTCGTAGAGGAGCTCGGCGTCATCGGCGCCGACCTTGACGATCTCCGTGCCGCCCACGAGCGACTCGAAACCGGTCACGAACGCGTCGCGGTCGCTGAGCATCCCTGCGCGCGGATTCGGATCGATCGCCACCCGGGCACCGCGGATCGCGGAGGCGAGGGCGTCCACCTCGGCAGTCACATCGAACGGGAAGCAGCTGATCGCCACGAGGGAGGCCTCGGCGATGGCCTCGCGCGCCTCCGCGCCGTAGCGGATGGTGCGCTGCTGCGCGGCGCGGTTGAACACGTAGGTCGGCTCGCCGCCCGCCGACCGCGTGACGATCGCGCGGGACGATCCATGAGGCGCGGGCGTCTCGATCAGCCGCACGCCATGATCCCGCAGGTACTCGCGGATGTGATCGCCGGCCTCGTCCTCGCCGACCATCGCGATGAGCGCTGTGCGCACACCCATCCGCCGCAGGCCGACAGCGACGTTGAGGGCCGCTCCCCCGACGAGCTCCCGGATGCCGGCCTCATCGCGGATCTCATCGATCAGCGCGTCGCCGATCACGACCACCTGTTCCGCCGTCTCTGCACTCACGTGACGAACCTACCGCGTCGCCCAGCGCGCCGATCGAGCGCCGCTCCTGCGCCGCGATACCGTGACGTCATGATCCCGCGCACCGCCCCGATCGCCGCGGCACTGCTGCTGACGGCGCTGCTCGTCGGGTGCACCTCCTCCGCCCCGTCCACCGGTGAGGAATCGCCGGCCCCGTCCGGCACGTCGGCGCCTGCCCCGGGGCCCACGTACACGGCGACGCCCGGACCCGTCCGGACGCCGTCCACGATCACGATGCCCACGGACTGCCGCGCGATCCTCTCCGACTCCACCCTCGACCTGCTGTCGGACCACCCGCTCAACGACAAGGCGTTCGCCCCGAACGGCGTCCAGGAGGACGGCACGCTCATCTGCACGTGGGCGGACCCGCGCGCCGACACCACGCGTCTCGTGACCTGGATCTCTGTCGTTCCCCGTGAACCCGCGTTCGAGATGCTCAACGAACTCATCGAAGACGAGGGCTTCACGTGCTACGAGCCGGACGCCGGCACGCGCTGCGAGAAGACCTGGGAGAACGAGGAGTATCCCGTCACGGACGGGAGGACGCTGTACTGGCGCGACGATGTGCTGATCGACACCCGATACTCGAACCTCGCCCCGCCCGGATACACCGCGGACATCGTCGCGCACCTCTTCGCCGACGTCCCGACGCCTACTCCGACCCCCACTCAGACGCCAGCAACCTGAGAGACGGCTGCCCCGGGCATCCGGAACCCGGCACGACGAAGGCCCCGATCCCTTGCGGGACCGGGGCCTTCAGATCAGGCCTTGATCAGTTTTTCGACTCGCTGGCGCTCGCTCAATCCTGACCCGATCTGGGCTCAACGCTGCTTCGCAGCATTGAGCCCAGCCGCGTCAGTTGTAGGTACCGGGCGTGATGTCGTCGGTCGAGAACGCGTCGAAGTCGACGTAGCCGAAGTCGCCGTCCGCGTACGCACCGTCGGATGCGAAGATCCGGTTCGGGTAGCGCTCGCTCTTGGCCTCCTCGGTGGCCTCCACCGTGATGTTGCGGTACTTGGACAGACCCGTACCGGCAGGGATGAGCTTACCGATGATGACGTTCTCCTTGAGACCGACCAGCGGGTCGCGCTTGCCCTCCATGGCGGCCTGCGTGAGAACGCGGGTCGTCTCCTGGAAGGATGCGGCCGACAGCCAGGACTCCGTGGCGAGCGACGCCTTGGTGATACCCATCAGCTCCGGACGGCCCGACGCGGGACGCTTGCCCTCGCCGACGGCCTCGCGGTTGATCTGCTGGTAGCGCTTGAGGTCCACCATCTCACCGGGCAGCAACGTCGTGTCGCCGTGGTCGACCACGGTGACCTTGCGCAGCATCTGACGGACGATGACCTCGATGTGCTTGTCGTGGATCGGCACACCCTGCGAGCGGTAGACGCCCTGGACTCCGCCGACGAGGTACTTCTGCACCTCGCGGGCACCCATGACGCGCATGACCTCCTTGGGGTCGAGCGTACCGACCTGCAGAGGCTGGCCGACCGTGACGTGCTGGCCGTCCTCGACGAGGAGGGTGGCACGCTTCAGGACCGGGTAGACCACTGCCTCGTCGCCGTTGTCGGGCGTGAGGATGACCTTCTTGGCCTTGTCGGTCTCGTCGATCGTGATCCGGCCGTCGGCCTCGGCGATCGGGGACGCGCCCTTGGGGGTACGCGCCTCGAACAGCTCCTGCACGCGGGGCAGACCCTGGGTGATGTCGTCCGCCGACGCCGAACCACCGGTGTGGAACGTACGCATCGTCAGCTGGGTACCGGGCTCACCGATCGACTGGGCCGCGATGATGCCGACGGCCTCACCGATGTCCACCGTCTTGCCGGTGGCCAGCGAGCGGCCGTAGCACTGCGCGCAGACGCCGACAGCCGAGTCGCAGGTCAGCACCGAGCGGACCTTGATCGTCTCCACGCCCAGCTCGACGAGCTTGTCGATCAGGACGTCGCCGACGTCCTCACCGGCGGTGGCGACGACGTCGCCCTTCGCGTCGATGACGTCGGAGGCGAGCGTACGGGCGAACACGGAGTTCTCCACGTTCGCGTCGCGGACCAGCTCGCCGGCCGAGTTCGGCGCGGCGATCGGCAGCTCGAGGCCCTTGGACGTGCCGCAGTCCTCCTCGCGGATGATGACATCCTGCGAGACGTCCACCAGACGACGGGTCAGGTAACCCGAGTCGGCGGTGCGCAGAGCGGTGTCGGCCAGACCCTTACGGGTACCGTGCGTCGCGATGAAGTACTCGGCCACCGACAGCCCCTCGCGGTACGAGGAGATGATCGGACGAGGGATGATCTCACCCTTCGGGTTGTTCACCAGGCCTCGCATACCCGCGATGTTGCGGATCTGCAGCCAGTTACCACGAGCACCCGAGGACACCATGCGGTTGATGGTGTTGTCCGCCGGGAAGTTCTCGCGCATCGCGGCCTGGACCTCGTCGGTCGCCTCGGTCCAGATCTTGATGAGCTCCTGACGACGCTCGGCGTCGGTGGTGAGACCCTTCTCGTACTGCGACTGGACCTTCGCGGCCTGCTTCTCGTAGCCCGCGACGATCTCGCCCTTGTTCGGCGGCGTGAGGATGTCGCTGAGCGCGACCGTCACACCCGAACGCGTGGCCCAGTAGAAGCCGGCGTTCTTGATGCGGTCCAGCGTGGCGGCCGTCTCGACCTTGGGGTACTCCTCGGCCAGCTTGTTGACGATCTGCGACAGCTTGCCCTTGTCGGCCTGCTCGCGGACGAACGGGTATCCCTTGGGGAGCGTGTCGTTGAAGATCGCCTGACCCAGCGAGGCGTCCACGAGGCCGTGGCGCTCGTAGCCCTCCGGAGCCTCGCCCTCGAGGAAGGTCAGACCCGGGATGCGGATGCGGACCTTCGCCTGCAGGTCGAGGGAGCCCTCGTCCTTGGCGAGCAGCGCCTCGGCGACGGACCCGAACGCACGACCCTCACCGGCTGCGCCCTCCTTGACCGTGGTCAGGTGGTGCAGGCCGATGATCATGTCCTGCGAGGGCAGGGTCACCGGGCGGCCGTCGGACGGCTTCAGGATGTTGTTCGACGCGAGCATCAGCACGCGGGCCTCGGCCTGGGCCTCGACCGACAGCGGCAGGTGCACGGCCATCTGGTCACCGTCGAAGTCCGCGTTGAACGCGGCGCAGACGAGCGGGTGCAGCTGGATCGCCTTGCCCTCGACGAGCTGCGGCTCGAAGGCCTGGATGCCCAGTCGGTGCAGGGTGGGTGCACGGTTCAGCAGCACCGGGCGCTCGCGGATGATCTCCTCGAGCACGTCCCAGACCTCGGGACGGGTGCGCTCCACGGCACGCTTGGCGGCCTTGATGTTCTGCGAGTGACCCAGGTCGATCAGGCGCTTGATCACGAACGGCTTGAACAGCTCCAGAGCCATCTGCTTGGGCAGACCGCACTGGTGCAGGTTGAGCTGCGGACCGACGACGATGACCGAACGGCCCGAGTAGTCCACGCGCTTTCCGAGCAGGTTCTGGCGGAATCGACCCTGCTTTCCCTTGAGCATGTCGCTCAGGGACTTCAGGGCGCGGTTGCCGGTGCCCGTGACGGGACGACCGCGGCGGCCGTTGTCGAACAGAGCGTCGACGGCCTCCTGCAGCATGCGCTTCTCGTTGTTGACGATGATCTCGGGGGCGCCGAGGTCGATCAGACGACGAAGACGGTTGTTGCGGTTGATGACGCGGCGGTACAGGTCGTTCAGGTCGCTGGTCGCGAAGCGGCCACCGTCCAGCTGCACCATCGGGCGCAGCTCCGGCGGGATCACCGGGACGACGTCCAGCACCATCGAGGCCGGGCTCATGCCGGTCTCCAGGAACGAGTTGACGACCTTCAGGCGCTTGATCGCGCGGATCTTGCGCTGGCCCTTGCCCTCGGCGATCTGCAGGTGCAGGTTCTCCGCCTCGGCGGCCAGGTCGAAGTCGCGAAGGCGGCGCTGGATCGACTCCGCGCCCATGTAGGCCTCGAAGTACTGGCCGAACCGGTCCTGCAGCTCGTGGAAGACGTCGTCCTCGGGGCGCAGCGCACCCACCTCGAGCGTGCGGAAGTCCTCCCACACGCGCTCGAGCTTGGCGATCTGCTCATCGGTGCCCTTGCGGAGCTGAGCCATCTCCTTCTCGGCGGCGTCCTTGACCTTCTTCTTGGCGTCGGCCTTGGCACCCTCCGCCTCGAGAGCGGCGAGCTCCTCCTCCAGCTTGGCCATCCGCGCCGCGATCTTCGAGTCGCGACGGTCCGCGAGCGTCTTCAGCTCGAGACGGATGTTGTTCTCCTGCGTGGCGAGGTCGCGGTGACGAGCATCCTCGTCGACCGAGATGACCATGTACGCGGCGAAGTAGATGACCTTCTCGAGGTCCTTCGGCGCCATGTCCAGCAGGTAGCCCAGGCGCGACGGGACGCCCTTGAAGTACCAGATGTGGGTGACGGGGGCCGCCAGCTCGATGTGGCCCATCCGCTCGCGGCGGACGGAGCTCTTGGTGACCTCCACGCCGCATCGCTCGCAGACGATGCCCTTGAAGCGGACGCGCTTGTACTTGCCGCAGGCGCACTCCCAGTCACGGCTCGGGCCGAAGATCTGCTCGCCGAAGAGGCCGTCCTTCTCGGGCTTGAGGGTGCGGTAGTTGATGGTCTCGGGCTTCTTGACCTCACCGTACGACCATGCGCGGATGTCGTCTGCGGTGGCGAGGCCGATGCGAAGCTCATCGAAGGTTGTTGCGTCGAGCACTAGTTCTCCTGTGTCGAAATTCTTAAGGAATCAGGCGATGCGACGAGATCAGATCTCGTCGATCGAAGCGGACTCGAAGCGGCTG
Organism: Microbacterium sp. CIAB417; assembly: GCF_022788845.1. Taxonomy (NCBI): domain Bacteria; kingdom Bacillati; phylum Actinomycetota; class Actinomycetes; order Micrococcales; family Microbacteriaceae; genus Microbacterium; species Microbacterium sp. CIAB417. The sequence goes on along the minus strand of NZ_JAHZUT010000006.1, from coordinate 150 downwards.
GAGATGTTGATCCCCAGCTCCTCAGCTGCACGGAAGGCCTCGTCGTCGGTGTCGCGGAGGTTGACCGCCGTGCCATCGGCCGAGAGGACCTCGACGTTCAGGCAGAGCGACTGCATCTCCTTCATGAGCACCTTGAACGACTCCGGGATG
>NZ_JAHZUT010000051.1:0-228 GCF_022788845.1 Microbacterium sp. CIAB417 | reverse complement strand
TGGAGGTTGAGCCTCCAGTTTTCACAGCAGACGCGACAAACCGCCTACGAGCTCTTTACGCCCAATAATTCCGGATAACGCTTGCGCCCTACGTATTACCGCGGCTGCTGGCACGTAGTTAGCCGGCGCTTTTTCTGCAAGTACCGTCACTTTCGCTTCTTCCTTGCTAAAAGAGGTTTACAACCCGAAGGCCGTCATCCCTCACGCGGCGTTGCTGCATCAGGCTTT
>NZ_JAHZUT010000050.1:0-228 GCF_022788845.1 Microbacterium sp. CIAB417 | reverse complement strand
CCGAGGTTGAGCCTCGGGATTTCACAGCAGACGCGACAGACCGCCTACGAGCTCTTTACGCCCAATAATTCCGGATAACGCTTGCGCCCTACGTATTACCGCGGCTGCTGGCACGTAGTTAGCCGGCGCTTTTTCTGCAGGTACCGTCACTTTCGCTTCTTCCCTGCTAAAAGAGGTTTACAACCCGAAGGCCGTCATCCCTCACGCGGCGTTGCTGCATCAGGCTTC
>NZ_JAHZUT010000005.1:0-565195 GCF_022788845.1 Microbacterium sp. CIAB417 | reverse complement strand
AGCACCGGCGTTGATCTGAAGCTTGATCAGGCCGGTCACCTTCTTCTTCGGTGCCATTCTCTTTCCTTTCGTCGAGCGGATGCCGTGTGCATGCGCTCTCCCACGGGCCCGGCGAATCCGGGTCGTGGTCGTCTGCGCGCGCGGAAGCGGCGCACAAACCAGGCAAGTCTACCCGATGCGGCCGGATGCCGTGGACGAACGAGAACGGCCGCCCCGATCGGGACGGCCGTTCCAGGAAGGCGATGGTTTCGACTCGCTTCGCTCGCTCAACCTTGTGACGCCCTCGCATCAACGCTGCTGCGCAGCATTGATAGAAAAGGCGCTGGTTTCGACTCGCTTCGCTCGCTCAACCTTGTGACGCCCTCGCATCAACGCTGCTGCGCAGCATTGATCCGAGTCGTCACAACATCTTCGTGACCTGGTCGAACGACAGCTCGACCGGGGTCTCGCGCTCGAAGAGGGAAACGAGAACCGTGAGCTTGCCGCTCTCGGGCTTGATCTCGCTGATCGAACCGGGAAGGCCGGCGAACGAGCCCTCCTTGATCGTGATCGTCTCGCCGATCTCGAAGTCGACCTCGGCGGCGACCGGACGGGCGACGGCGACGCCGCCCTTGGCCTGCACGTTCTTCGCGGTGGGGACGTCCTTGACCTCGACGAGGGACTTCAGCATGTTGAAGGCCTCTTCGAAGCGCAGCGGGGTCGGGTTGTGCGCGTTGCCGACGAACCCGGTGACACCGGGCGTGTGGCGGACGACCGACCAGGTGTCCTCGTTGAGCTCCATGCGCACCAGCACGTAACCGGGAATCCGCACGCGCGTGACCATCTTGCGCTGGCCGTTCTTGATCTCGACGACGTCCTCCATCGGGACCTCGACCTGATAGATGTCGTCCTCGACCTCGAGCGTCGACTTGCGCTGCTCGATGTTGGCCTTGACCTTGCGCTCGAAGCCGGCGTACGAGTGGATGACGTACCACTTGCCGGGCAGCATCCGCAGATCCTGACGGAACTCCTCGTAGGGGTCCGCCTCCTCGTCGCCGTTCACGTCGGGACCGTCGTAGGGGGCGACCTCGTCGGCCACCGCGGCCTCGCGGTCGGCGACCTCCTCGGCCACCGAGTCGTTCAGGACTTCAGCGGCGGCCTCGGACTCAGCCGCCTCGTCCAGGTTGAGAGCGTCGTTCACGATCGCGTCCGCCTCCGGGTCGTCGATGTCGATGTCGTCATCCGTGTCGTCTTCCTCGTCGTCGCCCTCGACATGCAGAGCGACGTGCTCGGCCGGAGCGACCGAGGACTCCTCGGCGGAGAGGACGTTGCCCTCCTGCGCCTCGTCGTCCTCGCTGGACTGCTCCGCGGCGGTCGCCCAGTCGGCGTCGTCGGAATATCGTTCAGACACGTTGTTTCTTTCCATTCACTGCGGCACGCAGGCCGCTTTCGGGGGTTACTGCGGAACCCCGAAGACCTGAGTCGTCAGCCACGAGAAGGCGGTGTCCAGGCCGTAGACGAAGGCCATCACGATCACCACGAAGACGAGGACCACAAGAGTGAACTTGACCAGTTCCTTGCGGGTCGGCGTGACGACCTTGCGGAGCTCGCCGATGACCTGACGGAAGAACAGCGCGATGCGGCCGAAGAAGCCCAGCTTCTTGACACGGGCTGCGCCGCCTGCCGCGACGACCTCGCCGCGCGGTTCGTCCTGATCCATCCTGAATGTACCTTTCGTGTGCCAGCGTGGCGCTGACGCGCAGGGCGGACAGGAATCGAACCTGCAACCTGCGGTTTTGGAGACCGCTGCTCTGCCAATTGAGCTACCGCCCTAGAGACCATGAGGCCCCTGGATCCGCATCGCTTCTGCACCCGTGGGCACGGCGAAACAATGCAGACAACTGCTCCACCAGTGTAGGGCATCCCACGGGGCCCGGCGAACAGAGCCCGTCCTGTTAGGCTCGTCAGTCGGTCGAGGGAGGGCGTCGTGCACGGGGAGATCCAGCAGTTCCAGGTCGATCTTCGCGGTGTCGTGGACCTGTTGAGCCGCCACATCTATTCCAGTCCGCGCGTGTATCTGCGGGAGCTGCTGCAGAACGCCCGCGACGCCATCACCGCCCGCGGCGAGGTCGACGGGGCCGGCGGCACCATTCGTATCACCCCGCTGACCGAGGCATCCGGTGAGTTCGTCCTGCGCGACGACGGCGTGGGCCTGGACGCCACCGAGGTCGCCGAGCTGCTCGCCACCGTCGGGCGGAGCTCCAAGCGCGACATCTTCGACCTCCCCCGCAGCGACTACCTCGGTCAGTTCGGGATCGGTCTGCTCAGCTGCTTCATGGTCGCCGACACGATCGTCATCCGCTCGCGCAGCGCCCGAGGCGGCGCGAGCGTGGAGTGGACCGGCAGCGCCGACGGCACGTTCCAGGTCGCCGAGCTCGACGAGGAGCTTCCGATCGGCACGAGCGTGCACCTCATCCCCCGCTTCGACGCCGACGACCTGCTGCGCCCGGCCGCGGTGCGCGAGCTCGCGACCGTCTTCGGGGAGTTCCTTCCCGTGCGGGTCGTGCTGGAGACGGCGTCCGGAGACATCGACCTGACCCGACCCGCACCGTTCCTGGATGCGCGTGCAGATCCCGACTCCGCCGTCCAGTACGGCCGCGACCTCGTCGGCTCCACGCCGCTCGACGTCATCGAGCTCGCAGAGCCGGCCACCGGCACCCGTGGTCTCGCCTACGTCCTGCCGTTCGCGCCGCCCCCGGGCTCGCGCCAGGCCACACGCATGTATCTGGGCAGCATGCTGCTCTCCGAGCGTGCCGACGTCGTCCTGCCCGACTGGGCCTTCTTCGTCAGGGCCGTCGTAGACTCCACCGGCCTCGCGCCGACCGCGAGCCGGGAGTCCCTCGTCGAGGATGCCGCGCTCGAGCGCGTGAGGGAGCAGCTCGGGGCCGGGATCCGACGCTGGATCCTCGAACTGGGTCTGCGCGAACCGCACCGGCTGGCGCAGTTCGTCGCGATCCACGAAGTCGGGCTCAAGTCGCTCGTGCGCCACGACGAGGAGCTCGCGGCGTTCATCACCCGCTGGCTGACCGTCGAGACGACCCATGGCACCCTGCGGATCGGCGATCTCGTCGAGCAGTTCGCTCACGTCAGGTACGCGCAGACCGTCGACGAGTTCCGTCAGGTCGCCGGGATCTCGCCGAACGCCGAGGTGCTGGTCAACGGCGGCTACCTCTACGACGCGGACCTCGTGCGGATGCTGCCCGAACTGTACCCGCACGTGACCGTCGAGAAGGTCGACGTGTCCGGGGAGCTCGACCGGCTCGACCCGCCGCCCCTGGACGACCGCGCCGCAGCCATCGCCCTGGAGGACCGGGCGGGCGCCGTGCTCGCGGCATCCGACTGCTCGGTCGTGGTGCGTTCGATCGATCGGCCGGAGCTCACCGGACTGTATGTCGCCGACCCCGAGGTGCTGCGCGCTCTCGACCGCGGGCGCACCCAGGGGATCACGGGAGCGCTGTGGGGCGGTGTGCTTGCGCGCATCGACGACACGCTGTCCGCCGGGCGGGAGGACGATCTCCGTGCCCGGCTGTGCCTGAACTGGTCCAACCGCGTGGTCCGCTCGCTCACCGGCGTGCGCGACGACGCGGTCTTCGCCCGCACCGTCCAGCTGCTGTACATCCAGGCGCTGCTGGCGGGCCACCATCCGCTCTCCGACGCCGACCGCGGGCTGATGACGACCGCGCTCGCGGACCTCGTCTCCCTGTCCGCCGGGCTCGACGTCGACACGATCGACGACCCCCGCTGATCACGCCGCCGAAGAAGGGTATCCGATGGCACGTCCCAAGAAGCAGTTCCAGCAGCTCCTCGAGGAGATCGACCGCACACCGTGGGGTCCGGCGGAACAGGCACTCGTCTCCCAGGCCGTCGCCTTGGCGCAGGAGATCGGGGACGACCGACTCGAGTACCAGGCCCGCATGCGCCAGACCGCGTCGGCGAACATGGGCGGCGCGACCGACGTGATGCTGAACTCGTTCGCCTGGTGCCTCGCACGCCATGACGCGGATCCGGCCCGCTTCCCCGCCGACATCGACAACGGCGGTGCGGACCTGATGTGGCAGTTCAAGTGGATGGCCTCCGCGCTGCGCTCCTCCCCCGCGTTCGCCTCCGAACAGATCTCCGCCGTCCTCGACGACATGGAGGCCCACTACCGCCAGGCGGGCTTGGGGATGAGCGGCGTCCTGACCGCCCGATTCGAGGACGCCTGGGATGCCGGGCGCCTCGACGAGGCCGAGAAGCTGCGCGTGCAGCTCGAGGCGACGCCGCGCGACGACTACAGCCACTGCGACGCGTGCAGCCGCAGCCAGGTCGCCGGCTTCTTCGTCGACACGGATCGGGATGCCGAAGCCATCCGCCTCGTGGAGGAGATGATCGAAGGCGGCTTCTCGTGCGGCGAGGAGCCCGAGCACGCCCTCTCCCGGGTGCTGCTGCCGTACCTGCGGGCCGATCGCCTGGACGAGGCGAAGACCGCCCACCTGCGCAGCTACCGCCTGGCCAAGGACAACCCGGACAACTTGACCATCGTCGCGAACAACGTCGTCTTCTGCGCCGTCAGCGGGAACGAGGCCCGCGCCCTGTCGCTCGTCGAACGGCACCTGCCCTGGCTCGCCCACGACGGTCTGAACGTCGACGCCCATTTCACCGCCCTGGGGGCGATCGCCTTCGCCCTGGACCGCGTGACGGCTGCCGGACACGGCGACACCCCCGTGCGCGGCGCGGACGCCGCGGCGCTGCAGCCGTTCTTCGGAGAGCACGAGGGCGCCTGGTCCGCCGCCGAGCTCGCCGCCGCGGCGTGGTCGGCCGCCGAGCGCATCGCCGGCGAGTTCGACGCCCGCGACGGCGGGGACGCGCATGCCGGCCGGCTGCGCCGTCTGCGCGGGCTGGCCGAGGCCTCCTACGACGTCCCGATCCGCTCCGACGCCTTCGTCGAGCCGGTGGCCGCCGCGTATCCGGCCGATGCCGATGCGTGGTATGCGCGCGTGGTCGAGCTCGCCGACTACGGCGCCGAGAGCGACACGCTGAGCGCCCTGCCCCATGCCTTCGACGTGACCGATGCCGCGAAGACCACGCGCCTGAACGCGATCCGCCTGGCCGTCCTCGTCGCCGGTGAGCGCGAGGACGAGGCCCGCGCTTTCGTCCCGGATCGGATCGCCGCCCTGCGGGCCGCGGGCGACGAGGCCCAGGCGGCGCTCGAGGAGCGGCTGGGACTGGCGATGTTCGGCGAAGCCGGCCCCGACGCCGTCGCGGCGCTCGACCGGGAGCTCGCGGACGACGAGGCGCTGCCGGCCGCGTCGCGCGGCGACCTCGCGATCACGCGTGCGTCGCTGCATCTCAAGGAGTCCGAGTTCGACGCCGCCCTCGATCTCGCCGAGCGCGCGCTCCGCGGCTTCGCCGAGGCCGGGGATGCGCGCCGCGTGCACGGCACGAGCCTGCTCGCCGTCTTCGCGCTGCTGCAGACCGAGCAGATCGAGCGCGCGCTCGGCCACCTGGACCGTCTGCTCGCCGAGGAGTCCCTCGGCGACGGGCACCGTGCGCGAGCGCTGGAGATCCGCGCGCGCATCCGCGGAGGACAGGGCGAGTTCGCGCCGGGGGCCGCCGACGCCGACGAGACCTGCCGCCTCCTCGCCTCGATCGGGGCGAGCGGCAGCCTCGCCGCCGCGCACATGCTCGCTGGGGCGCTCTGGGAGGACGCCGGCGAGGCGGACCAGGCCGTGAGCCGCTACCGCACGGCCGCTCACCTCGTCCAGCAGGACGGCGGCGACCTCTCCGGCATCGACTTCCGCCTCGCGCGTGCCATGCTGTCGGCCGGGGATGCCGCGGAGGCGGCGGAGCTGTTCGGCGACGTGCTGCGACGCGAGGAGGAGGCCGAGGTCACCGAAGGCTCCCGCGCGATGACCGTCGCAATGCTCGCCCGCGCACTCACCGCCTCGGGCGAGTACGGTCAGGCAGTCGGTGCCTTCGGTTACGCCGCGGAGCTGTACGGCGCCGCGGGAGAAGGACCGGACCAGGCGATGTCGCTCACCGAGCGCGCCAAGATCCTCGCCCGCTTCGATGAGCACGACGACGCGATCGAGTCCCTCGAGCAGGCGGCCGAGATCGTCCGTCGGTCCCCTGACGCCGTCGGGGCCCTGTCGGAGGTGCTCCACAATCTCGCGCAGGCCTATGCCTCCCAGCAGGACGAACGGGCCTTCGGCCTGTTCGACGAGGTGGCCTCCCTCGCGACCGAGCACGAGGCGGGCTGGCTGCTCGCCGACGTCACGGACTCGCGGGCGCGCGCCTTCGCATCCCTCGGACGCGTCGACGAGGCGGTGGCCGCCGCGCTCACCGCTGCCGACGGCTTCCTCGGTGTCGGCGATGCGGGAGCGGCCGGCGGCTCCGAGCTGTTCGCCGCCCGCGTGCTGGCGGGGAACGAGCGCGGTGAGGACGCGGTGGCGATCTATCGCACCGTCCTCGAGCACGCCGCGGAGATCCCGCCGCTGCGGCAGGTCGCCGCGCTCGAGCTCGGCGACGTGCTCGAAGGCCTCGGACGCACCGCCGAAGCCGCCGAGGCGCGGGCCGTCGCCGAGGCCTGAGCGACCGCCCGCCGACCTCAGAAGAGCTGACGCCAGTTCGCCCTGGCGAGATCGAGCAGCTCGTCGCCGCGCCCCGAGAGGACCGTGCGGATGGCGTAGAGCGCGAAGCCCTTCACCTGCGACGCCTCGATCGCCGGCGGCATGGAGAGCTCCTGGCGTTCCGTGACGACGTCGAGCAGTGCGGGACCGTCGTGGGCGAGGACCTCCCGCACGGCATCCGGGAGATCCTCGCTCCGCTCGACCCGGCGCGCGAAGATGCCCAGGGCGTTCGCGACGGCAGCGAAGTCCGGATTCTCCAGGTCCGTGCCGTAGGTGACGAAGCCGGCCGCCTTCATCTCCAGCTCCACGAAGTTCAACGACGAGTTGTTCACCACGATCGTCTTCACGGGCAGGCGGTTCTGGGTGAGGGTGATCAGCTCGCCGAGCATCATCGCCAGTCCGCCGTCGCCGGCCAGCGCGACGACCTGACGGTCGGGGTGCGCGACCTGCGCGCCGATGCCGTGCAGCAGCGCGTTGGCCATCGAGCCGTGGTTGAACGATCCGATCAGGCGCCGGTGCTCGGTCATGGTGAGATAGCGGGCGGCCCAGACTGTGGGAGACCCGACGTCCGCCGTGAAGATCGCATCGTCGTCGGCCTGCTCGTCGAGCAGTCTCGCGAGGTACTGCGGATGGATCGGAGCCCGGCCACGGGACGGCACCGCCAGCTCGTCGAGCTTCTTGCGCGTCTTGCGGTAATGCGTCGTGGCGTCCTCGAGATGCGAGCGGTCGGTGTTCTCCGCCAGACGCGGCAGCAGTGCCTGCGCGGTGGCGCGCACGTCCCCGACGAGGCCGAGGTCGAGCGGATGCCTCTTGCCCAGCTGCGCTCCCCGGATGTCGACCTGGATCGTGGTCGCGCCCTCCGGATAGAACTGCTCGTACGGGAAGTCGCTGCCGAGGACCAGCAGGGCGTCGGCAGCCTCCATCGCGCGGTAACCGGAGGCGAAGCCGAGCAGGCCCGTCATGCCCACGTCGAACGGGTTGTCGTACTCGATGAACTCCTTGCCGCGCAGGGCGTGGACGATCGGCGCGCCGAGACGGTCGGCCAGCGCGATGACGTCGTCGTGCGCTCCCTCGACCCCCGCTCCCGCGAGGATCGTGACCTTCCTGGCGGCATTCAGCAGCGTCGCCGCACGCTCGAGCTCCTCGGCGCCGGGTACGACGACCGGCCGGGCGCGTTCGATGACGGTGGCCCGGTCGTCGCCGATGTCGGCCAGCGCGACGTCCCCGGGGATCACCAGCACCGCGACGCCGCGCTGCTCGATCGCGGAGCGCAGGGCGATCTCGAGCAGCCGGGGCATCTGCCGTGCGTCCGAGACGTACTCGACGTAGACGCTGCATTCGCGGAACAGCTCCTGCGGGTGCGTCTCCTGGAAGTACCCGGTTCCGATCTCGGTCGTCGGAATGTGCGCGGCGATCGCCAGCACGGGCACCCGGGACCGGTTCGCGTCGTACAGCCCATTGATGAGGTGCAGGTTCCCCGGTCCGCACGACCCAGCGACGACCGCGAGCTCTCCGGTGGTCGCGGCATCCGCTGCGGCGGCGAACGCCGCGGCCTCCTCATGGCGGACGTGCACCCAGCGGATGCCCCCGTCCTTGCGAAGGGCGTCGGTGAATCCGTTCAGGGAGTCGCCGGGGATGCCGTAGACCCGGTCGATCCCGTTGGCGCGCAGGTTCGTGACGATGTTCTCAGCGACAGTGGCCATGGTCCGACCCTACGCCGCCCGCGTCACGATGAGGCCGGATGCCTCAGATGCGCTCGGCGGCGGATCGGTCAGCCGGCTCCCGGGTTCCGGCGCTCACGGCGGCCGGCTCGTTCAGCGCCAGGAGGACGGCGAACCCGGTCCACACCGTGACGATGCCCATGGCGGTCTCCTTGCCGTTCCACGTGCTGGACTGCCACATCGCGAACCATTCCGAGCCGATGACGACGAAGCCGATGAACCAGATCGCGAAGCCGAGCGCGAACGCGGCGTAGCCCCAGAACCGCGCCTTGTCGTAGGCGAGGACGTCCGCATCGCGGCGCAGGAACAGCAGGACACCGCCGTAGAGCGCGAGGAACGCGAACACGCCTTCGGCGGCGATGATGCCGATGTACGCGATGGTGTGGATCACGGGGTTGTCGATGGCCCGCCACATGAGGGCGTTGCCTTCGAACGTGGTGTCCATGGAGAGCACGTGGACGACGAACTGGTAGTTGGAGTCGTAGTCCATCAGGTTGCCGGCGAACACGAACAGGCCGAAGAGTCCGGCGATGAACACGACGAAGGCCTGGAGCAGGCGCAGGGGATGCCTCATTGCGGGTGGTCCTTTCGCACGAAGACGAGATCGCATCGCGGTTCGGTGTGCTCGGCGAGCGGGATCAGCTGCACGAACTCCCACCCCTCCGCGGCGCGTTCGCCGATGACGCTCCGGTAGTCGAAGGCGAAGTCCCAGCCGTCGCGACGGCGCACGAGCGGCACGCTGACGAAGGCGTATTCCGCGGTCGGCATGACGTCCCTCCCGTCCTCGGCCCCGGAGACCGGTTGCCTCGATGCTAGCGGGAGCGCACGGCAGAAGGACAGAGGTCCCGGCATCCTGATGCGGATGCCGGGACCTCTGTCCTCGCGCAGGTCAGCCCATCGGGATGACCGCGTAGAGCAGCCAGGTGAGGAGGAAGCCGGCCGCACCCAGCACGGTCGTCAGGGGCGTCCAGGTGCGAAGGCCGTCCTTGACCGACAGCCCGAGGTAGCGCGTGACCACCCAGAAGCCGGAGTCGTTGACATGGCTGAGCCCCAGCGCCCCGTAGCCGATGGCGACCGCCACGAGCGCGATGTGGACGGCGTCGAGTCCGAGGACGGCGACGGTGGGCAGCAGCAGTCCCGCCGTGGTCGTGATGGCCACTGTCGCCGAGCCCTGCGCCGCGCGCATGATGAGCGAGATGAGGAACGCGGCCAGCAGCAGCGGCATCCCGGTGTCCGCGAGCACCTCGGCCACGGCCCCGCCGATCCCGGTCTCGGTGAGGATGCGACCGAACGCGCCTCCCGCACCGGTGATGAGGATGATCACGGCGGCGCTCGGGAGCGCCGACTCCATGACCTCGCCCAGCTTGGCGCCCGACCAGCCGCGGCGCACGCCGAGCAGGAACATCGCGAAGGCGATCGCCACCATGAGCGCGAAGATCGGCTGCCCGATCATCGACAGGAAGCCGTGCCAGAACGTGCCCTCGTCGAAGGACGGCGCGACGGCGGTGCCGAGCATGATGAGAACGAGCGGCAGCAGGATGATCGACAGCACCGTGTACGCGCTCGGGGCCTTCTCGCCCTCGCGCAGTCCGGCGTTCGGGGACGCCTGCTCGGACCCGAAGGCCTCGAACATCTCCTTGGTGGCCTCGATCATCGCGAACTCGCGACGGTTGAGGAACTTCGACACGAGATAGGACAGCACGGCCAGCGGGATCGAGATGATCAGGGCGAAGATCAGCACCCAGCCGATGTCGGCGCCGAGGATCGTCGCGCCGCCGACGATGCCGGGGTGGGGCGGGACGGCGACGTGCACGGCCAGCATGATGCCGGCCACGGGCAGTCCGAACTTGATCGGATTGAGCCCGGCGATCTTCGAGAAGGCGAAGATGATCGGGACGAGGATGATGAATCCGGCGTCGAAGAACACCGGGATCGCGAGGATGCCGGCGGCCGCGACGAGGGCGATGCCGACGCGCTTGGGCCCGAGCCAGGACGTGAACTTGCCGGCGAGCGATTCGGCTCCGCCGGACAGCTCGATGATCTTGCCGAGCATCGATCCGAGCGCGACGAGCACGGCGACCGAGCCGAGCGTTCCGCCGACCCCGGCGATGATCGCCTGGATGATGCCGAGCTGTTCCGGACTCGTCTCAGTCGCAGGGACCGTCGTCATCGGTAGACCGGCGGCGAGGCCGACGACGATGGAGACGAGGATCAGGGCGTAGAACGCCTGCATCTTGAAGCGGATGATCAGCAGGAGCAGCAGGGCAAGGCCCGCCACCCCGATCGCGATCAGGGCGGGAAGAGGGAGCGTCATCGGGTCTCTTCTTTCCGGTGCGCGTGCACCGAGTCGGTTTTCAGGGTCAGGACAGTCGTTCGGGGGCGATCACGCGGATGACCGCGGAGTCGTCGAGGGCGCCGAGGCCCTGTGCCTCGCCGAGCAGGAACAGCTGCTCGGCCGCGGCGGCCACGGGAGTGGACAGGTGAGCGCGCCGGGCCGCGTCGCCGACGATGCCGAGGTCCTTGACGAAGATGTCCAGACGGCTGAGCACCTCGGCCCCCTCCTCGTCGTAGGCCTGCAGCGCCCGAGGACCCCGGTTGCCGAGCATGAACGAGTTCGCCGCGCCGGCGGTGAGCGCCTCGAGGGTCTTCTCGCGGTCCAGCCCCAGCGCGTCCGCGAGGGCGAGCGCTTCGCCGGCCGCCGCGATGTGCACGCCGCACAGCAGCTGGTTCACGGTCTTGAGCGCCTGCCCGTCGCCGGGCCGCTCCCCCACGACCGACAGCGTGGATGCCAGCTGGTCCAGGATCGGACGGGCGATGCCGAGGGCGTCCGGGGTCGCGCCGACGACGATGAGGAGGTCGCCCTCTCCGGCCCGCACGGGGCCACCCGAGAGCGGAGCGTCCACGAGGTGGGCGCCGCGCTCGGCGAGGCGTGCGGCGATGTCGGCGATGCCGTCGGTGCCCACGGTGCTCGTGAGGATGACGACGGAGCCCGCCGCGAGGTGCGGAGCGAGGCCGTCCTCTCCGAAGAGCAGGGCGTCGAGTTGCGCGCCGGTGCGGACGGCCACGAGCACGGCCTCGGCGTCCGCGACCGCCTCGGAGGCGGAGCCCGCGGGCGTCACGCCCTGATCGGCTGCGAGCGCGACGCGCTCGGGGGCGATGTCGAATCCGCGCACGGTGAAGCGTTCGGCGAGCCGGGTCGCCATGGGAAGCCCCATGGCGCCGAGCCCGATGACGGCGACGGTGGTGGTCATCTCGTTCCTTTCCGGAGGTCAGTGGGTGTCGGCCAGCGTCGCGACGACGCGGGCGAGCGAATCCGCGACGCCGACGTTGCCGGCGAAGACGACGTAGGGGATGCCGACGGCGGGGCCGGTCTCCGGCTGCCAGAGCGACACGATGCCGGGGAGCATGGGTCCCAGTACCGTGGCGCGGCGGATCCGGAGCGCTTCGCTGGCGACGTCGCTGGAGGTGATGCCGCCCTTCGCGATCACGAAGCGCGGCGGCGCGATCTCGAGGACACGGCGGACGAGCTCCACGACGCCGCCGGACACCTGGCGCGCGATCTCGAGGCTGGCGTCCCCGGTGGCTCCGGTGACCAGTTCGCGCGTCGTGTGGACGATGACGGTCCCGGACTCGAGCGCCGCCGCCACGGCACGGGACTGCGCCTCCAGGTGCGCTTCGCGCCGGTCGTCGATGAGGCTGGGGACGTCGAGCTCGATCGTGGCGGTGCCCGGCCGGGCGAGACGCAGCGCATCGAGCTGCTGCGTGGTGAGGGGCACGTGACTGCCGACGACGACCAGGCCGCCGCGGTGGTGCGCGAACGGGATGTCCTCGGCGCGGACCGGCTGGGCGATCTCCTGGCCGATGTGGGCGCGGACGTAGGGAGGCCCGACCCGCAGCAGTGCTCCGCGCTCCTTCAGACCGTTCAGCGCGAGCGCTACGACGCGCATGTCCGACTCGTCGACCACGTCGACGGCGACGATCGTGCCGGCGGGCAGTTCCCGCAGGAAGGCGGTGACGGCGTCGACGCCGGAGCGGATGATGTCGATCGTGAGAGCGGCGACGGCATCCGCGGGGATGCGCCCTCCCGTCTTCTCGGCGACCCATTCGCGCAGATCGGAGGAGGCGAATCCGAACGTGGCGTCCTGGGCGAAGGCCGTCTCGCCCACCGGCGTCGCCTCGCCGTCGGTGACCCAGTAGTGCACCGAGTCGACCGTGATGCGCCCCGCCTCGGGGAACGCCGGGACGAGAAGCGTCAGCTCCGGCACCATGCCGCCGTGGGCGGCGATCTCGGCAGCGAGGACATCGGTCTCGAGGGGGAAGTGCCCGCGCAGGGTCGAATCGCTGCGCGACACGAAGGTCACCCGTCGCCCCGCGGCCTCTGCGGCGGCGAGCGCGACCGCGACGATCTCGCGGTTTCGGCGTGCGGCGGTCTCCTCGTCGAGGGAACGGGTGTTGGTCAGGATGTAGACGGCGGCGGCTCCCGTCGCGAAGGCGCCGTCGAGGTCGTCGCGCTCCCAGCGCGTGAGGACCGGGAGATGGGCGACGGACTGCGTCCCGGTCGGATCGTCGTCCAGCACGACGAGGACGTCTCGCGCATCGCGGGCGCGCGCCACGGTCTCGGCGTCGATCTCCACGGGGGCCGGCAGCGGCGCGAGCAGGGCGTCGACGTGCACAGGAACTCCTTCGTTCGAGGGTGTTATCCGATATCAGATAACGACCTTACGCCTCCCCCGCCACTGCCGCAAACCCGACGCCCCACCCCTGCCTGAGCCGCGAGACTTGGCCTGCGGAGCGAGACTTGGCGTGGAGACGTCGGTCTCGCTCTGCAAGGGAAGTCTCGCGTCCTGCGCAGGAGATCGGGGAGCGGAGGTCAGGCGCCCTGGACGTAGTGGAGCAGGTCGGCGCGGGTCTGACGCATATGGCTGGCCATGGCCTCGCGCGCTCCCTCGGCCGAGCGCGTGCGCATCGCCGCCAGCACAGCGGCGTGCTCGGCGAGAGCGTGCTCCCGGATCTCGAAGACCGCGCTCGTCTCGCTGCGGGATTCCTGGAGCAGAGCGGTCAGAGGGCGCACCGAGGCGACCAGGATGCGGTTGTCCGCAGCCTGGAAGATCACGTCGTGGAAGGCGAGGTCGGCCTCCACGAACCCGGGGACGTCGCCGTTGGCATGCGCCGCGTGCATCCGCTCCAGTGTCTCCTTGAGAGCGCGCAGATGCTCGTCCGTGCACCGCGGCGCCGCCAGCTCGGCGGCCCCGGTCTCGAACATCACGCGCATGTCGAGCAGGTCCAGCGCCGCCCGCCGGCGCGCTCCCCCGCTGCGGGAGTACCGGACGACCGCTTCCAGGCCCGTCCATTCGTCCACCGGGGCGATCCGGTGCCTGCTCCCGGGGACCGGGACGATCACTCCCTGCGCCTGCAGCAGGCGCACGCCCTCGCGCAGGGTCAGCCGTGAGACGCCCAGGCCGTCCGCGAGCTCCCCCTCCGGCGGGAGGGGTTCACCCGCGACGAGGCGTCCGGCGATGATCTCGTCGAGCAGGCCGTCGACCACCGCCTGGGTGCGGGTGACGCGCTCAGACTTCATGAGACGGCTCGATCCGGGATGCGGGCATGGATCAACGCTAGCGCGGCGGTGTCGGGGGACGCGGCAGCGGCGTTTCGACTCGCTGCGCTCGCTCAACGAGCGAGGGGTGTGCGAGCGAGGACGGCGGAGCCGACTTCCCCCTCCGCTCGTTGAGCGAGGACGGCGGAGCCGACCGAGTCGAAACGGGCTGACTGCTGAGGCCCATTCGCGAAACGGCGTTTCGACTCGCTGCGCTCGCTCAACGAGCGAGCGAAGGGGGAGCTGCTCGACGAGCGAAGGAGGGCCGGGCCGCGCGGGGGGCGGGCCGGCCCTCCCCGAGTGTCAGGCGATGCGCACGAGCTTCTTGTTCACGAACTCGTCCGCGGCCAGCAGCCCCAGCTCGCGCGAGGTCCCGCTGCGCTTGACCCCGCCGAAGGGAAGCTCCGGGCTGTCGGCAAGGACGAGATTCACGTAGACCATGCCGGCCTCGATCGCGTCCGCGACCCGCTCGGCCTGCGCGGCGTCCGTGGTGAACACGTAGGAGCCGAGCCCGAACGAGGTGTCGTTCGCCAGTGCGACGGCCGCGTCCTCGTCCGCCACGCGGTACACGACCGCTGCGGGGCCGAACAACTCCTCGCGATACACGTCCATGTCGGGCGTGACGTCCGCGAGCAGCGTCGGCGCGAAGAACGCCCCGTCCCTGGTGCCGCCGGTGAGCAGCGTCGCTCCCTGTGCGACGGCCGTGTCCACCTGCTGCTGCAGCCGCTCAGCGGCCGCGAGCGAGGACAGCGGACCGAGGACGGTGTCCTCGTGTGTCGGGTCCTCGGCCTCGATCGCCGCCAGCTTCTGCGTGAACTTCAGCGCGAACTCGTCGTAGAGCCCGTCGACGACGATGAACCGCTTCGCCCCGTTGCAGGACTGGCCGTTGTTGTCGATGCGCGCGTCGACGGCGGCCTGCACGACGGCATCCAGGTCGTCCGCGGAGAGGACGATGAACGGATCCGATCCACCGAGCTCCAACGCGACCTTCTTCAGGTTGCGTCCGGCGACCTCCGCGACCGCCGCGCCCGCGCGCTCCGAACCGGTGATCGAGACGCCCTGGATCCGCGAGTCGGCAATGATCGCGGCGGCCTGATCGTTCGTGGCGTAGACGTTGACGTACCCTCCGTCGGGAAGACCGGCGTCGGAGTAGATCCGCTCGAGGAACGCCGCGGACTCCGGGCACTGCGGCGCATGCTTGAGGATGATCGTGTTGCCGATCGCGAGGTTCGGCGCGGCGAAGCGGGCGACCTGATAGGCGGGGAAGTTCCAGGGCATGATGCCCAGGAGCGCGCCGAGCGGCGCGCGGCGCACCACGGCGGTGCCCTCCCCCAGGATGTCCAGGGGCTGGTCAGACGTGATCCGGTCGATGTTGTCGGCGTAGAACTCCACGATGTCGGCGGCGAAGTCCACCTCGCCGACGGCGGCCGCGATGGGCTTGCCCATCTCGCGCACGATGATCGCCGCGAACTCGTCGCGACGCTCGCGGTGCAGCTCGGCGATGCGGCGGATGACCCCCGCCCGCTCGGCCGGTGGGGTCCGGCCCCAGGTGCGGGCCGCCGAGGAGGCGCGCGCCACGGCATCCTCGATCTGGGCGTCCGTGAACGTGTCGTACTCGGCGATGGTCTGCCCCGTGGCGGGGTTGACGACGGCGTACTCGGTCATCTCTGGCGTCCTCTCGCTGTCTCAGTTCGGGATCAGGGTGTACTTCGTGGACAGATATTCGTGGATGCCCTCGGCGCCGCCCTCGCGACCGACGCCCGACTGCTTCACGCCTCCGAACGGGGCGGCCGCGTTCGAGACCACGCCGACGTTCAGGCCCATCATGCCGGTCTCGAGCGCATCGATCATCCGGTGCCCGCGAGCGAGATCCTCGGTGAACACGTAGGAGACGAGACCGTACTCGGTGTCGTTGGCGAGACGGACGGCCTCCTCCTCCGTGTCGAACGTCGCGATGGCGAGGACCGGACCGAAGATCTCCTCGCGGAGGATGTCGCTTCCTGCCGCGACCTCGGTGATCACCGTCGGCTCGAAGAACGTCCCGACGCCGTCGATCGCGTTGCCGCCCGCGAGCACGCGAGCGCCGCGCGAGACCGCGTCGCCGACGAGCTCGGATGCCTTCGCGACGGCGTCCTCGTCGATGAGCGGGCCGATGGCGACGCCCTCCTCAGTGCCGCGTCCGATCTTCATCGCCCTGACCCGTTCGGCGACCCGGTCGGCGAACTCCTCGGCCACGGCGGAGTGCACGATGAAGCGGTTCGCCGCTGTGCAGGCCTGCCCGATGTTGCGGAACTTCGCCGCCATCGCTCCGTCCACGGCCTTGTCGAGATCGGCGTCCTCGAACACCACGAAGGGAGCGTTGCCGCCGAGCTCCATCGAGACCCGGAGCACGCCCTCGGCCGCCTGCGCGATGAGCTTGCGTCCGACCTCGGTGGATCCGGTGAACGACAGCTTGCGCAGTCGCGGGTCGGCGATGATCGGCGCGGACAGCTTCGACGAGGACGAGGTCTGCACGACGTTGACGACGCCGGCGGGAAGCCCGGCCTCTTCGAGCAGCCTGGTGAAGTAGATCGTCGTGAGCGGGGTGAGGGCCGGGGGCTTGATGACCACCGTGCACCCCGCGGCGAGCGCGGGGGCGATCTTGCGCGTCGCCATCGCGAACGGGAAGTTCCACGGCGTCACGAAGAACGAGGGCCCCACGGGACGCTGCGACACGATCATGCGCCCCGTGCCTTCGGGGTTGGCGCCGTAGCGACCGGAGATGCGCACGGCCTCCTCGCTGAACCAGCGCAGGAACTCGCCGCCGTACACCACCTCCCCGCGCGCCTCGGCCAGGGGCTTGCCCATCTCGAGGGTCATCAGCAGCGCCAGGTCCTCCTTGTGCGCCTGCACCAGGTCGAACGCCCGGCGCAGGATGTCGCTGCGCGTGCGCGGGGCGGTCGCCGCCCACTCCTCCTGGGCGGCCACGGCGGCATCCAGGGCACGGATGCCGTCCTCCGGCGTCGCATCCGCGATGGTGCGGATCACGGCGTTCGTCGCCGGGTCGTGCACCTCGAAGGTGCGGCCGCCGGAGGCGTCCTGCCAGATCCCGCCGATGTACAGGCCGGTCGGGACGCTGTCCAGCAGCGCCTGCTCGTCGGGGGCGAGTGCGGATGTCATCGTCGTCTCTCTTTCGTCTCTCTCGGGTTTCTGCTCAGCGGCGCCGGATGCTCGGCGGGGCGTCCATGCCCAGTGTCTCTCCGCGGAAGAAGGCCGGGCGCCGGATCGACTGCCAGATCATGATCGCGATCCCGACCACGATGATGCCGACGCCGAGGATGAACACCAGCCCGACCCCGCCGATGCTGGAGCCCGAGCCGTAGCCGGGGTCCATGGAGTCGATGAGGGTCGTCACGAACAGCACCGCGAGGATCGCGCCGCCCACCAGCGGGAACAGGAAGGTGAAGAAGAAGCTGCGCGCCGAGTCGAACCACTGCCGACGGAAGTACCACACGCACGCGAACGCCGTCAGGCCGTAGTAGAAGCAGATCATCATCCCGAGCGACAGGATCGTGTCGGTGAGCACGTTCTCGCTCACGAGCCGCATGACCGCGTAGAACACGCTCGCGACGACCGCCGACACGATCGTGGCGAAACCGGGCGTGAAGAAGCGCGGACTCACCCGCGCGAAGGTCTTCGGCAGCGCGCCGTAGTACCCCATGGCGAGCAGCGTCCTGGCCGGGCCCACGGCGGTCGACTGCAGCGAGGCCGCCGAGCTCGACAGCACCGCGAGCGACACGAGGAACGCGAGGGGGCCGAGCACAGGATCGGACAGGGCGAAGAACACGTTCGCGGAGATGTCCTCGTTCGCGAGCCCCAGCGCGCCCGTGCCGACGCCCGCGAACATCATCAGCCCGATCGACAGCAGCAGGTACAGGCTCACGACGATCACGACCGTGACCATGGCCGCGCGACCGGGGGTCTTCTCCGGGTCCTTGGTCTCCTCGTTCATCGTGAGCACCACGTCCCAGCCCCAGAAGATGAAGATCGACAGCGACAGGCCGGCGGCGAACGCGCTGAACGACGACACCTCGAACGGGTTGAACCACGACCAGGAGAACGCCGTCGGGTCGGGCGCCTCGCCCTGCACGGACCTGACGATCGCGACGACCGCGAACACCACGAGCACGACCACCTGGAACCCGACCAGGACGTACTGGAACTTCTGGGTGGTCTGCATGTCCCGGTACGAGACGAGCGTCGCGCCGAGCATGAACAGCAGGCACACGGCCACGTTGATGAACGGGTTGAAGGCGAGGTCCGCGATGGCCGGGTTGCCTGTGATCTGCGAGATCAGCAGGAACAGGAACTCCACGGCGATGCCGGCGAGGTTCGACAGCACGATCACGGTCGCGGCGACCAGACCCCAGCCGGTCATCCAGCCGATCCAGGGGCCGAAGGCGCGCACGCCCCACGTGAACGAGGTCCCCGAGTCCGGCATCACCCTGTTCAGTTCGCGATAGCCGAACGCCGTCAGCAGCATCGGGATGAATCCGACGAGGATGATCGCCGGCACCTGCGTGCCGACCTCCGCCACTGTCGGGCCGAGCGATGCGGTCAGCGTGTAGGCCGGGGCGATCGTGGAGACGCCGATCACGACGGCGCCGAGCACTCCGACCGCGCCGGCGCTCAGGCCCTTCTGCGAGATGCCGGTCGTGACGGCGGAGACGGGCTCCGTCGCCCGATTGGTGCTGCTCATCAGCGGTCTCCTGCTTCGGCGCGGGTGCGCGGGACGACGATCATGGGGACGGGCAGCTCGTGCAGCATCTTCGCCGCCGTGGAGCCCAGGAAGAGGCGTCTCGGCTGCGCCAGACGCGAGGAGCCGACGAGGATGACCTCGCCGGGGAGCCAGGACAGATGCGCGACGGCGTCCTCGACGCTGTCGCCGCCGGCCTGCTCGACCTCCGTGGCGATGCGCTCGTCCACCGCGGCCCGCGCCTTCTCCAGCACCGACTGCGCGTAGTCGTCCGTCACGATGCCGATCGCCGCGGTGTCCAGCCCGGGAGGGACGTCGAGCGGCATCAGCGACACCAGGCGAAGCGGGACTCCGGCGACGCTGGCGACGGTGGTCGCCTCGTCGAGCAGAGCGTCCGCACCGGGTCGGATGCCGATCGCCGCCGTCACCCGCGGGAGCGCGTGATCGTCCTCGCGGGCGATGCCCGCCGGCGCTAGAGCGACGGGGATCGTCGAGGAGTGCAGCAGCTCGGAGGCGACGCTGCCGAGCCGATGCCGTCCGAACAGGCCGCCGCCGGCGGCTCCGACGACGATCAGGCGTGCGCCGAACTCCTCACCCGCCGCGATCAGCCCCTCGGCGAACGACTCGGCGAAGCGCACATGGCCGGTGCGGGTGAGCTCGGGCGGCAGCGTGCCGATCGCATCCGACAGCCACTGCCGCGCCTGCGCCCTGATGTGCTCGGCGTAGGCCCGCTCCGGCGCGACGATGGGGCTGCGCGTCCCCTCGGTGGGGAGCACGATCACGAGGTGGAGCCGCGCTCCGAGACTGCGCGCGAGGCGCGCGCCCAGTGCCGCGGCGTCCGCCCCGGCATCCGTCGCCGTGTAGCCGACGACGATGGCGCCGGCCATCAGCTCGCGCTCTCGAGAACGGCGCCGGACTCGCGGCTCGCGGAGACGATCGCCGACGCGACGAGGCGTCCCATGCGGATCGCGCCGTCCACGTGCTGGTATCCGGCGCCGGCCATGTCGCTGCACGCGAAGTGGATCGGGCCGACCGGGGTGCGCAGGTCGGGTCCGTAGCGATGCAGCCCGCCGAGGTCGAAGCTCGCGGCGTAGGCGCCGCGGGTCCACTCCTCGCTGCCCCAATCGCTCTCGTAGTACACGACCGGGTTCTTCGCCTCCGGGCCGTAGTAGTGCGACAGGGACTCGAGGATGCGCTCGCGGCGCTCCTCGGCGCTCAGCGTGAAGAGGTCGTCCGCGTTCCGATCGCTGACGAAGCCGACGAGGGTCCCCCGCTCGTCTCCGTGGTTGGTGTTGTCGTAGGCCTCGTGCGACAGCTCGTACGGACTGAACGCGGTCCCCGACAGGCCCTGCTCGCGCCAGAACGGCCGGTCGTACACGGCGTGCACTTTGATCACGAACCCCATCGAGAGGTGCTGGTGCAGCTGATGCTGCCGGCGCGGCAGCGGCGGGACGAACGAGATGCGGTTGTAGAGGATCGGCGCGTGAGCGAGGATCGCGAAGCGCGCGCGGACCGTGTGCTCGTCGGTCTCGGCGACCACGGAGCCGTCGTTCCACTCCAGCCGGCGGACCGGCTGGTTCAGCAGCACGTCGTCGCCGAGCCGTTCGGCGAGCAGAAGCGGGACCTGCTGAAGGCCTCCGACGACCCGCTTGTCGAGGATGAAGTCGGCGTCCACGAGGTTCGAGTACGAACCGGCCGACGCCGCCATGAGCAGCGACTGCAGCAGCGAGAACGCGTGCGTGGGCTTGGTGAGCATGGCCGAACCGGTCGCGAACGCGAGATTGCGGACGGCCTCGTCGTCTTCGGTCTGCGCGCGCAGCCAGGCGTCCCAGGAGATCTCGTCCCATTCCTGCGCCTTCGGGTGCTCCCACGGACGATCCGGGTCGATCTCCGCCACCATGGCGTCCAGGCGCTCGGTGATCTCGGCGATCACCCGCTCGGTCTCGGGGGCCACCGGGAACATCTCGCCGGTGAACCGTCGCGCGACGCCGTCGGGGCCGACGTACACGCTGTCGCCCTCGCGGTAGCGGCTGAAGGTCGTGAGCCCCAGTTCCGCGATGGTCTCGATCAGCGCGTCCTGGTCGGGCGAGACCCATTGACCGCCGATCTCGAGCATCGCCGTGTCGATCACGTCCGTCCACAGGCGCCCGCCGACGCGGTCCCGCGCCTCGAGCACCGCGACCGACAGTCCGGCCTTGCGCAGATCGTTGGCCGCCGTGAGCCCGGCGGCTCCGGCGCCGATGACGACGACGTCGCGTGAGATGTCGGCCATGTGCAGCTCCTTCGTTGTGTTCGCGTCAGCGCGGATGCCGGGCGGCCCCGGCGCCGCTGGAGTGTGCCGGTCGCGGCCCGAAATCCCCCGATCCGAGCCGCGACCGGACGTTCTAGGCCGCCGCCAGCGCCTCGGCGATGATGTCGAGGCCCTCGTTCAGCAGGTCGTCCCCGATCGAGAGCGGCGGGAGGAAGCGGATCACGTTGCCGTAGGTGCCGCAGGTGAGGACGATGACGCCCTGTGCGATCGCGGCCTTGGCCACGGCCGCGGTGAGCGCGGCATCCGGAGCCTTCGTCTCGGGGTCGACGAACTCGGCGGCGACCATCGCGCCGTGTCCGCGGACGTCGCCGACGCGGGCGTCGCCCTGCTGGATCGCGGTGAGCCGCGTCTTCAGCACGTCCCCGATCTCGCGGGCGCGCTCGATGACGCCGTCGTTCTCGAAGACGTCGAGCGCGGCGAGGGCCGCAGCGCACGCGATGGGGTTGCCGCCGTAGGTGCCGCCGAGACCGCCGGAGTGCGAGGCGTCCATGATCTCGGCTCTGCCGGTGACCGCCGCGAGCGGGAGTCCGCCCGCGATGCCCTTTGCCGTCGTGATCAGGTCGGGCTCGATGCCGAAGATCTCGCTGGCGAACATGGCTCCGGTGCGGGCGAAGCCCGTCTGCACCTCGTCGGCGATGAAGACCACGCCGTTGGCGCGGCACCAGTCGACGATCGCGGGCAGGAAGCCGTCGGCGGGGACGATGAATCCGCCCTCGCCCTGAATCGGCTCGATGATGACGGCGGCGAGGTTGTCGGCGCCGATCTGCTTCTCGAGCTGGCTGATCGCGCGGGCCGCCGCGTCCTCTCCCGACAGCCCGTCGCGGAACGGGTAGGACGTCGAGGCGCGGTACACCTCGGGGGCGAACGGGCCGAACCCGCTCTTGTACGGCATCGCCTTGGCGGTGAGCGCCATGGTGAGGTTCGTGCGGCCGTGGTAGCCGTGATCGAAGGCCGCGACGGCCGGGCGGCCGGTGTGCTTGCGGGCGATCTTGATCGCGTTCTCGACCGCTTCCGCGCCGGAGTTGAACAGCGCGCTCTTCTTCGCGAAGTCGCCGGGGGTCAGTCGGTTCAGTGCCTCGGCGACGGCGACGTACGACTCGTACGGCGAGATCATGAAGCAGGTGTGCGTGAACTGCGCGGCCTGCGCGGCGACGGCCGCCGCCACCTTCGGGTGCGCGTTGCCGACGGTGGTCACGGCGATGCCGGATCCGAGGTCGATGAGCGAGTTGCCGTCCGCGTCGACGACGACTCCTCCACCCGCGGCCACCGCCGCGATCGGGATGGTGTGGCCGACACCGGCGGGCACGGCATCCGCCTTGCGCGCGAGGAGGTCGGCCGAGCGCGGGCCGGGGAGGTCGGTGACGAGGCGGCGCTCCTGCGGGAGTTCGGGGCCGCCGAGCGGAAGGGTGTCGGTCGCGGAGTCGAGAAGGGCCATGCCGCGAGCGTAGGCCGCGACCGGATGCCGATGCACTCGCCGCTCTGTACAATCTGTCTCGAGGATTCGCCGTCTCGTACATCGGAGAGGGAGAGGTCGTGGAGGAACCGACGCTTCGGGCGCTGCTGCGACGCCCGGATCTCCGACTGCGGCTGGTGTCCGAGGAGCGACGACTGCGCGACGGCGCGCTGGATCGGCCGCTGCGCTGGGTGCACTCCTCCGATCTCGCCGACCCGACCCCTTTCCTCGCGGACGAGCTCGCTCTCCTGACCACAGGGACGCAGTTCGCCGACGGCGATGCCGCCGGCGCGGCCGCCTACGTCGGCCGGCTGCAGGAGCGCGGTGTCGTGGGGCTCGGCTTCGGCAGCGAGGTCCACCGCACCGGCGTCCCGCCGGAGCTGATCGAGGCCTGCGAGGCGGCCGGCATGCCTCTGTTCGAGGTTCCGTACGAGACGCCGTTCATCGCCGTCGCGCGCGCGCACTCCGAGGCGATCGCCGCGCAGGCGTACGCACGCCGGACCTGGGCGCTGGACGCCCAGCGCGCGCTCGCGATCGCGGCGCTGAGACCCCGCGGACTCTTCGCGACCCTGGCCGAGCTCGCCCGGCGCCTCGAGCGCTGGGTGGGCATGTTCGACGCCGCGGGCGTGCTCGTCCACGAGCACCCTCAGGGCGGACTCGCGCCGGAGGATGCCGCGGCGCTGGCCTCGCGCGCCGCGGACCTGCTCGCCCGGGGAGGGCAGGCCGGCCAGTCCCTCACCCTCGGAACCGCGTCGTACACTCTGTTCACGCTGGGGCGCGGCGGGCACCTGCGCGGCGTCATCGCGATCGCGACCGCGTCGCTGGATGCCGAGGCCCGCGCCGTCGTCACCTCGGTGATCGCGATGGCGGGACTCGCGCTCGAGCAGAACGAGCAGCTCGCGCGCAGTCGTCGGCGCCTGCGCAGCCAGGTGCTCGCCTCGCTGATGCTGGACGATCCGACCCTGGCGCGCCGCGTGCTCGGCTCGTTCCCGCACGCCCCCATGCTGGTCGCGATCGCCGACGCCGACGCACCCCTGGAGGCGGTGGAGGAGTTCTGGGAGCGGCACAGGTCGGACGGGGCGACCGGGGTGTTCACCGCGGAGTCCGACGACGGGTTCGTGATGTGCGTCGCTGAGGAGGACGGAGCGCTGTTCGACGAGATCTCCGCGCGCTTCGGCATCCGGATCGGCGTGTCCGAGCCGGAGCACTACGCGCGGTTCTCGCATGCCCACGCTCAGGCCGCCGCGGCGCTGCGGCGCGGCCGGTCGGGTGTCGTGCGGTTCGCCGACACGGTCTCGGACAGCATCCTCACGGCGTTCGCGACCGACGAGGCACGGCTGATCGCAGAATCCCGGCTGGCGCCGCTGCGTGCGCATCCGGATCTGGAGCAGTCGCTGCGGGTGTGGCTCGAGCACGACGCGCGCATCGAGCAGGCGGCGTCGGCCCTCGGCATCCATCGTCACACGCTGCGTGCGCGCATCGTCCAGGCGTCGGGGCTGCTCGGCCGGGACCTGTCGTCGTTCCCCGCGCGCGCCGAGCTGTGGGCGGCTCTGCAGACCGTCCGCTGATCCCGTCTCCCCGCTGAGGTCAGGCGCTGAGCTCCATGTCGCGGCGGGTGATCGCTCCGGCCAGCTCGCCGCCGCGCAGCAGGGTCTCGATGTCGTCGAGGGCGGAATCCGCGAGACGGCGCACCTCGGTGCCCATGGAACCCGCGATGTGCGGCGTCAGGGCGACGTTCGGCAGCCGGCGCAGCGGTGCGTCCACGGGCAGCGGATCGGGATCGGTGACGTCGAGCACGGCGTCGATCCGCCCCGAGGCGCATTCGTGCAGCAGCGCGTCGTGGTCGATGAGCGACCCGCGTGCGGTGTTGATCACCGTGGCTCCGTCGCGCAGGGCCGCGAGCTGCGCCCGCCCGATCATGTGCCGCGTCTCGGGCAGCGCGGGCGCATGCAGCGAGAGGACGTCGGTCCTGGGCAGCATGTCCGCGAGCGGGACGAGCTCGCCTCCCGCCGCCGCGACCGTCCCGGCGTCGACGAACGGATCCGCCACGAGGACCGTGACGCCGTCCAGCTGCTGCAGCATCCGCACGACGCGACGTCCGATCCGCGAGAACCCGACGATGCCGACCGTGCGTCCGACGCGCCCGTAGGCGCCGGAGCCGACCAGGTCGCCCCAGCCGAAGGATTCGCTCGCCTGGTTGCGAACGTGCACGAACGCGCGCTTGAAGGCGAGCACGATCGAGGCGAAGGTGAACTCCGCGACCGGGACCGCATTGGCGTCGGCGGCGGAGGTCACGACGATTCCGCGCTCCCAGAGCTCGTCGGAGACCAGGCCCTGGACGCTCCCGGCCGCGTGCACGACCGCGCGCAGCTGCGGCATCCGGTCGAGAAGGTCGGCGTCGAGACGCGGTGCACCCCAGGACGTCAGGAGGATCTCCGTGTCTCCGAACGCTCCCGCGTCCAGACGAAGCGACCGAGCCGACGAGAGCGACCTCAGCCGCTGCATCCGCACCTCGTCGAACAGCAGGTCGAACACCTCGGGGCTCATGGCGGTGCGGATGACCCCGCTCACGCGCGGACCTCGTCGATCTCGAGGACGGGCCGCAGAGTGTGCCGGCTGTTCGCCCACGCGACGTAGAGCGCCGGGGCCGCGGTGAGCCCGATGGCGATCGCCGGCATGGTCGTGAACAGCGCCGCCTGCACGGCGAGGACGGCGAAGGACAGCGCCGTCAGGTACCAGCGCCGGTTGCCGAGGTACACCGCCGCCCGGACGACGTCGCGCAGCCGCGCGCCGGGCGCTTCGGCGAGCGCGACGAGACCGATCAGCACGACGGCGAGCGCGAGCAGGGTCAGGATGCCGAGCACCGGGACGACCGCCACGGATGCGGCCGTGCCCGAGAGCACGCGCACGTCGACGAGGAGGACCACCACAAGCGCGGTGCCGCCGAGGCCGAGCAGCATGGCCCTGCGCCACGTCGTCCGCCATCCGCGCCAGAAAGCGCGGACGACCTGTGTCTCGCCCGCGGCGTGCTCGCGGAACGTGGCGAACGCGGCGGACAGCGCGGGCGCCGCGAGCGGGGCCGCCGCGGCCAGCAGAGGCCAGGAGTGCACCGGATCGGTCGTGAAGAGGAGCAGGATCAGCGGGGCCGCCGCCACGAGGACCAGCAGGTTGACCATGAGCCCCAGGTGGACGACGCCGAGGATCGCCGCCCAGGTGCTGTGCGAGACGCGCTTCATCTCAACCCTTCATCCCGCTCGTCGCGATGCCCTCGACGAAGTACTTCTGGCCGAGCAGGAAGATGACGGCGATCGGGATGACCGAGATCGTCAGCCCTGCGAACAGCAGCGCGTAGTTGGTGTCGAACAGGTTGCTCACGAAGCTCTTGAGACCGAGCTGGATCGTCCACAGTTCGGGATCGCGCAGGTAGATCAGCGGACCGAGGTAGTCGTTCCAGGTGTTGACGAAGGTCAGCAGCGTCAGGCTCGCGATCGCGGGCACCGACAGCGGCACCATGATGCGCCGCCAGATCCCGTACTCGCTGAGGCCGTCCAGGCGCGCGGCCTCGCTGAGCTCCTCGGGGATGGTCTCGTAGTACTGCTTCATGAGGAACACCCCGAACGCGCCGAACGCCTGCAGCAGGATGATCGCCCACAGCGTGTTCGAGACCTTCAGGTTCGAGAGCAGGATGAACTGCGGGATCATGTAGGACTGCCACGGCACGGCGATCGTGCCGATGTAGGCGAGGAACAGGATGTCGCGGCCGGCGAATCTCATGCGCGCGAAGCCGTACGCGGCGAAGGAGCCGGTGAGCACCTGGAGGAACGTCACCGACACCGCCAGGACCAGCGTGTTGCGGATCCAGGTGAGCATGTCGGACTGGGTCCAGATGTCGAGGTAGTTCTGCCACACGAAGGTGTCCGGGATCCAGACCACCGGGACGGAGAACACCTCGTTCGTCGTCTTCAGCGAGCTCATGATCATCCAGAAGAACGGCGCGAGCAGTCCGATCGCCGCGAGAACGAGCGCGACGTAGCCGAGGACGCGGCCGACGCGCCGGCCGGCGGACGACTGCCCGACCCGACGTGCGGGAGCGGGCGAGGGATCGGTCAGCCGGCGCAGAGGACGCCGCCCGGTGACGACGAGTTCGGTCTGGGTCATCATGCGCTCCGCTTCTTGTTCCACAGGAACTGACCGATGGTGACGAGGATGCAGAGGAAGAACAACGCGACGGCCGCGGCGGACGCATAGCCGAACTGCGACTCCTCGAAGCCCTTCCTGTAGATGAACTGCGACAGCACGAGGGTCGCCTGGCCGGGGCCGCCGTCGGTCATCACGAGGATGAGGTCGAAGATCTTGAACGAGTTGATCGTCAGCATCACCGTGACGAAGAACATGGTCGGTCGCAGGCACGGCAGGGTGACGTTCACGAAGCGCTGCCACACGTTCGCGCCGTCCACGCGAGCGGCTTCGTGCAGTTCGCGCGGCACGGTCTGGAGCCCGGCGAGGAACAGGATCATGTAGTAGCCCATGTCGCGCCAGGTCGAGACGATCACGACGGCGGGCATCGCCCACTCCGCCGAGGTGAGCCACCCCGGCGGGTTCTGGATGCCGAGAGCCCGGAGGATCTCGTTGACGGGTCCGTAGTCCGGGCTGAACAGCAGGTTCCAGACGACCGCGATCGCGACGATCGAGGTGATGTACGGGAAGAACGCCGCCGTCCGGAAGAACGCGACTCCGCGGAGCTTGTTGTTCAGCAGCAGCGCGAGCCCCAGCGACACGACGATCGTCAGCGGGATGTGCATGACGGAGTAGTAGATGGTGTTCCAGAACGCGATGTGGAAGCTGCCGTCCCCCATCAGCCGTTCGAAGTTCGCAAGGCCCACCCAGTCCGCCTTGCCGAACACGTTCCAGTTCGTGAACGCCATGTAGAACAGGATCAGAACGGGCAGCAGGGTCAGGAATCCGAACCCGGCGAAGTTCGGCAGGATGAAGCTCCAGCCGATCAGGGCGTTGCGGCGGCGCAGCGCCGAACGTCGCCGCTTCACCGGCGCCTCCGGGGGCTTCGGTCCGACGGCGGGTGCCTCGGTCGTTGTCATGTCGTCTCCTGGGTGGATGCGGATGCCGGTGAGGCGTGGGGCCGGCCGTCGGCCGGCCCCACGCGGGCGTCAGTCGAGGCCGACTTCGCTCTCGACCCGCTGCTCGGCGGTCGCGATCGCGTCCTCGACCGTCTCGGACCCGGACAGGACGGCGGTGTGCAGATCGGCGAGGATGCCCTGGATCGCGGCGGTCTTGTTCGACGTGGGGTTCTCCGGCAGCGTCTCGTGCGTCGCCCAGGCGAAGCTCGACAGCTCGTCGGCGGGAGAGCCCTCGACGGAGAAGTACGCCTCGGCGATCGCGTCGTTCGTCAGCGCCGGGGTGATGCCGATGCCGGCCAGCAGCGTCGCCGCCTCCTCCGACGAGGCGAACTCGAGGAACGCCTTGGCCGCGTCGGTCTTGGCGGAATCGATGTTCGCGTTGATGCCGAAGCCGGTCGGGTCTCCGAACGTCACCGGGGTGGCCTCGGTGCCGGTGGTCGACTCGTCCGCCTGCGGAACGGGAGCGATGCCCCACTCGAACTCGTTCGCCTCGCCGGACGCCTGCTGAGCGATCAGGGTCGCGGTGTACCAGGTGCCCATGAGCATCATCGCGGCCTTCTGCGTGCCGAACTCGCCCTGGTAGGTCAGCTGGTTCGCCTTGGCCGTGTTGAAGTCGACCTGCGCTCCGGCATCCTGCAGCGCCAGCGTGCGCTCGTAGTAGTCCGCGAGGTTGCTGAAGTCGCCCTCGAGGATGTCGGTGCCGGTCTGCGCGTTGGCGAAGCCCTGCACGGTGGACTGCCAGTTGTGCAGGTAGGCGCCCTTGGAGGCGTCGGTCGTGAGCGCCTCGGCGGCGGCGTCGTAGTCCTCCCACGTCCAGCTTCCGTCCGGGTAGGAGACGCCCGCCGCATCGAACAGCGCCTTGTTGTAGAAGAGCACCCAGGAGTCCTGGCGATACGGCGTGGCGTAGGCCACCCCGTCGACCTCATAGGACTCGGCTCCGCCGATGCCGTCCGGCAGCGGCACGTCGGACACGTCCAGCAGCTGGCCGCCCTCCTGGAAGGTCGTGAGGTACTTGACCTCCTTCTGCGTGATGATGTCGGGTCCGGACCCCGCGGCCAGGTCGGCCGTGACCAGGGTGTTGTACTCCGTGGGGTCGTACTCCTTCAGTTCGACCTGCACGTTGTCGTGCTTCTTCTCGAACTCGTCGGCGAGCAGCTGGAACTCGGGCGTCGTGTCGATGCTCCACGCGGAGACGGTCAGGGTGACCGGCGCGTCGGGATCGGCGGCTTCTCCGGAGTCGCCGCTGCAGCCGGCGAGGGTCAGGGCCGCGACGGCGGCGATGCTGCCTGCGGCGAGGATCTTGCGGTTCATGGGTGCTGCTCCTTTGCGATGGCGTTGGCCCGTGGACGGGTCGGATCCGGGTGTCAGGACGCCCGGAGGTCTGTCAGGTCTGCGGTGGTGCGAGTGCCGTCGCCCCAGGTGACCGTGGCGGAATCGCCCTCGATCACGACGGCCGGGGTCCCGGTCGAGCCGGACGGGAGGCCGGCCAGGCGCACGGCGACGGCGGTCCAGCGGCCGGTGACCGGCTCGTAGGAGATCACGGGAACGCGGGCGACGGGACCGAGCGGGCTCGCGTCCGTCCTCTCGGCGATGCTCGCCGTGCCGCCGTGTGTCAGGGCGACGACGGAGCTGACCCGCCCGTCCGCCCGCGCCGAGGCCGTGTCGCCCGTGAGGTCCGACTCGACCGTCTCCGCCGCGATCGCCCAACCGCCGATGCGGAGAGCGGTGGGCGCGGCATC
Organism: Microbacterium sp. CIAB417; assembly: GCF_022788845.1. Classification (NCBI taxonomy): domain Bacteria; kingdom Bacillati; phylum Actinomycetota; class Actinomycetes; order Micrococcales; family Microbacteriaceae; genus Microbacterium; species Microbacterium sp. CIAB417. The sequence continues at coordinate 535,858 of NZ_JAHZUT010000005.1, read as the reverse complement.
CGGCTCGACCGCGTCGAGACGCACCAGGCGCACCTCCCACGCCCCGCGGACGATCGACCGGATCGTGATCCGACCGGCGAGGGCGACCTCCCCGGTGATCCCGGATCCGTGCCGCACCTGCACCGGAGCCGGGTCGATCCAGTGCGCGTGCGCGGTGGACCCGGCGATCGCCGATTCTCCTCCGATGCGGGCGCCGAGCAGCTGCATGCCCGCGCGATGCGTCGCACGTCCGTCCGCACGGATCAGCGCGACCGACTGCTCGAGGGGCTCCTGCCAGGCGTCCCCGTTCAGCAGCGGGCTCGCCGCCGTCGAGTATCCGATCCGGGTGTACAGGGGCGAATCCCCGACGAGGTCGCCGGGACGGGCGTGGTCGGTGCCGTGGTTGACGACCCGCACGATGCCGTCGTCCCGCGTGACCGAGACGATCCAGCCGGCCGGTTCGACGACGCGCAGCTCGTCCTCCGCCTCGGAGGGCAGCAGGCGCGTCTCGGCCGTCCACACCGGGTGGTCGGCGGGCAGGGCGATGCCCAGCATCCCCTTGGCCGCCCAGTACGGCGAACCGGTGCCGGAGTAGTTCTGCGCCAGACGGCGCCAGGGCCCGTGCCAGCCGAGATCCAGCAGGTCGAGCTCGTTCGGGACGCCATGCTCGGCGAAGTGCGCGACGATGCCCGAGGCCGCGCGGCGCAGCTGCCCGAGCGGAACCGAGGGCACCTCCGCGAACACGCCCGCCCAGAAGGGTGCTGCGGCCGCGAACCGGTAGACGAGGCTGCGCCCCTGGATGAGCGGGGAGCCGTCGGCGCCGACGAGCGCCACGGCGTCGCGCAGGTACTCGTCCAGCCGGGCGATGTCGGCACCCGTCCGGCCGTTCGCGAGGTCGGACGCCCCCTGCATGCGGGCCCACAGGATCGGGTACAGGTGCAGCGCCCAGCCGACGTAGTGGTCGTAGGAGCGCTCGTCGCCGTCGGAGAGCCATCCGCCGCTGCGTACGAAGGAGTCGTGCCTGGCGAGGTCGGCGTCGATGTCGCTCTGCGACCAGGGGCCGCCCACCGAGCGGAGGAAGGTCTGGACGACGATGCGGAACCAGACCCAGTTCGTCTGCGGATAACTGTCGTCGCCGACGACGGGGGCGAGATAGTCGATCACCCGTTGACGGGTGGTCGCGTCGAGACGGTCCCAGATCCAGGGGCGCGTCATGTCGAGGATGAGGGCGATGGATGCCGCCTCGACTTTGGCCTGCGCGTGCTCATCGAGCCGGACCCAGCGATCGGGCGCTTCAGGGTCGACGCCGGCGGCGATTCCGCGGGAGTAGTCGGCGATGAGCTCGTCGACGCCCTCGCCGCGTGCCCCGGCGATGCGGAATCCGGCGAGCAGGAACGTGCGGGCGAATCCCTCGAGCCCGTCGACGTCGCGGCCGTATCCGCCGGAGGTGCCGGGCGGCGTGATGCGGGCGAAGTTCTCGGAGGCCCAGCGGCGGGCGCCGGCGAGCAGCCGATCGGCGTAGGCCAGCCAGTCGTCGCGGGTCCAGTCGTGCACGGATCTCTCCTTTGAAATGCGGGCGGTCGTCTCGGGCAGCGAACCGCATTCGGAGATTAGCAATCTTTTTCGTTCATGACAACACGCAATACGTTTCTTCTTGTTCGCTTATGATCGTTTATAGAATCGGCTCGCCGCGTCTCCCGAGGAGACCGGGTCGATGACGGTAGAAAGTACGGGAAGAGGCGAGGAAGCATGACGGACGACAACGCGCACGCGCTGCTCGCGGCCGAACGGCGCGAGCACGTGCTCGCCGCCCTCGCGCGGGACGGCGCCGTGCGGATCTCGCAGCTCGTGGACGACCTGGGCGTCACCCCGGTGACGCTGCGACGCGACCTTGCCCAGATGGAGGGCGAGGGGCTGCTCGTGCGCGTGCACGGCGGGGCAGTCGCCCCGAAGAGCGCGACAGTCCCGGCATCCCCTCCCGCGGCCGTCACCGACCCGGAGCCGCCCACCAGGACCGTCGCGGTGCTCGTGCCGTCGCTGAACTACTACTGGCCAGGCGTCGTCCGGGGCATGGAGGCCGAGGCGCGTGCCCGAGGGCTGAACGTGGTCCTGCGCGGAGCCTCCTACGAGCTGCAGGACGAGCGCCCCGTCCTCGAGAGGATCGTCGCGAACGACGACATCTCGGGCCTCATCGTGGCGCCGAACACCGACACCCCGCACGCCCAGGACGTCATGCAGTGGCTGCACGAGTCCGGCATCCCCACCGTGCTCGTCGAGCGCGACGCCGTGACCCTGCCGGACGGCGCACCGGTCGAATCGGTCACGACCGATCATGCGCTCGGCGCCCGGCTGGCGGCGCGCCACCTCGCCGCTCTCGGGCACCGGCGCGTGGGACTGGTGATGTCGCGCAACTCGCCGACCTCCCGCAAGATCGCCCAGGGCTGGCACGGCGCGGTCGAGGAGCTCGGGCTCCAGCCGTCCCCGCAGAGGGAGACGATCCTCCCCGACCGCGCGAGCGGCGAGTTCACGGCCGAGGTGAACGCGGCCCTGGATTCGATGAGGGACGCCGGGATCACGGGACTGCTCGTGCACTCGGATCCCGAGGCGATGGCCGTGGTCGACCTCGCCCTGAACCGGGGCATCTCGGTGCCGGAGGACCTGTCGATCATCGCCTACGACGACGAGGTCGCGCAGCTGTTCACGCCGGCGCTGACCGCCGTGAGTCCCCCGCGCGCATCGGTGGGACGCACGGCCGTCGACATGCTCGTGCACCGGATGGGAAGCCCCGACCGCCCCGTGCATCGCGTGCAGCTGAGCCCGCAGCTCATCGTCCGGGCGAGCACCGCCGCTCCGCGGGCCTGAGCGCGTTCGGCGGCCTCTCAGGCGCCCGGGGCGTGCGCCTCGAGGAACTCATACACGTCGGTCGTGTCGACACCGGGGAACGCCCCGGTCGGCAGGGTCGCGAGCAACGTCCGCGGGGTCTTCACGTTCGGCCAGGACTGCTCCCGCCAGCGCTCCTCCAGCTCGGCCGGCGCCCGCCGGCAGCACACCTCGACGGAGTGCTTCGAGACCCCGCGGTGCGGAGTGTCCCGCCCCACGAACCACTTCGTGTCGTCGAAGCGCACGCCCACGCTCACCGAGTGCAACCCCTCGCTCGACGCTTCGACGCGGGCCGTGCACCAGTAGGTGCCGTTTCCGGTGTCGGTGTACTGGTAGTACGGGTTGAACCGGTCGTCCTCGTCGAACACGACCCGGCTCGTCCAGCGCCGGCAGCACATCTGCCCCTCGATCGCACCGAGCCGATCCGTGGGGAAGTTCACGTCGTCGTTCTCGTACGCCTTGGTGATGGTCCCCGACTCGTGCACCTTCAGGAAGTGGACCGGGATGTCGAGGTGGCGCGTCGCGAGATTCGTGAAGCGGTGCGCCGCGGTCTCGTACGAGACCGAATACGCGTCGCGCAGATCCTCGATCGAGATCTCCCTCCGCGACTTCGCCTCCTTCAGCGCCGGGACCACGTGCGCCTCGGGGATCATCAGCGCCCCGGTGAGGTAGTTGGTCTCGACCCGTTGGCGGAGGAACTCCGCATAGCTGCGCGGTTCGGCGTGGCCGAGGATGCGGCTCGACAGCGCCTGGAGCACGGCCGTGCGGGCATCGCCCTTCGCCTGCACCTGCGCGGACAGGTACAGCCGGCCGTGCGCGAGGTCGGCGACGCTGCGAGTGGTCTGCGGAAGGTCGGATGCATAGTGCAGCGTGAAACCGAGGTGCGCGGCGATCTCCGAGGCCGTGCGCTGCGTCAGGGGTCCTGCGGGGTGGTCGACCGCGGCGAGGATCTCGGCCGCCTTCGCTTCGAGGTCGGGGAAGTGGTTGTCCTGGTCGCGCATGAGGTGGCGCAGTTCGACGTTCGCGCGCCGGGCCTCCTCGGGAGTGGCCGCGCGCTCGTCCTTCAGCCGGTCGATCTCGCCGTGCAGTGCCAGGAGCGCCTTCAGCGCCTCGGTCGGCACGCTCTTGCCGATGCGGAACGGCTCCACGCCCAGCGCGCGGAACGTCTGGCCCTTCATGGCGCGTTCCAGCGCCACCTCCAGCGCGCTGCGCTCGTCCAGCGGCTCCCCCTCGAGCAGGGCGTCGATGCTCGTGCCGAGCGCGCGGGCGATCGCCTGCAGCAGCGTGAGCTTCGGTTCGCGTTTGCCGGTCTCGATCATGGACAGCTGGCTGGGGGCCCGAGCGACCGCAGCGGCGAGCGTCTCGAGCGTCATCCCCCGGGCGGTGCGCAGCCGCCGGATGCGGCGGCCGATGGTCAAGGCATCCGTGTCTTCCACGACCTGTGACGGGTTCATGGCCGCGATTCTGTCACGAAAACAGAAATACATGTGAATTTCTCCTCGAATTCGTTCGAAGGCATGCGGCATCTTCACTCACAGTGGATGCCAAGCCCACCCGATCCGACGGAGGAGACAGACATGACGAACACCACGCCGACCGGCCTGCGAGCCGGAGACCAGGTCCAGACGGCCGCCGAGCTCCGGGCGATCTGGAACACCGACCCGCGGTGGGACGGCATCGAGCGCACCTACACCGCCGAAGACGTCATCCGCATCCGCGGTTCGGTCCGTGAGGAGTCGACTCTCGCCCACCGCGGCGCGGAGAACCTCTGGAACCTCCTGCACACCGAGGAGTACGTGCGCGCCCTCGGCGCGTACACCGGCGGGCAGGCCGTGCAGCAGGTCCGCGCAGGGCTCAAAGCCATCTACCTCTCCGGCTGGCAGGTCGCCGCCGACGGCAACCTCGCGGGTCAGACCTACCCCGACCAGTCGCTGTACCCGGCGAACTCGGTCCCGGCGGTCGTCCGGCGCATCAACAACGCGCTGCTGCGCCAGGACCAGCTCGAGCACGCCGAGGGCGAGATCACGCAGGACTGGCTGGCTCCGATCGTGGCGGACGCCGAGGCCGGATTCGGCGGCCCCCTCAACGCGTACGAGCTCGCCCAGTCGCTCATCCAGTCCGGTGCCGCCGGCATCCACTGGGAGGACCAGTTGGCCAGCGAGAAGAAGTGCGGCCACCTCGGCGGGAAGGTGCTCGTGCCCACGCAGCAGCACATCCGCACGCTCAACGCCGCCCGTCTCGCCGCCGACGTCGCCGGCGTTCCGACCGTGATCATCGCCCGCACGGACGCCCTCGCCGCGGACCTGCTCACCAGCGACGTCGACGAGCGCGACCGGCAGTTCACCACCGGCGAGCGCACCACCGAAGGCTTCTACCGGGTCCGGGCCGGCATCGAGTCGGTCATCAGCCGCGGGCTCGCGTTCGCCCCCTACGCCGACCTGCTGTGGGTCGAGACCGGCGAGCCGGACATCGCCCTCGCCCGCGAGTTCGCCCAGGCGATCCATGCCCAGTACCCCGGCAAGCTGCTCGCGTACAACTGCTCCCCCAGCTTCAACTGGCGCCGCCACCTGTCGGATGCCGAGATCGCCACGTTCCAGCAGGAGCTGGCCGAGCTCGGTTACAAGTTCCAGTTCATCACGCTGGCCGGCTTCCACGCCCTGAACCACTCCATGTTCGACCTCGCCCGCGGATACGCCGAGCGCGCCATGAGCGCCTACGTCGACCTGCAGGAGGCCGAGTTCGCCGCCGAGGCATCCGGATACACCGCCACCAAGCACCAGCGCGAGGCGGGCACCGGCTACTTCGACGTCATCTCGACCGCGCTCAACCCCGACAGCGCCACCCTCGCCCTCGCCGGCTCCACCGAGGCCGCGCAGTTCCATTGAAATTCGTTCGTTGAGCGAGCGAAGCGAGTCGAAACGTCTCTCAGACGCAAACGCGTTTCGACTCGTCGCTCCGCTCCTCGCTCAACGAACGAGAGAGACGAAGGATTCATCATGACCACTCCCACCGCTCCCCCGACCGCTCCGTCCCCGACGCTGCACGGGCCCGCCCTGCAGATCACGGGTCCGATGCGCGATCGCTTCGACGAGATCCTCACACCGGAGGCCGTCGCCTTCCTCACCGAGCTGCACCATCGCTTCGCGTCGCGCCGACACGACCGCCTCGCCGATCGCATGCGGCGCCGGTTCGAGATCGGCAACGGGCACGACCCGCGCTTCCGCGACGACACGGCGCACATCCGCGAGGATGCCGAGTGGCGCGTCGCCGGCGCAGGGCCAGGGCTCGAGGACCGCCGCGTCGAGATCACCGGGCCGACCGACCCGAAGATGACGATCAACGCGCTCAACTCCGGCGCACGCGTGTGGCTCGCCGACCAGGAGGACGCCACGAGCCCGACCTGGGGCAACGTCATCGGCGGGCAGCTGTCGCTGCGGGATGCGATCCGGGGCGAGCTCACGCACACCTCCCCGGAGGGCAAGGAGTACCGCGTCACCGCCGAACGCACGCCGACGATCGTCATGCGTCCCCGCGGCTGGCACCTCACCGAGAAGCACCTCACCTTCGTCGACCGCTCCGGCCGTGCCATGGCGGCGTCGGGGTCGCTCGTGGATTTCGGGCTGTACTTCCTGCACAACGCCGCGGCGCTGATCGAGGCCGGCCGCGGTCCGTACTTCTACCTCGCGAAGCTGGAGTCCAGCGAGGAGGCGAAGCTCTGGGACGACATCTTCACCTTCAGCGAGGACTACCTGGGACTCGAGCACGGCACGATCCGGGCCACCGTCCTCATCGAGACGCTGCCGGCGGCGTTCGAGATGGAGGAGATCCTGTTCGAACTGCGCGACCACTGCGCCGGCCTGAACGCGGGCCGCTGGGACTACATCTTCTCGATCATCAAGAACTACCGCGGGCGCGGCGCCCGGTTCGTGCTCCCGGACCGCAGCGAGGTCACGATGACGGTGCCGTTCATGCGGGCCTACACCGAGTTGCTCGTGAAGACCTGCCATCGCCGGGGGGCCTTCGCGATCGGCGGCATGAGCGCGTTCATCCCGAACCGGCGCGACCCCGAGGTCACCCGGAGGGCGATCGAGAAGGTCTCGGCCGACAAGCGCCGCGAGGCCGGCGACGGCTTCGACGGCACCTGGGTCGCGCATCCGGATCTGATCCCGACCGCGCAGGCCGAGTTCGACGCCGTGCTCGGCGACCGCCCCAACCAGATCGATCGCCAGCGCGACGACGTGGAGGTGCGCGCCGAGGACCTGCTCGATCTGCACATCGGCCGTCCGATCACGGATCAGGGCGTGCGGGACAACGTCTCGGTCGCGATCCGCTACCTCGAGGCGTGGTTGCGGGGTCTCGGCGCCGTCGCGATCGACAACCTCATGGAGGATGCCGCGACCGCCGAGATCTCCCGCTCCCAGGTGTGGCAGTGGATCCACCAGGACCGCACCACCGAGGAGGGCACGGCCATCACGGCCGAGCACGTCGAGGGCATCATCGCCGAGCTGCTGGCCGGCATGGACCGTCGGGAGGGCGACCGGTTCGACGACGCCGCGGAGATCTTCCGCGAGGTGTCCCTCGGCGCGGAGTTCCCCGCGTTCCTCACGATCGGCGCCTACAACAGGTACCTCGTCGAGGCCGACTGATCGCACCGGCCGATGCTCCTCCGGACCAGCTCCGGAGGAGCATCGGCCGGTGATGGTCACGCCCCGACGGGCTCGGCGTCCAGCCGCTCGCGGACGCCGGCGTCGAGGATCAGATCCGGGGCGCCCAGCGCCTCCTCCAGCTGCGCGATGCTCGAGACCCCGATGACCGGGATCACGGGAACCTCGCCGCCGAGCAGCCACGCGAGGGCGACCTGGTTCGGAGTCGCCCCGATCTCAGCGGCGATCTCGTGCAGCACGGCGCGGCGGGCGCGGCTGGTCGGGTGGTCCACTCCGCCCCACAGCGGCTTGTCCAGGCGTGCTATCGCGCCCTGGTGCAGCGGCGAGTACGCGGTGATGGCGAGCTGCGGCCTCTCCCGGGTCCCGGTCGACGCCGCGTAGTCGAGCAGGCCCGGTGTCACGAAGTTGTTGCGCCCGAAGCGCGGCGCCGGGTGCAGATAGCTGTACTGCTGCTGCACGACGCCGTACGGAGCGACGCCCTGGCGGCGGGCCTCCTCGCGCGCCTCGACGACCCGCCAGGTCGCGACGTTCGAGATTCCCGCGATGCCGATCAGCCCCTCGCGTTGGAGATCGCCGAAGGCGCCGACGGTCTCGGCGAGTTCCACCTCGCGGTCGTCGACGTGACCGTAGAGCACGTCGATGCGGTCGACGCCGAGGTGCCTCGCGCTCTCCGGCGCCTGCTTGCGGATGACCTCGGCCGACAGGCCCTCGTAGTTCGTCGGCGGCGTGGTGGACAGCGGCTTGGACGGGTCCTTCTTCGCCGCGCCGACCTTGGTCGCGATGCGCAGTGAGTCGCGGTGTCCGCGCTCGCGCAGCCAGGCGCCGAGGAGGTCTTCGCTGTCGCGACCTGTTCCCCCGACCCAGGCGTTGTAGTTGTTCGCCGTGTCGAGGAAGGTCCCTCCCGCCTCGACGAAGCGGTCGAGGATCGCCCGGGCAGTGGCGGGATCCGTGCGCGTGCCGAAGTTCATCGCCCCCAGGCAGAGCGTCGAGACCTCGAAGGAGGTGGTGCCGTCGGTGAGAGTGCGGTACTGCATGGGAGTGTCCTTTCGCGGAGATGACTCCACGGTACGAAGCCATCGGCCCGGCAGTACACTCCAATCAGCATGCAGAAGACCAGACCGATTCTCGCGTGGGACACGCTCCTCGACCTCGGCGACTCCGCAGCCCCCGAGCGCAGGAACCTGCGCGACCGGCTCGAGCACGCGCTCCGCCAGGCGATCGACGAGGGACGGATCCCGCGCGGTTCCGCGCTTCCGCCCAGCCGCTCCCTCGCCGAGACGCTCGGCGTCTCGCGCTGGGTGGTGACCGAGGTCTACGGGCAGCTCGTCGCCGAGGGCGTGCTCGAGGCCCGGACAGGTTCGGCGACCACGGTCGCCGTGCAGCCCGGGCTCGCCGTGCCGGATGCCGAAAGCGGCACCGTGCGCCGTCCGCGATCCGATGCGCCAGGCACACCGAGCTCTCGTCGCCCGCCCCAGAGGCTCGCACCATGCTACGACCTCAGACCGGGGCTTCCCGATCTGCGGGCCATCCCGCGCTCGCGCTGGTCCGCGGCGGTCCGCTCTGCGCTGGCCGATCTCCCGGACCGGGCGTTCGCGACGGAACTCGGCGCCGGGCACCGCCCAGCCCGGGAGGCGGTCGCCTCCTATCTGGCCCGTTCCCGTCGCGTGTCGGCCGACGCCGGCGACATCGTGATCACGCACGGCGCGACCGACGGCATGCGGATCCTCGCCCGGGAACTGCACCGGCGCGGGCATCGTCATCTGCTCGTCGAGGATCCGAGCTGGCCGCGCCTGCGCGACGTCGCGGAGGAGTGCGGGCTCGCTCCGGTTCCCGTCGGCGTCGATGGCGACGGCGTCGACACCGACGCTCTTCGCACTGCGGCCCGGCGCACCGGTGCGCGTGCCGCACTGCTCACACCCGCGCACCAGTTCCCGCTCGGCGCCGCTCTGTCACCCCAGCGGCGGGAGCAGATCGTCTCCTGGGCGCGCGATGTCGACGCCGTGCTGATCGAGGACGACTACGACGCCGAGTTCCGCTACGACCGCCGCCCGGTCGCCGCACTGCAGAGACTCGCACCGGACCGCGTCGCTCTGATCGGATCGCTGTCGAAGTCGATCGCACCGGGCCTGGGGCTGGGGTGGCTGGTGCTGCCGCGCGGACTGGGCGCGTCACCGGCGAGCACGCCGTCACTCGTCGATCAGGCGGCGCTCGCGCATTTCCTCACGGAAGGGGACCTGGAACGCCATCTCCGCCGGGCCCGCGCCCGGTTCCGGCGTCGCCGCAGCGCCCTGCTCGCCGCCCTGGAGCGCGAACTGCCCGACCTCGACGTGTCCGGGATCGCGGCGGGGATGCATCTCGTGCTCGCTCTCCCCGCTGGGGCGTCGACACAGGACATCGTGCGCCGCGCCGCCGAGCGCGACGTCGCCGTGGTCGCGCTGGAGAGGTACGCGTTCCGGAGTCCGTCGCGGCCGGGGCTGGTGCTGGGCTACGGCAACCTCGACGACGCGCTGGTGGACGAAGCGGTCGTCCGCCTCGCCCAGGTCATCCGCGACGCCGCCCGCGAGTCGCAGCCGATGTGACCGACTCCCGCCGCCCTGTGGATAACCCGAGATCCCCGTCGGCGCTCGGGCGTACGCTCGCGAACATGTCGAGCCTCGCCATCACCTACCGGCAGGCGGCCCCGTTCCGCCGGGTCGCCTCGGTCCTGCTCAGCATCCTGACCGTCGTGCTCTCCATCGCGATCCTCGCGGTCTTCGTCACCCGCCCGTCGACGTTCCTTGGCGAGGGGACGTTCGGGCTCGACCCGGTCCGCACGGCCCTGATGGAGTCGCGCGAAGTCCTTCCTCTCGCCCCCATCGCGGCTCTCGCCCTGCTCATCGGGATGCAGAAGAGGGATGCATCCGGCCGTCCGGTGCGCCGGGTGCCGATGGCCTTCGGCGTCGCGGCGGCCATCCTGTGCGCGCTGACCGTCGTCTATCCGAACGTGTCGGTGATCATCGCGGCGCTCCTCTCCATCGTGGGCTTCCTGGTGATGAACGGCGCAGGATGACGCGACGGCGGCCCTCGTCGGGTCGGCGCGGCGTACCCTGGGGTCATGACCGATGCGTGGAGCGGGATCGCCCGCGAGTTCCTCCACAACAACGCTACGGGGCCGCGACTGCTCGCCGTCTCCGGCGCCGAGGAGGATCGCTCGCGTCGCGCCGCCGACGAGCTCGCCGCAGCCCTCGCCGAACAGGGCGTGGCGGTCGAGCGCACGCATGCGGATGCGACGGAGGCCGCTGATCTGCGCGAGCGCGTCGTCGCCCCCTTCCGTGCCGACCGCTCAGCCGATCGCGTCCTGGTCGTCTCCGGTCCGGACGGTCTGCTGTCGGACGAGGTCCGCGGGCTCTGGCACTTCACGCTCTGGAACTCCGCGGGAGACGAGCCGACGCATCCCGATGCCGCCTCGCTCGTGGACATGACGGACCCGGCCCGCCCGTATCGCCGCTACGCCGATTCGTGCGGCACGGCGGAGTGCTGCAGCGACTGAGGCCGGTAGCCTGTCGCCATGACCGAGGATCGCGCCGTGACCGTCCCCCTCCGGGTGCGCGTCGCTCGGGTCCTCGTGATCGTGGCGCTCAGCATCGCCGTGCTGTCGCTCATCGTGGCGCTCCAGACGACGCTCACCGCCGGGGCGTGGCCGCACGAGACCAGGGCGCTGCCGGGTCTGCTCGGGGGCGTTCTTCCCGCCCTGGCGATCGCCACGATGATGCTGGCGGTCGTGGGCGCCGTTCTCGTGCTGCCGCCGCCGCGCCACCTCCGAGTGCTGCTGCCCGTCCTGATCGCGGTCGCGCTGGCGATCCTCACGATCTGGGTCGTCGCGGCCTCGCCCGTGTTCGCTCCGCTCGACTGCGGCGCGTCCTGCTGAGACGGCGGATGCCGGCGCGCACGCCTTCCGAGTAGCATCGGAGGCGTGACCGAACGCGCTCCCGTCTCCCGCAAGCTGTCCGCCATCGCCGAGTCCGCGACCCTCAAGGTGGATGCCAAGGCCAAGGCTCTCAAGGCCGAGGGCAAGCCGGTCATCTCCTATGCCGCCGGCGAGCCCGACTTCGCGACGCCGCAGTTCATCGTGGATGCCGCGGCCGCCGCCCTGGCCGAGCCCGCCAGCTATCGCTACACGCCCGCTCCGGGTCTTCCGGCTCTGCGCGAGGCGATCGCCGAGAAGACGCTGCGCGACTCGGGGCTCGCGGTCCAGCCCTCCCAGGTCATCGTCACCAACGGGGGCAAGCAGGCCGTCTACCAGGCTTTCCAGGCCGTCGTGAATCCCGGCGACGAGGTCCTGCTGCCCGCGCCGTACTGGACGACCTACCCCGAGGCGATCCGGCTGGCCGACGGCATTCCGGTCGAGGTGTTCGCCGGTGCCGAGCAGGACTACAAGGTCACGGTGGAGCAGCTCGAGGCGGCCCGCACCGACCGAACGACGGTGCTCGTGTTCGTGTCGCCCTCGAACCCGACCGGTTCGGTCTACACGGCCGACGAGACGCGTGCCATCGGCGAGTGGGCGGTCGAGCACGGCATCTGGATCATCTCCGACGAGATCTACCAGAACCTCACCTACGAGGGCACGAAGGCGACCTCGATCGTCGAGGCCGTGCCGGATGCCGCGAACCAGACGATCCTCGTCAACGGCGTCGCCAAGACCTACGCCATGACCGGATGGCGCGTGGGCTGGATGGTCGGCCCCGCCGACGCCATCAAGGTCGCCGGCAACCTGCAGTCGCACCTGTCGAGCAACGTGAACAACGTGGCGCAGAAGGCGGCGATCGCGGCGCTGACCGGACCGCAGACCGAGGCCGAGCAGTTCCGCGAGGCGTTCGACCGACGCCGGCGCCGGATCGTCGCGGAGCTGTCGCAGATCGAGGGCGTGAAGGTCCCGAACCCGCTCGGTGCGTTCTACGTGTACCCGGACGTGCAGGGCCTGCTGAACCGCACGTGGGGCGGCGTGACGCCGACGACGTCTCTGGAACTCGCTGATCTCATCCTCGAGCAGGCCGAGGTCGCCGTGGTCCCCGGCGAGGCCTTCGGACCGTCCGGGTACCTGCGCCTGTCGTACGCCCTGGGCGACGACCAGCTGCTCGAGGGCGTCCAGCGCCTCCAGCGCCTGTTCGCGTCCTGACCCTCCGCGGTCGCACCTGCGCGGCCCGCCCCGGCCCTCGCGAGACCTCTCCCTGCTGACGAGACCCCGCCGTATTCGCGCGAATACGGCGGGGTCTCGTCAATCATGAGAGGTGTCCCGTCGGGAGCGGTCAGTCCTCGAAGCCGATCAGCCAGCGGATGCCGTAGCGGTCGACGACCTGGCCGTCATAGTCTCCCCAGGGTCGCTTCTGCAGCGGGTCGACGACCCGCCCTCCTGCGGCGAGGACGTCGAACCAGCGCGTGAGGGTCGCGGCATCCGCGGTCCCCAGCAGCGAGAAACTCGCGCCCACGATGTGCACGGCGTCCTCGTCCGGCCCGGCGTCCGCCGCGAACAGCTCGACGGGGCCCGACACGTGCCCGTGGGCGATCGCGTCGTCCGGGCCGTCGACGCGACTGAACTGCGCGTAGGTGGCCAGCGAGAGCTCGCCACCGAACACCTCGCGGTAGAAGGTGAGCGCTTCCGCGGCGTTGCCGGGGAAGAAGAGGTACGGGACGAGTCCGGGCATGACGCGAGCCTACGCCCGCGCCCTCCTCCGCGGCGAGGCGGTCTAGATCTCGACGCCGACGAGCACGGGTTCCGGCTGCAGCATCAGCCCGAACTCCGACTGCACGCGGCTGGAGATGTAGCGGGCGAGCTCGGCGATCTCGCCCGCGGTCGCGCCGCCGCGGTTCGTCAGCGCCAGCGCATGCTTGGTCGACACTCCGGCGCGCGAGCGCGGCAGCCGGAACCCCTTGGAGATGCCGGAATGCTCGATGAGCCAGGCCGCCGACACCTTGACCTCGGCCGGCGCCGTGGCGAGCGGAGGCAGCGCTCCGTCGTATGCGCCGAGCGGAATGACCGTCACGGCGTCCAGGTCGGGCGCGACCGGCCAGCGCGGGCACTCGGCCGGAAGCGTCCGTGCGACGGACTCCGGCACGATCGCGTTCTGGAAGAACGACCCCGCACTGGCGGTGTCCGCGTCGTCGGGGTCCAGCAGCATTCCCTTCGCGGCACGCGTCGCGAGGATCCGCTCCCGCACCCACGCCAGCGGAACCGGCGCCTCATTCTCCAGCGCCAGTGCACGGCGGAGCTGCTCGCCGCGGACGATGCGTCCGGCATCCCCCACGACCGCGAGGTCCAGCGTGACGGACAGGATGACCGCGCGGCGCAGCGGCACCCCGCCGTAGTGATGCTTCAGGACGGACGTGCGGAATCCCAGGCCGAGGTCGGATGCCGGCACGGTCGACACCTCTCCGGTGGCCTCGTCGATCAGCTCGACCTCGACGAGCGTCTCCTGGATCTCCTGTCCGTAGGCGCCCACGTTCTGCACCGGCGCCGCGCCGACCGTCCCGGGGATCCCGCTCATGGCCTCGATGCCCGCGAGCCCCTGCTCCACGGTGTGCGCGACCAAGGCGTCCCAGTCGTGCCCCGCCTGCACGCGCAACCGGGTGCGTCCGCGATGGGGGGAATCGAGCCGCTCGATCCCCGTGGTGAGCACGCGGATGACGGTGCCCTCGAATGCCTCGTCCCCCACGAACAGGTTGGATCCGCCGCCGAGCACGAACCATTCGTCACCCCGGGACCAGACCTCGCGCAGCGCCGCGACGAGCTCGTCGGCGGTGCGCGCCTCGAGCATCCGCTCCGGCGCGGCACCGGTGCGCAGCGTCGTCAGCTGCGACAGGGCGATCGGCGAGACCTCCGGCATCAGATCGCGACGCGCAGCTGCGCCTTGCCGAGGACCGTGGTGTCGCCGAAGGTGACCTTCAGGTCGATGCGGGCACCGGCCTCGTCGACCGCTCCGACGGTGGCGACCACGCGCACGTCGGCACCGGCCTCCGGGTCGACGACGACGGGCTTGGTGAACCGGACGCCGTACTCCGTGATCGCAGCGGCGTCGCCGAGCGCCGAGACCACGACCGAAGAGGCGATGCCCATCGTCAGCATCCCGTGCGCGAGGACGCCGGGAAGGCCGACGGCGGCCGCCACGTCGTCGCGGTAGTGAATGGGGTTGAAGTCCCCGGAAGCCCCCGCATAGCGGACCAGCGACTCGCGGGTCAGGTGGATCTCGCGCTCGGCGACGACATCTCCGACGGTGAAGGCCATCACTCCCCCTCTCCCACCAGCAGCACGCTGGTGGCCGTCACGACGTGTGCGCCGGCGGCGTCCGTGATCTCGGCCTCGCTCGTGATCATCGCGTTGCCGCCGACCGTGCGGATGCCCGTGACCTTCAGGCGGCCGCTCAGCTCGTCGCCGGCGATGATCGGCCGCGTGTAGGCGAAGCGCTGCTCTGCGTGGATCGTGCGCGCCAGAACGATGCCCGAGCCCGGCTCAGCGAGCAGCTGCTGCAGCGTCTGGTCCTGGATCACCATCGCGAACGTCGGCGGGGCGACGACGTCGGCGTAGCCGAGGGCGCGAGCCGCCTCCACATCGGTGTGCAGGGGCGCGTCGGCGAAGACGGCGCGCGCGAACTCGCGCACCTTCTCGCGTCCGACGAGGTACGGGGCCGTCGGCGGGAACTCCCGGCCGACCAGTTCGGTGTTGACAGGCACCCGTCGAGTCTACCGACCGGGGCGGGCCGCTCAGCGCCCGCCTTTCAGCGCCGCCGGCCGCGGATGGCCTTGAGCGACATCTGCACGGCGATCACCACGAGATACGCCGCGAACAGGATGTTCCCGAGAAGCGGATCGATGAGGGTCGCCAGCCACGCGCCGAGAGCGGTCGTGGTGCAGGCTGCGATGCCGATGGTCACGGCGGCCGTGAGGTCCACGTTGCGGTGACGGATGTTCCCGAAGGTGCCGGAGATCGCGGTCGGGATCATCATGAGCAGCGAGGTGCCCTTCGCGACGAGATCGCTGGTGCCGAACGCGAGCATCAGCACGGGAACGACGACGACGCCCCCGCCGACTCCGATGAGTCCGGACAGGATGCCGGTGCCGACGCCGACCACGACCAGAGCGATACCCGAGATCCAGGACAGCTCGAAGGCGGCATCCCGCGAAGGGATCACGACGAACAGGCTGATGATCACGACGACGAGGAACGCGACGAAGCCCCAGCGCAGGGCCGTCTGCGAGATCCGCTGGAGCAGGCGCGTGCCGATCTGGGCGCCGACGACGGCGCCCGCCGCGAGGATGATCGCCGGGATCCACGCCACCGAGCCGTGCACCGCGTACGAGATCACGCCCACGGCCGCCGTGGGGACGATCGCCGCGAGCGACGTCCCGGCGGCGAGGCGCTGGTCGAAGTGCAGCAGCAGCACGAGCAGCGGAACGATGACCGTGCCTCCGCCGACGCCGAACAGTCCGGACAACAGGCCCGCCAGGAGGCCGATGACGATGAAGGACAGATACGCCCGGGGGCCGCGCTGAATCCGAGCGTCACTCACCCGTCCACCCTACGCCCGCCCGCGGCGCTGATCCGTCAGCGCACGCGCGCGACGGCCAGCAGATGCGTGCTGAAGTCCCGGATGCCGGGCTCGGCGCTGGTCGCACGTGCGAGCGCGAGCGCGGCGTCCATCAGATCAGCGCGGTCGGCCGCGATCTGTTCGAGGGCGAGACCACCGGGGCCCTCCACGCCGTGGACCGCGAGCACCTCGAGTCCGGCATCCGACACCTCGTCGGCGAGCTCCTCAGCGGTGTGGAAGTGTCCGGCGGGGAACCGGCCGTTCCCCGTCGGGACGCCCTGCTCCCACAGCGCGGTCATCGCGGCATCCGCGCGCACGGGTCGCCCGAGCACGTTCGCGCCGAAGGCGATGTAGCGCGACAGCGCCGCCGCGAACACCGACCCGCCGGGGCGCGTGACGCGACGGGCCTCGTTCAGCGCTCGAACGCGATCGGTAGCCGAGGCCAGATGGTAGAGCGGGCCGAGCATCAGCACGGCGTCGAAGGAGCCGTCAGGGAACGGGAGGCTGCGGGCGTCTCCAATCTGGGAGGCGACTCCCGATGCCGCGGCTGCCGCCACATGTTCGGGAACGGGATCGATCAGGATGACGTCGAATCCGCGTTCCTGCAGCGATCGGGCGTGCACCCCCGTCCCTCCGCCGACGTCCAGGACCCGCCCCTCGTCGATGTGGGCGGCGATCAGCTCCTGGGTGCGCCGATGCTCCAGCGGTCCCTGCGCCGATCGAGTCGTCAGCCGGGCTCCCTCATCGAACACACCGCCGTAGTAGGCGCGCACCTGCTCGTCGATCTCGCGCTGATCCATCCGTCCCGCCTCTCGCCGTGAGGGGCATCCTCCCACATTCCCGACCGGGGACGCTCCGCCTCTGCCTCGACGGCTTCGTCGGCCGGAGGAGAAACGACGAAGCCCGCCGTCCCCTGGGAACGGCGGGCTTCGTGAGGAAGCGGATGCTTACTCGGACTTCTCCTCGGCAGCGGCCTCGGCGGGAGCCTCCTCGGCCGGAGCCTCGGTCGTCTCCTCGACGGCCTCTTCTGCCGGAGCCTCCTCGGCGGGCGCCTCTTCGACCTTCTCGGCCTTCGGGGCGGCCTTCGCTGCCGGCTTGGCAGCCTTCTTCGCCTTCGGCGAGACCGGCTCGAGGACGAGCTCGATCACGGCCATGGGGGCGTTGTCGCCCTTGCGGTTGCCGACCTTGGTGATGCGCGTGTAGCCACCCTCGCGGTCCGCGACGAGCGGAGCGATCTCGGTGAACAGGACGTGCACGACTTCCTTGTCACCGATGACCGACAGCACCCGGCGGCGGGCGTGCAGGTCGCCGCGCTTGGCGAAGGTGATCAGGCGCTCGGCGAGCGGACGCAGGCGCTTGGCCTTGGTCTCGGTCGTCTTGATCGACTTGTGGGTGAACAGAGCCGCCGCGAGGTTGGCAAGCAGCAGGCGCTCGTGTGCGGGGCCGCCTCCGAGGCGGGGACCCTTGGTGGGCTTGGGCATATTCGTCTAACTCCTGGTCAGAATTTCGGGAAGGTCAGAAGGACTCGTCTTCGCTGCCGCCGTAGAAGTGGGCGCCGTCGAAACCGGGCACCGAATCCTTGAGCGACAGTCCGAGCGAGATGAGCTTGTCGCGCACCTCGTCGACCGACTTCTGGCCGAAGTTGCGGATGTTCATGAGCTGCGTCTCCGACAGGGCGACGAGCTCGGACACCGTGTTGATGCCCTCGCGCTTGAGGCAGTTGTACGAGCGCACGGACAGGTCCAGGTCCTCGATCGGCATCGACAGCTCGCTGGAGGCGACGGCCTCCACCGGGGCCGGACCGATCTCGATGCCCTCGGCCTCGACGTTCAGCTCGCGGGCGAGGCCGAACAGCTCGGTGAGAGTCTTGGCAGCCGAGGCGACGGCGTCGCGGGGGCTGATCGCGGACTTGGTCTCGACGTCCAGGACGAGCTTGTCGAAGTCGGTGCGCTCACCCGCACGGGTGGCGTCGACGCGGTAGCTGACCTTGAGCACCGGCGAGTAGATCGAGTCGATCGGGATCTGACCGGCCTCGGCGTACTCGTTGCGGTTCTGCGTGGCGGACACGTATCCCCGGCCGCGCTCGATCGTGAGCTCCAGCTCGAACTTCGCGGTGTCGTTCAGGGTCGCGATGACGAGCTCGGGGTTGTGCACCTCGACACCGGCCGGAGCCGAGATGTCCGCCGCGGTGACCTCACCGGCGCCGGTCTTGCGCAGGTACGCGGTGATGGGCTCGTCACGCTCGCTGGAGACGACCAGCTGCTTGATGTTGAGGATGATCTCGGTGACATCCTCCTTCACGCCGGGGATGGTGCTGAACTCGTGCAGCACGCCGTCGATGCGGATGCTGGTGACAGCAGCACCGGGGATCGACGAGAGCAGGCTGCGACGCAGCGCGTTGCCGATGGTGTAGCCGAAGCCGGGCTCGAGCGGCTCGATGACGAACCGGCTGCGGTTCTCGGCGATCTTTTCCTCGGTCAGTGTGGGACGCTGTGCGATGAGCACTGTGTGTTCCTTTCGATCACATGCCCGCTATATGACATGTGGTGGGTGAGGTTCTTGAGTTGTGGAGACCTGCGGCGAGGATGCCGGTCCCGGCGACGGCTCTGAGAGCGTCGCGGGACCCGGCATCCTCGAACGGAATCAGACGCGGCGGCGCTTCGGCGGGCGGCAGCCGTTGTGAGCCTGCGGCGTGACGTCCTGGATCGACCCGACCTCGAGGCCGGCGGCCTGAAGCGAGCGGATCGCGGTCTCGCGGCCCGAACCCGGACCCTTCACGAAGACGTCCACCTTCTTGACCCCGTGCTCCTGGGCCTGGCGGGCAGCCGACTCGGCGGCCATGCCGGCCGCGTACGGGGTCGACTTGCGCGAGCCCTTGAAGCCCACGCCACCGGAGGACGCCCAGCTGATGACAGCGCCGGACGGGTCGGTGATGGAAACGATCGTGTTGTTGAACGTCGACTTGATGTGGGCCTGGCCCAGCGCGATGTTCTTCTTCTCCTTGCGGCGCGGCTTGCGCGCGGCGGCCTTGGGTGCAGCCATGAAAATGTTCTCCTAGTCCCTGGGGCCGCTGCTCAGCGGGCCTTCTTCTTGCCGGCGACGGTGCGCTTCGGGCCCTTGCGGGTACGGGCGTTGGTCTTGGTGCGCTGGCCGCGGACCGGGAGACCACGACGGTGGCGGATGCCCTCGTAGGAGCCGATCTCGACCTTGCGGCGGATGTCTGCGGCGACCTCGCGGCGCAGGTCACCCTCCACCTTGTAGTTGCCTTCGATGTAGTCGCGGAGCGCGACGAGCTGCTCGTCACTGAGGTCCTTGACGCGGATCGACTCGTCGATCTCGGTGGCCTTGAGGATCTCGACCGAGCGGGTACGGCCGACGCCGTAGATGTAGGTAAGGGCGATCACCACGCGCTTGTCGCGCGGGATGTCAACGCCGGCAAGACGTGCCATGCGAATCTCCTGGGTGTGGTGGAGGTGTGGAGCAGGATCGGTGCCCGGGCCTCCGCCCCGAGGTGTCCCCCACGCTCGTGGGTTCTGATCCTGCCTTTTCATTTCCCGGTCGTTGAGCGAGCGAAGCGAGTCGAAACGCTCTGACCAGGCGGTGTTAAGTTGTGCTGCTCGATCAGCCCTGGCGCTGCTTGTGGCGCGGGTTGCTCTTGCAGATCACCATGACGCGGCCGTGACGACGGATCACCTTGCAGTGGTCGCAGATGGGCTTGACGCTGGGGTTGACCTTCATTGTGTTTCCTGTTCGCTGTCTTCACCGGGCAGGCGCGAGCGCCTGGGGTGTTACTTCTCGACCGATCAGCGGTAGCGGTAGACGATGCGGCCGCGGGTCAGGTCGTAGGGGCTGAGCTCCACGACCACGCGGTCCTCGGGGATGATGCGGATGTAGTTCTGCCGCATCTTGCCGGAGATCGTTGCAAGAACCTTGTGCCCGTTGCTGAGCTCAACGCGGAACATCGCGTTGGGCAGCGCCTCGGACACGACGCCCTCGATCTCGATGACACCGTCTTTCTTAGCCATAAACTCGCTGACGCTTCTGCAGATCGGCCGATCTGCGGTGGATGGATGGGTTGGATGCTCGCCTCGCCGGACACGCCGAATCAAGGCGCAAAGCACCAAAGATCTATGTTAGACGACGCCGGCGCATCCGGCAAATGGGATCCGGTGCGGAAAAGCGGTGGGACGCATCCGAGGATGCGTCCCACCGCTTCTGTGTCGTCAGCCGAGGATCTCGGCGAAGCGCGTGCCGATGTCGGCGTTGTCGATCCGCTCACCGTCGATGGCCACGGTGGGGGTGCCGACGCGTCCGGTCGCCGGGTCCGGCGGGGTGTTGTCGACCTGATCCTGCGTGTACTGCATGTAGGTGCCCTCGGTGATGCAGTCCGCAGCAGCACCGGCACCCGCCTGCTCGGCGAGGCCCACGAGCTCCTCATCCGTCAGCCCGGCGGTCTGCTCCTCCGGCTGGTTCTCGAAGAGGAGGTTGAAGTAGTCCAGCGCCGCGTCCGGGGCCTCGGCCGCGACGCAGTACATCGAGCCGGCGGCCCGAGAGGAGAACTCCGTGCCCTGGGATGCGCCGTCGAGAATGGAGATCGGGTGGATGTTCAGGGTGATCTCGTCGTTGGCCGCGGCATCCTGCAATGCCTCACCGTACGCGTCCTCGAACTGTCCGCAGATCGGGCACATGAAGTCCACGTAGGTGTCGATCGTCGTCTCGCCCTCGCCGAAGCTGATGGCGCCCGTCTCCGAGTTCACGATCCCCGCGGTCTCCGGAGCTGTTCCGGGGGCGGTGGCCTGGTTGTTCAGGAACACGACGAAGCCGCCGAGCACCACCAGGACGACCACCACGGCGGCCGAGATCCAGATGGCGAACCAGTTGGTCTTGCCCTGTGCTGCTGCCATTGCTTTCCGTTCTCTCGAGGCTCGCGGTTCGCGAGTCCGATGTGAAGTCTGAGGCGCGCGAGCGCGCCACCGTCCATCCTCCCGCCCAATCCTATGCGCCCGTTGTGAACCCCCTCTCCCCCTCCCCTCCCCTCCCCTCCCCCTCCCCTCCCCCCAATCCGCGAGACTTGGTTTGTGGAGTGAGACTTGCGCATCCTGGCCAAGTCTCGCACTGCAAAGGAAGTCTCACGGGCGAGGGGTGGGAAGCGCGCGCGGGCGGCGACGCAGCGTGGCGAGCATGGCGGGATTGGATGTCGCGACTCGACGGACACCGGCGCCGTCCAGGGCGTCGCAGAGCGGGCGCGCCTTCCACGCGTCCCCGGGTTCCCAGCGCGCGAAGGGGTGGCCGTGCCGCCGCAGCCGATCCTCGCGACGCTTCTCCTTGGCGAGCAGCAGCGCACCCGTGCCCGGGTCTTCCAGTTGGTACTTGCTCCAGCCGTCGCATTCGCCGATGGCGTCGCAGCTCTCGAAGAAGAAGTCCGAACGGTCCAGGTGCCCCTCGTAGCGGAACTCCCTCTGGAGCACCGGCGTCTCGTAGCCGCTCCACATGATGACGGCTCGGCTCACGCTTTCGGGCGGCGACTCGGCGAGCGGATTCGTGTGGTCCCACACCCAGCGCATCCGTGCGCGCCCCCGACTGCCGACACCGTCCTTGCCGCGCGCGATGAGATCGTCGAGCCGCAGCGCACCGCCCTGGACGGGCGAGGTCGCCGCGTCGGACACCGCGAGGGCGTCAGCGGGTTGCATCACCCGGGCGAGGTCGACGACCGTGTCGAGCAGGCTCGTCGCATGCACTCCGCCGATCCGGCAGATCTCGCGACGCGTCGCACTCGCATGAACACGGACGTCGCCATAGCACTGCGTCCGCTGCGCATCCGGATCGTACACGTGGACGTATCGCGTCTCACCCGCGACCGGCAGACCATGCACCACCGCGGCGGATTCGAGGCAAAGGATGGCATCCGGGTGACGCCGCAGATACGCGTGCACCCGCACCTCGTAGCGTTTCCACGGCGGAAGCGCCCGGAAATCGGTCGCGTCGACGTAAACCCCCTTGCGAAGCCGGTGCCATCCGCGAGCACGGACGTCGATGCCATGAGCTCCCGCGTCGGCCTTCGTGAACAGGAGCAGGGGTGATTCGCGCGACGCACGATCCGGCAGGAGCAGGGGCATGCCGCCCGATTCTGCACGACCCGGGTCGCCGCCCTGCGCCGAAGCGGCGCCCTTCCACGACATCCGGGGAGAATTCCGCGCCGAACGTTCCTGTGCAGGGCGAGTGCGGCGACACCCGTCCGCCCGTGAGACTTGGATTGCGGAGTGACACTTGGCCACCGAACGGAAGTCTCGCTCCGCAAACCAAGTCTCACGGAAACGAGAGGCGCGGCGCGGCGGCTACGGGATGGGGGTGGGGATCACGCCGAAGGGGGCGAGGCCGGCGGCACCGCCATCGGCGGCGGTCAGCACCCAGATGCCGTCGGCGTGCAGGGCGACGCTGTGCTCCCAGTGCGAGCCGTCGCTGCCGTCGACCGTCGACACGGTCCAGTCGTCGTCCTCCACGAACGTGGCATCCCCACCGGCGGTCACCATCGGCTCGATCGCGAGCACCAGTCCGGGCCTGACCTCGGCCCCGGCATCCGGCGTCCGGTAGTTGAAGACGCTGGGCGCCTCATGCATCTTGCGTCCGATGCCGTGCCCGACGTACTCGCGCAGGATGCCGTACTCCCCCTGCGCCTCGATGTGGTCCTGGATCGCGGCGCCGATGTCTCCGAGGTGGCGTGCGGACGCCATCGCGGCGATCCCGGCCCACATCGAGCCCTCGGTCACCCGGGAGAGCTCGAGGCGAGCCGCGACCAGGTCGGGCCGAGACTCGTCCGGCACCACGAACGTGCGAGCGCTGTCACCGTTCCAGCCCTGATACTGCGCGCCGCTGTCGACGGACACGATGTCGCCGGGCTCCAGCACACGAGGCCCGGGGATGCCGTGCACGACCTGCTCGTTGACCGAGATGCACGTCGTGTGGCGGTATCCGCGCACGAGCTGGAAGTTCGACTCCGCCCCGCGAGCGGTGATCGCAACCGAGGCCGCCGCATCCACTTCCGCCGTCGTCGCGCCGGGCCGGATCGCCGCTGCGGCCGCATCCAGGGAGGCTGCGGTGATGAGCCCGGGTTCGACCATCGCGCGCAGTTGCGCGGGCGTCTTGTAGATCGAGCGGCGGAACACGCTCAGACCGTCACGCGCAGGCCGCGCGCGTCCAGCGCCGCGGTGATGCGCTCGGTGATCTCGTCGAGCGATCCGACGCCGTCGATGCGGTCGACGATGCCGCGGTCCGAGTAGGTCTCCAGGATCGGAGCGGTCTCGTGCTCGTAGATGTCCAGGCGGTGGCCGATGGCCTCGGGGGTGTCGTCCGAGCGGCCCTGCTCCTTCGCACGCAGGCTCAGGCGGGAGATGCTCTCGTCACGCGGGACGTCCAGCAGGATCACGGCGTCCAGCGCCTCGCCGCGCGAGGACAGGAACTGCTCCAGGTGCGCGACCTGGGCAGCGTTGCGCGGGTATCCGTCGAGGAGGAACCCGTTCGCGGCGTCCTCCTGCGACAGCCGATCGCGCACGATCTCGCTCGTCAGCTCATCGGGCACGAGGTCCCCGCGATCGAGGATCGACGTGACCTGCTTGCCCAGTTCCGTGCCGTTCTTGATGTTGGCGCGGAAGATGTCGCCGGTCGAGATCACCGGGATGCCGTAGGACTCGGCGATGCGCACACCCTGCGTGCCCTTGCCGGAACCCTGCGGGCCGACGATGAGGAGACGTGCGGATGAGGTCATCGGAGGAGCCCTTCGTAATGACGCTGCTGGAGCTGAGCGTCGATCTGCTTGACCGTCTCGAGACCCACGCCGACGATGATGAGGATCGATGCGCCGCCGAACGGGAAGTTCTGGTTGGCGCCGACCGTGGCCAGGGCCACCAGCGGGATCAGGGCGATCAGACCCAGGTAGATGGACCCGGGGAACGTGATGCGCGTCAGCACGTAGTCGAGGTACTCGGCCGTCGGGCGCCCCGCACGGATGCCGGGGATGAAGCCGCCGTACTTCTTCATGTTGTCGGCGACCTCGACCGGGTTGAAGGTGATCGCGACGTAGAAGTACGTGAACCCGATGATGAGCAGGAAGTACACCAGCATGTACAGCGGGTGATCGCCGGTGGTGAAGTACTGCGAGATCCAGGTCACCCACGCGGCCGGCTCGGAACCGTCCTGCGGGGTGTTGAACTGCGCGATGAGCATCGGGATGTACAGCAGCGAGGAGGCGAAGATCACCGGGATCACACCCGCCATGTTCACCTTGATCGGGATGTAGGTGTTGGTCCCGCCGTAGGTGCGGCGGCCGACCATGCGCTTCGCGTACTGGACGGGGATGCGGCGCTGGGACTGCTCGACGAAGACGACGAGCCCCATCACGATGATCCCGACGGCCAGCACGAGCAGGAAGACCTCGAAGCCGCGGGTCTCCCAGATCAGCCACATGGCGGACGGGAACGTGGCCGCGATCGAGGTGAAGATCAGCAGCGACATGCCGTTGCCGATGCCGCGCTCGGTGACGAGCTCGGCGAACCACATGATGAGGCCGGTGCCGGCGGTCATCGTGATGATCATGAGCAGCTGCGCCCACCAGACATCGTTCGTCAGCAGGTTCTGGCAGGCCGCGATGTCGGTGGTGCCGAACAGCTGACCGCTGCGCGCGACGGTGACGAGCGTCGTCGACTGCAGCAGAGCGAGCGCGATCGTGAGGTAGCGCGTGTACTGCGTCAGCTTCGCCTGGCCGGCCTGACCCTCCTTGTGCAGGGTCTCGAAGTGCGGGATGACCACGCGCAGCAGCTGGGTGATGATCGTCGCCGTGATGTACGGCATGACGCCCAGCGCGAAGATCGAGAGCTGGAGCAGCGCTCCGCCCGAGAAGAGGTTGACCAGGCTCAGCAGGCCCTCGGTGCCCGACGTGAGCGCGAGGCACTGCTCGACGTTCGGGAAGTTCACGAACGGAGCGGGGATGTGCGAGCCGAAGCGGTAGAGGGCGATGATCGCCAGGGTGAAACCGATCTTCCGACGGAGGTCGGGCGTGCGGAAGATCCGCGCAATGGCGCTAAACAAGGGTTTTCCTCCAGAAAGGTCGCCGTCGACACAGCAGACGGCCGAAAGACCAGAGTAACGCACAGAGGGGCCGGAGATATCTCCGACCCCTCTGCACAGTGGTTACTTGACGGAACCGCCGGCCGCCACGATCTTCTGCTCGGCGGAACCCGAGACCTTGTCGACCGAGACGGTGAGCTTCACCGCGATGTCCCCGTTGCCGAGGACCTTGACCTTCTCGTTCTTGCGAACGGCACCCTTGGCGACCAGGTCGCTGACGGTGACGTCGCCACCCTGGGGGTACAGCTCGGCGAGCTTCTCCAGGTTCACGACCTGGTACTCGACGCGGAACGGGTTCTTGAAACCGCGCAGCTTCGGGGTGCGCATGTGCAGCGGCATCTGCCCACCCTCGAATCCGACGCGCACGGTGTTGCGGGCCTTGGTGCCCTTCGTGCCGCGGCCTGCGGTCTTGCCCTTGGAACCCTCACCGCGACCGACACGGGTCTTGGCGGTGTTGGCGCCGGGGACCGGACGCAGGTGGTGCACCTTGAGGACGCCGGGACGCGAGGTCTCGGCCTCCTTCTTGGCAGCGGGCTTCTTGGCGGCCGGCTTCTTGGCCGCCGGAGCCTTCTTCGAGGCCTCAGCGGTCTTCGAAGCGGCAGCCTTGGGGGCGGCCTTCTTCGGAGCCTTCTCGGCCTCGACGGCTTCGTTCTTCTCAGCCATTAGTCGATCTCCTCAACCTTGACGAGGTGGGCGACGGTCCGGACGTAGCCGCGCGTCTGCGCGTCGTCGGGGCGGACGGTGGAGTCACCGATCCGCTTCAGACCGAGGCTGCGCAGCGTGTCGCGCTGGTTCTGCTTCTCGCTCACCTTGGACTTGACCTGCGTGACCTTGAGGCGCGCAGCCATCAGGCACCTACCTTCTGAGCGGCGGCCGCGTCGGCCTCCGCACGGACGAGACGCGCCGGGGCGACCTGGTCGAACTCGAGGCCACGACGCGCGGCGACCGCACGGGGCTCCTCGAGCTGCTTCAGGGCCTCCACCGTCGCGTGCACGATGTTGATCGTGTTCGACGAGCCGAGCGACTTCGACAGCACGTCGTGGATGCCGGCGCACTCGAGCACGGCGCGGACCGGACCACCGGCGATGACACCGGTACCGGCAGCGGCCGGACGAAGCAGCACGACACCGGCCGCGGCCTCACCCTGCACGGGGTGCGGGATGGTGCTCGCGACGCGGGGGACGCGGAAGAAGTTGCGCTTGGCCTCTTCGACACCCTTCGAGATGGCCAGGGGCACCTCGCGGGCCTTGCCGTAGCCGACGCCGACCAGACCGTTGCCGTCGCCGACGACCACGAGGGCGGTGAAGCTGAAGCGACGTCCACCCTTCACGACCTTGGAGACGCGGTTGATGGTCACGACGCGCTCGAGGAACTGGTTGTCGCCGCGGTCGCGCGAGTTGCGGTCGCGGCCGCCCTGGTTGCGGTCACGGCCGCCACGGCGGCCCTCACGCTGCTCGCGAGCGGGCTCAGCGGCCTCAGTCGAGGCTGCAGCCGTTTCGGTCACTTCGTTCTCCTTGATGTCACTCACAGTGCCAGCCCCCCTTCACGGGCGCCATCGGCGATCGCCGCGACACGACCCGCGTAGCGGTTGCCGCCACGGTCGAACACGGCCTCGGAAAAACCGGCGGCCTTCGCGCGCTCGGCGAGGAGCTCGCCGACCTTGCGGGCCTTGGCGGTCTTGTCGCCCTCGAAACCACGAAGGTCGGTCTCGAGCGTGGATGCCGAGGCGACGGTGTGGCCCTTGCTGTCGTCGACCAGCTGCACGAAGACGTGACGGGCCGAACGGTTCACGACGAGGCGCGGACGCTGCTCGGTGCCGACGATCTTCTTGCGAAGGCGGGCGTGACGACGCGCGCGGGCGTCGGACTTCGACTTCACAGCCATGATTACTTACCAGCCTTTCCGGCCTTGCGACGCACGACCTCGCCCGCGTAGCGGACACCCTTGCCCTTGTAGGGCTCAGGCTTGCGGATCTTGCGGATGTTCGCGGCTGCCTCGCCGACAGCCTGCTTCGAGATGCCGCTCACGGTGAGCTTGTTGTTGCCCTCGACCGTGAACGTGATGCCGGCGGGCGGGTCGACCAGGACCGGGTGCGAGAAGCCGAGGGCGAACTCGACCGAGCTGCCCTTCTGCTGCACGCGGTAACCGGTGCCGACGACCTCGAGGCCCTTGGAGTAGCCCTGGGTCACGCCGATGATGTTGTTGTTGATGAGCGTGCGGGTCAGGCCGTGAAGCGACCGCGACTCGCGCTCGTCGTCGGGGCGGGTGACGAGAACCTGGTTCTCCTCGACCGCGACCTCGATGGGGGCGGCGACCGTCAGGGTGAGCTCACCCTTCGGGCCCTTCACCGCGACCTCACGGCCGTCGACCGAAACGGTCACGCCCGCGGGGATCTCGATGGGAAGTCGTCCAATACGCGACATGTTCGTATCACCACACGTAGGCGAGAACTTCTCCGCCCACGCCCTTCTGCTCTGCCTGACGGTCGGTGAGAAGACCGGAGGAGGTGGACAGGATGGCAACGCCGAGGCCGCCGAGGACCTTCGGGAGCTCGGTGGACTTCGCGTAGACGCGCAGACCGGGCTTCGAGACCCGCTTGATGCCGGCGATGGAGCGCTCACGGTTCGGACCGTACTTGAGCGAGAGGGTGAGGTTCTTGCCGACGCGGGCGTCCGAGACCTCCCAGCCGGCGATGTAGCCCTCCTGCTGGAGGATCTCGGCGATGTGCGTCTTCAGCTTGCTCGACGGCAGGGTCACGGAGTCGTGGTGCGCCGAGTTCGCGTTGCGCAGACGGGTCAGCATGTCTGCGACCGGGTCTGTCATTGTCATGGTGTTCTTCTTTCGATCATGAGGTTCCGGCTGCCGTTACACGACAGACGGCCTGCGATGAGCACGCAATCTTCAATTGTACGGCACGCGGGGAGGGCGCCTTGCGGCGTCCCTCCCCGCGTCACCGGATCACGCCTGAGCGTCGTCGGCCTTGAACGGGAAGCCGAGGTGGCGCAGGAGCGCGCGGCCCTCGGCATCCGTCTTGGCCGACGTCACCACGGTGATGTCGAAGCCGCGGACGCGGTCGATCTTGTCCTGATCGATCTCGTGGAACACGCTCTGCTCCTGGAGACCGAAGGTGTAGTTGCCGTTGCCGTCGAACTGCTTGGCCGACAGACCGCGGAAGTCGCGGATGCGGGGCAGGGCGAGCGAGACCAGGCGGTCGATGAACTCCCACGCGCGGTCGCCACGGAGCGTGACGTGCGCGCCGATGGCCTGGCCCTCGCGCAGCTTGAACTGCGCGATGGACTTGCGGGCCTTCGTGACGATCGGCTTCTGGCCGGTGATCTTGGTGAGGTCGTCGACCGCACCATCGATCACCTTGCTGTCGCGAGCCGCCTCACCGACACCGGTGTTGACGACGACCTTGACGATGCCGGGGATCTGCATCACGTTCTGGTAGCCGAACTCGTCCTGCAGCTTCTGCTGGATCTCGGCCTTGTACTTCTGCTTCAGGCGCGGCTGGATCTTGCCAGCCTGCGCGGCAGTGTCGGTGCTCATCAGAGGTCCTTACCTGACTTCTTCGCGTAGCGGACGCGAACGGTGCGCTTCACGCCGTCCTTGGTCTGCTCCTCGACGCGGTGGCCGACGCGGGTCGGCTTCTTCGTCGAGGGGTCGATGACCTGGACGTTCGAGATGTGGATGGGCGCCTCGATGGTCTCGATGCCGCCCGTCTTCGTGCCGCGCTGCGTCTGACCGACGCGCGTGTGCTTGGTGACGTAGTTGACGCCCTCGACGATGACGCGGTTCTCGGCCACGAGGACCTCGAGCACCTTGCCCTGCTTGCCGCGGTCGCCGCCCTTGTCCTGCTTGCGGCCGGTGATGACCTGAACCAGGTCACCCTTCTTGATGTTCGCCATGATCAGATGACCTCCGGGGCGAGCGAGACGATCTTCATGAACTTCTTGTCACGAAGCTCACGACCGACCGGGCCGAAGATACGGGTGCCGCGGGGCTCCCCGTCGTTCTTCAGGATCACGGCGGCGTTCTCGTCGAACTTGATGTACGAACCGTCGGGACGACGGGTCTGCTTCACGGTGCGGACGATGACCGCCTTGACGACGTCGCCCTTCTTCACGTTGCCGCCCGGGATCGCGTCCTTGACGGTCGCGACGATGGTGTCACCGAGGCCCGCATAGCGACGGCGCGAGCCGCCCAGGACTCGGATGGTGAGCAGTTCCTTCGCGCCGGTGTTGTCGGCGACCTTGAGGCGGGACTCCTGCTGAATCACTTGGCCTTCTCCAGAATCTCAACCAGACGCCAGCGCTTGGTGGCGCTGAGCGGCCGGGTCTCGTTGATGAGGACCAGGTCGCCGATGCCGGCGGTGTTGCCCTCGTCGTGCGCCTTCACCTTGGAGGTGCGACGGATGACCTTGCCGTACAGCGGGTGCTTCACGCGGTCCTCGACCTCGACGACGATGGTCTTGTCCATCTTGTCGCTGACGACGTAGCCGCGGCGGGCCTTGCGGTAGCCGCGGGCGTCCGCGGGACGCACGTCGTGCTCGGCGTGCTCCACGGTCTCCGCCTTGACGGCAGCCTTCTTCTCAGCCATTACTCGGCCTCCTCCTTCGGCGCCTCAGCCGCGTCGGACTTCTTCGCCTTTGCCTTGGACGCCTTCTTGGCCGGAGCCTCGACCGGGGCGGGCGTCGCACGGATGCCCAGCTCGCGCTCGCGGATCACGGTGTACAGGCGCGCGATGTCGCGCTTGACGGCGCGGATGCGGCCGTGGCTCTCCAGCTGGCCCGTGGCCGACTGGAAGCGGAGGTTGAACAGCTCCTCCTTGGCCTTACGCAGCTCCTCGACGAGGCGCTGGTCTTCGAACGTGTCGAGCTCGCTGGGAGCGAGCTCCTTGGTGCCGATCGCCATTACGCGTCGCCCTCCTCGCGCTTGATGATGCGTGCCTTGAGCGGCAGCTTGTGGATGGCACGGGTCAGGGCCTCGCGAGCGAGCTGCTCGTTGACGCCCGCGACCTCGAAGAGGACGCGACCCGGCTTGACGTTTGCGACCCACCACTCGGGCGAGCCCTTACCGGAACCCATGCGGGTCTCGGCGGGTTTCTTCGTGAGCGGACGGTCGGGGTAGATGTTGATCCAGACCTTTCCACCACGCTTGATGTGACGGGTCATCGCGATACGAGCGGACTCGATCTGACGGTTCGTCACGTAAGCGGGGGTGAGAGCCTGGATGCCGAACTCGCCGAAGGAGACCTTCGTGCCGCCGGTGGCCTGGCCATCACGCTTGGGGTGGTGCTGCTTGCGGTACTTGACCTTGCGGGGAATAAGCATCAGGCAGACGCTCCTTCTGCGACGGGAGCCTCGTTGCGCGGGCCGCGGCGACGGTCGCCACGGTCATCACGACGGGACTTCGGTGCGTTCGCCTGCTCGCGAGCAAGCTCCTTGTTGGTCAGGTCGCCCTTGTAGATCCAGACCTTCACGCCGATGCGGCCGAAGGTGGTCTTGGCCTCGTAGAAGCCGTAGTCGATGTTCGCGCGCAGCGTGTGCAGCGGCACACGACCCTCGCGGTAGAACTCCGACCGGCTCATCTCGGCGCCGCCGAGGCGGCCGGAGACCTGGATGCGGATGCCCTTGGCGCCGGCGCGCTGAGCGCCCTGCAGACCCTTGCGCATCGCGCGACGGAACGCCACACGAGCAGACAGCTGCTCGGCGATGCCCTGGGCGACGAGCTGAGCGTCGGCCTCGGGGTTCTTGACCTCGAGGATGTTCAGCTGGATCTGCTTGCCGGTGAGCTTCTCGAGGTCGCCGCGGATGCGCTCGGCCTCGGCGCCACGACGACCGATGACGATACCCGGGCGCGCGGTGTGGATGTCCACACGCACGCGGTCACGGGTGCGCTCGATCTCGATGTTGCTGACGCCGGCGCGGTCCAGCTGCGTCTGCAGCAGGCGACGGATCTTGATGTCCTCGGCGACGTAGTCCGCGTAGCGCTGACCCGGCTTCGTCGAGTCGGAGAACCAGCGCGAGACGTGGTCGGTGGTGATGCCGAGGCGGAAGCCGTACGGGTTTACCTTCTGTCCCATTACTTGCTCGCCTTCTTGTTGCTGTCACCCTCGGCCGCGGCAGCGACCTCCGGCGTCGAGAGCACGACCGTGATGTGGCTCGTGCGCTTCTTGATCTGGAAAGCGCGACCCTGAGCGCGGGGCTGGAAACGCTTGAGCGTCGTGCCCTCGTCGACGTACGCGTTCTTCACGTACAGGTCCTGCTCGTCGAGGTACTCGCCGTCGCGATCCGCCTTCACCTGCGCGTTGGCCATGGCCGACGCGACAAGCTTGTAGATCGGCTCACTGGCGCTCTGCTGTGCGAACTTCAGGATCGCGAGAGCTTCCTGGGCCTGCTTGCCCTTGATGAGCGCGACGACACGACGAGCCTTCTGAGGGGTCACGCGGATGTGTCGCACGCGTGCGATGGACTCCACCATTTCTCTCTCCTCTATCGCCCCCGCGTCAGCGGCGGCGGCCCTTCTTGTCGTCCTTCTCGTGGCCGCGGAAGGTGCGGGTGGGCGCGAACTCGCCCAGCTTGTGACCGACCATGGTCTCGGTCACGAACACGGGGATGTGCTTGCGACCGTCGTGGACGGCGATGGTGTGACCCAGCATGGCCGGGATGATCATCGAGCGTCGCGACCAGGTCTTGATGACGTTCTTCGTGCCGGCTTCGTTCTGACCGACCACCTTGCGAAGCAGGTGCTCGTCGACGAAGGGGCCCTTCTTGAGACTGCGAGGCATCTTCTCTTACTCCTACTTGCGCTTCTTGCCGGCGTTGCGACGACGCACGATGTACTTGTCGCTTTCCTTGTTCGCGTGACGGGTGCGGCCTTCGGCCTGACCCCACGGCGTGACCGGGTGACGACCACCGGAGGTCTTGCCCTCACCACCACCGTGCGGGTGGTCGACCGGGTTCATGGCGACACCGCGCACGGTCGGGCGGACGCCCTTCCAGCGCTTGCGGCCGGCCTTGCCCCAGTTGATGTTGGACTGCTCGGCGTTGCCGACCTCGCCGATCGTGGCGCGGCAGCGGGCGTCGACGTTGCGGATCTCGCCCGACGGCAGACGGAGCTGCGCGTAGGGACCGTCCTTGGCGACCAGACGCACCGAGGTGCCCGCCGAGCGAGCCAGCTTCGCGCCTCCGCCGGGGCGGAGCTCGATCGCGTGGATCACGGTACCGGTGGGGATGTTCTTCAGCGGCAGGTTGTTGCCCGGCTTGATGTCGGCCGACGCGCCCGACTCGACGATGTCGCCCTGGCTCAGCTTGTTCGGCGCGAGGATGTAGCGCTTCTCGCCGTCGAAGTAGTGCAGCAGCGCGATGCGTGCGGTGCGGTTGGGGTCGTACTCGATGTGAGCGACCTTGGCGTTGACGCCGTCCTTGTCATTGCGACGGAAGTCGATGACGCGGTACTGGCGCTTGTGGCCACCACCGATGTGACGGGTCGTGATGCGGCCCTGGTTGTTGCGGCCACCGGTCTTCGACAGGGGGCGCAGCAGCGACTTCTCCGGCGTCGATCGGGTGATCTCGGCGAAGTCGGCCACCGACGAACCGCGACGACCCGGGGTCGTGGGCTTGTACTTGCGAATAGCCATGATTGTCCTTTATCCCCCGGATCAGCCGATTGCCGTGAAGATGTCGATGGTGCCCGACTTCAGGGTCACGATGGCGCGCTTGGTGTCCTTGCGCTTGCCGGTGCCGAAGCGGGTGCGGCGGGCCTTGCCGACGCGGTTGATCGTGTTGACCGCCGCGACCTTGACGCCGAAGATCTTCTCGATGGCGAGCTTGATCTCGGTCTTCGAGGCGCGCGGGTCCACGAGGAACGTGTACTTGCCCTCGTCGATGAGCGAGTAGCTCTTCTCGGACACGACCGGCTTCAGGATGATGTCGCGCGGGTCCTTGTTGAGAGCGGTCGCCAGGACGGATGCCTGCTCGGTCATGCCGAGACCTCCTCGGTTGCGCCGGTCTTCGAGGCGATGAACGCCTCGAGCGCGGCCTTGGTGAAGACGATGTCGTCGGAGACGAGCACGTCGTAGGCGTTCAGCTGGTCGAAGGTGAGCCAGTGCACGTTCGACAGGTTGCGAACGCTCTTGACGGTCACTTCGTCGTCACGCTGGGTGACGACCAGGATGTTCTTCGACGGGGCGACCTGGGCGAGCAGGCTCGCGGCGGTCTTCGTCGAAGGCGTGGAGTCGATGCCGAAGGTCTCGACGGCGTGCAGACGCTCACCGCGGAAGCGGTCGCTCAGCGCGCCCAGCAGGGCGGCGGCGATCATCTTCTTGGGGGTGCGCTGCGCGTAGTCGCGCGGCTTCGGGCCGTGGACGATGCCACCACCGGTCATGTGCGGCGCACGGATGGAACCCTGACGGGCGTTACCCGTGCCCTTCTGCTTGAAGGGCTTGCGACCGGCACCGGAGACCTCACCGCGACGCTTGGTCGAGTGGGTGCCCTGACGCGCAGCGGCGAGCTGGGCGACGACGACCTGGTGGATGAGCGGGATGTTCGTCTTGACGTCGAAGAGTTCGGCGGGCAGCTCGATGGAGCCGGCCTTCTTGCCGTCGGCCTTCAGGACGTCGAGCGCGAGAGTCGAGTCAGCCATGATCAGGCACCCTTCACTGCGTTGCGGACGTAGACGACGCGGCCACGCGCACCGGGGACGGCGCCCTTGACGAGCATGAGTCCCTTCTCGGCGTCGATGGCGTGCACCGTGAGGTTCAGGACGGTCACGCGCTCGCCACCCATACGGCCGGCCATGCGCATGCCCTTGAAGACGCGGCTCGGGGTCGACGATGCGCCGATGGAGCCGGGCTTGCGGTGGTTGCGGTGTGCACCGTGGGAAGCCGAGACGCCCTTGAAGTTGTGGCGCTTCATGACACCCGCGGTGCCCTTGCCCTTGCTCGTGCCGACGACGTCGACCAGCTGGCCCGCCTCGAACAGGCCGTCCACCGTGAGCTCCTGACCGAGTGAGTAGTCAGCAGCGTCCGCCGTGCGGATCTCGGTGACGTGACGGCGCGGCGTGACGCCGGCGGCCTCGAAGTGAGCCGTGAGGGGCTTGTTCACCTTGCGGGGGTCGATCTGACCCGCGGCGATCTGGACGGCGTTGTAGCCGTCCTTCTCGGGCGTGCGGATCTGCGTGACCACGTTGGGGGCGAGTTCGATGACGGTGACGGGAACGAGCTTGCCGTTCTCGTTCCACACCTGGGTCATGCCGAGCTTGGTGCCCAGCAGTCCCTTGGAAACCTTTGCGTTGATGTCAGCCATGTCGATCCTCAGAGCTTGATCTCGATGTTGACGTCAGCCGGCAGGTCGAGACGCATCAGCGAGTCGACGGCCTTGGGCGTCGGGTCGACGATGTCGATCAGACGCTTGTGGGTGCGCATCTCGAAGTGCTCGCGGCTGTCCTTGTACTTGTGGGGCGACCGGATGACGCACACGACGTTCTTCTCGGTCGGAAGCGGCACGGGGCCGACGACAGTCGCGCCCGCACGGGTCACGGTGTCGACGATCTTGCGCGCCGACGTGTCGATGACCTCGTGGTCGTACGACTTCAGGCGAATGCGGATCTTCTGTCCCGCCATTGTCTGCTCACTCTCTATAAGGCGTCTTACCGTCCTGGGCCGGGTGACCCAGGGGCATTGGACGCACGTCGGCGCTGTTCACGCCTCGGCACTCGACCGGCTCCGGAGAGCAGGTCTGCGCACCACTGTTCTTCTGTCAGCCCGCGCGCCTCTCAGCGCACGGCAGAACCTCTCAGCAGAGGTGTCGGGGATGTTCTCCTACCCGCGGCCTAGAACCCTGCTGCCTCACGAAGAGACGCCGTCTATGCACTGCCCTGGTAGTGATCCGGTCGGCACGCACAGCGCACCCCCGGAATGTGGAACCTATCTATTGTGCCATGGGGGATTTCGGTTGTGCAAACCCGGGCGTGTCGCGCTTCGCGACGGGCCTCTCCGACCGAGTTGAATGGCGCGGCATCCGCCGGGAGATCGCGGGGCGAGGCATCCCCATGCCTCGCCCCGCGTGGGGATGCGTTCAGTGCGAGGGGGCACACCGAACGCGAGGATCCGGGCGTGAAGGGACACCCCGATCCTCGTCGGAGGCATGGCGGATCGGCCGCAGCAGCGGTGTCGCAGGCCGGCGCGCGAAGGGCGCCGTCGACGCATCGATCCCCACAGTCAGTTCCCCAGTCAGGTGCGCGGCGAACCGCGCGATTCGGGAGGGCGAACCCCTTCGCACTCCCCGCCGCAAGATCCCCAGGCGGCAGAAGCGATCGTATCGGAAAAGGGGCCCCTCCGTGAAGAGGAACCCCTTTTCCGTGTCACGCGTGTCTACTCGTTGCCGACCGCCTTGTCCGCGCTGTCGCGGATCTCGTCGATCTTGTCCGCCGCGCCCGGAGCGATCTTCTTGGCGAAGTCCGCGACGCCGTCGAGGACCTTGTCGCTGACGTCCTCGGCCTGCTCGCTCTTGACGGCCTCGGCGATCTTGTCCTTGTTCTGCTCGTAGAGGTCCTTGCCCTTGTTCACGGCGTCGTTGATCGACTCTTCGATACCCATTGCATCCCCTTCTCGGTCGCCGACGAGGAAGCGCGTCGGCCTTCTCATTCTGTCCGTCGACGGCGGTCAGCGGAAGCCTCCGCCATGACTGTGCTGGAAAACGACGACGGGGCCGGACCCGAAGGTCCGACCCCGTCGTGGCTGAGGTTTCGACTCGCGCTCTGCTTCGCAGCGCTCGCTCAACCTGACTCGATGCCGCGTCAACGCGGGCTACGCTCGCATTGACCCGGCCCGAATCACTTGATGATCTTCGTGACCGTACCGGCGCCCACGGTGCGTCCACCCTCACGGATGGCGAAGCCGAGGCCCTCCTCCATGGCGATCGGCTGGATCAGCTCGACCGTCATGTCGGTGGTGTCGCCGGGCATGACCATCTCGGTGCCCTCGGGCAGCGAGATGACGCCGGTGACGTCGGTGGTGCGGAAGTAGAACTGCGGACGGTAGTTCGTGTAGAAGGGGTTGTGGCGGCCACCCTCGTCCTTGGACAGGATGTACGCGGTGCCCTCGAAGTCGGTGTGCGGCGTGACCGATCCCGGCTTCACGATGACCTGACCGCGCTCGACCTCTTCGCGCTTGGTGCCACGGAGAAGAAGACCGCAGTTCTCGCCGGCCCATGCCTCGTCGAGCTGCTTGTGGAACATCTCGATACCGGTGACGGTCGTCTTCTGCGTCGGGCGCAGACCCACGATCTCGACCTCGGAGTTGATGGCCAGCGTGCCGCGCTCGGCGCGACCCGTGACGACGGTGCCACGACCGGTGATCGTGAAGACGTCCTCGACGGGCATCAGGAACGGCTTGTCCTTGTCGCGCACCGGGTCCGGGATGGACTCGTCGACGGCCTCCATGAGCTCGAGGATCGCGTTGACCCACTTCTCGTCGCCCTCGAGAGCCTTCAGGCCCGAGACGCGGACGACCGGAGCGTTGTCACCGTCGAAGTCCTGGCTGGAGAGCAGCTCGCGGACCTCGAGCTCGACGAGCTCCAGGATCTCCTCGTCGTCGACCATGTCGCTCTTGTTCAGCGCGACCAGCAGGTACGGAACGCCGACCTGCTTGGCGAGCAGGACGTGCTCGCGCGTCTGAGCCATCGGGCCGTCGGTGGCGGCGACCACGAGGATCGCGCCGTCCATCTGAGCGGCACCGGTGATCATGTTCTTGATGTAGTCGGCGTGACCCGGGGCGTCGACGTGCGCGTAGTGGCGCTTCGGCGTCTCGTACTCGACGTGCGAGATGTTGATCGTGATACCGCGCTGGCGCTCCTCGGGAGCGGAGTCGATCGACGCGAAGTCGCGCTGAACGTTGGTCGCCGACGGGTACTTGTCGGCAAGAACCTTCGAGATCGCTGCGGTGAGCGTGGTCTTGCCGTGGTCGACGTGACCGATCGTTCCGATGTTCACGTGCGGCTTGGTCCGCTCGAACTTGGCCTTGGCCACTGGGTCCTCCTCAGGACGTTCGTGTAGAGATTCCCGGGCACTGGATTGTGACCGGTTCTCTACGGTGTTTGATTCTCAGTTTAGTAGAGAGAGCTTTATGAAGTTGTGCGTTGTCCGGTCGGCTCCGAGCGGGGCCCGGAGCCGACCGGGCAAGGGCTTACTCGCCCTTGGTCTTCTGGACGATCTCGTCCGCCACGGCCCGCGGGACCTCGGCGTAGGAGTCGAACTCCATCGAGTACACGGCACGACCGGACGTCTTCGAACGCAGGTCGCCGATGTAGCCGAACATCTCGGACAGCGGGACCTGGGCACGGACGACCTTCACGCCCGCGGCATCCTCCATCGACTGGATCTGGCCACGACGCGAGTTCAGGTCGCCGATGACGTCGCCCATGTACTCCTCGGGCGTGCGGACCTCGACGGCCATCAGCGGCTCGAGCAGCACCGGGTTGGCGCGGCGCACGGCCTCCTTGAATCCCATGGAGCCGGCGATCTTGAACGCCATCTCCGAGGAGTCGACGTCGTGCGAGGCGCCGTCGAGCAGGATGGCCTTCACGCCCACCATCGGGTAGCCCGCCAGAGCACCGGCCGCCATGGCGTCCTGGAAGCCCTGGTTGGTCGGCTCGATGTACTCGCGCGGGATGCGGCCACCGGTGACCTTGTTCTCGAACTCGTACGTCTTCTCGGCGTCGAGCTCGAGGGGCTCGATGGTGAACTGGATCTTGGCGAACTGGCCCGATCCACCCGTCTGCTTCTTGTGGGTGTAGTCGTGCTTCTCGACGGCCTTCTTGATCGTCTCGCGGTAGGCCACCTGGGGCTTTCCGACGTTCGCCTCGACGCGGAACTCGCGCTTCATGCGATCCACGAGGATGTCGAGGTGCAGCTCGCCCATGCCCTTGATGGTCGTCTGACCGGTCTCGGGGTTGAGCTCCGTGCGGAAGGTCGGGTCCTCCTCGGCGAGCTTCTGGATCGCGAGACCCAGCTTCTCCTGGTCGGCCTTCGTCTTCGGCTCGATCGCGACCTCGATGACGGGCTCGGGGAACGTCATCGACTCGAGGACGACCGGCTGAGCCATGTCGGCCAGGGTGTCACCGGTGGTGGTGTCCTTCAGGCCGATGACGGCGTAGATGTTGCCGGCGGTCAGCTTGTCGACCGGGTTCTCCTTGTTGGCGTGCATCTGGAAGATCTTTCCGATGCGCTCCTTCTTGCCCTTGGTCGAGTTGATGACCTGGGCGCCGGACTCGAGCTCGCCCGAGTACACGCGCACGTAGGTCAGACGACCGAAGAACGGGTGGACGGCGACCTTGAACGCCAGCGCCGCGAAGGGGTCCTTCGCGTCGGGGTGACGCTCGATGATCTTCTCCTCGTCCTTGGGGTCGTGCGCCTCGATGGCGGGCACGTCCAGCGGCGAGGGGAGGTAGTCGAC
Organism: Microbacterium sp. CIAB417; assembly: GCF_022788845.1. Taxonomy (NCBI): domain Bacteria; kingdom Bacillati; phylum Actinomycetota; class Actinomycetes; order Micrococcales; family Microbacteriaceae; genus Microbacterium; species Microbacterium sp. CIAB417. Next base: position 497,202 of record NZ_JAHZUT010000005.1, on the reverse strand, counting down.
GACCGCGTCCAGCATGGGCTGCACACCGCGGTTCTTGAACGCCGAGCCGCAGAGGACCGGGTAGATCTCGCTCGCGATGACCAGCTTGCGGATCGCGCCCTTGATCTCGGCGACGGTGAGCTCCTCGCCGCCGAAGAACTTCTCCAGAAGCTCCTCGTCGGTCTCGGCGACCGTCTCCAGCAGCTGCTGGCGGTACTCCTCGGCCTTGTCCTTGAGGTCGGCGGGGATCTCCTGCACCTCGTAGGAGGCGCCCATCGTCACGTCGCCCTTGGCGTCGCCCGGCCAGACCAGCGCGCGCATCTCGATGAGGTCGACGACGCCGACGAAGTCGTTCTCGGCACCGATCGGCAACTGCAGCACGAGGGGCTTGGCGCCGAGGCGGTTGATGATGGTGTCGACGGTGAAGTAGAAGTCGGCGCCCAGCTTGTCCATCTTGTTGACGAAGCAGATGCGCGGGACGTTGTACTTGTCGGCCTGACGCCACACGGTCTCGGACTGGGGCTCGACGCCCTCCTTGCCGTCGAACACGGCGACCGCACCGTCGAGGACGCGGAGCGAGCGCTCCACCTCGACCGTGAAGTCCACGTGACCGGGGGTGTCGATGATGTTGATCTGGTTCTTGTTCCAGAAGCAGGTCACGGCGGCAGACGTGATCGTGATGCCGCGCTCCTTCTCCTGCTCCATCCAGTCGGTGGTCGAGGCGCCGTCGTGCGTCTCGCCCAGCTTGTGGTTGACGCCCGTGTAGAACAGGATGCGCTCGGTGGTGGTGGTCTTGCCGGCATCGATGTGCGCCATGATGCCGATGTTGCGGACCTTGCTCAGGTCGGTGAGCACGTCTTGTGCCACAGGAGTGTCCTTATCTTTCTTGCAGGGATGCTGCGAGGAGAGGGAGGGTGCCCGCCCCCGGCGCGAGTCCGGGGACGGGCGAAGCTGTTACCAGCGGTAGTGAGCGAACGCGCGGTTCGACTCGGCCATCTTGTGCGTGTCCTCACGGCGCTTGACCGCGGCACCGAGACCGTTCGAGGCGTCCAGGATCTCGTTCTGCAGACGCTCGGTCATCGTCTTCTCACGACGACCCTTGGCGTAGCTGACGAGCCAGCGCAGCGCGAGCGTGTTCGCGCGGTGCGGCTTGACCTCGACCGGAACCTGGTAGGTCGAACCGCCGACGCGGCGGCTGCGGACCTCGAGGGTGGGGCGCACGTTGTCGAGCGCCTTCTTGAGCGTCGCGACGGCGTCCTGGCCGCTCTTGGCCTCGACACCGGCGAGGGCGCCGTAGACGATCGACTCGGCGAGCGACTTCTTGCCGTCGACGAGGATCTTGTTCACGAGCGACGTGACGATCGGAGCGCCGTAGACCGGGTCGTTGACGACGGGGCGCTTGGGGGCGGGACCCTTACGAGGCATCTAACTCAACCCTTCTTCGCGCCGTAGCGGGAACGAGCCTGCTTACGGTTCTTGACGGCCTGGGTGTCCAGGGCGCCACGGACGATCTTGTAGCGCACACCGGGGAGGTCCTTCACACGACCGCCGCGGACGAGCACCAGGGAGTGCTCCTGCAGGTTGTGGCCCTCGCCGGGAATGTAGGCGGTGACCTCGGTGCCGTTGCGCAGCTTCACACGGGCGACCTTGCGCATCGCCGAGTTCGGCTTCTTCGGGGTGGTGGTGTAGACGCGGGTGCAGACCCCGGCCTGCTGCGGGTTCGACTTCAGGGCGGGCGCCTTGGTCTTCGAGACCTTGGGCGAACGACCCTTGCGAACCAACTGCTGAATGGTTGGCACGTTCTCTCCTTGTTGTGCTGCACGGTGACAGCGCGATGGATTTCACATCATGACCCACCGGCACGTCGGATCCGACGAGCCTTTGGTGTGGTGGGTATGCCGTGGGGGCGGACCGGTATCGGACCGGCGCCCTGCATGCGGGCACGCCGAGACGTGCACACACCTGATCAAGTGTAATGCCGCGTCACATACCCGGTCAAATGAGTCCGCGCCCAGCATCGCGGTACTCTGAGAACGTGGAGCGCTCGCTGGAGACGCAGGTCGACCAGGCCGTCGAGGCCTGGCTGCGCTGGGTGCCGCGCTGGGAGCCGGCCACCCACCGCGGGCGGGTCGCGCCCTGCCGTCGTTGCCTGGGCTCCCCCGTGCTCTCCGCCGTCGGCATCGGCGGCAACGTCCCCCACGGCGTCCAGCACGGGCTGTCCACCCGCATCAAGACGATCGTCGACCACGCGGTCGCCGACTACACGGCGCAGAACCTTCCGATGCTGCAGCGCGAACTGGACCAGCAGGCAGCGCGCAATCGCGCGCGCAGCTACCGCCCGGGAGAGGATCTCGCTCCCGAGTTCGAGGGCATGCCGCTGGACCCGGATCCGATCCCCGGAGCGCCGTTCCTCTTCACGATCGCGGGTCTGGCCGATCAGGAGGCCGCCGAGCTCCCCCCGCTTCCGCCGCTGACGGACGAGGCCAAGGCCGCGCTCCGCCAGGAGGTCACGCTCGCCGACGAATACGCGAATCTCGTCGGACGCGAGATCTGCGGAATCCTGCTGCGGCACCGTCTGGCCGTGCAGGCAGCGATCTCGCAGTACGTGGAGCCGCAGATCGAGGCGATGCTCGAGGAGCTGACCCGGTCGCTCGACGCCCCCTTCGACCCCGACGCCCTCTAGCCTGCGGGATCTCCGGTCTACTCGTCGTGCTCCCACGGCCAGGTCGGATGCTGAGCGCGCGTCCGTCGCAGGGCCACGCCGCCCCAGGCCGCGACGGATGCGGCAGCGAGGATGACGAGGCTCGGCCCCGTGGTGACCAGGCCACCCGCCACGGCGAGCGCAACGACGACATCGCCCGCGGCGAGCAGGACCCCCGCCGAGACGACCATCAGGTGCACGAGGACCGTCGCCAGCGCCGTCACCCACACCGAGCGGTAGACGGGACGGGAGATCCGCACGGCCAGCCACTCGACACCCGCGAACGCCGCGACGGCCGCGGCCATCCCGATCGCACCGGGCGCCGGGCCGAGATCGGGAACCGCGATGACGTCAGTATCCGTCGCGAAGCTCAGCGCACCGAGGCCGACGATCGCGAGCGCGAAGAAGCTGATCGTCGACAGCACCAGCGCCAGGACAGCCGAAACCCCCGCGGGCTCGGGCCCGCGGGGGTTCGGCGTGGAGGCGTCCGTGGTCACCTCGGCAGTGTCGGACCGGCCTCGAGCGTGCGCTCGTACTCGCGCTGCGCCTCGGCGTTCAGCTCGGTCTTGCGTGCGCCGCTGCGGGCGACCCATGCGCCGAACCAGATCGTGAGCTCACGGCCCAGCACGAAGGCGGCGATCGCGAGCGGGGAGAAGAGCTGCTCGTTGACCAGCTCGGCGCCCTGAGAAGCGGTGATCATCCAGAACGGCGCCTCGAAGAGCTGGCCGAGGATGAACCCGAAGTACGAGGCCACTCCGACGAGCAGTCCGAACACCACCCACAGGCCCCAGCGGCCGCGGTTGATGATCGCGCCCAGCAGCCAGAACGACAGGAAGAACACGACGACCGGCGTCCAGAAGCCCCAGGTCGTCAACGGTGCGAGTGCCGCCTCGCCGATGTTCGCTCCGGTGACGTCCCCCTGGATCGCACCGAGCGCGAGCACGACGCCCAGGAACAGCGCCGCGAACACGGCGGTCGCCAGCAGGCCGATGGCTCCGGCGGTGCCGCGGTTGCCCCGGTCGCGGGGCGGCTCCGGCGCCTGGACGAAGATCGGCTGCAGCGCGGCGGGCGCCGCGGCGGCGGCCACGACGGGCTCGGACGGCAGAACGTGGGTCTCGGCATCCGACGGCTGGTCGTAGACGGAGGTGACCGAATACGGCTCCTCGGCCACGATGTTCGCGCGCTCGTTCAGCGCGTCGGTCGTGGTGGCGGCGACGGCCACCTCGGTGACCTCGTCGTCGGATGCGGCCGGCACCGGGGTGTCGACCGACGGGGACTCGCCGCCCGCGATGCCGTCACGCGCGGCGGGGATGCCGTCCGGCAGTGCGCCGAACGTGCCGGGGTGCTCGCGCTCGGCCGCTTCGAACGCGGCCAGATCGGGGTCGACGGGTGCATCCGCCGTCTCGGCGGGGACATCGGCACCGGCGGCGGCGGCCTCTTCGAGACCGGCCTTGGCGCTGTCGACGACGTCGTTCACGTCGGCCGGCTTCTCGGGCTGGGGAACCTCGGGGTCACTCATGGGGGCGCCTCTCGTCGGATATGTGCACTGCGAGGGTATCGCCGCGCGAGCAGGCGCCCGCGGAGGCGTGCCGACGTGTCCGCGTGTCGGTCGCGTCACGGAGTGAGCTGGCGGAGGCCGTTGCCCACCACCTCGAGCACAGCCGGTCCGGCCGGCACCGCGAGCCACAGCAGTGCGCCGACGACACCGGCGCACAGCATGCCGACGATCCAGCTGATCACCGGATTGCGCCCTCCCACGCGAGCCATGTCCTCACCGTACGACGGCGGGAGCGGACCGACCGGAAGCAACGCCGCGCCGCCGCGCTTCGCGCGGGTTCTGCGCCACTTCTCGACGAATGCGCCGGTTGTTTCGTGACGCATTCGTCGAAAGGTGTGGCAGACGCGTAGGTAGGGCGGGGCCGGCTGAGCGAGGACAGGACGGCTGGGCGGATCGACGCGCGTCAGCGCTCGGTGCGGCCGCGCAGGCGCCAGAGCAGCCACAGTCCCGACGCCGGGACGAGCAGGATGCCGATGAGCAGCGCACCGGACCAGACGACGTCGTACCAGGCCGGCACGAGCGGGTTGACCGTCTCGGTGATCCCGCTGCCGGATTCCTCGACGGTGGCCGCCACGCTGAACGAGCTCCACACGAGGATCGAGAACGCCGCGGTCACGAACGGGATCAGGACCGCGACGACCTTCTCCCACACCCGCCACAGCGTGCTGAAGCACACCAGCACGACCCCGACGATCCACCCCGCGAAGGGCAGCACGATGCCGCCGAAGCTCAGCGTGAGGGCGGCGGCGATGGCGAAACCGCGGGTGCCTGTCGCCGGCGGTCTGCCTCCCGCCGGGGCGGCGACCGGCGGAGCGACCATCACGACCGGCGGGACCGGGACCTCGTCCTGCGCTTCGCGGGCGATGTCCGCCGGGTCGCCGAGCGCGGCGATCCGGGCGGCGATGGCCTCGGCATCCCGTCCTTCGAGCTCCTCGGCGATTCCCGCCCTGATCTCGCTCGCGACGCCGTGCGGCAGATCGCGCATCGCAACGTCCAAGCGCGTCAGGTACTCGGTGCGCAGCCGGTCGGCATCCGTCTCGATCATGAGGGCTCCTCTCCCACGATGCCCGTGACGACACGGGCGAAGGGCGTCCATTGCACGCGGAACTGCGCGAGCTGGGCGGTTCCGGCATCCGTCAGCCGGTAGTACTTGCGGACGGGACCGGTCTCGGAGGGCTGATCGAAGGTCGTCACCCAGCCGTTGTCCCGCAGCCGTCCGAGCAGCGGGTACAGGGTGCCGATGCTCGCGATCAGTCCCGCGCCCGTCAGTGCGTCGGACAGCTCCCACCCGTACATCGGCTGCCGCGAGAGCAGGCCGAGCACGCAGTACTCGACCACCCCCTTGCGCATCTGCGCCCCGACATCCGCTGCCATGCATGACAAGATAGCATGCGTCGCACGATACCGGTCCCGCCCGTCAGCTCCAGCCGAGGCGTCGGGCTACCGCGTCCGCCGCTGCTGCGGGGAACTCCGCCCAGCCCGGTTCGAGCTCGCGCAGCAGCGCGAACAGGGCGCGCGCCGCGCGTTCCGGCTCCTGCGCCACGGCCTCGGCGATCCGCGAGGCCCAGTCCGGATAGTCCTGTTCGAACCGGCGCACCGGGTCGATCGTGTCGCGGGAGGCCGACGTTGCGCCGGCGCAGCGTCCGCGCACGGCCCGGACCAGATGCACCACGGCCCACTGCCGGATGAACGCCCCGCCATTGAGCACTTCCCCGCGTCGGACGCGCCCGGTGCCGATCAGCAGCTTCACCAGGACGAGTCGAACGTCGTTCGCGGGATCGAGCCGATCGCTGCCGGCGGCGCGCTCACGCGCCTCGGCGATCAGCGTCGCCGTGGTGCCTGCGGCGTCATCGACGAGCACAGTCGCCTCGCGGGCCTGCGCCCCGGCGAGCTCCGCGGCTTCCGCGAACGCGAACTCGAACACGTGCCCGTCGTCGTAGAGGGCCACGAACCCGATCTCGCCCTCGCGAGCCGTCAGCACGATCCGATCCCTCTCGGGGAGCCAGCTCAGATCCGACCGCAACATGGTCCCACGGCCCGGCTCGACGACGGCGAAGAAGTCATGATCGGACCATTCGTCGCGCCGAAAGCGCGCGTCGTCCGAGGCCGAACCGAGCAGCACGAGGCCGAGCATTCCCGGGGTTGCGGCAACACCCTCGGCCAGGCCGCGACTGAGGGCGTCGTACCGCCGCGGATCGGTCATCCTCGGGGAGCCGTCACGCCGGGCAGGCTCCACGCCGCGAACGCGGGCCCGCTCGCGGCGAGCGCGGTCGCTCCGTCGGATGCCGGGACCAGCGTCGCGTCGCCCACGAGCGCGTCCGCGCGATCGGCGCCGCTCAGCGCGCCGGGTGCGAGCGCGACATCCGCCCCGCCTCGCGTGGCCAGCACGAGCACGCACTCCTCGACACTCTCCCGGACGAACACGACGGTCTCGTCGTCGACGTGCAGCCAGCGCAACCCGCCGGTGCCGAGCACGGCGTGCTGCCGGCGCAGGCCGATCAGCGTCCGGTACAGCGCGAGATTCTCCGCCGTCTCGGGTTCCGTCTCGCTCCCCCACGGCATCGGCGTCCGGCTCGCCTCGCCGTCGGCGCCGGTCAGCCCGAACTCGTCGCCCGCGAACACGACCGGCAGTCCGGGCAGCGTCATCGACAGGCCGAGGGCGACCGGCACCGTTCCGGGCGCCGCGTTCGTCGCGAAGCGCCCGGTGTCGTGCGTGTCCAGGGGCTGCATGTTGCCCAGCCGCACCCGCCACGGGATGCCGGCGGTGAAGCGCGTGACCGCGTCGACGAAGTCCGCTGCGGTGTAGCGCGGGATGCCGCCGATGGGCTGTCCGAAGAACCACGGCTCGGTGCGCTCCTCCCCCTCCGCCGTCAGGTACGGCGCACCGGTGGGGGTACTCAGCCACCCCCACAGCGGGCGGGTGAACGAGGGATAGGTCATTGCGCCGTGCCATCCGTCGCCCTGCAGGTCGCTCGCCGCATCGTTCGTCGACTCCCCGAGCAGGATCGTGTCGGGATTGATCCGCAGCATCGTCTCGCGCAGCAGCTGCCGGACCTCAGCGTTCAGGTCGACGTCTCCCAGTCGTCCGGTCATGTTGGCGACGTCGATGCGCCAGCCGTCCGCGTTGTACGGCGGCTTCAGCCACTTCGCGACGATCGAGTCCTCTCCGGAGACGAACGCCTCGCGCAGCTCGGGCGATGCCCAGTTGAACTTCGGCAGCGTGCGCGTGCCCAGCCACGACTCGTACTCGGTGTTCCCGGCATCCGTGAAGTAGTAGTAGCTCTCCGTCTCGGCGCCGGGATGACCGTACGCCTGCTGGAACCACTCGTGCCGGTCGCCGGAATGGTTGCTCGTGAGATCGCCGATGACCCGGATGCCGCGGGAGTGCGCCTCCTCGATGAGGCGGATGTAGGCCTCATCGCCGCCCAGCAGGGGATCGATCCGGTCGAAGCTCGCGGCGTCGTAGCGATGGTTGGAGGCCGCCGGGAACACCGGCGTCAGGTAGAGGATGTTGACGCCCAGCGACACGAGGTGGTCGAGGTGCTCGATGATCCCGGGGATGTCGCCGCCGTAGAACTGCTGCGAGCGACCGGGCATGACCGGGTCCACCGGATCGTCCCAGGCTGCAGGGATCGCCCATTCCGGCGTCGGGTGCTCGTCGGCCTGCGCCGAGCGGGCGAAGCGGTCGGGGAACACCTGGTACATCACGGACTCGTGCAGCCACGCCGGCGGGGCCTCGTTCGCGACGAGTGCGAAGTCCTCGGCATCCAGTGTCTCCCCGCGGTGCAGGCCGCTCTGGTTGAGCCACTCCACCGTGCCGTCGGCGTGCACGAGGACGAATCGATAGCCGTGCCGCGGATTGCGCACGGTGACCGGCGCCTCCCACCATTCCCAGCCGTCGGCCTCGCCGACGCGCGTCGCGTCGGTCCATTCCGGCTCGTGATCGGGGTTGGAGCGGGTGCGCACGGCATCCAGGGGCCCGTACCCGGCGGGCACGCGCAGCCGGACCGTGACGACGTCGCCGAGAGCGGGCGCCTGGTCCGACACGTACAGGCCGGAACCGTCGTGATGCGGAAGGAGGGTGGTCATGTGCTGTCCTTTCGGGAGACGCCGGCGATGCACCATCGCCGGATCGATCGACGTGGTTGCACGGCCGGATGCCATGACAGAGCCCCTGAATTGTGCGTGTTCGGTTATCGGATCACTTGACGCTGCCGGCGGTGAGACCGCCGACGATGTACTTCTGCAACGCGAGGAACAGTGCGACCGGCAGGATCGCGGCGAGCACGGCCCCTGCCGCGAAGATACTCCAGTTCTTGGAGAACTCGTCGGAGATGAACTTGTACAGTCCCACCGCGAGGGTCTGCTTGTCGGGGTCGATGAGGATGACGCTGGCGAGGACGAACTCGCTCGAGGTGCCGATGAAGCTCAGCAGCCCCACGACCGCCAGGATCGGCGCCACCAGACGGAGGATGATCGTGAAGAAGATCCGGGCGTGGCCGGCGCCGTCGATCTTCGCCGCCTCGTCGATGGATGCCGGAACGGTGTTGAAGAAGCCGTACATGAGATAGGTGTTGGCTCCCAGCGCGCCACCGAGATACACCATGATCAGGCCGATCTGGGAGTTCAGTCCGATCGCGGGGAAGATGTCGCCGATCGTCACCATGAGCAGGAAGATCGCGACCATGGCGAGCATCTGCGGGAACATCTGCACGACCAGCAGAGCCGTCAGGCTGAACCGGCGGCCGGTGAACCGCATGCGCGAGAAGGAGTACGCGGCGAGCGCCCCCAGGAGCACGGTGCACACGGCGGTGATCAGGCCGATCACGAGCGTGTTGACGAACCAGGCCCCGTAGGGATGGGTGCTGCTGGTGAACAGCGAGACGTAGCTGTCGATGTTGAAGTTGCTGAACAGCGCATTGGCCGTCAGCAGCGTCCCGCCCGGGTTGAGCGATGCGGAGAAGATGTACAGCAGGGGGAACAGGGCGAAGACGCCGACGACGATGCCGACGAGGTGGCGCCAGCCCGTCTCGCGGAAGTACTTCTTGAACGGGCGCCGGGGCTCGCGGCCCTCGCCGCGGACGCCGGCTTCGGTGACGATCGCGCTCGTGGACGGTGCGACGGTGCTCGTGCTCATGTCAGTTCAGCTCCTCGAGTGCCTTGGTGCGGCGGAACGCGATCACGGAGATCGTCGCGACCAGGATGAAGATGATGATCGAGAAGGCGCTGGCCAGGCCGTAATCCGACTTCGAGCCCACGAACGCCACCTTGTAGACCATGGTGATGAGGATGTCGGTCGCGCCGACGTTGACGCCGGCCTCCACGTCTCGCGGCCCGCCGCCGGTGAGCATGTAGATCAGGCTGAAGTTGTTGAAGTTGAAGGCGAACGACGAGATCAGCAACGGCGCGACCGCGACGAACAGCAGGGGGAGCTTGATCGAGCGGAACACCTGCCAGGCGCTGGCGCCGTCGACGCGGGCGGCCTCCTGCACGTCCTCCGGGATCGCCTGCAGAGCCCCTGTGCAGATGAGGAACATGTAGGGGAATCCGAGCCACAGGTTCACGAGCAGGATGCTGAACTTCGCCAGCCACTCATTCGTCAGCCACGGGACCTGGGCCCCGCCCAGCAGCACCTGGTTGATGAAGCCGAACTCCTGGTTCATCATGCCCGCCCACACCAGCGCGGAGAGGAAGCCGGGGAACGCGTAGGGCAGGATCATGATCACGCGGTAGTACCGCTTGGACTTCATCCGCGGATCGTTGAAGACGATGGCCACGAACAGCCCCAGCGCGAAGCACGTGAACACCGACAGGAACGCGAACACGAACGTCCAGATCAGCACCGAGAAGAACGGTGCACGGATGGACTCCTCGGTGAACGCGCGGACGAAGTTGTCGAAGCCGACGTTGATCTGCCAGCCCGGCATGAGCTCGGTGCCGTCCTCGGCCGTGAAGGCCCCGGTGCCGATGTCGGAGTAGACCACGCCCGTGCGCGTGTCGGTCATCGTGTCGGCGTCCTCGTCGTACACGAGCTTGGAGAGGTACACGTAGGCGGTCGAGCCGTCCGGAGTGCGCAGGGCGCCGTCGTTCGGGTCGTCGCTGAGCGGCACCGCCATGTCGGCGATGGCCTCCTGGTTCTGCACGATCTGCGCGAAGCCCAGCGTGTTGTATCCGGCCAGCCCGACGGCCTTGCCGCCGTCCATCTCCGCGCCGTCGACCTCTTCGAGCGGCCGCTCCTCGCCGCCGATCGAGACGTCGCCGTCGGGGCTGGTGACGAGGAACGAGAACTGCCCGAGCTGCTCGACGACCGTGAGGTCGTACGCGGGCGAGTCCGGGACCCGTTCCTGCGCGGAGAGCATGAGCGAGTTGACCGCGCTCTGCTTGTCGCTGTTGTGTCCGGTGCCGTAGTTCGTGAACGCGATGTAGCCGGTGTAGACGGCCGCGAACACCTGGAACACGAACAGGAAGACGAGCCCGGGGATGAGGTACTTCGCCGGCAGGTTGCCCCGGCTGAAGTAGATCCAGTTCGCCCCGCCGGTGACGACGAGGACGATGATCGCGGGGATCCACTGATCACTCTGGACGAGGACGAAGATCGCGTAGAGCGCGAGGGCGTCGATGATGCCCAGCGCCACCACCTTGAACAGCAGCAGCTTCCAGCCTCCGCCGGCGTGCTCGGCCAGTCGCGCGGCCTGGCGCTGGCGCTTCGTCGGCGCGGATGCCGCGGTGTCGCGGTCTTCAGTGGTGGGCGTCGTCATCGGCTTTCCTCGTTCGAATCCCCTGGAGCAGGACAGGATCGGCGCGGCACCTCAGCGGATGCCGCACCGATCCGTCGTCGTCACTTCTGGATGGCGGCCTGGATGTCGGACGTCATCTTGTTCCAGAGCTCGGTCGGGTCGCCGGAGCCGTTGATGATCGCGGCCTCGGTGACGCCCCAGAACTCCCACACGGCGCCCATCTCGGGGAGGCTCGGCATCGGGACGGCGTTCGCGCCGACCTCGCCGAAACCGGCGGTGATCGGGTCGCTCTCGACGGCGGCCTCGAACGCGCTGGTCAGTGCGGGCGTGCGACCGCCGACCTCGTACAGCGCGGTCTGGACCTCTTCGCTTCCGATGTAGTTCGTGAGGAACTCGTTGGCGGCGAGGCGGTTCTCGCTCTGGGAGCTGAGGAAGAAGCCCTGGACACCCGCGAAGGGCTGCGCGTCCTGGCCGCCGGCCGCGGGGATCGGGTCCACCGCGATGTTGAGTCCGGCCTCCTCCGCCGCCGGGACGTTCCACGGACCGGTGAGGAAGAACGGCGACTTGCCAGCGACGAAGTTCTCCTTCGCGAGGTCACCGGTGATGTTGGTGTTGAGGATGCCGGCTGCGCCCTGAGCAGCGAGCCAGTTCGCGAACTCGACGCCGCCTTCGTTGCCGATCTGCAGGTCCTCGGGGTTGTAGCTGCCGTCGTCGTTCGTGCCGAAGACCGGAGCGCCGAACGAGGTCTGGAACGGGTACAGGTGGTACGGGTCGGATGCTTCGGGGTCGAGACCGACGAGGAAGGCGTACTCGGTGCCGGCCGCCTTGCCCTTGGCGATCATGTCGTCATACGACGTGGGAGCCTCGGGCGCGAGGTCGGTGTTGCGCAGCAGTCCGATGTTCTCGATCGCGTACGGGACGCCATAGGTCTGGCCCTCGTAGCTCCACGCGTCGACGGCGACCTTCTCGAAGTCGCCGGCCTTGTCGCCGAGCTCGACCGGGGCGACGACGCCGTTGGTGGCGAGCGCGCCGAGCCAGTCGTGCGCGCCCACCGCGATGTCCGGTCCCTCGCCGGTCGGAACCTGCTGCACGAACTGGTCGCGGATCTCGCCGAACTCCTTCTGCACGAGCGTGACCTCGACGCCGGTGTCCTCGGTGAAGGAGGCCGCGGCATCCTCCAGGACCTCCGCACGGTCGGCGTCCACCCAGACGGTGATCTCGCCGGAGAACTCGGCGTCGCCGGAGCCGGTGTCGCTGCCGCCGCCGGTGGAGCAGCCAGCCAGCGTCAGGGTGGAAATCATGGCGATGGCGCCCGCGGCGACGATGCCCCTCTTGTTCACCTTCATTGGTGTGTGCCTCTCTGAGTGCTGATGGCCTGCAGGACTGCAAGCGCTTACAGTATGCAACGAGTTCACCCGCTTCCGCAACGAGCTGTACAGCCGATACCAACCTGTGACCGTCGACGGAAGGAACCGACTCCCATGGAAGCGCTTCCAAGAGTTCCCGGCAAGAGCAGGCTCGCTACACTGCCTGTATGGCTGACAGCTCCTTTGACATCGTCTCCAAGGTCGACCACCAGGAGGCCGAGAACGCTCTGAACCAGGCACGCAAGGAGGTCGAGCAGCGCTACGACTTCAAGGGCACCGACGCCTCGATCGCGTGGAGCGGCGAGCAGATCCTCATCAAGGCCAACTCCGAGGAGCGCGCGAAGGCGGTGCTGGACGTGTTCCAGTCCAAGCTCATCAAGCGCGGAATCTCGCTGAAGAGCCTCGACTCCGGCGAGCCCTTCGCGAGCGGCAAGGAGTACCGCATCGTGTCCTCGCTCAAGGACGGCATCTCCTCCGAGAACGCGAAGAAGATCAGCAAGATCATCCGCGACGAGGGCCCCAAGGGCGTGAAGAGCCAGATCCAGGGCGACGAGCTGCGCGTGCAGTCCAAGAGCCGCGACGACCTGCAGGCCGTGATCGCGCTTCTCAAGGGCAGTGACCTCGACGTCGATCTGCAGTTCGTCAACTACCGCTGAGAAGGGACACCCCTCGACCCGGATCGCATACTGATATACGGGTGGCGATCCTCAAGACTGGAGAGCGGTGTCTCTTCACGGGGGACGGAGGAGTCCGTCCGGTGGGGACCGGAGGACGCGCGGCGACGGCCGCGTGACACCGCCTGTGGCCGGCCGACGCGCGTGCTTCCGCCGGCCACAGCACACATGGGTTTGGCATCGGAGCGCCGTTCGTGATGTAGTTGCCCTCCCAGCCGCATCGTGGCGGCCGGGACAGCAGGAGCACTGGGGGCAGGTCGATGACTGGGGACTCGCGACGGATCGGACGGACGAAGCATCTGCTGGCGGAGGAGGTCTTCCGCCATCTCGGCACCGCGATCGTGAACGGCGAACTGGCACCGAAGCAGCGCATCCGCGATGCGGAGATCGCTCTGCAGCTGCACGTGTCGCGCATGCCGATCCGGGAGGCGCTGCAGCGTCTCGAGCGCATCGGTCTCGTGCGCATGTACCCGAGCCGCTACACCGAGGTCACCGAGGTGACGGAGCGCGTCATCGACGAATCCCGCGAGTTCGCCGGGTATCAGGCCGGCTTCGTCGCCCGCCTCGCCGCTGAACGCATGAACGCGGACGAACGGGCGGATTCCGCGGCACTCGTGGACGCGATGACGGCGGCGGTGGACGACCCGGTCCGCTACTCGGCCGCGCGCAACGCGGCTTTCCTGCACCTCTCCGAGCACTGCGGCAACGGACTCCAGCACGGCCTGCTCCGCGAGACCAGCATGGCTCTCGCACGGAACCTGCGCCGCACCACGCCGACGGACCTCGACCGGACCGCACTGGTCACCCTGCACGCCCGCCTGCGCGACGCCCTCCTCGCCGAGGATCCGGAGGCCGCCGAGCAGGTCAGCCGCGCCCTCTTCGGAGTCTGATGGTCGCCGCCCACCCCGTGACCCAGGCGTCCAGTCGGCGGTAGGCGTCCTCGCGCGCGTCGTGGCGCGACAGGAACACGTCATGCAACGCACCGTCGATGCGCTCGACCGTCACGGACGTACCGAGCTTGAGCGCGGCCCGGGCGATGTCGTCGACGACGAGGACGCTGTCCGCGGAGGTCAGCTCCTCCGACCAGCGCGTCGGGACCGCGGTCCGCGCCGACAGCAGCACGCACACCGGCGCGTCGATCGCGAGCCCCGCGGCCACTCGCGCGTGGCCGACGAGGATGGCGTGCAGCCAGCCCGCGTGAACCGTCATGGTCTGCTCCGGCCGCCATGCCAGGTTGACCTCCATCGGATCATCCGGATCGGCCGCCTCCGCCTGCGCACGCGTGTAGAACCCGAGGTCGACCTGCGGCGCAGCATCCTTCGGCCACCAGCGCGCGCCGAGCTCGACCACCGGGGCGATCGCCTGACGGATCGGGCCGAGCTGGAACTCCAGCCACGGCGAGTTCAGGATCACCGCCGACGCCCGGCCCGGATTGCGGGACGCCCACAGGCTCAGGATGAGTCCCCCTGTGGAGTGCCCGAACAGCACGAGTCGCCGACCGGATGCTGCGCCCTCCGCCATCGCCTCCAGCGCAGCCTCGATGTCCTCGTCGTAGGTCGCGAGGTCCGCGATGTAACCCGGCGTCTGCCCCTCCCGGAGGCTGCGCCCGTACTTGCGCAGGTCCAGGGCGAAGAAGCGAGCCCCCCGTGTCGTCCAGAACCGTGCCAGCCGCTTCTGGAAGAAGTAGTCCGACCAGCCGTGCACGTAGAGAACGTCCACGTCGGCGAGTTCCGCGACGGACGGGGGCTCGGGCAGACCGCGCACCCGCTGCAGAAACCTCTGCCACCTCCCGACCTCTGCCGGTGGTGTCGGCACGGCACGCACCAGGGTGGCGACGACCTCGCCCTCGGCGTCCTCGCCGAGCGGCAGGGTCCGCTGCTCGAACCCGTCACCCAGGACATCAGGGCCCCAGCCGGTCATGACCCCAGCGCTGCCATGTTGGCCGCGACGACCGGAGCGACGGAGAGCAGATCCTCCGCAGTTCGATCGGGTGCGGAGATACGCACCCAGTCATCTCCGACGACGATGTCGACGAACGGGAGGTTCTCGTAGTAGTCGTCCTCACCGGCGTAGGCGGAATCCGCCCCGTCGACGTCGACGGCGGTTCGGCCCACGGGCAGCTCTGCCGCCCACCGGCCGGCCGGCAGCGTCGTGAGCGTCAGGTAGAACTCGCCCTCGTAGGAGCCCGGCGCCTCGAGGTAGACGCAGGCGTTCCCACCGTCCCGCGTCCAGTACACCGAGGCCGGGATGCCCCAGCCGCCGAACTCCGATTCCAGCTGCGCCGGCACATCCCACAGCTCGGCGAGAGCGTCCGGCGAGAGCAGGTGCTCGCACTCTGCCCCGGCGATCGCACTGGGAACGATTTCCACGTCCTTCACCGTGGCGGCGGCCTGACCGGCGAGCGCGGTCATGGTCTCGTACGTGCGATCGAGGTCGGCCGCCGTCAGTGCGGAGTCGACGATCGCGGCCTCGACGAGGATGTCGCCGTCCCGGGCGACGATCGTGCACCGGCCGTCTCCGCACCGAGAGGACTCGTCCCAGGCGTCGTATCCGTTCGCCGCCAACTCCTCGAGGATCGGGCCCGCTCCGGAGACCGCCGTCACCTGCCACCGCGTCTCGCCGTCGTCGTACCCGCACACGACACCGCCCGCGCGCTGGAACATGTACTGGGCCGGCCCCGGATACCAGTTCGGGGACTCCTGCACCGCCAAGTGCTCGGTGACGGGAGCCGACGGGATGCCGAACAGGTCGGTCATCGCGTACACCACATCATCGCACGGGAGCTGGAAAGCGGCCTCCGGGGCGTACGCCGGTTCCGTGCTCGGTGTGGGCGACGGTGCCTGCGTGACCGTCTCGTCGGTCGTCTGAGTCGGCTCCGGGACGGGCAGGGCGGAGCATCCCGTGACCGCCAGGAGACCGAGAGCGAAGGATGCGAACCACCGACGGCGACTGACCATGACGTCAGACTAGGCCAAAGGAGGTCGACGACCGGTGCGCCGGCGCCGACCGCGCGTCGAGGCGCTCAGTCCCGGGAGATCTGCACCATCTCGTCGCGGTCGACGACCTTGATGCGGGCGCGTCCTTCGGGCGCGCCGAGGGCGATCTCGTGCTGGTCGAGGCGGTGCCAGCCGTCGAGGTCGGTCCACGCCACCCCGCGCTCGGCGAGCAGAGCCGGGATCGCCTCCTCCGACGGGTCCTCGGGCTGCCACCACGAGCCCTGGTCGTTGACGAGGTGCTGCACGGTCTCCATCGCGTCGGACTTCGTGTGGCCGATGAGCCCGACCGGTCCGCGCTTGATCCATCCCGTCGCGTACACGCCGGGGACGCGCTCGTTCGAGTCCTTCGCGAGCACCTGCCCTTCGTGGTTCGGGATCACGCCGTGCTTCTTGTCGAAGGGCACCCCCGGAAGCGGCGAACCGAAGTAGCCGATCGCGCGGTAGAGCTGGCCGATCGCGATCTCGCGCATCTCGCCGGTGCCCTGAACGCCGCCGGAACCGTCCGGCTGCGTGCGCTCGTACACGATCGCCGCGACGCGGCCCTCGGCATCCTTCCGGATCTCCACCGGACGGGCCCAGAAGTGCAGATGCAGGCGACGGGATGCCTCGCCGCCGGCGTTGTTCGCCCCCGGCCGGGTGCGCCACTGCTGCAGCACGCGGTCGATGACCTTGACCTGCTTGTTGCTGGCGACGGCCGCCTTGGACGCCTCGTCGTAGTCGAAGTCCTCGTCGTACACGACCATGTCGACGTCGCGCAGCTCGCCGAGCTCGCGCAGCTCGAGCGGGGTGAACTTCACCTGGGCGGGGCCGCGGCGTCCGAACACGTGCACGTCGGTGATCTTCGACGCCTCGAGTCCGGCGTGCACGTTCGCGGGGATCTCCGTCGGCAGCAGGTCCTCGGCGTGCTTGGCGAGGATGCGCGCCACATCGAGCGCGACGTTGCCGTTTCCGAGCACCGCGACGGATTCGGCATCCAGCGTCCACTCGCGCGGCACGTCGGGATGCCCGTCGAACCAGCTCACGAAGTCGGCCGCCCCGAAAGATCCGACGGCGTCGACGCCGGGGATGTCCAGGGCCGTGTCGCGGATCGCTCCGGTGGCGAAGATCACCGCGTTGTAGTGCTTCTTCAGATCGGCCATCGTGATGTCCTCGCCGAAGCGGACGTTGCCGAAGATGCGGATGTCGCCGCGGTCGAGCACGTCGCGGAGCGCACCGATGACGCCCTTGATCCGCGGATGGTCCGGGGCGACACCGTAGCGGACCAGGCCGTAGGGCGCGGGAAGCTGCTCGAACAGGTCGATCGAGACGTCGAAGGAACGCTCGGTCTTGAGCAGGATGTCGGCGGCGTAGATGCCCGCGGGGCCCGCCCCGACGATGGCCAGCCTGAGCTTGGTCATGGTTACCTTTCGGATGCTGCTGCGACCGGCCAGCGTCAGCTGCTGCGGTCGGCGAGGGTCTCGGCGAAACGGGTCAGCGCCTCGCGCACGGTGCCCGCCGGCAGCGGCTCGAGCACGGCGATGGCGTCGCGCGTCCAAGTGCGGGCGAGTTCGAGGGTCTGCTGCGTGACGGCGTGGTCGCGCAGCTCGGCGAGCGGCTCGTCGAGGATGCCGGGATCAGCGCCCTCGGCGATCCGGGCGACGCCGTCGTCGATGCGGGCGGCGAGCGCCTGCGCCTCGGCATCCTGACGCGCCTTCAGCAGGAGGTAGGGCATCGTCGGCACCCCGGCGCGGAGGTCCGTCCCCGGGACCTTGCCGGTGTCTTCGGGCTTGGCGGACAGGTCGATGACGTCGTCGATGAGCTGGAAGGCGACGCCGACCTTCTCGCCGTACACGCGCAGGGGTTCGTGGTAGGTCTCCGGCGCGTTCGAGAAGATCGCGCCGGCCTGGGTCGCGGCGGCGATCAGAGAACCGGTCTTGTCGGCGAGCACCTGGATGTAGAACTCGATCGGGTCGTCGCCCGGCTGCGCTCCCACGGTCTCGTGCAGCTGTCCGAGGACCAGGCGCTCGAAGGTGTCGGCCTGCAGTCGGATGGCTCGGTCCCCGTACTTCGCCATGAGCTGGCTGGCGCGCGAGAAGAGGATGTCCCCCGTGAGGATGGCGACGCTGTTGCCCCAGACCGCGTGCGCGGCCGGCACTCCCCGACGGCGATCCGCGCCGTCCATGACATCGTCGTGGTACAGCGACCCGAGATGGGTCATCTCGAGCGCCTTGGCGATGTCGATGACGGCGGGGATGTTGCCCTCGCCCAGCTGCGCGGTCAACAGGGTCAGGACGGGGCGCACGCGCTTGCCGCCGGCTTCGAGGAGGTAGCGGCTGGCGGCGTCCGCCACCGAGTCCGCGACGCGCAGGTCGACCGCGAGTCCTTCCTCGACGAGTTCGAGGCCGTCCTCGATCCGCCGCGCGATGCGCCGGGCCGCAGGACCGATGAAGACGCGGTCGCTGAAGCCGAGTCGGCTCGCCAGGCGCGAACCCGGCGCTGTGGGGCTCGAAGTCACGTCTGCCAGCCTACCCGTCCCGGCCGCAGGGCCGATCACGCCGGTTTGGTCGCCCGGTGCAACGCGACGATCCCGAGACTCAGGTCACGATGGGCGACCTCGGTCCATCCCGCCTCGCGGATCCAGGCGGCGAGCGTCTTCTGGTCCGGCCAGTCGCGGATCGACTCGTTGAGGTAGTCGTACGCCTCGCTGTTGGTGCCGGCGAGGCGTGCGACGCGGGGCAGGATCTGCGCGTTGTAGAACCGGTACAGCGCGCGGAACACGGGGTTCGGCGGTGTGGAGAACTCGTTGATCAGCAGCCGACCGCCCGGCTTCGTGACGCGCAGGAGCTCGCGCAGCGCTTTCTTGGGGTCCTGGACGTTGCGCAGCCCGTAGGACATCGTGACCGCATCGAACTCGTCGTCCTCGAACGGCAGGTCGGTCGCGTCGGCCTCGACGAAGGACAGGTTCGGGAGGTGACCGTGGCGCCGGCGCCCCTCGGCCAGCATGCCCGGCGAGAAGTCGGCGGCGACGACCTCTGCGCCGCTGCGGGCGAGGGATGCCGAGGACGAGGCGGTCCCGGCGGCGAGGTCGAGGATGCGCTCCCCCGGCCGGGGCGCGACGGCGCGCGTGGCGGCGGCACGCCACAGCGCGTCGTTGCCGAACGTCATCACGACGTTGGTGCGGTCGTAGCCCGCGGCGACCTGGTCGAACATGCCGCTGACGCGCGACGGGTCCTTGCCGAGGTCGGCGCGGTTGGGCTCAGTCACGCTCCCAGTCTAGGCACGCCGTTCGTTTCCGCCCTCCGTTCGTTGAGCGAGGACGGCGGAGCCGGACGAGTCGAAACGGGCTGCGTGCCGAGGCTCATTCGCGAAACTGCGTTTCGACTCGCTTCGCTCGCTCAACGAGCGAGGGATGTGACCTTCCGTTCGTTGAGCGAGGACGGCGGAGCCGGACGAGTCGAAACGGGCTGCGTGCCGAGGCTCATTCGCGAGACTGCGTTTCGACTCGCTGCGCTCGCTCAACGAGCGAGGGATGTGACCTCCCGTTCGTTGAGCGAGGACGGCGGGCCGACGCCCCCGCCGCTCGTTGAGCGAGGACGGCGAAGCCGACCGAGTCGAAACGGGCTGAGTGCCGAGACTCATTCGCGAGACTGCGTTTCGACTCGCTGCGCTCGCTCAACGAGCGAGGGGACGGAAGCCCAACGAGCGAGGACACGGCCGCTCAACGAGCGGAGGGACGCCAGCTCAACGAGCGAGGGGACGGTCGAGACCGAGGGCCGCGAGGCGGTCGAGCCAGGCATCTCCGGTCGCGTCGTCGAAGGGAGCGACCTGCCCGCGCACCCGCTCCTCGAGGTCGAGGGTCAGCGCCTCGAGGCGCTCCATCACGTCGGCCGGGTATCCGTACCGGGCGCTGTGCTCCGCCCACTCATCGCGATCGTCGACGTAGGTCCCCTGCGCGTTCGTGCGACGGATGACGTCGAGATCCATGTCGATTCCTGTTGCGAGCAGAGGGTCGTCCGACCAGCGCACATCCCACGCGATGTCGATGTAGACGCGCAGGTCGCGCGGATGATCCCGATTGACCGTGAGGGCGAAGTCGGCGGAAGGCGGCACGAGCGTGACGTTGGGAGTCTCGGCGTCGAAGGCCGCGCCGGGGCGGAAGCTGTGGTAGCCCGCCGGTTGCCCCACCCAGTCACCCCACTGGTCGGTTCCGAGGTAGACGCATTCGTGCCGCCAGTGCGGGGAGCCGTCCCACTTGCGCCACTGGAAGATCATCTCGGTGCCGGGGGCGGGGCGGTCGCTCATCCGTCCAGCGTATGGGCGTTCACGCAACCTCGTTCGTTGAGCGAGCGAAGCGAGTCGAAACGCGGCGCACCTCTCCTCGTTCGTTGAGCGAGCGAGGCGAGTCGAAACGCAGGCTCACCAACGGGCCTCAGCCTCGAGCCCGTTTCGACTCGGTCGGCTCCGCCGTCCTCGCTCAACGAACGGAAGGGAAACCGGCTCCGCCGTCCTCGCTCAACGAACGAAGGGCGGGACGGGCCGCCGTATCCTGGGAGGGTGAGCGAACGCCTCGTCGTGCAGACCCGTGAGATCGAACCGATCGAGGATCTGCTGGCCTATGCCGACCCCGCCGCACCGCTGGCGTGGCTCCGTCGAGGCGACGGACTGGTCGCTGCGGGATCGGGTGTCGCGGCCACCATCCGGGTCGCCGCAGGCGAAGGGCCCTCGCGGGCCGCGATCGCCGCGAAGTCCTGGCGCTCGTTGTGCGCCGAGGCCGAGATCGACGATCCGATCAGCCTTCCCGGTACGGGACTCGTGGCGTTCGGAGCGCTGACCTTCGACGAGGAGTCGGCGGCGGACAGCATCCTGACCGTGCCGTCGATCATCCTCGGCAGGCATCGCGGGCGCAGCTGGATCACCCGGATCGGCACCGCTCAGGACAGCGCGCCGATGCCGGAGGCCGTCGAGTACGGACCGCATTGGGCCGGCACGGTCGGCCCGGGCGCGCAGACCCCCGAGGGATATCAGGCCGCGGTCTCCGCCGCGCTGGAGCGCATCTCCGCCGGCGAGGTCAGCAAGGTCGTGCTCGCCCGCGACCTCGCCGGAACGATCCCGGCCGGATCGGATCTGCGCCGCCTCGTTCGTGCCCTCTCGACCGGCTACCCGGACACCTGGACCTTCGCCGTCGACGGTCTGATCGGCGCGAGCCCGGAGACCCTCGTCACGGCGCACCGAGGCAGCGTCACGGCGCGCGTCCTGGCCGGCACGATCGGCCGGGGTGCGGATCCGGATGCCGACACCATCGCCTCGGCATCCCTGGCGTCGAGCACCAAGGACCTCGACGAGCACCAGTACGCCGTGCAGAGCCTGCTGGTCGCGCTCCGCCCGCACGTGCGGGCGATGGCCGCGAGCGAGCAGCCGTTCCTGCTGAAGCTGCCGAACCTCTTCCACCTCGCCACGGACGTCGAAGGCGAGCTCTCGGACGGCGAGTCGGCGCTCGATCTCGTCGGCGCCCTGCATCCGACGGCCGCCGTCGCCGGGACGCCGACCGATGCTGCGATCACCGCGATCCGGGAGCTCGAACCGTTCGATCGCGGCCGCTACGCCGGGCCGGTCGGCTGGGTGGATGCCGCAGGAGACGGCGAGTGGGCCATCGCGCTGCGCTGCGCGCAGTTCCGCGCGGAGACCGGCTCGGATGCTCCGATCGCGGTCACCGCGTACGCCGGCGCGGGCATCGTCGCCGGCAGCGATCCGGAGACCGAGCTGCTGGAGACGCGCGTGAAGTTCCGGCCTCTCGTGGATGCGCTGGCGTAGCGTCCGGCGGCGTCAGCTCGCCGCCAGGCGGCGCTTCTCCGCCTCCACGTCGAAGTCCGCCTCCGGCCACCGCGGATCGATGTCCTGCAGCACGCCGAGCAGCAGCTCCTGCACCGCGAGCCGCGCGTACCACTTGTGATTCGCGGGGACCACGTACCACGGCGCGGCGTCCGTCGAGGTCCGCTCCAGCGCGGTCTGGTACGCCGCCATGTACCTCGGCCACAGCATCCGTTCGTCGACGTCGCCGGGGTTGTACTTCCAGTGCTTGTCCGGTCGCTCGAGCCGCTCCATGAGCCGCTCCTTCTGCTCTTCGGGCGAGATGTGCAGCATCACCTTCACGATGCGCGTCCCCGATGCGACCACCCGCTGCTCGAAGTCGTTGATCGCACCGTAGCGGCGCTCGATCTCGTCCGGTTCCGCGAAGGAGCGCACCTTCCCGATCAGCACGTCCTCGTAGTGAGACCGGTCGAAGACGCCGATGTAGCCAGGGGCGGGCAGTCGCCGCTCGATCCGCCAGAGGAAGTCGTGGGCGAGCTCCTCCTCGGTCGGCGACTTGAAGGCTGCGAGCTCGACGCCCTGCGGGTCCACGCCGCCCACGACGTGCCGCACGATGCCGCCCTTGCCGGCGGAGTCCATGGCCTGCAGCACCAGGAGCACGGCATCCTGCCGGTCGCCTGCGCGGCTGCCCGCCCACAGTCGTTCCTGCAACTCGTCCAGCTCGTGCACGCGGGCCGCCAGGTCTTTCACGCCGTGCTGCTTACCTCCGCGGTATCCCGGGGTGCCGTCCGGATCGACGTCGGACAGGCGGAAGCCGTCAGCCACCCGCAGGATCTCGGAGGGGTCCGCATGCCATCCGTGCGCGCTCATTCGCCCATCATCCCCGATCGCGGTCCCGCGCGGGTGCTGCCACACCTTTCCGCATCCGCCACAGGAACGAACAGGCGCATCCGTCGAGAAGTGTCGCAGAACCCGAGGAGGGCGAGGACGCGAGTCAGCGCGGCAGCGGGACCTCGATGAGCTGCCGGCCGCCGGGCGGAGCGGTGAGCGCCTGGTCGAGAGCGGCACGGGTCGTCACACGCAGGTACTCCCAGCCGTAGGCGAGCGCGAGCTGTTCCAGCCGCACGGTGTGCGGCGTGTAGAACGCGCGGTCGAGGTCCTCTCCCGGCGCCTCGGAGGCGACCTCCAACGAGTCGAAGATGGTTCCTCCGCCGTCGTTGCCGACGATCACCTGCAGGCGGGGCTCCGGCTCACCCGGCGGGAGCAGCAGCGCGCCGACGTCGTGCAGCAGCGTCAGATCGCCCAGCAGCACGCGCGTGACGCCGGGGGCACCGGCCGCCTGGCTCGCGATCGCGATGCCCGTGGCCGTGGCGATCGTCCCGTCGATGCCGGCCAGCCCGCGGTTCGCGTGCACGGTCACTTTCTTGCCCGGAAGCACCGCATCGGCCACGCGGACGAGCCGCGAGGACCCGAAGACGAGGCGGTCGTGCGGC
This sequence comes from Microbacterium sp. CIAB417, assembly GCF_022788845.1. Lineage (NCBI taxonomy): Bacteria > Bacillati > Actinomycetota > Actinomycetes > Micrococcales > Microbacteriaceae > Microbacterium > Microbacterium sp. CIAB417. Next base: position 473,910 of record NZ_JAHZUT010000005.1, on the reverse strand, counting down.
CAGGTCGCTCTCCACACGGCGTCCGCGAGCAGTTCCCGATCCAGCGGTCGGCGCACGCTCGCCAGCTCCGCCCGGACGGCGTCGCGTCGAGCGCCGGAGTCCGCCGAGAGCAGACCCGCCGCGTCCGGGGCCGGCTCGCTGAGGTCGACGGATGCCGCGGCCGACGCCGCGCGCCACGCGTCGAGCCAGGACCGGTCGGTGTCCGGGCCGGCGACGACGACGGATGCCGCGGCCGCCGTCCGGCCGTTGAGGTCCAGTGCTTCGCCACCGCCCCGGACCGCGATGGTCTCGACGTCGGCACGCCGCAACAGCGCCGTCACCTCGCGACTGAGGGTCGGATGCCCGAACACGATCGCGCGCTGGATCCGCCCGCCGAGGGCCGGGTCGCGCAGGAGCTCGCGGTACCCGTGGACGAGGTTGCGGCCGTATCGCGCGCCGCTGACGATCTCGGCGATCAGCGGCCACGAGCCGGCGTGCGCGACCTCCTCGGCATCCGGGCCCGCGTCCGCTCCGGCGATGACGACGGTGCGCGGACCCTGCTCGATGCGCATGGGCGGCTCGACCTCGACGGCGGCTGCGCCCGGGCCGGGCCGCGCCGTGACGGACGCCGGCAGCGCGGCAGAGAGCGGTTCGCGCGCCGGGAGGTTCAGATGCACGGGTCCGGCGACGCCGTGCAGGGCGGAGGCCGGCACGGTCGCGGAGGCGCGCGGTGCGTCCGTCGAGGCTCCCAGAGCGACGGCCACGGCTTGTGCGCCGAGGTCGGTCCAGTCGAATCCGGCGTCGTCCCCCGGAACGGGCGCGTCGACGCTCCATCGCGCGAACGGGTCGAACAGCCCGGGCTGGACCGTCGCCTGGTTGGCTCCCACCCCGCGCAGCTCGGGCGGGCGGTCGGCTGTGAGCAGCAGCAGCGGGACGCCGGCGTGGAACGCCTCCATCGCGGCGGGCAGCAGGTTCGCTGCAGCGGTCCCCGAGGTGCACACCACGGCGACGGGCAGACGCTGCTCGCGGGCGATGCCGAGGGCCGTGAATCCCGCCACCCGCTCGTCGATCCGCACGTGCACGCGCACGGCGTCCTGGCGGGCGAAATGGGTCGCGGCGAGCGCGAGCGCCTGAGAGCGCGACCCGGGCGAGATCACGACGTCGCGCAGACCGTTCGCGATGAACGAGGCGAACAGGGATGCCGCGGCATCCGTCGCCGGCGAGGCCGTCACGGCCGCGGTTCCGCCGGACCGTCGGTCTCGTCGTCCAGGCGGGCGAGCTCCTCCTCCAGACGGCGGATGCGATCGTCCTGCTCGGTCTTGCTGATGCTGCGCAGGAACTCCGGATCGTCGTCCGGGGCGACCGTGCGCGATCCCCCGCCACCGCCTGCCCGGAAGCGTCCGATGGTGAACCAGAGGATGCCCCCGATCACCGGGATCAGCACGACGATGGCGATCCACACACCCTTGGACACGCCGCGGTGCCGCGTCGCCGGCTGCACCGCGCAGTCGACGATGCTGAACACCCAGAAGACGAGGGCCAGCAGGCCTCCGATGAACAACAGTCGAACCACATCACCAGTCTAGGCGGGTCGGGTGCCGGCCGGGCCCGGGAGTCGCCCCGCGGCTTCCCGGTCCGCCGACGAAGTCCGGGTCGATGCGGGTGCTCATCGGAACACTCCCCACCGACCCGGACACGCTCACGCGGCGGGCGTCACGCGCGCCGGCGGCGCCAGATGAGCGTCGCGGCGCCCGCGAGGAGCAGCGCGAGCGCGGTCGCGGCCAGACCCAGCGGAAGCGGACCGCCCGTGAGCGGCAGCTCGTTCACCCCAGGGGTGCCGGGCTGGGCAGGATCGGTCCCACCCTGACCGGGCTCCTGCGGGGTCCCTGGGTCCACCGGAGTCTCCGGGTCGACCGGGACGTCGCGCACGATCACGCCGGCATCCCAGGTCGGATCGATCCCCTGGGTCGCGCGGACATCGGCCCACGGGTACTCCTGGGTCAACCGCGTGTTGTCCTCGCCGAGCACGATCGTGGCGGTGAGGCCCGTCGTGGGATCGGCATCGGAGTCCACCGCGTCGTCCCCACCGGCATCCGCCGTGGTGAAGGCGTAGACCTCCTGCTGACGCTCGGTCAGCGTGAACTTCACGCGGTACTCGCCCGCCCGGAGCTCGTCGAACAGGTAGCGTCCGCGGTCATCCGTCGTGGTGGTCGCGATGACCTTCCCGTCCTGGATCAGCTCGACCGTGACCCCGGGGAGGACCTGCTCGGCGTCGTCCTGCACGCCGTCCCGGTCGGCGTCGATCCACACGACGTCGCCGATGGCGTACGTCTTGTCGGGCTCGACGGTCTCCCCGGGGGTGTTGAACAGCACGACGTCGGCCGATCCGCCGTTCTCGTCGACGACGATCCGGCTCGGCTCGGAGGCCTTCTGGTAGCCGGCCGGTGCGACGTCCTCACGCAGCCAGTACGTGCCGGTCTCCTCGACGACGGGCGTCGCGCCCTCAGCGGTGACGATCTTCCCGTCCACGACGCGCAGATCCTTCAGCACGACCGTGCTGCGGTCCGCGGCGAGGACGGAGAAGCGGGCACCCGGATCGGTGATCAGCTTCGCCGCATTCGTGCTGTCGCGCTTGAGCAGGCTGAGCGGATAGTCGTTCGTCGGCGTGATGGTGGCGCCGACGGAACCGATCACGTTCGTGATGCCGACGTTCGCCTCATGCTCGACGACGCGCACCTTGAAGTGCAGCGCCACCGCCTGCCCCGAGACGAGGCGTCCTCGGGCAAGCGTCACCGTGTCCGACTCCACGTCGTAGGACGCGACGATGTTCGATCCCGGGATCGCGTACGTCGCTCCGCTCGTCGTGCTCCCCTCGGCCACCTGATCCTCGGGCACGAATCCCACGAACTCGACGCCGGCCGGCAGCACGTCCACGACGTCCTCGACCATGTTCGAGAACGTGCCGTGCGGCATCAGCTCGACGCGGTAGATGAACTCGTCCTCCACCAGGGCGCCCTCGGCGTCGGTCTCGACGCGGAGGTTCGACGTGAAGGAGTCGTTCGCGGCGTCGTAGACGCTCTTGCGCACCTCCATCTCGTTGCCGAAGGTCGTCGCCGTCGTGCTCGAGCTCGACGTGTAGACGATCTCCTGGTCGGCACCCTCGTACCGTGCGGAGTTGTCCACGTCGATCGTCTGCTTGCCCTGCAGGACATGCGTGGGCAGCGTCACCGTGATGTTCCAGGTGTCGGTGTACGGCGCCGGCGCGTCCGCGCCCCACGAGGCCTGCTTCGGGAACGCCGCGTTCGGCGTGATCACCAGGTCGCCGGTCTCATCCAGCGCGACATCGAACGTGTCTCCGTCGAGCGGGTAGTTCCACGCGTAGGTGCCGGTGATCGATTCCTTGATCTGCGGAAGCGTCTCCTCCGTCACGTCGAACACGTCGTGATCGATCTCGTCCACGATGCGCGAGGACGCCGCGTCTCCCACGCCCCGCCCTACGGTGAACGTGTACGGGATGAGCGCCGCCGTGCCCGAGGTGACGGTGATCGTGCCGCCGCGGGTGGTCTTGGCGAACCGGGACGGATCGTCCACCCCTCCCGACGTGTCCTTCGGCACGATGATCGTGGTCGAGGCCCCCTTGGCCTCGTACCGTCCGTCGGCGTAGACGAAGTAGGCGTTGTTGTCGACGCGGTATCGCGTGTCGTACGGCGTCTGCGAGGCGGCCCAGGACGGGAGTGCCTCGATGGTGGCCTTCGCCGTGAGCGTGTACTTCTTCGAGACGTCCTTGCCGATGTTCACGTAGAGGTTGCGGCCCGAGATCGCGTACGTACCGACGTAGGCGTCGGCGGCGATCGCCTGCTCGACATCGCCGGTCAGATCGGATGCCGGAGCCAGCGCGACCTGCTCGCCGTTCTGGTCGGTCAGGTGCAGGAATCCGTCGTCCTCGATGTTCCAGGACGCCTGATCCGCCAGCGTGTCACGGATCACGACGTTGCGCGTCAGGGCGAAGGGCCCGTCGGCGAAGTCCGCGAACACGGTGAGATCCGCGCCGAGCGTGTAGGTCACCGGGATGCCGTCGGCCAGTTCGCCTCCCGCCTCGAGCCGCTCGTCCAGAGCGACCTCGGTGCGGTCCACGGTCTTGCTGAAGGCGGTGCCGGTTCCCGGACGCTCCTGCCCCTTCACGGTGCCGCCGATCCGCGTCTCGGTCGCGCTCGTGCGGCCGTTGATCTCGGCGGAGTTGGTCAGCACAACGGAATAGCTGCCGCCGTCGAGCGGGTCCACGGCGTCGTACGCGGCCTGCAGTTCGTCGCGCAGCTCGGCGAGCGCCGCGGCATCCGCGATCTTCGCCCCGTAAGTGAACGTGTAGACGGAGCGTGCCTCGGCCTCGAACTCGTGGGCGAATGATCCGCCCGAGATGTCAGGCAGTTCGGCGAGTTCCGTGCGCGTCGGGTTCAGACCGTTCTCGTCGCGGACGACCTTCGATCCGGACAACGAACCGGCGACGAACGCGAGGTGATCGCCGAGCGTGTCGGCGATCGTCACGCTGCGCGCCTGAGCACTGGAGACCGTGATCGTGTAGGGAATCTCGATGTCCAGGACACTCTCGTCGAAGACGACGGTCCCGTCGACGATCGTGTGCGGGATCGACACGCCGGACACGGTCTTGCGCGCCCCGTCGTTCACGTTCTGGGGACTGTCGCCCTGCTCGGTGACGATGACCTTCTGCGTCGTCCGCTCGCCGTCGACCTCCCAGACGAGGTCGCGGACCTCGGACTGCTCGACCACGTCGACCGTGAAGCTCAGGTCCAGCACGCCCTGATTGACGTCCGCGGGAAACGGATCACTGAAGGTCACCACGAGCCGCCCGGCGTCGTTGACGGCCAGCGATTCGACGGCGGTGTTCCCCGCCGGGACGACCAGCGCCGGGTCGGGGATCGTGATGCCCTCGGGCAGTGCGATCTCGACCACGGCTCCGTCGTCCATGCTCCCGTAGCCCAACTGCAGGCGGTAGGTTCCGCCTTCGGTCAGCACCGGCATGCCGTTGTGGTTGGTCCCGGATTCCACCGGGAACAGCGTGACCTTGCCGCCCGCCGCGAACGCCGGAGTGCCGAGGCCTCCGACGGCGAGCAGAGCGACCAGGATCCCGGCCAGCCAGTGGACGAATGTGCGCGCGCGCGAGCGCGGCGCGATGTGTTCGGACATTTCTCCCCTTAGTCCCCGTGTGTACGCCGAAAAGGCGCGTGAAGATCACGCGCCTGTGCGTCGGCACCGCTGGGGCGGCACCATGGACGACGGGCCCTTCGGGTAGGCCCGTCACCCATGAGAGTTCATCCCGTTGCATCCATTACGCGGAAACCGCAAGAATCTTCCGGCACGTGCGACACAGGCGCCTCCCATCCGCTCCGCACGGCCTGTCAACCCCCTCCCGAGGTCGCTTCGTCGATTCGAGACTTGAGCCGACGGAAGGAAGCATGCGCATGACGGCAGAACTGCTCCAACGGGAGACCGGAGAACTCCAACGGGAGACCGGAGAATGAGGGCGCTCACGTGGCAGGGGACGCGCCGCGTCAGCGTTGAGGACGTCCCGGATCCGACGATCCAGGAGCCGACAGATGCGATCATCCGCGTCACGTCCACCGCGATCTGCGGCTCGGATCTGCATCTGTACGAGCTTCTCGGGCCGTACCTGGATCCCGGCGACATCCTGGGCCACGAAGCGATGGGCGTGGTCGTCGAGACCGGCGACGCCGTGACCGAGCTGTCGGTCGGCGACCGGATCGTCGTACCGTTCAACATCGCGTGCGGGCACTGCTTCCTCTGCCGGCGCGGGCTGCAGTCGCAGTGCGAGACGACCCAGGTGAAGGAGTACGGCAGCGGAGCGGCCCTGTTCGGATACACGAAGCTGTACGGGCAGGTTCCGGGCGGGCAGGCCGAACTCCTCCGCGTGCCGCTGGCGGACTACAACCACATCCGCGTCCGCAAAGGACTCCCCGACGAGCGCTACCTGTTCCTCAGCGACATCCTGCCCACCGCCTGGCAGGCGGTGGACTACGCGCAGGTCCCGGAGGACGGAACCCTCGCTGTGCTCGGGTTGGGACCGGTCGGACAGCTCGCGGCCCGGATCGGGGCCTTTCACGGTCACCGCGTCATCGCGGTGGACCCGGTGCCCGAGCGACGTGCCATGGCGGAGCGACACGGCGTGCTGGCCTACGATCTCACCGACACGATCGTCCAGGATCTGGTCGCGGCCGCCGGTGGGCGTGGTTTCGACTCGGTGATCGACGCGGTGGGCATGGAAGCGCACGGGCACCGGGCTGTGGCCGTGGCGCAGCGTGCGACCGGGCTGCTCCCCGATGCGCTGGCGCGCGGAGTGATGGGCAAGGCCGGGATCGATCGTCTCGGCGCCCTGTACAGCGCGATCGACCTCGTCCGCCGCGGCGGCACGGTGTCGGTCAGCGGCGTCTATGCGGGCGACGCGGATCTGCTCCCGATGAAGACGCTGTTCGACCGGCAGATCACCGTGCGGATGGGGCAGTGCAACGTGAAGCGCTGGGTCGACGAGCTGCTGCCGCTCGTCGAGGACCCCGACGACCCGCTCGGCGTGATGGATCTCGTCACCCACCGTGCTCCGCTGGAGGATGCGCCCGAGCTGTACGGGACGTTCCAGCGCAAGGAGGACGGATGCATCAAGGTGGTGCTGCGACCGTCCGCATCGGAGTGATGCCTGCCCGGCCGACCGGGAGTGGACGCGGCGGCGGGAGTCGAACCCGCAACGCTCTCAGGTATGAGCCGGAGCCCGGGACCGCCCGGACCGCCGCGATGTCGTGCGACGGGGTCGACGTTACCTGGCCGTGACCATCGTGGCCAGGGTCGCGACCTGGGATAAACCTATGAGTCGACGGATGACGCTTCGTGACGCGGGTCCGGCGGCTCGGCGCCCAGGGCGCGCAGCGCGCGCTCGAGCGATTCGCGCAGCTCGGACCGCTCCGGCTCGGGGAAGTCCGTGACGTACTCGACGCCGGCCGGGATGTAGAGCATTCCGTACAGCGCCTCGCGCCAGTCGCCGCCGCCGATCGGCCAGCGCGTGCGTGCGGCATCCTCCGCGGTCGCGCCCTGCGCCCACACGCCGAAGTGCTCCTGCATCTCCTCCAGCGGCAGGTCCATGACGACGTCGGCCTCGACCTTCTGCGGGGACCAGGACGTCGCGAGCAGGATGCGCTCGGCCACCTCCTCTTCGCTGATCGCGCGCGGCGAGAAGAGCACGCGGGTGTGCTCCACCTCGTCGATGCGATCCACGCGGAAGGTCCGCCAGTCGTCCCGGTCGAGGTCCCAGCACAGCAGATACCACTTGCGGTCGGCGGGCGAGAGCACGTGCGGCTCGACCCGGCGGGTGCTGCGGACCCCGGCGGCGTCCGTGTACCGCAGCCGCACGCGCTCCCCGTCGCGCGCGGCGAGCGCGAGCTCGCCGAGCACGACCGGCGACACGGCGGGACCCTGCCCGAGGCGCGAGGGATGGACGGCCGAGGCGAGCGCGTTCACTCGGCGACGCAGAACCGCCGGCAGCACCTGCTCCAGCTTTGCGAGGGCCGTGAGCGACACCTCAGGGCCGCCGACCAGCTGCTGCGTCGCCGCGACGCGCAGCCCGATCGCCATCGTGACCGCCTCGTCATCGGTGAGCAGCAGCGGCGGGACGGCGCTGCCCGCCTCGAGACGATAGCCCCCGGCGGACCCAGGAGCCGATTCGACCCGATAGCCGAGCTCGCGCAGACGGTCGACGTCGCGCCGCACGGTGCGTTCGGTGACGGCGAGGCGTCTGGCGAGTTCTGCTCCCGACCAGTGCCGATGCGTCTGCAGCAGGGTGAGCAGCGCGAGTGCTCGCGAGGTGGTGTCGGTCATGTCCTCAAGATTGTCTCATCATGCGGACAGGATCTGTCCGCATTGATTTCTACGCTCGGTGCATGGCACACGAACACATCATCGAGACCGAGGGCCTGACCAAGGTCTTCACCGTCAAGAAGGCACAGGTCGCCGCCGTCACCGACCTCACCTTCGCAGCGAACCGGGGCGAGCTCGTCGCGTTCCTCGGTCCGAACGGAGCGGGCAAGTCCACCAGCCTCCGCATGCTCACCACGCTCATTCCCCCCACGTCAGGCACGGCACGCGTGGTCGGCCGCGACATCCGCGCGGATGCCGCGGGCGTGCGCGCCCGGATCGGCTACGTCGGTCAGCTCACCAGCGGCAGCTTCGCGCAGCGGGTGCGCGACGAGCTGCTCAGCCAGGGCGCCTTCTACGGGATGTCCAAGAAGGCCAGCGTCCGCCGCGCGGACGAGCTCATCGAGTCGCTCGACCTGGCGGGATTCGCCACCAGGACGGTGCAGCAGCTCAGCGGCGGTCAGAAGCGCCGCCTCGACATCGCGCTCGGCCTGATGCACGCGCCGCCGCTGCTCTTCCTCGACGAGCCGTCCACGGGCCTGGATCCGCAGAGCAGGGCGAACCTGTGGGAGCACATCCTGCAGCTGCGCCGGGAGCACGGCACCACCGTCTTCCTCACGACCCACTACCTGGAGGAAGCCGACCGCTACGCCGAGCGCGTCATGGTGATGGACCGCGGCCGCATCATCGCGGACGACCACGCCGCCGCACTGAAGGCGACCCTCGCGGGAGACGTGCTGACCTTCGGCTTCGCGGATGCCGCGGAGGCGGCCTCGGCGCTGCCGATCGTCGCGCGACTCACGGACCGCGACGTGACGCGCGACGACGCCTCGCTCTCCCTGGCCGTCCCTGAGGGCGACCGCCTGCTGCCGGCGGTGATCCGCGACCTGGACGCCGCGGGGATCTCCGTCCGCAGCGCCACCGGAGTCCCGCCGACGCTGGACGACGTCTTCCTCGCCCTCACCGGTCGCACGCTGCGCGAGGCGGGAGAGGGCGAGGAGGCCCCGTCGGCGGACGACGAGGCCGGCGCCCCGGCATCCAACCACGCGGACAGCGCGGCCGACACCTCATCCCAGACAGGAGCACTCCGATGACCACCGACACCCTCGTGCGCGCCAACCTGGTGCGCGACACCCGCAATGTCCTCGTGCGCGAGCTCAAGCCGACCCTGCGCGATCCGTTCACGCTGATCTTCAGCCTGCTCCAGCCGCTCGTGTTCCTCGGCCTGTTCGCGCCGTTGCTCGTCGGCGGCTCCGGTCAGCCGGCCGGCGAGACGCTGCAGTGGTTCGTGCCGGGCGTCCTCGTCATGATCGTGCTGTTCGGCACGGGAGCGACCGGCTCCAACCTGCAGTACGAGATGATGACCGGCTCCCACGAGCGCACCCTGGTCGCTCCGCTCGCGCGCTCCTCGCTGCTCATCGGACGCGCCCTCAAGGAGATCGCGCCGATCGTGGTCCAGGCCCTGATCATCGTGCTCATCGCGTGGCCGTTCGGCTTCACGATCGATCCACTGGGGCTGCTCGTGGGCCTCGCGCTGCTGGCCGTCTTCGGTGTCGGGCTCGGTTCGCTGTCCTACGCACTCGCTCTCGGGACGAAGGACCGCGAGTGGCTGTTCTGGGGCGTGCAGCAGTCGCTGATCTTCCCGCTGCTCATCCTGTCCGGCATGCTGCTGCCGCTGGACGACGGACCGGCATGGATGCGCGTGGTCGCGTCGGTCAACCCCGTCAACTGGGTCGTCCAGGCCGAGCGCGCCCTGTTCGCCGGGGACTTCGCCGACGCGGCGATGGTGTGGGGCTGGGTGTCTGCGGCCGCTGTCGCGGTCGTCGGACTCGCGGTCGGCATCCGCGCCATCCGGCGCAGCAGCTGACGACGTCCCTGTGCGGCATCCGGGCACGGATGCCGCACAGGCGCGCCGCCTAGAATGTCCGGGTGAAGAAGCTGCCGCCCCTCCTCGTGTACTCCGTGCTGCGGCTGCTGGCGTTCCTGGTCCCCCTGGCCGTCATGTGGCTGTTCTTCCCGATCCTGCGCGAGTACTGGTGGCTGACCGCGATCTTCGCCGCGCTCATCGGCACGAGCATCTCGTTCCTCTTCCTGCGTCGCCCGCTGACCGAGGCGTCCAGCGACATCCACGAGCGCCGGACGGCGCGGGCCGAGGGCCGGACGCAGAACACGGCCGCCGAGGACGCCGCCGCAGAGGATGCCGCGACCGCCGAGGACTGAGATCCTCGGCGCACCGGATCAGCCGACGAACGCCCAGTATAGCGCTCCCGCGTACAGCACGGACGTGAGCGACGTGAGCCCCAGCGCGATGACGAGTTCGCCCGCCCGCCGATAGCTCCAGACGATCGCGAGCGCCGGAAGGCCGGCCAGGAGCGCGAGCAGCGCGAGCCACCCGATCGGGTAGAGCAGCGCGATGACGCTCGAGATCACGAACGGCACGAGCAGGAACAGCGTGTACAGCACCTGCGTGGCCCGCCTGCCGATGAGCACCGTGAGCGTGCGCTTTCCGGCGACGCTGTCCTGGTCGATGTCGCGCAGGTTGTTCGCGAGCAGCACGGCGCATGCGAACAGGCCGGCCGCGACGGCTCCCAGCCACGCCTCGTGCGGCAGGGCGAACGCCTGGACCCAGGTCGTTCCGAGGGTGGCGACGAGTCCGAAGAACACGAAGACGAAGACCTCGCCGAGCCCGAAGTATCCGTACGGGCGCTTGCCGCCGGTGTAGAACCAGGCGGCGACGATGCACACCGCGCCGACTGCCAGCATCCACCACTGCTGCGTGCGGATCACGATCGACAGGCCCGCGACGGCGGCGAGCGCGAAGAACACCAGGGCGACGGTCAGCACGCGCCGCGCAGGAACGCGGCCCGAAGCGGTCAGGCGGGCGGGTCCCACGCGGTGCGCATCGGTGCCGCGGATGCCGTCGGAGTAGTCGTTCGCGTAGTTCACGCCGATCTGCAGCAGGACGGCCACGGCCAGGCACGCGAGCGCGATCACCCAGTGCAGGTTCGGGTCCACCAGCTGGGCGGCACCGGTGCCGATGACCACGGGGGCGACGGCGAGCGGCAGGGTCCTCAGGCGCGCCGCCCCGACCCAGTCCCGGACCGTGACCGGTCCCGCCTCGACGACGGGACGCTTGGCCGGGTTGCCGCTGGTACGGGTCGGCCGGCGCTTGGTGTTCTTCTTGCGGTTCGAGGATGCTGCCACGGACGGAATCCTAGTGGCAGCATCCTTGTCTCACCTGGCGTCAGCGGCGCGTGAACGTGATGTGGGTCACACCGCTCTCGGCGACCTCGCTCGTGATGTCATAGCCGTCCTCGAACCCGCGCAGACCGTCCCAGAGCCGGATCCCCTGGCCGAGCACGATGGGGACGACCGCGACGTGCAGCCGGTCGACGAGCCCCGCGGAGAGGAACTGCCGGACCACGTCGACGCCGCCGCCGACGCGCACGTCCGCGCCTGCGGCCGCCTCGGTCGCGCGGCGGAGGACCTTCTCGGGTGACGCATCGACGAAGTGGAACACCGTGCCGTTGTCGAAGGCGATCGACGGACGCGGCACATGGGTGAGAACGAAGACCGGGCACGAGAACGGCGGCTCGTCGCCCCACCAGCCCCGCCACTCGGGGTCGTCGCCGTGAAGGTGCAGACCGAACATCCCCGCGCCCATGATCTCGGCGCCGATCCCCTGGAAGTACGCGCTGGCGTACTTCTCCTCCACACCGGTCGTGCCCGCCCCCGACGTGTCGCCGAAGACGCGCTCCTGCATCGTCCGGGTGCCCGTGTACGCGGCGACGAGCCGCATCCAGTCCCGGCCGATCGGGTCCTCCGGCGTCTGATCCGCTGTCGCCGCGAATCCCTCGAGGGAGATGTTGAGGTCGACGCGCACGGTCATGCGTTCTCCTTTCCGGACTGCGGGTTGGTGGCCTTCCCGTCCAGCCACAGCGTGTCGGACGGGTCGGCGTGCGCGCCGTCGGTGCCGACGTGCTTCGCGCTGATCTGCGGGCCCTTCGTGATGACGTGCACGAGGGCCATGCCGTAGCCGCGTGAAAGGTCGTAGTCGGCCTTGAGCCATTCGAGGATGGGTGCGGCCTTTGTGTCCGCGCCGAATCCCTTCTCCGCGGCGAGGTCGATGAACTGCCTCGGGGTGAGCCCCGTCTTGGTCTCGATGTTGTCGAGGTAGGCCTGGAAGGACATGCGTCTCCTGCTTTCGTCAGTCCTCGTCGAGGAACGTCTGGATCATGATGGCGGACGCGTGGATGCACAGGATGCGCAGCACGCCGGTGCCGGCGTTCACGAATCCGTGCGGCACGCGCGCGGCGACCGTCGCCGTGTCGCCGGCGACGGCGTCGAAGGTCTCCTGGCCGCGCGTGATGCGCGCGACGCCCTCGAGAACGACCCAGGTCTCGGAGTAGGGATGCCAGTGCAGTCCCGGCCCTTCGCCCGGCTGATTCTCGACGTAGAAGTAGGACACGTCGGCGCCGTGCTCGGCACCGACGAACTTGCGGCTTCGACCGGAGCCGAGGCGGATGTCCTCCGCGGCGACGACTCCGTCGGGGAATGGTGTGCGGTTCATGACATCAGTCTCGACAGGGCCATGGCGACGTCCTAGAGTTTCGATGTGGATCGAAATACGGCTCCGGTGGAGGGCGTCGAGCATCCCCATCACCGGGTCGAGTTCCACCTCACGCCGGGCGACATCCAGGCAGTGCGGTTCGGCATCTCCCCCGGGCACGAGCTCGCGCACGCCGTACGCGTACTGCTGCGCCCGGCCCAGCATCCGCTCCAGTGGGGCTGGCTGCGCACGGTGCGGGATCGCCTCCCCCGCGAGAGCTTCGGCCTGCTGGCGGCCGTCATCGGCGATGACGGGTACATGCCGGACTTCCTCACGGCCGCGCCGCGTTGGGACATGACCGCCGAGGAGGAGCTCGACGCCCTGCGTTCGGCGGAGCTCGATCCCATGCGCGTCGACTTCGGCAAGATGGTGCTGCGATCGAGCGGTGCCCGGCAGCGGGCCCTGCAGGACATGCGGGAGCATCCCGTCCGCGCACGTCGTCTGATCGCGCAGGCCTGGTCGGACGTGTGGGACGCGGCAATGGCCCCGGTGTGGCCGCAGTTGGAGCGGTTGCTGCGCGCCGACATCGCCGCCCGGTCGCGCACGATCGCGACATCGGGCATCCACGCGATGGCCGGCGACCTGCACCCGAACGTGAGCTGGGGCGACGGAGCAGTGCGCGTCCGTCTGCGCCGTCACAGCGAGCAGGTGGACTGCCGCGGCAGTGGTCTGGTCCTCGTACCGAGCGTCATGTCGTCGTGGGGGTGCATGGTGCTCACCGAGCCCCCGGCGCAGCCGACGCTGTTCTATCCGGCTCGGGGCGTCACGGCGGGCTGGGCGCGCGACGCCACGGAGATCGCTGCAGCCCTCGGCGCTCTTCTGGGTCCCGCGCGCGCCGGCATCCTCCTGTCTGCAGGGTCCGCGCGCACCACATCGCAGGTGGCAGCGGACGCCGGGATCGCGGCGTCGACGGCATCTCATCACCTGACGGTGCTGCGCGAGGCGGGGCTGGTCGGGAGCGAGCGCAGCGGGAACCGAGTGCTGCATCTGCGCACCCCGCTCGGCGAGGCGATGGTGGGCGCGGTGCTCTGAGCGCCGCGGCAGGTCACTCGGCCGGGACGACGGGACGATTCTCGTAGAACGTCTGCAGGACGACCGTGGTGCGCGTGCTGACGTTGGCCGCGAGGCGCACGTCGCGCACCAGCTCCTCCAGCGCCCGCGGGGAGGGGACGCGGACGAAGAGCATGTAGCTCGCATCTCCGGCGATCGAGTGGCAGGCCTCGATGGCCGAGAGGTGCTCGAGAAGCTCGGGGGCGTTGTCGGGCTGCGCGGGGTCCAGGGGCGTGATCTCGATGAAGGCCGAGAGAGGCTTCCCGACCCGCTCGGCATCGACCAGCGCACGGTAACCCGTGATGACGCCGCGCGCTTCGAGGCGCTTGAGCCGGGACTGCACGGCGGAGGTCCCCAGCCCCACGGCATCGGACAGCTGCGCGAGGGTGGCTCGCGCATCCCGGGAGATCTCGGCGAGGATCGCGCGGTCGACAGCATCATCCATGCATGGAAGAATATCGGTTGCATCCGGTATCCACCGGAGAATTTCCGCCAATCGTCCGGATCGGAGGTCCCGATGTCCACTCTTCCTGCTGTCAAGGCCATCATCGGCGAGCCCGAGGTCGTCGAGGACGCTCGGACCGCAGAGTCGAGCGCTGCCTGGCGGATGCTGAAGGACGCCGCGATCGCGATCCGGGAGCTGCAGGTCAAGGACGGGTCGATCCCGGACGCCGCCGACCACGACGCCGCCCGGGCGCACGTCGCCGCGATCATCGCGGGCATTCGCGCCCTCTCCCCCGCGTTCCCTCACGACGCCGAATACCTGGCGGCTTCGGTTGAGGACTTCCGGCGCTGGGCGGACACCGGCTTCGGCGTCCCGGACTTCCTGGACTCGCTCGTCGCGTTCCAGCCTCAGCAGCACCGCGTCGACGGCATCCGGCATCTCGTCGTCTTCCCGATGTACACGCAGAACGGATCGAGCGACCGGCTCGTCGAGGCGCTCATCGTGCAGGCGATCTGGCCCGACTTCGTCGCCGAGCTCGAAGCCGGCGACTACGGCAACAAGCTGTTCGTGTCCCTGCGGCTGATCGACTTCACACCCGGATACGACACGAACTCGGCGGTGCTGTTCCCCGAGACCGTCGCGATGCGCGAGATCCCGCCGTTCACGTGGGGGGCGATCTTCCAGGATCGCGAGGCGGCGCGCTATCGGCGCGTGGTCCGCGCCGCCGCCGAGATCACCAAGCTCGACCTGCCCGCGGAGGCCGCGCGGATGCTGGACGACCAGGATCTGACCGAGAAGACGTTCGTGATGTGGGACATCATCCACGACCGCACCCACATGCGCGGAGACCTGCCCTTCGATCCGTTCATGATCAAGCAGCGGATGCCGTTCTTCCTCTACTCGCTGGAGGAGCTGCGGTGCGACCTGACGGCGTTCCGCGAGTCGGTGGCGATCCAGCGACGGCTCGCGTCCCGCGCCGCGGACGGGGAGGACCTGTCGGATGCCGAGCGGGAGATGCTCGAGCACGCGGGCCTCGTGCAGTACGCGGTGATCTTCGACCGGATCTTCCGGTTCGCGATCACCGGCACGCGGGTGCGCAACTACGACGGACTCGGCGGGCAACTGCTGTTCGCGTGGCTGCACCAGCGCGGCGTGCTGCACTGGACCGACACGGCTCTCGCGTTCGACTGGGACGGCGTTCCGGATGCCGTGATCGCCCTCGGCTCCGCGATCGACGAGCTGTACTGGCGCTCGATCGACCGGCCGAAGACCGCGCACTGGCTCGCCGCGTACGAGCTCGTCAGTTCGGTGGTGACGCCGAACCCGGCATCCGCGTGGGCGCGCGGCCTCCCGGACGAGGTGCTCGCTGGCGCTCCCAAGGGGTACACGGATGCCGTGCTCCCCGACGAGTTCCCGCTGTCGATGTTCTTCGAGGCCCTGGAGAAGAAGATGCGCGATGTGATCGCCTCGACTTCCGGGATCCGCGGGACGGACGACTGACCGGGCGATCGCGCCCTCGGAAGGAGCCGGAATGAGCCAAGCGGGGGCCGCAGGGCGCGTGGTGCTGGTCGCGGGGGCGACCAGTGCTGCGGGGAGGGCGGTGACTCGTGCGCTGGCGGGGGCCGGCGCGCGCGTCATCGCGACCGGGCGTTCATCGGAGCGGCTCGCGGAGCTGCGAGATGCCGGCGCCCGGGTCGAGGTGGCGGACGCGACGTCGTTCGCCGCCATGTCTTCTCTCGCCGCCCGGACAGGCCGGGTGGACGGGGTCATCTCGCTGGTCGGCGGCTGGCGCGGAGGCGGCGGCCTCGCGGGGCAGGGCGACGAGGACTTCGACGCTCTGCTGCCCGCGCTGCAGTCGGTTCGCGCGACGAGCCGGGCGTTCGACGCAGCGCTTCGAGCGTCGGACGCCGGCCGGTTCGCGATCGTGTCGTCGACCGCCGTCGCCCGCCCTCTGGCCGGCGGGGCGAACTACGCAGCCATCAAGGCCGCGAGCGAAGCCTGGACCAGGGCCGTGGCGCATGGTTACGCGAAGTCCGCGCGGGACGCCGGGGAGACGCTTCGCGCGGCAGCCGTCGTCTTCCGGGCGAAGAGCCTGGATCCGGATGCCCTGGCTGCCGCCGTGCTCGCCCTCTGGGATACCGACGCCTCCGCGCTGAACGACCGGATCATCGATCTCTGAGCGGTTCCGCGACACCTTTCGACGAATGCGCCAGCAAGGACGTGGCGCGGATGCCGAGAGGTGTCGCAGAACCTGTTTCGGCGTTCAGGACCGGTGTTCGGGGATCTCGGGCGGCATGCCACGCACGGGCGGCGGAGCGTCCGGAGAGTGCGCAGAGCCGGATGCCGCGGCATCCTGATGCTCGTCGGCCCCGGCGTGCGCCTCGGCATCCGGGCCGACCTCCTGCTCCGGAGCCGTGGCGTACAGCTCACTGAGCTTGCGGTACGAACGCGTGAGGAAGGCGACGCCCGCGGCCACGACCAGGACGATCCCCGCGAACAGGCAGATGAGGGCGATGCCGCGGGCCTCTCCCTCGCCCAGGAGCCAGCCCCACTGGCGCTGACCGGCCGGGCTGTCCATGTACGGGATGACGAGGAACTCGGCGATCGGGGCGATGAGGAACGCCGTGATCGGAGCGGCTGCCGCCTCCATCGCCGCGGCGACGCCGAACACGCGCCCCTGCCGCTCGAACGGCACGACCTTCTGGATCACGGTCTGCTCCGCCGCCTCGGCCGGCGGCACCAGCATCATGTAGACCCACATGCCGACGACGTACAGCGGCCACCATTCCCGCAGCATGAACACGGAGCCGAGCAGCCCCATCGCGATCACGACGAGCAGCAGGGTCCGCACAGGCCGCTTGCCGAGCCCGAACTTGGCGACCAGTGCACCGCCGATGAGGAAGCCCGTCGAGGAGAACGCCAGCGCGAAGCCCCACTCCTGCGCGTTGAACAGCGTGAGCCCGTAGGGGTCCATCAGCGCCATGTACACGCCGCCGATGAGATTGTTGAACGTGGAGAAGACGATCAGCGCGAACAGTCCCGGTGCCAGCCGGATGGCCGTGACGCTGCCGCGGAAGTCCAGGGCGCTCGGCGCGTCGGGATCCGGGTGCGGCTCGCTCTCGGGGATGCGCACGAAGAGCAGATGCAGGAACGTCAGCCCCATCGCCACGATCGCGATGAGGAGCGTCCAGCCCATGCCGAGGAATCCGATGGACAGGCCGGAGAACACGCTGGTGACGAGGAACGCGATGCCCTGCACCGTGCCGACCAGGCCGTTCGCGTTGGCGCGCTTGTCCTCTTCGATCAGCAGCGTCACGGTCGTCGAGAGGGCGATGTTGCGCAGCTGCTCGATGACGCCGCCGAACAGGATGATCCCGGAGAACAGCCAGAACCAGGGCGCTCCGAGGTTCAGCAGCTGCGCTTCGGGCTGCCACAGGTAGAGGATGCCCGCGATAGCGAACGCCACGGCCGAGATGACGCTGGAGAGCACCATCACGGCGTGCTTGCGGTGCCGGTCGACGATCGTCCCGAAGGCCATGGCGAAGATCGCGACGAAGAGCATGTAGGCCCCGCCGATGATGCCCGTGGCGAGGACGGACTGCGTCTCGATGTACACCCAGAAGGTGAGCGCGAACCAGAGGAAGCTCGTGGTCACGTTGGCGATCAGGGTGTTGACGAGGACATTCGCGAAGGCGCGTCGAGCAATCGTCCGGTCCATGGGGTCGAGCGTAATGGGCCGCACCGACATCCGACATAGGCTTGCCTGGTGAGCACCCTTCATGACCCCGCGATCCGCGGATTCGCGTCGGACAACTACTCCGGCATCCACCCCGAGGTCCTGGCGGCGATCGCCGCGGCGAACGACGGGCACCAGGTCGCCTATGGCGAGGACGTGTACACCGAGCGGCTGCAGGAGGTGTTCCGCTCCCACTTCGGAGCGGATGCCGAGGCGTTCCCGGTCTTCAACGGCACGGGGGCCAACGTCACCGGCCTGCAGTCGATGCTCCCCCGCTGGGGCGCGGTGATCGCGGCATCCACCGCCCACATCAATGTCGACGAGGGAGGTGCGCCCGAGCGCATCGGAGGATTCAAGCTGCTCACCGTGCCCACCGAGGACGGCAAGCTGACCCCCGAGCTCGTGGACCGAGAGGCCTGGGGCTGGGGCGACGAGCACCGTGCGCAGCCGCTCGTGGTCTCGATCACGCAGTCGACCGAACTGGGGACCCTGTACACGGCGGAGGAGATCCGCGCGCTCGCGGACCACGCACACGAGCGCGGCATGAAGCTGCATCTCGACGGCGCCCGCCTCTCGAACGCGGCTGCGGCGCTCGGCCTCCCCTTCGCGGCCTTCACGCGCGACGCCGGCGTCGACGTGCTGAGCTTCGGCGGGACCAAGAACGGCGCCATGCTCGGGGAGGCGGTCGTCGTGCTGAACCCCGAGGCCTCGGACGGCCTGATCTACTCGCGCAAGTTCAACATGCAGCTGTCGTCCAAGATGCGCTTCGTCTCGGCGCAGCTCATCGCGCTGCTCGAGGGCGATCTGTGGCTGCGCAACGCCGCGCACTCCAACGCGATGGCGCAGCGCCTGCGCTCGGGCATCGAGGCGGGGCTCGCGGACGGCTCGATCCGCGGAGTCGAGTTCATGCAGCCGACGCAGGCGAACGGCGTGTTCGCGATCCTCCCCGAGGGCGTCGCCGATCGCCTGCGGGAGTCGTTCCGCTTCTACGACTGGGACGCCGCGCGACGCGAAGTGCGGTGGATGTGCAGCTTCGACACCGCGGAGAGCGACGTCGACGCGTTCATCCGGGAGATCGCACGATTGACGACGGCATGACCGACTGGGACGGGGCGTTCAACCTGCGCGACCTGGGCGGGCTCGCCCTGGTCGACGGCGGTACGACGCCGTTCGGGCGCGTGTACCGCTCCGGTCGCCCCGAGACGATGACGGATGCCGGATGGCAGGCGCTGCGCGATGCCGGCGTCCGCACCGTCATCGACCTGCGCAACGCCCCGGAGCGGCAGCGCCGCGATTCGGACCCCGCGGTGTCGGTGGGGCATGCCGACGGGGTCGTGATCGTGCACGCGCCGACCGAGGATCCGGACGATCCGGAGTTCCTGAGCGTGTGCGGCCCGTGGCTGGATCATCCGCGCTCGTACGGCGACAACATCCGGATGTACCCGGAGCGGTTCGCCGCGGTCTTCTCGGCGCTGGCCGCATCGCCCGGGCCGGTGCTGTTCCACTGCGCGGGCGGACGCGACCGCACGGGCATGGTCGCCGCGATGCTCCTCGCGCTGACAGGGGTCGAGCACGACGCCATCCTCGCGGACTACGCCGGTGGCTTCCGCGAGGCGAGCAGACGGCACGCGCGCGACCTGCCCGCGGCGCCGGTTCCCGGACAGGGCGGGTACGTCGAGCCGGCGTTCAGCGATGAGGAGATCGAGGAGCGCATCACAGACCGTGTCGCCGTCCTGCGAGAATGGCTGTCGGACCTGGACGTGCGTTCCTACCTCTCGGATGCCGGTGTGAGCGATTCGGACATCGACGCGCTGGCCCGCCGGCTCCGCGACTGAGCCGGGCCTGCACGCGCGGCCGGGGAGGCCCGCCCGTCCGCGCTCTCGCAAAGCCCGCCCGCCGCGACAGACCTCTCCTTGTTCACGAGACCTCTCACTATCGGCGTGAACAAGACGGGGCCTCGTCACTCAGACGGGGTCTGTCTCGAAGGTGGGTCAGCGACCGCGTTTCGCACCCGGGACGTCGAGGTCGGCCCAGACCAGCCGATGATCGCTCGACGGGAACGGGTAGACACCGGTGAGCGCTGACAACGGGTCCGCCTGCGCGGGCCAGAAGACGGCGGAGTCCACGATGCGGATCTGCCGGCTCGGCAGCACGTAGTCCACGCGGAGATTCCCCGGTGGTTCGGAGAAGTCCGCCGTGTCCTGCGCCGGCTCGCCGGTGTGCTCGTCGTTGATGCCGCCCTGCAACACGGCCGCCTCGGCACCGCCGTCGGCGGCCGGCACCGAGCGGGAGTTCACCGCACGGTGCTCGAGCAGCTGATCGATCGCTCCCGCCGTGGAGTCCCCGTCGTTCGGGTCGGCGTTCTGGTCTCCGGCGATCACGAACAGGTCGCCGCCGCGGAGGCCGCCGCGGCGACCCTCATCATCCACGATGTACGACCCGGTCCTCCCGCCGGAGATGTAGTCGGCCCAGAAGCGGATCTCGTCGTGGTTGCGGGTACCGTTGCGGTCCTCCGCGCCGTCGAAGGTCGGCGGCGTCGGATGCGACACGAGGAAGTGCACGGTCTTGTTCTTCGACACCCGGATCGGAACATCCCAGTGCGACTTGCTCGAGAGCGGGAATGCCGCGAGCTCTTCCTCCGAATAGAAGTCGGCCGGCTCGGGCGTGGACGGGTCGTCCGGCAGCAGTGCGCCGGGCATGTCCGCCCAGATGAAGTTCTGGAAGGTGCGGATCGCCTGTTCGTCGATCGGGAACTTCGAGTACACCGCCATGCCGTACTGGCCCGGGAACAGCCCGAAGCCCCAGGCGTCGTCCCCGCCCGAGACACGGCCGTCGCCGTTGAGATCGAATCCGCTCGGCACCCCGGTGTTCACCGGTGCGGTGTACCGGTACGGGTACTCGACCGGCTGGGCATCCCCGTGCGGCACCGAGAGGTAGTTGTCCTGGAAGAGTTCCAGCGCCTCCCCCTCGGCGTCGTAGTCGAACTCATTGATGAGCAGCACGTCCGGGTTCGCGCGCTGGATGATCTCGGCGACGGCATCCGCCTGCGCGTTGCCCGGCGCGGCGAGGTCGGAGACCAGCTGGCCCTCCGCTGCGCGGTTGAGGGACGCGTTGAACGTCGCGAATCGGACGTCGACGGGCGATGCACCTCTGCCCGCAACGGCGGACGCTTGCACGGCATCCGCTTCCGAGGCCGAGGGCTGAGCGGCGAGGGCCGGGGCTGCGGCGCCGCTGGAGAGGACGATCGCGGCACCGATGCCCGCCGCGCTGAGAAGACGTCGTGTTCTGCGCATGCCAGCAGGGTAGTCCCGGGCGGTGACGGCGGGGTGAACAGCACGCGCGTTGGCGCGCTGTTCACCCGTCAGACGCTCACGGGCCTCAGGCGCCGAGCAGTTGCTCAGGAAGCCGGTAGTACCGGACCGCGTTCGCGAGAAAGGCCGCCCGCTGTTCGGCCGGTGACCACGACGCGGCGATCTCGGCGAATCCCCCGAAGATGTCCCGATACGTCCCCGTGAGCGAGTCGACCGGGAAGTTGCTGGCGAACATGATCCGATCGGTGCCGAAGACCTCTGCCACCGTCTCGACGATGATCCGGTTGTTCGCCACGGTCCAGGGGACGCCGGGCAGTCCGATGCCCGAGATCTTGATCGCGACGTTCTCGTGCGCCGCCATTGTCCGCAGCGCTGCTGTCCAGCCCGCGATGCCTGCCGGAGAGCGATCGGCGGGAAGACCCGCATGGTTGATGATGATCTGCGTGTCCGGGAAACGGGAGGCGAGCGCAGAAGCCTCATCGAAATGCCACCACGCCACCTGCAGTTCGAAATCGAGGGCGTACTTGTCCAACAGCGCGAACCCCGACTGCCAGCCCTCGTCGGACAACAGGCTGGGGTTCGACGCCGCTTCAGCCGGCGACGCCGCCTGCCCCGGCTTGTTGCGAACGCCGCGGACCAGCGGGATGTGCGCGAGTCGCTCGAGAACCGCCTCGACCGCGGGATCCCGCAGGACGGCGTGCGCGACCGAGGCGGTCGGCAGCCCGAAGCGCTCGGCGATGCCCTGGGTGTACTCCATCTCGCCGACGGGATCGTCGAGATCCCATTCCGTCTCCATCGTGACGGTCCCCACGATGTCGAAACCCTCGGCGTCGGCGATCAGATCCGGTGGGAGATAACTCCGCTTGATCGCCTCGTAGTCGCCGTAGCGGAATGGGATCCGAGCATCCGGGAGCAGCCAGGGCTGCCTGCCGAGCTCCGGCTCCCAGAAGTGGTGATGAGCGTCCACGACGGGCCCACGGTAGGGCGTCATGCGGTGACCTCCGCCCGCCGCGCCCGTGCCAAGGGCTTGTTGAAGTTGATCGCCATCGACCCGACGAGGTACACGCCTCCGGCGATGGCCAGGAAGAGGAAGGATCCCGCGTACGATCCCCCGGTCGCCGCGATCGCATAGCCCATGACGACAGGCGCGATCCCACCACCCGCGCTGGAGGCGACGTTCATGACTCCACCGACGGTTCCGACCTGCTCCTTCGGAGCGAGCCACGACGGGAATGCCCAGTAGATGCCACCGAACTGGTTGAAGAACACGGCGACGCTGAGCGCTGCCAGGGCGACGTAGCCGTTCTGGATCGCCGGAA
Source organism: Microbacterium sp. CIAB417 (assembly GCF_022788845.1). Taxonomy (NCBI): domain Bacteria; kingdom Bacillati; phylum Actinomycetota; class Actinomycetes; order Micrococcales; family Microbacteriaceae; genus Microbacterium; species Microbacterium sp. CIAB417. The sequence goes on along the minus strand of NZ_JAHZUT010000005.1, from coordinate 451,529 downwards.
GCGTCAGAATCGACGCGATCATGCCGATGCCGGAGACGGCGAGGATCGTCTTCATCACGCGGTTGTAGTTCGTCGTACGCGCTCGGAACTTGTCAGTCGCCCAGCCGGCGACCAACTGGCCGAGCACACCGGATCCGTACACGAGGAACGTGCCCCAGCCGAGGGACGCGAGGTCGAAGCCCATGGCGCTGGAAAGGTACGACGGCGTCCACGAGATGATGCCCCACCACACGGTCGCCCATCCGAGCCGTCCGAGCCACAGGCCCCAGAAGCTGCCGGATCTTGCGTAGTCGCTCACGCGCGGCAGTGCTCCGGACGTACCGCTGTCGGCGACGTCGGCGTCGCTGCGGATGTGTGCGAGTTCCGCTTCGTTCACCTTCTTGTGTTCTTCGGGGGTGTCACGGAGGTACACGTAATAGAGCACGGCGACGATGACCGTCAGTGCCCCTGTGATGATGAACGCCCAGCGCCACCCGCCCGTGAGACCGATGAGCGCCGTGACGATGATGCCGCCGACGGCGGACCCGAACGGACCGGCGGCGTCGATGAACGTCGCGCCGCGCGCACGCTCCTTCGACGGCAGCCACCGCGAGTTGAGCTTCGACGCCGCGGGGAACACGGGCGCCTCGGCGGCACCGAGGCCGAGGCGAGTCCCGGTGAGGAAGATCCCGTTCATCGCGAGCCCGCCCAGCAACTGCGCACCACCCCAGATCGCACCGGCCCATCCGACGATCTTGCGAGGACCGAAGCGGTCGAGCATCCAGCCGCCGGGGATCTGGAAGAGCAGGTAGGTCCAGAAGAACGACCCCAGCAACCACCCCTGGAGTTCAGGGGTCAGCTCGAACTCCTCGCTGATGAACGGCATCGAGATCGACAGGGCGGCTCGATCGATGAAGTTCAGCAGTACGAGGATCCAGAGCACGCCGAAGATCTGGAAACGAACGCGCGAAGGCCGCACGGTGGAGGGCAATGACATGAGGACGACTCCTTTGTCTCTCGGGGAATGACGTCAGTCGGGTACCGACGTCACGGGGTGCTGCGAACCATGCAGCGGTCGGGTCAGATCCGCGAACCCGCGACGGCCACGGCGATGTCGAAGGCGTTGTTCGTCGACGTGGGGTCCGCGATGCCCTGCCCGACGATCTCGAACGCGGTTCCGTGCGCGGGCGTGGAGATCGCCACGGGCAGGCCGCCCTGGATCGTCACTCCGCCGCTGAACCCCAGCAGCTTCATCGCGATCTGCCCCTGGTCGTGATACATCGTCACGATCCCGTTGAAATCGCCGCGCTTGGCAGCCAGGAAGATCGTGTCGGAGGGGAACGGCCCCTTGACGTCGATCCCCTCGGCGGCGGCCGCTTCGACGCCGGGGCGGATCTCATCGATCTCCTCGCGCCCGAAATTGCCGTTCTCGCCGTTGTGCGGGTTCAAGCCGCACACGCCGAGACGGGGCTCGATCCCGGCATCCGTCAGCACGCCGTGGAGCAGACGGATCGCGGCGGCGACCTTGTCCGCCGTGATGCCCTGCGCCACCTGCGAGATCGGGATGTGGGAGGTCACCCGCGCGGTCCACAGATCACCGAGCACATTCAGCTCGGACGTGGTCCCGTCGAACTCGAGCCGTTTGGCGAACCATCGCAGCTCGTCTTCCTCGCGCATGCCCGCGAGGTGCAGGCTCGTCTTGTTGAGCGGCGCGAACACGATCGCTCCGACGCGGCCGTCCTTGGCGAGGTCGACGGCACGCTGCAGCTGATGCAGCGCCCGCTTTCCCGCGGCCTCGCTCACCTGTCCGACGGCCGGCGGCTCGGCCGGCGCCGTTCCGTCGTCGAGGACGGTGATCCGCCCTGGAGCCGGCTCGCCGACCGGAGGCATCGGCAGACCGGCGTCCCGGAACGCGCTCTCGACCTCGGTGAGGTCAGCCAGCACGTACACCTCCGCCTGCTCGAGCACGCCCGGGCGGGAGAGCGTCTTCGCCGCGAGCTCTGGACCGATGCCCGCCGGATCTCCGAGCGTGAGCGCGATACGAGGTCGATTCATGGTTCACTCCTGTCATTCATCGCCGTAGCGAACGGGTCGTAGCGGGGCGCCTCAGTGACCGGGGACCTGGTCCTCGACCAGCAGCGCGTCTGCCTTGGCGCTGAAGTAGCGCGTGGCCCACATGAGGATCGCGCCGAGGAACGCGAACACGCCGAGCGAGACGACACCCCACGCTCCGCTGTCGGTCGGCACGGACTCGTTCACGCCGGTGCGCATGATGGGGGCGACGAATCCGCCCAGGTTTCCCAGCGAGTTGATGAGCCCGATGCCCGTCGCCGCCGCGGCGCCGGTGAGGAACGACGTCGGGAACGACCACGTGATCGGTCCCGTCGACAGGAACGCGGCCACGGCGATCGTGATGGCGATGATGCCGAGCAGGCTCTGCCCGTTCGCACCGGCCCAGGCCGAGACGAGGATCGCGACGCCCGTGATGAGGAAGAACAGGGTCCCCCAGTTGCGGCGGCGCTTGACCGAGGTCGCGAACTTGCCGACGTAGTAGCAGGCGAACAGGCCCACCGCCCACGGGATGGCCGAGACGAGCCCGACCTGCCAGCCGACGTCCTGTCCGATGAGGCCGGACACCTGCTGCGGCAGGTAGAACGTGGTGCCGTACACGGCGATCTGCAGGCAGAAGTAGATGATCGTGAAGTACCAGACCTTCCAGCTCACCAGAGCCGGCCAGATGCCTCGTGGACCGTCGGACTCCTTGACGGAGTCCTCGTGCTCCATGACCGACTTCAGAGCGTGCTTCTCCTCATCCGTGAGGAACTTGGCCTTCTGCGGCGAGTCGACCAGGAAGTAGAAGGAGGCGATACCGGCGACGACCGCCATCATGCCCTCGACGAAGAACATGACCTGCCAGCCGGCCCACGGCGTGAACTGGTCGCCGAAGCTGATGAGCCCGCCCGACAGCGGCGCACCGAGCATCTGGGAGAACGGCTGCGCCAGGTAGAACAGCGCGAACATCTGCACGCGGCGCTTGTTCGGGAACCACTGCGCCAGGAACATGATGACACCCGGGAAGAGACCGGCCTCGGTCACGCCGAGCAGGAAGCGCAGGATGATGAACATCGTCTCGCCGTTCACGAAGGCGAACAGCGATGCGACGATGCCCCACGTGATGGCGATCCGGGCGAGCCAGAAGCGGGCGCCGAACTTGTCCAGCAGCAGGTTCGACGGGATCTCGAACAGGGCGTAGCCGATGAAGAATATGCCGGCGCCGAGCGCATACGCGCCGGCGGAGATGCCGCGGTCGACCTCCATGGCGGCTTCGGCGAATCCGACGTTCGTGCGGTCGAGGAACGCCACGAAGTAGAGGATGATCAGCATCGGCATCAGGCGGAACGTCGCCTTGCGGATGCCGCTGGCGAGGTGCGGGCTGTTGAGCAGGCCCTGCGCGACGGTGACGTTCGCGCGCGTCGTCTCGCCGAACTCGGATGAGGACACGATGAGGCTCCTTTGAGCGGTCGGGTGGGTCGGGTGGGTGGGGGGGACAGGCCTCAGCTTCCCAGCGCCGGGATGATCATGACGAGGCCGACGGCCACGCAGATCACTCCGAGCACCAGGAACGCGATGCGGCCTTTGGACCAGGGTCGGGACATCAGGTCACCGTCCTCTCGTCGGGACGGTGACGGACCGCCACTTCTCGTGTTCGAGAGCGCGGGGATTGAGAACCGTACGCGGCGCTCCGCCGCGGGACGCCGTGATGATGGCGTGGTTCGCACTGGCGACGACGGCCTCGGTGTAGTCCGCGGTCCAGCACAGCGCATGAGGAGCGAGCGTGACGTTCTCCAGAGAGAGCAGCGGATCGTCGGGAGCCGGCGGCTCAGGCTCGAAGACATCCAGTCCCGCGGCGCGGATCGTTCCGTTCTGCAGAGCAGCCGTGAGCGCATCCTGATCGATCAGAGCACCGCGCCCGACGTTGACGATGGCGGCCGTGGGCTTCATCCGGGCGAGCTCCGCGCGCCCGATCATCCCGCGGGTCGATGCGTTCAGGGACGCGCACAGGACGACCACATCGGCGTTCAGCGCCTCCCCGAGGGAGACCAGGGGAACGCCGAGGAGCTCGGCCTCGGGGCTCGATCCGCGGCGATTGACGCCGATGACCCGAAATCCGGTGGCGAGGAGCATCCGGGCGAGTTCTGCGCCGACGCTCCCGAATCCGACGATCGCGACAGTCGAGCCATCGGTCGCCGTACCGCGCCAGCGCCCGCGATCGCCCCAGCGGTCCTCCGTCACGATCGTGTGCTTCTGCACCAGGTTGTGCGTGACGGCCAGCACGAGAGTCAGCGCGGCCAGCGCCAGCGGGCGCCGGATCGCGTCCGGTGTGTTGGTCACGATCACGCCGGCATCGCTGCAGGCGTCGAGGTCGATCGTGTCGTATCCGGCTCCGAACCGCGCGATATGCCGCAGGCGGGGCGCCGAGGCCAGGGCGGCCGCACCGAATTCGCGATGTCCGAGCGAGTACACGGCGTCGAGTTCCGCGAGGTCCGCGTCGGTTTCCGGGTGCGCGTCGATCACAGACCACTCCACGCCTGCGGCTTCCAGGTCGGCAAGACCGAGATCGCCGTGGACGCTCGTGCCGTCGGGCTCGATCGCGTCATCGGTGATGCCGAGTCGATACGTCATCAGGACTCCTTCGGGACGGCGGACATGGGCCGGCGGACGAGAACGGTGTAGGCGACAGCGGCAAGCGCCGCGATGATGCCGCCGATGATGAACGACGGCGCGTAGGACCCGGTCGCGTCGGCGATGATGCCGGTGAGCAACGGCGCGAACGCCCCGCCGAAGTAGCCGCCGAAGTTCTGGATCGCGCCGACCGACGCGACCTGCGACGAGTTGACGATGTCACCCGGCATCGCCCACGCCGCGGCCTGCATCGTGGCGACGAACCCGAGAGCCACGGTCATGACGATCATGGCGAGAGTGAGATCGCCGACGAGCGGGATGAGGCAGATCAGCGCGCCGGCGACGATCGCCGCCACCGACATGACGCGACGCTTCGCCGTGAGCGGGTCGACGCCGGAGCTCTTCGTGTAGCGCGTCATGACCCACCCGCCCGTGATGCCGAGCACGGCGGCGCCCACGTAGGGCACTGCGGCGAGCCAGCCGGAGCCGGCGATGGTCACACCGCGCTCCTCCTGCAGGTACAGCGGCAGGAACACGATGAAGATGTTCCAGATCCAGATGACGCAGAAGAACCCGGCCATCATGCCCCAGACCTGGCGGTGCGCGAACAGCCGCAGCCACGGCACCTTCGCGGCGCCGGTGTCCTGCTTCTGCTCCTCGGTCTTGATGAGCGCGAGCTCCTCGTCCGAGATGTTGGGGTGCATGTCCGGACGCCGGTAGAAGATGTAGAAGGCCGCAGCGAGCACGAGACCGAGAACACCGAGGAACACGAAGATCGCGTGCCACCCGAAGGCGAGCAGGATTCCGGTCAGGATCGGTGGCGCGATCGCGGGACCCCACTTGGATCCGGAATCCCAGATCGCCGTCGCCTGCCCTCGCTCGGATCGCGGGAACCAGTCCGCAGTCAGACGTGCGCTGGCCGGACCGTTCGGGGCCTCGGCCGCACCCAGCAGGAAGCGGAAGGTCACGAAGTGCCACATCGCCGAACCGACCGCCATGAGTCCCGTCGCGATCGACCATCCGGCGATCGCGAGGAAGTACATGCGCCTCGCCCCGAGCTTGTCGACCAGCCAGCCCGCCGGGAGCTGTGCGAACGCGTACGTCCAGCTGAAGACCGTCCCCAGCAGGCCGATGTCGGTCCGCGTCAGCCCGAGCTCCTCGATCAGTGCCGGCGCGGCGATCGAGATCGCGCTGCGGTCCATGTAGTTGAGGATGCCCGCGGCGAGTGCCCAGGCGAGGATCCACCACCGCAGATTCTTGATGGTTCTGCGGGTGGCGGATTCTCGTGCGGGCGCGGTTGTCTGACTCATGTCACTCCTTTGTGGTGGTCGTACGTGCCGGGATCGTCAGTGCATGTAGAGGCCGCCGTCGACGTTCAGGGTCTGGCCCGTCACGAATCCGGCATCCTCGCTGATCAGGTAGGCGACCGCGGCGGCGATGTCCGTCGGGGTGCCGATGCGCGGCAGCACGCCGTCGGCGGCCATCGCGGCCTTGCGCTCGTCGGTCAGTGTGCCGCCCATGATGTCGGTGTCGATGGGTCCGGGCGAGATGACGTTCGCGGTGACCCCCACCGGGCCCAGCTCGCGCGCGATGGAGCGCATGAGCCCGATGACGCCGGCCTTGGATGCCGAGTAGGGCGTCTTCGAGAACGTGCCGCCGCCGCGCTGAGCGGACACCGACGAGATGCCCACCAGGCGTCCGACGCCGTTCTCGGCCAGGGTCCGCGCGACGCGCTGGGTGATCCAGTGCACGCCCTCGAGGTTGATCGACTGCACGCGGTGCCACTCCTCGGGCGTGACCTCGAGGTACGGGATCGGGGAGGAGACGCCGGCGAAGTTCACCAGCGCGACCGTCTGAGGCAGCTGCTCCTCGAGGGCGTCGACGGCGGCGACGGCCTGCTCGCGGTCGGCGACGTTCGCCCCGACACCGGCCGCGCGGACGCCGTGCTTCTCGGCGACCTCGGCCGCGGTGCGGGCTGCGGCCTCGCCGTCGACATCGATGATGCCGATGTTCCAGCCGCGCTCGGCGAGGTAGAACGCCGTGGCGCGGCCGATGCCTCGGGGGCTCGCCGCACCGGTCAGGATCGCGGTGCGCTCTGCGGGAAAGGGAGTGGCCATCGTCGGCTCCTTCAGCTCTGTGCGGGGTGGATCGGGGCGGGGCCGAGCTCGTCGACGAGCTTCTTCATCGCGACGTAGGCCTTGTTGCGGTAGGCCACCAGCTCGGGAGTGCGATCGGCGGGGACGTCGAGGAATCCGGCGCCCGACTTCGTGCCGAGCTTGCCGGCCTCGACGAGGTCGGACAGCGCCTTCGGCGTCGCGAAGCGCTCGGGGAACTCGGTCTGCAGCGACGCGTAGCAGAAGGCGTACACGTCGAGCCCGGCCATGTCGGCGATCGCGAACGGCCCGAAGAACGGCAGCCGGAATCCGAACGTCGTGCGGACGATCGTGTCGATGTCCTCGGGGCTCGCGACACCCTCCTCGACGAGCTGGGTGGCCTCGTGGAACAGCGCGTACTGCAGGCGGTTCAGGACGAAGCCGGTGGCGTCCTTGACGCGCGCGGTCTCCTTGCCGGTCGCCGCGACGATCTCCTCGACGACGGGCAGGATCTCGGCATCCGTGCCGGCGTGCGGGATCAGCTCGACGCCCGGGATGAACGGCGCCGGGTTGGAGAAGTGCACGCCGAGGAACCGCTCGGGGTTGCTGACGGCTTCCGCCAGTCGCCCGATGAGGATCGTCGACGTGTTGCTGCCGATGACCGCGTCGGGGGCCGCGGCCTCCGAGATGCGGCGCAGGGTCGCGTGCTTGATCTCGATCTTCTCGGGCACGGCCTCCTCGATGAACGAGGCGCCGGCCACGGCATCCTCGATCGTCGCGGCGGTCAGGCGCTCCGCGATGATCGCGGGAGCGTCGGCCGGGAAGAGACCGTCCGCGGCGAACTGCTCCGCCTCGGTGATGAGACGCTCGCGGTTGCTGCGGGCGATGTCGATGTCGACGTCGGCGATGCGGACGTCGGCGCCCGACAGCGCGAGCGACTGCGCGATGCCGCCGCCCATGTATCCGCTGCCGATCACGGCGTAGACGGGGCGTTCCTGTTCAGTCATGTCAATCGTCTCCTGTCGATGTCAGACGGCGTCCGGGAGGAGCGTCCGCAGGTAGTCGCGGTTCGTGGCGCACACGCCGAGGCTGTCGCCGCCGTACTGCTCCATGAGGAACGGGCCGCGGAAGCCGATCTCGATCGCGCGCGCGACCATGGCGCGGTAGTTGATCAGCCCGAGTTCGAGGCTCGTCGGCACCGAGGTCTGCCACGTGCCGTCGGCGGACTCGTCGCGCGTGTAGTTCTTGACGTGCCAGTAGTTCGCGTACGGCAGGGTCTTCTCGTGCATCTCGCGCCAGTCCTCGATCGGACGGTGCAGACGGACGAGGTTGCCGATGTCGGGGTTCAGGCCGACGTTGTCCAGCCCGATCTCCTCGATGAGGCGCACGGCGCTGTCGGCGGTGCCGAGGTAGGTGTCCTCGTACATCTCCAGCGACATCGGCAGACCGACGGATGCCGCGTGCTCGCCGAGCTCGCGCAGGCGCTTGACCGCGAGCGCGCGAGTCTCGGCGTCATCGGGGTCGACGGGGCCCTGCGCGGTCCAGAACCACAGCGCGCTGCGCTGCGCCTCGGTGAACGGCTGGTGCAGCCCGGTCGAGAACACCTGCATGCCGAGCTCGGCGGCGGCATCGATGGCGCGGTGCGCGTAAGCGAGGTTCTCCTCGCCCTTGCCCGGCTCGATGACGCTCTGGCGCTGGACATGGACCGAGATGAGCTGGACGCCGTGACTGCCGGCGATCGTCTTGAGCTCGTCGCGGCGCTCGGCGGTCAGCTCCGATGGGCGGATGTGGCTGTCGGCGATCTCGACGGCCGTGAAGCCGAGACGCTCGATCTGGCCGAAGACGCCGTCCCAGGTCTCGGCGGACGCATCGTGCATGCGCGTCCCGTCGGGGGCGACGGGTGCGAACCCGTGCATGCAGACGGCGATGGGCCAGTTCTCACTGGTGAGGGGCGACGTTGCGGTCATGACGACTCCGTTGACGATTCTCTCCGACTTCTCGTCGGTCTTCATAGATCCTATAGGAAATAGAGCAACGCGCAAGCGCGCCTGCAACGGCCCCTGACTCACGCATCCAGAACAGCCGTGTCGCCTCTTTTGCGACACCTTTCGACAATTGCGCCAGGAAGTATCTGTGGCGGATGCCGAGAAGTGTCGCGAAACCTGCAGGGGGCTGGGAGGGACGATCGGACGATCGAGGGGATCGGGCGGTCAGGCCTGCTCGAGGTCCAGAGACCGGGCGCGCACCTGCTCGATGTGGCGCGTCATCAGTCGCTCCGGAGCATCGGGGTCTCCGCTCGCGAACGCGTCCACGATGGCCTCGTGCTCCGCGATCGCCTCGCGCACGTCGGTCACGCCGTGCATGGCGGACTGGCGCATCCGATGCAGCTGCGCGCCGAGGGAGTCCGACATCTCGTTGAGATAGCGGTTGCCGCAGTGCTGGAAGACGACGCGGTGGAACGCGGCATCCGCGGCGAAGTACGCCGTCGTCAGCTCGACATCCGACGACTCCGCCCGCAGGGCCGTGATCACGCGCTCGCCGATCCGGCGATGCTCCTCCTCGGCGATGCGCAGCTCCTCCAGCATCTCCTCGGATGCCGGCGTCGCCAGGCGTGCGGCCCGCGCCTCGAGCATGATGCGGGCCTCGAACAGCTCCTGCAGCTGTGCGAGCCCCAGCGGCGGCGCCACCCGGTACCCTTTGAGCGCCTCGCGCGTGACGAGTCCGGTGCGCTCCAGCTGCACCATCGCCTCGCGCACCGGGGTGGGCGACACGTCGAGCTGGCGGGCGATCGTGTCGATGGACAGACGCTCCCCCGGCGCCGCCTCGCCGCTCAGCAGCAGCTGCAGGATCCGCTCGTACACGTGATCGCGCAGCCCGCGCCGCTCGATCGTCGTCTCGAGGCCACGCAGTCCCCCGTCGCGCTCTCCCGCCATCCGTCTTCTCCCTCGCACCCGGCGCTCACGCCGTCAGTGATGCCGCTTCATCGAGAATGGCACGAACCGCGGCCGGCTCGTGCGCGAACCGGCCGAGGAACAGGCCGTCGACGCTGTCGGCGATGCGCGTGAGCAGACCAGGACCGGCGCTTCCGCCGTAGATCACCGACGCGTCCGCCCCCGTCTCCGCCCGCAGCCGGGCGCAGACGCCGCGGATGTGCTCGGGCTCCGCCGGCTCCGGGGCGCCGATCGCCCACAGCGGCTCGTACGCGATGACGATCGGACCCGTGATGCCGGCGTCCGCCGCATCCGACAGCGCGGAGCGGATCTGCGCGAGGCAGACCTCGGCCGCGGAATCCGGATCCCTGCGGTCGGTCTCGCCGACGCACAGGATCGGCGTGAGTCCGTTGCGCAGGGCCGCGTGCGTCTTGGCGGCGACGACCTCGTCGGTGTCGCCGAACATCCGCCGCCGCTCGGCATGGCCGACCTCGACGAAGCGGCAGCCGAGCTCGGCGAGCACCGCCGCGGACACCTCGCCGGTGAAGGCGCCGGCATCCTCGGTCGCGACGTCCTGCGCTCCCACGGCGAGCGCGCCGGCATGCTCGATCGCCGCGGGAATCGACGGATACTGCGGGATCACGAACGCCGTGACGGACTCGCGGGCCGGATGCTCGGCGAGGATCCCGGCGACTTCCGAGACCCACTGCACGGTGCGTGCGTGCGAGAAGTACATCTTCAGGCTCGCGCCGATGAGCATCCGCCCCGCCATGTCAGCGGCCTTCGTAGGCGCAGATCTCGTCGACCTTCTCGGCCGAGGCGCTCTGCGGGTCGAACGTGTACGTCAGCCATTCCTTCGCCAGTCGGCGCGCGAGCTCGATCCCGACGACGCGCTGCCCCATGCAGAGCACCTGCGCGTCGTTCGAGAGCACCGAGCGCTCGACGGAGAACGAGTCGTGCGCCGTGACGGCGCGGATGCCGCGGACCTTGTTCGCGGCGATCGCGACGCCGAGACCGGTGCCGCAGATGAGGATCGCCCGGTCGGCCTCGCCGGCGGCGACCTTCTCGGCCGCTGTCGTCGCGATGGTCGGGTAGTTCGTGTGCCCGTCGGCGTCCACGCCCACGTCGACGACGTCGGACACGAGCGGGTTGCTCAGCAGGTCGGCTTTGATGCGCTCCTTGTAGTCGAAGCCGGCATCGTCGGAGCCGATCACCAGTCGAAGTGCCATGTCAGTCATCCCCCTTCAGGATGTCGAGGACCGTGTGAGTGATGAGCGCGAACGAGACCGCGCCCGGGTCGGGAGTGCCGAGGCTCTTGTCGCCGTGCGAGCGGGCACGGCCGAGCTTCGCTGTGAGCTGCGCCGTCGCCTCGGCGGCTTCGGTCGCGGTCTCGGCCGCGGCCGTCCAGGCGGTCACGAGGTCGTCGCCCGCATCCAGCCCCTCGGCCAGGCGATCGGCGAACGGGACGATCGCGTCGATCATGGTCTTGTCGCCCACCGTGGCTTTGCCGAAGGACATCACGGCGTCCTTCATGCGCGCGACGCCGGTGCCCACGGCCGCGGAGTCGACGCGAGCGTCGTCGCCGAGCGCCGTGCCGAGGGCAACGAGCATCTCGCCCCAGATCGCGCCGGAGGTCCCGCCGCCCTTGTCGGCCCACGCGTCGCCCGCATGCTGCAGGGTCGTGCGCGCGCCGGCCGCGCCGTCCACGGCTTCGGCGGCGGCGGACGCGGCGGCCCGGCTGCCGCGCTGCATGCCGATGCCGTGGTCGCCGTCGCCGGCGATGCGGTCGATGCGGCCGAGCTCCTCGGCCTCGGCATCCAGCATCGCGGCCATGGCGGCGAGCGCCCGGCCGATCGTCCCCGCGGCTTCGCGCGACTCGTCGGTCGAGGGCCCGATGACGAGCTGCTCCTCTTCGGCCGCGACGGCGTCGACCGCGATGCGCCCCTCGACCGCCCCGCGACGGAACGCCGGAGTGTCGCAGGCGGCGTGCCAGTGCTGCTCGAGCTCGTCGTCGAGCCACAGCAGCGTCAGCGAGACGCCGGCCATGTCGAAGCTCGTGCAGAACTCTCCGACCTCGGGCGAGACGACGGTGATGCCGGCCTCCGAAAGCAGACGGTCCACCTCGGCGTAGACGACGTAGAGCTCCTCGTACTTGACGCTCCCCAGGCCGTTGAGGATGGGCACGACGCGCGCGCCGTCCCGATCGACCCCATCGGGGATCTCCGCCAGCAGCGAGCTCACGAACAGCTCCGCGAGGCCGGCGGCCGTCGGCACGTCGATCTCGTCGATGCCCGGCTCGCCATGGATGCCGAGGCCCACGGCCATGCGCCCCTCGGGCACCGTGAACAGGGGCTCGTCGGCGCCGGGCAGCGTGCACCCGCTGAAGGCGACGCCGAGCGAGCGGGTGCGCTCGTTCGCGGCGATCGCGAGGCGCTCGACGTCATCGAGACCGAGACCGGACTCGGCGGCGGCACCGGCGATCTTGAAGACGACGAGGTCACCGGCGATGCCGCGGCGCTTCTCGCGCTCGGTCGCCGGGGCGCTGGAGATGTCGTCCGTCACCGTGACCGTTCGGCAGTCGATGCCCGCCGCACGCAGGCGCTCCTGCGCCTGCCCGAAGTGCAGGACGTCTCCGGCGTAGTTGCCGTAACTGAGCAGGACTCCACGGCCCTCGTGCGCCGCCGTGGCCACGGAATGGACCTGATGCGCGGACGGCGAGGCGAAGAGGTTCCCCATCACGGCGCCGTGGGCGAGGCCGGGACCGACGAGTCCCGCGAAGGCGGGATAGTGCCCGCTGCCGCCGCCGATCACCACCGAGACCGTGGGCTGCGCCCCTCGGGTGGAGCGGACGACTCCGCCGGTGACCGGGCGGACCCATCGGGCGCTCGCGGCGACGAAGCCGGCCTGGGAATCGGTGGCGAAGTCATCCGGATCGTTGAACAGGCGCGTCATTGCGATCTCCTTAGGCGCGAACAGGCACGGCGCTTCCCGAACCTCGTGGCAATCCTATAGGAAATTGGATCAAACTGCACCCGTCTCCGCGCCGGCCTCCGCCAGCCAGTCGGCGTCGGCCTCGCGATAGTCCTCGGGGATCGCTGACGCGGGCATCGAATCGAACACGCGGTGCCACGACTCGGCACGGGCGAGCGCCGCGAGTCGATGCGCGTCGGGGAGCGCGGCGCGCAGCCGGTTCAGGGGCGCGAGGTCGCTCCACACCTCCAGCGCGGCATCCGCCACGCGCTGCACGCGCGGATCGCCCTCGGCGGCGCCGAGCGAACGCGCGCAGACTCCGAGCGGGACGCGCAGGGCTGCGAGGGGGGACGCGGCGACGGCATCTCCGAAGTCGAAGAACCGCACGCGTCCGTCTCGCGCGAAGGCGTTGTCGTCGTGCAGGTCGTTGTGGTCCAGCGCCAAGGGGAGCCCCAGCTCGGCCACCCGCTCCCCCGCGGCGCGTGCCTCCCCGAGGGCGCGGGCGACGCCGGGACGGAACTCCGCCGGGATGCTCCAGGTGTCACGCGCGCACTCCACGTACCCCTCCGCGTCCGCGGGGTCGAGCGCCGTCATCGCGAGCTCGCCCAGATGAGCGACGGACGCTCTCGCCAAGAGCATCGCCTCGCGCACGAGCACCTCCCAGCCCGCGACATCCATCCCGCCGCTCGCGCGGACCGTCGGACCCTGGTCGGCGGTGAGCAGCAGATCGCGGTCGACGTCCACGGCGACCGGCGGCACCACGCGCTCGGGATCCACGCGCGCGAGCACCGCGACGATCCGCGCCTCCTGCTGCTGCCCAGGGCAGTTCTGCTTGACGAAATGGACGCCCGACTCGGACTCGACCCGCCACACCGCAGCCCAGGGCCGATCCTTCACGCGGCGCATCGAGACGACCTCGCCGACGCCGCTCGCCACCCAGTCGCGGAGGTCGTCGAGGAACTCACGGGACGCCCAGACGTCCGGCGTCCAGGTCACGTCGCTACCTCAAGAGGCCCAGGCTCGCCAGCGCCTGGCGGATGAGCGTGCCGCGTCCGCCCTCCATCTCGGCGGACACCTCGTCGGATGCCGCGTCCTCGGGCGAGAACCACGTCACCTCGAGCGCATCCTGCCGGGGCTCGCACGTCCCCGTCACCGGAACGACGTAGGCGAGCGACACCGCGTGCTGCCGATCGTCGTGGAAGGCGCTCACGCCGGGGATCGGGAAGTACTCGGCGACCGCGAACGGCACCGGCTGCGCCGGCAGCAGGGGGAACGCCATGGGTCCGAGATCGTTCTCGACGTGCCGGAACAGCGCGTCCCTGATCGTCTCGCCGAAGCGCACGCGACCTGACACGATGGTGCGCGTCATCTCGCCCAGCGGCGTCGAGCGCAGGAGGATCCCGACCTCGGTGACCTGGCCGACGCCGTCGGTGCGCACCGGCAGCGCCTCGACGTACAGCATCGGGAGCCGGCGCCTCGCCTCGGCGAGTTCGAACTCACTCAGCCAGCCCGGATTGCCGGCGTCCGCCGGCGCATCGCCGAACCGCGGGAGGTCGTCGTCGGAGTCCTCGGGTTCGGGGTCGGGCGTGCGGACGGTCATGGGACATTTCTATCAGGCAGGATGGTCGCGTGGATGAGGAACTGAGGATCGACCCCGCCGCGACGCGCTGGACTCCCGGCGAGCGCTCGGGACGTCCGCTGCTGGTGCTCCTGCACGGCTACGGGGCCGACGAGCACGATCTGTTCGGGCTGGTGCCGTTCCTGCCGGAGGGGATCGACGTGGCGTCGGTCGCTGCTCCCCTGACACCGCCCTGGCCGACGCCCGGTCGATCCTGGTATCCGATCGAGGGGCTGACCGCGCGCACTCCCGACGCGACGACCGCGGCCGCCCGTGCCCTCCTCGCCTGGGTGGATGCCGAGGCCGCCGGCGCATCGTCGGTGGCGCTGCTCGGGTTCTCGCAGGGCGCGGCGGTGTCGCTGCAGGCCCTGCGCCTCGAACCGGAGAGGTTCGACGCCGTCGTCGCGCTCAGCGGCTACGCCACGCCGGGCGACCTGCCGCGGGACGCCGAGCTGGCCGAACTGCGACCCGCGGTGTTCTGGGGCCGCGGCACGCACGATGACGTCATCCCGGCCGAACTGATCGCGCACACCGCCGCCTGGCTCCCCGACCACGCGGACCTCTCCGGCCGCGTCTACCCCGGCCTCACGCACAGCATCTCGGAGGACGAGCTCGCCGACGTGCGCGTGTTTCTCGAGAAGTGGGTGCAGGCGAGCGCCTGAAGGCTAGCCGTTCCGCGGCTCGTCGTCGTCCGGCCCGCGTTCGCCGTCGGCCTCCGGGGCGTCATCCGGCGCGCCGTCGTCCTCGGCATCCGCTTCCGGAGGCCGGTGCCGTCCCGCCGCCCCGAAGGCCACCGCGAAGCCGACACCGATCGCGATGCCCAGCGCGATGCCCACGCCCATGTTTTCCAGCGCGACCCCCATCGCCACGCCGACGCCCATCCCGAGCGCGATGCCGATCCCCCAGCTCGCGCGCTGACGCGCCTCGTGCGGACTCATCCCGTCATCAGCCATGCCCCCACGCTACGCAGGCGCCCTCGCCCCGGCATCCCCCGCACGACGGACCCTGCAAGCCGGACGCGACACGCCCGGGTTGCACGCACGGGAGCGCCCGGGTATCCTCGACGAGTCCTGTCCGCCGTGTCTGGAAGTCCCTTGATCTGAATCGTCGCCTCCGCGCCCCTCTTCCCGCGCGCTGACCCGACGATCCTTCACGGACACGGCATCCTCCGTCCCCTCCCCGGGGATCTCCCTTTCGCGGCCCCCGACGGCCCGGGGGCGAGGAGCCCCGGTGTCAGTGCACCCCGCACTCGACAGGAGACACCATGTCAACCCCGACCCTTCACGCATCGGTCACTCTCGACCGCGTCACGTTCACCTGGCCAGACGGCTCGATCGCCCTGGACGCGGTGTCCGGATCCTTCGGCGCCGGACGCACCGGCCTCGTCGGACGCAACGGCTCCGGCAAGTCCACGATGCTGCGGCTCATCGCCGGCGAGCTCGCACCGACCTCCGGCACGATCAGCACCAGCGACGAGGTCGCGTACCTTCCGCAGCGGCTGACGCTCGACACCGGGCGGAGGGTCGCCGAGCTCCTCGGCATCGCCGACGCCCTCGACGCCGTCCGCGCCATCGAGTCCGGAGACGTCGACCCCGCGCATTTCGACGCGGTGGGCGACGACTGGGACATCGAGGCGCGGGCCGCGGCGTCCCTCGCGGAGGCCGGCCTCGATCCTTCGTTCCTGGACCGCCGAGTCGGGGAGCTCTCGGGCGGTGAGGCCGTCCTCGTCGCGATCGCCGGCATCCGCCTGCGACGCGCGCCGATCACGCTTCTCGACGAGCCGACGAACAACCTCGACCGCGATGCCAGGGCGAAGCTGGCCGACATGGTGCGCTCCTGGAAGGGCACGCTGATCGTCGTCAGCCACGACCTCGCGCTGCTCGAGCTCATGGACGACACCGCCGAGCTGTACGCGCACACGTTGAGCGTGTTCGGCGGGCCGTACTCCGCCTGGCGCGCATGGCTGGATGCCGAGCAGGATGCCGCCAGGCAGGCCGAGCGCGATGCCGCGCAGACCCTGAAGAAGGAGAAGCGTCAGCGCATCGAGGCCGAGTCCAAGCTCGCCACCCGCGCCCAGATGGGGCGCAAGGCCTTCGAGGAGAAGCGCGTCCCGAAGATCATCATGAACGGTCGCAAGCGCGCGGCCCAGGTCTCGGCCGGGAAGCTGCGCACGGAGGTCGCCGAGAAGGAGGCGGTGGCCCGCGAGGCCCTCGACGCGGCGGGCCGGCGCGTGCGCTCGGACGACTCGATGAAGATCGAGCTGCCCGATCCGCTGGTCTCGCGCAGCCGCCGCATCCTGACGATCGGCGACGGCGAGCGCGAGTGGATCGTGCAGGGACCCGAGCGCGTGGCGCTGATCGGACGCAACGGCGCGGGGAAGACCACGCTGCTCGAGCGGCTGGTCGCCTCCGGCGCGGATCTCGCAGAACAGCACGGATCTCGCAGTGGCCCAGCGGATTCCGGCGAGAAGCCCGCCGCTCTGCGAGCTCTCGCCCACACGGATCGGATCGGGTACCTGCCGCAGCGCATCGACGGGCTCGACGAGACGCGCTCGGTGTTCGACAACATCGCGGCGAGCGCACCGGGGATCGGAGAGAAGGAGCTGCGCAACCGCCTCGCGCGCTTCCTGATCCGCGGCGGGACGACCGACCGTCCGGTGGGCGCGCTCTCCGGGGGCGAACGGTTCCGGGCGGCTCTGGCGAAGCTGCTGCTCGCCGATCCCCCGCCGCACCTGGTGGTGCTCGACGAGCCGACGAACAACCTCGACCTGGACACGGTCGATCAGCTCGTCGAGGCGCTGCGCGCCTACCGCGGCGCCGTGCTCGTCGTCAGCCACGACGACGCGTTCCTCGAGCGGCTCGACGTCGATCTCACGCTCGAGATCGACGAGGAAGGGGCGCTGGTGCAGGTGAGCTGAGAGGCCTCGGCAGCGCCCGCCCCGGCGGGCCTGGATAGAAACCGGCAGCCCGGCGTCGACCCGGGAACCCGCCCGCGCCAATGCCCGCCCCCGGCGGGCCTGGATAGAGTTGAGCGCTATGGGCGCGTCACCGGATCTGTCGACGTCCGCGGCGATCGGCACGGACGCGCACGTCCCGCGCGCACAGGTGATCGCCCAGGCGTGGGCCGGTCTCGGCCCGTCCATCGCCGGCCTCAGCAACGGCAGCGGCCGTCCCCTGGCCCGCACCGTCAAGCTCATCCTCGAGCCGCTCGTGATCCGTCCCGTGCAGAACCCGCACCTGGCGGGTTCGTCCCTGTCACGGGCTGCGGCGCGCGAGCTGTCGGCGCGCATCGGGGCTGCGGCGGAGGACCTCTGCGCGACGGCGGAGTGGTTCGCGATCCTCAAGAGTGCGCGACGCGCGCTCGGCATCACGGACGGCAACCCGCAGGAGCGCTACTTCCAGCGCTGCTTCGAGCTCGCCCGCACCGAGGGCCCACCGGACGCGGACGATCCCACGACGCATGAGATCGCCACGGCGACCGTGGCGGAGATCGCCCAGGCGGACGGCGCCTCGATCCTGAACCGCATCCGGGAGGTGCTCCTCGATCCGTCCGCGGCGGCGGAGCTGGAGGCACGGCTCGCGGCGGCCTGGAGCGCGCGGCGCACCAGTGACACCGTCTCCGTCGATGCGCCGCGTGTGGCGGCCGTCCTGGAGGCGTGCGCGACGAACGGGCGGTCGGCCGCGGACTTCGCCATCCTCGTCGACGAGAGCGCCGGGACCTCCGCGTCCGGTGCTCTCGCCGATTCCGGCGCCGCGCGGCTCCTCGGGCTCACGGAGCACGATGACGTCCCGGTCCCCCGCCTCGGATCGACGGCGTCCAAGCGCGATCTGCCACGGCCGTTCGATCGGTCCGTGTTCGAGCGGCTGTTCGCCGCCCTCGCGGGCGGGGCGCCGGCGGACGTGGGCCGCGACGCCGAGGACATCCTTCACGACGAGGTCGCCCGGTGCGCCGCGCCCTGGGAACTGGCGTCCGAATCCGCCCGGGTCGTCATGCTGCTCGGCGCGGAGGCCTCGCATGCGCTCGAGCCGGCGGACCTGCTCCGTCCGACCGCCGCGCACCGGCATCTGCGGGACCGCTGGCAGCGCGAGGCGTATGTGCGCCGTGTGCTCCGGATGCCATCCGCCACGAGCGGCGTCCCGGAGGCGATCGCCGCCGACGTGCACGCGGTGCGCCAGGGATATCTGCGCCGGCTGTGGGTGCGGTTGCACGGGCGCGAGCTGCGCGGCACCGAGACCGCGGCAGCCGATCTCTGGGACACGCTCGACGGCGTCCTGCGATCTGTCATCATGGACCAGCGTCACCGCCTGAAGGCGGCGCTGGGGCGCGAGCAGGAGGGGGCGGCGTGAGGATCGGCATCCGCATCGACGGCGACCGTGCCCTCGTCGGGCCGTCGCCGGGGCCGGTGGACCAGACGGCGGGACCCGCGGAGCCCTTCACGACCGCGCTGATCGAGGCGCGTGGAGCACTGCTGGCCTGGAGCGTTCCGCCCGGACGCTTCCCGGATGCCGTGGTGCACGCCCCGGACCAGGCGGCCGAATGGCTCGCCGACGTCTACGGGCCGGGCGTGGCCGCTGCCGTCGCGGACGTCGATCGCCGCACGGAGGCCTCCGCCGAACCCGCCGCGATCGTCCTCGGCGACAGCGCCGAGCTGACCGGCCCGGTGCGCACGCTCGCGCTGCTGGGGTGGGCCGCGCGCTGGTGGCCCGCGGGAGGCTCCGTGCCGGCGCTCGACACCGGGCTGCTGGCCGCCGAGATCGCCCTCGCCGCGCACCGCGTCGACCACCTGCTGGACGATGAGGAGGCGACGGAGCGCGCGCTCGCCGAGGCCGCGGATGCGCCGAGCGCCCTGGAGCGCGTTCCGGCGCGGTTCGCAGGCGAGGCGGAGGCGCTCTCCGCTGCGCTCTCGGACCTCGCCGAGGATCACGGCGTCGTGCTGCGCCCCGTCGCGGCAGCACGCGATTCGTGGGCCCTGGCGGCGGGCGGATCCGTCAGCGCCGCCTCGGGCGTCGAGATCGCGCACGGCAGCGCTCCGGTCAGCTGGGCAGACGTCGCGCCGCAGTCCGTCGCCGCGGATGCCGAGGCGACCTGGTCGCTGCGCCATGTCGGCGGACAGGCGGTGCTGACCGTCGAAGTCGCCCCCGTGCCCGGCGCGGATCCCGCCGATCTCCGCGCGCGGTTCGGCCCCGAGGAGCGGGGCATCGACGTGCGGCTCGAGGTGGACGGCACGGTGCTGCGCGGATCGACGGAGGTCCCGGCATCCGTCGCCCTGCTGCCCATCGAGGAGCGCGTGCTCTGGGTGAGAGACGTGCGGATGACGTCGGTCCCCGGCCCCGCGGAATCGCCGGAGGCACGACAGGCCGCGCTGGCCTACGCCGCCGGTCGACGGACCGATCCCGAGGCGAGCCTCGCCGAGCGCACGGCCGGGGCTCTGCGATGACGAGCGGTCGCGACCCGCGCGCGGTCCAGGGACGCACGCCCCTCCCGCCGAGATGGCACGCCTTGCGCGACCGCAACAACGCCGCGGCGGAGCTCCTGCACGCGGGCGACGCGGCGGCGGCGCAGGACCTGCTGCGCGAGACGCTGTCCGCTCTCGAGGACACGGACGATCCCTCCGGATGGGACCTGCGGGCGCGCGTGCAGCTGAACCTCGCCGCGGCGCTGGAGATGACCGGATCCGCCGCCGACGCCGTGCGTCTCACGGAGGCCGCGGTGGCCACGGCGTCCGACGTCCTGAGCCGGCTGGGCGATGAGCACGGCACACGGACCGTGCTCGTCAACGGCATGCTCGCGCGGGCGCAGAGCCTCGCCCTGCTGGATCGGGTCGACGACGCGCTGACCCAGATCGATGCCGCCGAGGGCGTGCTCGACGCGTACGACGTGGGGCAGGAGCCCCTGCTGCGTTTCTCCTCCCGCAACACCCGCACGGGCCTGCTGATCGGCCTCGGACGACTGCACGAGGCGGAGGCGGAGGCCCAGCGGGCACTGACCGCGGCCCTCGCGGTCGACCCCCGCCTCGCCGTCCACGTGTACGTGAATCTCGGCGCGATCGCGCAGCGCACCGGCGACGAGCAGGCCGCGTGGGAGTACATGCGCATCGCCGACGGTCTGCAGGGGGAGAGCGCGGATGCTGTCGGCACCCAGCTCCTCGCCGAGAACCGCGCCCGCGTGGCGATGCAGCAGGGCCGGCTCGACGAGGCCGAGGAGGCCTTCCTCCGGGCGACGGAACTCGCGAAGGCGGCTGGGCTCGGCACCCGCCTCGCCGCGGCCAGGACCGGACTCGCGGCGGTGTATCTGCAGTCCGGCAACCCGGCTCGTGCCGCCCGGCGCCTGCGCGAGCTGATCGCCGACATGGATCCGGCCGCGGATGTGCACGAACGACGGGAGGCCTGGGGATTCCTCGGCGACGCCGAGTCCCGGCGCGGTCGATTCGCCGTCGCCGACGAGGCGTACCGCACCGCGCGGGATCTCACACGGTCGGCGCACGAGCGCTGCCGGGTCAACCTGCGGCGCGCCGAGATGCACGCCGAGTGGGCGAGCGTCACGCCTCGACCCCGCACGCGCGTCGAGCGGCTCACCGAGGGTCTGCGGCTCGCCGTCCCCGTGCTGCTGACGACGGAGGCGCTGCGCGGGGACTTCGCACCGGGTCCGGTGCGCGAGCGCTGGAGCCTGCAGGTGGCCGCACCGGCGCGCGAACTCGCGTTCCGTCTGGCCGTCGCGCTCGGGGACGGTGAGACGCTGTTCGCGCTCATCGAGAACGCCTCGGCCTCGGCGACCCTGCTGGCCGAGTCGATCGAGGCGCAGGATGCCGCGGCGGACCCCGACGCGCACGTGCCCGATCCGGCTCTCCGCGTGCTCGCACCGGTCGAGCCGGACCCGGCCACGGCCGAGGCCGCGGAGCTGCTGCCGGCGGCGGCATCCGGCTTCGTCGCCGATCAGGGTTCCTCCACGGCGGGGCTGCGGTTCGCACCGCCGCCGCGCGTCGTGGCGATCCCCGGCCGGCCGCCCGTGCTCGAGGAGCACATCCGCGCGGCGGAGGAGGAGTACGGCGTGACGATCCGCTCGGCCCATGCGGTGGTGTCCTGGTGAGGAACTGGCGCGACCTGAAGCATCTGGGGCCGGTGCGCGTTCCGCAGCGCATCGACGCCGAGCAGGTGCTGCGCGATCTCCCCGCCGGACGCGCTCCGCGCGCGCGGTTGCGCTATGTCGACGGCGACGACCTGTTCGTCAACTGGATCTGGGACCATCAGCCCGACTCGCCTCGCATGACGGTCATCGAGCGCCGACTCGTGGCCCCCGCGCTGGAGGCCCTCGCCCTGGCCGTGCCGACTCCGTTGCCCGGGGAGAGCGGTGAGCAGGCCCTGGTGCGGGCGTTGTCCAAAGGCCCGCTGATGGACCTCGAACGCGAGCAGCGGCTGGCCGAGACGCTGACCGCCGCACTCGTCCCGGCGTGGCTGGGCGCGGAGCTGAACGTCCTCGAGGCGGCCGGCCTGCGGCCGCACCTGCGCGTGCAACTGTCGCCGTCGACGTCGCACCTGCCGTGGGAGCTGCTCAGCACGTCCGACGGCGAGCGCGGCATCGACATGGTCGACGTCTCGGTGCTGCTGCCCGCGACGCTGCGCAACGACCCCGCACGCCGCGTGGCGCCGCCGTGGCGGCCTGGCGCCCCGGTGGCCGCGGTGCTGGATCCTGTGGTCCCCGGCTTCCCGGCGCACAGCGATCTCGGCAGCGTCCTGGGTCCGGTCGCGCCGGACGCGCCGCTGGCCGCGATGGTGCGGCGCCTCGGCGACCGGGTGCGACCCGCCGGAGACGCGTTCCGCCGGGCGGACATCGATCGCGCCGCGCTCGCGGATGCCGCGGCCGACGCCGGACGCCTCCTGTACGTGGGCCATGTGACGGCGTCGACGCATGCTCTCGATGCGCGCATGCATCTGTCCGACGGCCTGGGCTCCCCCGGGCTGGCCCAGCCGCTGGGCCCCCACCGCCCGTACACCGCCGCCGACATCGCCCTCGGCGCACCCGGTCTCGACCCCCTCGACGCACCGAACCGCGTCGCGCTGATCGCATGCGATTCCGGCGGCGATGCGCGCTTCGCCGAGCCGACCGGCCTCACCGCCGCCTTCGTGCACCGCGGAGCGGAGTACGTCACCGCGACCCGGTGGACACTGCCCACCGAAGCGGGTCTCGCCCGTTTCGGCACCGATCTTCGGGGCGATGCAGAGGGGATGCTGAGCGAGGCCGTCATCGCGGTGGACGCCGCGCACGAGGCCTCGGATCCGGTCGCGGCCCTCGGTGCCTGGCAGCGAGAGCAGAGGCGGCGCTGGACCGCGACCGGCGATCCGCGGTTCTCTCCGGTCATCTGGGGGGCGCTGGCGACCGCGTGGGCCCCGGCGGCTCCGCGCTGAGCCGCCGCGGACGACTCAGCGCGGAGCGCGTCGCGACCGCATGGCCCTGGTGTGCCCGAGGGCGGGATCGGCGGCCAGCGCCGCGTACGTCTGGGACTCGCGCGCCACGAGCGCGACACGCCCCTGCTCGTCGCTGAGGATCCCCCAGCCGTAGCGCTTGCCGAGCGGCGAGGACCGCAGGCACGGCTGTCCCTTCGAGAAGAACTCCTCCCGCGCGGCGGAATCGTCCGGGTCCATACCCCGACGCAGTGCGTGGACCGCGAAGACGACGTCATCGGACGTGTGCGCGTACGGCTCCTCGGCGATCAGCCGGTACTGCAGCGCCGCGATCGTCGGCGGATCGCCTGCCGGCGGCTCGGTCGCGTGGTCGGTCGGACAGTCCTCGGCGACCTCGATGAACGTCGCGCGATAGTTCGTCGTGTGCGTCGCCATGCTCTCAGGATGCCGCGTGCCGCCGACATCGTCGACCCGATGTCCGGGGCACGGACCATGATGGAGGGATGGGCGATGTGCTCGAACGCTTCACGCCGGCGACCCAGGACTGGTTCCGCGGCGCCTTCGCCGCACCCACCGCCGCGCAGGCCGGCGCCTGGGACGCGATCTCGGCCGGCAAGCACGCGCTCGTCGTCGCGCCGACCGGATCGGGCAAGACGCTGTCGGCTTTCCTGTGGGCGATCGACAGCATCTTCCGGGAGCGGACGGAGACGGCATCCGGATCGACGGACGAGGGCCTCCCGCGGACGCGCGTGCTCTACATCTCGCCGCTGAAGGCGCTGGGCGTCGACGTCGAGCGCAACCTCCGCTCCCCGCTGGTCGGCATCGGGCAGTCGGCCAGGCGACTCGGCATCCCCGCCCCGTCCGTCACGGTCGGGGTGCGCTCCGGCGACACCACCTCGAGCGACCGCCGCAAGCTGGTCGCCGATCCACCGGACATCCTCATCACGACGCCGGAGTCGCTGTACCTCATGCTCACCAGCCGAGCGGGCGAGACGCTGCGCGGCGTGCACACGGTCATCATCGACGAGGTGCACGCGGTCGCCGCGACCAAGCGCGGCGCGCACCTGGCCGTCAGCCTCGAACGGCTGGACGCCCTGCGGCGCGCGCGGGGGGCCGAAGGTCCGGCGCAGCGCATCGGCCTGTCGGCGACCGTGCGCCCGATCGACGAGGTCGCCCGGTTCCTCGGCGGCTCCGAGCCGGTCGAGATCGTCGCACCGCGCGCGAGCAAGACCTTCGAGCTCGGCGTGGTGGTGCCGATCGAGGACATGACCAACCCGCCGGCACCGCCCGGAGCGCCGCCCCCCGTCGACGGCGAGCCCGCCGAGTACTCCGAGGTCACCGGATCGGTCTGGCCGCATGTCGAGGAGGCGATCGTCGATCGCATCCTGCAGAACAACTCGACCATCGTGTTCGCGAACTCGCGCCGACTCGCCGAGCGGCTCACCGGCCGGCTCAACGAGATCTATGCCGAGCGCATGGGCGAGAGCCCGCCGCCCGCTGCGGCACGACGCGTCCCCGCGCAGATGCCCGCTCAGGGCGGAACCACCGCGGGCGCCGACCCTGTGCTCGCCAAGGCGCACCACGGGTCGGTGTCGAAGGAGCAGCGCGCACAAGTCGAAGAAGAGCTGAAGTCCGGCGTCCTGCGCTGCGTCGTGGCGACCAGCAGCCTCGAACTCGGCATCGACATGGGAGCGGTCGATCTCGTCATCCAGGTCGAGGCGCCGCCCTCCGCGGCATCCGGACTGCAGCGCGTCGGACGCGCGGGCCACCAGGTCGGGGAGGTCAGCCGCGCCGCGCTGTTCCCCAAGCACCGTGGAGACGTGCTGCACACCGCGATCGTGACGGAACGGATGCTGGCCGGCAGGATCGAGGCGATCGCCGTGCCGCGCAACCCGCTCGACATCCTCGCCCAGCAGACGGTCGCCGCGTGCGCGATCGATCCGATCGGCGTCGAGGACTGGTTCGAGACGGTCCGCCGCTCGGCGCCGTTCCAGTCCCTGCCGCGCTCGGCCTATGAGGCCACGCTGGATCTGCTCGCCGGACGCTTCCCGTCCGACGAGTTCGCCGAGCTGCGCCCGCGGCTGGTGTGGGACCGCGACGCCGGGACGCTCACCGGACGCCCTGGGGCCCAGCGCATCGCGGTCACCAGCGGCGGGACGATCCCGGATCGCGGTCTGTTCGGCGTCTTCGTCGCCGGCGAGTCGACTGGAGCGCGCGTCGGCGAGCTCGACGAGGAGATGGTCTACGAGTCCCGCGTCGGCGACGTGTTCACGCTCGGCACGACGAGCTGGCGGATCGCGGAGATCACGCACGATCGCGTCAACGTCATCCCCGCCTACGGCCAGCCGGGGCGCGTGCCGTTCTGGCACGGCGACGGCATCGGCCGACCCTTCGAGCTCGGCGAGGCGCTGGGCGCCTTCTCGCGCGAGGTCTCCACCGCGGAGCCCGCGAAGGCGACGCAGCGCCTGATGGATGCCGGGCTCGACGCTCTCGCCCGCGACAACCTCATGGCCCACCTGACCGAGCAGCGCGCCGCCACGGGGACCTTGCCGACCGACCGGACGCTCACGGTCGAGCGCGGTCATGACGAGGTGGGCGACTGGCGCGTCATCCTTCATTCCCCGTACGGAATGAAGGTGCACGCGCCCTGGGCGCTGGCGATCAACGCCCGCGTCCGGGAGCGGCTGGGCGTCGAGGGGTCGGCGGTCGCGAGCGATGACGGGATCATCGTGCGGATCCCGGATGCCGAGAGCGAGCCGCCAGGGGCGGAGCTGTTCGTCTTCGACCCCGACGAGCTGGAGCAGCTGGTGACGGAGGAGGTCGGGGGTTCGGCGCTGTTCGCCTCCCGGTTCCGCGAGTGCGCCGCGCGGGCGCTGCTCATGCCGCGCACGAATCCCAACCGCCGCACCCCGCTCTGGCAGCAGCGCCAGCGCTCCGCGCAGCTGCTGGAGGTCGCACGTCGTCACCCCACGTTCCCCGTCATCCTCGAGACGCTGCGCGAAGTGCTGCAGGACGTCTACGACCTGCCGTCGCTGCGCCGACTCGCAAGCTGGATCGCCGACCGGCGCGTGCGGCTCATCGAGACCGAGCCGGCGCAGCCGTCGCCCTATGCCAGAGACCTGCTGTTCGGCTACGTCGGCGCGTTCATGTACGAGGGCGATTCGCCGCTCGCGGAGCGACGGGCCGCGGCGCTCTCCGTCGACCCGGCGCTCCTGGGCGAACTGCTCGGCACGGTGGAGATGCGCGAGCTGCTCGATCCGGACGTCATCGCGCAGTTCGAGCGCGAGGCCCAGCGGCTCGACCCGGCCCGCCGCACCCGCGGCCTCGAGGGCGTCGCCGACCTGCTGCGGATGCTCGGGCCCCTGGATGCCGCGGAGGTGGCGGAGCGCCTGGCGGACGAGGACGACGCGGCCGACGACACCGGTCCGTCGAGCGAACGCGACGCCGCGGACGCCGTCGCGACGCCCGCGCGACGTGCTGCGGCATCCGCTCACCTCGACGACCTCGTCGCGGCCCGCCGCGCGATCGCCGTGACCGTCGGCGGCGTTCCGCGCATCGCCGCGATCGAGGACGCTGCGCGCCTGCGCGACGCCCTGGGCGTCGCCCTGCCCACCGGCATCCCGGTGGCGTTCCTGGAGCCCGTCGCCGATCCGCTCGGCGATCTGGTCGCGCGCCATGCGCGCACCCACGGCCCGTTCACGACGGAGGCCGTCGCCACCCGCTTCGGCATCGGAACGGCCGTGGCGCGGCACACCCTGCAGCGGCTCGAGAGCGCAGGGCGCCTCAGCAGCGGCTACTTCCTGTCCACCGCCGAGGCGGCCCCCGACGCGGGTCCCGAGTGGTGCGACACCGAGGTGCTCCGACGCCTGCGGATGCGCTCGCTCGCCGCGATCCGCGGCAGCGTGGAACCCGTGGAGCCTGCGGCGTTCGCCCGGTTCCTCCCGGATTGGCAGCATCTGTCCCGTCCGCTGGAAGGACTCGACGGCGTGCTCGCCGTGATCGAGCAGCTCGCGGGCGTGCCGATCCCGGCGAGCGCCTGGGAATCGCTCGTCCTGCCGTCCCGCGTGCGGGACTACTCTCCCGCGCTGCTCGACGAGCTCACCGCCAACGGCGAGGTCGTCTGGGCGGGGCACGGGACGCTCCCCGGCCGTGACGGCTGGGTCTCGCTGCACCCGGTCGATCTGGCTCCCTTCACGCTGCCCGACCCCGATGAGACCGAGATCGCCCCGGACTCGCTCGAGGCCCGCCTTCTCGGGGCCCTCGGTGCGGGAGGTGCCTCCTTCGCTGCGCACCTGCGGGACCGGGTCGGGGCGGAGAACGAGCAGTCGGTCCTCGACGCTCTGTGGGCGCTGACCTGGTCGGGACGCGTCACGAACGACACCTTCGCGCCGGTGCGCCAGCTGCTCGCCGGCGGATCGCAGGCGCACAAGGCCGTGCGGCGCGCCCCGCGCGCACGCACGTACCGGGGCGTGTCCTTCGGGGGGTCGACGGCGCGTCCGACGATCACGGGAGGGCGCTGGTCGCTGCTTCCGGCCGGCGAGACGGACCCGGCGCGCCGCGCCACGGTGACCGCCGGACTGCTGCTGGACCGGTACGGCGTCGTCACGCGCGGCTCTGCACAGTCCGAGGGCGTCCCGGGCGGCTTCGCCCAGGTGTACCGGGTGCTCGCGGGGTTCGAGGAGGCTGGGCACTGCCGCCGCGGGTACGTGATCGAGAAGCTCGGGGCGGCGCAGTTCGCGGCGTCCACGACGGTCGACCGCCTGCGGACCTTCGCCGGGCTCGCCGACCCTCCTCCGCGCCATGCGGTCACCCTCGCCGCGACGGACCCGGCGAATCCGTACGGGGCCGCGCTCCCCTGGCCGCGGCGCGACGGCGTCTCCCACCGCCCCGGCCGCAAGGCCGGCGGCCTCGTCGTGCTCGTGGACGGCGCGCTCGTGCTGTACCTCGAACGCGGTGGCCGCACGGTGCTCGCTTTCGACGAGAACGAGGAGACGCTGCGTGCCGCGGCATCCGATCTCGCCGCGACCTCGCGCGCCCGCCGGCTCGAGACCCTGACGGTCGAGAAGGTCAACGGCGAGCCGGTGTACGGAACCGCCTTCGCGACCGCACTCCAAGAGGCCGGCTTCGTCGCCACGCCGCGCGGCTACACACTGCGCAAAGCCGTGTGAGACAGCCCGGCGTCGGACGCGTCGACGTCCGGGCCGCCCTCTACGCTGGAGGCATGGTGCGGGAGTTCGGGATCGGAATCGGGATGCTCCTGAAGGGATTCCGGTTCTGGAGCGTGCGCCCCGGCCTCATGGCGCTCGGCCTGCTCCCCGCGTTCCTCGCCTTCCTGCTCCTCGCCGCGGCGCTGATCCCCTTCGGCCTGAGCCTCGGCATCCTCACGGACTGGGCGACGCCGTTCGCCGACGGCTGGGTCACGCCGTGGCGCGAGATCCTGCGCGTGAGCCTCGGCATCGTGATGTTCATCGCCGCGCTCGCGCTCGCGGGCGCCGTCTTCACCGCCCTTACGCTCACGATCGGCGACCCGTTCTACCAGCGGATCTGGCGCGGAGTCGAACGCGAATACGGCACGGAACCGACGGGAGAGACCGGATTCTGGGCAACCGTGGGCGAAGGCATCCGACTGATCGCCCTGGGCGTCCTCGTCGCCCTCCTGACCCTCGCGATCGGGTTCCTCCCCCTCGTCGGCGGCCTCCTCGCCTCCGTGACGGGTGTCGTCCTCAGCGGACGCCTGCTCGCCCGGGAGCTCACGGGCCGCGCCTTCGACGCGCGCGGCCTGTCGGCCTCGTCGCGGTCGGAACTGCTCTCCGTCCGCCGGGCTCGCGTGCTCGGCTTCGGCGTCGCGACCCAGCTGTGCTTCCTGGTGCCGCTGGGCGCCATCATCACCATGCCGGCGGCCGTCGCCGGGTCGACGATGCTCGCACGGTCGCTGGTCGAGCACCCCGCGGAGACAGCGGATGCCTGAGGGCGACACGGTCTTCCGGACGGCACGTCGCCTGGACGCCGCCCTCGCCGGGCAGACCGTCACGCGCTTCGACCTGCGGGTCCCCCAGGCGGCCACCGCGGATCTGACCGGACGCACCGTGCACGGATGCGTCTCGCGCGGCAAGCATCTGCTGCTGCGCGTCGGCGAGCACACGCTGCATTCCCATCTGCGGATGGAGGGCGCGTGGTACCTGTACCGCCCGGGTGAGAAGTGGCGGCATCCGGCGTTCCGCGTACGCGCCGTCGTCGGCGCCGCGCGGCGCGAAGCGGTCGGCGTGGACCTCGCGGAGGTGCAGCTGCTCCCGACACGGGACGAGGACCGGTTCCTCGATCACCTGGGCCCCGATCCGCTGGGTCCGTCCTGGGATGCCGAGGAAGCCGCCCGACGGCTGAGAGCGGACTCGCGCAGCATCCATGTCGCCCTGCTCGATCAGCGCAACGTCGCGGGCTTCGGAAACGAGTACGCCGCCGAGCTGCTGTTCCTGCGGGGGATCCTGCCCACGACGCCGGCCGCCGAGGTCGATGCCGGCGCCCTGCTCGCCCTCGGGGTGCGAACGATCCGCGCCAATCGCGATCGCGTCGACCGCACCTTCACCGGCGTCGCCCGGCGCGGTGAGACGGACTGGGTGTACGGACGCGCCGGCCGCCCGTGCCGGCGCTGCGGAACGCTCATCCTGCGGGGTGAGCAGGGCGCGGATCCGACCCGCGAGCGCGTCACGTTCTGGTGTCCACGCTGCCAGAGATGACGATCATCCCGCTGCGGGAATGAAATCGCCCCTTGCGCGGTTGTTGATATATCCGGGAGTCTCCGGAACGGGAGGAAACGTGGGCAAGAACTACATCGATATCGAGGACGACCAGGGCGAGACGCTGCGCTACCGCAAGCACGCCAACGGCCGCGGCCTCGTCGCGCACGGCGCGAAGGTGCACCCGATGGCGATCATCGAGGCCGGCGCCTATATCGAACCGGGTGCGCGCGTGGGCGCGGGGGCGAAGGTCGCCCGCGGCGCCTGGGTGGAGCCGGACGCCGTGATCGGCGAGAACGCCTCCATCGACGCGCACGCGCACATCGGACAGGGTGCCGCCGTGGGCGCCGGGGCGCACATCGGCGTCCGCACCGAGGTCGGCGCCGGAGCGCGCATCGTGCGCGGGTCCCGCATCGGCGACGACGAGACGGTCGCCGCGGGCCTCACGATCGCCACCGACCGAAAGGGCCTCTGGCTCGCGGCCTGACCGTCGTGAGAGAGAGCGACGCCGCGAGAGGAACGGTCCGAGTTCTCTCGTGCGCGAAGCGGTTCCTCGTATGACGCAGTTGGCGGCGCACACGACGAGAGGGCTTCAGCTCGCGTCCGCGATGGGCGGCCGCGCACGCTGAGACGCTCGCCCAGTCCGTCGCGGGGGCGATGCCGCGAGCGCACCGAGTAGCCTGGGGGCGTGGCGAAAGCGGGGAACGGCGCACGAGGCGGACGCGCGGGCGGTGCACGTCGCCGCACGCCGGCCGGCCGCGCGCCCGCGAACAAGACCTCCGCGAAGAACGGGACGGCGAAGAAGGCCTGCGCGAAGAAGGCCCCGGGCGTGAAGGCTCAGAAGCCGTCGCGCGACGAACGGACACCATCCCGCGCGGGGCAGAGCGCGCCCGCACCCGCCGCATCCGAGCAGCGCAGCTTCCGTCTGGGGGCGATCCCCGGTGCCACCCCCGGGAAGTGGATCGACACGTGGAAGCAGCGCATGCCGCATGTCCCGCTGGAGCTGGTTCCGATCAGCGTGGCCGGACAGCGCGAGGCGTTGCAGGACCTCGACGCGGCGCTCGTGCGGCTTCCGATCGAGGATGCCGAGCTGCACGTGATCCCGCTCTACGAGGAGCTGCCGGTGGTGGTGGCATCCGTCGACTCGCACCTGCTCGCGGCGGACGAGCTGGACGCGGCCGACCTCGACGGCGAGGGGCTGCTCCGTTCGGAGGAGGACGTCCTCGCACTCGATCTTCCCGGCACGACAGCCGCCGTCGCCGGCGCCGTCCCGACGACTGCCGACCTGATCGCCACCGTCGCGACCGGAGTCGGCATCGCCGTCGTCCCGATGTCGCTGGCGCGACTGCACCACCGCAAGGACGTCGAATACCGGGTGCTGCGCGGCGGTCCGGTCTCGACCGTGGCCTTCGCGTGGACCCGGGAGCCCGAGAACGACTACGTCGCGGTCTTCGTCGGCATCGTCCGCGGCCGCACGGCGAACTCCTCCCGTTGAGGGGGCGTCCGTCACCGTCGGACACGCGCCGTGCCGACGGTCGCGGACTGGCTAGAATCGCCGGATGGCCTCGCTTCTCTACATCAGCGTGCGCCCGGAGCGGGCCGCGGCCGATGCGGAGTACGCGTCGTTCCGTCGGGGCCTCGGCGTCGCCGAGCTCGACCGGCTGGATCTGCTCACCGCCCCGCTGGATCCCGCAGCGGTCACAGGCCACCGCGGGATCGTGATCGGCGGCTCTCCGCTGAATGTCACCGACCCCGCCCCGACCGCCGAGCAGCGGCGCGTGGAGTCCGATCTCGAGCGGATCGCCGCGGCGGCGATCGACGGCGGCACCGCCGCGTTGTTCACCTGCTACGGCATCGGCGTCGTGACGAGGATGCTGGGCGGCATCGTCACGGTGGACCACCCGGAATCCGCTTCCGCCGTGACCATCCGCGCGACCGAGGCGGCCCGGCAAGACCCGATCTTCGGCCCGAGCGGTCCGGAGCTGCACGTGTTCACGGCGCACAAGGAGTCCGCGGCGCAGACCCCGCCGACCGCCGAGCTGCTGGCGGAGGGGGATGCGTGCCCGGTGCAGGCGTACCGGGTCGGCACGCATCTGTACGCTACGCAGTTCCACCCGGAGCCGAGTCCCGCCGACTTCGCCGAGCGCATGACCTTCTACCGCACCAAGGGCTACTTCGACGCGAATGCGTTCGACGCGGTCCAGCAGCGCGTCCTGGCGGAGACCGTGACCGAGGGCGAGGCGCTCCTCGCCCGCTTCGCCGCGACGTTCGCCTCGCCGTGAGACGTCGCCTCGCCGTGAGACTTGGCCTGCTGGGTGAGACTTGGCTCACCTGACCAAGTCTCGCTCCACAAACCAAGTCTCGCGAGCCGCGGTGGGGCGGGGGCGGGCGGGGGCGAGGGTGGCGGGGACGAGGGGCGGGGGCGGGGGCGGCGTCAGGTCAGGAGGGAGAGCTGGTCGCGGAGGTATGCCTCCAGGGGCATGAAGGCTCCGGATGCCGACCATCTCACGTGCGGGACGCCGTCGATCATCGAGAGCGGACCCGAGGATCCGCCGGCATCCACGGCATCCACGTCGATGACGCTCCATCCGACATGGGCGACCTCCCCCTCTCCGAACCCGCCCCGCAGCGCCCACTCGCGGCGGACCGCCCGTTCCCGAGCCGATTCGGCCGTGTAGCCCCGGCGGCCGGCATCGGCGGCACGCAGCACTTCCGCCGTCGCGAGCGCCGCATCGTCCGTCAGCAGCAGCACTCCGACGTGCCAGGCCTCACCGACCCGCACGATGCGGTCGCCGCGGAACCGGGAGTGCCGCTCCTCGCCGAGGCCTTCCTTGCGCACGCCGGCGAGCGCCGTGCGAGCCTGCTCCAGAAGCGCGGATGCCGACATCACAGCTCGCTGACAGGCGCGTTCTTCTCGGCGGCCGCGAGCCGCGCCGCATCGCCGCGCAGCGACATCGCGATGAGCGGATACAGCAGCACCGACAGCATCCCGGCACCGACGAGCGCGGCCGCGATGCCGGAGTCGAGCATCCCCTGCTCCACTCCGATCGCCGTCACCGCCACGATGATGGGCAGGCCCGTGGCGGACAGCAGCGCCAGCGCCGAGCGTTCGCGCAGGCCGGCGCCGGCCGGAGCCGAGAACTGGGCGGCCGCGCCGCGGAACACCAGCAGAGCGACGAGGAAGACGGGGACGAGCGCGAGCGCCTCGGGCGAGGAGAGCAGCGCCTCCAGGTCGTAGGTGATGCCGGTGTAGAGGAAGAAGATCGGCACGAGGAAGCCGAACGCGATCGCCTCGATCTTGCTCTCGATCTCCTCGGCATCCTCCTTCGGCGCCCGCGCCATGATGATGCGCCAGACCGCTCCGGCGACGAACGCACCCAGCAGCATGTCGAGGTCGAGGATCACGCTGAGCGCCACGAGAGCCGCGATGAGCAGCAGCACGAAGCGGATGCCGAACTGGTCGGACGTGTGCAGCGTCGCGCGCAGGAACGCGTGCAGCCGCCCGTGCGGGGTCCGATGCGCGATGACGACGACGATCGCTGCGAGCACGACGAAGGTGAGGAGCACAGCGGTCGCGACCCAGGTCGTCCGCGTGCTCAGGAAGATCGAGATGGCGATCAGCGGCAGGAACTCCCCGACCGCTCCGATCGCCGTGACCGTGCGCCCGAAGGGCGCGGACAGCTCCCCGGCATCCCGCAGGATCGGCATCAGCGTACCCAGCGCCGTCGAGCTCAGCGCGATGCCGATCACGACCATCCCCTCGCCCGGTGCGAAGAAGAAGCCCAGCCCGATGCCCAGCACCACGCTCAGGACCCAGCCGAGCGACGCCCGCACGAGCGGCTTCCCCGCGAGACGACGGAAGTCGATCTCCGACCCCGCGATGAAGAACAGCATCGCCAGGCCGAACTCGCTGAGTTTGTCGAGAACCTCACCGGTGTCGACCCAGCCGAGCACCGCGGGTCCGATCAGGATGCCGAGGACGAGCTCGAACACGATCACCGGGACGCGCAGCACCGGTCGCACGCCGCGCGCGAGCAGGGGCGCGAGCACCGCCATCAGAGGGACGAGGATGAGACCGGCTTCGCTCGCGTTCACGGAGTCAGAGTATCGGCACCGTGCGCGTCGGACGACGGCGTCCGGCCGAGGATTCGTCACGATCGCGACCGACGGGGCAGAATCGAGCGAGACCTTCCAAGGAGCATCCATGTCCCAGCCCGACACCGCCCGTCTGCTCATCGCGTGCGACGACCAGCCCGGCATCGTCGCCGCCGTCGCCGGCGTCCTCGCCGAGCACGGCGCGAACATCATCTCGCTGGACCAGCACTCCACCGACTCCGAGGGCGGACGCTTCTTCCAGCGCACCGTGATCCACCTTCCGGGTCTCGCCGCCGCGCGACCAGCGCTGGAGGCCTCGATACAGCAGGTGGCCGATCGCTTCGGCATGGAATGGTCGCTGCACGACGCCTCCCGCCGCAAGCGCGTCGCGATCTTCGTGTCGAAGTACGACCACTGCCTCATGGAGCTGCTGTGGCGCGCGCAGCGCGGCCGGCTGGACATCGACATCACGATGGTCATCTCCAACCACCCGGATCTCGCCGACGCGGTGCGCACGTTCGGCGTCCCGTTCGTGCACATCCCTTCGGGCGACAAGCAGGCCATGGAGCGGCGCCAGCTGGAGATCCTCCAGGGCAACGTCGACCTCGTCGTGCTCGCGCGCTACATGCAGATCCTCACGGACTCGTTCATCGAGGAGCTCGCCGCCCCCGTCATCAACATCCACCACTCCTTCCTGCCGGCGTTCGTCGGGGCCAACCCGTACGCCAGGGCCAAGGAGCGCGGTGTGAAGCTCATCGGCGCGACCGCGCACTACGCCACCGCCGACCTCGACGAGGGCCCCATCATCGAGCAGGACGTCACGCGCGTGACGCACTCCGAATCGGCCGCAGAGCTGCAGAGCCGCGGCGCCGACGTCGAGCGCCTGGTGCTCGCCCGCGCGGTGCAGTGGCACGCCGAGGACCGCGTGATCGTGCACGGCCGCTCGACCGTCATCCTCTAGGCCGGTACCCCCGCCACGAGCTCGTCGAACAGCTCGGATGCCGCATCCCACCGCGCCAGCGGCGCGCCCTGTCCGAGCCACAGCGACTGCAGCTCGCCGAGGTTCTGCGCACCGGCGGCCGTGCGGAAGCGACCGGTGAGCCAGTTCTGCATGGGGAACGGCGCGATCGTGCCGCTCGCCTCGATCGCCCGGACCGCGCGGTTGCGCGCACCGCGGGCCAGGCGCCCGCTCATGGCGCGGGTCAGCACGCTGCCGTCCGCCGCCGTGCCCCGGATGGCGGCGCGGTGGGCGTCGTTCGCCGCCGACTCAGCGGTCGCGAGGAACGCCGTGCCGACCTGCACCGCGGAGGCGCCCAGTGCGAAGGCGGCAGCGACGCCGCGGCGATCCGCGATGCCGCCGGCCGCGATCACCGGCACGCCGACGGCGTCGGCCACCTGCGGCACGAGCGCGACCGTGCCGACGAGCGACTCCTCGGCAGGGCGCAGAAATGATACGCGGTGCCCGGCGGCCTCCATGCCGCTCGCGACGACAGCGTCGACGCCGCCCGCCTCGAGCGCCAGTGCCTCCGCGACCGTCGTGGCGGTCCCGACGACTCGGATGCCGCGGTCGCGTGCTTCGGCGATCAGCTCCGCGGACGGCACGCCGTAGACCACGCTCAGCACCGCCGGCGCGGCCTCCCATATCGCTTCGAGCTGCTCGTCGAGCGACGGCACGTAGCGATCGGGACGCGTGGGGACCTCGACGCCCACCGCCTCGTAGAAGGGTTCCAGCGCCTGCGCGAACACGGCGTGCTGCGGCCCCGGGTCCGCCTCGTCGCCCATCGGCAGCCAGATGTTGAATGCGAACGGGCTGTCGGTCACGGCCCGCAGCTCCGTGGCGGTGCGGAGGATCCGGTCGCCGTCGTAGCCGTACAGCCCGTACGACCCGAGTCCGCCTGCTTCGCTCACCGCGGCGGTGAGGGCGACGGACGACAGGCCTCCGAACGCACCGAGGACGATCGGATGCCGGATGCCGAGGAGTTCTGCGAAGGCGTTCATGGTCCGAGGCTACGCCCGACCTCGGCATCCGGTCGTTCCCGTGACGCGCTGTCAACCCCCTCCTGCCGCCCGGAGCCTTCGGCCTACCGTCGAGCCAGGAGGTCACCATGAGCACGCAACCCCACACCCCGACGACGACCCATGACGCCTGGGGCGCCGGAGATCCGCATCTGCGCATCACCCGCGGCGACGACCGGCTGATGTTCCATCTGCGCGACGACGTGGTGCGGATCGGCTCCGCCGCCGGCAACGAGCTCGTTCTGCCCGGCGCGGAGGCGGTCCACGCCACGATCACGCACGACGAGCGCGACGAGTACGTGCTGACGCTGCACGGCCCCGGTGAGACGAACGCGGCGTCTCAGGACGCGTCCGGCGAACGCACCGAGATCCTGCGCACCGGGGCCCGTTTCACGGTGGGCGAGTGGGAGCTGGTGTTCGGCCGCGAGGAGTCCGCGGACCACGGACGCCCGTACGGGGGACGCCAGGGCGGCGAGCTCTCCGATCAGGATCTGCAGCCGCCGCGACCGGACTACCGCGCGGACGCCGCGGCGACGAGGAAGGAGCACGCGGCAGACTCGGCGCAGGACGGGCCGGAGGCCGCCCCCGCCGAGGCCGAGGACCCCACGACATCGAACGCCTCGGGGCAGGGCGGTTCGGCCGACGGCTCCGAGCGCTCCTCGACCACCCGGCGCCTCGCGGGTGACAAGCAGGGCGCGACGGCTCCGGACGAGGACGGCGCCTCCGACGAGCCCTGGAGCTGACCTCTCCGGCCCTCACCGTGTCGACACGGTGAGGTACTCTCGGCGTATGGCGGACGCGTTCGAGCAGCTGATGAGCTTCGTGCTATCTGCGCTCGGGCTCGTGACGATCCCGGACACCGCCCTGCTGGGGCTGGCCATCGCGATCGTCGCCGCCCTGGCCGTGGTCCTGCTCTCGTGGACCGGATTCACCGCGGTCGGCAAGGACTCTCCGCCTCACCCCCTGCGCGCCATCGATGCGTCGACTCTGCTCTCGCAGAGCGATCCGGATGCCGCCGGTCATCCCCGTCCGCGAGCGCCGGGAGCCGTGCGCGCCGTGTGACCCGTCCGTTCGCGTCGGGACACGGCAGACGCCGCACCCTCCCGACGCATCGAACGGACATCCATGGACCTCTTCTCCTTCCCTCCCCTCGCCGCGCTCCTCGACGCGGCCTACGGCGCCCTTGCGGGCCTCGCCGCCTTCCTCGAACCCGCGGCCGGCGCCTCCGCCGCCGCTCTCGCGGTCGTCGTCGTCACTCTCGTGGTGCGCGCCGTGCTCATCCCGGTCGGCATCTCGCAGGCCAGGGCCGAACAGATCAGGGCGCGCCTGGCGCCGAAGCTCCGGGCGCTCCAGCAGAGGTATGGGACGAGCCCCGAGCGTCTCCAGCGCGAGACGATGAAGCTCTACCAGGACGAGAACACGTCGCCGTTCGCGGGGTGCCTGCCCGTGCTGCTGCAGGCGCCGGTGGTGGGCATCCTGTACACGCTGTTCCTGCGCACCGAGATCGCGGGGCATCCCAACGATCTGCTCGCCCACGACCTGTTCGGCGCGCCGCTCGGGACCAGTCTCGTGCACATGCTGGCGGCCGGTCCTTTCTCACTTCCGACCCTCACGGTGTTCGGCGTTCTCGTGCTCGTCATGGTCGTCGTCGCCGAGATCACCCGGCGCGTGTTCCGTCCGACGCCGGTCGAGGACTCGCCGCTGTCCTCGCCGGGGATGCTGCGGGCGATGAGCGCACTGCACTATCTGACCGCCGTCTTCGCCGTGTTCGTCCCGCTCGCGGCGGCGCTGTATCTGACGGTCACGGTCGTGTGGACGCTCGCACAGCGCGTCGTGCTGCGCCGGCGCTTCCCACTTCCGGCCTGACACGGACGCCCCGCGGCGGCGGCCACGCGCATACCGCCGGGCGGGGCGGCGGTCAACCCGTTTGAGTCCCTCCCCTCCCGGCACGCATCATGGGCGCATGCTCGCCCCCGCTGTCCGCCGCTCGACCGCCGCACTGTCCACGTGCACCCTCGCCCTCGCCCTCACCGGATGCCTCGGCACCGTGCCCGTGGATCCGGACGGGACCCTCGATGCCGCCCGGGGAGGAACGCTGCGGATCGGGGTGAGCCTGGATCCCGGGCTGGCCGAGGCGGGGCGGGACGGACCGACCGGGCCGCTCGTGGACCTCGCCGAGGGGTACGCGGAGTCGATCGACGCGCGCATCGACTGGGTTCCGGCGGGCGAGGAGACGCTCGTCGGCATGCTCGAGGAGGGCGAGGTCGACCTGGCCGTCGGCGGGTTCAGCGCGGACACGCCCTGGGCGGATCGGGTGGGCGCGACGCGAGGATACGCCGACCTTCCCGGCCTGGACGGCCGCACCGTGGTGTGGCTGGTGCCGGCCGGCGAGAACGCGCTGCTCTCCGACATCGAGCTCTACCTCGACGGCGAGGCCGGATCGTGAGCCGCGGCGACCCGCATCGTTTCGGTCGCACCGACCTGCCGCCCGAGCAGCATCGCGCCCTGCATTCCGCGATCCGGTGGGAGTACTTCACGATCGGGTACACCATCGTGACGATCACCGTCGTGGCCTTCGTGGTCGGCGGTTCGCAGTCGATGCGCACGGCGTGGATCGAGGACATGCTGTCGCTGCTGCCGCAGATCGCCTTCCTCACCGCGCTGCTCCAGGTCCGCCGCCGCCCTGACGTCGATCACCCGTACGGACGGCACAGGGCGATGGGGGTCGGCCATGTCGTGGCCGGGGTCGCCCTCGCGACCGTCGGACTCAATCTCGCCTTCGAGGCCGTCTCGGGCCTGGTCACCGGTGACCATCCGACGATCGGCACCGTGAAGCTGTTCGGGGTCACGGTGTGGCTCGGCTGGCTGATGGTCGCCGTCATGTCGGTCATCGTGATCGGTCCGGTCTTCTTCTATGGCCCGGCCAAGGCGCGCCTCGCACCCCTGCTGCACAACAAGCTGCTCTACGCGGATGCCGACATGGCCAAGGCCGACTGGCAGACCAATGCGGCATCCATCGTCGGCGTCATCGGCATCGGCCTCGGCGTGTGGTGGCTGGACGGCGTGGCCGCCCTGTTCATCTCGATCGGCATCGTCCGCGACGGGTTCCGCAACACCCGGTCGGCCGTGGCGGATCTCATGGACCAGCGCGCCCGCACCTACGACGACGAGGAACCGCACCCGCTGGGCCGCGAGGTGACCGAGTACCTGCGCGGGCTGCCCTGGGTCGACGAGGCCGCCGTCCGCATGCGTGATGAGGGCCAGGTGTTCCACATCGAGGCGTTCGTCACGACGCGGCGCTCCCGCGTGCCGCTGCGGTGGCTGACGGAGGCGTCCGCCGGGATCGCGGCGCTGGACTGGAAGGTGCAGGACGTCGTCGTGATCCCGGTCGAGGAGCTTCCCGACGAGGCCGACCGCGGCACGGACGACTCACCCGCGCTCCGTCGCTGACCGGACCCCGGCTCGTCGGAGGCCCGGTCGGCGACGGGTCGTCATTTCTCGGGAGGGAAGTGCGGGATCTCGAAGGGCCGCGTCGAGCGGTCCACCTCGGCGGCGGCGACGGCCGCGTCGAGATCCGCGAGCAGTTCGTCGAGGTCGCGGTAGCGCGAACGGTTCGGGCACGGGCTGCGCAGCCACAGCACCTCGATCGCGCCGATCTCGCTCTTCTCGGCGTAGGCGACCATGCGTGAGGGGTCCGTATGACCGCGCGTGGCGTCGCAGATGCGCCAGCCGGTGTGCCCCAGCGGGACGATCTCCCAGGCGGGAGTCGCAGGCGACGGAGGGTCGGTGGGGGCCACGATGCTCACAGCGCCTTCCCCCCGGTCACCGCGAGGACCGCTCCGGATGTGTACGATGACTCGGCCGAGGCCAGGTACACGTAGGCTCCCGCGAGCTCGGCCGGCTGCCCGGCGCGACCGAGCGGGGTGTCCGAGCCGAAGTGCGCGACCTTCTCGCCGTCCCAGCCCGTGGCGGGGATCAGCGGCGTCCAGATCGGCCCCGGCGCCACCGCGTTGACCCGGATGCCGCGCGATCCGGCCTCCTGCGCGAGCGCCTTGACGAACGCGACCTGAGCGGCCTTGGTCATGGCGTAGTCGATGAGTCCCGGCGACGGCTCGGCGGCCTGGATGGAGGCGGTCACGATGATGGACGCGCCCGGTTCCATGGACGGATAGGCGGCGCGGGCCGAGAAAAGGAGTCCGGCGAGGTTGGTGTCGAACACGCGGCGCATGTCCTCGGTCTTCAGGTTCGCGAAGCCGCCGACGTCGTGCTGGTAGGCGGCGTTGAGGACCAGGACGTCGAGTCCGCCGAGGGCACGGCGGGCCTCGACGACGGCGTCTGTGGCGAAGGCCTCGTCGCGGACGTCCCCGGCGAGGCTGAGCCCCGTGCGTCCGGCGTCTCTCACGAGGCCGAGCGTGTCCTCGGCATCCTCCTGCTCCTCGGGCATGTGCACGATCGCGACATCCGCTCCCTCTCGGGCGAACGCGATCGCGACCGCTCGACCGATGCCGGAGTCGCCCCCGGTGATGAGGGCGCGGCGCCCGGCCAGGCGACCGTGGCCCACGTAGCTCTGCTCGCCGTGGTCCGGGGTGGGGCGGGTCTCGTCGGTCTGCCCCGGCTGCGTCTGCTGCTGGGGCGGGAACGGTCCGTCGGTGTGCGCGTAACGGGGGTCTTCGGCGATGTCGGTCATGTCGTCCTCGCGTGTGGGGTTCGCTCGTGGGGGAGGGTCGTTTCCGAGCATCTCCGCCCGAGGAGCGGAGAACCAGGGGGTTGACAGGGCGGATCCGCATCGCCTTCGCGCGGGCCCGCGCGCGAGAGCGCTCGACGGGGATCTGTCAACGGGGCTGACCTCGCCCCCTGGCAGCGCGAACCTGAGGATCCGCCGACGAGAGGAGCCGTCATGTCCGGAACACGCGCCATCCCCGAAGAGGAGCTGCCGTTCCCGCCCGAGCGCCGAGAGGAACGCGATCCCGAGAACACGGATCCCGCGGACGCGGAGGCTATGCCCGGCGGCGTCGAGCAGCCCGACACCCAGGGCACCGACCCGCTCGACGCCGAGATCGGCGAGGAGGGCCAGGGCGACCTCTCCCCCGAGGACGAGCCGGATGTGCTGGCCGCCGATGCGGACCGCGCCGACGCCGAGCCGACCGATCTGCGCGACGAGGCCCCGTGAGCGGGGTCGGCGACCAGGGGCTGCGCCCGGAGCACATCCAGTCGCAGCCCCCGGACGACGAGCAGCTCGCGGCGGAGGCCGAAGAGGCCGAACGGCGTCCGCGCGCACCGCGTCGGCCGGACGAGCCTCCGGTGGAACCGGCGGATCAGGGACGACGCGCCGACGGGGGCAGCCTCCGCACCCAGCGGAACCCGTAGCCCTCCAGTTCGACGACGACGCGACCGTCACGCGTCTGCACCGGCTCGGCCGACAGGAGATCCGTGACGGTCGCGTCGTCGTCGATGCCGAGCGGTACCTCGATCTCGACCGTCCGCGCATCCTCGACGAGGTTGTGGACCGCGAGGAAGACGATGTCGTCGGCTCGGCAGGCATGGGCGAGCACGGCGTCGTCCCCCGTCTCGGGCAGCGAGAGCTCGCCCCACGCGATCTCCGGTGCCGACCGGTAGCGGGCGATCAGGAGCCGGATGAACGAGAGCAGCGAATCCGGATCCCGCAGCTGATCGTGGACGTTGACGTGCGCCGGGGCGTATCCGTCGCCGGGGATCGGCGGCACGCGCGACGGCCGAGCCGTCGAGAAACCCCCTGACGGTCCGCCGTGCCACTGCATCGGGGTCCGGATCGCCGCGCGGTCCGGGGTGGCCGGGATCTCGCCCATCCCGATCTCCTCGCCGTAGAGCAGCACCGGGGCCCCGGGAAGGGAGAAGAGCAGGCTGTACGCCTGCCGGATGCGACGCGGGTCGCCGTGCAGCATCGGCGCCAGCCGCCGGACGATCCCGCGCCCGTATACGCGCTGCCGTTCGTCCGGGGCGAGCGCATCGAACACCTGCGCGCGCTCCTTCTCGGTGAGCTGTTCGAGCGTCAGCTCGTCGTGATTGCGCAGGAACATCGCCCAACCCTGACGCTGGTCGATCACGGGTCGGCCGCCCAGCACGCGCGCGAGCGGTGCGGCCTCCCCGCGGACCAGGGAGAGGAACACCGCCTGCATGGTGGCGAAGTCGAACTGGAGCTCGAGCTCGGTCGCCCCGTCTCCGAAGTAGGCCAGCTGCTCGTCGTGCGGCAGCCCGACCTCGCCGAGCAGCGCGGCGCCGCCGCGCCGACGGCCCACGAACCGGTGCAGTTCACGCAGGAATGCGTGAGGGTCGGTGTCGTCGGCCGCCCCGGGCGGCGAGATGAGGAACGGGACGGCGTCGAGCCGGAAGCCGTCGACGCCGAGCTCGGTCCAGAACCCGACGACCCGTGCGATCTCCGCCCGCACGGCGGGCTCGGCGAGGTTGAGGTCGGGCTGGTGCCGGTAGAAGCTGTGCAGATAGTACTGATCCGTGCGCTCGTCGTGCTCCCAGACGCTGTCCTCCTCTCCGGGGAAGACCGTCTTCTGAGAGGTGCGCGGCGGCCGATCGCGCCACACGTAGTAGTTCCGGTGCCGTGAGGAACGCGAGCGTCGGGCCGAACGGAACCAGGGATGCCGATCCGAGGTGTGGTTCACGACGAGATCCATGATCACCCGGATGCCGCGGTCGTGCGCGATGCGCAACAGCTCGACGAAGCCGCCGAGGTCTCCCAACCGCGGATCGACGCCGGTGAAGTCCGTGATGTCGTAGCCGTCGTCGAGGTCGCGGGTGGGCTGGAAGGGCATGAGCCACAGACAGGTCACACCCAACTCCGAGAGATAGTCGATCCGATCGCACAGCCCGGCGATGTCGCCGACGCCGTCGCCGTCGGAGTCCTGGAACGTCTCGATGTCCAGGCAGTAGATCACCGCCGTGCGCCACCACAGGTCGCTCGTGTCCGCCGGTCTCACAGCAGCCTCCGCAGCTCGGGGAGCAGCTCCCTCTCGCACCGGGCGAGGAAGTCCGCCTGGTCCTGGCCGACGTGGTGCAGGTAGATCCGGTCGAAGCCCTCGGCCACGGCGGCGACCCGCGCCGCGAGAGCGGCGGCCGAGCTCTCGACGAGCACTCCGGCGCGCAGCCTGTCCTCGGTCGGGTCCGCGAGCGCGTCGAACTCCTCGGGCTGCTCGAGATCCCACATCCGATCCGGCGGGATCGTCGAATGCGCCCACTGGTCGCGGGCGAGCGCCAGCGCCTCGGCATCCGATTCCGCCAGGCTCACGTGGATCTGCACCGCCGTGGGCCCCGTGCCCCCGGCCGCCCGGTACGCATCGTGCGTCTGCGCCGCGGCGGCGGGGTCCGTCCCCACCGTGATCAGGCCGTCCGCCCACTCGGCGACCTCGGCCGCGGTCTCCGGGCTCACGGCCGCCGCCAGCAGATCCGGTGGTGCATCCGGTCTGCTCCACACCCTCGCCTCGTGGACGCGCACCTCGCCGTCCGCGTTCACCCGCTCTCCGGCGACGAGCGCGCGGATCACCTCGGCGCACTCGCGCAGCCGCCGATCACGGTGCTGCTTGTCGGGCCACGCATCGCCGGTGACGTGTTCGTTGAGCGCCTCCCCGCTTCCGAGCGCGGCCCAGAAGCGTCCGGGGAACATCGCGCCCAGCGTGGCGACCGCCTGCGCCGTGATCACGGGGTGGTAGCGCTGACCCGGAGCCGTCACGAGACCGATCGGGAAGCGCGTGAGCGCCAGGGCGGCACCGATCCAGCTCCAGGCGAAACCGGACTCGCCCTGTGCGAGGGACCACGGCGCGAGGTGATCCGAGCACATCGCGGCATCGAAGCCGGCGGCCTCGGCGTCCCGCACCGCCTGCAGCAGTGCTTCCGGCGCCACCTGCTCGTGCGAGGCGTGGAATCCGATGACGACCATGGCCGCGATCAGAGCACGGTGTCGGGCTCGGCGCCGCGTGCCTCGCCGCCGCCGCCCTCCATCAGGTCCTTGAAACGTCCGAGGTCCCGCTCGGCCGCGCGCTCGTCGAGACCGATCAGCGCGCCGGCCTTCTCCGTGAAGGTCTCCGGGACCCACGCCATCTCCAGCGCGACGCGCGTGCGCTCGGCGTCGATCGAGGTGAACTGCACGACACCGCTGTGCACCTTCTCCCCCTCGCTCGCCCAGGCGATGCGCTGGTTCGGCACGGCGTCCGTCACGCGCGCGTCGAACTCGCGCTCGACCCCGCCGACGTTGACCACCCAGTGCGAGCGGTCGTCCCCAAGGCGCTGCACGCTCTTGACCATCGACATGTAGTACGGCATGTCCTCCAGACGCGCCCACTGCTCGTACACGGCGCCCAACGGCGCCTCGACCTCGGTCTCGGCCTTGATCACTTCGGCCATGTCACTCATCTCCTCACTCGGTTCCCTTGTTCCGGAACGGATCAATCTACGGATGCCGGGCCCGGCGCCGGCCCGGGGTTGACCGCGTCGGCTCGAGCGCGTACGGTCCCCTCCCTGGTAGGCAGATCCCGTTTCGCCGGGCCCTCGATCACGCGTCCGTCCGGCGCGAACCGCGAGCCGTGCAGCGGGCAGTCCCAGCTGCGCTCCGCGGTGTTCCACTGCAGCACGCCGCCCAGGTGCGTGCAGACGCCGGACACGGCGCAGGCCCGCCCATCGACGACAGACTCCGCCACGGGTTCGAGACCGCGCCGTGTCATGCGCACCCGATCCCGACCCTCGGCGTGCGACTGCTCGGGACGCGCCCAGCCCCGGGCGGCTTCCCCGGCCACGCGCGCGTTGCTCGCGATCATGGCGGCCGCGCCGGACGCACCGACCCTGCCGTGCGCGAAATGCTCGGACCACGCCGGGGCGACCCCCTCGATGATGCCCGTCAACGCGAGAGCACCGGCCACGGCGTTGGTCATGCCCCACTTCGCGAACCCCGTCGCGGCCAGGACCCTCCCGTGCGTGCCGGGCTGGATGCCGAAGAACGGCCGGTCTCCGGCCATCCGGTAGTCCTGCGCCGCCCACCAGCGGTCGCGCACCGCGCCGGGGAAGGCCTGGGCCGTCCAGCGGTCGATCGCCTGCAGCCGGATGCGCGTGTCCGCGTCGCGTCCGGTCGGGTAGGAGCTGCCGCCGACCACGAGCAGCGGGCGCTGCTG
Organism: Microbacterium sp. CIAB417; assembly: GCF_022788845.1. NCBI lineage: Bacteria > Bacillati > Actinomycetota > Actinomycetes > Micrococcales > Microbacteriaceae > Microbacterium > Microbacterium sp. CIAB417. Next base: position 406,863 of record NZ_JAHZUT010000005.1, on the reverse strand, counting down.
CTCGTCCCGGCCTGATCGCAGGGAGCGCGTCACCTCGTCGACGCAGAGGAACGAGCCGTCCGGGATCATCGCGGCATCGGGCAGCCGGTAGGCGGCGACCATCTGCCTGGTCGGCGTGAGCTTCGCGAAGAACGCCCGACGATCGATCACCGGGAACCCGGTCATCACGAGCAGGCGCTCTGCGCGCAGCTCCCCCGTCGTGGTCGTGACGCGCACACCGCTTGCGGTCGCGTGCGCGCCGGTGAGCCGGCAGCCTCCGATCAGGCGCACTCCCAGGGAGACGGCCTGGTCCGCCAGTGCCCCGAGCACCCGCATCGGATGCAGCTGGGACTGATCTCGCAGCAGCAGAGCCCGGGAGACCGGGAAGGGGAGGCCGATCCGTCCGGAGTCCTCCTCGACGGCGAGGCCCGCTGCACGGCAGGCCTCCGCCTCGGCGCGCACGGTCTCGCTGCCCGCCTCCGTCATGGCGTAGGTGACAGAGGTCCGGCGCTCCTCGGCATCCGGGATCGCGGCGATCTCCGCACGCAACCAGTCCTGACCGTCGATCTGCGCCTGGGCGTAGGCCGCCAGCGCACGATCGCCGGCGCTGCGGCGCAACCGGGAGTACACGGAGCCCTGCAGCAGGCTGAGCTTGGCGGTGGACGCGCCGGTCGTCCGGGCGCCGGCCTCCGCCGCGTCGATCACGGCGACGCGGCGGCCGGCGCGGGCCAGCATCACCGCAGCGGCAAGGCCCGCGAGACCGGCGCCGGCGATCACGACCTCGCTCTCGACGACGGCCTCGGCGGCCATCCGGATCCGCGGCCCCGTGTCGCGCCACAGCGCGCGCGGGCGTGGTGTCGTCGTCACGTGGATGCTCCCTTCGTCGTCCGTCGATCCGACACCGCGGCGGCGGGTGGGGACAGGGCCTTGACATTCCGTACCGCCTAACCGGCCGCCGGGTCGCCGTCAATCCCCTCCGCCCGCGGCGCGCGCGTCGCTACCGTGAGCGCATCGCATCCGCGTCCGAGCACCAGGAGGAATCATGGACACGACGACGACCCGCTATGCGGGCAGCGCGATCCAGGTGATCGCGCTCATCTTCGGCATCGTCTTCGCCATCGTCGGCATCGCCGGGTTCGTGCCGGGTCTGACCCACTCGGCGGAGCACCTCGGCGCTGCGGGCGCCGGCTCGGAGGCGATGCTGGTCGGCCTGTTCCAGGTCTCGGTGCTGCACAACATCGTGCATCTCCTGTTCGCCGTCGCCGGCATCCTCTCCGCGATCGGCCCCGCGGCGTCCCGCGCCTACCTCTTGTGGGGAGGCGTCGTATACCTCGTCGTCTGGATCTACGGCCTGTTCGCCGTGGGCGATGACGCGATCAACATCATCCCCGTCAACCACGCGGACAACTGGCTGCACCTGGGCCTCGCGATCGTCATGATCCTGCTCGGCCTGCTCGTCGGGCGGGCGCCCCGCGCACGGCCCGCCGAGGCGCCGCCGCTGCGGTGAGGCCGGGCATGAGCGATGTCACGGTCTTCGCCCCGTCCCCGACGCTGACCATCACCGTCGAGGATCACCCCCAGGGTTCCGAGATCCACGTCCACGCCGGCGGGCAGGGCGTCTGGCAGGCCCGGATGCTGCGCCGGTTGGGCTGCGAGGTCACGATGTGCTGCGTGCTCACCGGCGAGATCGGCAGCACGCTGGGCCACCTGCTCGAGGACGAGGGGCTCCGCGTCGTCTCCGTGGAGCGCGCGGGACGTGGTTCCGCGTACGTCCACGATCGCCGCGGCGGGAAGCGCGTCGCCGTCGCCGAGGAACAGGGCGATCCGCTGGGCCGGCACGACCTCGACGATCTCTACACCCGCATGCTGGATGCCGGATCGCGATCGCGCATCTCGATCCTCAGCGGACCGGCGGGCGACGAGACGGTGCCGGCGGACATGTACCGGCGGCTCGCCGCGGATCTCCGCGACGAGGAGCGCCGGGTCGTGGCCGACCTCGCCGGGGACCGCATGCGCGCCGTCCTCGCGGGCGGCGTCGACGTGCTGAAGATCAGCCACGAGGAGCTGGCCGGCGACGGCCTGATCACGGACGACTCGACAGCGGGCATCCGCGCCGCCATGCGCCGGCTGCGCGAAGAGGGAGCGGGCACGGTCGTCGTCACGCGCGCCTCCGATCCGCTGCTGATGATGGACGACCGCGGCACCGTGGAGGTGTCGCTGCCCGCGTTCGCCGAGGCCGAGACCCGCGGGGCGGGCGATTCCCTCACCGCCGGGGTCGTCGCGGGTCTCGTGCGGGGAGAGCCGCTGCGCCGCGCCATCACCCTCGGCGCGGCGGCCGGAGCGCTCAACGTGACCCGGCACGGTCTCGGGACCGGCGACGGGGCGGCCATCCGGAGCCTGCGCGACCGCGTGCGCCAGCGCACCGTCGACGCGGAGGAGGCGCCGGTCGCGGAGGAGCGCACGAGCCCGGACGGCCTCGCCGCGCGCGCTGCTCCCGAGGAGGACCGATGACCCGCGTGCTCGTGACCAACGATGACGGCATCGACGCACCTGGACTGCACGCCCTCGCCGCCGCTGCCGTCGACGCCGGCTTCGACGTCGTCGTGGCCGCACCGGCCACGCAGTCCAGCGGGTCGAGCGCCTCGATCCTCGCCGAGGAGGCGGACGGGCGGATCCGCATCGAACGCCGAGAGCTCGACGGACTGGAGGATGTGCCGGCTCACGCGGTCCGCGGCGGCCCCGGTCTCATCGCACTCATCGCGGCGCGCGGAGCGTTCGGAGTCCCTGCCGACCTGGTCCTGTCGGGCGTCAACCACGGCGCGAACGTGGGCCGGGCCATCCTGCACTCCGGGACCGTCGGCGCGGCGCTCACCGGAGGCATCGGCGGAACCTGGGGCCTGGCCGTCTCCCTCGACGTCGGCATCGAGCCGGCAGCGTGTCATTGGCGCACCGGAGCCGACGCCGCGCTGCGGGTCGTCCCCGCGCTGCTGCAGCGCCCGCGCGGCGCCGTCGTGAACGTCAACGTTCCCAACGCTCCGGAGATCCGAGGGTTCGTCGAGGCACCTCTGGCTCCGTTCGGCATCGTGCAGACCACGCTGACCGAGGCCGATGAGCACTACGTCCGGCTCGCCGTGGAGGACCTGCCGCTCACGCCGACCGAGGACAGCGACGCGGCTCTGCTCGCCGACGGCTGGGTGACGGTCACCGGGATCGATCCGGTCTCGAGCTGCTCCTTCCCGTTGCCGGACGAACTCGCCGGCCGGGATCAGAGGACCGGGTTCTCCGCGGTGACGGGTTCGCCGCCGTCCGCGGGCTCCGGCACGAGGTAGAGACCGCCCGGCGCATTGGCGGTGAACGCCAGAGCCTCGATCCAGGCGCGATTGATCGCGGGCGAGCGGCTGCCGTAGTACTTGAACACGAGCGAACTCGACGAGTGCACCCACACGGTCGTGCGCCCGCCGCCGACGCTGGCGTCCTCGCGCCAGGAGAACGGGAACGGCTCCCCGCGGCGCAGCTTCGCGCTGATGACGAGCTGGATGTGCGTCAGAGCGCGGTCCTCGATCTCGACCTTGACGCCGCCCTCGTAGATGAACTTTCCCATTGCGGCATCCTTTCGTCGTGAGCCTTTCGGCCCCGGCTCTGTCGTGCTGGCTCCCCCCATGGGTAGCGTAGCCGTATGGGCATGCTCTACTACGGTTCCGCGTCCGAGCCGATCCAGATCGAGGACCGGGCGCTGGCGCACCTCAAGGTCGTGATCGCGACGAAGCTGCGCCGCAACGAGAGCTTCACGTTGTCCTGGCGTCACCCGGACGGCGACGATCCGGGGCGGTCGACCATCTGGCTGCATCCGTCGATCCCGATGCGGTTCGTGTTCGACGACCCGGAACCGCCGGAGCTGCACGGCGAGTGGATCACCGCCATGGCGAACTCCGCGAACTCGAGCGGCGGCATCACCCTCGTGCCCGAGGATCTCGAGACCGACTGACCGGAATCACTCCGACTCCCACGCCGAGACCCTGTGCGGGGCACCGACCGGCTTGGACTCGGCGGAGCCCCGCTGGCGCAGCACGATCGACAGCAGCACCATGGCCGCGACGGCCAGGAACTCCGACTGCCAGTTCTGCAGCGTGCGGTCCCAGAAGTCCGGGCTGACGAGATACTCCGACCAGGTCAGCGGGGCGGCCCCGTGCTGGGCGTTCTCCTCGTTGATGACGGCGACGCCGGCCAGCGACTGCACCAGCCATGACAGCACGAACACCGCCCCCATCACGATCAGCAGCGAGTTGCCGTACAGCGTCGTCCGCCATCCGCCGGCCCGGGCCCAGGCAGGGGAATCCGGGCGGGCGTAGCGCCCCACGAGCTGGTCCTCATCGCTGCCGGGCCCCTCGTCACCCGGTTTCTTCGACTCCGGCGACCCGCGCTGCACCAGCCAGATCGTGGCGGCGATGAAGAAGAAGAACTGCAGGAACTCGGACTGCCAGTTCTCAGCCACGTCGACGACGAAGTCGCTCGAGAACACGAACTCCCAGAACCCTTGCGCCGCCTGCCCGTGGTGCAGCAGTTCCTCGTTGGTGCGCAGGTGCCCGGCGATCGCCTGCCCGATCAGCGCGAGCAGGAACAGGACGATGAAGAAGAGGCCCAGGGCGTTGTCGCGCAGTATCCGTCGTGTCATGAGTCCGACCATGCCGCTCGACGCTGACGGGTACAAGGGGTTGACGTGTCCGGCGCCGCGTGTCAACCCCCGTGGGCGGCCCGGCGCCCGCTCGTATCGTGGCGCACGTCCACACGAGAGGAGCACCATCATGACCCTGGTCAGCGACATCATGACGCCGGGCGCGCGATGCATCGGCGAGAACGACTCGCTGCACGTCGCGGCATCGGTCATGGCAGAGCTCGACGTCGGATCCCTGCCGATCTGCGGCGAGGACAGCAGACTGAAGGGGATGCTGACCGACCGCGACATCGTCGTCAAGGCCGTCGCGAGAGGCATGGACCCCGAGACGACCCGCGCAGGCGTGCTGGCCGAGGGCAAGCCCGTCACCGTCACGGCAACCGACGACATCGCCATCGCGCTCGAGCGCATGCAGGAGCATCAGATCCGCCGTCTGCCGGTGATCGACGATCACCTGCTGGTCGGCATCGTCACCCAGGCCGACATCGCGCGGTCGCTCCCGGCGACCGACACCGGCGAGACCGTCGAGCGCATCTCGCTCTGACACGGAAAGAGACCGACACGGGCGAGACCGTCGAGCGCGTCTCGCTCTGACAAGAAGGAGAGCAACATGCCACGCAATCAGCGTTCGCGTCTGAAGGACCCCGAGCTCTACGAGGAACTCCGCGAGGACGGCGCGTCCAAGGAGAAGGCCGCACGCATCTCGAACGCCGCCGGCGGCACGAAGAAGGGCCGGTCCGAGGTGGGCCGCCGCGGCGGCGAATCGGGCAGCTACGAGGACTGGACGGTTCCCGAGCTCAAGAAGCGCGCCAAGGAGCTGGGGCTGAGCGGATACTCGGACAAGCGCAAGAGCGAGCTCATCACGGCGCTGCGGGATCACTGAGGGGTCCGCGTTCCGCCGCGCCGCGTCGCGAGGTCCGGCCGCGTGCGACGCTCACCCCGATGCTGGCGGTGACGACGAATCCGATGGCCACGAGCCTCAGTGCCCTGGCGTGCTGGCCGAGCACGACCCAGCCCGCGAACGTCGCTGTGGCCGGCTCGAGGCTGAGCAGGATGCCGAACACGCGCTGCGGAAGGCGACGCAGAGCGGCGAGTTCCAGCGTGTACGGGATGATCGAGCCGAGCAGCGAGGTCACGGCCGCGAGTGCCAGAAGAGCCGGGTCGGCCGCGACGGCGACGGCCGCCGGGACGCCGAAGGGCAGCAGGACGGCCGACGCGACGACGAAGGCGACCGCGAGTCCGCCGCTTCCGGGGATCACGGCACCCGCGTGAGCGCTCGCGCGGATGTAGAGCGCCCAGAAGGCGGCCGCGACGAGCGCGAACAGCACGCCGAGCGGATCCAGCGGGTCCGCCCCGATCAGGCCGTCCACCCCGAGCAGACCGATCCCGATCACGGCGAGCGCCAGCCACCCGGCATCCCGCAGGCGCCGGGTGAGGAGCGCCGAGAGCACGAGGGGTCCGAGGAACTCGATCGCGACGGCCGGACCGAGCGGGATCCGTTCGATCGCCGCGTAGAAGGCGCCGTTCATGCCCGCCAGGGTCAGCCCGAACAGGATCGACGCCCGCCACTGCCGACGCGTCCAGCCGCGGACGGCGGGGCGCACGACCAGGATCATCACGAGCGCTGCGATGCCCAGGCGCAGCGCTGTCACGCCCCACGCGCCGAGTGCCGGGAACAGCTGCGCCGCGACGGCTGCGCCGAAGGACAGCGAGACGCAGGATCCGAACACGAGCGCCGCGCCGAGATACGGGCCGGAGGGAGTGCTCGGGGGCATGTGCTCCAGACTGCCATGTGCGCGGCAGCTCAATCGCCCGGACGCGGGTCCGCCTTCGTCTGCGGCATCCGGCGAGCGCGCACCCGGACGACCGCAGGGATCGCGTGCCTCAGCGCGGCGCCAGCCCGACCCGCAGCGGGGCACCGGGCGCTGCGGCCGCGGCGAGCGCGACATCGGCGTCGCCGAGCGGATGGACCGCTCCGACCATGTCCGCGAAGGGGTACGCCCTCCCCCTCCCGGCGAGGAACGCGACCGCATCGACCAGGTCCGTGCCGGTGTAGTTGTGCACCCCGGTGATCGTGACGAGGCGTCGCACGAGGTCCTCGGCGTCCAGGGCGACCGGTGCTGCGGGGAACACGCTGCCGACGAGGATCACGGTCCCGCCGACGTCGACGGAGGCGATGGCCTCGGCGACCGCGTGACCGGAGGCCTCGATGACCACGGTCGGCGCGGCATCGTCCGCATCCGGCTCCGCGCCGAAGCGCTCGGCGAGCAGCCGCCGCTGGGCCGAAGGATCGACGACCGACACACGCGCCCCGAGGTCCGCCGCGATCGCCGCCGCCGAGAGACCGACCAGCCCCGCCCCGTACACGCGCACGGAGACGCCCTCGAGATCGCGGCCGGCACGCGCGACAGCCGCCCAGGCCGTCGCCGTCGCGCAGGACGCCGGAGCGAGCGCCGCGGCCGGCAAGGATTCCGATGCGCGCACGATCGCGGTTCCGCGACGCAGGTGCACGTGCGTGGCGAAGCCGCCGGTCAGCTCCCAGCGCGGTTCGATCCGCTCGTGACCGTACTTGGCGAGTGTGCGGCACTTCTGCGGCAGACCGCACTCGCAGCGGTTGCACGTCCCGCAGGAGACGGTGACCGACCAGACCACACGATCCCCGACGCGCAGTTCACCGCCGTCCGCGGTGCGCGCTCCGCCGTCGCCGAGCGCGATCACGCGCCCGACGCTCTCATGACCCAGCACGACCGGCACGGGAGACGGGCGATCACCGCGGACGGTGTGCACGTCGGATCCGCAGATCGTCGACAGCTCCACGGCGACGAGCACATCGCCGCTCGCGAGCGCCACACCGGGGACGGCCACGGTCTCCAGCGGCATCCCCGCACCCAGCCAGACGCGCGCCGTCGCCGCCGGTCGCAGCGCGACGTCGCGCAGCTCGGCGTGCGGCAGCAGGGTGCGCACGTCAGCCTGCCAGGGCGGGAACGGCGAGCAGTCCGCGGGCGCTCAGCGCGGGAAGAAGGCGGAGCTTCATGAGGACCTTTCGGTGTGGGAGGGGTGATCCGCATGCCACTCTGACACCGACGACGCCGAGATATATACCTACGTCGGAAGAGTTCAACCTGCGTTCACCTGGACTTCTCCGAGGTGAACTCGGGAAGAACTCACCATCGACTCCGCGTTCGGACAAGTAGTATGCCTATGTGGCTGAAGCTGTGTACACCCAGATCGCCGACGACCTGCGCGAGCAGATCGCGTCGGGAAACCTGCGACCCGGCGACGACGTCCCCACCGAAGCGGAGCTCGCCGCCCGATGGAGGACCTCTCGCGGGCCGATCCGCAACGCGCTGGCCGCGCTGCGCGGCGAAGGGCTCATCGAGACGACGCGTGGTCGTCCGGCCCGGGTCGTCGCGCGCAAGGCCGATCAGGCCGTGGACGTCTCGGTGCCGTTCACGCGCTGGGCGCGCGAGCTCGGCGTGACGCCGGGGGCGCGAACCCAGCAGGTGAGCCTGCGCCGGGCCGGCGCCGACAAGGCAACCGCCCTCGGCATCGACCCCGACGACACCGTTGTCACGGTGGTGCGCCTGCGTCTGCTCGACGGCCGCCCGACCATGCTCGAACGGCTCTGCTACATCGAGCCCGTCGGCCGGCTGCTGCTTGACATCGATCCGGATGCCGTGTCGATCACCGAGTTCCTCGGCTCGAAGGGGCATCCGATCGTGGGACTGCAGCACGAGATCGACGCCGTGGCGGCGGATGCCGAGGACGCGGAGCTCCTGCGCGTCCCCCTGGGCACGCCCATCCTGCGTCTGAGCCGCATCTCGCGCGGCCCGGACGGCCGCATCTTCGAGGCCTCGGAGGACCGCTACCTCAGCGATGTCGTCCGGTTCACGGTCGCGGCATCCGGGATCTCGGACGACGGCCACTACATGCGCGCCGTGGGCGGGTGAGGGGGGCACCACCCCGTTCAGGTGGTCGGCCCCGAAACAGACGATCGCGAGCGCGCATCCATGGGAAGCCGTGATGCCGCGCCCGCGATCTCGGCGCTGGGGACGCCGTACTCTGGGGAGCTTTCAGGCTATGCGGACCCCGAAGGGGCCCGATAGCGCCGAACGTCGAGTCCGTCTACGACTTTCGTCCAGTTCCTCGCGCTTTGCCTCTTTCCCGCGCGCGAGGCGCTCTCAGCCGGCAGGGCGGATCTCGGGTTGCGGGCGGGCGATGGGAAGCCGGGCGACGACCCGCCACAACCCGTCGGATTCCCCGGCGCTGAACTCGCCGCTCGCTCCGAGCACCCGCTCGGCCATCCGTCCGATGCCGGTGCCGCTGGACGGCAGGTCGCGGCGCGGTGTCGCCGGCAGCGGGCTGCTGATCATGAGGCCGACCGCGTCGTCGTCCACGCTGAGGCGCAGCTCGATCGCACCGGGCCCGGCATGCTTGAGGATGTTCGTGGCCGATTCACGCACGATGCGGGCGAGGATGATCTCCGCGGATCGCGGGATGCGCTGGTCGGCGGGGTCGGCGTCGGCAGTGACAGCGTGGCCGGCAGCCTCCAGCTCCTCGCGCGCCTCGTCGATGGCCGCCGCGAGGTCGCCGGTCTGCATTCCGGCCGAGCGCGGCCCGTCGTCGGCGAGCTCGATGACGAATCGCAGATCCGTCATCGCCTTGCGGGCGGCCGCGCGGATCGCCTCCTGCGACTCGGGGCGGGTCTCGGCGTCGTCCAGCATCTGCACGTGCAGCGAGATCACCGTGAGGTGATGCGCGATGCTGTCGTGCAGTTCGCCCGCGATCCATCGTCGCTCGGCGAGCACGGCCTGGCGCTCCTGTTCCGCGCTCGCGGCGAGCTGCTGCTCCAGACGCCGGCCGCGAGCGAACGCGAGCCGCAGAGCGAAGCCGACGCCACCGGCGACGGTGGCGAAGATGAGGTAGATGCCGACGTTGACCGGGACTCTCGTGTCGCCGTACGCGATGATCGCGGCTGCGAGGAGGAACCCGCCGGTGTAGGACAGGATCAGCGATGTGCGCCCGAGGCGCATGACCAGGGCCGCGGCCACCGCTGCGGTGGTCAGGACCTGCGTCTCCGCCGAGACGAGAAACGACAGCGCGAAGGCGAGGCCCAGCGCGCATGTCGCCAGCAAAGGCGAGACGAGGAAGAGGGCGAGGATCGCCGTGGTGAGGATGCTCACGATCGACCGTGAAACGTCCGCCCCCGGCGTGGAGATCAGACCGATGACGTCGAGGAGGACGATGCCGACGATGATCGCCAAGACGACGATGCGCTCGATGGCGCTCAGCTTCTCCCCCGGACCCAGCCGGAGGACGTCGGGCGCACCCCGGGCCGACCGGTCTGAAGCCATGGTTCAGTATCTCCTATTCGCCAGGTACTCTAGCGATAGAGGCCGAAGAAGCGTCCGAACTGCTCCCAAAAAGACATAGTGATTCACCTCCCGTGATTGGTCGTTCGTCCAGCGATGACTTCATCTTCTCGGTGGAGCGCGAGCGGCACATCTGACTCCTGGACAGACTTCATTGGCCAAAGGTCCAGGTCGCTTCGCGTCGTCCGCTCAGCCGTTAGGCTTCCTCCATGCCGGAAATCCGCGTCCTCATCGTCGATGACGACCCTTTGGTCCGCACGGCTCTCGCCCACTTCGTGGCGCGCGATCCCGAGATCGACGTCATCGGCCAGGCCGAGGACGGGCGGGAGGCGATCGGCATCGTCGAGCGGGACCGCCCTGACGTGGTGATGATGGACGTGCAGATGCCGGAGATGAACGGCATCGAGGCGACCACTGTGATCGCGCAGCGCTGGCCGGACATCCGGGTGCTCGCGGTCACCACGCTCGACGGCAGCGACACCGTGCTCCCGATGCTCAGTGCCGGCGCGGCGGGGTACCTGCTCAAGGACTCCACTGCCGAGAGCATCGTGGCCGGCGTCCGCGAGGTGCACGCCGGCGGCAGCTCGCTGTCTCCGCGCGTGGCATCCATGCTCATCAAGCACGTCCGCGACACCGAGCACTCCGGCGCGGACCGGGAGGCGCTCGAAGCGCTCACCGACCGCGAGACAGAGGTCCTGGATCGTCTGGCCGCGGGCATGTCGAACGCCGAGATCGCCCGGGCGCTGATCGTGTCCGAGGGGACGGTCAAGGCGCATCTGGGGCGGATCATGTCCAAGTGGCACGTGCGCGACCGCGTGCAGATCCTCGTCACGGCCGCACGAGCGGGCCTCGTCGACTTCCGCTGACACACCCCACCGGTGTGCGCGCCCTCACAGGGCGAGCAGCACGATCCCCGCCACGACGACCGTCGAGGCCGCGATCCGCCGAGCGGGCCGGGGCTCACGGAGTGCGAAGGCACCGAACAGGCTCACCAGCACGACGCTCACCTCGCGCAGCGGCGCGACCAGGGCGACCGGCGCGAGCGTCATGGCGTCACACGACTCGGGTCCGGCGCACCCGGGCGATCACCAGCGCGATGAGTCCGAGCGCGATCAACAGGACAGCCCAGCCGAGCCCCGCGACGATTCCGCCGGTGACGGCGAGCTCGGGGAGGTCGACGGTCACGGAATCGGATGCGGTCACCGCCGTCGACCCGCTCATCGCCGACGCGGTCGCGGCGTTGACGACGGCGTGCGCCTTCGCCTCTTCGGCCGTGACCGTGTACGCCACCGGACCGCACTCGGCGGAATCCCCTGGTGCCAGATCGCCGATCTCGCAGGGGATCGCGCCACCGAGCTTCGGGTCGTCGATCGTGATGTCGGTGAGCGTGACCGCCCCGGTGTTCGTCACCGTGAACCGGAACTGCACCGTGTCGCCGGCACTGACCTTCGCGTCGCCGTTCGCATCCACGTAGTCGCCACCGGTCTTCTCGACGGCGATCGCCGGCTGCGCCTCGATCGGCGTCGTGACGGTGTCCGTCGCGGTGACCGGCGTCCCGCCGGCACCCCCTGCCGTGGCCGTCGCCGTGTTGACGATCTGTCCTGCGTCGATCTCGGCCTGCGTGAGCGCCACCGGGTCGGCGCGGCAGATCACCATGTCACCGGGCGCGATATCGGTCGCCTCGCAGACGATGTCGCCGTCGACGCGGGCGTCCTCGATGACCACGCCGGTCGCGGTCGTCGTCCCGGTGTTCGTCACCGCGAACGTGTAGGCGACGGTGTCCCCGGCATCCGCCTGTCCGCTGCCGTTCGCGTCCTCGATCGCCGCGGCGGACTTGACCAGCGAGATGCCGTCCTCGCCGCTCACCGGCACGTCCGCCGTCGCGGAGTCCTGCACTGCGCCGCCAGCGCCGGCGCCGGTCACGGTCGCCTCGTTGTGCACGCTTTGCGCGTCGACGTCCTCCTGTGTGAGCGTGTACACCACTGGACCGCAGACGATCTCATCACCGGGGACCAGTTCGGCTCCCTCGAGGGCGGTGCAGTCGATCGCGCCGCCGAGCAGCCCGTCATCGATCGCGACCTCGTCGATCACGGTCGTCCCCGTGTTGCGCACCGTGAAGGTGTAGGAGATCTCGTCGCCCGCGCCGATCCGTCCGTCGCCGTCGGCGTCCACCGGCGCCGCGCCGACCTTGTCGAGGGCGATCGCGTCGGTGCCGGAGATCACGACATCCGCGCTCGCGTCGTCCGCGACCGCGCCGACGACGCCCTGCGCCGTGACCCTGGCCTCGTTGTGCACGACCTGCGCCTCGACGTCGTCCTGCGTGATCTCGTACGGGTACGGGCCGCACGCGATCTCGTCGCCCGGGGCGAGGGATGCGCCGACCAGCGCCGGGCAGTCCAGTGCACCGCCGAGCCTGTCGTCCGTGATCGCCGCATCCGTGAGCGTCGTCGTTCCCGTGTTGATCACCGTGAACGCATAGGAGATCTCGTCTCCCGCGCCGATGAGTCCGTCACCGGTCGTGTCGACCGCGGCGCTCGGCGTCTTGGTCACCTCGACGGCGTCCGTTCCCTCGATCGTGGTGTCGGCCTGGGCGGTGTCCTGCACATCCCCGTCCGGTGCCTGCGCGTCGACCGTCGCCGTGTTGCTCACGACGCCCTGGTCGACGTCGTCCTGGGTCAGCGTGTACGCGATCGGCCCGCACACGATCTCCCCGCCTGGGGCGAGTGGCCCCGCAGCCGGGCAGGGGACGGGTCCGCCCAGCATCGGGTCCGTGACGAGGATGCCCGTCAGGGTCGTCGTGCCCGTGTTCGTCACCGTGAACGTGTAGGCGATGCCGTCGCCCTCGCCGAGCGCCCCGTCGCCGTCGGCGTCGACCGGTTCGCCGGCCGTCTTGGTCAGGCTCACACCGTTCGCACCGGTGATCGTCACGGTCGCCTGGGCGTCGTCGGTCACCGGGCCGGAGGGTCCGGATGCCGTGACGGAAGCCGCGTTCTGCACATTGCCGGCATCCACGTCGGCCTGGGTGAGCGCGTACGCGACCGGCCCGCAGTCCGCCGAGTCGCCCGGCGCCAGCACCGCCCCGGCGAGCTCAGGGCAGTCCAGCGGCCCTCCGAGCATCGGGTCATCGATCGACGCGCCCGTCAGTGTCGTCGTACCGGTGTTCGTCACCATGAACGAGAACGCCACCTCGTCTCCGGCGCCGATGCGACCGTCGCCGTCGACATCCGTCGGAGTGCCCGCGGACTTGACGAAGGCTGTGGCGTCGGTACCCGTGACCGAGACGTCCGCCTCGGCCTCGTCCGTCGCCGAACCCGTCTCCGAGGTCGCGTTCACGGTCGCCGTGTTGTGCACGGCGCCTCCGTCGATGTCCTCCTGCGTCAGGGCATAGGTCAGCGGGCCGCACTCGGCTTCGTCGCCGGGCGCGAGGCTCAGCCCTTCCAGAGCCGGGCAGTCCAGAGCCCCGCCCAGCAGCGGGTCGTCGACCGATGCACCGGTGAGCGTCGTCGTACCGGTGTTCGTCACCGTGAACGAGTACGTGATCTCGTCGCCCGCACCGATCATGCCGTCGCCGTCCGTGTCGGTCGGCGCCGAGGCGTCCTTCGTGAGCGCCACGCCCGTGGTGCCCGCGATGAGCACGGTGGCCGATGCCTCGTCCTCGACGGGGCCCGACCCCTGCGCCTCGACCGTCGCGGTGTTGTCCCGTTCAGCGGCGTCGATGTCGGCCTGCGTCAGGGTGTAGACCACCGGCTCGCAGTCGAGCTCGCCTCCGGGCGCGAGCGTGGCGGGCCCGTCGGCGAGGCATCCGATGTCACCGCCGAGAAGCGGGTCCTCCACGGCGGTGACGGAGAGGGTCGTGGTGCCCGTGTTGCGGACCGTCAATGTGTAGGAGACCTCGTCGCCGGCGCCGAGGAGCCCGTCCCCGTCGGCATCCGTGATGTCACCCGCGGTCTTGATCAGCTCCACCGCGTCGCTGCCCGCGACGTCGATGTCGGCCTGCGCGGTGTCGGTCACCTCTCCGCCGAGCGCCTCCCCTGTCACGCTCGCCTCGTTGTGCACGGTGCCGGCGTCGACGTCCTCCTGGAGCAGCGCATAGGTGATCGGGGCGCAGTCGACCGCGTCGCCGGGTGCCAGCGCGACACCGGCGAGCTCGGGACACGCGACCGCTCCTCCGAGCATCTCGTCCGTGATCTGGACGTCGCTGATCGTCGTCGTGCCGGTGTTGGTGACGGTGAAGGTGTAGTTCACGGTGTCTCCGGCGCCCAGCACCCCGTCGCCGTCCGCATCGACCGGGTCCGCCGCCTGCTTGTCCAGGCTGATCGCGCTGACGGACGGAACCGCGGTGGTGACCGCGTCATCGTCCGAGACGGGTCCGCGCGGCGTGCCGGCCGTGGCGGTGGCGGTGTTCACGACCTGCCCCGCGTCGATGTCCTCCTGCGTGAGCACATGGACGATCGGGCCGCAGGCGGCATCGTCGCCCGGCGCGAGGGTGACGCCGTCGAACGCCGGGCAGTCCAGTGCGCCGCCGAGGAGGGGATCGTCGACGGTCAGATCCGTCGCGGTCGTCGGTCCGGTGTTCGTCACCGTGAAGTCGTACGCGATCTCGTCACCGGCCCCGATCGCGCCGTCCCCGTCCGCGTCGACCGGCGTCCCGGCGGTCTTGACGAACTCGATCTCGCCGCTGCCGGTGATCGGCGTCGTCGTCGAGCTGGTGTTGTCGTCGGGGTCGGGGTCGGCCGTGGCGGAGGCGACCGTGACGGTGTTCGTCACCTCGGTGGCCGCGGTGGCGGGATCGACCGTCGCCGAGTACTGCAGTGTGCCGCCGGAACCGGACGGGAACGACGCCACGACGCAGCGGAACTCGCGGCCCTCGATCGTGCAGCCCGGGGTCGTCGTCGTGATGTCTATGAGCTCGGGCGGAAGGGGATCGGAGATCACCATGTCCACGGCGGCATTGGGTCCGCTGTTCTGCACCGTGAGCGTGTAGGTGATGCGTTCGTTCACCGCCACGGGATCCGGCGTCGCGGACTTCACCACGGAGAGATCTGCGGACGCGGCGACGACGACATCGGCCGTGCCGGTCAGGTCGACGCTGTCGGGATCGGCGGTCTCCGAGGCGGCGACGGCCGTGTTGGTGAACGTCCCCTCGGCCGTGCCGACCGCGGAGATCGCGAGGGTCTCCTCTGCACCGGGCTGCAGCGCGCCGACCGCCCAGCCGTCGATCGACCAGGTGCCGACGGATGCCTCGGCCGAGACGAGCGCGATGCCGTCCTCCACGGTGTCCGTCACGAACACCCCCGTGGCGGTCGACGGCCCGTCATTGCGCACCGTGACGAGGTACGAGATCGTCCCGTCGAGCGCCACGACGGGGGTCGACGTCGTCTTCGTCAGCGACACGTCCGCCGAGGGGGCGAGGGGCACGTCCACGGTGCTCGAGTAGTTGGCGTCGTTGGGATCCGGCGTGGCCGACCCGACCGTCGCGGTGTTGCTGAGCACTCCTGTCGCGTCGGCGGCGATGACGCCGTCGATCGTGACGGTCACGGACTGATCGGGTTCGAGGTCGCCCAGCAGGCAGCTGCCGATGGAACCGGTGATGCGGCATCCGTCGGTCGGAGTGGAGGGATCGAGATATGCCGTCGGCAGGAAATCGGCGACCGTCACGCCGCGTGCGACGGAGGGTCCGTCGTTCGTGACCGTGATCGTGAACGACTGGGGCGTCCCCGGGACCCCCGTCGCGGGGGACGCCGTCTTCTCCACGCCGACGTCCGCGCTCTGCGCGACGGTGACCGTCGCCGAGGCCGAGTTGTTCGCCGTGTCCTGATCATCCGCCGGCGCTGCGACGGAAGCGGTGTTGATCAGCTCGCCCGCCGGCGCGTCGGCAGCCACCGCGACGCTCAGCACGATCGTCTCTTCGGCTCCCGGTGCGAGGGCGTCCCAGTCGCAGCGCACCCGGGTACCGCCCTCTTCGACGCACGTCCCGGTGCCCGGCTGGGACAGGCCCAGGACCGTGATGCCGGCGGGAAGCGCGTCCGTGAGCACGACGTTCGCCGCCGTGGAGGGGCCGGTGTTGCTCACTCCCAGCGTGTAGGTGAACGTGTCCCCGGCGGTGACGGTCTCGGCCGATGCGGTCTTCGTGACGGCGACGTCGGCGATGATCGTCGGGTCGAAGGCTGCCGAGCTGGCGTTGTCGATCGTGTTCCGCTCGGAGGTCGAGGTCGTGACCGTGGCGGTGTTCTGCACGGCGCCTTCGGCATCCGGTGCGAGCACGACCGTCACGGTGGCCTCGGCCGATGCCCCCGGCGCGAGCGTGCCGACGGCGCAGGACACGACCGATCCGTCGAACTCGCAGGTGGCGGCATCCGAGTCGACGCTGACGAATGTCGTCGCCGGGTCGAGCGGATCCGTGATCACGACGTCCGTGGCGGCCGAAGGACCGCCGTTCGCGGCGGTGAGCGTGTACGTGACCTCACCGCCCGAGACCGGGACCTCCGGCGAGAAGGTCTTCTCGATCGAGACGTCCGTCACGGCCGTCACGGTTCCGGATGCCGTCGCGCTGTTGTCGCTCGGATCGGGGTCCGTGGTGCTGCCGGTCGCCTGCGCGGTGTTCACGAGGGCCGATCCGGGGACCGCGCCGGCGGACAGCGTGCCGGTGACCGTGATCTCGGCCGAATCGCCGACTCCGAGCGGACCGCCCGTGCAGTCCACGGTCGTGGTCACGGTGCACGTCCCGGACGCGGTCTCGGCCTGGACGTCTTCGAGGCCGGCCGGGACCGGATCGGACACGGTGAAGTCCGCGGCCGACTGCGGTCCGTCATTGGTCACGGTGATCGTGTACGCGACGGGTTGTCCCGCCACGAGCGGCGAGGTGTCGAGGGTCTTCGCGATCGCGAGATCCGCCGCGTCGCCCACCGGCGTCTCGGTCGTCTGCGTCGTCGACACGCGGTCCTGCGCGACCACCGGGTCACGGAAGGCGACCTGGGCCTCGTTCCGGATCGTGCTCGCGGCACCGGCGACCGCCACGGTCGCGTCGAAGGAGAACGTCGTGGAGGAGCCCGCAGGCAGAGCTCCTCCGGAGGTGGCGGTGGCGAGATCGCCCAGTCGCACACGGACCGTGCGATCGCCCGCCGCGTACTCGCCGCGGTCGTCCCCCGCGGCGTCGGTGAGCGCTCCGGCACCCGGGCCGTTCACGATGCGCAGCGACCCGGGGACGAACTCCAGTCCGGGGTCGAGCACGTCGGTCGCCACCGACTGCGCGGCCGGGTTTCCTCCGTCGTTGCGGGTCGTGATCGTGTAGCGGAGCACATCGCCGACCTCGGCAGCGGTGCCCGCGGTCGTGAGGTTCTCCACGGTCTTGTCGCTGATGAGGCACGGACCGGTGCCGAAGGTGATGTTGTCGAGCAGGTTGCCCACGGCCGCGTTGCCCCCGGCGGAGCTCACGGCCTCGAAGGCGAACCGTGTCGTCGTCTGACCAGCCGGGACGACGTACGTGCCGGAATGCGTTCCCCAGCTCAGGCCGTCAGAGAGGTTCGGTCCGTTCTGCACCGGCGCAGCGGGCGGACCGATGAGCACGCGCATGACGTCGGTCCCCTGACGGCCGCGGTGGTTCAGCGACCACGACAGCGTCTGCCCGGGGGTCGTCGCGACATCCTGGTAGAGCCGGCTCGCGCTGTACGCGTTCAGTTCGGCGAACTGCTTGCCCTCGGCCGAGGCGACACCGTTGAACCCGCTGCTCCAGATCTCGATCTTGTTCTGGACGTCGTTCGTGAACCAGCCGGGCACCGCCGACTCGTCCAGGAGCGAATAGCGCCCGGCCGGGACGGTGGGCTGCTCGAATCCGCCGTTGACGAGAGCCACCGAGTCCTGGCACATCGTCGGATCCTGCGCCGCCACGGCGGGGACGGGCGCCGCCGTGTCGACGACAGCGCCGAGCAGCGAGGCCAGCAGCAGGGCGCCGGCCGCCATCGCCGCGCCGCGGAAGGTCTTCGTTCGGGTCACTGCGGGCACGACAACGTCCTTTCGGGGCCTGCGGCCATGGTAGCGACAGGGCCGTCGGTGCAGAACCGCGAGTAATACGATCGAGGTGATGCCCGCGCACGGAAGGTCCCCCATGCCCGCTCCCTCTCCCGCCCTCGCGCACGCCGAGGATCTCGCCGACTTCGTGTCGGAGTCGCCGTCGAGCTACCACGCCGCCGAGGAGGTCGCGCGCCGTCTGGAGGCCGCCGGATTCACCCGCCTGGACGAGGCCGACCCCTGGCCGGCGCAGCCCGGTGGACGGTTCGTCGTCGTCCGCGACGGCGCGGCGATCGCGTGGGCCGTGCCGTCGGACGCGCAGGCGACGACCCCGGCGCACATCTTCGGCGCGCACACCGACTCCCCCGGCTTCAAGCTCAAGCCGAAGCCCACCACGGGAGCCCGCGGCTGGCTGCAGGCGGGCGTCGAGGTGTACGGCGGGCCTCTTCTGAACTCCTGGCTCGATCGCGAGCTGCGGCTGGCGGGTCGCCTCGCCCTCGCGGACGGACGCGTCGTGCTCGCGGACACCGGCGCGCTGCTGCGCCTGCCTCAGCTCGCGATCCATCTCGACCGCGAGGCGAACAGCGGTCTCGCGCTGGACAAGCAGACGCAGACGCAGCCGGTGTGGGGCCTCGGCGACCCGACGGCCGAGGACCTGCTGGGCGAGCTCGCGGGCTCCGCCGGGGTGGATGCCGCAGACATCCGCGGTTTCGACGCGGTCGTGGCGGATGCCGCGCGCGGCGCCGTCTTCGGCAAGGACGACGTGTTCTTCGCCTCGGGCCGCCTGGACGACCTCGCCTCCGTGCACGCCGGCGTCGCCGCGCTCGGCTCGCTGGCGTCCGACGCCCTGGCCGGCGGCGTGATCCCGGTCCTCGCCGCTTTCGACCACGAAGAGCTGGGCTCGGCATCGCGATCCGGCGCGGCCGGCCCCTTCCTCGAGGACGTGCTGGTCCGCGTCTACGCCGGCCTCGGCGCCGACGCGACCGAGCAGCGCCGTGCGTTCTCCGCATCCTGGTGCCTGTCCAGCGATGTCGGGCATTCGGTGCACCCGAACTACGCGCACAAGCACGACCCGGTCGTCCAGCCGCTGCTCGGGTCGGGCCCGATCCTGAAGATCAACGCGAATCAGCGCTACGCGACGGATGCCGTGGGATCGGCGGCCTGGAGCTCGTGGTGCGACGCGGCCGGCGTCTCGTCGCAGGAGTTCGTGTCGAACAACGCCGTCCCCTGCGGGTCGACGATCGGACCGATCACGGCCACGCGCCTGGGCATCCGGACCGTGGACGTCGGCGTCCCGATCCTGTCCATGCACTCGGCGCGAGAGCTCGCGGGGGTCAGCGACCTGCACGACCTCCGTCGCGTCGCCGAGGCCTTCTTCTCGGCCTGACACTCCGCGTGATCGAGCAGAGACCGGATCGATATATCGGATGGGCTCGGCCCCGGATATATTGAAGTGCCCCTCTGTCCCGAACCGGAAGACGACACGATGGCACGCACGACGACGACCGCCTCAGAGCCTCGACGCGGACGGCGTTCGATCCTCGCCCTCTTCGCCGCCGGGATGCTGGCGGTGACAGCCGCCGGTGGGACGCTGCCGGCCTCTGCCGCGACGACCACGACGTGGGCGACCTGGGCACCCCTCTCCGGGAGCGCCAACGCGTACACCACGGACATCTCCTTCGTGGACCGCCCGGCGCTGAGCGCGAGCGTCACGAGCGACTCCCGAGCCGGGCAGGTGGGCGTGATCTCGGGCGCCTCGACCTGGCTCTCGGAGGGGACGCCCGTGGGCGCGAAGTACGGCACGAGCCGGAACAGCCCGTACCTCAACCTCCGGCCGAAGGCCGACAACGCCTCCTCCCCATCCACCACGACGTACTCGTTCGACCGCCCGACCCCGGCATCCGGCTGGGCGTTCGTGCTCGGCGACATCGACGCCGACGCGGTCCGTCTGTCCGGCGTGACCGCATCGGGGGCCGCGCTGACCGCCGCCGACCTCGGCTTCCAGGGCGGTTTCAACTACTGCGCCGACGGCGTCGCCGGCAAGCCCTCCTGCACGGGGGCGGCCGACGACGTGCCGACCTGGGATCCGGACGCGCTGACCCTCACGGGCAACGCCGCGGCCCTCGACACCTCGGGTGCTGCGGCCTGGTTCGAGCCGACCGTCGCGATCTCCTCGCTGACCGTCGAGTTCACGCGCCGCTCCGGCTTCCCCGTCTACCAGACGTGGTTCACCATGCTCGCCCGCGACATCACCGGGACCGTGTCCGACACGGTCGCCGGGGACCCGGTTCCGGGTGCGACTGTGACCCTGGTCGACGCGAACGGCTCCGTCCTCGGGACGACGACGACCACGGCGGACGGCACCTACCAGTTCCCCGGCCAGGTCGCCGCGGACGGGTACACCGTGACGGTGACGCCTCCCGCCGGGAAGATCGCCGTCACTCGCTCCGGCACTGCGGACCTGCGGACCGCCGATGCCGCGGTCGATCTCACCGTGCGCGACATCGTCCCGGTGGCGGTGTCGGGCACCGTCCTCGATGAGGCGGGCGACCCGATCCCCGGGGCCACGGTCACGATCCCGACGGATGACGGCCCTCTGACCACCACGACCGGGCCGGACGGCACCTACCTGTTCGACGAGGTGCCGGTGGGAACGTGGCAGGCCGAGATCACCGTGCCCGACGGCTACACGCTGAGCGAGGGCCCCGGGCCCTTCACGGTGCCGGCGGGGGACGAGACGCCGATCGAGGGCCAGGACTTCGTGCTGGCCGAGAATCCCTCCCTGTCCGGCCAGGTGACGGCGGCCGGGGTCGGGGTCCCCGGCATCACGCTCCAGATCGACGGGCCGAGCGGTCCGCTGACGACGGTCACGGACGCGGACGGCAACTACGCCTTCCCGCGCCTGGACAGCGGGGACTACGTCGTGCGCATCGTCCAGGAGGACGTCCCGGCGGGGATGTATGTCTACACCGCATCTCGCTCTCATCCGGTCGGGGACGAAGACGTGGTCGACGCCGACTTCGCGCTCGGCCGGTTCGGCACGGTCGCCGGAACCGTCCGGGACGACTCGGGCGCCCCCGTCGAGGGCGTCACCCTCACGCTGACCTCCGTCGGCGGGCAGGAGACGCTCACCACCGACGCGGAGGGCGCGTACAGTGCGACGACGCTGCGCAACGGCCGCCACACGGTCGAGGTGACGGCCCCCGAGGGGTACGAGATCTCGGGCCCCGCGACGATCACCGTGACGGTGACGGACGCCGGTGAGGTGTACGTCGAGCAGGACTTCACGCTCATCGCGGTCGACCCCGGCGGAGCCGACGCGGATGCCGACGCTGACGGCGGGGACGCCGACGCGGGCGGCTCGGCGGACGCCGGCGGCTCGGATGCCGACGCCGCCGGTGCGGCGGACGGCTCCGGTGGCGACGCCGAGGGTGCCGGCGGAAACGACGGATCCGACGACCTCGCGACGACCGGGTCGGCGCTGCCGATCACTCTGCTCGCCGTCGGCGGAGCCGCCCTCGCGGTGGGTGCCGCTCTGACGCTGCGCGGAAGGCGCGCCGCCGGCCGCTGATCCCCCGGGGTCCCGCTGGTGCCATGATGAGTTCCAGCGGGGCCGGGGATGGCCCCATCAGGAGGCCGCCATGTCCGACAAGATCGCGACGGTCCCGGGGCTCGTCGAGCGCGCCGGCATCGAGATCATCCCCGAGTCCGACCGTACGGCGAGACCGCGCGACCTGTTCTGGCCGTGGTTCGCGGCCAACGTGTCGGTCTTCGGGATGTCCTACGGCTCGTTCGTGCTCGGCTTCGGCATCTCCTTCTGGCAGGCCACCCTGGTCTCGGTGGTCGGGATCGTCGTGTCGTTCCTGCTGTGCGGTCTGATCGCGATCGCCGGCAAGCGCGGCTCGGCGCCGACCATGGTGCTCTCCCGCGCGGCGTTCGGCGTGCACGGGCAGAAGGTCCCCGGCATCGTCTCGTGGCTGACGTCGATCGGCTGGGAGACGTTCCTTGCCATCATGGCCGTGCTCGCGACGGCGACCGTCATCACGCAGCTCGGCGGCGACGGCGACAGCGTGGGGCTGAAGATCGTCGCGACCGTCATCGTCGCGGCGCTCATCGTCGCGGCATCCGTGCTGGGCTATCACACGATCATGAAGCTGCAGTCGGTGCTCACCTGGATCACCGGCGCCGTCACGATCGTGTACATCGTCCTCGCGGCGCCGAGCATCGACCTGGCGACCGTCATGGCACTGCCCGCGGGCAACCTCGGTCAGGTGACAGGCGCGCTCGTCATGGTCATGACCGGGTTCGGTCTGGGCTGGATCAACATCGCGGCGGACTGGTCGCGCTACCAGAAGCGCACGGCGTCGGACGGCGCGATCGTGGCCTGGAACACCATCGGCGGATCCGTCGCCCCGGTGATCCTGGTGGTCTTCGGGCTGCTGCTGGCAGGGTCCGATCCCGAACTGAGCGCGGCGATCGCCGCCGATCCGATCGGGGCCCTGGCGACGATCCTGCCGACCTGGGTGCTCGTGCCGTTCCTGCTGACCGCCGTGCTCGCGCTGGTCTCCGGCGCGGTGCTGGGCATCTACTCCTCCGGGCTCACGCTGCTCAGCCTCGGCATCCGGATCCCCCGTCCGTCCGCCGCGGCGATCGACGGCGTGATCCTGACGATCGGGACGATCCTCGTCGTGTTCTTCGCGCCCGACTTCCTCGGGCCGTTCCAGAGCTTCCTCATCACGCTCGGCGTGCCGCTGGCATCCTGGGCCGGCATCCTCATCGCGGACATCCTGCGGCGCAGGAGGGACTACGACGAGGACGCGCTGTTCGACAGCCGCGGCCGGTACGGGTCCTGGGACTGGACCTCGATCGGCACCATGATCGTCGCGAGCGCGATCGGATGGGGACTCGTGATCAACACCTTCGCCGAGGCGGCTCCGTGGAACAACTGGCAGGGCTACCTGCTGTTCCTCGTCGGCGGACGCGACGGCGAGTGGGCGTACGCGAACCTCGGCGTGTTCTTCGCGCTCGTGCTGTCGTTCCTGGTGACCTGGTTCGCCAGGGCCGGGAGGATCCGGCGTCAGGAGCAGGCGTGAGCGACTGGCTGGTCGTCATCGATCCTCAGGCCGTCTTCGCCGCACGGGACTCGGAATGGGGATCGCCGTTCTTCGACGAGGCCATGCCGCGCATCCGCGCGCTGGCGGAGGCGTTCCGAGACCAGGTCGTCGTGACCCGGTGGCTGCCGACAGCGGACCGGTCGACCTCGTGGGGCGACTACTTCGCGGCGTGGCCCTTCGCGGATCGCCCGGCGGACGACGCGCTGTTCGACCTCGTCCCGGCGGCCGCCGGCCTGTCCCGGCATCCGACTGTCGATCTGCCGACGTTCGGCAAGTGGGGTCCCGAGCTCGAGTCCGTCGTCGGCCGAGGCGCACGCGTGGTGCTCTGCGGAGTCTCGACGGACTGCTGCGTGATCTCGACGGCGCTGGCGGCGGCGGATGCCGGGGCGCACGTGACCGTCGCCGCTGATGCCTGCGCCGGATCGACGGCAGAGAACCACGCCGCGGCGCTGCAGGTGATGGGGCTCTATCCACCGCAGATCGTCGTCACGGACACGGCAGACGTGCTCGCCGGGCGCTGAGCGGCTCCCGTCAGGCTGCGCGCGTCGCGGCGACGAGTTCCGCGGGGCGCCCCTTCCAGGGCGCCCCGTGTCCGGGGAGGATCCACGACGCCTGCACCGCACTCAGGCGGTCCAGCGACGCGTTCGCCTCCGCGGCGTCGTCGGTGAACGGCGCCGGCTGCGCGCCGGCGCGCCCGGTGAGCACATGGCGCGTGGTGAGCGCGTCGCCGACGAACACGGCGTCCACCGCGGGGATGTGCACGGCGACACTGCCGGGCGAGTGTCCCGGCATCCCGATGATCACCGGCGCGCCGGGCAGGTCCAGCACGTCGCCGTCTGCGACCTCGACGACCTCCGTCAGGAACTCGGGCTTCATGCCCTTGCGGATCCCGTAGGCGAGAAAGCCGAGCGTCGGACCGATCCTGGCCGGCCCCATCGGGGTCTTGGGCTTCTCGCCGGTGCGGGCGCGATGCGCGTCGGCGGAGTGGACGAAGATCGGGACGCCGGTCTCACGGCGCAGTCGCTCGGCGAAGCCGATGTGATCGCTGTCGCCGTGCGTGAGGACGAGCCCGCGGACGTCCGAGAGCGGGCGCCCGATCGCGGCGAGCTCCTCCTGCAGATCGCGCCAGTGCCCGGGCAGCCCCGCGTCCACGAGCGTGATGCCCTCGGGAAGATCGATGAGATAGGACGCGACGATGTCGTTTCCGAGACGGTCCAGCTGCGGGGCGATTTCCATGACATGTCCTTCCAAGACCGGGCATGGCTACGATACGTAGCTATGATGGCTAATGTCAATAGCCATCATCAGGAGGACGGAATGCCGACACCGGAACGCACCACGTACGCGGACGTCGTCGCCGCGGGACGCTCGATCCTCGAGGCCGCGGGTTTCGAGGGGCTCACGATGCAGGCCGTGGCCGCCCGGGTCGGCGTTCGACCGCCGTCGCTGTACAAGCGGGTGCGCGACCGGGAGGCGCTCGTGGCGGCGATCGCGGAGTCCGCGATCGATGACCTCACCGGCCGTCTGCACTCCGCAGGCGGCGACCTCCCCACCCTCGCCATCGCCTACCGCGCCTTCGCGCACGCCTTTCCGGAGAGCTTCCGGCTGATCTTCACGACCGCCGCGCCGCAGGCCGCCCTGCGGCGGGCGTCGGAACCAGTTCTCGACGCGTGCGCTGCACTCGTCGGCGAACAGGACGCCCTCGAGGCCGCTCGACTGTTCACCGCCTGGGCGACTGGGTTCCTGCAGATGGAGCTGGCGGGCGCGTTCCGCCTGGGAGGCGACGTCGACCGCGCCTTCGCCTACGGCCTGCATCGGATCATCTCGAGCCTGGAGGGCTGACATTGCGCCCCATGACTCCCGCATGCGGTAAGAATATGTCCGTGCGGTGAGCCGTGGTCCGGTGCCGATCACCGCTGGGGAGGGAGCCCTGCAGTGATTCGCGTGCCCGAGGATGCCGGGACGGCCGCCGTCGCCGGCGTCGTCGATCGTCCCCGCCTGTATCGGATCCTGGACGCCCCGGGCATCCGGCTGTGCGTGATCCAGGGACCGAGCGGGATCGGCAAGACCACTCTGC
The DNA here is from genome assembly GCF_022788845.1 of Microbacterium sp. CIAB417. NCBI lineage: Bacteria > Bacillati > Actinomycetota > Actinomycetes > Micrococcales > Microbacteriaceae > Microbacterium > Microbacterium sp. CIAB417. The sequence goes on along the minus strand of NZ_JAHZUT010000005.1, from coordinate 381,642 downwards.
TGCGCAGCTGGGCGCTGCAGCAACCCGACGACCAGCCCCGCTCCTGGATCGCCCTCGGGTCGGGGATCGGGAGCCGGCAGGCGTTCTGGCAGCACGTCGTCGCGACCGCTCGCCGACTGGGAACGCTGCCGGAGGAGGCGGCGGGCCGGGTCGGGGGCATGCTCGGCGACGGTGCCGATCCCGTGGACGTCGCGATCGATCTCCTCACCGGCGCCGGTGCCGTCACCCTGATCCTGGATGCCTACGAGCACCTGGGCGACGCGATGGCGGAGATCGATCAGGATCTCGTGCGGCTCGTCGCCGCCGTGCCCGCCGTCCGCCTGCTCATCACGACCCGATCCCATACCGCCCTGGCGGAGCTCGCTCTCCAGGATGCCGGGGCGACACGGATCATCACGATGACGGATCTCGCCTTCACCGAGGACGAAGTGGGCACCCTCATCGCGGAGCAGACCGGGGTCGATGATCCCCGCATCGTCCGCTCCATCCTCCGCTCCACGCACGGGTATGCGCTCACCGTGCGCGCCGCGACGCTCGCGCTCGCGCACCTCGGCCGCATCCCGCATGTGGGGACGATGGAGTGGGATGCGGTGATGGCCGCCAAGCTCGAGGCACAGCTGCCCGACCCCGAAGCCGTGCGGTTCGTGACAGCCGCGAGCGTGCCGCCGTACGTCGATGTCGAGCTCGCAACACGCTTGACCGGCCATCTGGACGCCGGGGCGGTGCTCGACATGCTGGAACGGAACGGCTTCGGGCGCTGGATTCCGTACGCGCGCAACCGGCCCGTGTTCCAGTTCGTCGAGACGATCCGTGACTCCTTCCGATCGCGGGCGTCCGATGACACCGAGGGGTTCCTCACGTCCTGCGTCACCACCGCCCTGTGGCTGCGGGAGAACGACGACGTCGACCAGGCGCTGCTCTTCGCGATCGAGGGCCGCGCTTTCGACCTGGCCGATGGCATCTACGTGCAGGTCGTCACGACGAATCCGGACAGCTACATCACCGACCGCTTCCTTCCCTCGCTGCGGACCGTGCCCGAGACCGTTCTTTCGGAACGACCGATGCTGGCGTTCGGGCTGGGGCTCGCCCTCACTGCCCACCCTCTGCTGCGATCCCAGGCTCCGCGCATCTTCCGCATCGCCGTGGAGTCCTCGGCACGTCCGTCGTACATCGAGCCCTCGGTCGACGCGTTCACCCTCGCCGCCATGCGTGCCATCGCCCGCCGACTGGCACTGTCGTTCCGCGACTCCGCGGAAGCCGGCATCCCGGCGGCACGACTGATCGACGAGATCGATCCCGCTGTGCTCGCGCACGCCGGCGATCACGTCGGGACCGTCCTGCGCCAGTTGAGCTACAGCCTCTTGCAGGGAGGACGGATCGAAGAGGGGCTCGCCGCGATGACCCGCTCCGTGACGCTGTGCACGAGCCAGACCGCACGGAACTACTCGATCGCCTACGCCGCCGGAGGCGCCGCGTTCACGGGAGACCTCGTGCATGCGCGCTCGCACCTCGCGGCCATCGACCGGGACGCCTGGCCTCAGGAACTGCGCCGCTCGTACATGACGGGACTCGGCCTCGTCGCCGAAGCGTACCTGCTCCTCGACGCGCTGGATTTCGCAGCCGTGATCGACCTGCTGCGCGGCATCGACACCTACATGCCGCTCGCGGAGTTCTGGCCGTTCCACACCGCCGTCTCCGTCGTGGCCCGGCACGGACTCGGGCAGGGCAGAGCTGCGGCCGATCGCGTGACCGCAGCCCTGGCGGCGCCGTTCCCGCCGCCAGGGGTCGGCGACAACGTGGCGACCGAGCACCTCCTCGCCGTCCTCGCCCATGTGCGCGTCGTCGTGGGCGATGCGCGTTCCGCAGCGGGGCTGCTGGACGGGCAGCCCACGGACAGCGTCCATCTCGCGAGCGCCCGGATCGCGGTGCTCCTGGCCGCCGCCCAGGACGCCGCAGCGCTGCGCGAGGCGCGCGCCGCACTCGAGTTCCCGGGGCACACCGCACGCACACAGGCGGCGACCCAGACCTTCGCCGCCGTCGCCGCGCTTCGGCGGGGCCAGGATGCGGACGCCTGGGACTGGCTGGGATCTGCATCCGTGATCGCCGACACCCACGGGGCGCGAGCGCACGTCGCACTGCTGCCCGTCCACGACCGGTCGCTGCTGGTCGACTTCGCCCGCAGACGGGGATCGACGCATCTGCAACGCTATCTCGACGTGCCCTCGCTCGCCGCCTCCCCTCGCTCGTCGCCGTCCGTCACGCTCACGCCCAGGGAGGGCGCCGTGCTGGAGGCGCTCGCCGAGCACGGCAGCATCCGCGAGATCGCGGCAGCCCTCGTCGTCTCCCCGCACACCGTCAAGACGCAGCTGCAGGGGATCTATCGCAAGCTGGGCGTGTCGTCACGGCACTCTGCCGTCGCCGTCGCGCGCGACCTGGGCCTGCTGGGTTCTCGCCCGCACCGGGTGGATTAGTCCCGGTACCAATTCCGCGGCATCCCGGGTGAAACGTGTCATCCGCACTGTCGTCGCCTCCGTCGATCACGCCAGAGTCGTCAGGTAATCGAACCAGGGGGAGGCCTGACGTGGCATTCATCACACGTGCGACAACGTCATCATCAGCGCACCGGACAAGAAACGGACGAGCCGCCGCTGTGGCGGTGCTGCTCGCCGGAGCCGTGGGGATCGGCGGCTCGATCGTCGCGGCGTCGCCGGCATATGCGGCACCGATCCACGAGATCACCGGCGAATGGCTCAGCCCGCCGGCCGAGATGAAGTCCGGCGACCCCGTGGTCGCCGACTGGCGGGTCAACGTGAATGACGACGCGCAACCGCCGACCAACGAGCCGGTCGAGAACGTCATCGCGACCTTCCTGATCACCAACGGCGAGTTCGCCGAGATCCCGGACATCTGCCTCACCGAAGGCGTGGATCCCGTCTCTGCCGTCTCCGAGGACGGGCTCGTCCTGACCTGCAACCTCGGCACCGTCGACATGGGCACGGCCGTCGCAGTGCAGACCCCGGTGCTCGCGGACGGCCCGACGGGAAGCGAGCTGACTCTGGGCGGAGAGATCGACGGGCAGGCCGTCGATCTCGATCCGATCCCGATCGTCAACCCGTTCCTCATGGACGTCGACGTGACGAACCCGCCGGCCCGCGCGCTGTGGGACGAGGACCGAACCACCATCACGATGGACTTCCCGTGGACCGTCTACCTCGGACGCAACAGCGACCAGGGTCCGGCTGATGTGACCTACCCGCTGCGGATGACCTCGTCGACGGGATCACCGATCTCCATCGGCACGAGCTTCGACACGACGACTCCTGGGGGCGGGTGCCTGCCGCGCCATTCCGGCAACGGCAGTCATCCGCTGACCGTGGGGGCCACCGCTGACGAGGACCGGCTCGCCCCCTTCGTCGGATCGTGCGAACTGGTCGAGGTCGACGCCGCAGCCGGTCGCTGGGATCTCGTTCTGACCGGACTGGACTACTCCCTCGAGCAGGTGCCCACCCTCTCGGGCGACGGCAGGGCGCTCCCCGTCGACCGCAACGCGATCGCGACAGGAACGCTGTGGTTCCAGGTCGACACGGTCGAGGCGGGATCGCTGCGGATCGATGTGCTGCCCGTGACATACACCGCACCGGGCGGCCAGACGATCGCCGACGACGTCGCGAACAACACGACCGACAAGGCGTACACCCGCGCAGGCTCGTGGACAGCGGCCTGGAACCGCACGTACACGGACAGCGGCGGCACCAGCTGGGACGACTCGTACCGCGTCGCGCCGGGCACGCTCGTGAACCAGCTGGTGAACAACAATCACCGCACCTGGGCGCCTCCGGGTTCGACGCTGCCGTTCGGGAACTGCCTCGCCCTCGACACACGATGGGTGAGCTTCGAATCCGCGGACGTGCGCAATGTCGCCGATCCGAGCGCGCTGCCGATCGAGTACTACACCGGCGACAGCCCGTTGCTGGACCCCGAGAACGACGCGTACGATCCCGACGTCTTCGACTGCGGCACCGCGTCCGGATGGAGCACCTCGGCGCCGGCCGACCTCTCCGAGGTCCGCGCCGTGCGGGTGATCTACCCGTTCACCGAATACGCGAGCACTCCGAATCTGAACGCGCCGATCCAGTTGTTCGCCTTCACCCGCATCTCCGAGGACGCGCAGCCCGGCCAGGACATCTGGATGTTCGGGTCGGTGCTCCGCGGACAGGGCGAATGGGTCGGGCCCGACGGCGGGAACTCCCTCACGCCGACCCCGGACGCCCGCTACCCCGACACGAACGGACGCCGCGACATCCTGCGCATCGCCACGGTGTTCCCGGCGATCGAGAAGGACGTCGAGCGCGCGACCGTCGTCGCCGGGGTCCCGGTGGAGTACACGCTCACGTACTCCGGCAACGGCACCGGCATGGTCCCCGAGAGCGTGGACGACTACGTGATCGAGGACAGGCTGCCGGCCGGCATGTCGTACGTCCCCGGATCCGGCGACCCCGAACCCCAGTCGGTGGAGCTGGTGGACGGGCAGTACGTGCTGCGCTGGGTGCTCGACGGCGTCGAGACGAACACCGAGCACGAACTGACGTACGAGGCCGTCGCCGACAGCAGCATCGCTCCCGGTCAGCAATTGACGAACACCGCCGTCGCCGAATACGGACCCAGCGCATCGCAGCCGGCCGATGCGACCGTCACGACCTCGAGCAACGGCTACACCACGATCCTGAAGACCAGCGACGTGGACTACATCCGCAACGACGCCGGCGACGGCGTCGGCACCGGATCCTGGACGGTCGAGATCGAATCGCACGATCCGTTCGACCAGGACTTCACCGACACCATCGACATCCTGCCGTACAACGGCGACGGCCGCGGCACGTCCTACTCCGGCTCGTATTCGCTGGACGAGGTGGTCGCGCCGGATGACGCCACGGTGTACTACACCGACGCCGACCCCGAGACGCTGTCCTTCGATCCGGCCGACGCCTCCAACGGCGCCGCAGGTGCTCCCGACGGGAACACGGTGGGCTGGACCACGACGAAGCCGGAGAACCCGACCGCCGTCCGTGTGATCGGCGGCACGCTCGAACCGGGCGGATCGTTCTCCTTCCAGGTCGTCATCACGACGGACGGCGCCCAGCCCCGCGACACGTACGTGAACAGCGCCCAGGCGCGCGCGGAGCACACCACCCTGGTGATGCGCACGTCGGCCTACCTCGCGATCACCGACTACACGGTGGAGAAGACCTCGAACCCGCGCGGCGAGACGGTCGTTCCGGGGCAGGTCGTCGAGTACGAGGTCACCGTCACCCAGCAGGGAGAGGTCCCCGCGGGCGCGGTGTTCTCCGATGACCTGTCGGACGTCCTCGACGACGCCACGTACAACGGCGACGTCTCCGCCAGCATCGGCACGGCGACGATCACCGGTGACCGGCTCGCATGGGAAGGAGAGATCCCCGTCGGCGGGACCGCGACCATCACCTACTCGGTGACGGTGAAGTCCACGGACCTGATCGAGGCCGAGGGCGACTGGATCCTGCAGAACGTCGTCAGTTCTCCGGGCTGCCAGTCGGAGGGCGATTGCCGCCCGCCGCACAACCCGGTCGGCGACTTCCGCTTCTCCAAGACGTCCGATCCCGCGTCCGGTTCGGACGTCGTCATCGGCGACGTCGTGGACTACCACGTGCAGGTGACCCACATCGGCGAGGCCGCAGTCCCGGGCGCGAGCCTGGTGGACGATCTGACCCAGGTGCTCGACGACGCGGAGTGGAACGACGACGCGGCCGCCAGCGCCGGTGAGGTGGAGTACGCCGACGGCGAGCTCACCTGGACGGGGGATCTCGCAGTGGGGCAGGTCGTCGACATCACCTACTCGGTGACGGTCACCGGCTACGGCGACTGGCTGCTGTCGAACCTGGTGACCGACGGCTGCGCCGAGGGCGATGACGACTGCGTGCCGCCGCCCCCGCCCGGACGCTGCGTCCCCGCCCCCGATGAGAACCCCGACTGCCGCACCGAGCACCGGATCGGCGGCTACGAGATCTCGAAGTCGTCCGACCCGGTGACCGGCTCCGAGGTGCAGACCGGTGACACGGTCGCGTACACCGTCACGGTGACCCACGTCGGGGAGGCATCCGTCCCGGCTTCCTTCACGGATGACCTGAGCGACGTGCTGGACGACGCGATCTGGAACGACGACCTGGCGGCCTCGGCCGGCGAGGCCGCCTTCGAGGGGAGCGAGCTCGCGTGGTCCGGCGACCTGGGCGTCGGAGATGTCGCGACGGTCACCTATTCTGTGACCGTCGTCCCGGAGGGGGACCTCACGCTGCGGAACGTGGTCGCACCGCCGCCCGGCATCCGCTGCGTGCCGACGGAAGGTCAGGACGAGGCCTGCACCACCGAGCATCTCAAGGGACGATTCGAGTTCTCGAAGACCTCGGACCCGGCCCCGGGCTCCGAGGTGCACGAGGGCGACATCGTCACCTACACGGTGACGGTGGCGCAGGTGGGGCCCGCGGCGGTCGCCTCGGCCTCGGTCGTGGACGACATCTCGGCCGTCCTGCCCGTCGCCTCGTGGAACGACGACGCGAAGGCCTCCTCCGGCACGGTGACCCGCATCGGGGACGAGGTGCGCTGGACGGGCGATCTGGCCGTCGAACAGGTCGTCACGATCACCTACTCGGTGACCGTCGGCGATGAGCAGGATGCCGAGTTCCGCAACGTCGTGACCAGCGACGATCCGCGCGGCACCTGCGTCGACGCCGCAGACGGCAACCCCGACTGCGAGACCGCGCACCGCACCCCGGGTCCCGGCCTCGCCGGCACGGGCCTCGAGCTCTCCCCCTGGGTGCTCGCGTCCGCGACGGTGCTGCTGGGCGGCGGCCTGCTCGTCCTCCTGTCGTCGCGGCGGCGGCGCATCGTCGCGCAGATCGAGGATCACGACGACCTGTCCTGAGGACCGCACGTCGTGATCGAACGGCGGATGGGGCACCCGAGGCCTCATCCGCCGTTCGCCCGTGACATCTCATCATTGTGACGCCCGCCAAATCCACGTAATATTTTCGGCATGAGCACCGAGAACGAGCGCGCGCTCGAGGACGGCATCGTCACGGACCTGCGCGACAGGATGACCTACGGCTCCTATCTCGAACTGGATCGGCTTCTGGATGCGCAGCATCCGGTCAGCGACCACCACGACGAGATGCTGTTCATCATCCAGCACCAGACGACCGAGCTCTGGCTCAAGCTCGTGCTGCACGAGCTGTCCTCCGCGCGGGACCTGTTCGCCGCGGACGATCTCCGCGAGGCCCTCAAGCGCATCGCGCGCGTCAAGCGCATCCAGGACGTCATGACCCAGCAGTGGTCCGTGCTGGCGACGCTGACCCCGACCGAGTACGCGCAGTTCCGCGGGTCGCTGGGCAACTCCTCCGGTTTCCAGTCCGTCCAGTACCGCGCGGTCGAATTCGCCCTCGGCAACAAGAACGGCCGGATGCTCCAGGTGTTCCGCGACCATCCGGAGAACCTCGCGCTGCTCACGGCGGAGTACGAGCGGCCCACGCTGTACGACGAGTTCCTGCGCTTCGCCGCACGGCGCGGACTTCCGGTTCCCGCCGAGATCCTCGACCGCGACGTCCGCGAGCCCTACCGTCCGCAGCCCGAGCTCGTTCCCGCCATCCGACTGATCTACGAGGACCCGCAGACGCACTGGGACCTCTACGAGGCGTGCGAGGACCTCGTCGACCTCGAGGACAACTTCCAGTTCTGGCGCTTCCGGCACCTCAAGACCGTGACGCGGACGATCGGAATGAAGACCGGAACCGGCGGATCGACGGGTGCCGCCTTCCTGCAGCGCGCCCTGGAGCTGACGTTCTTCCCCGAGCTGTACACGGTGCGCACCGAGATCGGCGGCTGAGGTGCCGGCCTTCCGGCAGGTGCCCGGCGGACTGGTCTGCGGCGGGTTCACCGACCACCACGTTCACCTGCAGCTGGTGGACGCGGCGGCCCTCGCGACCTCCGTGCTCGGCACGGTCGTCGATCTCGGCGGGAATCCGGCCGTGCTCGCCGATCTCGCCGGTCGCGCTCCGGCGGCGCAGGCACGACCGCGGATCGACATCGAGTTCGCCGGGGCCTTCCTCACCGCGCCCGGCGGCTACCCGTCCGACCGCGCCTGGGCCCCCGCCGGTTCGGTCCGCGAGATCCCCGACGCCGATGCCGCGGCCTCCGCCGTGTCCGAGATGAGAGCCGCCGGCGCTTCCGTCATCAAGGTCGTCGCCCACAGCACGGCGGGCCCGGTGCTCTCGGACGCACTGTTCGCCACCGTCGTCGACATCGCCGCGTCGTACGGACTGCCGGTCGTCGCGCACGCCGAGGGCGCCGGCGAGGCGCAGCGTGCGGCTCGCCTCGGGGCACGGATGCTCGCGCACGCCCCGTTCAGCGAGAGCCTGACCGAGTCCGAGATCGCCCAGCAGGCGGCATCCGTCGAGTGGATCTCGACGCTCGCGATCCATGACGGCGACACCTACCGGATCGCGGTCGACAACGTCCGCCGGTTCCACGCCGCCGGCGGTGTGGTGCGCTACGGCACCGACATGGGCAACGGGCCGACGCCGGTCGGGCTGAACCCGCGGGAGATCGCCGCTCTGCGCGAGGCGGGCCTGGACGACGCCGCCCTCCTGCGCGCCCTCGCACCGCAGGACCCGGCGGACCCGGCATCCCGCCTCCTCCTGCTCCCCGGCGCGACCGCCGAGTCCGCCGATCCGCTGCTCGCCCGACCGCTCGCTCCCGAAGACCTGGAGGCCCTGAGATGACCGATCTGCTCGCCCTCGCCCGCGACCTCGACGCCGCAGACCCGCTCGCCCCTCATCGGCGCGCCTTCTCCGAGGCGCCGGGCGTGCGCGCGTACCTCGACGGCAACTCGCTCGGCCGGCCGCTCGCCGCGACCGCCGACCGGATCGCCGGCTTCGTCCGAGACGACTGGGGAACCCGCCTGATCCGCTCGTGGGACGAGCAGTGGATGCAGCTGCCGCTGCAGCTGGGCGATCGCATCGGCCGTGCCGTCCTCGGCGCCGATGCGGGACAGACCGTGGTGGCCGACTCCACCAGCGTCCTCATCTACAAGCTCCTGCGAGCGGCCGCAGGGTACGACCGTGCGCGGACGGAGATCGTGATCGAGACGGGCAACTTCCCCACCGACCGGTTCCTCGCCGAGGGCGTCGCCGCGGAGTGCGGCCTCACGCTGCGCTGGCTGGAGCCGGATGCCGTGACCGGCGTGACGGGCGACGATCTCGCCACCGTCCTGTCGGAGCGCACCGCACTGGTGTGTCTCAGTCACGTCGACTACCGCTCTGGGACCGTCGCCGACATGCCCGCGATCACCGCTCTCGCGCACGAGGCGGGCGCGCTCATGATGTGGGATCTGTGCCACTCCGTGGGCGTGATCCCGATGCAGCTGGACGCCTGGGGCGTGGATATCGCCGTCGGCTGCACCTACAAGTACCTGAACGGCGGACCCGGCTCCCCCGCCTTCGCGTACCTGCGCCGCGGGCTGCAGGGGATCCTGCGGCAGCCGATCCAGGGCTGGTGGAGCGCCGCGGATATCTTCGCGATGGGCCCGGAGTACGTGCCCTCCCCCGACATCCGGCAGCTGCTCAGCGGAACCCCTCCCGTGGTCTCGATGCTCGCGATGCAGGACATGCTGGGCCTCATCGAGGAGGCCGGGATCGAGGCGATCCGCGCGAAGTCCATCTCCCTCACCGATCTCGTCCTGCGCGCCTACGACGCGGAGCTGGCGCCGCGCGGGGTCCGACTGCTCAGCCCGCGGGATGCCGCCGTGCGCGGGAGCCACGTGTCGATCGGGCATCCGGACTTCCAGCGCGTGACGCAGCAGCTGTGGGCGGACGGCGTGATCCCGGACTTCCGCTTCCCCGACGGCATCCGTCTGGGGCTCTCCCCGCTGAGCACCTCGCACGTCGAAGCCGTCACAGGGCTCCTCGCGGTGCGGGACGCCCTGTGAGCGAGGCCATCCCGCCCGTCGCATCGGAACTCGCGAGCGAGGACGACTTCGATGCGCGCCCCGGCAGCACCGTCTCGCTGCTGCGCACGATCGTGGGGCTGTACCTGCGTCCGCTCGGCGGCTGGATCGCCGCCGCCGACCTGGTGCGGCTAGCCGGCGATCTCGGCATCCCGGAGTCCCGGGCGCGCACCGGGATCGCCCGGCTGAAGCAGCGCGGGCTGCTGCAGGCCGAGCGCGCGAGCAGGGCGGGGTACCGCCTGAACCCGACGGCGCTGCGGATGCTGGAGCGCGGCGACCGCCGGATCTTCGCCGTGCGCCGCATGGCACCCGGCGACGCGTGGTGCCTGATCTCCTTCTCGGTCCCCGAGTCCCGGCGCGACGTGCGCCATCGGCTGCGACGACGGCTGCAGTGGATCGGCGCCGGCCTCGTCTCCCCCGCACTGTGGATCTGCCCGGCCTTCCTGCAGGACGAGGCCGACGAGATCCTCGTCGAGCTCGGCATCCGCGACTCCGCCGTGCTGTTCCGCACCGAGACGCCGCAGGTCGCCGGTCGGCTGGCGGACGCCGTCGGGCAGTGGTGGGACCTGGCGGCGCTGCGCGCGGAGCACGAGGCGTTCCTGTCGGCGGTCGCGGAGCTTCCAGATGCCGCGACCGACCGCGACGCGTTCGCCGCGTACGTCCGGCTCATCGACGCGTGGCGCGTGATCCCCTATCTCGACCCCGGTCTGCCGACCGACCTGCTGCCCGCGGACTGGCCGGGCGAACGCAGCTTCACGGCGTTCGCGACGCTGTCCGCCGCACTGGCCGAACGCGCCCGCGCGCACGTCGGTCTCCCGGACTGACTCGGGCTCGGGCTCGGACACCGGCTCGCCGCCGCGGCGCCCGTAGGATGGTGCCGAACGCATCGGCGGACCGGACGGGAGCAGCATGTCGACACCGCGTCGCTTCCCTGCGGCCGTCTACCGCCACGGCGAGGAGCCCGATCCCCGCTTCACGCTCGCGAACGAGCGCACGCTGCTGGCCTGGATCCGCACGGCGCTCGGCCTGATCGCGGGAGGCGTGGCGCTCGAGGTGCTCGGTCTCGACCTGCATCCGCAGCTGCGCCTGGCCGCCTCGCTCGTGCTCATCGTCGCCGGGATCGCGACGCCCGTCCTCGCGTGGCTCGGGTGGGTCCGCGGCGAGCGCGCCATGCGGCTCTCCGCACCCCTTCCCGGGTCGCTGCTCGCGCCGGTCGTCGCGGTCGCCGTGACCGTTGCCGGCGTCCTGGTGCTCATCGCGGCGCTGCTGTGACGCGATACGATCCGGGACTTCAACCGGAGCGGACGCAGCTCGCGTGGCGCCGCACCGCCCTGTCGATCGCGGTCGTCTCCCTGATCGCCGCCAGGGCGCTGCCGATGATCCTCGGCTCGGGTGTGTGGGTCGTCCCCGGGATCGCGGGTGTCGCGGCATCCGGAGCCCTCTGGGTCCTCGCCGCGCGCCGCGCCCGCGCGGTCGACCGCGCCCTGTCCCCCGTCCCGCATCCCGATCGGATGCCGGACGGGAGACTGATCGTCGCCCTCGTCGGGTTCACCGCCGCGGCCGGCGCGCTCGCACTGATCGTGCTGCTCGGAGTCGCGCGCTGAGGCGGCGCACCCGTCGAGCGACCGGGTTCAGCCGGCGATCTCGCGGAGGAACGCCGCGACGTTCTCCTGCAGCTTCAGGATCCGCAGATCCCGGGCGGTCTCGCGGTCGTAGCCCTCGTATGCGAGCGGCGGCAGCAGCCGCACGGTGCGGGAGCAGCCGAACTCGGCGCACACGAGGGTGCCGATCGTGTCGCCGTTGCGGCCGCGCGGACCGGCCAGGCGCGCGGCGTAGAACTGGACGTCGTTGCGCAGCGTGACGTCCTCGCACCACGTGCACTGCGCCCGGGTCCGGATGCGCTGCTCGGCGCGCTGGAGCAGCGCCCCGGTGAGGACGCCGTCGACCTCGGCCACGATGCAGGCGCGGCGCGGATGCTTGGCGTCCACCCAGCCGAGATAGTCGAGACGGTCGAAGTCGAGTTCGGCGAAGCCGGCTGGCAGAGTCAGAGTGGCGGCCTCCTTTCGGGAGGCGTTGAGAAGGGAGGCGCGGATCTCGCGCTCGTCGATGGGACGCATGATGAGGTGCTTTCGGATGGCGGCCGAGTGCGGCCTGCGGAAGGTTCAGGGCTCGGCATCCGCGCAGAGGGATGCCGGGTACGACGCTGCGCCGGGGACGGGGGTTCCGCCTCCGGCCGGTCCTCAGCCTCTGCCGCCGGCGCGGAGCGCGCCTGCGGCCACCTTCCGCGCCCTGAGGGCGCTCGTCATGAACAGCACCCGGCGAGTTTACACCCGCCGGATGCGCAGTTCCCGAGCGCTCAGCCCATCGGCGCCAGCGTAGGCACGTCGTAGCGACGCGGAGTGCCGAATCGGTGCGCTGTGATCGACACCGCCTGCTCGCGCAGGAAGGTCAGCAGCTCGACCCGTCCCGCCGCGACGACCGGGTTGGCGTAGATCGCCAGGCTCGGCGCTCCGTCGACCGCCTGCGCCGTCGCCGTCGCGGAGGCGCCGATCAGGCGAACGCGCCCGTCGGTCGCCGCCAGCCGCCGCGCACGCGCGGCCCACGCCTCGTCGTCCTCGGTGACGAACGTCACATCGTGCGCGCCCAGCCAGGTCACCACGTCCGCGGGGAGCTCCCCGGCGGCACTCACCGTGAGCCGCGCACGGGCACGGCGCCCCGCAGCGGCCACGCGCAGCAGCTCGGCCGGCCGCGAGCCCTCGTACCGCACGGTCACCGGCACGGCCTGGTACCGCAGCAGGTTCTGCTCGGTGACGAGCCCGGTGGCATCGCGGACCACACCGAACTCGCTCTCCCAGGCGTCGATGTCGGTGGCCAGCGCTCCGCGCAGCCACTCGGCATCCTCTCCCTCGACCAGAGACACGGCGGAGGACCCGAGGTCGTCGAGCGCGGTCGTGGAGGCCACCGGGGCATCCGCCCACTCCGAGAGGCCGACGAGGTAGTTCGGGCCTCCCGCCTTGGACCCGGCTCCCACGGCGGCCTTCTTCCAGCCGCCGAACGGCTGGCGCTGCACGATCGCTCCCGTGGTTCCGCGGTTGACGTAGGCGTTCCCGGCCTGGACCGAGGCGAGCCAGTGCTGGATCTCGTCCTCGTCGAGCGCGTGGATGCCGCTGGTGAGCCCGTAATCGATGTCGTTCACGATGTCGATCGCCTCGTCCAGCGTCTCCGCGGTCATGATGCCCAGTACGGGCCCGAAGTACTCCACGCGGTGGAACTCGCTGCCGCGCGCGACGCCGTCGCGGATGCCGGGACGCCAGAGCTGTCCGGCGTCGTCCAGCTTCTCCGGTTCGAGCAGCCAGGACTCACCGGGGTGCAGCGTCGTCAGGGCGTCCAGGAGCTTGCCCTCCGCGGGTCCGATCAGCGGGCCGATGCGGTTGGTCCCGTCGGCCGGGGAGCCGACATCGTAGGAGCGCACGGCGTCCACCAGCTGGCGCCGGAAGCGCTCGGAGCGGGCGGCGGATCCGACGAGCACCACCAGGGACGCCGCCGAGCACTTCTGTCCCGCGTGACCGAAGGCCGAGTAGGCGACGTCCTTGGCCGCGAGATCGAGGTCGGCCGACGGGGTGACGATGATCGCGTTCTTGCCGCTGGTCTCGGCCAGCAGCGGCAGGTCGGGGCGGAAGCCGCGGAACAGCTCGGCGGTCTCGTAGCCGCCGGTGAGGATGACGCGTCCGACGGCGGGATCGCTGATCAGCTGCGTGCCGAGTTCGCGCCCGTCCAGTTGGACGTACTGCAGAACGTCGCGCGGGACGCCGGCCTCCCACAGCGCCTCGACCATGACGGCGCCCGAACGGCGCGCCTGACGGGCTGGCTTGATGATGACCGGTGAGCCGGTCGCGAGCGCCGACAGGGTGGATCCGGCCGGGATCGCCACCGGGAAGTTCCACGGCGGCGTGACGACGGTCAGCCCGACCGGCCGCATCTCAGCGCCGTCGACGTCGGCGAGCCTCTTCGCCGACTCGGCGTAGTAGTGGGCGAAGTCGATCGCCTCGGAGACCTCCGGGTCGCCCTGCTCGATGACCTTGCCGGCCTCGGAGCCCATGACCTCGAGGAGGTCGGCACGACGCGCCTCGAGGACGTCCCCCGCGCGGTGGAGGACGGCGGCGCGCCCCTCGGCGCCGAGTGCGCGCCAGGCCTCGCCCGCCGCGACGGCCGACGCGATCCGCTCGGAGACCTGCTCGCTCGTGGAGAGCGTGTTGTCGGCGACGGTCGCGTCTCCGAGCGTCGAATCGGTCATGCGCGATCGGATGCCGTCGGCCCACTCCCGGTTGGCCGCCAGCGAGGGGTCGGTGTCCGGGGTGTTGTCGAAGCCCTCCGTCGATGCCGGCTCGGCGGGCAGCTGCCTGTTCTGCGTGCGATTCGGTGCGGGGATCCCCGTCGGGATGCTGCGCACGGACGCGAGGAACCGCTCCTTCTCGCGGTCGAACAAGGCCGGATCCTCGTCCAAGTCGAACACGGCGGACATGAAGTTCTCCTGCGATGCGCCCTCTTCGAGTCTGCGGATCAGATACGCGATCGCCACGTCGAACTCGTCGGGGTGCACGACCGGCGTGTAGAGCAGAAGGGAGCCGACCGTGCGCTTGACGACCTGCGCCTGGGCTGCGGCCATGCCGAGCAGCATCTCGAACTCGATCCCCTCAGTCACTCCGCGACGCTTCGCGAGCAGCCAGGCGAGGGCGATGTCGAACAGGTTGTGCCCGGCCACGCCGATCCGCACGCTGCCGATGTGCTCGGGGCGCAGCGCGTACTCGAGCACCGCCTTGTAGGAGGCATCCGATTCCTGCTTGCTCGACCACGTCGCCAGCGGCCAGCCGTGGGTCTCGGCATCCACGGTCTCCATCGGCAGGTTCGCGCCCTTGACGACGCGGACCTTGATCGGCGCACCGCCGTCGGCCGTGCGGGCGGCGGCCCAGTCCTGCAGGCGCGTCATCGCAGCCAGGGCGTCGGGCAGGTACGCCTGGAGCACGATTCCGGCTTCGAGCCCACGAAACTCCGGACGGTCCAGGATGCCGGTGAACACCGCGATCGTCAGGTCGAGGTCCTTGTACTCCTCCATGTCGAGGTTGATGAACGTGCCGCTGCGCGCCGCGAGCTCGTACAGCGGGTGCAGGGCCTCCGTCGCGTGCGCGACCGCCTCGTCGAACGCCCACGGGCTGTGCGGCGCGACCGTCGAGGACACCTTGATCGAGACGTAGTCGACGTCGTCGCGCTCGATCAGCCGGCGCGTGCCCTCGAGACGTCGCGACGCCTCGTCGCGGCCGAGGATCGCCTCTCCCAGCAGGTTGACGTTGAGTTTCACGCCCTGGGTCTCGCGGATGTGCGCGATGGCGGCGCCGAGCTTCTCATCACGCGCGTCCACGATGAGGTGTCGGACCATCTGGCGCAGCACGGCGCGGGCGGCGGGCACGACGATGCCGGGGAGCATCGTGGAGGTCGCGCCGCCGAGACCGATCGCCGCACGCATCGGGGCGGGGAGGAACCGCGGGGTGAGCGGGACGAGCTCGGCGAGTCTGCGCGCCGCGACCCGGGTGTCCTCGGGGCGGACCACGCCGTCGACGAACCCGACCGTGAAGTCCAGGCCGTGCGGATCGCGCAGCACGCCGGCGAGGCGCTGCCCCGCGGCATCCACCGGGATCTCACGGCTCTCGACGAGCCACTGGCGGACGAGCGCGACGGCGTCGTCGGCGAGGTCGGCGAGGTCGGTCGCGGCGGGGCTGGTCTGGGCGGACGGGGTCATCGGGCATCCTCACTCGAGAGCGCGAGGGATCGCGCGTGCTGCTCCCAGTGTGCGCCGACGCATTGATCATGAAAAGCGCAGGTTTACGATAGATATCGTTCGGGTTTTGCGATGATCGGATGAGCGGCCTGCGGAGGGGCGATGTTCGAGTTGAGGCGGCTGCGTCTGCTGCACGAGTTCGCCCTGCGGGGGACGATCGCCGAGGTGGCCGCGGCGCTGTCGTACAGCCCGTCCACCGTGTCGCAGCAGCTCGCGCAGCTGGAACGCGAGGCCGGTGTCGCGTTGCTCGAGCCGGACGGCCGGCGGGTCCGGCTGACGGCGCAGGGACGGCTGCTCGCGGCGCACGCCGCGCGTGCTCTGGAACTGGACGAGGCGGCACGTGCCGAACTGTCGAGCTCCGCGGACTCTTCCGCCGTCGTGCGCATCGCGGTCATGCCGACCGCCGCGGAGGCCCTCGTGCCGCCTGCGCTGACGATCCTGTCGGAGCGGATGCCCCGACTGCGCGTCGAGATGCGCGAGATGGCCCCCGAGGTCGGGCTGTTCGAACTGCAGGCACGGGGCTTCGACCTCGTGGTCGCCGAGCAGTATCCGGGATACACGCGTCCGGTGAGCGAGGGGATCGAGCGCACGCTGCTCGGGCGCGACCCCGTCCGCGTCGCGTTGCCGCGCGGCGATCGCGCGCGCGGGCTCGCCGACCTGCGCGATCGCGCCTGGGTGCTGGAGCCCGAGGGTGCGGCCGTCAGGCAGTGGGCCGTGCAGCAGTGCCGTGCGGCGGGGTTCGAGCCGGACGTGCGATACGAGGCGACCGATCTCGTCGCGCACGCGCGACTGGTGGCGGCCGGGCACGCGGTCGCGCTGCTGCCGGATCTGATCTGGACCGGCGACCATGCCAGCGTCCGACTGCTGGACCTGCCCGGTTCTCCCGTGCGGGAGATCTTCGCCGCGACGCGGGCGTCGTCGCGCGACAGCGCGCGGGTGGGCGCTGTGCGGGATGCGCTGGCGGAGGCGCTCGCGGCGCACGCCCCGCACTGAGGGCGGCGCCAGGCGGAGGCGGGTCACGCAGCATTGTTTCGCCGCGTGTCGCGGCGGCTTCTCGTCCACGCGGAGGCGACCTACTCTTGCGGGAACGCCTCGACCGACAGGAGATCATCGTGTCCACCCCGCAGCCCGCCTTCTCGCCCCTTCAGGTGCGTGAGCGTGCGGCGTGCATGTGCGACCACGGTGACGTCTGCTCCTCGTTCGCGCCCGGACACGCGCTGCACCTCATCCAGGCCCGTCTCGCCTCCGCGACCCCGGCCGAGTGGATCGACGGGATCGTCGAGTCCGCGGATGCCGTGACCGGTGCCCTCGTCGTGCGAGACCTCGAGGGAGCGGCGCACGCGCTGTGGAACGGGTCGGGGGCCGCGCTCGAGGCCGGCGTCGGCACGCCGGTGGCCCTGCACAGCCGCTACCACGTGCTCGCGGTCGGCCGCGTGCAGTTCAACGTCGCGACGGTGTGATCCCGTCGGGGCTCAGGCCGCCGACATCATCATGTTCTTCATCGCCACGCACGCATCCATGCAGGCCTGGCACGACTGAGCGCACATCCGGCAGACCTCGCTGTGCTCGGCGTGCTCCATGCAGGCGTCCATGCACATCTGGCACATGGCGATGCACGCGTCGAGCATGGCCATCATGGTCGCCGGCGCCATGCCCTGCATCCGCATCATCGAGCGCATCATCGTGTTGCACATGTCGGCGCAGTTCATGCAGGCCGGGGAGCAGTCCATCATCTGCGTCGAACAGACCGTACAGGCCTGCTCGCAGGCGGAGCACGCGTCCATGCAGGCCTGCATGACGGACATGTCCATCATCTCCATGCCGGGCATCGACATCATGTCCTTCGACATGGCGCCCATCATCATCGAGTCCATCTCATACCTCGCTCGTCGTCGCGGCTCTCGCCGGTGAGAAGCGGGCAGGAGACCCGCCTGACGCCAGAGTAACCCTCGGCGCTCCGCGCGTCGATGGGGAATCCGGTTCGGGATCGCACGCGGCGGCTCATGATTGCAAGCCATGCAGGCTCATGATCACCATCCATGTCGACCCACGATCCCCGCCGCGGCTCTCCGGCCACGGACACCCGAACGCGCGGCGTGGGACATCTCGTAACAGACCCCGCCGCGCAATCGGACGCGCCGTCGGGACCTCTCGTGACAGACCCGCCGCGGGGGCGCTCCCCCACCCGAACGCGCCGGGCCGGATCCCCACCGCGGCGGGCTCGCCGGTCACCCGGAACGCACCGCCTCAGACGGCGAGGTCGTATCGGGCCCGCCCGCCCAGGCGCGGGGTGCGATCGGAGTCGACGTGCGGAGGCGGGATGAACCACACCTTCGCCTGCACTCCGGCCCCGTCGACGCGGATCTCCCAGCCGTTGTCGTGGATCCGATGGTGACACGACTCGCACAGCAGCACGCCGTTGGCGAGATCGGTCGGACCCGCGTCGCGGTTCCACCAGCGCAGGTGGTGCGCTTTCGTCATCGACGGCGGCAATCCGCACATGGCGCAGCCGCCGTCGCGCTCGGCGAGCGCCAGTCGCTGCGCGAGGGTGAAGAGCCTCTTCTCACGCCCCCAGTCCAGGATCTCGCCGTCGCCACCGCACACCCAGGGGATGATTCCGCCCCCGGCCGCCAGCCGCCGCGCCTCGGCGACGCTGATCGGCTGATCGATGCCGTCGATCGTCGCGGATCCGACGCCGGACTCCAGCTGCGCGAGGTCGATCCTGACCACGACGCGCGCCCCGTTCAACGGCACATCGCGCTGCGCGCAGCCGAGCACATGCTCGGCGAAGGCGACCAGCGCATCCGCGCGCAGCTGCGACACAGTCCGGCGGTCCTCGGCCAGCGCTTCGGCGGCCCCCGCGCCGTCCGACGCCGCCGCGAACTGCGCCGAGACGAATCCGTCGAGCGCGGTCTTCACCTGCGCACCGCGCGACGCGCTGAGCACGGCGGTGAGGTGCAGAGCACCGTCCCGCTCGAACATCGTGACGGACTCCTGCGCGCGGACGTCGGCCTCACGCGGCTCGACGCCGTCGGGATCCAGCCAGGCCTCCACGCGGGCGACGAGCTTCGCGACCTGATCGAGGCTCAACCCCGGCGCCTGTTCGGCGAGCAGGCGCTCGCCCTCCAGCATCCGCTCCAGTCCCGCGGCCATGGCTACGCGATCCAGCATCGCGACGATCCTCGCCGCAGCCTGAGCCCCGAGCCGACCGCTGTGGACGGCTTCCGCGACATGCGGATGACGGGCAGGAGCCGCGCCGCCACCGAACGTCGACCGCGGCGCCGTCGCCTCGCCGACCTTCACCAGTCGCGAGGCGTCACCGGTGGATCCGCCCGTCCCCGCCGCGACCAGCAGGGCCGCGTTCCGGAACCCGTGCTGCCGGGCCAGCGACTCGGCTCCGAGCTCCGTGCGCGACTCCTCGGCGATGCGCGCGGCGATCTCGGAGTGCGCCGCATCCGTCAGCCGGTGCACGACCCCCAACGCGTCGCTGACCGCCACCAGCGCGGACCCGGTCAGCGAGGACGCGTCCGCCGCATCGCCCCACACCGTGCGCGCGGCGTCGACTGCCGCAACGAGGGCTTCGAGGGGATGATTCATACGAATCAGCATACTCCGATCATCCGCTTGTGTCGATACTTTGTTCTATTTTCCCCTCTCGAGCGCTCCCCTCATGCGAACTCGCGCACCATCGGCCGGGAACCGCCGGCTCGGGCGTAGTCTCGGCCTGTGACCTCGGCCTCCCTCTCCACGACCCAGCGCCTGGTTATCGCCATCGCCGTGCTCGCCTCATTCGTGACGTTCCTCGACGGCACGGTGGCGACGGTGGCGCTGCCCGCGATCAGCGAAGAGCTCGGCGGAGGACTGACGACGCAGCAGTGGGTCGTCGACGCGTACCTCATCACCTTGAGCGCCCTGATCCTGCTGGCCGGCTCGGTCTCCGACGCCTACGGTCGCGTGTTCGTGATGCGCATCGGCCTCATCGGCTTCGGCATCGCGTCCGTCGTCGTGGGCATCGCCTTCGACCCCGTCATGCTCATCATCGCGCGCGCGGCCCAGGGGGCCGCCGGAGCCCTGCTCGTGCCGAGCTCGCTGGCACTCATCACCGCGACCATGCGCGGCGAGATCCAGGCCCGAGGCATCGGAGTGTGGACGGCGTTCACCACCTCGGCGCAGCTGGTCGGACCCCTGCTGGGCGGTCTTTTCGTCGACTACCTGTCCTGGCGGTTCGTCTTCCTCATCAACGTGCTGCCGATCGCGGTGACCCTCGTGCTCCTGGCCCGACTGCAGCTGCCGGAGCACCCCAAGGGCGCGAGGGTCGACTGGCTCGGCGGCATCCTGTGCGCGGCCGGCCTCGGCGGAATCGTGTTCGCCCTGATCGAGCAGCCGAACCTCGGATGGTCCGCTCCCGGCATCTGGATCCCGGCCGTCCTCGGCATCCTGCTGTTCGGGCTGTTCCTCGGACGCCAGAGCACGGAGAACTCGATGATGCCGCTGTCGCTGTTCCGCATCCGCAACTTCGGCTGGGGCAACCTCGCGACGCTCTTCGTCTATGCGGCCTTGTCGCTGAACGGGTTCGTGATCGGCGTGTATCTGCAGCAGGGCGCCGGGCTGGGTGCGACCGCTGCCGGCCTGGCGAGCCTGCCGATGACGATCCTCATGATCCTGATCAGCTCGCGCGCCGGAGCATGGGCGGGGCGGCTCGGTGCGCGGCTGTTCATGACGCTGGGCCCGCTGATCATGGCGCTCGGCGCCCTGCTCCTCCTGACGGTCTCCGCGGATTTCGACTACTGGTGGCAGGTGCTCCCCGCCATGATCGTGATGGGCCTCGGGCTCTCGCTCACCGTCGCACCACTGACGACCGCCATCCTCGGCGCGATCGACGAGCGCCGCAGCGGGATCGCGTCGGCCATCAACAACGCCGTCTCGCGCGTCGCGGGACTGCTCGTCGTCGCGATGCTCTCGACGATCGTCGGAGGCGCGCTCGACCTGGACGGATTCCACAGCGCAGCCTGGGTGACAGCCGCGCTGTTCGCGGTCGGCGGCGTGGTCTCGTGGATCGGGATCCGCCGTCCGGCTCCGGAGGCGGATCCCGAGACTCCCCGTCCTATCTGACACATGTCGGATAGACTGTCCTCATGGACGCACGGGCGCGACGTTCGCGGGAAAGCCTTCGCAGGGCCGTCCTGACTCTCGCCTCCCTGGTGCCGATCACCGAGGTGAGCGTGTCCGCCATCTGCCGCGAGGCGGGCGTCACGCGCGACACGTTCTACCGTCACGCCGACAGCCCGGCCGACCTGCTCGCGGACGCACTCGCGGCCGAGATCGCCGAGGTGATGCAGGTGCTGCCCGAGACCGACGCGATCGGCGACGGCGAGCGCGCGCTCATCGGCCACGTGCACCGGCGTGCCGCCGTCTACCGCGGCGCCATGCGCCCGTCGCTCGCCGCCCCCGTCCGCAGCACTCTGGAGAGCTCGATCCGCTCGGGACTGGAGCTGTGGACCCGGCTGCACCCCGGCATCCTGCCTGCGGCCTTCGTCGACGACGACGCGGCTCTGCGACTTGCGATCGCCTACGCGGCCGCCGGCACCGTCGGTGCGATCGAGGAATGGCTGCGCCAGGAGGACGACGACATCGACCGCGCCGTCGAGCTGATCCTCGCGGCGTCATCCGAATGGTGGCTGGCGAACCCGGCCACTCGAGAAAGGAGAGAACGATGAAGGCTGCGGTGTTCCACGCCCAGGAGGACCTGCGGGTCGAGGAGGTCGAGGAGCCGTCCCCCGGCCCAGGACAGGTGAAGCTGCGCAACGCGTTCGCCGGCATCTGCGGGTCCGACCTGCACGTGTACTACTCGCCGGAGGCGGCGGGGCTCGATTTCGACCACCCGCATCCCGTGACCGGCTCGACGCTCCCGCAGATCCTCGGGCACGAGTTCTCCGGCACCGTCGTGGAGCTCGGCGAGGGGGTGACTGATGTGAAGGTCGGCGACCGCGTCGCCGTCTGGCCGATCTACTACTGCGGCGAGTGCCCGGCGTGCCGCAAGGGCATGTTCAACGCGTGCCAGAAGATCGGCTTCCATGGGCTGAGCTCGCACGGCGGCGGCATGGCCGCCTTCACCACGGTGGATGCCGCGAAGCTGCACGTCCTGCCCGACAACGTCGACCTGCGCATGGGCGCCCTCGTCGAGCCGATGTCCGTCGCGTGGCACGCGGTCTCGCGCGCGAACCTCGAGGCCGGACAGACCGCGCTCATCGCCGGAGCCGGCCCGATCGGCATCGGCGTCTGGTTCGCGCTCAAGGCCCGCGGGATCGATAAGGTGCTCGTGTCGGAGCCCTCGGCCGACCGTCGCGCCATCATCTCGGCGCTCGGCGCGACCGTCGTCGACCCGGTGAATGAGGACCTCGCGGCCGCGGTCACCGACCTCACCGGCGGCACGGGCGTGGACGCTGCGTTCGACGCGGCCGGCGCGGGACCCGCGATCACCTCGGCTCTCGCGAACCTGACGCCCGGTGGCCGGGTCGTCGTCGTCGCGATCCACGAGCGCCCGATGGAGTTCCTGCCCACCCAGTTGGTCATGGCCGAGACCGAGATCGCCGGAGCGCTCGCCTATCTGCCCGAGGACTTCGACGCGGTCATCGCGGCGATGGCCGCCGGCGTCTATGACACGACGGGGTGGGTCCAGGAGGTCCCGCTCGACGGCGTCGTCGACGCGATCCACGCGCTGCGCGGAGGCGCGGGCGCGAAGATCCTCGTCCAGGCCGACTGAACGCCACCCGCCGGTCGGGCCTCAGAGCTCGACCGGCGGAGCCTCCGGCTCCGTGTCGGCGACCTCCGGGTGCCGCGCGAGGTTCACGATGGCGGCCACAAGCCCGCCCCAGACCGTGACCATCGCGATGATCATCATGATGACGGCCGCCGCGGTCATGCGCCCGCTCCCTTCTGCGCCGCCGGCAGATGCACGGCGCCGGTCTCGGCATCCGGCTCGTACCGCTCCTCGACGAGGAACTCGTCGTACTCCGGATCGTCCTTGGCGTGCGAGCGCCTGCTCCACGGCACCAGCGAGAGCAGGATCGCGAGCACGACCAGTGCGACGACCATCCCCCAGCCGAAGACCCCGAGGAACCAGATCGGATACCCGCTGTACGGCTCGGCGATATTCTCGATCAAACCGGTCACGAACAGGTATCCGAGCACGAGCGGTGCGAGCACCGCGACGAGCAGTCGCCAGAGGATCCCGACGCGGAAGCTCGAGCGCCGGTTGAGATGCTCCTGCAGTTGGGGCAGCCGGTGCAGGAGCCACGCCACCACGATCACGGCGACCAGTGCGACCGCCATGATCCCGAAGGCGTTGACGAAGGCATCCGTGGTGTCCAGCACCGTCAGCGCCGTGGTCGTGGAGAACAGCGCCATCGAGATGAGCGCGAGCGGGATCGTCACCGTGAGCGTGGTGCGCACGCGTCCCCAGCCCAGCTTGTCCTGCAGTGCCGCCACGATCACCTCCAGGATCGAGATCATCGAGGTGACGCCGGCGAAGACGAGGGCGCCGAAGAACAGCACGCCGATGATCGAGCCGCCGGTGGCCTGCGAGACGATCGTCGGGAAGGCGACGAACGCGAGCCCGATCCCGGAGGAGGCGACGCCCGCGACCTCCGCGCCCTGCGCCTGCGCCATGAACCCGAGTGCCGCGAACACGCCGATGCCGGCGAGGATCTCGAAGCCGGAATTGGCGAAGCCGACCACGAGGCCGGATCCGGTGAGATCGGTGCGGCGCTTGAGGTACGACGAATAGGTCACCATGATGCCGAAGGCGACCGACAGCGAGAAGAAGATGTGGCCGTACGCGGACGCCCAGACCGCCGGGTCGGCGAGCGCCTGCCAGTTCGGCGTGAAGAAGGCGTTCAGCCCGTCCATGGCCCCCGGCAGGAACAGCGATTGCACGACGAGGATCGCGAACATGACGGTCAGCAGCGGCATGAGCACGGTGTTGGCGAGGCCGATGCCGCGCTTGACGCCGAGCGCCATGATCACGACGACGCACACCCACACCACGGCGAGCGGGATGCCGACCTGCGGCACGAAGGTCGTCGACAGGCCCACGTCGGCCACGTTCTCCGACTGCAGGAAGTCGACGCCGAAGAAGGCCTCCTCGTTGCCGGGTCCCCAGCTCAGCTGCGCCGAGAACCAGGTGTACATCGCGGCCCACGCGATGATGACGGCGTAGTACGCGGCGATGACCACGCAGATGAGCACCTGCCACCACCCGAGCGGCTCGGCGGCGCGATGCATCCGCCGGAACGCGAGCGGCGCGGATCCGCGGAAGCGGTGCCCGATGGCGTAGTCGAAGAAGAGCAGCGGGATGCCGGCGGTCAGCAGTGCGCACAGGTACGGGATGAGGAAGGCACCGCCGCCGCCCTCGTACGCGACGTACGGGAAGCGCCAGATGTTGCCCAGGCCCACGGCGGATCCGATCGCCGAGAGGATGAACACGTTGCGCGAGCCGAACGCCTCGCGCTTCGACCGTCGGGAGGGCATCGTTGCGGCGTCCATGGTCCCGACCCTAGCCGACGAGGTGCGCGGCGTCAGCCGGGCTCGCGTCACGACAGCAGAGTCGTGATCTCCTCGACCGCGGGCGAGCTGCGGTGCTCCGGGACGGCCAGGCCGCGCGCGGCGAGCCAGGCGTCGTCGTAGAGCTTGTCGAGGTAGCCCCGTCCGTGATCCGGCAGCAGGACCACCACCACGTCGTCCTCGGTGAGGTCCTCGGCGACCCGGAGGGCCGCGACGACGGCCATGCCGCTGGAACCTCCGACGAACAGTCCCTCCTCGGCGGCCAGGCGACGGGTCATGGCGAAGGACTCGGCGTCCGAGATCCGCTCGTACCCGTCGACCACCGACGCATCGAACGTGTCGGGGAGGAAGTCCTCGCCGACTCCCTCGACGAGGTAGCCGTGGATCGGACCGCCGGAATAGATCGATCCCTCCGGATCAGCGCCGATGACCTGCACGCGACCGGCGCTCTGCTGCTTGAGGAAGCGCCCCGTCCCGCTGATCGTGCCGCCCGTGCCGATGCCCGCGACGAAGTGGGTGACCTGGCCGTCGGTGTCGGCCCAGATCTCGGGTCCGGTGGTCTCGAAGTGCCCCTGCGGCCCGTTCTGGTTCGCGAACTGGTTCGGGTTGAAGGCGCCCGGGATCTCGGCGGCCAGCCGCGCGGCCACGCTGTAGTAGGAGCGCGGGTCGCTCGGCTCGACGTTCGTGGGCGTCACGACGACCTCGGCGCCGTAGGCGCGCAGCGTCGCCACCTTCGCGCCCTCGAACTTGTCCGGCACCACGAACACCATGCGGTACCCGCGCTGCAGGGCGATCAGTGCGAGTCCGACCCCGGTGTTCCCGCTCGTCGCCTCCACGATCGTTCCACCCGGCCTGAGGTGTCCGTCGCGTTCGGCGGCGTTGATGATCGATGCCGCGATGCGATCCTTCGCCGACCCGCCGGGGTTGAAGTACTCGACCTTGGCGAGGACGGTGGCGCGGATGCCGGCGGTGACGGCGTTGAGCTTGACGAGCGGGGTGTAGCCGACGAGTTCGGCGATGTGGTTGGCGTAACGCACGCGAGGGTCCTGACAGGAGAGCGCCGACGGCGCGGATGATCTGGGGTCGATGAAGCGGAGCGGAGGCTCAGCGACAACAACGACAGGTCAGGGACACGCCCCGAGACTATCACCGTCCGGGTCGGCACGACGAGAAACGATCGCGGCCTCGAGAAACCGCCTCCGCCGTCGCTTCCCGCGTCGCGCGATTCTCTCGACGTCCGTCAGAACCCCTCGGGGAGGCGCGGCGTGTAGGGCGCCTCGAGACGCTCCAACTCGTCCGCGGTGAGCTCGAGCTCGAGCGCGGCGAGCGCATCCGCCAGGTGATGCGGCTTCGTCGCCCCGACGATGGGCGCGGTCACCACCGGCTGCTGCCGCACCCACGCCAGCGCCACCTGGGCGCGCGAGACGCCGCGCTCCTCCGCGACTGCGCGCACCGCGTCCGCGATCGCGCGATTGGAGACCTCGGCCGAGTGGTACATGCCCTGGGTGACGAGATCGGTGCTCGAGCGGTTCGTCTCGGCATCCCAGTCGCGCGTGAGCCGGCCGCGCGCCAGCGGCGACCACGGAAGCACGCCGATGCCCTCGTCTGCGCAGAGCGGGTGCATCTCGCGCTCCTCCTCACGCTGGATGAGGTTGTACTGATCCTGCATCGACACGAAACGGGTCAGGCCGTTCACCTCGGCGGCGCGCTGCGCCTTGGCGAACTGCCACGCCCACATCGAGGACGCACCGATGTAGCGCGCCTTGCCCGATCTGACGACATCGTCGAGGGCCTGCATGGTCTCCTCGATGGGCGTCTCCGGATCCCAGCGGTGGATCTGGTACAGATCGATGTAGTCCGTGCCGAGGCGGCGCAGGCTGTCATCGATCGCCGACAGGATGTGTGCACGCGACAGGCCACGGCGGTTCGGGCTCTCGCCCATCTTGCCGTGCACCTTCGACGCGATGACCACGTCGTCGCGACGGGCGAAGTCCTTCAGCGCCCGTCCGACGATCTCCTCGCTCGTACCGTCCGAGTACATGTCGGCTGTGTCGAACGTGGTGATGCCCGCTTCCAGCGCCTGACGGATGAACGGACGACTGGTCTCCTCGTCGAGCGTCCAGGCGTGGGGCCCGCGGTCGGAGATCCCGTAGCTCATGCATCCGAGGACGATCTCGGAGATCTTCATGCCGGTGCGGCCGAGGTTGACGTACTTCATCGTGACTCCTGTCGTACGGGGGCGCGGCAGTCAGACGGCCAGGACCGCGTCGGCCTCGCGGGCCTCCTGCTCGCGCAGCGCCCGCTCCACGCGATCGACGTCGCGCACGGCTCCCTTGTCCGCCGACAGCGCCATGGCCCCGTACGCGCGAAGGGCCGGCGACACCACGCGCTCCCGGTCGCGCGGGCGGTACCCGCCGGCGTCGATGAGCCGGCGGCGCCGCGCCTCCAGCTCCTCTTCGGAGACCTCGAGCGTGATGCCGCGCGTCGGGATGTCGATCGTGATGATGTCGCCGTCCTCGACGAGGGCGATGATCCCGCCCGAGGCCGCCTCGGGCGAGACGTGCCCGATCGACAGACCGGACGTCCCGCCCGAGAACCGGCCGTCGGTGATGAGCGCGCACTTCTTGCCGAGCCCCCGCCCCTTGAGGAACGAGGTCGGGTACAGCATCTCCTGCATGCCCGGCCCACCCTTGGGGCCCTCGTACCGGATCACCACGACATCGCCCTCGGCGACCTCCTTCGCGAGGATCTTCGCCACGGCCTCGTCCTGCGACTCGCACACCACGGCGGGCCCCGAGAAGGTCCAGATCGACGGGTCGACGCCCGCGGTCTTCACGACCGCGCCGTCCACGGCGATGTTGCCGCGCAGCACGGCGAGTCCGCCGTCCTGCGAGTACGCGTTGGCGACGTCGCGGATGCAGCCGCCCGCGGCGTCCAGATCCAGGTCCTCCCAGCGCGCGGACTGCGAGAACGCCGTGGAGGAGCGCACGCCGCCGGGTGCCGCGTGCCACAGCTGGAACGCCTTCTCGGACGCCGAGCCCCCGCGGACGTCCCACTCGTCGAGCCAGGCGCCCATGGTCGCGGAGTGCACGGTGTGGACGTCCTCGTCGAGCAGGCCTCCGCGACGCAGCTCGCCGAGGATCGCGGGGATGCCGCCGGCGCGGTGGACGTCCTCCATGTAGTAGATCTTCCCGGCGCCCGCGGCGTTCGGCGCGACCTTCGCAAGACACGGCACGCGGCGCGACACGGCGTCGATCTCGTCGAGGCCGAACTCGACACCGGCCTCGTGCGCCGCAGCGAGCAGGTGCAGGATCGTGTTCGTCGATCCGCCCATCGCGATGTCCAGCGCCATGGCGTTGCCGAAGGCCGCGGGGGTCGCGATGCTGCGCGGCAGCACCGACGCGTCGTCCTCGTCGTAGTACCGGCGAGCGATGTCGACGACGAGGGCGCCGGCGTCCTCGTACAGCGCCTTGCGGGCCGTGTGCGTGGCGAGCACCGAGCCGTTGCCCGGCAGGGACAGCCCGATCGCCTCGGTCAGGCAGTTCATCGAGTTCGCGGTGAACATCCCCGAGCACGAACCGCAGGTCGGGCAGGCCGCCTCTTCGATGCGCTGCATGTCGGCATCCGAGATGTTCTCGTTGACCGCGTCCGAGATCGCGTCGACGAGGTCGAGCGAGCGGACCGAGCCGTCCACGAGCGTCGCGCGGCCGGACTCCATCGGACCGCCGGACACGAACACGGTGGGGATGTTCAGGCGGAGGGCCGCCATCAGCATTCCGGGGGTGATCTTGTCGCAGTTCGAGATGCAGATGAGGGCATCGGCGCAGTGCGCGTTCACCATGTACTCGACCGAGTCGGCGATCAGATCGCGCGAGGGCAGCGAGTAGAGCATCCCGCCGTGCCCCATCGCGATGCCGTCGTCGACAGCGATGGTGTTGAACTCGCGCGGGATGCCGCCGGCGGCCGTGATGGCGTCCGAGACGATGCGGCCCACCGGCTGCAGGTGCGTGTGGCCGGGAACGAACTCCGTGAAGCTGTTCGAGACCGCGATGATCGGCTTGCGTCCCAGGTCGGCGCCGTTCACACCGGCGGCGCGCAGCAGTGCGCGGGCGCCGGCCATGTTGCGGCCGTGGGTGATGGTGCGAGAGCGAAGGGGGGTGGGCATTCCACCATTGCGCCACGGATTCGCCGGCGTCGCCAGACGGCGGTGATACTGGTAGTGATACCACCACCCAGGAGGACGAATGGATGCCGACCGCCGACGCCGCGAGGAGCTCGCCGCGTTCCTGCGTGACCGGCGCGCGCGCCTCGATCGCACGGCCCTGGGCCTCCCGGATGCCCCGCGCGGGCGCGTGCAGGGACTGCGCCGCGAGGAGGTGGCGACGCTCGCGGGCGTCAGCGTCACCTGGTACACCTGGCTCGAGCAGGCGCGCGACATCAACCCGTCCCGCCAGGTGCTCGAGGCGCTCGCGCGCCTGTTCGGGCTGCGTCCCGTCGAGCTGACGTACCTGCTGACGCTCGGCGGCCACGGCGAGATCGCCCCGGTCGCCGAGACGACGTCCCATGCTCCTGAGCGCCTCCGGCGCCTGCTGGAGTCCTTCCCGTTCCCGGCGTTCCTGCTGGCGGGCGACTGGTCGATCATCGGCTGGAACACCGCGTACGCGCACCTGTATCCGCGCATCGAGAGCCTGGATGCCGAAGACCGCAATCTCCTCTGGCTGCTGTTCACGGACCGTGAGCTGCGACGGCTGCTGCCGGACTGGGAGGAGCAGAGCCGGCGCTTCGTGGGCGAGTTCCGCGCCGAGGCCCGACGTTGGCTGGGCGCCTCGCGGGAGGACGGCATCGTGGCCCGTGTGAGCGCGGCATCCGAGGAGTTCGCGCGGATCTGGCAGGAGCGCGACGTCGAGGGGTTCGTGTCCAGGGAGCGCTCGTTCCGGCATCCGCTCGCGGGTCTCACGGCCTACGAACAGCACGGAGTCGTGCCGAGCGAGTTCCCCGATCTCGAGCTCATCCTGTACGTGCCGATCTGACGCCCCCTTCCGTGTCGCGGCGGACCGGAGCATGCTGAGAGGCATCCGCATCCGCACCCGCACAGGAGGGACCCGTCATGACCACGTACCAGGTCGGCTACTTCGTCGGCAGCCTGTCGACGGCATCCATCAACCGCACTCTCGCGAAAGCGCTCATCCGGCTCGCTCCGGACGATCTCGCCTTCACCGAGATCGCCATCGGCGACCTCCCGCTGTACAACCGCGACCTGGACGACGCCTATCCGCCGGCCGCGCTCGCACTGAAGGACGCCATCGCGGCGTCGGATGCCGTGCTGTTCGTGACGCCCGAGTACAACCGGTCGATCCCGGGTGCGCTGAAGAACGCGATCGACTGGGCTTCGCGCCCCTGGGGGCAGAACTCGTTCGATCACATCCCCGCGGGCGTCATCGGCGCTTCGATCGGCGCGATCGGAACGGCCGTCGCCCAGCAGAGCCTGCGCGCCGTCCTGAGCTTCTGCAACGCCCGCCAGATGACCTCGCCCGAGGCGTACATCCACTTCTCGCCCGAGACGTTCGCGGAGGACGGCGAGGTGCTGGTCGACAGCACGCGGGAGTTCCTCACGAACTACATGAGCGAGTTCCGGGACCACATCGAGCGCGTGCTCACGGTGCTGCCGCGCACCTGAGGATCCGCGTCAGCGCGAGAGCGCGCCGAGCAGATCGGCGAAGTGATCGAGGTCGGCCGCCGACCACGCCCGCAGCCGGTCGCCGATGCGCGCCTCGTAGTTCGCGCGAGCCAGCGCGACCCTCTCCTGCGCGAGGGGCGTCGCGACGAGGACGCGTGCGCGGCGGTCACCGGGATCCGGGATGCTCTCGACCAGCCCGAGCTCCTCGAGCTGGCGCACCTGCCGGCTCACGGCGGACTTGTCGGTCTGGAGTCGCTCGATGATCGCACCGGCGGACGTCGCCTTGCCGCTCGCGATCGACGTCAGCACCTGGTACCCCAGCGGCTGCAGATCCGGATGCACGGTCACCGCGGCTTCCCGCCAGCCCACGCGGATCCGCGCGAACAGCCGGCCGAGCTCGTGCTCGACACGGCCGATGGCCTCGTCGAGCGCGTCGTCCGCGAGTTCGGCGGGCGCGTCGGGGTCGGCGGAGTCGCTCATGTTCGCCAGCATACGGCGAACGGATCCTGCGCCCCTCCCACGGCCCGGATCGCGCGGGAGGGCGCGGGATTCAGATCTCGGCGAGGAGGCGGAACACCTTGGACGCCACCCGGACCTCGTCCGGCGTCAACTCGGTGAGCGCCGTCCGCAACCGCTGCGCGTGGGAGCCGCGGATGTCGGCGAGCGCCGCGCACGCGGCCGGTGTCGCCGTCAGCACCCGGAGTCGCCCGTCGTTCTCGTCGGGGCGGGACTGGAGGAGCTCGAGCTCCTCCAGCATCCGCACCTGACGGCTCACGACCGACTTGTCCATCTCGAACCTCTCGGCGAGCTGGTGCGCGTTCGTGCTGCCCTCGCGGGCGATGAACGTCAGCAGCTTGTAGCCGGCCGGCTGCAGTTCGGGGTGGATCCGCGCGGCGGACTCCTTCCAGAGCGAGCGGGCCCGCGTGAAGATGAGGTTCAGATGCCCCTGGAAGTCGGCGAGCGCCTCATCGACGTCGCCCGGCGCCGCGGCGGGAGCGGCGACCATGTCAGCGCTCCCGCTCCCGGTCCTCGCGTTCGAGGACGCGCACCGAACCGGTGGCCGTCTGCGCCCCGTCGATCCGGATCGCTCCGGTCGAGTTCAGCGATGCCGCGACCTCGGCCTCGGCCACCTCGATGACCGACTCCTCGGCCTGCTCGCGCAGCTGCTCGGCGGCGTTCTTCGTCGACAGCGGCTTGTTCTTGATGAACGCGATCGCGATGACGCCGATCACGGCGAGCGGGACGGCCAGGATGAACGCGTCGGCGATGCCGTGGCCGTAGGCCGAC
Source organism: Microbacterium sp. CIAB417 (assembly GCF_022788845.1). NCBI lineage: Bacteria > Bacillati > Actinomycetota > Actinomycetes > Micrococcales > Microbacteriaceae > Microbacterium > Microbacterium sp. CIAB417. Next base: position 350,253 of record NZ_JAHZUT010000005.1, on the reverse strand, counting down.
TCGACGAGCTGCCGGATGGTCTCGGGCAGCTCCCCGACCTTCGGCACATCACCGGAGGCGAGGTGCTGCAGGGCGTCGAGCTCCTCCTGCGAGGTCGGCGTGAAGCCCGACAGGCCGTCGGTGATGTACGTCGCCACGCTGCTCGACAGGATCGAGCCCATGACCGTCACGCCGATGGTTCCGGCGATGGTGCGGAAGAAGTTGACGTTCGACGAAGCGGCGCCCAGCTGGGCGGGCGAGGTGTCGTTCTGGACGATGAGCGTGAGGTTCTGCATGACCATGCCGAGGCCGGCCCCGAGCACGAACATGTACACCGCGACGAGCACGAAGGGGGTGTCGTAGCGCAGCGTGGCCATCAGGCTCACACCGACGACGGTGAGCACGGAGCCCGCGAGCATCCAGCCCTTCCACTTGCCGAAGCGGCTCACCAGCTGTCCGATGATGATGGACGCGCCCATCTGGCCGACGATCATGGGGATCGTCATGAGACCGGACTCGGTCGGCGTCGCACCGCGGGCGAGCTGGAAGTACTGCGCCAGGAACACCGACGTGGCGAACATCGCGACACCGATGGCGATCGAGGCGATCACCGAGAGCGTGAAGGTGCGATTGGCGAAGAGCGACATCGGGACGATCGGCTCGGTGACGAAGAACTCGACGATCACGAACGCCACGATGGCGACACCGGCGATCACGGCGAGGGCGATGCTGGTCACGGAGTCCCACTCGAACTGGCTGCCGCCCATCGACACCCAGATCAGCAGGGTCGAGACGCCGACCGCGAGCAGCACGATGCCGAAGTAGTCGATCGAGACCTTGGCCTTCTGCGGCTTCGGCAGGTGCAGCGTGAACTGCAGCAGGATGAGCGCGACGATCGCGAACGGCACGCCGACGAAGAAGTTCGCGCGCCATCCCCAGAGATCGGTGATGAGCCCGCCCAGCAGCGGGCCGCCGATCGTGCCGAGGGCCATGATGCCGCCGACGACGCCCATGTACTTGCCGCGCTCGCGCGGCGAGATGATGAGGGCGACGGCGATCATCACGAGCGACATGAGCCCGCCGACGCCGATGCCCTGGATCACGCGCACGGCGATGAGCATGTTCGTGTCGGTCGAGAACCCGGCGATGACGGTGCCGACGGTGAAGAGGATCAGCGAGATCTGGATGAGGATCTTGCGGTCGACGAGGTCGGCGAGCTTGCCCCAGATCGGGGTGGAGACGGCCGTCGCCAGCAGGCTCGCCGTGATGACCCAGGTGTACTGGGACTGCGTGCCGCCGAGGTCGGCGATGATGACGGGCATCGAGGTCGACACGACCGTGCCCGAGAGCACGGCGACGAACATTCCGACGATGAGGCCGGAGATCGCGGTGAAGACCTCGCGTGCCGAGCGCGTCTCGGACGAGGAGGTGGTGGTGGAGGTCAAGGTGTCTGCTCCTGCATAGGAAAGTTGATCTGGGTCAACGATACACCTTTAGTTGCCAAACAGCAACCATTGCCCTTGGTCAACCGATATAGGCGATGTGCACCTTCTCGATCGATCCGTCGAAGGCGAAGGGCATCCGGTCCGCGTACACGCGCGAGACCGCTCCTCCGTACGCCCGGCCGATGTCGAGGCAGTCGTTCGCCGTGAACAGCAGCGGGGCGCTGACCGGCACGACACCGGAGCCCACCTCGGCACCGTCGATGCGCAGGGCGACGGAGAGCGGCCCGCCCGGCCGGGTCTCGACATAGCGGGTGTCGACCTCGATCGTGACTTCTCCGGCCGCCAGCGGCTCGGCGGAAGCGATCCTCGTGCGCTGCACGAGGAACAGGTTGTACTCGTAGGTCAGCACGCCGTCGACGAGGAAGAGGGTCAGCCCGCCGCCGGCGCCGCCGAGCTTGTACAGCACGCCGTTCGCACGTTCCGGCAGGGTCGCCCTGACCGTCACCGTGTTCGGCGTGTTGCCCAGGGCCGGTGCGCAGAACTCCGGAACCCGCACGGTGTCGCCGGTCATGTCCCACTCGGTGTACGGCACGGAGATGCGGTACTCAGGGTGATAGACCGGCACCCACAGACCGGCGCCGACCGGCAGAACCTCGTTGCGGGCGGCTTCGATCGCGAACAGCTCCTTGAGCTCGGCGAGCTTCTCTGGCTGCTCGCCGGCGAGGTCGTGCGCCTGGCTCCAGTCCTCGTCGAGGTGATAGAGCTCCCACGGGTCGTGATCGGGCGTCCAGGTCGCGATTCCGGGAGGAGCCCCGGGGACCCACGGGAGGCGCGGCCCCGTGGCCGAGGCGATCCAGCCGTCGGAGTAGATCGACCGGCTGCCCATGATCTCGAAGTACTGCGTCCGGTGGCGCCCATCGGCTGCAGCGTCGTCGACGGCGTACACGAAGCTGGTCCCGTCGATCCGGTCCTGCGGGATCCCGTTCACGGACTCGGGGGCGGTGATGCCGAGGATCTCGTACACCGTCGGCACGAGGTCGATCACGTGGTGGAATTGCGTGCGCGGCTCGGGGTCGTGCGGGATGCGCGAGGGCCAGCGCAGGAACATCGGATTGCGGGTCCCGCCCAGGTGCGAGGCCATGAGCTTCATCCCCTGATACGGCGTCGAACCCGCCCAGGCCCATCCGGCGTGGTACTGGTTGTCCGTGGCCGACGTGCCGAGGGCGTCGAGTCCGCCGAGCTCGTCGAGCGCCGCGAGATGCTGGTCGATCGTGGTGGGGATCATGTTCTGCGCGAGCAGCTCGCTGATCGTGCCGTTCTGCCCCTCCCCGGAGGAGCCGTTGTCCCCCCAGATGTAGACCACGAGGGTGTTGTCGGCGTACCCGAGCTCCTCGAGCGCGTCCACGACCCGGCCCGCCTGGACGTCGGCGTGCTCGCCGAAACCGGCGCACACCTCCATGAGCCGCGCCTGGAACGGCTTCTGGTGATCCGGGATCTCGTCCCAGCCCTGAAGGCTGTCCGGACGCGGAGTGAGCGCGGCATCCTGCGGCACCCATCCCGCGGCCTTCGCCCCTTCCAGAGCGCGCTCGCGATAGACGTCCCATCCGTCGTCGAAGGCGCCCGCGTACCTGTCCGCCCACTCCTTCATGACGTGGTGCGGGCCGTGGATCGCCCCGGTCGCCCAGTACATGAAGAACGGCTTGTCCGGTGAGAGCGCCTTGTGATCGCGCAGCCAGCCGATCGCGTCGTCGGCGATGTCCTCGCTGAGGTGGTAGCCCTCCTCGGGCGACTTCGGCGGCAGCACGGAGGTGGTGTTGCGCACGAGATTCGGCTCGTACTGCGAGGCCTCGCCCGCGAGGAAGCCGTAGAAGTACTCGAAGCCGTATCCGGTCGGCCAGCGGTCGAAGGGACCCGCGACCGTGGTCTCCTCGGCGGGCGTGTTGTGCCACTTGCCCCAAGCGGCGGTCGAGTAGCCGTAATGGCGCAGCACCTCGGCCATCGTCGCGCTCGACTTCGGGATGTGCCCCGAGTAGCCGTCCCAGTCGTTCGCGAGCTCGGCGATCTGTCCGTTGCCGACGCGGTGATGGTTGCGTCCGGTGAGCAGGGCGGCCCTGGTCGGCGAGCACATCGCGGTGGTGTGGAAGCGGTTGAAGCCGATCCCCTCGGCACGGATGCGTTCGAGGGTCGGTGTGGAGACCGCGCCGCCGAGCGGGGCCGGAAGGGCGGGGCCGGCGTCGTCGATCAGGATGACGAGGATGTTGGGCGCGTCCTCACCGAGGCGGCGCTCGGGCGCTCGGGGCGCATAGCTCGAGTCCGCGAGGGTGCGTCCGGCGATGCTTCCCGACCGCTTCGGCGGAAAGGGGAGCGTCCTGCTGGGCGGGAGGGGTTCCGCCGCGATGGTCGCACTGACGTCGGTCATGTCCGTCTCCTGTTCTCGCCGCGACCGTCGCGGCGGAGGATCCCACCACGGCGAGATCGGGAGACGACCGCTTCGACGCCGGTTCCCGCACCGGTGCCCGCGCAGTCTCCTCGCGAAGGAGCCCCGCCATGCTCCGCATCCTAGGGTCCGCCGCGGCGCGGCACCAGAGCCCTCAGCGGGTCCGTCAGCTGAACAGGACGAGGACGTACGCGGCGAACATCACCAGGTGCGCGGCGCCGTGCAGCGCGGTGACCTTCTTCGACGCGAACGTCGCGACGGACAGCACGAGGGTGCCCGCCAGAAGCATCAGGTCCGCCGGTGTCTCGGCGAGCACGACGGTCTGTCCGGTGAACAGGCCGATGACGAGCACGGCGGGGATGGTGAGTCCCACCGTCGACACCAGGGCGCCGTGGCAGAGGTTGTTCACCCGCTGCCCTTCGCCGCCGAGGGCCGCGCGCACGGAGGTGATCGACTCGGGAAGGAACACGATCGCCGCGATCAGCACGCCGGCCAGCGCGGGAGGGGCCCCGAGGCGTCCGAGACCGTCGTCGAGCAGCGCCGCCATGTCATGCGAGAGCAGCACGATGGGCACCACGGTGACGACGAGCAGGACGAGTCGCGTGATGATCTCGCGACGATGCGCGGACAGGATCTCGCCGATCGGCGGGGACGCATCCGCATCCGGCTTCGAGGATGCGGATGCCGCGGCATCCGGTTCGGTGAAGTCGACGGCGCGCGCACCCATCTGCTGGAACAGGAAGAAGGCGTACACGGCGAGGGTGAGCAGGATGATCGGGATCGCCTGGGCGGTCGTGAACGCGCCGTTCTCGCCGATCGTCGCCGGGAGCCCGAACGCGAGGGCGCTGAGAACGATTAGCATCGTCAGATAGGCGGAGGTGCCCACGCGGTTGTGCCGCAGTCCGCCGTGTCGGAGCCCGCCGACCAGGAGGCACAGGCCGATGACGAGGTTGAGGATGATCATCGAGACGGCCATGACGGAGTCGCGGGCGATGGTCGTGTGATCGCCGGGGCCGAGCATCACGGCGGAGATGAGCACGACCTCGATGAGGACGATCGACAGCGTCAGGACGAGGGAGCCGTACGGATCGCCGAGGCGGTGGGCGAGGGCTTCGGCCTGCTTGACGACACCGAACGCGCAGAACAGGATCACCGCGACGATCCCGGTCAGCACCAGGATCAGCACGACGGCTGGCGCGGGCGCTTCCAGAAGCGGATGGATCAGGAGCAGGACGACGAAGGCGCCCCATCCGGATCCGATGCGGGTGAGTTCCGCGGGGCCGACGAGGCCTGCGGGGATGAGGCGTCGCATTGCTGTCTCCTTCGAGGCGGGGCCGTCCCCGGACGAATGTCACGATCCGGGTCGTCCCGGGTCGCGGCATGCGAGCGCACTGCCCTTCCATGGTACGCAGGATGCCGCGATCCGGCACGATGGAGGCATGGCTGACGGCTACGACCCCGCGTTCCTGGATACGGAGGTCGTCCTGCCGCGGCCGACCCGCGACGTGATCGATCTCCCCTATCCGCGCTTCTCGGTCCTGCTCGACCCCGGCCGCCGGCTCGCGGCCGTCACTGCGGTCAACATCGACGGAGCGTCCCTGCGCGAGGTGCCCCGCACGGGCGACTGGCGGTTGGATACGCGCGTCGCCGCGGAGGCTCAGGCCGGCCCGGAGATCTACGCGCGCAACGACCTGGACCGCGGGCATCTGGTGCGGCGGCGCGACCCCGGCTGGGGCGAGCCCGACGAGGCGCGCGCGGCGACCGAAGCGACCTTCTTCTATCCGAATGCGGCTCCCCAGGCCGCCGGATTCAACCAGTCGAAGCAGCTGTGGCTGGGTCTCGAGGACCACGTGCTCGACTACGCCGAGACGACCTCGCAGCGGGTGTCGGTCTTCACGGCTCCCGTGCTCGGGACGGACGACCCGCTGTATCGCGGCATCCGGGTCCCGCTGCGGTTCTGGAAGGTCGCGGCCTGGCACGGCCCTGGAGGATTGGCATCCGCCGGGTTCGTTCTCGATCAGTCCGAGCTCGTCGACGTGCGCGAGGGAGTGCTCGCCGCTGGCCCGCTCGGGGCGTTCCGGACGTTCCAGGTGCCGGTCGGAGACATCGCGGATCTGGCCGGCGTGGACCTCGGGGAGCTCCGGGAGGCCGATGTTCTGCGACGTGAGGGGGTACGGCCCGACGGATGGCGGGAGCTGGACGGATACGGCGACGTCGTTCTGTAGCCCGGAATCCGCTTCCGCCCCCGCATCCGACGCGGATCAGGCCGGAGTCCTGCCCGAGGCGATCTCGGGATCGGAGAGGATGCGATGCAGCGTGCTGCGTCCGAGAGCGCTCATGTCCGGGTTGGATTCCCGGTAGTACCAGACCAGGCCCATCGCCTGCTGGAACGCCCAGGCCGCTCCGCGCCACCACTCGATCTCCGTCGCGTCCAGACCGCTCCGGAGGATGCCGCGCGCCTCGGCGTCCAGGAGGTGCCATGCGGCCACCAGATCGAGAGAGGGATCCGCCGCAGCGAAGCCGCCGGTGTCCAGCACCCCGGCCAGGCGCTCGCCGCGCACGAGCAGGTTCGCCGGAGTCAGGTCGCCGTGCGTCATGCGGTCCGGTCCGGATACCGGGAGGTCCCGGAGCAGCATCCAGAGCCGGAGCAACTCGTCCACGGGGAGCAGATCGATGCTCTGCTCGAGGCAGTGCTCGATCCATGCATCGGAGTCGCGGAGGTCTCCGCCCCGGCCGGAGCCGCGGAACCGTCGGCCGCGCGTGTCGGCCGCACGGAGCGCACCGAGAAGACCGACGAGATCCCGCGCGAAGACGTCCGAGCGCGCCAGCCCGTCCGGCGTGGCCACGTCGCCCGGCACCCAGGACTGGATCGACCACGGCTGCGGATAGTCCTCACCCGGCGCACCCTGCGCGACGGGAACCGGCGCGGGCACCGGACAGGCAGCGGCGAACTCGGTCATCGCAGCGGCCTCCGCCGTGAGTTGGGCGCTCAGTTCGGCGGTGTCCGCGGGTTCCAGCGGAAACCGCGCGGAGAGGTGCTCGCCCACCCGGAAGATCGCATTGACCGTGCCCGCACCGGGGACATGCCGCACGGGCTCATCGCGCCACTGCGGGAACTGGTCGCCGAGGAGCCGCCGCGCGATCTGCTCGTCGACGTGCAGCTGTCCGGGATGCATCCTCACAGTGCGAGGGTAGTGGGTCGGAAGATCACTCCTGCGCCGCGAGCACGGTGTAATGGATCGTCTGCAGGACGATCGCGCCGTCCCGGACCACGAAGCTGTCGGCGCCGTCGCCCACGTGGACCTCATCGTTGTGCGCCGTCCACTCCAGATACGCGAAGTCGCCGTCGATGAGCGTGTGGGTATAGGTGAACACCGCGGGTCCGACCAGTCTCGCCAGCTCCTGCGCGCAGCTGCGCACGCCGTCGTGCCCGCGGTAGATTCCCGAGCCGGTCAGCTCGACGACATCGGCGTGATAGTTGCGGATGTCCTTCTCGACATCGCCCGCCAGCCGGTTCATCAGGTGGTCGTGGATCACTTCCGTCGTTGTTCGCATCGCTCCTCCGCGGTCCGCTCCAGCCTCGCAACTGCGGCGACGGTGCATACTCCCTTGACAGGGACGGATGCCTGTGAGCTCGTCGAGCTCGGATGCCAGAATCGGAACATGGCCGACTCCTTCGAAGACCTGATCGCCGCCGGCGCCTCGGCGGACGTCTCCGGGTGGGACTTCTCCTGGCTCGACGGCCGCGCCACCGAGGAGCGGCCTCCCTGGGGCTATGCGCGCCGGCTCGCCGACCGGCTGAAGACCGCTTCGGCGTCGCTCGACATCCAGACCGGCGGCGGCGAGGTGCTCGCCGAGGCCTCTGCATTCCCAGCGGTCGCTGTGGCGACGGAGTCCTGGCCGCCCAACATCGCCCGCGCCACGCGTCTGCTGCATCCCCGAGGCGTCGTCGTCGTCGCGGACCCGGACGAGCCGCCGCTTCCGTTCGGGGACGAGGCGTTCGACCTCGTCACGAGCAGGCACCCCGCCACGATCTGGTGGGAGGAGATCGCGCGGGTCCTTCAGCACGGCGGCACCTACTTCGCACAGCACGTGGGACCCGCCAGCGCTTTCGAGCTGATCGAGTTCTTCCTCGGTCCGCAGCCCGAGGCGCGGAACCGGCGGAGTCCGGATGCCGAGGCCGCGGCGGCGGAGGCGGCCGGGCTCGAGATCGTCGATCTCACCACGGCATCGCTGCGGATCGAGATCCACGACGTCGCCGCCGTCGTCTACCTCCTGCGCAAGGTCATCTGGTGGGTGCCCGGATTCACGGTGGACGCGTACCGCGACCGGCTCCGCGACCTCCACGACCTCATCGAGCGCGACGGTCCGTTCGTCGCGCATTCGACGCGGCACCTCATCGAGGCGCGCAAGTCCTGACCGCTGTCGATGCGCACACCCATCCGGGTTGTCAAGGGGCGGACGCGGGATGCCACGGTCATCGTATGCTCCCGGGACACGACCTTTGGGCCATTGGAGAGGAAGTCGCCGTGGGCATCGACAGCGATCGCAACGACATCAGCACGGAGCCGTCCCCGGACGCATCCGAGAACGACAATCTCGGCGCTCAGGACGGCAAGGGCACACCGCCCACCGTCCCGCCCAACGAGGACGACGATTCCGTCGACGCCGAGGACCCCGCGGACGGCTGAGCCGCGTCCGCAGCGTACGCTTTCGGCATGGTCAATCTCGACGCTGCGGCGCAACCGCACTGTCCCCACGACGACGTGGCCATGCGCGATATCCCCGGTGGGTACGAGTGTCCCGTGTGCGGTCATCGGCGGCCGGTCCCCCAGAGCCCGACGCCGCCGAAGCTCGATGATCCTGGATCCCGCGACTCCTGAGCGGTTGTCCCTCAGTAACCCGGCCCTGGTCGTCGGGTCGGGTGCTGCTACGCCCCGGGCAGGCGGTGATCCGGTCCTTCCGGGGCGTGTTCGCCCTCGAACGCCCCTCGCGCGGCCGCGATCACCCATCTCTTCTGCGCCGGTGTCTCGACTGCGCGCCGGTGGTAGCGCTCGCGCACCCATCCGACGGCCGCGTCGGCGGGCACGCCTCCCCACGCCGCCAGCAGTGCCAGAGCCGTTCCTGTGCGTCCGACCCCTCCGCCACAGGCGATCTCCACGCGTTCCTGCTCCGTTCGCTCGAGGGCTTCGCGCAGAACCCGTATCGCCTGCTCGGACGAGCGCGGAACCCGGAAATCGGGCCAACTGATCCACCGATGCGGCCATCCTTGCGCACCGGGATCGCGAGACAGCAGGTAGACGGCGAACTCCGGTTCCTGATCGGCATCACGTGGTCGGCGCGTGCCGGAACCGCGTACACGACGCCCGTCAGGAAGCTGGATCACGCCCGGTTCTTCGCCCCATCTGCCCATAGGCCAAGAGTAGAAGCGCGGCGGAATCTGCGTGTCGATTCGGCATCGAACGTGGGGTTATCCGCACCTGTCCCGAAGGCTTCCCGCAGTGACCTCCCGCCGGGCAGATTCCTAGCGTGGAAGTCATGGACGATTCCGAGAACCTGAACCTGTTCGCGCAGTGGGCTGTCACGCTCATGGAGGTCCTGGGCAGCTTCGGCGCCGGCGTTGCGGTCGCGGTCGAGAACCTCTTCCCGCCGATCCCCAGCGAGATCATCCTGCCCCTCGCCGGCTTCACCGCCAGCCGCGGGTCCTTCTCGCTCTGGGAGGTGCTCGTGTGGACCACTCTCGGATCGCTCGTCGGCGCGATCGCGCTCTACGGGCTGGGCGCGTGGCTGGGGGCGGCGCGCCTGCGCCGGATCGTGGCGCGAGTGCCGCTGATGAAGGTCTCCGATGTCGATCGGGCCGAGGCATGGTTCGCCCGGCACGGCGACAAAGCGGTGTTCTTCGGGCGCATGATCCCGATCGTGCGCAGCCTGATCTCCATCCCGGCTGGGATCGAGCGGATGCCGGTGCTCCGGTTCGCCGTGCTGACCACCGCCGGCAGCGCGATCTGGAACAGCGTCTTCGTGCTCGCCGGATACTTCCTGGGCGAGAACTGGTCGAGCGTCGAGCGTTATGCCGACGTCTTCCAGCTCATCGTCGTGATCACCGTCGTGGTGGCGCTGGTGGCCTTCGTCGTGCTTCGACTGCGCCGTCGCAGGCGAGGCACAATGGTGTCATGAGGTCCCCCACCCCCGCGTCGGCCGGGCTCTCGAACAGGTCGGCGGTCGGTCAGGTCGGCCGTGTGGCCGTCGGCACGGTGGCCGGGATCGTCCTGGTGCCGGTCCTGCTCGTGGCGCTGGCTGCGGCTCCCATCGAGCCGGCGGGGACGGTGGCAGGCTGGATCGGGAGACGGCTGACCTGGATCGACGGAGTACCGCGCACCGTGCTGCCCCATGGGGGACGACGTTTCGGGCTGCTCGCCGTCTTCGCTCTGCTCGGCGTGCTCACCGCCTGCATCGTCGCCCTCATCGTGCTCGGCATGGTGGTCAGCACGCAGATGACGATCGCCGCGATCACCGGTGGACCCGTCATCCTCTTCGAGGCGGATCCGGGGCGCGTGACCTGGTCCACCCTGGCGATCTTCGCCGTCCCCGGCTTGGTCCTCCTGTTCCTCGCCGTCTCCGGGATCGCAGGCATCGCCTGGCTCGAACGGCAGACCTGGAAGGCCTTCACACGACCGGGAGTTGAGGAGCTCGCGCAAGAGGTCAACCGATTGCACACGACTCTCGACGACGTCGTCGCGGCCGTCGACACCGAGCGGCGACGGATAGAACGAGACATCCATGACGGCGTTCAGCAGCGCGTGGTCGCCCTGTCGATCCTTCTGGCACGGGCCGAGCGCGCATCCGACCCCCAGGACCGGGTTCAGCTTCACCGCCGCTCCCGCGAGGAGGCGCAGCAGATCCTCGACGACCTGCGAGACGTCGCATGGCGCACCTACCCGGCCATGCTCGCTCGGGACGGACTCGCTGCAGCGCTCGAAGCGCTCCGCGACCGAACCTCCATTCCGGTGCGGCTCGATGTCGAGCATGATCGGATCCCCGATCACGCCGTGGAGACGGCTGCGTACTTCGTCGCCAGCGAAGCCGTGACGAACGTGGTGAAGCATGCGAACTCGCAGCGGATAGACATCCGCTCCCGACTCGAGGGAGACCGATTGATCGTCACGGTCAGCGACGACGGGGTCGGCGGCGCGAATCCCGAGGGGCCTGGACTGTCGGGTATCGCCTCACGCGTCGCGGCGCGGGGAGGACGGCTCCTCATCGACAGCCCGGTGGGAGGCCCGACGAAGATCGAGGCGGAGATCCCGTGCGGATAGCAATCGCCGAGGATTCCACGCTGCTGCGCGAGGGGATCGCTCAGCTTCTCGTCGCGGAAGGGCACACGATCACCGCAGCGGTCGACACTGCCGACGAACTGATCGCGGCCATCACGACGACGCCCCCGGATCTCGTGATCGTCGACGTCCGGATGCCGCCGGACTTCGTCGATGAGGGCGTGCGCGCCGCCCTCGAGATCCGCACCGCGTTCCCGCATGTATCCGTCATCGTGCTCTCCCAGCACGTGGAGCGGAGGCACGCGCGCGAACTGCTCGACGGGCGGGGTGGAGTCGGATATCTGCTGAAAGACCGGGTCTCCGACATCTCCGGCTTTCTCGAAGCGATCCAGCGCGTCGCCGACGGCGGCACCGCCTTCGACCCCGAGGTGATCCGTCAGCTCCTCGCCGCCCGTGTCGAGCCCGACGCCCGCCTCGCCACGCTCACCGACCGCGAGAAGTCGGTGCTCGAACTCATCGCTCAAGGACAGAGCAATGCGGGGATCGCGAAGCGCCTGTTCGTGAGCCAGAGTGGTGTCGAGAAGCACATCAACACCATCTTCACCAAGCTGGAGATCGCTCCGGGAACGGACTACAACCGCCGGGTGCTCGCCGCCCTCGCCTTTCTGGACGGCAGCGGCTCGCCTTCGTGAAGCCCGGGTCACTCCAGGTGTCCGTCGCGCAGCGCCCGGAGGACGGCGTTGGTGCGGTCGCGGGCGCCCAGCTTGGCCAGGACCGCGGAGAGATGATTCTTCACCGTGCCCTCGGCGAGATAGAGCGCGTCGGCGATCTGTCGATTGCTGTAGCCGCTTGCGACAAGACGCAGCACTTCCGTCTCGCGTTCCGTGAGCCGCTGGGTGACGAGCGCATCCCCGGTCGTCGGATGAGGAGACGTTCGGATGGCGCGCAGAAGTCGGTCGGTGACCGTCGGCGCGATGAGCGTCCCGCCATGAGCGAGCACGTGCACGGCGTTCGTGAGCTGGTCGAGCGTGACGTCCTTGAGCAGATACCCTCGAGCGCCGGCTCGCACGGCATCCAGCACGAGGTCGTCGTCGTCGAAGGTGGTCAGAACGAGTACGGGAACGTCAATACCTCGTTCCTGGAGCTGTCGAAGTGTCCAGACACCGTCGAATCGGGGCATCCGCATGTCGAGGAGGACGACATCCGGACCCGTCCTCTCGATCATCTCGACGGCGCTCATCCCGTCGTCCGCCTCGGCCACCACATCGATGCCGGCCACGTGAAGCAGGCCGATGATCCCCTGCCGGACGAGGGCCTGATCGTCCGCGACGACGACTCGGATCATGTGGACGGCATCCTGGCCACCGCTTCGAAACCTTGCCGGCCGTCGAACGCGACCGTTCCGCCGAGTTCGGCGAAGCGCTCCTGGAGGCCCCGTAGTCCGTTCCCGAGTTCGAGATGGGCGACGCCCCTTCCATCGTCGCGTGCCACGAGGATCACCTCTTCCGCCTCCGCCGTCACCTCGATCCGCAGCGAGCGCGCTTCGGCATGGCGGAGGGTGTTGGTGACGAGTTCCTGCGCCGCGCGGATCAGCGCCGCACTCTGCTCTTCGCCGATTCGCACCCGCGGCGAGACCGAGACGGACACGTCCAGACCGGGTAGCGCGTCGGTCATCGTACGGATGGCGCGCTCGAGGTCGGGAGATTCGGTCCGCAACCGGCCGACGGTCGCCCGCACGTCGCCGAGAAGTTCGCGAGCGACCCCGTCGGCGCGATCGATGTGCATCCGCGCCTGCGAACCCTCGACGTGCTTCGCCGTCTCCAGCTCCAGGGTGAGGACGGTCAGTTGATGGCCGATGAGGTCGTGAAGCTCCCGCGAGATGCGCAGCCGTTCCGTCGTCCGGGCGGATTCGGTCAACAGGATGCTCGCCGCCTGAAGCTCGAGGTGCGCCTCCGCGAGTTCCTGCCGCAGCCGTTGCTCCCGGGTCAGAGTCGCAGAGCTGAGCAGCGCCGCCGTTTGGATCAGGAAGTAGAACCCGGCGAGGATCAGAGTCTCGATGGCATCCGCCGCCGGCACCGTCGCGGCCGCGACGACCGCGGTATTGAGCACGATGACGACGAATCCCACCCTGATCGGGACCACGTAGACGCTCGTCGCGGCGGTGACCACCAGCAGGATGAGCAGCAATCCGGTGCTCTGCGCGGTGAGCACGGTGGCCCATCCGGTGACGACGGCAGCGGCGAAGCTCCCGTATCGAAGCCATGACGGTCGAGACACCGCCGTGGCCGCCAGCGTCGCCGCCAGGAAGCAGACGAACAGAACCGTCCACCAGCCCCGAGCGATCGCCGGTTCGATGAGACCGAACAGCGTCGGCGCGGCGACGCCCACGGAGACGGCGAGCATCGCGAGACCCGCCCATCCTTCCGTCCCGATCCGCCGCATTCCTCCACCCTAGGATGCGCCGGAACGGCGGCACCCGTGCGGAAAGTCATGGTCGGATCACATGACTTCCGGCACGCGCGCACTCGCCCAGCGCCTTCCTACGGTGGTGCCATGACCACGAAGGAGCCGGCGATCATCGCCGACGGCATCGCGAAGAGCTACCGGCGCACGGTCGCCGTCGCGGATGTGAGCATGCGTGTCGAGCCGGGGGAGGCTTTCGGGCTGCTGGGTGCGAACGGTGCGGGCAAGACGACCACCGTCGAGATCGTCGCGGGTCTGCGTCGTCCGGAGCGAGGGCGGGTGCGGGTGCTCGGACTGGACCCACAACGCGACCGTGCGCGGCTGCGTCAGGTCCTGGGCGTCCAGTTGCAGCACGCGTACCTGCACGGCGCGCTTCGCGTCTCCGAACTGGTCGACCTCTACCGCAGCTTCTATCCCGACCCACGCCCCGCATCGGAGCTGCTGGAGATGGTGGGTCTGACCGAACAGCGTCGTGAGCGCTTCGAGAAGCTCTCCGGCGGACAGCAGCAGCGCCTCTCGATCGCGCTCGCGCTCGCCGGCCGTCCTCGCGTCGTCATCCTCGACGAACTCACCACGGGTCTGGACCCCGCCGCGCGGCGACGGATGTGGGCGACGATCGAACAACTCAAGAACGACGGCGTCACGATCCTGCTCGTCAGCCACACGATGGAAGAGGTTCAGCGGTTGTGCGACCGCATCGCACTCATCGACGGCGGACGGATCATCGCCGAGGACACCCCGACGGGACTCATCGCCCGGGCGGGCACCAGCACGCTCGACGAAGCGTTCGTCGCATTGACCGGCAACGAACTGGAGGTTCCGGAATGACCGCGGCCGCACCCGCACGACGTCCCGGCATCCGATCGATGATCATCCTCATCGTGTGCGAGGCCAAGATGGTCGCACGCGACACTGCGGGGCTCATCGTCCCGATCGGTCTGCCCCTGCTCATCCTCATCACCAGCGCGTCGAGCGCCGGCGACGAGGAGATCTTCGAGGGGATGACCGCACTCGATCTCTTCGTGCTGCCCCTGGTGCTGGTCGTCGTCGTCGCGACCATCGGGATCATCAACATGCCGAGCTTCCTCGCCTACTACCGGCGATCCGGCATCCTCCGCAGGCTCGCGGTCACGCCCGCTTCTCCGATGATGGTGCTGATCGCCCAGGCCATCGTGAGCGTTCTTCAGGCCGCCATCGGAGTTCTGCTCGCGCTGACCATCGCCATGCTCGCCTTCGGGGCGCATCCTCCCCGAAGCCCATGGATCGCGCTCGGCGTCGTCGCGCTCACGGTCGCGGCGATGTACGCGGTCGGCATGATCGTCGCCGCCGTCGCCCCCACGCCCAACTCCGCGGTCGCCATCGGGCTCGTCGCATTCTTCGCACTCGGCGCGCTGGGCGGGCTCTTCGGCGGACGCCAAGCGCTGCCCGCACCGTTGGCGGAGCTCGGGGCATGGCTTCCCTTCGGCGCCGCTGTCGACTCCCTGTCTGCGGCCTGGGCGGGCGTCGCTGTCAACGGCGGACAACTGCTCAGCCTCGGCATCACGGTGGTCATCGGTTTGGTCACCGCCGCCCTCTTCTTCCGCTGGGAATGACCGTCGACGCATAGCGCGCTCATCGGGTGGGAGTCGGTTCGTTCCGGGTCCTGCGGCGGTACGCTCGGGTTGGCCGAGAGCAACCGGAAGGCGATGGTGCAGATGACGGCGACCAATGATCCGAGAGTCGACCCGGAGATCGAGTCCGCGATCGATCGGGCCCTCGATGCGGCGCAGTTGCGCGCCGGGGGCACGACCGCGTCCGTCGTCCATCCGGAGCACGGCGCCGAGGTGGACGACGCTTCCTCGGGCGACGGGGACTGACGCCGGCAGCGCGCGCACGTCGTCGAACGGCAGCGTTCGCGCTCACACGGCCGGCCGGTCGGAAGAGGATGCGCCCCTTGACTCGGTGGCTCAGCGATCTACCCTGACAGACATGTGCCGCAACATTATCCCGCTGAACAATCTCGAACCGCCTGCCACCGACGAGGAGTGTCACGACGCCGCACTGCAGTTCGTCCGGAAGATCAGCGGATCGAACGCTCCGTCGCGCGTGAACCAGGAGGTCTTCGATCGCGCCGTCGACGAGATCGCCCACTCCGCGCGGGCGCTTCTCGACGGCCTCGTCACCACGGCCGCGCCGAAGAACCGCGAAGAGCAGAAGCAGAAACGACAGGCGCGTTCGGCGGAGAGGTATGAAGCGATCCGTGTCTTCCAGGAGGCCAAGCGCGCCTCACGGGCCCCAGGAGACTAACGACCCACCCGCGCGCGGGCACCGCCGCATCTGTCGCTCGGCTGGACCAGGATGCCGCTGCATGCGCTGGCGAGGTTGTAGATTTCCCTCGTGCACCTCGACGCCCGAGGCGCGAGAGAGGCACCATCGATGTCCGTCCCCACCTCAGCTGTGAAGGTACGTCCCCGCGTCTGGATCGGTCTCGCGATCTGGTTGTCGTACGCCGTCGTCGTGTTCGTCGTGCAACAGCTCAGCGGCGTGCCGTACACGGAGTTCGGCCGCGACGGCGGAACGCTCTTCCTCGGCGCGGGGCTCTCGCTCATCGTCGGCGCCGCGCTCCTCGCGATCACGACGAGCCTTCTCGGCTGGTGGCGACCCGCGCTGTTCGACAGGGCGCACAGCGTCCGGTGGCCGATCTTCGTCCCCGCGATCATGGTCGTGGCGCTCCTGATCAATCTCGCGGCCACCGACTGGGGCTCTTACGACGCGGCGTTCTTCGGTGCATCGCTCGTGCTGCTGCTCGTCGGCTTCACCGAGGAGATGGCGACCCGTGGCCTGCTGCTGGTGGGACTGCGCAGCCGACTCCACGAAGGCTGGGTATGGTTCCTCAGCTCGGCGCTGTTCGCCCTCATGCACCTCACGAACGCCATCACCGGCCAAGAGCTGGGCCTCACGCTCACCCAGGTCGGCATGGCGTTCCTCGGAGGCACGGTGTTCTACATCCTCCGCCGCACGACGGGGACGCTGATCTGGGCCATGGTGCTGCATGGCCTGTGGGACTTCTCGACCTTCGCCGTGGGTCACGGCGAGCCGGGGCCCCTCGCGGCGCTGGGCGGCACGGTCAACCTCATCGCCGGCCTCCTCGGACTCGCGGTCGTCGCTTTCGTCATCCGCGGTGCGAAGGAACGCGTCACCAGCTGAGCGACGAACGGGAGCCGTCACGCCGTGGCGAGCTCGCTGTCTCGCTGTGCGAGGTACTTCCCCCAGGTGCGCGAGCCTCGCTGGGCATCGACATCGGCGAGGTTGTCACCCGCACGATACGCGCGGCCTACGCCGCCGGGGATGCGGATCGGCAGGCGCGCCCGTCGCGGACGTGCACCCGACGCGGCTCGGAAGGCGGTGACCAGCTGTGTGACGTCGAGCACTTCGGGGCCGGCGAGATCAGCAACACGTCCGGCGGGATCCCCGAGTGCGAGCTCCGCGAGACGGGCCGCGACCTCATCGCCGTCCACGGGTTCGAAGCGCAGGCCTCCGGGCACCGGGAGGATCGGCATGCCAGCCATGCTCCGCACGACGGGGAGCACGAAGTCGTGAAGCTGTGCTGCTCGCAGCACGGTCCACGGGACTCCCGACTCGGCGATCGTCTGCTCGGCTGCGGCCTTCGCCCGGAAGTAGCCGATCGGCATCCGATCAGCGCCGATGACCGAGATGAGCACGAGGTGCTGGATTCCTGCTTCCCGCGCGGCCTTCGCGAGGTTCTGCGCCGCGATGTCGTCTCCTCTCGCTCCTCCGGCCAGGTGCAGCACGACCCGGACTCCGTCCAAGGCTGCGGCGAGTCCCTCGCCGGACACCGTGTCCGCCACGACATGCTGGATCCTGGGGGCCTCGGGCCGTGCATGCCGCGACAGGATGCGGATGTCACGGCCGGCCTCTCGAAGGAGCGGAACGACGCGGCTGCCGATGTTGCCGGTTCCGCCTGTCACGAGCAGAGGTGCGTTCATGGTGGTGGTTCCTCTCATGTCACATCCGAGGGGTCTCCCTCGTCACACAACCGACGAACGAACTCGAGGAGATGTGACATGACCGACCGGAGACTTCTTGCGCGGCGCTTCGAGACCGAGAGGCCACGACTGCGGGCGATCGCCGCGCAGCTGCTCGGCTCCTCCGCGGATGCCGAGGATGCGGTGCAGGAGACCTGGCTGCGACTCGAGCGAGCGGACGTCGACAGCATCGACAACCTCGAGGCATGGTTGACGACCGTGGTCTCGCGCGTGAGTCTCGACATGCTGCGCGCCCCGCGCCGCAGACGCGAGCACTCCTGGCAGGTCGAGCAGTGGCGCGACGAACCCGTTGCGGCGGAGGCCGACCCCGCCGAACTCGCCGTCGCGAGCGATCGCATCAGTGTCGCACTGCTCGTTCTTCTGGAGCGGCTCAGCCCGGCCGAACGAATCGCCTTCGTGCTCCACGACGTCTTCGATCAGTCGTTCGACGAGATCGCCGTGGTGCTGGATCGCTCCCCCGCGGCGGCCCGCCAGCTCTCCTCCCGCGCGCGCCGACGCGTGCGCGGCGCCGAGGAGCCCGCACGGCCGAATCGGGAGCACGGGCGGCGCATCGTGACGGCGTGGCTCGCCGCGGCACAAGACGGAGACATCGGCGCGCTCGTCGACCTCCTCGATGACGGTGCTGTGCTGCACGCCGACTACGGCACGTCCATGCAGCGCATCGAGGGCGCACGGAAGATCGCCGAACAGGCGGTTCTGGCCGGACGGTTGGCTGCGCACTCGACGCCGATCCTCATCGACGGCCGACCCGGTGTCGCGGCAGTGTTCTCGGGCACCGTGGTCTCCCTCATGGCGTTCGATATCTCAGATGGCCGCATCATCGGACTCGATGTTCTCGCCGACCCCGCGCGGATCGAAGCGCTCGGAGTGGCCCGCATCGTCGGCTGACGGGGACGAGACTCTCGATGGGGCCGCGACTTCGCCCACGAGCTGCACGAGGCTCGAACGGCATAGCCCCGTCGGCCCGACGCGGCATACTGTTCAGATGGAGGCCCCCGGCGATCTCCCTATCCGCGGCGTGGACCACGTCGTGATCGGAGCGAGCGACTGGGATGCGACGACGGCCTTCTTCCGCGAGGTCCTGCACGCTCAGGTCATCCCGTTGGAGGGCCGACGGGTGTCCTACCGTATCGGCGCCTCCCAGCTGAACGTGCACGGCCCCGGCGTCGACCTCTCGTCGAACGTGGCGCGGTTGCCCGTCCGTCCGGGAAACAGCGACCTCTGCTTCGAATGGGACGGCCCGATCGAGGACGCGATCGCTCATCTCCACGCCTGCGATGTGACCGTCGAGACAGGGCCGGTGTCGCGGCCTGGCGCAAGAGGAGAGGGAACCAGCGTCTACTTTCGGGATCCCGACGGAAGCCTGTTGGAGTTCATCAGCTATCACCCCGTCGC
Organism: Microbacterium sp. CIAB417; assembly: GCF_022788845.1. Classification (NCBI taxonomy): domain Bacteria; kingdom Bacillati; phylum Actinomycetota; class Actinomycetes; order Micrococcales; family Microbacteriaceae; genus Microbacterium; species Microbacterium sp. CIAB417. The sequence goes on along the minus strand of NZ_JAHZUT010000005.1, from coordinate 331,214 downwards.
TGCACAAGATGCCACTACCGCCGATGACGGCGACGCCGGGGAGGGAGCCAGCGGCAGTGTCGCCGGCGAGCAAGCGTGAGCCCGTGCGCGTCAGAGCGGCAGAGAATCTGGCCCTTCTGCTTCCGCAGTCGGGTTCGCGGGGCCCTGGATCCGCCCGACAAGCAGCAACGCCCCGGAGAGGATCGCTGCGCCGATGATCAGCGCCGCGCCGACCAGGCCTCCGAAGATGGACTGGCGCAGCTGAGCACCCTCGCAGAGAACCGTGTCGACGATGTCACCGGAGCAGACGTCATTCATCTGACCCAGGCCGATCAGTGCGGAGAGACCGAACACTGCAACAAGACCACCCCAGACGAGCAGGCTGGCGATCGTTCCTCGTCGCACGGGGTCGAACCGTCGACGGGCGGTGCTCGATCCTTGGCTCACCACCCGATCGTATCCGTACACCGGCAATCGATGCGACGACCCGGCAGTGCCTCCGCGGTGCGGGCGAACTGGCCGAGAACTGCACCACGGTTGCACCGAACACGGAAAAGCCCCCGATTTCTCGGGGGTTTCCATGGCGGTGACGGTGGGATTTGAACCCACGGTAGGGGGTTACCCTACACAACTTTTCGAGAGTTGCACCTTCGGCCGCTCGGACACGTCACCGCGGACTAGTTTACGGGAGTCGCGGCATCCGCGCGAATCGGGCCGCCGTCCGCCGCGAGACTTGGTTTCCGAGGCGAGACTTTGCTGAGAAGACAAAGTCTCGCTCCAGTAGCCAAGTCTCGCGAAGCCGACGGTGCACGGCTGCTTCACCAGGCCGCGGCGACCTCCGCGTGCGTGCGCAGGATGCCCTCGGTCGAACCAGCGGGTGCGCGACCGATGCCGCACTCCGTGGCGACGCCGAATTCCTCGACGAAGCGCGAGGCCGCGGCGATGCGCCGCTCGGCGCCCTCGACTCCGTCCTCGCGGTGCACGAGTCCCAGGTACAGCTCGCCGACCGGCGTCAGCGCCGCGAGCGCCTCGAAGTACGCCGCGTCGTCGCGCTCGATCGGCACGGGCAGGTGCAGCCAGGTCAGCGGGCGGGATGCCGCGGCGACGACCGCGTTCGCGTACCGCACCAGGTTCCCGGCATCCTGCGGCTCCACGAAGTGCTTCTCCCCCGCGTCGCCGTAGCAGAGGTGCACGCCCACCTCCACGTCGGCGGGGACGGCGTCGACCAGCGCGGCCAGCCGCGACACCAGTCCGTCGAACGGATCGCCCGGCCACCAGGCGTCCATCACCCTGCCGTATCCCGCGGCGCGCTCGATGATGCCCATCTCGCTCGCGACATCCCACTGCACGGCGAGATCCTCGTGCGGGATACCGGCCAGGATCCGGTCCAGTTCCCGCAGCATCGCCGCCGTGTAGACCGGCTCGATCTCCGTCCGGTCCTCTCCGGAGAAGAAGGACGAGATCACGGCAAGAGGCGTCGGCAACGACACCTGGAAGCGCACGCCCTCGGGCAGGACTCCCCCGTCGCGAAGACGCGAGAACACCGCGTACGACTCGATCGCCGCCTCGGCGTAGCCGAGCGGCGGAAGCTCGATGGCCGCGGCATCCGCGCCCTCGGCGATACGGAGCGGTCGCGCGTCGAGACCCGCCGGGAACGGGATCGGCTCATCGCCGACGCGTTCGATCCCGTCCGCCTGGCCGAGGACGTCCGGCTGGAACATGATCCAGTGGAATCGCTTGCCGACCTCGCCGTCCGGGACACGCCGGAGCCTCTCGCCGAGCATCTCGGCCGCCACCCGCATCGTCTTCTCGGCATCGTCGAAATTCACACTGCCCACGAGAAGGGCACCCTGCGGCGTCGTCATGATCCCAGAGTAGGCGTTATCCCCGGCGCGCACTCCTGCAGCGGAACGCCCGGGAAGTTAGGATGTCCTAAACGGATGCCGCTGAACGGGAGGCGCCCCATGACCTTCGTCACCTCACCCGCCCTGGACGAGACCGGCTACGTCGTCCTCGACCGCGACGACCGCGAGATCGACCCCGCGGAGTGGCAGGAGCTCGAGTACATCGGGTGGCGCTCCTCCGGCATCACCCGCTTCGCCCCGCTGACCAGCTACGCGGGCGAGATCGAGTGCAACGGGTTCTGGAACCACACCCCTCCGCGCACCGACAAGGACGGCGTCTGGATCGAGGCTCAGACCGGCATCGCCCCCACCCTCGTCGCCCGCGCCCGCGAAGCCGGAGCGAACATCGGCCGGTGCCGGGTCATCGAGCTGCAGCCGAACACCTACGCCGACGCGATCTACAACCTCCACCAGGACGACAACAACCGGCTCAACGACGACGGCACCGGCTGGGTGGTCCGGGGTTCGCTCAACCTCACCGACGATCCCGGCTCGCTGATGATCCTCCGCGAGGACCGCTTCGACCCCGCCACCGAGGTGCGCATCCCGCTGCCCGCGGGTTCGCGCATCGTCGTCGACACCCAGCGGTTCTGGCACGCGGTGTGGCACCGGGGCACGGCGCCGAGGTACTCGCTCATCACCTCCTGGACCTCGGGACCGGAGCTCGACGCCTACATCGCGGCCGGACACGGGACCCCGCACGCGCCGCACATCGCGCTGGACCCGCAGATGATCGACGACGCGCAGGTCGAGATGCATCGACGCATCGAGGAGCGCCGGCGCGCGTTCGAGGCAGCCGGCATCACGATGGAGCCCCCGGTCTCGCTCTACGGCTGACCGACGGATGCCTCGGCATCCGACCCTTCGACCAGGCGTGCGAGGTTCGCCAGCGACGAGCGGAAGCCCGCCAGGTGATCCTCGGCCGAGATGCCCTCCGGCACGTTCTCGGCGCGGAACCGCACCCGGCTCCGCGCCCCGTCGGCGATGACCTCCCACGTCAACCGCATGACGCCGGCGAACGCGGCATCCTCGGACTCGAACTCGACGTCCTGCACCAGGCGGACCCCCGGGACCACCTCGACGAACGCGCCCTCCACGACGTCCTCGTCCGCCGAGGTCTTGCCGTGAGCACCGGAGGGATCGTCGTAGGACAGCACGATGCGGTATGTCCCGCCGGTGCGCGCCTCGAACCGCTCGACGCGACCGGTCATCCCGGACGGCGGAAGCCACCTCGCCACGGATCCGGGGTCGGTCATCGCCGCGAACACGCGCGCCGGCGACGCGTCGATCAGCCGTTCCGCCTCATCGGTCCTCTTCATGCGTCCACGGTATGCCGAAGCGCCGACACGCGACAGGTCAGGCGGCGGACTCGGCGAGCCGCAGCCGCACCGTGCACGCCTCGGGCCGCTCGGCCGCCAGCACGCAGTCGGCGGCGAGCGGCCCCCCGGCCTCCGTCAGGACGCCCTGCATCAACCCCAGATGCACGGCGCACAGCACCGGACGGTGCTCGGGCCGCCCGGCTGCATGCGGGCAGGGCGTGAGATCGACGGTGAGCGCCGCGTCGTCGACGACCGGCTCGAAGCCGCTCTCCTCGAGGTGCTCCACGAGGGCGTCGAGCTGGTACGTGGCGTCCTGTCCGAGATCGGATGCCGCGGTCGGCAGCAGACGCCGCAGCATGTCCCCGCGGCGCGCGGCCGCGCTCACCTTCTCGCGGGCGACCGGGCTGGAGGCGTCCGGGTCACCGGTCGCCGCGCTGTAGAGCGTGCGCGGCCGGCCACGGGTGGTGCGGTGCTCGGTCGTCGCGATGACGTAGCCGCCCTCGATCAGGCGCTGCAGGTGCTCGCGGATGGTGTTGGCGTGCAGTCCCGTCGCCTCGTGCAGCTCCTGGATCGATCGCTCGGCGCGCGACTGCACCAGGTGCAGGATCTGCACCCGGGAGTAGCTCGAGATCGGCCCGTACGCGGGCCTGCCGTTCGCCATGCCCCCATTGTCGCCGACCGGCCTGACCGAGTGCGGAGCGGGCGGCCGTGAATAAACCGGCTCCCTCCGTGCCGGAGGTGTCGGATGCCGCGGCTACCCTGATGGCATGGCCAAGACCCGTCCCGCTCCCCCCGCCTTCGTCTGCACCGAGTGCGGGTGGACGGCGGCGAAGTGGGTGGGGCGCTGCGGCGAGTGCCAGCAGTGGGGCACGGTCGTCGAGCAGACGGCGTCGGTCGGCATCGCCCGCCCGCAGGTGACGGCGCTCGCGCCGTCGGCCGAGCGCGCCGCGCGTCCGATCACGCAGATCACCACGGCCGAGGCTCCACGGCGCACGAGCGGCGTCGGCGAGTTCGACCGCGTGCTCGGCGGCGGCATCGTCCCCGGCGCCGCGATCCTGCTCAGCGGCGAGCCCGGGGTCGGCAAATCGACGCTGCTCCTGGAGGTCGCGGCCCAGTCCGCGCGTTCCGGGCGGCGCGTGCTGTACGCCAGCGCGGAGGAGTCGCCGGCGCAGGTGCGCCTGCGTGCCGAGCGCACCGGAGCCCTGCACGACGAGCTGTATCTGGCGAGCGAGACCGATCTCGCCACGATCCTCGGCCACATCGACGAGGTCGCGCCCGAGCTGGTGATCGTCGACTCGGTGCAGACCGTCGCCTCGTCGCTCATCGACGGGGCAGCCGGGCAGCCGAGCCAGGTGCGCGAGGTGGCGGCGACGCTCATCCGCGTCGCCAAGGAGCGGGGCCTTCCGATCATCATCGTCGGGCATGTGACGAAGGACGGGCAGATCGCGGGCCCCCGCATCCTCGAGCACCTCGTCGACGTGGTCTGCCACTTCGAGGGCGATCGGCAGACGTCGCTGCGTTTCGTGCGGGCGCTCAAGAACCGCTTCGGGCCGACCGACGAGGTCGGATGCTTCGAGATGGCCGGTGACGGCATCGTCGAGGTTCCCGACCCCTCCGGGCTGTTCCTGTCCCGCGGCGCCGCGGAACCAGGGACCTGCGTCGCGATCGCCCTGGAAGGACGCCGCGCGCTGCCGGTCGAGGTGCAGGCCCTGACGATCAAGGCGTCCGGACCGAACCCGCGCCGCGTCGTGCACGGACTGGATGCGTCGCGGGTGGCGATGGTGCTCGCGATCCTCGAGCGGCGGGCCGGCATCCCCACCGGCGCGCTCGACGTGTACGTCTCGACGGTCGGCGGCGTGCGGTTCACCGAGCCGGCCGCCGATCTGGCGATCGCGCTGGCCGTGGCCGGATCGATCCAGCAGACCTCGACCCCCCGCACGGTCGCGGCGGTGGGCGAGCTCAGCCTCGCGGGTGAGGTGCGGCCGGTGACGCAGGCCGCGCAGCGGCGCAGCGAGGCCGCCCGCCTGGGTTACGCGCGCGTGGTCGACGAGCGCTCGCAGACGCTGAGGGCGGCGCTCACCGACATCCGGTCGCACGGGGCGCCGCGGCGCGTCGACGGAGACATTCCGCCGTTCTGATCCGCGCCGTCAGCGCCTCGGGTCGCTCGGGCCTCCACGGGTTCCCTTGTGCGCCTCGGAGATGACGCGCACGTTGCGTACCACGACCGTTTCGGCCATCAGAAGGTCGAGCGAGGTGAGGAACAGTCGCCCGATCTCCGCCTCGGTGACGTCGGCGGACGGGACGTCCACGCGGAAGTCCTTCGCCTGGAGCCCTCCCCCGTTGGAGAATGTGACCTCGGCGTCGAAGACCGCCCGGTGCTCGGTCACGCGTCCAGTGCCTTGAGGAGCTCCTCCGGAGCCGCCTGCATGGGATGCGGCCCCGCGATGTCGAGGAACACGGTCGTCACGGTGCCGGCGTGCTTCGTGAGGAACGCGCGCAGCCACTCGGCCGAGTAGATCCCGACTCCCGGGGGGAGATTGGCCGGTTTGTTCTTCGCGTCGCTGAACAGCAGGAGAGCGACGTCCCCCGTCTTCTGATCGCGGTAGGTCCAGACCTCCCCGCTGTCGAGCGGATTGTCCCTGGCACCCGGCGTGATGAGGGGCACGACCGTGGTCCCGTTCCGCAGCGCGAGGGCGACGGCCGCCATGTCCTGCTTCTCGAGCGCTTGGGCGAGGGCCTCGGAGCGGAAGTCCTCGGGTGCGGGCTTCTTCTTCGCGCTCTTCTTGCGTGCCATGCCTCAAGTGTAGGCAGAAACGGTTGGGGCCCCTTCGAGTCCTCCATTGGGGACTGGGGTACTCGAAAGGGCCCTCGGACTCTCGTCCGGTGAATGTCGAAGCGCTGGGGACGCTGAGATCGACGCCACTGGGGATGGCATGCACACCGAATCAATTCCGAGAGTCATCTCTATGGTATCCCAAACGAGACGGGATGTCAGCAGGACAGGATCGAAACGCTTCCGGATTTCCCGCTCAACGGAGGATGAACTGCTGAGTGCCCTTGCTGTCGAATCCGCCGATGGACACCGCGACATGGTAGGAAGCGCCTCCGGCGGGAGCGCGCTGACGGTTCTCGTCTCCGCAGGTCGTCGTGCTGGAGCGCGTCCGGTCCCACGTCAGGGGCGTCGCACTGGGCACGGTCTGCCCCGCCGTGAGCGTGACGATCATGTCGGCAGGGTTCTCCTGGCAGTCCGTCGAACGCCACCACACGTCATCGCCGCTGGTGATCACGAACTGCTGCGTCGTCGTGCCGACGTTGATCGTGCAGTCCTTCGTGCCGTTGTTGGTCAGGGAGATCGACAGCTTCGGCAGCTGATCGGCCGCGTAGGACTCGGCATCCGTGACCGCGACGACCTCGATGTCCGCCGCCTGGCACGCGGCGATGCCGGGCGTCTCCGACTCGGACGGCGTCGGGGACTCGGATGCCGTGGGGGACGCGCTCTCCTCGGCCGGTGCGGTCGTCTCGGTGGGATCCGCGACCGGGGCTTCTCCCTCCCAGGGCCGTGCGATCAGGGCCCAGACGCCGGCGGCGACGACCGCGATCACGACCAGGAGCGCGAGCAGCACCACGAGCCGCCGGCGGCGGTAGACGGCGGCGGACTGTCGAGCCATCAGAGCTCCTTCAGCATCCGGGTGTTGCCGAGCGTGTTCGGCTTGACGTGAGCGAGGTCGAGGAACTCGGCGACGCCCTCGTCCGGGCTGCGCAGCAGCTGCGAGTACACGTCGGGGTCCACGATCTGCTCGCCGATCGGGGCGAAGCCGCGTCGCGTGAAGAACTCCACCTCGAACGTCAGGCAGAACAGGCGACGGAGGCCGAGGACGCGGGCGCGCTCCTCGAGGGCGTCCACGATCGCCCGGCCGACGCCGTGATGGAGCCAGTCGTCGCGGACGAGCAGCGTGCGCACCTCGCCCAGGTCCTCCCACATCACGTGCAGCGCGCCGCAGCCGATCAGTTCACCGTCGTGCTCGGCGACGACGAACTCCTGGGTCGCGCCGTAGAGCACGGCGAGGTCCTTGCCGAGCAGGATGCGTCGGTCCACCATCGGCTCCAGCAGACGGTGGATGCCGAGGATGTCGGCGCTGCGTGCGGGGCGGACGGTGTAGTTCACGTGTCCAGCCTAGAACTCGCCGCCTGGACGACCGGAGAGCGTGACCGGGCGATTTTGATTGCCTGAGGCAACTAATGGGCGTAGGCTGACGACATGGGATCGCCGCAGTCCGAGCTTCTCAGCGCGCTCACCCGCCTCGCCACGCACTGGTCGTCGGCAAGCACGCAGAGCGTCGTCGCCGCCGCGGCCGGAGTCGAGGTCGACCCGATCGACATCCCTCCGTTGTACGTGCTCGGCCTGGAGGGCCCGGCCCGCGCCGGTGATCTGGCCGTCGCGCTGCGGTTGAGCCGCCCCACCATGAGCAAGCAGCTGAGCCGCCTCGAACGCGGGGGCTTCATCGAGCGCGCCGTCGATCCCTCCGACGCCCGCGGGACGATCGTCCGGCTGACTGAGACAGGGCACACCGTGCACCAGCGCCTGGTCGCGCAGGGCATCGCGATGATGACGGAGGCGCTGAACGACTGGGATGCAGCGGAGTCGACGCAGTTCGCCGGCCGGCTCACGCGCTTCGTCGACGGCGTCCTGCGGACCACCTCGGCGCCGCACCCGGACGGGCGCACGGTCTCGTGAGCACCGCGCCCCGTGACGCTCCCACCGGCGGCGGTCCGCGCCGCCACCGTAGGATTCCGGCCGCAACCCGGCGACCGGTGAGGACGACCGCGATCGCGGTCGTGGAACGGAGGACACCATGGCACGCACCTACGTCGTGACCGGATCCGCATCCGGCATCGGCGCCACCACCTCGGCGCTGCTGCGCGAGCGCGGTGAGCGAGTGATCGGCATCGACCTGAAGGGAGCCGACGTCGAGGCCGACCTCTCGACCCCGCAGGGCCGCGTCGACGCGGCCGCGAAGGCCGTCGAGCTCGCCGGCGGCACGATCGACGCCGTCATCGCCTGCGCCGGCATCTCCGCCCCGGTCCCGAAGACGATCTCGGTGAACTACTTCGGGGTGGCCGAGCTCCTGGAGCACCTGCGCCCCGCGCTGGCGAGCTCCGAGGCGCCGCGCGCGGCCGTCGTCTCGTCGATGGCATCGCTGCAGCCGAACTCGGCCGAGATGGTCGCGGCGGCTCTCGCCGGCGACGAGGCCGAGGCCCTGCGCATCGCTGAGGCGTTGACGGCCCAGGGACCGGAGACGGGCTACCTCGTCTATCCGTCGTCGAAGCGGGCCATCGCCCGCTGGGTCCGTCGCACGGCGATCAGCGCCGAGTGGGCCGGCGCCGGCATCCCGCTCAACGCCGTCGCTCCCGGGACGGTCCTGACGCCGATGACCGCGGGCCTGCTCGAGACCGCCGAGGGTCGCGCGATGGTGGATGCCGCGGTCCCGATGCCGCTCAACGGGCACCAGCCGCCGGAGACGGTCGCGAACCTCCTGATCTGGCTCACGAGCGTCGAGAACAGCCACATGGCCGGCCAGGTCATCTACGACGACGGGGGCGCGGACGCCACCCTGCGCGGAGACGATATCTGGTCCTGGAACGACTGACACGACCGCGTACGACGAAGGGGCGGATGCCGAAGCATCCGCCCCTTCGTCGTACGGGTCAGTCCGTGCCCGTGGCGGCCAGGTCCGGCGTCGCGGAGATCGCACCGCCGGTGTTGATCCCGACCGAGACCTTCTCGCCGCGGGGGCGGGTCTCGAACAGGAACTTGCCGTCTGCGGCGTCCACGGTGACGTGGTCACCGGCGTTGAGCTCGCCGTGCAGGATCTTCTCGGACAGCTGGTCCTCGATCTCCCGCTGCATGGCGCGGCGCAGCGGCCGGGCGCCGAGCGCCGGGTCGAATCCGACCTCGATGAGGCGCTCCTTGGCGGTCTGCGTCAGCTCGACCGTCATGTCGCGATCCAGCAGGCGGTCGCCGAGACGCTTGGTGAACAGATCCACGATCTGCACCAGCTCTTCCTTCGACAGCTGCGGGAAGACGATGACGTCGTCGACGCGGTTGAGGAACTCGGGCTTGAAGTGCCGCTTGAGCTCCTCGTCGACCTTGCCCTTCATCCGCTCGTAGCTGGTCTGCGTGTTGCCCTCGATCTGGAAGCCGACCGGTCCCCCGGCGATCGCGGACGATCCGAGGTTCGTGGTCATGATGATGACCGTGTTCTTGAAGTCCACGATCCGACCCTGACCGTCCGTGAGGCGTCCCTCTTCGAGGATCTGCAGCAGCGAGTTGAAGATGTCCGGGTGCGCCTTCTCGATCTCGTCGAAGAGGACCACGCTGAACGGCTTGCGCCGCACCTTCTCGGTGAGCTGGCCGCCCTCCTCGAAGCCCACGAACCCGGGAGGGGCACCGAACAGCCGCGAGACGGTGTGCTTCTCGCCGAACTCGCTCATGTCGAGCGAGATCAGCGCGGCCTCGTCGTCGAACAGGAACTCCGCGAGGGCCTTGGCGAGCTCGGTCTTTCCGACGCCGGTCGGGCCGGCGAAGATGAACGAGCCGGAGGGACGCTTGGGGTCCTTGAGGCCCGCGCGCTGACGACGGATCGTGCGGGACAGGGCCGCGATGGCCTCCTCCTGCCCGATGACGCGCTGGTGCAGCGCCTTCTCCATGAAGACGAGCCGGCTGGACTCCTCCTCGGTCAGCTTGAACACCGGGATGCCGGTGGCCTGCGCGAGCACCTCGGCGATCAGGCCCTCGTCGACGACCGCCTGGGTGGCGACATCGCCCGAACGCCACTGCTTCTCGAGGCGCAGCCGCTCGGCGAGCAGCCCCTTCTCCTCGTCGCGCAGTGCCGCGGCCTTCTCGAAGTCCTGCTCCTCGGAGGCGGCTTCCTTCTGCTCGCGCACCTTGGCGATCTTGTCGTCGAACTCCCGCAGCTCCGGCGGGGACGACAGGATGCTCAGGCGCAGGCGCGCGCCGGCCTCATCGATCAGATCGATGGCCTTGTCCGGCAGGAAGCGGTCCGAGACGTACCGGTCGGCGAGGTTCGCAGCGGCGACGATCGCGCCATCCGTGATCTGCACCTTGTGGTGCGCCTCGTAGCGGTCGCGCAGGCCCTTGAGGATGTTGATCGCGTGCGGGAGGCTCGGCTCCTGCACCTGGATCGGCTGGAAGCGGCGCTCGAGCGCGGCATCCTTCTCGAAGTGCTTGCGGTACTCGTCCAGCGTGGTCGCGCCGATCGTCTGGAGCTCGCCGCGCGCCAGCAGCGGCTTGAGGATGCTGGCCGCGTCGATGGCGCCCTCGGCGGCACCGGCACCCACGAGGGTGTGGATCTCGTCGATGAAGACGATGATGTCGCCGCGGGTGCGGATCTCCTTGGTGACCTTCTTCAGGCGCTCCTCGAAGTCTCCGCGGTAGCGGGAGCCGGCGATGAGCGAGCCGAGGTCGAGCGAGTACAGCTGCTTGTCCTTCAGCGTCTCGGGGACGTCGCCCTTCACGATCGCCTGGGCGAGGCCCTCGACGACGGCGGTCTTGCCGACGCCGGGCTCACCGATCAGCACGGGGTTGTTCTTGGAGCGGCGGGAGAGGATCTGCATGACCCGCTCGATCTCCTTCTCGCGCCCGATGACGGGGTCGAGCTTGTTGTCGCGCGCGGCCTGCGTGAGGTTGCGCCCGAACTGGTCGAGCACCTGCGAGCCGCCCTGGGCGCCCGACTGGGTCTCGTGGGTCTGCGCGCCGACGGCGGCCGGCTCGCGGCCGGGGGCGCCGGAGAGCAGCTGGATGACCTGCTGGCGGACCTTGTTCAGGTCGGCGCCGAGCTTGACGAGCACCTGAGCGGCGACGCCCTCGCCCTCGCGGATGAGGCCGAGCAGGATGTGCTCGGTGCCGATGTAGTTGTGGCCGAGCTGCAGCGCTTCGCGCAGGCTCAGCTCGAGGACCTTCTTGGCGCGGGGGGTGAAGGGGATGTGGCCGGTCGGCTGCTGCTGACCCTGGCCGATGATGTCCTGCACCTGCTCGCGCACGGCGTCGAGGGAGATGCCGAGCGACTCCAGCGCCTTGGCTGCGACGCCCTCACCCTCGTGAATGAGGCCGAGCAGGATGTGCTCGGTGCCGATGTAGTTGTGGTTGAGCATCTTCGCCTCTTCCTGGGCGAGGACGACCACTCGACGGGCTCGGTCCGTGAATCTCTCGAACATGTTCACTCCTTGGTTCGCACGTGGTTCGCGTGGTTCGCACGTGGCGAAGCTTGTACATCGAGAGTAACCACGCAGGCGTGGAGGTATGCCCGTGTTCGCCGTCGGCATACCCCGCACGGCCGCCCCCTTGACACTCCTTATCGACTGTCGTTATGTTAACGAACATCGATAACAACGACTATCGATAAGGAGACAGCATGACGATTCCCCGGCCGTCGCGCGGCGACGGATTCGCGCTCGGACTCATCGCCACCGGGTCCATCAGCATCGCCGTGGCGGCGGCGGTCTCGATCGTGATGAACGCGATCGACCGCTTCGGCGCCGAGCCGGTCGTGCGGATGCCGCTGCATGATGCCCCCGCGTCCGCGTACGTCGATGTGGCGGGGATCGCGGACGCCGAGTACTCGTCCGTGCTGCTGACCCTCGATGAGGCGTCGCAGGGGGTGCGCTGGCTCCTCTTCCTCGAAGGGGCACTCCCCGCGCTGGCCACGATCGGCGTCTGCCTCGTGGCGTGGTGGCTGGGCATCTCTCTGATACGCGCCCGCCCCTTCCACCGCAGCATGACCTGGGCGATCGGAGCGGCGGCGATCCTCGTGATGCTGGGCGGGATGCTGGGACAGGTCTTCGGCGCGTTCGGCCGCGCCGTCCTGGTCGACGAGCTCGCGGCATCCACTCCGGAAGTCCTGGACACGCTGTGGACCTTCCTGGCGGAGCTCGATCTCGCCCCGCTCGGCTGGGGCCTCGCGCTCGCCCTGATCGCCGGCGCGTTCGACATCGGACGGCGCATGCAGCGCGAGACGGAAGGGCTGGTGTGACCGTGGCTGGCAGGGATCCGTCGACGCAGGTGCGCCGCGATCGCAACGACCTCGTCACCGGCGTCATCGTCGGCGCGGTCGCGGTGGGGCTCCTCTCCTTCGACGCCGTGCAGCGCATCCTCGTCCTGTTCGGCACCCCTGGGGCCGTGACGGTCTCGACGCGGGTGCCCGCCCAGGAGTACACGGCGCTGATCGGCCCGGGAACGCCCGCGGTCGTCGAGACGGCGACGCTCACCGCGACCGACGTCAACACGATCAGCGTCGTCAGCCTGGTGGTGGCGATCATGCTGCGTTCGCTCTGCCTGATCGCCGCGGCGACGCTGAGCGTGATGGTCTGCCTGCGGCTGCTGCGCGGCGTGGTGTTCGATCGCGTCAACAGCGGGCTGACGTTCGCCGTCTCGATGAGTCTGATGCTGGCAGGGCTCCTGGGGCCGTGGTTCGAGAACATGGGTCTGAACGGCGTCTTCGCCGCTCTCGGCGGGGACTTCGGTGACGGTCGGTGGCTCCTGTTCCGCGACGGCATCCCTCTCTACATCGCCGCGATCGCGGTCGGGGTGCTGGTCATCGTCTTCCGCCGCGGTGCGGATCTGCAGAAGGACACGGAGGGGCTGGTCTGATGATCTCGTTCAGCGGGGATCTGTGGAGTTCGCTCGGATGGATCGCGCTCGTTCTCGCGGTGATCGCCGCGATCGTCGGCGTAGCGGTGTGGCGGAGTCGCCGTCGCGGCAGCAGGACGGTCGCGCTGGACGCCGGGCTGGTGATCTCCGGCTGGTGGGTGATGCTGTCGGCGGTCGGCATGGTGCTCACCGTCGTGAAGATCTTCACCAGCGACTGGGCGGAGCTCGACGGTGCCACGTCGGTCGGGCTCGAGTGGCCCTCGGATCTGCCCTGTGCGGAGTTCGGGGCGGCCGGGATGCTGACGTGCAGCGGTTCGGAGCTGTCGTCGTTCACGGTCGGTGGTGCGTCGCTCGGGCTTCGCGTGCTGGCGGCCGCGGCGCAGTTGTGCGCGACGGCGATGATCGCTCTGCCCGGCGCGATGCTGGCCGCGATCTGCTTCCAGACGCTGCGCGGTCGCCCGTTCTCCCACACGGTCACGAGAGCGCTGACGATCGGCGCGGTGGCGGTGCTCGTGCTCGGCGTCGCGTCCGACCTTCTGGGCAGCATCGCGGCGACGGCGGCGCTGCGCGAGGTGTTCGACCCCGGGTCGGAGTGGTACCCGACGGGATACCGGCTGACGGTGACGCCGTTGCCGTTCGTCGGCGCGCTCGGATTGCTGGCACTGGCGGCAGTGTTCCGTGAGGGGATGCGGCTTCAGGCACAGAAGGAGATGCTCGAGCGGGAGACGGAGGGGTTGGTATGAACTCCGAGGAGCGCACGCCGCTGGGTGCGAACGCGGTGTGGACCGGCGTCGTCGCGGTTCTCGCCGTTGCGGCGATCGTGTCTCTCGCGGTGACGAGGCTCGCGATCGCGTTCGGCGAGGATGGGCTGGTGTGGGAGATCCCGATTCCGGAGAGCTACGACGCGCCCCCGGCGCCGTCCGGGGCATCCCTGCAGGTGACGCAGGGGATCGTGTCGGTGCCGGGTGCCGGGGCCGGTCTGAGCGCTCTCATCGTCGCGACGGTCGGGGTGGCGGCGATCGCGGGCATCGCCGTCATCTGCTGCTACGTCGTGCTGTCTCTCGAGGTGTCCCGCGGACGCACGTTCTCGCGCCGCGCCGTTCGGATGCTGACGTCGATGGCCGCGATCACGCTGCTGGGCACGACGACCTGCTACCTGCTCGACTCCGCGATCGGAAGGTCGGTGCGCTCGGCCGTCGGGTTGGGCGAGGTGGGCGGCTCGACGCCGCTGAGCTACTGGTTGGGGTTCGCGATCTTCGCAGCGCTGACTCTGATCGCCTACGCGTTCCGCCGCGGAGCTGCGTTGCAGAAGGACACGGAGGGGCTGGTATGACTCCGGCCGATTCCGATGACGAGTTCACGGGCATCCACTGCCGGCTCGATGAGCTGCTCGCTTCGCGCGGGATGACGCTGACGGAGCTGAGCGCGCGCGTGGGCGTCTCGATCGTGAACCTGTCGGTGCTGAAGAACGATCGGGCGCGGGCGATCCGATATTCGACCCTGCGCGCGATCTGCGACGCGTTGGAGTGCGAGGTGGGCGACTTGCTCGTGCTGGCATAGGTCTCGGGGCGTGGCGCGGATGCGGGGGCTGCGCTGCGGGTGAATGCCTCCGCGACCCCGGGATCACGCGGCCGGGCGGAAGCGTTTCGGCGGCGGATCGATCCCGATCCCGCCCCAGGCGTAGAGCAGAACGGCTCGCGGTTTCAGGACATGACGATCCCCATCGGGATGGTGGAGGACGAAGTCGTCCTTGCGCTCGCGGGTGATCCGCCATCGGCCGTGGTGCAAAGTCATGTGGTGGTACCGGCACAGCAGGATGCCGCGGTCGATGTCGGTGCGTCCGCCGCCGGACCATTCGTCGATGTGGTGCGCTTCGCAGTATGACGCGGGGCGGTCGCAGCCGTGCCAGCGGCATCCGCCGTCGCGGATCGCGAGCGCGACGCGTTGCGCGGGGGTGAACAGCCGATGCTCCCGCCCGACGTCGAGAGGGTTGCCCTGCCCATCGAGCGTGACGAGGGTCGTTCCGCTCTCGCAGATGCGTTGCCCGGCGGTCGCGGAGGGCAGGACCGTCAATCCGTCCTCGGTATGCGCCGTGGGAGCCGGAGCACCGGCACTGTCGACCACCTGGACGAGCCGGACTCCGGCCTGCCGGGTGCCGAACACCGCCTCGGGCTCCGCGAGGACACCCGCGCGCACGACGTCCATGAGCAGGTCGAACGCGAGTTGGTCATTCGACCGCGGGTCATCAATGAGCGAAGCTGCCTGTGCCTTCTCGTCGGGGTCGACGAAGCGCGGACCGCCGCGTCGCGGTCGCAGGGCGGAGGCCATGATCGCGTCGAAGAACGCACCGCTCTCCTCGTCGAACACGATGTCTCCGCGGCGGCGCCCGAGCGAGTCGCGATACGTCCGCAGCGAGCGCGCCTCGTACTGTGCCGCGAAACGCGCGGCCGCGCCGTCGGGGTCGAGCAGGTCCCGCAGCGCCCGGGCGGCCGCGCGCAGCTCTTCGACGGTGCGGTCGGGGGCTTCGGCGATGAGCTGCTCGGCAGCGCAGGACCACGCTTCGCGCATAACGGCGGCGTCGGCCTCCGCCACCGGCGGCTCACCCAGACCGCCGCGGATGACGTCGTACTGGGCCGTTGTGATCGTCTGCTCCTGGAGCGCCGCACGCAGCGGTTCGTGCCACGGCGCGGCCGGCACCGGAGCGACGGCACTCTCAGCATCCGTCGACGCATCCTCGGGCTCCTCCATCAACGCGAGTCCGACGCGCACCTCGCGCGCAGCCTCGCCCTTCGTCGAGCCCGTGATGCTCTGAACCAGGTCCACGGCGGAGCGGCGCCCGCGCGATTGAGCGAGGCCGGCGTGCCCCTGGTCGCGGGGCGATCGGGTCGCGGCGATGCCGACGGCGACGAGCTTGAGTTGCTCGACCTGAGCCGCGATGTCGACGGCTTCTTCGATGACCGCGACGACCTCGGCATCCGTCATCGCGGAGATCGTCGCCTGCACGTCGTCAGCGCAGGCACCCGGCGCGAGATGCCCACGCAACGTGGGGATCAGGGCCGCAACCTCGCTGAAAAGTGCCATAGTTCATGATGACGCGGGCCTCCGACATTGAGAGCTTCTTTCGAGCCTCACTGGAGCTCCCAGCGGTCACGAAACGGTAACGTCTGCATCCTTCGCATAACGGAACCGGTCGGCCTTGTCGATCTCGGTGAGCACTCCGTGCTCGTCACGCAGCCACCAGCGCCCCGCGGCGTCGTGGAAGGTGAACTCGACCATCGGGGTCGGCCACCGACCGTACCTCGGACCGCGTGCGCGCCAGGCATCCACCGCCGGCTTCTTGAGATCCGGGCGATGCGGTTCGTGCGCCGTGGGAGGCAGAACACGGACCCACCCGGCGTAGTTGCACTCGATTCGGAGAAGCAGGAACGCGACACGCATCGCGTTCCCTGGGCACCTCTCCCCATGCACGTCCCCCTATCGATCAGCTGAGAACGCGCTACCGTGGTTCCATGAACACCGACCGGAAACTGCGCACCCGCCTTCTCTCCGCCGTGCCGATCGCGGCACTGGCGTTCTCCCTCGCCGCGTGCGGAGCTCCGGCCGCGGAACGTCCCTCCACCGAAGAACTGAGCGAGGGGATCACGACGATCCTGGAGGACCAGGGTCTGACCGTCGGTGACGGTGAGGACGCCCAGCTCACTCCCGACCAGGTCGACTGCATCTCCGGCGAGCTCCTCGACTCCGAGATCTCCGACCAGGACCTCGCCAACCTCGCCGAGGGCAAGGATGAGCAGACCTCCCAAGACGCCTTCAACCTCGTCCAGACCACGATGACCGAGGCTGTCCAGACCTGCGCCGCTCCGGCGGAGTAGAACTCTTTCGAACGGTGACGGATGCCGCGGCATCCGTCACCGTTCGTCATATCCACCCTGGGAATGGGCTGACAGTCCTAGCGTTGACTCCCATCGGCGCGCATCGGCGCGCCCCGTATTGGAGTCTCATGAGCACCACTGCCCGCGCCCAGAAGGCGCCAGACACCCGCAGCCCCATCCGGAAGCTGCTGACATCGTTCGGCTTCCAGATCATCGCGGCCCTCGTCCTCGGCATCGTCGCCGGACTCATCGGCCGCCAGATCGGTCCGAACGAGGACGGCAGCGCCAACGCCCTCGCCGCCACGCTCGACACGATCGGCAGCTCGTACGTGACGCTGCTGCGCGCCGCCGTGGTCCCCCTCATCTTCACCGCGATCGTGGCGAGCATCTCGAACCTGCGCCGCGTCCAGAACGCCGCGCGTCTCGCCGGCCAGACCATCCTCTGGTTCTGCATCACCGCCTTCATCGCCGTGACCATCGCGATCGTCCTCGGACTCGTCATCCAGCCGGGCTCCCGCGCCGGTGAGGGACTCGAACCCGGCGACCCGTACACGGTCGGCACGTGGTGGAACTTCCTGCTGGGGCTCATCCCGCAGAACTTCCTCGGCCTCGGCGCGAGCACGTCCGTCGACCTCGAGACCGGCGACGCCACGACGGGCATCAGCTTCAACATCCTGCAGATCATCGTCGTCGCCGTCGTCGTCGGCATCGCGGCCCTCAAGGCCGGCAAGAAGGCCGAGCCCTTCCTCGTCTTCACCGAGTCGCTGCTCAAGGTGATCCAGCGCGTGCTGTGGTGGATCATCCGCATCGCCCCGATCGGCACCTTCGGCCTCATCGGCGCCGCCGTCATCGAGTACGGGTGGGACAAGCTCATCGGACTCGGATGGTTCGCCGGCGCCATCTACCTCGGACTCGCGATCGTGCTGTTCGTCGTGTACCCGGTGCTGATCAAGTCGCACAAGCTGTCGATCAAGCAGTACTTCTCGGGCGTCTGGCCCGCGGTGCAGCTGGCGTTCGTCAGCCGCTCCTCCATCGGCACCCTGCCCCTGACCGAGCGCGTCACCGAGCGCAACCTCGGCGTGCCCTCCTCCTACGCGTCGTTTGCAGTGCCTCTCGGCGCGACGACGAAGATGGACGGCTGCGCCGCGATCTATCCGGCGATCGCCGCGATCTTCGTCGCGCAGTTCTTCGGCATCCAGCTGGACTTCGTCCAGTACCTGCTCATCGTCATCGTGTCGGTGTTCGGCTCGGCCGCGACCGCCGGCACGACCGGCGCCGTCGTCATGCTCACCCTGACGCTGTCGACGCTCGGCCTGCCGCTCGAGGGCGTTGGACTTCTCCTCGCGATCGACCCGATCCTCGACATGGGCCGCACCGCGGTCAACGTCGCGGGCCAGGCCCTGGTCCCGACGATCGTCGCCAAGCGCGAGGGCATCCTCGACGAGGACCTCTACAACGCGCCGCGCGAGGGCCTTCCGTTCGCGGACGACTCGGGCGACGAGGCGGATGCTCCCGAGCAGGATGCTGCGGCGGAGCCGGCCGGCACCCGCTGACGCCTTCGCCCGTCCCTCGCTCGTCGAACCCGCCGCTCGTCGAGCGAGGACGGCGCAGCCGACCGAGTCGAAACGCGGTCACCGACGAGACCCGCAGGGAACCGCGTTTCGACTCGCTCCGCTCGCTCAACGAACGGGGGAAAGGGGAAGACGGCGTCCCTCGCTCCGCTCGCTCAACGAACGGAGAAAGGGGACGACGGCACCCACCCGCCGCTCGTCGAGCGAGGACGGCGCAGCCGACCGAGTCGAAACGCGGTCACCGACGAGACCCGCAGGGAACCGCGTTTCGACTCGCTCCGCTCGCTCAACGAACGGGGGGGGAAGCTCAACGAACGGGGAAGGAGAGGACGCCGGACTGACCCCGTCATGGCAACGAGACCCCGTCGTATCCACGCGAATACGACGGGGTCTCGTCAATCGAGGGCGACTACGCGCGGGACTGCGGGCGCGTGGCGCCGCGCGTGTCCAGCGCCAGCTCCTCGGCATCCATCGCGGTGATCAGCTCGCGCATGAGCTCCTCGTCCAGCGTCCCGGCATCCCGCTCCTCCAGCAGGATCTCGCGCCGCACGTGCAGCCACCCCTTCGACAGCGCGACCAGGTCCTCGTACGACGGGCGGCTCACCGCCTCCTCGGTCTCCTGCGCCTGATCGGTGTCCTTCTCGATCTTCGTCATGCGCTGCGCGAAAGCATCGAAGATCGCGAGATCCGACGCCCCGTATTTCTGCTCCCACACCGCCCGCTTGTGCGCGATGAACTCGGTCCCGGCCTGCTTCGTCCGCGCACGCACGGCGGCGAGCGCCTCGGCATCCTCCACCCGGTCCGCATCGGACGCGACTCCGAGCCGCCTGATCAGCACCGGCAGCGTCAGCCCCTGCAGAAGCAGCGTCCCGACCGTCACGACGAACGCCACCACGACGATCGCGTGCGACGCCTCGGCATCCAGCTCCGCGAGATCCGCCGCGGCGAGCGCGGTCGCCAGCGTCACCACGCCGCGCATGCCTGCCCACGAGATGACCGCATTGTCCTTCCGGTCCAGCGCCGGCTCGGTGAAGCGGGCGCGCATCTCCTCGGTCGTCGGGCGCCGCCTCTGCCTGCCGGCCGCCGCCCGCTCCGGATGCTTCGCCGCGAAACGCTCCCGACGCTTCTGCTCCATCCGTTCGCGGCGCTCCCATTCCCCGGACGCGACCGCCCTCTCCCACCGGCGCAGCCTTATCCGCTGCATCCACATCGCCCACGCGTGCGCCGGATAGATGTATGCGGGCCGCACCACGAGCACGACGAGGAGCACCACGCCGGACAGCATGAGGATCTCCCCCACCGACTCGCGCCCGAGATCGCTGAGGACCCGCGGCAGCTGCAGTCCGATATAGGCGAACACGAAACTCTCCAGCAGGAAGTCCGCGGACAGCCACAGCGGCGCCTCCTGCTGCCGGGTCGTGTAATCCGTGCGCGGGGCGTTGTAACCGACGTACAGTCCCATCGCGACGACGGCCAGCACGCCCGAGCCGCCCAGGTGCTCCGCGATCGCGTACGCGCCGAAGGGCACGAGCAGTCCGAACGTCCCGATCACGACCGGGTCGTCCACCCGGATGCGCAGCTGATGCAGCAGGATGCCGAAGACGAGGCCGATGACGACGCCGACGACCACGGCGACGATGAACTGCCAGACCCCATCCCACACCGTGAGCGTCGCACCCGCGACGATCGCCGCGAACACGCGGTACAGCGTCAGCGACGTGGCGTCGTTGATCAGGCTCTCACCCGACAGCACCGTCATGACCCGGCGCGGCAGGCCGAGCTTCCGGCCGATCGCGGCCGCGGACACGGCGTCCGGCGGCGCCACGATCGCCCCGAGCAGCAGCGCGCCGGGAAGCGTGAGCGACGGGAAGATCAGCCACGCCACGAGTCCCACCGCGAGCGCGGTGATGAGCACCAGCCAGATGCCGAGGCGACGGATCTGCGGGAGGCTCCGCTTGAACCCCACGAACGAGACGTCCAGCGCCGCCGAGTACAGCAGCGGCGGCAGCACGAGGTTCAGCAGCACGTGCCCGTCGATCTCCAGCTCCGGCACGAACGGCAGGAAGGATGCCGCGAGCGCCACGACCGTCACCAGCAGTGGTGCCGGCCACCCCCGCCATCGAGCGAAGGCCGCCACGGAGATCGCGCCGACGAGGACATAGAACAGCTCGGCATCCATGCGGTCAGGTTATCGTCCGGGTCGCCGTCGCCCGCGGCATCCGCCCGGTTCAGCCGGCGACGAGTGCGCCCGCCGCCGGTGCACCCGTGCGGGGGTGCGCGAGGCGATAGCGGATGTGCCAGCGAGCGCTGAAGCTCTGATCCGGCAGCGTGTCCAGCACCGCGCGATCGCTGGGGCTGAGCCCATCGCGTGCGGCCTCCCGCAGGAGATCATCCTTCGTCGCGGGGTACTCCATGTTCGCGAGGAAGGCATCGAGTGCGGGGGAAACGGCCATGATGGCTCTCCTTTCTGATCTGGGAGGTCTGATCTGGGAGATCTGATCCCGGAGGGATGCCGGGTGCACCGCCATGGACACCTCGGCATCCCTCATCGGCGAGGGGACGGACGTGCTCACGTCCCCCGGATCACGCCGTGACGGCGCGGCGCTGGTCGAGGGACTCCACCGCGATCTTGCGCGGCTTCGCGCGTTCGCTGACAGGGATGATGACCGACAGCACACCGCTCTCGTACGAGGCGCTGATCTGATCCAGATCGACACCGTCCCCGAGCGTGAACTGGCGGAGGTAGGTCCCGGCCGTGCGCTCGCGCGCGATCCAGCGGACACCGTCACGGGTGTCTCCGGTGCGCTGCGCGCGGATCGACAGCTGGCCGCCGTCGACATCCACGTCGATCGAGCCGGGATCGACTCCGGGCAGGTCCGCGCAAAGGACGTAGCGGTCGCCGTCGCGGAAGAGGTCGACCGGCATCACGCGCGGTGACCTCGCGGAGTCGAGCACGGCCGCTGCGAACCGGTCGAGCTGACTGAAGGGATCGATTGTCATTGCCATGAGCGTTCTCCTTTCGTCTTCGATGACTCAGCTGCGCTGCAGATAATCTGCAACTTGTGCTGTAACTTTGTTATAGATCGATTCGAGATGTTCTGCAAGTTCTGATAAGGAAATTTTCAGCATGACGAACAGGGACTCCCGCACACCGCTGTACGGCATCGCCGTCGCCGCCGAACTCGCCGGCGTCCCTCAGGCGACGCTGCGGCAGTTCGAGGCGAAGGGACTGCTCACGCCGTCCCGCAGCGACGGCGGCACGCGCCGGTACAGCGACGACGACATGGCTCGTCTGCGGCGCGTCACCGACCTGCGCGACGCCGGCGTCAATCTCGCCGGAATCCGCCGGGTGCTCGAGCTGGAGGACGAGAACGCCAGCCTGCGCGACGAGCTCCGCGCCGACACCGCAGAGGGTTGACCGGCGGCCTCTCCCGGCGTAAGCCGGAGGAGAGGAGAACCCATGCGATTCGCTGATCGTCACGACGCCGGCCGCCGGCTCGCCGCGGAGCTCCGGGACCACACGGACGAGCACCCTGTCGTGCTCGGGCTTCCGCGCGGCGGCGTCCCGGTGGCCGCGGAGGTGGCCCGCGCTCTGGATGCCGACCTGGACGTCCTCGTGGTGCGCAAGCTCGGGGTGCCCGGGCACGAGGAGGTCGCGATGGGAGCGGTCGGTGAGGACGATGCAATGGTCCGGAACGAGGACGTCATCGCCATGGCGGGCGTCACCGAGTCCGCCGTGCACGCCGCCGCCCGACGCGAAGAGGCCGAGGTCGAGCGCCGCATCGACCTCCTGCGGCAAGGTCGCCCGGCACCGCAGCTGGACGGCCGGACCGTCATCGTCGTCGACGACGGCCTGGCGACGGGCGCGACGGCACGGGCCGGATGCGCGATCGCCCGCGCGCGGGGCGCCCGGCGCGTCGTCCTCGCGGTCCCGGTCGCCCCACAGGACGCCGTCGCGCACGTCCCCGAGGCCGACGAGGTCGTCTGCCTGATCACACCAGAGGCCTTCATGGCGGTCGGCATGCACTACGTCGATTTCGCCCAGGTGTCCGATGGCGAGGTCGTCCGCCTCCTCGAGGAGTTCCCCGGCTGACGCCGGGAATGACTTCCGCCATGCCTCGGTTGCATCCGGGGATGACTTCCGCAGCGCCCGCCCTCTCCGTCCTCGACCTCGTCCCCGTCCGCACCGGACAGACCAGTGCGGAGACGATCGCGGCCTCCCTCTCGCTGGCGGCCACCGCGGATCGTCTCGGCTACCGCCGCTACTGGTTCGCCGAGCACCACAACATGCCGGCCGTGGCCTCGACGACTCCGCCGGTGCTCATCGCGGCCGCGGCCACTCGCACGTCGCGCATGCGTCTCGGCTCGGGCGGCGTCATGCTCCCCAATCACGCACCTCTCATCGTTGCCGAGCAGTTCGCCGCTCTCGAGGCCATCGCGCCGGGTCGGATCGACCTCGGGCTCGGCCGCGCCCCGGGCAGCGACCCCGTCATCACGCAGCTGCTGCGCGGATCCGGCACGACGAGCGACGTCGAGCAGTTCCCGAGACACGTGCAGGACATCACGCTGCTGCTGTCGGGCGAGGGCGCGCAGGTGCAGTTCACGTCCGGCGGCGAGTACACCGTGCGCTCGACGCCGGCGGCGACCGGCGTCCCCGAGGTGTGGCTGCTCGGATCGAGCGACTACTCCGCGCAGCTGGCCGCGGCGCAGGGATTGCCGTACGTCTTCGCGAACCACTTCTCGGGCCAGGGTCTCGAACGCGCCCTCGACCTGTACCGCTCCGGCTACCGGCCGAGTGAGGCGCACCCGGAGCCGAAGACGTTCCTCACGGTGAACGCCGTCGCCGCTCCCACCCAGGAGGAGGCCGAGGCCCGCGCCCTCCCCCAGCTCCGGATGATGGCGCGTCTGCGCCTGAACAAGCCGCTGAACGCGCTCGAGACGGTCGACGAGGCCGCCGCTGCTGAATCCGATCCCGCGACCGATCAGGTCGTCAGTGCCGCCCGTGAGCGCTGGTTCGTCGGCACGGGCGAGTCCGTGGCCGCCGAAGTGCGCGCGTTCGCCGCGACTCACAGAGTGGACGAGGTCATGCTCTCCCCTGTGGCGGGCGCATACGCCTCCGAGCCGATGGATGCCGCGGCCGGCCGCGCTCTGACGCTGGAGCTCGTCGCCGCCGCGCTCTGACACGCCCGCTGATCCCCCACCCGTGGGCCGATGCGGTCTGGTGCAGCGCGCCCGGGAGGCGTACGGTCGGGATCATCGGAAGGGAGTTCGCATGAGCACCACGAAGACTCGTGCCCTCTGGGTCGCCTACGGGACGAACGGCGTATGCGGAAGCATCCGTCACGAGGACGACGGCTACGTCGTCGTCATGGCCGGAGCGGATGCCGCGACGGGGACGTATCCCAGCCTGGAATCCGCCAAGGGGGCGCTGCACTCGCACATGCCGCCGGGAAGCGCCTGGCCGCGGTTCCAGGAGCACTGACGCGCGATCTCCGGGGCGGTCGCGCCATCCTCGCGCCGAAGCCTCTCGTCCCGGCCGGACGCTCGACTGGACTTATGTCTCGGGCTCGCCGGACAGCAGTCCGCGCAGCCAGTCGCGCGCCTCGACGAACACGTCGTCGGAGTAGCGGTCCGGGTACTGGACGATCTGGCGATCCGCACGCGGATAGGAGCCGAGGAACACCACGCGCGGACTGAACCGGCGGATGCCGAGCAGAGCGTCCGCCATGCGCTCATCCTGCACGTGCCCGTCGGCGTCGATCACGAAGCGATAGCGGCCCAGCTCATCGCCGATCGGACGCGACTCGATCAGCGACAGGTTGATGCCGCGCGTCGAGAACTGCTCGAGCATCTCGAGCAGCGAGCCGGGGTGGTCGTGCGGCAGCTCGACGATGAGCGAGGTCTTGTCCGCCCCCGTGGGCGAGGGCGGCAGGGTCGTCCGGGTCACGAGCACGAACCGCGTCACGGCCTGCTGGTTGTCGCCGATGCCCTCAGCGAGCACTTCGACGTCGTAGTGCTGCACGATGCCCGGTGCGGCGATCGCCGCCTGCGCAGGGCTCGAGCCGTGCAGCACCCCGATCGCGGACGCGACGTTGCTGGCGGCCGGCACGTGCGAGTGTTTCGGCAGATTCTCGCCGAGCCAGCCGTGGCACTGGGCGTACGCGACCGGATGCGCGGCGATCACGCTGACGTCCTCGAGCTTGGTCCCCGGCGGAGCCACCAGCACGAAGTTCACCCGGACCAGGTACTCCCCGATGATGCGGAGTCCTGGGAGGGTAGCAAGCGCGTCCTGCGTCGTGGAGACGCCGCCCTCGATCGAGTTCTCGATCGCGATCATGGCGGCGTGGCTGCGCCCCTCGAGCACGTCGGCGAGCGCCTCGCCGACGTTGTGCACGGCCCGCCAGTCCTGACCTCGCGCCTCGGCCACCTGATCGAGCGCCGCCTCGGTGAAGGTGCCGGCTGGTCCGAGATAGCTGTAGGTGCGCCGTTCAGTCACGCGTTTCACCTTAGCCCTCCCGTCACGGACACGAACGTGCACGGCCGCACGGTTGGGGGCAGACTGGTCCTATGACGAGCCGAGCCGGCCTCCCCGCGGAGGAAAGTGACCTCATCGACGTCGACGCGCTGATCGCCGCGTACTACGACCGCCACCCGGATCCCTCCGATCCGACGCAGCGGGTCGCCTTCGGGACGAGCGGCCACCGCGGCTCCGCCCTGTCCGGCAGCTTCAACGAGAACCACATCCTCGCCACCACGCAGGCCATCGTCGACTACCGCACGGCGCAGGGCATCACAGGCCCGCTGTTCCTCGGCCGCGACACCCACGCCCTGTCCCTTCCCGCCGAGCGCACGGCGATCGAGGTGCTCGTGGCGAACGGCGTCGACCTCCGCGTGGACGCCCGCGACTCCTGGGTGCCGACGCCCGCCCTGAGTCACGCGATCCTCACCCACAACCGCCGCACGAACTCGGAAGTCACCGGTCAGGCGGACGGCATCGTCGTCACCCCGTCGCACAACCCTCCCCGCGACGGCGGCTTCAAGTACAACCCTCCGCACGGCGGCCCCGCCGACACCGACGCCACCGGCTGGATCGCCGACCGAGCGAACGCCCTGCTCGAAGCGGGGCTGGAGGGCGTGAAGAAGGAGAGCTTCGCCGACATCGACTGGGATGCGCTGCCCAGCTACGACTTCCGCGACGCGTACGTCCGCGACCTCGAGTCGATCATCGACGTCGAGGCCATCAAGCGCGCCGGCGTGCGCATCGGCGCCGACCCGCTCGGCGGTGCGTCAGTGGACTACTGGGCGCTCATCAAGGAGGTCTACGACCTCGACCTCACGGTCGTGAACCCCGAGGTCGACCCGACGTGGCGGTTCATGACGCTGGACTGGGACGAGAAGATCCGGATGGATCCGTCCTCGCCCTCGGCGATGGCCTCACTGGTGGCGCGCCGCGGCGACTTCGACGTGCTCACGGGCAACGACGCGGATGCCGACCGCCACGGCATCGTGACTCCGGACGCGGGGCTGATGAACCCGAACCACTATCTCGCCGTCGCGATCGACTACCTGTTCTCGCACCGGTCGCAGTGGCCCCGGGATGCCGCGATCGGCAAGACGCTCGTGTCGTCCATGATCATCGACCGGGTGGCGGAATCCCTCGGCCGGCGCCTGCTCGAGGTGCCGGTCGGGTTCAAGTGGTTCGTGCCGGGGCTGCTCGACGGGACGGTCGCGTTCGGGGGCGAGGAGTCCGCCGGCGCTTCGTTCCTGCGCGAGGACGGCTCGGTCTGGTCGACCGACAAGGACGGCATCCTGCTCTGCCTGCTCGCGGCCGAGATGATCGCCGTGACCGGGAAGACGCCGTCGGAGCGCTATCGCGAGCTGGAGGAGGCGTTCGGCGCGTCCGCTTATCGGCGCGTGGACGCTCCGGCGACGCCCGACGAGAAGGCGACGCTGGGCCGGCTGACTCCGGATGCCGTGACCGCCGGGACCTTGGCCGGAGAGCCGATCACCGCGAAGCTCTCCCATGCGCCGGGGAACGGTGCCGCGATCGGCGGTCTCAAGGTGCAGACCGAGCACGCATGGTTCGCGGCTCGCCCCTCCGGCACCGAGGACGTCTACAAGCTGTACGCCGAGAGCCTGCAGGGCCCCGAGCACCTCGCGCAGGTGCAGGAGGAGGCACGAGCCGTGGTGAGCGAGGCGCTCCGCGGCTGACGCGCCTGCGCTCGGCCTTACCCGCTCGTGGAGCGAGGAGTCGAAACGCGCGAGTTACTGGGGACGGTCACCCCGTTTCGACTCGCTCCGCTCGCTCAACGAACGAGAAGGCGGCGACGAGTCGGGCGTCTCCAGTCCCGTTCGGGGCCTTCCCCTCCGCTCGTTGAGCGACGAGCGAAGCGAGGAGTCGAAACGGGCGAGCTACTGAGGACCGGTCACCGCGTTTCGACTCGCTCCGCTCGCTCAACGAACGAGAAGGGGGCGCTCGCGCACCGAACGAGGAGGGCGAGCGCCCTCGAGGGGCGAGACGGGTGCGCTCAGCGAATGGCGAGGGCGGCGCCGGCGGCGCGCAGCCAGCGCTCGGCCTCGGTCTGAGCCGCCTCGGCGGACCCTGCGAGGTCCGTGAGCGATGCGGATGCCGCGAAAGCACCCGTGTCGGCATCGGGCGTGATGCGGCCGGCGACGAGCATCACCGGCACACCGGCATCCGCCGCGAGCTGCGCGACGAACGAGGGGACCTTGCCGTCCCCCGACTGGCCGTCGAACGATCCCTCGCCCGTGATCACGACATCGGCATCGGCGATCGCCTCCGCCAGGCCGATCAACTCGGCCACGGCTCCGGCTCCGGGCGTCAGGGTCGCCCCCCAGGCCACGAGCGCCGCTCCGGCCCCGCCGGCCGCGCCCGTACCCGGAATCTGCGGATCCAGCCCGAGCAGGTTCGCGAGACGTGCGAGCGCGGCATCCACCGTCCGGATGTCCTCGGGATCGGTCAGACCCTTCTGCGGCCCGAAGATCGCCGCCGCTCCGCGCTCGCCGGTCAGCGGGTTCGTGACATCCGTGAGCACGCGGGCATCCGGCGCTCCCCACAACCCCACGCGGTCCACGGCGGCCACGGCGCACAGTCCGGCGGCCCCGGATGCGACCGGCGAGCCGTCTGTGTCGAGGAACCGCGCGCCCAGCGCCGTGAGCAGGCCGATCCCGCCGTCGGTCGACGCGCTCGACCCGATCCCGAGGACGAGCCTCGAGACCCCGGCATCCAGCGCCGCCGCGATCGCCTGGCCGAAGCCGGTGGTGTCGGCATCCCACGGGCGCAGCTCGTCGAGCAGCTCGATCCCGGAGGTCGAAGCCAGATCGACCACCCCCGTCCCGCGCGGCGCGTCCGGCGTCGGCGGAAGCCACAGCCAGCTGCTCTCGATCGGCACGCCGGCTGGTCCGTCGACGAACAGGGAATGACGCTGCGCACCGTCGACAGCCGCCTCGAAGGCCGCGACGGTGCCCTCGCCGCCGTCGGCCATCGGGCGCAGCACGAACTCCGCACCGTGCTCGACCTCGCTCCAGCCCTCGGCGAGCGCCCGCGCCGCGTCGGCAGCCGAGATCGACCCCTTGAAGCTGTCCGGGGCGATGACGATGCGGCGGGGCCCGCGAGCGCTTCGGGTCGCACTTTCCGCCGTTTCCGAGGCGATGACGTCCGTTCCGGTCGCAGTAGTTGCCGCTTCCGCCGCCGCGAAGCGGCCTGAATCGCGACCGGACCCAATAGCCGCTGCATTGAAACGGCCTGGATCGCGACCGGAACCGACAGCCGCGGACCCCGGCACCTCCGCCTGCGACACCGACTCCACGGATCGGGTCTCGTGCGCTGCGGCATCCGGACCGGAGCTGCCCGGAACCCGACCGGAATCGGCGCCGCTCACGGCGTGCTCTCGCGGACGACGACCTCGAGCTCGATGGGGGTCTGCGTCCAGTCCTCGTCGACCGTCGCGCGGAACGCCTGGTAGCCGACTTCGCTCAGCGGCACGCGCACCGTCGTCAGCGGCGGCGACACGTCGAGGCTCGCCGGCACATCGTCGAAGCCGCACACGGCGATGTCGGAGCCGACTTCGCGCCCGGCATCCCGGATCGCCGACATCGCACCGATCGCGACGACGTCGCTCATGCCGAAGACCAGCGTCCCCGGTTCGACCCCGTCGGCCAGCGCTGCCGCCATCGCGGTCACGCCCGACTCCCGTGCGAAGCCGGCGCGGTACACGCGGTCGGCCGTCCCTCCGCCGGCGGCGAAGCCGGCCTGGAAGCCGGCGATGCGGTCGTCGGACGTGCGGATGCCCTCGGCCGCGGCCAGCACGACGGCGGAGCGGTAGCCGCTGGCGGCCATCTCCTCGCCCAGCATCCGGGCGCCGGCGACGTTGTCGATCTGCACGACCCGCTCTCCGGCGACGCTGCCGCCGAAGGACACCACGCGTCCGCCGAGCCGCGCGAACGCTTCGACCTCGTCATGCATCGCGGTGTCCTCATCGCCGCGGGACGCCGCGAGGATCAGACCCTGCGGTCGCTGCCCGCGGAGGGCCTTGACGAGACGCAGCTCGCGCTCGGGGTCGCGCTCGGTGACGGCGATCGTCACGATGAGGCCCTGCTCGTCGGCCCCGCGCGCGACTCCCGAGGCGATGAGCCCGAAGTACGGGTCGGCGATGTCCGCGACGAGCAGCGCGATCACGGACGAGGTGCCGCGCACGGTGGCCTGCGCGAGGATGTTCGTCGTGTAGCCGAGCTTCTCGGCCGCCTGACGCACGCGCTCGCGGTTCTCGTCCTTGACGTTGCGCACCGAGCCGTTCAGGGCCCGGGATGCCGTGGCGAGCGAGACGCCGGCCTCGCGCGCGACATCGTGCAGCGTCGGGGTCGCGCCGCGCCCGGGCCGCGCCGCCGGGGTGTCCTGAGCGGGGGTCATGCTCCCGAGCCTACTGTCCGGGACGTTTCCACGACTCCGCACAACCGGACATCCGCAACGGCCCGGTTCGCCGCGTTCGGCGCCGACCGTCGCGCGCGAGCACCCGCCCGCGAGGAGTCAGGAACATCCGGCTCACGCATCGCGCCACGACCTCAGCGTGGCGGCCTCGCGCGCGAGCACGGCCGGGTCGTCGCCGGGCACGAACTCGAGCAGCGCGTCACTCGGCCTGCTGGAGGAGCGGGATGCCGCGGCGAAGAACTCCCGCCACAACCCCGCGCGCTCGGCCAGCGGCAGGCGTTCGCCCCGCGGCCACCAGGAGAACACGTGCACGGCGCTGACGCGGTCGGCCAGCGCCCGGTACTCGTCCACCGCGACGGCGTCCGGCGCGCCGACGGTCGGCTGCCAGTACGTGCGCAGGGCCGGATGGTCGACCTCGTCGAGCACGCGCCGCGTCTCAGTGGCTGTGTCGGCGAGCGTCCCGCCATGGAACTCCAGCCCGAGCTCCAGCCCGCGCCCGGATGCCGCCTCCACCGCATCCCGTAGCCGATCGATCGTCCGCGCGCGCTCCGGCGCGGAGGCGTCGGCCGACCCCGCTGACCCCGCCCACACCCGGATGCGGGTCGCGCCGAGGGCCTCGGCGCTGTCGAGCACCGGTGCGATGTCGTCGCCCTCGGCAGCCCGGAAATACGACCCGTAGGAGGCGACGGCGAGCCCGGCATCCGCGGTCAGCGCGGCGACGCGTCCGGCCGTGGCGACATCACCGGCAGGGACGTGCACGTCGCCGCCCCACTCGATCGACTCGAGCCCCGCCTCCGCGGCCGCCGTCACGATCGCCGCGGCGTCCAGGCTGCGGAACGTCACCGAGCAGAGTCCGATCCTGATCGTCATGCCTCCAGCATCCTTCCTTCTCGCGCGTCCGTGCCACTCCGCCGGCACCGAACGCGGTTCCGTGGCGCAGGCGGAGCGGCGCGGACCGGTCAGAGGTGCGGGGCCACCACGGCGTCGAAGGACGCCGCCGTGCGGCGCACGACCTCGGCGTAGTCGGTCGCCCAGATGTCCTCGTTGAACAGCTCCACCTCGATGTCGCCGGTGTATCCGGCCTCGACCACCGCGCGCGTCAGGGTCGCGAAGTCGATCACGCCGTCCCCCGGATAGTGCCGGCTGAGCAGCACGTCGGCGGCGAGCGGCGTCTTCCAGTCGCACACCTGATAGGTGGCGATGCGCCCCTCGCGCCCCGCGCGCGCGATCTGCTCGAGCACCTGCGGGTCCCAGAAGATGTGGAACGTGTCCACGGTCGCCCCGACCACTGACGCGTCGAAGTCCGCGGCGATGTCCAGCGCCTGGCCGAGCGTCGAGACGACGCAGCGGTCCGAGACGTACATCGGATGCAGCGGCTCGATCGCGAGGGTCACCCCGGCGGCTGCGGCATCCGGCACGAGCTCGCCGATCGCATCGCGCACGCGTTCGCGGGCACCGGCGATGTCACGCGAGCCCTCCGGCAGCCCGCCAGCGACGAGCACGAGGATCGCGGTCGACCCCTCGGCGCCGGCGGCGGCCAGCGTCGCGGTCTCCTCGATCGCACGGCGGTTGTCGTCCAACGCCGCGACGCGGGCCGCGCCGTCGGACAGCGTGAAGAAGCCGCCACGGCAGTGCGTCGTGAAGCGCAGCCCGGAGTCGGTCAGCATCGACGCCGCGGTGTCCAGGCCGACGGCGTTCACCGGCTCGCGCCAGAGGCCGATCGCCTCGACACCGCCGGCGACCGTCGCGCTGAGTGCCTCGGCGAGGTCGGCGTACTTGATCGTGGCCTGGTTGATCGACAGGCGGCTCACAGTCCGGCTCCGTTCGTGCGGTTCTGGCGGCCGGCCGGGGTCACCTGTCGGGAGGCATCCCGGATTACGGGGCATCCGGCGGCATTTCGCCCGACATCCGGGAAATCTCCTGACATTCGCGCCTGATGAGCGTCGGGCCGAACGGTCATGCGTCCACCCCGTTCAGGCGCAGCATCCCGTGCCAGCGCTTGCGCGCGAGCTCCGGCTGCTCCAGAGCGAGCGACGCGTTGGCGAGCTCCACGATCCGCGAGAGGTGCGGCAGGCTCCGCGCCGAGTGCAGCCCTCCCACCATCTGGAAAGCCGGCTGGTGGCCGTTGAGCCAGGACAGGAAGGCGACGCCGGTCTTGTAGTAGAACGTCGGGGCGGCGAACACCTGACGGCTGAGCTCCTCGGTCGGTCCGAGGATGCGCTCGTAGGCCGCGGCGTCTCCGGCATCCAGAGCCTGGATCGCGGCGGAGGCGACCGGGGTGATCGCGGCGAACGCGCCCAGCAGCGCGTCGGAGTGGCCCTCCGCGGAGTCCCCGATGAGCCCGACGTAGTTGAAGTCGTCCCCGGTGAACATGCGCACGCCCTCGGGCAACCGCGAGCGCACCGAGATCTCGCTCTCGGCGTTCAGCAGGCTCATCTTTACGCCCGCGACCTTGCCGGGGTTCTCGGCGATGATGTCGAGCAGCACGCCCGACGCGGTCTGCCAGTCGGACGCCCCGAAGTAGCCCTCGAGCTCGGGGTCGAACGCGGTGCCGAGCCAGTGGAGCACGACCGGGGTCGTCGCGCGCGACAGCACCGCCCGGTAGACCCGGCGGTAGTCGTCGGCGGACTCGGCGACCCGAGCGAGATGACGTGACGCCATCAGCACCGGTCCGGCACCCTGTTCCTCGGTGAACTCGAGCTGCGAGACGTACGCGTCGATCACCTGATCGAGCGAGATGCGCGTCTCGTCGACGTGGTCGGTGTTGACGCCGACCACGACCGAGCCGCCCTCCTCGCGGGCGACCTCGGCGCTGCGGGAGATGAGCTCGCGCGTGGCCGCGGCATCCAGTCCCATGTTGCGCTGGGCCGTGTCCATCGCGTCGGCGACGCCCAGACCCCAGGAGTACACGTTGCGGCGGAACGCCAGCGTGGAGTCCCAGTCGATGTCGGCGGGCTGGCCGGGAGTGTTGTCGGCATGCACCTTCGGCACGACGTGCGCGGCGGCGTACGCGACACGGCTCTGAAGCGACGAGGACGGACGCGTGTACGCCCCGGAGTCGTTGAGCTCGGCATCCGACAGCGCTCCGGATGCCGAGAGAAGACGGAGCGTCGACATCAGAGCGACAGCTTCTCGATCGCGACCTTGCGGCCCTCGGCGCTGGATGCCAGGCCCGCTTCGGCGAACTGGACGCCGCGGGCACCGGCGAGAAGGTCGAACGGGTAGTCCGTGCCGAGCGCGTAGGACTCCAGATACTCCTCCCACTGCTGACGGAAGCCGTTGAGGAGCACGTCGTTCGTCGGCACCTTCTGCCAGTCGGCGTCGTAGTCGTGGGTGTCTTCGATGTCGGGGTTCCAGACCGGCTTCGGAGTGGCGTTGCGCGGCTGGATCTTCGCACCGAACAGGCCGACCACGGCCGACCCGTGCGTGCCGTCCACCTGGAACTCGACGAGCTCGTCGCGGTTCACCCGGACGGTCCAGGAGGAGTTGATCTCGGCGATGATGCCGCCGTCGAGCTCGAAGATGCCGTAGGCGGCATCCTCGGCGGTGGCGGTGTAGTGCTCGCCCTTCTCGTCCCAGCGGTCGGCGATGTGCACCGCTGCCTGCGCGTAGACGCTCTTCACCTCGCCGAAGAGGTTCTCCAGCACGTAGTTCCAGTGCGGGAACATGTCGGTGATGATGCCGCCGCCGTCCTCGGTGCGGTAGTTCCAGCTCGGGCGCTGGGCGGGCTGCCAGTCGCCCTCGAACACCCAGTAGCCGAACTCGCCGCGGACCGACAGGATGCGACCGAAGAAGCCGGAGTCGATCAGGCGCTTGAGCTTCTGGAGTCCGGGGAGGTAGAGCTTGTCATGCACGACACCGGTCTTGACCCCGGCCGCCTGGGCGAGTCGAGCCAACTCGACGGCCTCCTCGAGCGACTCCGCGGTCGGCTTCTCGGTGTAGATCGCCTTGCCTGCGGCGATCGCCTTGCGGATCGCGGATGCCCGGGCCTTCGTCACGAGGAAGTCGGCGTAGATCTCCCACTTCTCGTCGGCGAGGGCCGCGTCGAGGTCGGTGGTGTAGTCCTCGATGCCGTGCTTGGCGGCGAGTTCGGCGAGCTTCTGCTCGCTGCGGCCGACGAGGATCGGCTTGACCGTGACCCGCGTGCCGTCGGAGAGCTCGATTCCACCCTGATCGCGGATCGCGAGGATCGAACGCACCAGGTGCTGCCGGTAGCCCATGCGTCCGGAGACGCCGTTCATGATGATCCCGATCTCGCGGGTCGTCGCCTGTGACATTGGATTCCGTTCGTAGGAGACGGCATCCGGATCGGGATGCCGAGGTAAACGCTTTCCGTTAGTGTGCCACGGCAGTGGATCCTGACGCAAGCAGGTCGGTCTCGGACCGACCGCCGTAGGACGCGAACGACCTCGCGGAGAGCCCGACTCCGGATCAGTGATGGTGCCCGGTGTCCGGGATCACCACATCCCCGCCCGCGGGAGCGAGATTCCCCGCCTCGACAGCGGCGAGTGCGGGCGTCACGATCGCCGCCGCCAGCACAGCGGCGATCGCCAGCTCCGCCATGCGCACCCGCCCCGGAGCGGCGCCCTTGCTCGACCGTCCTCGCGGTGCGCGACGCTCACGCCCGCACGCGATGCCGACCACGGCGAGCAGAGCGATCGCCGGCGCGACCGCGAGGATGCCCATCCGCACCGGGTCGAGGACGAAGGCGAGGATCGCCAGGGCGGCGGCGGCCGCCGCGGCGCCGAGGCCGACTCGCGGAGCGACGATCCGGCCGACGACCAGCGCAGCCGTCCCCCAGCCGATGAAGGCGGCTCCGGCGCCCACCAATGCCATGGCCACACCCCGGACCGGCGGCGCGATCTCCGCCGCAGTCGAGGCCCCCGCACCGAGTGCGAGCAGGATGAGTCCACCGCCCCACGCCGCGATCGAGGGCCAAGATGCCACCGCCACGCCCTGCCGGGGCGCGGCGGTGGCGGTCACCAGCGGACGGGTCGACATCGCCGCGCCCGTCAGGCCGTCCGCCCCGACGCGAGCCTGTCAGCGGAACGGTCGGTCGCGATGCCGACGCCCAGCAGC
This sequence comes from Microbacterium sp. CIAB417, assembly GCF_022788845.1. Classification (NCBI taxonomy): domain Bacteria; kingdom Bacillati; phylum Actinomycetota; class Actinomycetes; order Micrococcales; family Microbacteriaceae; genus Microbacterium; species Microbacterium sp. CIAB417. The sequence continues at coordinate 296,875 of NZ_JAHZUT010000005.1, read as the reverse complement.
ACGATCGCGCTCGCGAGGTGGAGGAAGTGATCGAACGTGTTCAACGCGAGGATGTTCAACGCGGTGCCGACGAGGAAGAACCCGACGATGCCGAGCAGAAGATACGCGGCCCCGACGACGATGTTCACCGCTTTCGCCGCGCGCGCGGACATCAGCCCCGCGACGAGAAGCGCGGCGCCGATCAGCAGGTGGGCCACGTTGTGCAGCGGGTTGACCATGAAGATGCCGAGAAGCAGGCCTCCCTCCGTCGCGAGGAACCCCACACCCCCGGTGACGGCGAAGCCGAGCAGGCCGACGAGGATGTAGACCGCGCCGAAGACCGTGGCGACGAGGCGGTTCGGGGAAGAGCTCATGATGGACCTCCTTGTTCCTGTGCGGCCGGTGCCGCATCTACAGGAGCTTCGGAGGCCGGCGCCGATCGGATTGCCCGATCCTCGCCGCGGCGACGGAGATCCTCAGCCGCCGCGTGCGCCGACCCGATGCGGAAAGCGCCTACCATGACCAGGGAGACCGGCCGACGAGGGAGGGCGAGATGAAGCGGGTGGGCATCCGGGATGTCGCCGAGCTCGCGGGCGTGTCGATCAGCACGGTGTCGAACGCGCTGAACCGTCCCGGTCGGGTCAGCGAGGAGCTCGCGCAGCGCGTGCGCGAGGCCAGTGATCGTCTCGGCTATGTCCCGCTCCAGGCGGCGCAGCAGCTGCGGGTCGGACGCAGCGCGCTGCTCGGCATGACCGTGATCAACATCACGAACCCCTTCTTCGCGGACCTGGTCGCCGGCGCCGAGGAGGTCGCGTCGGATGCGGGGCTACGCATTCTCGTCGGCAACGCCAACGATGACATCGCCAAGGAGCTGGAGTACCTCGAGCTGTTCGACCGGGTCCAGGTCGAGGGCGTGTTGGTCAGTCCCTTCGGTCCGATCGAGCCCTGGCAGCAGCGCGTGCGCGATCGCCGGATGCCGGTCGTGCTGGTCGATGCGGTGGACGACGACGCCGTGCTGCCGTCCGTCTCGCTCGACGATGTCGCCGGCGGACGGCTGGCCGCCGAGCATCTCATCGACATCGGATGCCGGCGACTCGCCTTCGTCGGCGCACGGCAGGAGGTTCGGCAGGTGCGCGAGCGCCTGGCCGGCGCTCAGCTCGCCGTCGACGCGCACCCGGGAATCTCGCTGGAGCCGATCTGGACCACGAGCGCCACGACCGGGCGCGGGCTGGCGTTCGCCGACGAGCTCGCCGATCGGCGGCCCGACGACCGCCCGGACGGCGTCGTCTCCTCGAACGATCACCTCGCGATGGGGCTGGTGCACGGGCTCACCGCCCGCGGCATCCGCGTTCCGCAGGACATCGCGGTCGTCGGCTACGACGACATCGAGTTCGCCGCCATCGCGACTGTCCCGCTGACCTCGGTGCGCCAGCCGGCTCGCGAGATGGGCCGCGCCGCGGCCGAACTGCTCATCTCCCGCATCGCCGGCACCGAGGCCCCCGACCTCGCGAACGTCGTCTATCAGCCCGAGCTCGTGGTCCGCGCATCGACCTCATAGCCCGAGAGCCCCCTCCGACCGAGTGGAGCACGCGAACGGAACGCCTCGAGCGGCTCGGTCACGCCAGTTCCAGTGACACCGTCGCGTACGCGTGCGCAGGCAGATCGATCTCGAGCCCCCGCTCGTGACGACGGATGGCGTCGAGAACCACCGGCGTCACGGCATCCGGGTTCTCCGGAGTGTTGTGCGCCGACACCGAGTCCGCGGTGAGGACGCGGCCGCTGAACCCGGTGACCGCCGCTCCGCGCAGGTCGAGGACGACCGTGCGCGGGCGGTCGGCGTCCAGGTTCGACAGCGAGACGAGCGCCGTGCCGTCCTTGGTGGATGCCGAGGCCGACAGCAGGGGAAGATCGCGCCCGTCGCTCTCCCTGGTCTCGCCATCGACGACGTGCGCCGCCAGCGCCCGCGCGTCGTGGTGGCCGGTGTTCATCGCGAAGACGTGGAAGGTCGGGGTCTTCACGAGGGCCCCGGTGTCGGGGTCCGTGAGCAGCATCGCCTGCAGCACGTTGACGGTCTGCGCGATGTTGGCCATCACGAGACGGTCGGCGTGGCGGTGGAACGCGTCGAAGTGGACACTCGCGACCAGGGCGTCCCGGAGCGTGTTCTGCTGGTACAGGAACCCGGGGTTCGTCCCCGGCTCGACATCCCACCAGGTGCCCCACTCGTCCAGGACGAGACCGACGCGCTTGCGGGGGTCGTGGCGGTCCATGACCGTGCTGTGCCGAGTGAGAAGCTCCTCGATGCGGTAGGCGCGGGACAGCGCGAGGTACCACTCGTCCTCGTCGAACACGGTCGCGGATCCCTTGGCCTCCCACGAGCCGCTCATCGTGTAGTAATGCAGCGACACCGCCTGGTACGGCGAGGATCCCTGGCCGTCGCAGCCGAGGCATCCGAGCGCCTTCATGAGCGTGTCGGTCCAGTCGTAGTCGTCGACGTTCGCGCCGGCCGCGATCCGGTAGACGGTGTTGTCCCCGTGGTCGCGCACGTAGGTCGCGTACTGGCGCGCGAGGTCCGCGTAGGCCTCGGCGCGCATGTTGCCGCCGCAGCCCCAGGCCTCGTTGCCGATGCCGAAGAACGGGACCTTCCACGGCTCGTCCCGGCCGTTGCTGCGGCGCAGGGCCGCCATCGGCGAGTCGTCGCCGCGCGTGAGGTACTCGATCCACTCGCTCATCTCGCGCACGGTGCCCGAGCCGACGTTGCCGTTCACGTACGCATCCGCGCCGAGCAGCTCGCACAGCTGCATGAACTCGTGCGTGCCGAACGAGTTGTCCTCGACGACGTCGCCCCAGTGCGAATTGACCATCCGGGGCCGCTCGTCCCGCGGGCCGATGCCGTCGCGCCAGTGGTAGTCGTCCGCGAAGCAGCCCCCGGGCCAGCGCAGGTTCGGGATGCTCAGCTCGCGCAGCGCCTCGACGACGTCGAGACGGATGCCGCCCTCGTTCGGGATGTCCGAGTCCTCCCCGACGAAGAAGCCGCCGTAGATGCACCGGCCGAGATGCTCGGCGAAGTGGCCGTAGAGGTGGCGGCTGATGGTCGAGCCGGGCAGATCGAGGTCGATGACGACGCGGGTGCTGGGCATGATGTCCTTCTCCAGATGGGGGTCGTCCGGAATTGTAGCGATACAATTCCGATCCGGGCAAGGGACGCGGAAGGATGGGCTGATGGCGACGATCCAGGACGTGGCGAAGGCGGCCGGGGTGTCCCCCATGACCGTCTCGAACGTCCTGAACGGGCATCCGCACGTCCGGGAATCCACGCGGCAGAAGGTGCTGGCCGCGGTCGAGGAGCTCGACTACCGGGTCAACGCCGCGGCCCGCAACCTGCGCACGGGCCGCACCGGCACGATCGGCCTGGCCGTGCCGAACATCGGCGACCACTACTTCGCGCGGCTCGCCGCCCTCGTCGCGACGGTCGCCGGCGAGGAGGGGTACCGCGTCGAGATCGAGCACACGGATGCGCAGCGCGAACGCGAGCTCGAGGCGATGACCCTGTCTCAGAACCGCATGCACGACGGGCTGCTGCTCTCGACCGTCGGACTCGGCCCGCAGGACAAGCACCTGCTGCGCGTCGACTACCCGGTCGTCCTGCTCGGCGAGGGGATCTTCGACAGCCCCCTGGACCACATCGCGATGCCCAACATCGACGGCTCGCGGGCCGCGACAGCACACCTGGTGGCGCAGGGGTCGCGCCGCATCGCCATCATCGACATCCGCTTCGCGCTCTCCGACTCCGTGCGCGACCTGCGGCTCGAGGGCTACCAGCAGGCCCTGCGGGATGCCGGGATCGAGCCGGATCCCCGGCTGTTCTTCGACATCGAGGACTTCACGATGCAGGAGGGCCTGCGCGCCGCCCGGCGCATCGCGTCCTCCGGCCTGCCCGTCGACGGCGTGTTCTGCCCGACGGACGGCGTCGCGATCGGTGCACTGCGCGGCCTCGCGGATGCCGGCATCCGCGTGCCCGAGGACATCCGCGTCATCGGGTTCGACGACCTGCCGGAGAGCGAGTTCCTCACCCCGAGACTGAGTTCCGTCTCTCCCGCGCACGAGGTCACCGCCCGCACGGCGGTGACCTTCCTCCTGGAACGGATCCGCGGCACGGCCCCGGCGGACGCGCGCGAGTTCGTGACGCCGTTCGAACTGCGCGCGCGGGCGTCGACGGCCTGATCGGGGCCGCACCTCTCCCGACGCACTGCTGCTTGCGAAACGTTTTTATCTGAGTTACCGTTGCGGTAAGCGCTTTCCTGCACCGAGGGGCGCGTGCATGATCCCCCACCCGAGACGCCGTCGTTCCGTGGTCCGAACACCGGCGTTCACAGAGAGGACAACGATGTTCAACAAGAAGCGATCGCTGGCCGCCGGCGCGCTGGCCGTCAGCGCGGCCGTCGTCCTGGCCGGCTGCTCCGGCGGCGAGCCCGAGGCCGGAGCGACATACGACCCCGACGAGAAGGTCACGCTCGACCTCGCGTTCTGGGGCAACGACGTGCGCGCCGAGCTCTACAACGAGGTCATCGCCGCATTCAACGAGGAGTACCCGAACATCACGGTGAACTCCTCGTTCCTGGACTTCCCGGCGTTCTGGGAGAAGCGCCAGACCGAAGCGGCGGGCAAGAACCTTCCCGACGTGATGCAGTTCGACTACTCCTACCTGCGCCAGTACGCGCAGAACGGCCTGCTGCTGGACCTCGAGCCCTACCTGGGCTCGGTCATCCAGACCGAACCTCTGGCGCAGAACATCCTCGACATCGGCGTCGTCGACGACACCACGTTCGCGATCCCGACGTCGACGAACGCCTGGGGCATGTACACGAACCCGGTGCTGATCGAGCAGGCCGGCGTCGAAGAGTTCGCCGGCGGCAGCTGGGAGGACTACACCGACTGGATGGCGGACGTCACCGAGGCCTCGGGCGGGTCCTTCTGGGGCGGGAGCGACTACACCGGACGCATCCAGAACTTCGAGCTGCAGCTGCGCGCCGAGGGCTCCTACCTCTTCAGCGAAGACGGCGAGCCCGGCTTCGACGAAGAGCGTCTGACGGAGTTCTGGGAGTCCGGCCAGCGGATCCGCGACGGCATCGGCGTGCCGCAGCAGCGCGTCGAGGAGATCCTGCCGCTCAGCCCGTTCGACACCGCGATCGCCGCGAGCGAGCTGACATGGGACAACTTCGGATCCGGCTACCTCGGCAACCTCGGCGAGGGATACACCGAGCTCGGGCTCGTCGCCCCTCCGGTCACCGAGGAGGGCGCCAAGGACCTGTACCTGAAGCCCTCGATGCTGCACGCCATCGCGGCGAACACCGAGCATCCCGAGGCCGCCGCCACGCTGGTCGACTTCCTCATCAACTCGCCGCAGTCGGGTGAGATCTTCGGCACGAACCGCGGGATCCCGGCATCCGAGACGGCGCTCGAAGCGGCGGACCTCGATCCGCTGAGCCAGCAGATCGCCGACTACGAGGCCTCGATCGCCGACCGCCTCGGAGACGCCCCGCCCGTGCCGATCGTCGGCTTCGGCACGCTCGAGGAGAAGTTCCGTCTGCTGGGCACCGAGCTCAACTTCGGGACCATCACGGTGGAGGACGCGGTGTCGCAGTTCTTCTCCGAGATGGACGTCGTCCTGAACCAGTGAGCCGAGCGGTCCGGGCGCCCTGGGCGCCCGGACCCTCTCCTCATCCTGAAACACCTGCATCGGAGAGTCCCGTGAGCACCACTGCGACCAGAGTCATCGTGACGGGCGAGAAGCCCTCACGCCGTCCCCTTTTCCGCAGACGCCGTCCGGAGCATCTGGACCGGCCCGGCCAGCGGCGTCGCGAGCGGCGCGAGACCCTGGCGGGCTACGGATTCCTCGTCCCGTGGCTGATCGGCTTCTTCGGCCTCACGCTCATCCCGATGATCTATTCGCTGTACCTGTCGTTCACCAGCTACAACATCTTCTCGCCGCCGAAGTGGATCGGGCTGGACAACTACGTCCGGATGTTCACGAACGACCCGAGCTTCATCCAGTCCGCGCAGATCACCCTCGTCTACGTGCTCGTGGGCACGCCCATCACCCTGGCGGCAGCGCTCGGAGTCGCGATTCTGCTGAACTATCGCGACAAGGGCGCCGGGTTCTTCCGGTCGGCGTTCTACGCCCCGTCGCTGATCGGCGGCTCCGTCTCGGTGGCCATCGTGTGGCGTGCGATGTTCGCCACCGACGGCCCCGTCGACAACTCGCTCAACCTCTTCGGCATCGACATCGGCGGATGGATCGGCATCCCTGAGCTCGTCCTGCCGATGATGATCCTGCTGGCGGTGTGGCAGTTCGGATCCACCATGGTGATCTTCCTCGCGGGCCTCAAGCAGATCCCCAAGGAACTGTACGAAGCCGCCGAGATGGACGGCGCGGGCGCCTGGCACCGTTTCCGCGCGGTGACCATGCCCATGCTCTCCCCGGTCATCTTCTTCAACCTGCTGCTGGGGCTGATCGGAGCCTTCCAGGTGTTCGCGTCCGCCTACATCATCTCCAACGGCACCGGCGGCCCCGCCGGGATGACGAACTTCATCACCCTGTACCTGTACAAGCGCGGATTCTCCGATGGCCAGATGGGATATGCCGCGGCCATCGCCTGGGTGCTGCTGGCGGTCGTCGCCGTCATCGCCTTCATCCTGTTCCGCACCCAGCGCAGCTGGGTCCACTACGCCGGAGACAACCGATGAGCGTCTCGAACACGACCCCGACATCGCCGTCCGCGACGACCCCGATCTTCGCGCAGCAACAGACCACTCCCGCGGCCCCGGCCAGGCGACCGATCAAGCGCAGGACCTGGCAGACGATCATCTGGCTCGTCGCCCTGATCGCGCTGACCGCGGTCGTGCTCTACCCCCTGGTCTGGCTGCTGTTCTCGACGTTCAAGCCCAACAGCGAGTTCGGCTCCAGCATCGGCCTGCTGCCGGACTCCCCGACCTTGGAGAACTACGCCAAGGTCATGGAGGGCATCGCCGGAGTGCCGATGTGGCGGTTCTTCCTGAACTCGTTCATCCTCGCCGCCGGCGCGGTGGTCGGAACCGTGCTCTCCAGCGCCCTCGCGGCCTACGCGTTCGCCCGCATCCAGTTCAAGGGCCTCGGCATCCTGTTCGCCGCGATGATCGGCACCCTGCTGCTGCCGTTCCACGTCGTGATCATCCCGCAGTACATCATCTTCAACGAGCTCGACCTCGTCGACACGTTCTGGCCGCTGCTGCTACCGAAGTTCCTCGCCACCGAGGCGTTCTTCGTCTTCCTGCTCGTCCAGTTCATGCGCCAGATGCCGCGCGACATGGACGAGGCCGCGCGGATCGACGGCGCAGGTCACATCCGCATCTTCTGGGCGATCATCCTGCCGCTCATCAAGCCCGCGCTCATCACCTGCTCGATCTTCGCGTTCATCTGGGCGTGGAACGACTTCCTCGGTCCGCTGCTCTACCTGACCAGTCCCGAGAACTACCCCCTCCCCATCGCGCTGCGCCTCTACAACGACGCCTCCTCCGGCGGCGCCGACTACGGTGCCACCGTCACCGCGAGCTTCATCGCGCTGGTCCCGGTGCTGCTGTTCTTCCTGGTCTTCCAGCGCTTCCTCGTCGACGGCGTCGCCACCCAGGGACTGAAGGGCTGACATGGATCGCAAGCAGCTCCGCGCCGCTCGGCGTGCGGACGCCTCCGGCAGCGGCCCCACGCTCGAGGACCGCCCTCCGGCGCGCTTCCCGGGAGCAAAGGGCGCCTTCGCCCTGTTCGGCGAGGTGCTGTGGACCGGACTGCTGATCACCGTGGCCGGTCTCCCCGTCGTGACGCTCCCGGCCGCGCTGGCCGCCGGCATCCGGCACCTGCGCCGCTACGTGAACGCCGAGGAGTCCCACGCGCGCACGTTCTGGCACGACTGGCGGAGGGCTCTGCTCCCCGGAGGACTCGTGGTCGGCGCCGCCGCCGTCGTCCTGGCCGTCGTGCTGGTCGTCGACATCCGGGTCGCGGCGACCGGCGCCCTGCCCGGAGGAGAGGCGATCGCCCTCATCGGGTGGGCCGGACTCGTCGCCGGCGCGGCACTCGTGCTCGTGACGGCGAGCGCGTGGACTCCCGAGTCCGGCTGGCGTGCTGCCGTCGGGGCCGCGTTCCGGAATGCGGCATCCGATCCGGTCGGCGCGATCTATCTCGCGGTCGCCGCCGTGCTCGTCGGCGTCGTGACCTGGATGCTCATCCCGCTGGTCCTCGCCGGACTCGGCTGCGCGGCCTTCGCCGCCGTCGCCGTCCCGGCGCGTCCCCGCCGCCGCGCCTGAACCCTCATCCACGCAAGAACTGGAGCTGCTCGACGTGCTGTACGGAGCCGACTACAACCCCGACCAGTGGCCGGAGGAGGTGTGGGACGAGGACGTCCACCTCATGCAGGAGGCCGGAGTGAACATCGTGAGCCTCGGCATCTTCGCGTGGTCGCGCATCCAGCCGGCCGAGCACGTGTGGGACTTCGACTGGCTCGACACCGTGATCGACAAGCTGCACGCCGGCGGCATCCGGGTGAACCTCGCGACCGCGACGGCGTCCCCGCCTCCGTGGGTGAGCGCGACGTACCCCGAGACGCTCCCGGTCGATGAGACCGGTGCGTCCTACTGGCCGGGCAGCCGACAGCACTTCGCGCCGTCTTCGCCCACCTACCGGCGCCTGGCCGGCGAGCTGGTCCGGCGTCTGGCGCAGCGCTACGCTCAGCATCCCGCCGTGGTCATGTGGCACGTCGGCAACGAGTTCGGCTGCCATCTGTGGATGGACTTCTCGGATGCCGCGCGCGACGCGTACCGCGTGTGGCTGGCGAAGCGCTACCGCACCGTGGACGCGCTCAACGAGGCGTGGGGCACGAGCTTCTGGTCGCAGGCGTACGGCGCCTTCCACGAGATCTTCCCTCCGCGCCTGGCCCCGTACAGCCATAACCCGTCCTCGATGCTGGACTGGCGCCGGTTCACGAGCGACATGCTGCTGGAGTGCTACCTCGCCGAGCGCGAGATCCTCATCGAGGCCGGCGCGACCCAGCCGATCACGACGAACTTCATGGGCCCTTTCAAACCGGCGGACTACCGCGGCTGGGCGCCGTTCATGGACGTCATCGCCGACGACTGCTACCCCGACCCGTCGAACCCGAACCGCATCCGCGACGCGGCCTTCCAGCGCGACCTGATCCGCTCGCTGAAGCCGGGGGTGCCGTGGATGCTCTGGGAGCAGGCGACGGATGCCGTGAACTGGCGTCCCGCCAACCCCGGGAAGACCCCGGGCGCGCTGATGGCGGAGACCGCGCAGTCGATCGCCCGCGGCGCCGACGGCATCATGTTCTTCCAGTGGCGCCAGTCCCGCGCCGGAAGCGAGAAGTTCCATTCCGCGATGCTGCCGCATGCGGGCACCGACACCCGAACGTGGAGGGCGGTCACGGACCTGGGAGCCCGGCTCGCGGCGCTCGGCGACCTTCCCGCACCGGGACGCGACGCGCAGGTCGCGCTGGTGTTCGACTGGGAGAACTGGTGGGCGGTCGAGGAGCGCGATCATCCGACCGAGATCGACTACCTGGCGCTGACGCTCGAGTGGTACGGCGCGTTCCACGCCCGCGGCATCCAGGTCGACGTGATCGGACCCGAGGAGGCGGCATCCGGATACGACCTCGTCGTCGCCCCGGTGCTGTACCTGCTCCGCGACGAGGGCGCGGCCGCGCTCGCCCGATTCGTCGAGGACGGCGGAACACTCATCACCGGTCCCTTCACCGACATCGTCGACGAGCACGATCAGTTCCGCACGGGCGGGTTCCTCACCCGGCTCGGCGACGTGCTCGGTCTGCGGTACGAGGACTTCGGCGCGCTCGCCGGGGAATCGAGCGGCGGCAGCGGCGTCGGGGCGCTGAGCGCAGACGACGTCCAGGCCTCCCGGGACGCTGCGGCACGAGGTTCGGTCTCCTTCTCGTTCGACGGGAGCAGCAGCGTCGGGCGCCTGGTCGCGGAGACGGTGCATCCGGCGGGTGCGACGGTCGTCGCGGTGTTCGAGAACGGTCTGCAGACGGGTTCGCCCGCGATCACGCGGCACGCGTTCGGCGGAGGTGAGGCGTGGTACGTCGCGACGCATCCCGATCCGGCGGCGCTCGACGCGCTCGTCGGCACCGTCGTGGAGTCGGCGGGAGTCCGCCCCCTGGTGGACGAGCTCCCACCCGGGGCCGAGGTCGCCCGTCGCGGCGAGCTCGTCACTCTCATCAACCACGGCGAGCACCCCGTCGAGATCGCCATCACCGGCACGGATGCCGAGACCGGCGAGGCCGTGGAGCGGGTGTCGCTGGACCCCCAGGGCGTGGCCTTCATCCTCGCGCCTGCGGATGCGCCGTCCGCACGCCCGTCGGCGCTGTCGGGCTCCGCGATCGCCTGATCGCACTCCGGCGAAAGCGTGCTCGGCACGGTAGGCGTCGGACGACCGGGCGCGGCCGGGTTACGCGCTCGCGCGCTCGACGAGCCGCGTGGGGATGACGCCGGAATCGGCCGCGCCGCCCTCGATGTCCGCCACGAGCGCGCCGACCGCGCGCTGCGCGAGGGCGGCGAAGTCCTGGCGGATGGTCGTGAGCGGGGGACGGTAGTTCGCGGCATCCGGAACGTCGTCGAAGCCGATCACCGCGACGTCCTTCGGCACCCGTCTGCCGGCGTCCGCCAGGGCGCGCAGCAAGCCGAGCGCCATCTGGTCGTTCGCGCAGAACACGGCGGATGCCTCGTCAAGAGCTCCGGCCGCCGCATGACCTGAATCCGCCGACCAGTCACCGCGGACGACGGCCGGCGGGTCGATCCCGGCCGCGATCAGCGTCTCGCGCCAACCGCGCTCGCGCTCGGCCGCGGCGAACGAATCGGCGGGCCCTGCGAGATGGTGCACGGTGTCGTGACACTCGAGCAGCCGTGCCGTCGCCAGCCGTGCCCCTCCCGCGTGGTCGCTGTGGACGGCACGCAGTCCCGAGCCGTCCGGGGCGTCGACGACGACCAGGCGAAGGTCTGTGGGTCGCTCGGAGGCCGGAACCTGCGCGGAGGCCTCGTTCAGCACGATCGCGCCGTCCACGCCCTGGTCGTGCAGACGCTGGAACGCCCGGCTCACGCCCGCCTCGCCCGCGGCCGTGACGACCGTGAGCGCGTAGCCGCGCTCCTCCGCCGCTTCGGCGGTGGCCTGGAGCATCCGGGAGTTTCCGACCGTGGCGAGCGTCGTGACGACGAGGCCGATGGTCTGCGATCGTCCGGTACGAAGCGCGCGAGCGGCCGGATGCGGGCGGTATCCGAGTTCGGCCATCGCCCGCTCGACGCGGGACCGGGTCGCCGGATCCACGCGCGGGCTGTCGTTGACCACGCGCGAGACGGTCTGCCCCGAGACGCCGGCGTGTGCGGCGACCTGCGCCATCGACACGCGCCCGCTCGATGCGCGTCCGCCCGGTGTCATCGCGCCCTCCTCGTTCCGAACTCCTGCATGTTGACGTTACCACCGCCGGCGGGTTACCGTGTTTACGTGAACATGCAGGAATCCGCATCGACCCGGACCGAGCTCGGCGCCGGAGTCGTGAAGCACGCGACAGCCCTCGCCGACGGGCGCGAGCTCATCTACTTCGATGACCCCGGCACCACCCTCGGCCCTGATCGCGCCGTCGACGCGCGCGCACTCGACCCGCGCCCCGACACCGCGACGATGCGTCTGGACGTCCTGACCGGCGACTGGATCACCGTCGCCGCGAACCGGCAGAACCGCGTCATGATGCCCTCGGCGGATGCCGACCCGCTCGCCCCGCAGACCCCGACGAACCCGTCCGAGATCCCGTCCCGCTACGACGTCGCCGTGTTCGAGAACCGCTCCCCCGCCTTCGGGCCCGCCCTGCCCGACGGCTTCGGCGGCGTGCCGACGGCATCCAACCCCCCGCGCGGACTCGACGACCTCGCGGCCCTCGGCTTCGAGCGCACGCGCACCTCGGTCGGGCGCTGCGAGGTCGTGTGCTTCAGCCCGGAGCACTCCGGTTCGTTCGGCACCCAGACCGTCACCCGTGCCCGCACCGTCATCGAGGCGTGGGCGGACCGCACCGCGGCACTGTCCGCGCTCCCCGGCATCGAGCAGGTCTTCCCGTTCGAGAACCGCGGCGAGGCGATCGGCGTGACCCTGCCGCATCCCCACGGCCAGATCTACGCCTACCCGTACGTGACCCCGCGCACCACGCGCGTGCTCGACAGCATCGACCGCACCGCCCCCGAGCTGTTCCAGCACATCCTCGACTCCGAGCGGGACTCCGACCGCGTCGTGCTGCAGGGCGAGCACTGGACGGCGTTCGTGCCGTTCGCCGCCCGCTGGCCCCTCGAGGTCCACCTCATGCCGCATCGGCACGTCCCCGACTTCGCCGCCACGACGGATGCCGAACGCGACGAGCTGGCTCCGCTGTACCTGCGGCTGCTGCGCGGCGTCGACGCCCTCTACGAGACCCCGACGCCCTACATCGCGGCCTGGCATCAGGCCCCCGTGAACGTCGGGCGCGACACCGTGCGCCTGCACCTGCAGCTCACGAGCCCCCGCCGCGGCGCCGACAAGCTGAAGTTCCTGGCCGGTAGCGAGTCCGCGATGTGGGCCTGGACCGCCGAGATCCCGCCGGAGACCTCCGCCGCGCGGCTGCGCGAAGCGGTCGCGTCGGTCGCCGACCCCGCCGCCTGAACCGCTGGCGACCGGAACCGCCCATCACGGCATCCGGTTGCACCGCAGATGCCGGCACCCGCCGTCCGCCCGAGAACTCCCGCAACGACGCCCCACACGAGGACACCATGACCACTGAGACCACCGCCCGCGAGCTGTTCGCCTCCCTCGCCGGCCGCGAGCCCGACGGCATCTGGTCGGCCCCCGGCCGCGTGAACCTCATCGGCGAGCACACCGACTACAACGAGGGCTTCGTGCTGCCGTTCGCGATCCCGCATCGCACCGTCGCGGCCGTCGGCCTGCGCACCGACGGCCTGGGCCGCGTGAGCGTCGCCTCGACGTTCGCCGAGGAGCCGGTCGAGGTCGCCCTGGACGAGCTCGACCGACTGTTCCCCACGCCGGCCGGCGCGCAGCCCGCGGTGCCCGAGTGGGCGGCCTATCCGCTCGGCGTCGCGTGGGCGCTGCAGGATGCCGGGGCCACCGGGTCCGGCGTCGACATCGCCATCGCCTCCGACGTGCCCGTCGGCGCGGGGCTGTCGTCCTCCGCGGCGATCGAGGGGGCCGCCGCCTCCGCCCTGAACGACCTCTGGAACGCGGACCTCGACCGCACGGCCCTCGCCCGGATCGGGCGCAGAGCCGAGAACGAGGCCGTCGGCGCCCCGACCGGCATCATGGACCAGATGGCGTCGATGATCGGCGGAGTCGACACCGCGATCTTCCTGGACTGCCGCACGCTCGAGGCCCAGCAGGTGCCGCTCGCGGTCGCGGAGGCGGGGCTCGCGATCCTCGTGATGGACACGCGCGTCAAGCACGCCCATTCCACCGGCGGCTACGGCGAACGCCGCGCCGCGTGCGAGCGCGGCGCGGCGATCATGGGCGTGCCGTCGCTGCGCGACGTCTCGGTCGACGACCTGACCAGGGCGCAGGAGCTGATGGACGATGTCACGTTCCGTCGCGTGCGCCACGTCATCACCGAGAACCAGCGCGTCCTCGACACGGTCGCCGTGCTGCGCTCCGAGGGGCCGCGCGCGATCGGCGACCTGCTCGTCGCCTCGCACGCGTCGATGCGCGACGACTTCGAGATCTCGGTCCCCGAGCTCGACACCGCGGTGGAGGCGGCGCTCGCGGCGGGAGCGCTCGGTGCGCGCATGACCGGCGGAGGCTTCGGCGGCGCCGCTATCGCTCTGATCGAGGCGGATGCCGAGGCCGCCGTGTCCGCCGCCGTGGAAGCGGCCTTCGCCGCGGCCGGCCACGCCGCGCCCGCGCTGTTCACGGTGACGCCGTCCGCCGGCGCCCGCCGCGACGCGTGATCGCGGGTTCCGGGCTGGAAGAAGCATCCGGGCTGGAAGAATAGGAAGCGAGCCGCGGCAGCGGCAGGAGAGGAACAGCATGTCCTGGATCGTCACCGGCGGCGCCGGCTACATCGGATCGCACGTCGTCCGCGCTCTCGCGGATGCCGGGCTCCAGCCGGTCATCCTCGATGACCTCTCCAGCGGCGTCGCGTCCTTCGCGCCCGAGGGCGTCCCGTTCGTACGGGGTTCGATCCTCGACCGCGACCTCGTCGAGAAGGCGCTGCGCGATCACGACGCCGACGGCGTGATCCACGTCGCGGGGTTCAAGTACGCCGGCGTCTCGGTCGAGCGCCCGCTGCACACCTACGCGCAGAACGTCGAGGGCACCCGGATCATCCTCGAGGCGATGGCGGCCGCCGGCGTGACGAACATCGTCTTCTCGTCGTCCGCCGCGGTCTTCGGCACGCCGGACGTGGCCCTCGTCACCGAAGACACCGCGAAGGCTCCGGCCAGCCCCTACGGGGAGTCGAAGCTCATCGGCGAGTGGCTGCTGCGCGATCAGGCGACCGCGACGGCCTCGTCCGACGCGCCTCTGCGGCACACCTCGCTGCGCTACTTCAACGTCGTCGGCTCGGCCGATCCCGCGGTGTACGACGTCAGCCCGCACAACCTCTTCCCGATCGTCTTCGAGGCGCTGCTGGCCGGGAAGACCCCGCGGATCAACGGCGACGACTACGACACTCCGGACGGCACGAACGTCCGCGACTACGTGCACGTCGGCGACATCGCCGCGGCGCACGTCGCCGCCGCGAAGCGCCTCGTCGCGGGCGAGCCGATCGAGCCCGCCTACAACCTCGGCTCCGGCGAGGGGCTGAGCGTGAAGCAGATCATGGATGCCGTGGCCCGCGTCACCGGCATCGACTTCACGCCCGAGATCGGTCCGCGCCGCCCCGGCGACCCCGACCGGATCGTGGCGGCCGGCGACCTCGCGGCCCGCGACCTGGACTGGAAGATGCGCTACACGGTCGACGAGATGGTCCGCACCGGCTGGGAGGCCCGCCGCAGCGCCTGATCCCTCGCGCGCTGCTTCGGGCCGCGAGACTTTGTTTCCGAGGTGAGACTTGGTCTACTGCGCCAAGTCTCGCCCCGCAAACCAAGTCTCGCGGGCGGCGGGCGGCGGGCGGCGACGGGACGCGGGCGGCGACGGTGCGCACGCGGGATCACGCGGGGGCGTAGTCCCGCGTGCGGATGGGGTACAGCCAGAAGCACAGCCAGCCGAGCGCCGTGAACGCCAGCGGCACGACGGCGAGCATGATGCGGATTCCGCCGTCCACGGCATCCGGCTGGGCGTCGCCCAGCGCGGCGTCGAATCCGGCCGCGTTCAGCACCCACGCCGCCACGATCGCCTGCAGCACGACCGAGCCCCGCACGACGAATCCGTTCACGCCGAAGTACACGCCCTCGCGACGGTGCCCGGTGCGCGCGGCATCCTCGTCGATGATCTGGGACAGCACGACCTCGAGCAGTTGCAGCAGCCCGCCCACGCCGATCCCGACGGCGACGCCGACCAGCGCCGCGCCGAGAACGCTCGTGGGCAGCAGGTACGCCAGCACCGTGATCCCGAAGACGGCCACCGCCCACAGCAGGGCGGTCCTCGGCGTCGTGCGCCGCACGACCACGCTCCACAGCACGATGGCGGGGATGGCGGTCGCGAAGATGGCCCCGAGCAGGATGCTCCCGTCGCCCTCGGCCGCGCCGAGCGAGTAGCGCACGTAGAACGGGATCGCCGCGAGGATCACGGCGATCGAGGTCTGCACGAACAGCGATCCCAGCACGTACGGGACGAACGCGCGGTTGCCGAACGTGTAGCGCAGCTGGTCGCTCCAGATCATGGCGGCCTCGGCATCCGGGACCTCGCCTCGGCGCTCGATCATGCCGCCGGCGAAGGACCACACGAGCATGACCAGGCACACCGCCCCCAGCGCGATCGCCATCCCCGGCCAGCCGATGCTGTCGTAGAGCAGCGGTGCCCCGGCCGTCCCCAGCACCATCCCGACGATCGCGAAGATCTGCCGCGGGACGTTGCCGCGCGCCCGCTCGGCCGTGGTGCGGAAGATCTCGGGGAACAGCGCCGAGATGTTCAGCACCACCACGACGAAGGCGATGTCGTACACGGCGACCACGACGAGGAACCACACGATCAGTCCGCCGGCGGGCAGCGCGGGCGGCATCCAGACCAGGGCGAACGCCACGACCAGCGGCACGATGCCCAGCCCGATCCACGGGATCCGCCGTCCCCACGGGGTGCGGATCCGGTCGGACAGGGCGCCCACCACGGGGTTGAGCAGGGCGTTGAGGATGCCGTGCGCGATCATGGCCGCGGCGACCCACTCGGCCGGCACGCCGAGGTGCGCCACGTAGAAGTACACGACGAAGGCCGAGAAGGTCTGCGCCATGAGCTGCGTCGGGAAGCCGGATGCCCCGAACGCGATCGTCTGCGCCCGGCTGGGCGCATCGCCGAGGCGTCGGTCTCGGATGCGGGTGACCAGGCTCATGGCTCTCCTCGCCTCAGCGGCTCCCGCCGCGCTGCAGATCGCGCAGGGCCCGCCAGCCGATCCGCATGAGACCCTCGTCGGCGATCGTAGCGGCCACGAGCGGGTCCGTGAGCAGTCGCAGCTCGTATCCGCGTTTGGCCGCGCTGAAGTCGACCGCCGCGCGCAGCTCGTCGTCGTCGACCATGGGGTGCAGATAGATCTCGGTGACGCCGGCCGGCACCGCCCTCAGCAGCGCGAGGAATCCGTCCCGCACCTGTTCGTAGGTCTCCTCGGCGTCCGTGCCCTCCCCCGCGAGGGCGAAGGGATGCGTCCACAGCCGATCAGGGATGACGATTCCCGCCGCGTCGGCGGCGGCTGCGGCGCGGTCGAGCACCGGCTGGAGCGCCGGGTCGAGTTCGGGTCCGTCCACGATGCGCGGCAACCGGAACGGCAGCCCGTGCGCCGCCGCGAGGGCGAACACCTCGCCGAGGAAGTCCCGCCCGGTCTCCAGGCCGTAGACGGATCCCATGTGGTTGTCGAGGTGCGTGACGTCGGCCCCGGCATCCAGCGCCGCCTGCAGCTGCGCGGCGATCTCGGCGGCGACGTCCGCGGCGTGCGCGTGCTCCTCGACCGCGCGCACCTCGACCGGGAAGTATCCCGCCGCATCCGTCAGCGAGGTCGCGGAACCGGTCAGCGGACGCCAGCGGTAGTCGCTCCACTCGCTCGTCAGGACGAGGTGCACGCCGATGTCCAGGTCGGTGCGCGCGGCGGCGAACGCGAGCGCTTCGGGTGCCCAGGCGCACGGCACCATGACCGTGGTCGAGTCCAGCTGTCCGCGCTCGAGCAGGCCGGTGATGGCGGTGTTGGCGGCGTGGCACATCCCGAAGTCGTCGGCGTTGATGATGACGGCCCGCGCCTCGGGGGCGAGTCCGAGGCGGGCGGTCAGATCCGAGGGAGGCGTCATCGCGGGGTCCTGTCGGTTCGGGTGAGGACGGCGGAGAAGACGGTCTCGCGCAGAACGGCGGTGGCCTCGCTCACCGCTCCGACCAGCGTCGCCTCGCGGCCGAAGGACGACACGCGGAAGGCGAGCGGGAGCAGGTGCGCGACGTCGTCGGCCGCCTGGCGCACCGCGTCGACGAATGCGGGATGCGCTGCGTCGCCCGCGAGGATGTAGGCGGCGGGATCGACGACGAGCGTGATGCCGCCTGCGACGAGCACGAGTCTGCGCGCCAGCTCCGCCATCATCTCGATCGCGGCCGCGTCCCCCTCCAGAGCCGCGTCCAGGTGCAACCGCAGCGGCGCCTCCGGGTCTCGGTCGTTCGTCAGCGCGAGGTCGGCGACGACCACCTCGTTGAGCACCGGGGCCCCGACGGGAAGGTCCGGGTGGGGCAGGTACATGACCTCGCCGGCGATGCCTCCCGACCCGCGCTGCAGGCTCCCGTCGATGACGATCCCGGCGCCCAGGCCGTCGTCGATCATGAGCAGCGCGAAGCTCTCCAGGTCCGTGGCGACGGTGCCGGCGAGCTCGGCGAGGGCCGCGAGATTGACGTCGTTCTCCATGCGCACGTCGCAGCCCAGCCGCGTCGTGAGCGCCGACCGGAACGCGCCGCCGTCCGGGCCCTGGTCGTCGCGGATCTCGCCCGAGCGGGTGACGATGCCGGGGACCCCGACGACGGCGACGCGCAACGGTCCCCCCGCCGGTGTCAGCGCGGTGCCGATCAAGGCGGTCACGGCGTCGACGCGGTCGGACAGGTCTCCCATGGCGGGAAACGGGCCGGTGCGCTCTGCGAGGACGCGGCCGGTCGCATCGATGATCGCGACGCTCGCCGCATGGTGATCGATGTGGACGGCGGCCGCGCATCCGAGCGACGGATGGAGGGAGACCCGGGTCGCCGCCGGTCCGTGCGTCGCGCGGTCCACCCCAGCGGATGCCACAGCTTCCCCGGTCTCCAGCATCCTCAGGACCTGCGTGACGGCCGTCCGCGACAACCCGGTCTCGCCCATCAACTCCGCGCGGGTCAGGGGGCCACGACGTGCCAGCGCCTCCAGGATCGCTCGCGCGTTCAGGCTCCGCAGCAGGGTCTGCGGGCCGGCCGGAGGTCGTGTCACGTCGCTTCCTCGCGCTTCGTCGGGATCAGTATGACACAAAGTGTCAGAGTTCTCGCCACATTGTGTCACACTTTCCGCCGGCGGGTTCTGCGCCACGAATCAACGGATGCCACAGAAGTTTTCTGTGGCATCCGCCGAAAGGTGTAGCAGAAGGCGGGCGGGGCGGGACCGGCCGCCGCGCGACTACGGCTGGTTGCCGAGGGCGATGAGCTGAGCGACCTGCTCCCGCGTCACCCCCATGCCGGGGAAACCGGCGAGGCGCCCGATCGGGAAGGACGCCATCATCTTCGCCATCGCCTCGTCGCTCATGATCCCGGCATCCATCGCGCCCTCCGCGGCGGCCTGGCCACCGGCCAGCTGCTCGCTCACGATCGGACCGACCACCGGATGCGCCAGCAGCTCTCCGATCGACGAGTTCGCGGTGAGCGGGATGCGGACCTCGTCCCCGGCGACGTGCACGGAGGTCGATCCTCGCAGGTCGCGGCTGGAGGCGCCGACCTCGACGCGATAGGCACCTCCCTCGACGACGAACCGGTCGACGCGGATGTCCCAGTACGCGAGGTCCTCGCGACGCACCACGACCGCGACGTCCTTCGTCTCCCCCGCGGCGAGCGCGACGGACGCGAAGGCCTTCAGTTCGCGCGGAGCGCGTTCGACCGCGGACACCTCGGGCGCGACGTACACCTGCACGACCTCGCGGCCGTCCACGGAGCCCGTGTTCGTCACCGCGACGGTCACGGCGATGTCCCCGCCGTCCACGACCGTCGCGCTCGGCGCCCCGTAGGCGAAGGATGTGTACGACAGGCCGTGCCCGAACGGGAAGGCGACGTCCATGCGCCGCGCGTCGTACCACCGGTACCCGACGAAGACGCCCTCGCCGTAGCGGACATGGCCGAACGAGCCGGGGAAGTTCCCGAACGCCGGGGTGTCCTCGAGGCGGTGCGGAATGGTCTCCGTGAGCCGCGCGGACGGGTTCACGGCCCCGGTGAGCACGTCGACCGTCGCGGATCCGCCCGCCTGGCCGAGCAGCCACGCCTCGACGATCGCGGGCACACGGTCGGCGAACGGGAGGGCGACGACCGACCCGTTGGACAGCACGACGGCCACCTTCGGGTTCACGGCGAGCACGGCATCCACGAGCTCGAGCTGAACCGCCGGCAGGTCGATGTGGGTGCGATCGAACCCTTCGGATTCCTCGGCCTCCGGCAGACCGAGGAAGAGCACGGCCACATCGCTGCGGCCCGCGAGGGCGACGGCCTCGGCCTTCAGCGCCTCGGCGTCCCCCGATCCGTCGAACGTGAAGCCGGGAGCGAACGAGACGCGGTCGCCGAAGGCGTCCAGAGCCGTGTCGAGACGCGTCGGGCTGATGTGCGACGAGCCGCCGCCCTGATAGCGCGGCGTCCGGGCGAACTCGCCGATCACCGCGACCGACGCATCGGCCGCGAGCGGCAGCACGGGAGCGCCGTTCACCGGCGCGTTCTGCAGCAGCACGATCGACCGGCCCGCGACCTCGCGAGCGAGGGCGTGATGGGCCTCGACGTCCAGGGGTCCGGCTGCGGCGGGGCGGGCCTGGGACTTGGCGACGAGGTCGAGCACGCGACCGGCGGCGGTGTCGAGCACGGCCTCATCGAGCGAGCCGTCCTTCACGGCGGCGACGATCTGGGCGTCCGTGACGCCTCCGCTGGAGGGCATCTCGAGGTCGAGTCCGGCTTCGAGCCCCGCCACGCGGTCGTTCACCGCACCCCAGTCGGAGACGACCAGCCCCCGGAAGCCCCAGTCCTCGCGCAGCACGTCGCCGAGAAGCCACGGGTCCTCGGAGGCGTAGACGCCGTTGATGCGGTTGTAGGAGCACATCACGGTCCAGGGCTGGGCCTCCTTGACGACGTACTCGAAGCCGCGCAGGTAGATCTCGTGCAGCGGCCGCGGGTCGATGTCGCTGGAGGAGCGCATGCGGTCGTCCTCCTGGTTGTTCGCCGCGAAGTGCTTGAGCGACGAACCGACCCCCTGGGACTGGATGCCGCGGACGAGACCCGCTCCGATCCGGCCCGCGACGATCGGGTCCTCGGACACGTACTCGAAGTTGCGGCCGCACAGCGGCGAGCGCTTGATGTTGATGCCGGGACCGAGGATCACCGCGACGTCCTCGATCGCGGACTCCACGCCGAGCGCCACGCCCACGCGCTCCGCGAGCTCGGGGTCGAATGACGAGCCGAGAGCGACGGCGGGCGGGAAGCACGTCGCCGGCACGCTGTCGTTGAGGCCGAGATTGTCGCTCGCGCCGCGCTGCTTGCGCAGGCCGTGCGGGCCGTCGGTGAGCATGATCGACGGGACGCCCGCCCGACCGATCGCGGTGGTGGTCCAGAAGTCGGCGCCGCTGGTGAGCGCGGCCTTCTCCTCGAGGGTGAGGTCCTGAGCATCGGTCATCTGAGTTCGCCTTTCGCCGCATCCGCCGTGGATCGCACGGTCAGAATACGTCCGCCTTCGCGCAAAAAGCAAGCATCGTTCGGTTTTCACTTCCCCGGGCGCGCCGTCACGGATACGCTGTGAGCATGACGCGACGCGGGGCCTATGCCAAGGGGATCGCCAAGCGCGAGGAGATCCTCACGACCGCGCTCGACGTCGTCGCAGCGCACGGATACCGCCGGGCGTCCGTCCGCGAACTCGCGGAGGCCGTGGGGCTCAGCGCCGCAGGGCTCCTGCACTACTTCGACAGCAAGGAGGAGCTGTTCACCGCGATCCTCCGCAAGCGCGACGAGCACGACCAGCAGACCTACGGCAGCGAGGATGCGGACATCGACATGCTGCTGACCGTGATCCGCCACAACGCCACCGTGCCCGGACTCGTGCAGCTGTACGCGCAGCTCGCGGTCGAGGCGGTCGATCCCGAGCATCCGGCGCACGCGTTCTTCCGGGAGCGCACCGAAGCGCTGCAGGAGCAGTTCCGCGCCGCGGTGGTGCGCGCACAGGAGGACGGCGAGATCCGCGCCGACCTGGATCCGGCCTGGGTCGCGACCAGCGTGCAGGCGCTCTCGGACGGGCTGCAGTCGCTCTGGTTGCTCGACCCCGGCATCGACATGGCCGCCCACATCGAGAAGTTCCTGGACGCGCTGCGCCCGGGGGAAGGAGCAGCAGCGTGACCGAAGCACCCGTGGTGCACACCGCGTCCGGTCCCGTCCGCGGATTCTGGCGGGACGCCGGCACCCCCGAGGCCTCCGCCGCCTTCCTCGGCATCCCGTTCGCCCAGGCACCCGTCGGCGACCGCCGGTTCGCGGCCCCGGTGCCTCCCGAGCCGTGGACCGAGGTGCGCGACGCACTCGAGTACGGGGCCACGGCGCTGCGGCGCGATCCCGGCGAGACGCTCATACCCGAACCGCCGATCCCGGGGAACGCCACGCTCAACGTCAACGTGTTCACGCCGTCGCCCGGCGGCGACGAGACGCTGCCGGTTCTGGTCTGGATCCACGGCGGCGGCTACACCGAGGGGTCACCGGCGAGTCCCTGGTACGACGGCAGCCGCTTCAACCGCGACGGCGTCGTGACCGTGTCGATCTCGTACCGGCTGGGCTTCGACGGCTTCGGGTACATCGAGGGGGCACCCCACAACCGCGGCGTGCGGGACTGGATCGCCGGCCTCGAATGGGTGCAGCAGAACATCGCGGCCTTCGGCGGCGACCCCGGCCGCGTGACGATCGGCGGCCAGTCGGCGGGCGGCGGCGCCGTGCTGACTCTGCTGAGCATGCCGGCGGCCCAGCATCTGTTCCACGCGGCGATGGCCATCTCTCCGGCTCTCGCGGATGTGCCCGCGGACAGCGCCAGAGAGCGGGGCGAGCGACTGGCCGGGATCCTCGGCGTCGAGGCGGACGTCGCCGGTTTCCGATCCGTGTCCGAGGGCCGCGTCCTCAAGGTCCAGTCCCAGGCGCTGCCCGCGCGGAAGGGACTCGGCCTGCTGACCGGACTCATCGAGGACGGTCTGCCGTGGGGACCGATGATCGACGGCGAGCTCGTCACGCGACCGGCCGTGGACGCCCTGAGGGCGGGCGTCGGAGCGGACAAGCCCCTCCTGATCGGCGCGACGGACGACGAGTTCACCATGATCGCGGACCAGGCACCGTGGGCGGTGCGCTTCGTGCCGGCCGGCGTCCTGCTGCGCGCGGGTCTGCGCGACCGTCGGGTGCGACGCGCGTATCTCACGGCGAACCGCGCGCAGCGCGCCAAGGGACCGGCGGCGATGGTCGGCCGCTTCGTCACCGACCACGTGTTCCGCAGTCTGGTCGCGCGTGTCGCGGAGGCGCGCAGCGGCGCGGATGCCGAGACCTGGGCGTACGCGTTCCGCTGGGTCTCACCGACCAAGGGCTGGTCGTGCCACTGCCTCGACGTCCCGTTCTGGTTCGACGGGCTGGACCGTGTGCGGGTCGATGCGCTGGCCGGGCCGCGCCCGCCGCAGTCGCTCGCCGACGAGATGCACGGCGCGGCGGTCTCGTTCCTCTCCTCCGGCGCCCCCGGATGGCCCGCGTGGCGGACCGATCCGGGGACGTCTCGGGAGTTCGGCGGCGACGGGCCGACCGTCACGACGACGGCCTACGACTCCGCCCTCGCCCTGGTCTGATCCTCGGCTCGTCGAGAGCGAGGGTGTCAGCCGACGACGACCATCTCGTTCGGCACCTGGGGCAGCTCGGCCGTCGCGATCTGCTCGCCGGTGTGCGGATCGAGAGCCACGATCGTGCTGTTCGCCGAGTCGGTGACGTACACGACGTCGCCGGTCGTCGCGATCGCCGGGTGCGGCTGCTGCCACTCGGTTGGGCCCTCCCACGCCTCGATCGCGTCGTGCGACGCCGTGATCTCGCCGGTCGCGGGGTCGATCACGTGCAGGCGCCCGTCGGACCCGATCAGCACGGCGTCGCCGTCCTCCGTGCGGGTGACCCCGCGGAACGTGTAGCTGACGCCGTCGGGAAGGGAGACCTTCTCCAGCGTCTTCGCCTCGGTGTCCACGAGCGCGATGTCGGTCAGGAGGTAGCCCTCGGCATCCGGATCGTCCTTGTAGTCCATGACGACCAGCGGGCTGTCCTCGGAGACGTAGGCGTTGCCGATGCGGCCGTACTCGTCCGGCGAAGTGAGCTTCGTGATGACGCCGTCATCGAACACGAGCACGCCGTTCTCGCAGCCGAACACGACGGCCTCTCCCTCGGCCGTGCCCTCGCCGTGCACGCCGGGGCACTCGGCGCTCACGGCGACCTCGTGCCCGTCCGCGTCGACGGCTCGGATGCCGGTGCGTCCGCTCGCGTCTCCGACGGTTGTCACGAACGTGCCGTCCTCCAGTACGACCGAGACGCCGTGATGGGCCTCCACGCCGGGGATCACCTCGGCCTCGGGCAGCTCTGCGTCCACCTCGGCGAGCGCCGCGGTGTCGAAGATCGTCGTGTCGCTGGTCGCGTCGTCGTACAGCACCGTCTTGCCCCCGTGACGGACCACGTGACCCGCCGCTGCGGCCTCGACGACGAGGTCGGTCAGCTCCGGCTCGCGCGCGTCGAGAAGCTGGAAGCCCTCCGAGGTGGTGACGAACGCGTGCCTGCCGTCACCGGCGGCGTTGAGGCGGACGAAGTCCTCCGAGGGCAGGTCTTCGATCACCTCGAGCGACTCCCCGTCGACGACGAGGACGCCGCCCTCGTATGCGATCGCGAGACGCGGTCCGCCGGCCGCGGCATCCGTGTCCGACGTCGCGGCGTCGCCCGGCTCGGCCGCGGACTGGGTCGCGCACCCCGTCAGCAGGAGCGCCGCACCGACCACTCCGGCTGCGAGGCGCACCGTTCGATTCGGCTGTGTCATTCTTTCTTTCCTCTCGTTTGCCCGTCCGGGCGTTCAGGGGCTCAGGCCCTCGGTGATGCGCGCGGTGTTGACGCGCATCATGTCCAGGTAGGTGTCGCCGGGTTCCCCCGGGGGCGCCAGCGACTCCGTGATCAACTCGACGACGGCCACGTCGCGGTCGGCCTCGTCGGCGAGGACCTGCACGAGGCGGTCCGGGGAGGACGACTCGGCGAAGATCGTGCGGACTCCGGCCGCGTCGATCGCGTCCACGAGCTCCTGCAGGTCGGCGGCGCTCGGAGCGGCCAGGGTCGTGCCGCCCGGGATCGCCGCGCCGAGCAGCGTCACGTCGTAGCTCCTGGCGAGGTAGCCGAACACGTGGTGGTTCGTCACGAGCGCGCGGTGCTCGGCGGGGATCGCGCCGAGCGCTGCGGCCATCTCGTCGTCCAGTGCCGCGATCTCGGCACGGTAGGCGTCCGCTGCGGCGCGGACGTCAGGTCCGGCTGAGCCGGCGAGCTCGACGAGCGCGGGTTCGAGAGCGTCGACGACGAGGAGCATCTGCGCCGGGTCGGTCCAGAAATGGGGATCCGGACCGGCGCCCTCGGCGTACTCGAGCACCTCGACGTGGTCTCCGGCGGAGAAGACCTCGACGCCCTCGTCGGCCGCGGCCTCGACGTGCTGCGCGAGGCCCTCCTCGAGACCGAGCCCGTTGGCCACGACGAGATCCGCGTCACGCAGCCCCGCGGCCTGCTGGGCGGACAGCTCGAACGAGTGCGGGTCTGCGCCGGGTGCCATCAGCGTGACGACCTCGAGCTGCTCTCCGGCGATCTCGGAGACGACGTCGCCGAGGATGTTCGTGGTGACGTAGACGCTCGGCCGGTCCTCCCCCGAGACGGCGCAGCCGGCGAGCCCTCCGGCGAGGGCGATCGCGAGGACTCCCGCAGCGGCGCGGAGCGGGCGGCTCATCGTCCGGTCCCCGCGAGGTGCAGCGGCGTCGACGCCGTCTCGAAGACGCGCGAGAGGCGCGCGCCGTCCGCCGGGTCGATCTCCCACATCGTCTGCTCGAGCGGCCCGTTCAGATAGGCGCGGTTCTGGTCGACGACGAACCGCACGTGCGGTGCGACCTCGTCATCCGCCAGGGATGCCGAGACGAGCGGCTCGGTGCGCGAGACGACCGCGCCGCCGGCCAGGACGATCACCGCTCCGTCGGCCGTGAGCGCAAGGACGCGTCCCTCGGCGTCGTCGACGGCGGCGACGTGCACGAGCGGCTCGCCGACGTCGACCAGGGTCCAGGCGCGCTCCCGCGTGTCGAGGATCCACACTCCGGTCTCTCCGGCGAGGGCCGCCACGCTCGGTCGCCCCTCCCGGGCGGCGAACGACGTGGCGGCGGGAGCCGTCGCCTGCGGATACGGGATCCGCTCGTGCGCCTCCGGGGCGCCGCCGGCGAACAGCAGCGCTCCGTCGGCGCAGCCGATGACGACGCCGACGACCGTGGTGATGGTCCCGCTCGCGCTCGCGCAGGGCAGCTCTTCGCTCGCCGTGCCGTCGTTCCCGACCACGCGGACGGTACCCGGCTGCTCGGCCCCGGCGCCCGCGTCCGTGAGCACGGCCCCGGAGGTCAGCGGCACCACGACGCCGTCGCCCTCGGCGGCGATGCGGAACGTCTCCTCGATCCGCCCGTCGGCGAGTGCCGCGGTGTCGAGGAGGACGGCCTCGTCGTCGAAGCGCACGCCGACGCCGACCTCGCCCGTGACGACGGCGGGCGTGCCGTTGCCGGAGACGTCTCCGATGACGCGGGCCGGAGCCTCGTAGTAGTGGAAGTGGTCGATGTGGCTCCACGTCCACACCCCGCTGTCGATGACGGTGACCGAGCCGTCCCGGATGCCGAACAGGTATCTCCCGTCGGACACCACCTCCTCGACCGGATCGATGTCGGCGAGCACGGAGTCCTCCTCGTCGAGGAGGTCGAGATGATGCACGGACCCCTTCTCGTCGACCGTGGTGAGGTGCAGTGCGGGCTCGGCGAGCTCCTGCGCCCCCTCGATGTGCCCGTGCCCGTCGCCCTCGCTCGTGGGCTCCGTCGTGCTCGGCGCGGCGGGTGCGGCGCACCCGGCGAGAGAGAGGAGGAGGATGCCGGATGCTGCGGCGACACGGAATCTCATGGGGTCCTTTCGGAAAGGGCGCGGTCCTGCCGCGCGGCGACGAACCGGACGAACCGGTGCAGGAGGGCGGACGCTGCGGCCGCGAGGATCGCGACGAACGCGATCGTCGCTCCGGCCGCCGTGCCGGCGTGCCAGGAGATGAGCAGCCCGGCGGCGACCGCGGCGATCCCGATCGCCGCGGCGAGCGCCATGGCGGTGGGAATGCGCGTGGTCCACGGCCCCGCGGCGACGGCGGGGCCGAGGAGCATGCCGACCACGAGCAGGGATCCGACCGCCTGGTAGGCGGCGACGACGGCGAGAGTGATGAGGCCGACGAGCAGCACGTGCGCGAGCCTCGGGCGCAGCCCGAGCAGCTGCGCCTGGCGCGGGTCGACCGTGAGCGCGACGAACGAGCGGTGTCCGAGCGCGGCGACGACGATCGTGAGGACGACCACGCCCGTCAGCAGCGCCACGTCCTCGGCGGACGCCGCGAGGATGTCGCCGAACAGGATCGCCGTGGCGTCCGTGGCGAAGCTGCGCGAAGCCGAGATGATGATGACCCCGAGCGCCAGGCTGGCGACGAACAGCAGGCCGATGCTCGTGTCGGCGGAGAGCCGCCCGCGTCGCTGCAGCGCGCCGATGCCGAACGACATGGCGGCCGCGCTGACGGCCGCGCCGAGGATGCCGGGGACGCCCGCGAGCGTCGCGACGGCGATGCCCGGAAGCATGCCGTGCGCCATCGCCTCGCCGAGGAAGGCCATGCCGCGCAGGACCACCCAGGTGCCGACGACGCCGCAGACCACGGCGACGAGAGCACCCGCGAGAAGGGCGCGCTGCACGAACTCGGCGGCGAAGGGGTCGAAGAGGGTCACAGGGAGCGACTGTAGCAGTTATTGAGAATGATTTTCATTTGCAATACTGATGGGCGTGTCCTCCTCTGCTCTGCTTCCGACCACCCGGGTGCTGTCGCTGCGCGACGTCGCCGTCGATCACGACGGGCATCGCGCCCTGCGCGGCGTCGACCTGGACGCGCACGCCGGACGGCTCGTCGTGGTGTCCGGGCCGAACGGCTCGGGCAAGTCCACCCTGCTGTCGGTCGCCGCGGGTCTGCTCGTCCCCCGGCACGGCTCCGTCGAAGTGCGCCGCGGCGCCCGTGTGGCCCTCGTCCCGCAGTCGACGCCCCTTCCGCCGCATCTGCCGCTGACGGTCGCGGACATCGTCGCCATGGGCACCTGGGCGCGCCTGGGCGCGTGGCGTCCGGCCCGGAAGACCGACCGCGCCCTCGTGGCAGAGGCCATCGCCGGTGTCGGACTCACGGACCTGACCCGACGACCGATCGGCACCCTGTCCGGCGGACAACGGCAGCGCGCGCTGCTGGCCCAGGCGCTCGTACAGCGAGCCGATCTCGTGCTGCTGGACGAGCCGATGGCCGCGCTGGACGCTCGGTCACGGGCGATCATCGCGGACGCGGTCGATCAGCTCACCGCGACTGGCGCGGCCGTGGTCGCCGTCACCCACGACCCCGGTGAGTTCCGCCGCATCGACCAGCGGGTCGAGCTCGAGGACGGCCGCGTGGTGGTGTCACGTGCCGGGGCGTGACGGTCCGTTCGAGGCGAGTTCGGCATGCGGCATCCGCGCCTGCATCACGCGGATCGCCTCGGGGTTGTCGTCGACGAGGACGGCATCGCGTCCCAGCGCCGAGGCGACCGCCCCCGTCGTGCCGCTGCCCGCGAAGAGATCGAGCACGCGATCTCCCGGGCGGCTGGACGCCTGGACGATCCGCCGGAGGATCCCCTCGGGCTTCTGCGTCGGATAGCCGGTCTTCTCTCTCCCGGTGGTCGGGACGATCGTGTGCCACCACACGTCGGTCGGGAGCTTCCCGCGCGCCGCCTTCTCGGGCGTGACCAGGCCCGGCGCCATGTACGGCTCGCGGTCCACGGCATCCGAGTCGAAGTAATGCGCACCCGGGGTCTTCACGTACACGAGGATCGTGTCGTGCTTGGTCGGCCAGCGCCGGCGCGACTTGCCGCCGTAGTCGTACGCCCAGATCAGCTCGTTGAGGAACGAGTCGCGGCCGAACACGGCATCCAGCATGACCTTCGCGTAGTGCGCCTCCCGGTAGTCCAGGTGCAGGTACAGCGTGCCGTCATCGGCGAGCAGCCGCCAGGCCTCCTCGAGTCGCGGCATGAGGAACGCGCCGTAGTCGTCGAAGCGATCGTCGTACGCGCGGAGGATGCCGCGGACGCGCTCGTACGCATGCCCATGGAAGCCGTGCCGGACCTCCTTCGGCGACGGCTCGTCCTCCGCGTCGACCTCGACGTCCAGCTCCGGCTGCTCGGTGAACCGCCGGGCCGTGACGACCTGGCGCTCCTGTGCGCGACCGGTGTTGAACGGCGGGTCGAGGTACACCAGCGCGAAGGATGCCGTCGGCAGCGTCCGTGCGATGTCGAGGCTGTCCCCGTGGACGATCCGGACGGACCCGGGAGACGCGGAACGGTTCTCGGAGGGGGGCGCGGGGATCACGGGACCCGGTGCAGCCATGCCTCGGTGGCGAACTTCGACTCCACGAGGGCTTCCGCGTCGGCGTACTCATCCGGGGCGATGGCGCCGTCCTCGGCCTGCGTGAGCGAGCGGAAGGTGTCCTTGAAGCGCTCGATGATCTCGGCCCGGGCGAGACCGGTCTGGCTGCGCAGCGGGTCGACGCGCTTGGCGGCCGAGGTCGTGCCCTTGTCGCTGAGCTTCTCGCGACCGATGCGCAGCACCTCGGTCATCGTCTGGCCGTCGATGTCGTAGGACAGCGTCGCGTGATGCAGCACGCCGCCGTTGGCGAGGCGCTTCTGAGCGGCCCCGCCGATCTTGCCGGTGGGCGAGGCGATGTCGTTGAGCGGCTGATAGGTCGCGTCGATGCCGAGCGAGCGCAGCGCCTGCAGCACCCAGTCGTCGAGGAACGCGTAGGAATCGGCGAACGTGAGACCCTGCACGAGGGATGCCGGGACGTACAGCGAGTACGTGACGATCTGCCCCGCGGCCATGAGCATCGCGCCGCCGCCGGAGATGCGTCGGACGACGTCGAAACCGTGCCGCGCCGCCCCTTCGGGATCGACCTCGTTGCGGTACGACTGGAACGATCCGATCACGACCGCGGATTCGTCCCACTCCCAGATGCGCAGCGTGGGCCGGCGGCGCCCCTCGCCGACGCGGGAGGTGAGGACCTCGTCCAGCGCGAGGTTCATTCGCGGGGAGACGGCCTTCTCGTGCACGATCTCCCAGTCGAAGTCCCGCCATCCGGGAGCGGTGACGAGCGCGCGGCGGACGGCCGTGCCGACCGCCTCCGGGCTGAAGCCGAGCAGCTGCGCGCCGTCCGGGAGCGCGCTGCGGACCGCGGCGGCGATGGCGGAGGCATCCGATTCGGCCATCAGGCCGTTGACGGCGCGATCGATGTCGTCGAGAGCGGTGTCCGGCTCGAGGAAGAAGTCGCCGGCGAGCCGGAAATCGGCGATCCTGCCGTCCTTGACCTCGAGATCGACGACGACGAGCTTGCCGCCCGGAACCTTGTACTCACCATGCACCGTCCCAGCCTACGCCCGGCGGCCCCGCCCGGTCCTGCTCACCCCGCGCGGCCAGCCACTCGCCCCGCCCGCCCCGGCCGCCCCGGCGAAACCTCTCCTCCCCGACGACAAACCTCCCCTCCGTGACAAACCTCTCCTCCGTGACGAGACCTCTCGTTATGCACGTGAATACGACGGGGTCTCGTGAATACGGAGAGGTTTGTGCGGGAGGAAGGTGAGGGGACGCGAGGGGACGGGAGGGACGCGGGGGCGCGAACCAGCGCGGGGCACGGACCGGCGGGGGCGGGATGCTCGGAGATCAGTCGCGGGCGGGGATGTGCCGGTCGAGCCACGCGAGCAGGTCGGCGCGCACCTCACCCTGCTGAAGGTCGTTGAAGATCTCGTGCCGGGCATCCGGATAGACCAGGGTCGTCACATCCGTGAGGCCGGAACGCGTGCGGTACTCGTCCGCGAGCCGGTGCACGCTGCGAGGGCCGCCCACCGGGTCGTCGCGGCCGACCAGGAGCAGCAGGGGGATGTCCCGGCCGAGGTCCTTCCGCGGCCGCCCGTAGAGCTTGAGCGCCTCGATCGGACCGAACAGCTTCAGCAGCGGAACGCTCGTCGTGAGCGGGTCCTCGTCGAACGCCTTCCACACGGCGGGATCCCGGCTGAGCCACTCGAACCCGGTGGCGTCCGCGCCCTCCCATCGCGCGTTCAGCGGTGCGGCGTTGAGCATGAGCGGCGTGCGCAGCGCCGAGCCGGAGAGCACGACGGCGTCCCACGCGTCGGGATGGTCGTTGAGGAGCATCTGCGCGAGGAACGACCCCCACGAGTGCCCGAACAGCACGAGCGGCAGATCCGGGTTCTCGTCGCGGATGATGCCGGTGAGCTGCCAGATCGCGTCCCGCGCGGCGTGGAGCCCGCCCTTGCCCAGGCGCCCGAGCTTCGCGGCATCCCCATGCTGACGCATGCCGGTGCGCCCGTGCCCGCGATGGTCGTCGGCGTACACGTGGAACCCGGTGCGCGTCAGCGCCGCGATGAGCTCCCCGTAGCGGCCGGCGTGCTCGCCGACGCCGTGCAGCAGCTGAACGACTCCCCGCGGCTTCCCCTGCGCGGGATGCACGTCGTAGACGATCGTGATGCCGTGCGCATCGATGAACTCGGCGGTGCGGGACGCGGCATTGCGGGGGGCGGCCATGGCAGAGAGTCTACGGATGCCGTGCGGTCGTGTCCCCCTCGTGTCGCCGGGCGTCAGAGTCCCAGCGCGGCCCGCACCGCGAACGCGGCGTCGCGGTCGGTGACCTCGTGCCCGCCCACGCCGTCCGAGGCGGAGCCCATCCGCACGCCGCCGTCCTCGGCGACGGTGCGCTTGGCGGA
The DNA here is from genome assembly GCF_022788845.1 of Microbacterium sp. CIAB417. Classification (NCBI taxonomy): domain Bacteria; kingdom Bacillati; phylum Actinomycetota; class Actinomycetes; order Micrococcales; family Microbacteriaceae; genus Microbacterium; species Microbacterium sp. CIAB417. The sequence goes on along the minus strand of NZ_JAHZUT010000005.1, from coordinate 265,381 downwards.
GAAGTGCACCGCGTCGACCCCTGTCGCGGCGATCGCGGGGACGGATGCCGCATCCACCCCGCTGCCGGCCATCACCTCGATGCGGCCCTGGGCCTCCTCGACGAGACGGCGCAGGGTTTCGAGTCCGTCGATCGCGGCGGAGGCGCCGCCCGAGGTGAGCACGCGCGCGAGGCCCAGCTCCCGCGCCGCCCGGAGCGTCTCGATCGGGTCTGCCGTCACGTCGATCGCGCGGTGCAGCGTCACCGGAGCCCCGTTCGCGGCGTCCGCCAGGCGGGCCATGGCGTCCCGATCGAGTGCGCCGGACGCGTCCAGGCATCCGACGACGACGCCGGCCGCCCCCGCCGCGATCGCGAAGCGCACATCGCGCTCGATCACCGCGACCTCGTCCGCGTCGTAGCGGAATCCCCCGGCGCGCGGCCGCACGAGAACGTGAACCTCGGGGCCGTCGGCACCCGCGGCTTCGAGCGCGAGCTCGAGAGTCGCGGGCGAGGGCGTGAGGCCGCCGAGGGCGAGGCCCTGGGTGAGCTCGACGCGCGCGGCGCCGACCTCCCGGGCGATGCGGACTCCGGCCGGATCCTGGACGGCGAGCTCGAGTGCGATGGTCACGGCATCCATTCTGTCGTCCTCCGCGCCGGACCACGGCTCGCGATCGCACCCCCTAGGGTCGGAGAAGCGCTTCGATCACGGTTCCACAACCGGCGGTTGTTGCCGATCCGATCCCGTGCTACTCTCGGGAAACCGGTTACCGAAGAAGCGTTTTCTGACGTGACCGCACCCGAACTCGATGACGAGCGCAGGAAGAGGCCCGATGGTGACCGATCTCGCGATGCGGACGCAGGCATGACCGTGCTGGACGCACCCAAGGCCGCCCAGCCGGACGTCCCCGAGGCGCAGGACGCACCCCCGATCACGCACCGCCCCCGCCCGTGGTGGCAGCAGATCTGGCGCCACAAGGCGCTGTACCTCATGGCCCTGCCCGGCATCGCGTACTTCATCATCTTCAAGTACGTCCCGATGGGCGGCCTGGTCATCGCCTTCCAGGACTACTCGCCGTTCCGCGGCATCACCGGAAGTCCCTGGGTCGGTTTCGAGCACTTCATCCGGTTCTTCACCGAAGACACCTTCCTGATGCTGCTGACCAACACAGTGGTCATCTCGATGCTGCTGCTGATCTTCTCGTTCCCGGTGCCGATCATCCTGGCGCTGATGCTGAACGAGGTGCGGACCCGACTGTTCCAGCGCAGCGTGCAGACCGTCATCTACCTGCCCCATTTCATGTCGTGGGTCATCGTCGTCTCGCTGTTCTACGTGATGCTCACCACCGACGGCGGCAGCATCAACACCCTGCTCGCCTCCTGGGGTCTCGACCCGATCCCGTTCCTCACGGACCCGAACTGGCTGCGCCCGCTGTACACCGTCCAGGAGATCTGGAAGACCGCCGGATGGGGCACGATCATCTACCTCGCCGCGATGACCGCGGTCGACATCCAGCTGTACGAAGCCGCCGAGATCGACGGCGCGGGGCGGTGGCTTCAGACCTGGCACATCACGCTTCCCGCGATCCGCCCGACTATCGTCGTGATGTTCATCCTGTCGATCGGCGACTTCCTCGAGCTCGGCTTCGAGCACATGTTCCTGCTGTTGAACTCGCTGAACCGCGAGGTCGGCGAGATCTTCGACACCTACGTGTACACGGCCGGCATCCAGAACGGTCAGCTCAGCTATGCCACCGCCGTGGGGCTGTTCAAGGGCCTGGTCGGCCTGCTCCTGGTCATCGCGGCGAACAAGCTCGCCAAGAAGCTCGGCGAGGAGGGCGTGTACTGATGTTCTCGTTCGAGGGCTTCATGCGGATCAACCTGTTCCTGCGCGGGATGTACCGCCTCGCCTACCTCAACCTGCTCTGGATCGCCGCGACGGTCGCCGGCCTGGTCGTCTTCGGAATCGGCCCGGCGTCCTACGCGGTCGCGGCCTACATCGACCGCTGGTTCCGCTTCGGGGAGACCCCGCCCGTGACCCGTGCCTTCGTGGGCCATCTGCGCACGCAGTACTGGCGTTCGGCGGCGATGGGCTGGATCCTCGGCGCCGCCGCAGCCATCGTCATCACCAACATCTTCCTGGCGTCGGACTGGTTCCTGCAGTTCGCCAACGTGATGGCGCTCATCGCCGTCGGCATCGTCGCCGCCTACGTCTTCCCGGTGATGGCCGCGACCGACGTGCGCGGCATCGGCCGCCAGCTCGGCACGGCACTCATGATCGGCGTCGGCTCGCTGCACTGGACGATCGTCGCGACGGCGGCCGTCGTCGCCTGCACCTGGCTGCTGGCGACCTACGCGCTGCCGCTGCTCGTCCTGTTCGGCGTCGCCATCCCGGCGGCGGCCGTGGGCTTCGTGACGCGCATCGTCTTCGGCCGGATCGTCGCGGACGCCGCAGCCGAGGCCCTCCTGACCTCACCCCCCGGAGCACACGAAACCACGCGCGCTCCCGCCCACCTTGCGAGAGGAAGATCACAATGAGGAATCACCCCAGGCTCGGAATCGCCGTCGCTTCCGCTGCCGTCGTCGCACTCGCGCTGACCGGATGCGGCGCATCCAGCGACGCGTCCGACGGCGGATCCGCCGAGATCCCCGAGAAGATCACGTGGATGGCGATGCTGCACACGCCGACCACGCCGGAAGCGGACGGCCCGATCCAGACGGCGCTCGAGGAGTACACCGGCACGGAGCTCGACTTCCAGTGGGTGCCGGATGCCTCCAAGGACGAGAAGATCAACGCCGCCCTCGCCTCGGACTCGCTCGCCGACATCACCTCCCTCACGAACATCTCGAACACCTCGGTGCGCCAGGCCCTGAAGTCGGGTCAGTTCTGGGACGTCGAGCCGTACCTGGACGAGTTCGAGAACCTCTCCCGGATCGATGAGAACACGATCGCCTCGGCACGCGTCGACGGCAAGCTCTACGGTGTCCCGTTCCAGAAGCCCGTGGCGCGATACGGCGTGCTGGTCCGCCAGGACTGGCTCGACAACCTCGGCCTCGAGACGCCCCACACGATCGAGGAGCTCGGCGAGGTCGCCGTCGCGTTCGCGACGCAGGACCCGGACGGCAACGGCCAGGACGACACCACCGGGTTCATCGACCGGCTGGAGAGCTTCAAGCTCGGCTTCAAGAGCCTCGCCGGCTATTTCGGCGCCGGGAACAACTTCGTCGTCACGGACGACGACGAGGTCGTCCCGACCTTCCAGACCGACGAGTTCAAGCAGGCCATGGAGTGGTACCGGGGCCTGTACGAGCAGGGCGCGGTCAACGGCGAGTTCGTGACGATGCAGAAGCAGAACCAGATCGACGCGATCGCGCAGGGCAAGGGCGGCATCGTCGTGACCGGCCTGTTCGAGGCGAAGAACTACATGAACCTCGCGCTCAGCGCCGACCCGAACACGCCCATGGCGTGGGCACTCATCAACGACATCACCTTCGAGGACGTGCCGCGACGCATCCTGTCGGACACGAACGGCGGCTTCGGCGGCTGGCTGGCGATGTCCACGACGCAGGTGAAGGACGAAGCCGAGCTGAGAGGCATCCTCGCCTTCATCGACAAGCTGCTCGACGAGGAGGCGTTCGCCCTCATGACGAACGGCATCGAGGACGAGCACTACACGGTGGACGCCGACGGCGTCGTGACCATCGCCGACCAGCCGAAGTGGGAGCAGGAGGTGCAGCCGTACAACTCCTCGCGTCCGTCCGACATCGTGACGACCTTCAAGAGCTCGACGCCGTATGTCGACGAGGGCAACGAGAAGATCGCCGAGAACGCGGAGTTCGCCGTCATCGACCCGTCGCTCCCGCTCTCGTCCGACGCTTTCGACCAGAGCTGGTCGACGATCCAGCAGGCCGCGAACGACGCGTACAACAAGTACATGGTGGGCCAGCTCGACATGGCCGGATACGAGGCGGCGATCGCCGATCTCGACGGCAAGGGTCTGTCCACCATCATCGAGGAGCTCAGCGCCTCGTACGCGGAGACGAAGTGACATGAGCGGGACGCAGGTGCAGAGCGAGATCGCTCGACTCGGCGCGAGCAGCGTGCAACGGACCACCCGTGCACTGCAGGCCGAGATCGACCGGGCCGCGGATTCGGGCGGCGGGCGCGTGACGATCGCGCCCGGCGTGCACGAGACCGGCGCTCTGCGCCTGCGCTCCCGCGTGGAGCTGCACCTCGAGGCGGGGGCGGTGCTGCGCTTCGTCCCCGACCCCGCCCTCTACCCGCCCGTGGCCGCCCGCTGGGAGGGCGCGTCCACCACGATCCACTCGCCGTGCATCTACGCGCGGGACGCCGTCGACGTGGCCATCACCGGCCGCGGCGTGATCGACGGGAGCGGCCGGCGCTGGTGGGATGCCCACCGCGACGGGACTCTGGCGTATCCGCGCCCCACGCTCATCGGCATCCACCAGAGCGAGCGCGTGGAGATCTCCGGCGTCACCCTGCGCGATTCCCCGGCCTGGACGGTCCATCCGCTGCTCTGCGACGACGTGCGCATCACCGGGATCCGCATCATCAACCCGCCGGACTCCCCCAACACCGACGGGATCGACCCGGAATCCTCGCGGAACGTCCGCATCAGCGACTGCCACATCGACGTCGGCGACGACTGCATCGCGATCAAGGCCGGCAGCGAGCGCTCACTCGACCGCGTGCCGTGCGAGAACATCGCGATCACGAACTGCACCATGATCCACGGCCACGGCGGCGTCGTGATCGGCAGCGAGATGTCCGGCGGCGTGCGCGGCGTCGTGATCTCGAACTGCGTGTTCCAGGGCACCGATCGCGGCATCCGGATCAAGACGCGGCGCGGCCGCGGCGGCACCGTCTCGGATGTCCGCGTGTCGAACATCGTCATGGATGCGGTGATGTGCCCGCTCGTCATCAACCCCTTCTACTTCTGCGGCCCCGAGGGCAGGCTCCCGATCGTGTCCGATCGCACGCCGCAGCCCGTCGACGAGGGCACGCCGCGCATCCGCGGCATCCATCTCGCTCACATCACGGCGACGAACGTCACCTCCTGCGCCGCGTGGCTGTCAGGGCTCCCCGAGGCACCCCTCGACGACGTGACCCTCGAGGACTTCTCGGTCTCGTTCGCGACGGATCCCGCACCCGCCGTCCCCGCCATGGCCGATGGCGTCCCGGCGATGGCCTCGGCGGGCGTGCACGCGCGGTTCACGACAGGACTGCGCATGGTCGGGCTGCGCATGACCGGAGTCGACGGCCCGGTTCTGGTCACCGACGGCACGGCGAGCCTCGAGACCCGCGGAGGTGCGCCGGTATGACTGCCATGACGAGCACTCCGGATGCCTCCGCCACCCCCTCTCCGTCCGCCGCGCCGTTCCGCCGTCGCCTCGAGCTGATCGTCGCCGCCGTCGGATTCGCCGCTGCGGCTGTCCTGCAGGGCGGCTTCGCGTTCGTGATCTCGCGCGCCGACGATCAGGCGCTGCAGGAATCGGTGCTGCCCGCGCTGCGAGCCGCCGGCCTCGAGGTGGCGGATGCCGACGCCCACGTCGCCCTCAACACCCTCGCGGGGTGGTTCGGGTTCTCGCTCATCCTCATCGCGCTGCTGTGCGCGATCGGCTGGTTCTTCGCCGCCTATCGCCCCCGGCGCCGCTCGACGGGCTGGTGGTTCTTCGGTGCGGGCCTGGCCTGCCTGTTCGGCACCCAATTGGTGCTCTACCCCGTCGCGTTCTTGTTCTTCCTCTCCGCAGCGCTGTTCGCGGTGCGCACGCCCATCCCCGGGAGCTCGAAATGACCCACACGGCACCTCCTGTCGACAGCGCGACGATCCCGATCCAGATCCGCCGCCAGGCCCGAAACCGCAGCCGGATCACCCCGGGGCGCCGGGTGTTCGGAATCATCAACGGGGCCGTCCTCATCGGCTTCGCTCTGGTGTGCGTCCTGCCGTTCGTGAATGTCCTCGCGAGCTCCCTCGCCACGCCGGGAGAACTGGCCACGCGTCCGTTCATCCTGTGGCCCGAGACGTTCAGCCTGGATGCCTACCGCTACATCCTCTCCACCCCGACGATCTTCCGCGCTCTCGGTGTCTCGGCGATCGTGACGATCGGCGGAACGTTCATCAGCCTGGTGCTGACAGCGTTCATGGCCTACGCACTGTCGAAGAAGCACCTCAAGGGACGCCGCGTCATCAACTTCCTGGTGCTGTTCACGATGCTGTTCGCCGGCGGCATGATCCCGACGTTCATCGTCGTCAAGAGCCTGGGGATGATCGATTCCCTGTGGTCGCTGATCATCCCGGTCGCGATCAACGCGTTCAACTTCGTCATCATGCGCAGCTTCTTCCAGGGCATCCCGGAGAGTCTGGAGGAGGCGGCCCGCATCGACGGCTGCTCGGAGCTGGGTGTCTTCTGGCGCATCGTGCTGCCGCTGTCTCTGGCGTCGATCGCGACGATCGGCCTGTTCTACGCCGTGTACTACTGGAACACCTACCAGAGCGCGATCCTGTACATCAACAGCTCAGAGCTGTGGCCGATCCAGGTGCTGCTGCGCCAGATCGTCATCGTGGCGAGCGGATTGAACGCCAGCGAGGCCGCGGTCGACATCGTGCCGCCCGCGCAGTCCGTGCGCATGGCGGTCATCTTCGTCGCGACGCTGCCGATGCTCGTCGTGTACCCGTTCGTGCAGCGCTACTTCGTCAAGGGTGCGCTGGTCGGCTCGGTCAAGGGCTGAGAACCCGCCGGCGTGCCACACTGGGCGGATGACGGATGACCCGCGCCAGGAGCGACGCGCGCCCGAGACACTCGACGACTTCCAGCAGACAGAGGGGCATCCGCACTTCCGCGTCGACGTCGAGCGCATCCGGTTCTCGCCCTACTACTCGCGACTCTCCGCCGTCACCCAGGTGATCTCGCAGACGGGCGCGGGGCTCGCCGTGCACAACCGGCTCACGCACTCGATCAAGGTCGCCGCGGTCGCCAGAGCGATCGCGACGCATCTGTCCGCCCGCGACGACGAGGCGGGGCGGGTCGCCGCCGAACTCGGCGGCGCGCACCCGGTCGTCGTACAGGCCGCCGCGGCTGCCCATGATCTCGGCCATCCCCCGTTCGGCCATCTCGGCGAGCAGACCCTGGATCGCCTGGCGCGCAGCCGCTTCGGCCTGAGCGAGGGTTTCGAGGGCAACGCGCAGACGTTCCGCATCATCTCCCGTCTCGACGAGCACGACCGGCCAGGCGTCGGCCTCAACCTCACCGCCGCCGTGCGGGCCGCGGTCTTGAAGTATCCGTGGCGGCGCGGAGAGGGCGGGTCCCGCCGCGGCGGCGCGAGCAAGTTCAGCTTCTATGCGATCGACGAGCAGGACGCCCGCCTCGCGCTCGCCGCCTACCCCCTGATCGAACGCGGGCAGCAGACCGTCGAATGCTCGATCATGGACATCTCCGACGACATCGCGTACTCGCTGCACGACCTCGACGACTTCTATCGCGCCGGGCTCCTGAACGCGGTGACGCTGTCCGCGGAGTTCCACGGCTGGCATCGCGACCTCGCCCGTCTGCGCACAGTCGACGCCGACGCGCTGCGCGCGGATGCCCGCACGCCGGGGCACTCTCTGGAGCTGCTCTGGAGGCGCCTGGAGGAGAAGGACGCCTGGATCGCCGACCCCGACGCATTCGGCGAGGCGGTCGCCCGGGTCAAGGCCGAGGTCATCGACGGCCTGCTCTCCGAGCCGTTCGACGGGTCCCTCGCCACGGATCGCGCCCTCGCCCGGTTCACGACGGAGTGGATCGCGCGGCTGCAGTCCTCCGTCGAGGTGCACCGGCATCCGGACGTCCGCTCCGGACACGTCAGCCTCGACCGTCGCGCCTGGCACGAGGTCGCGGTGCTGAAGTTCCTGCACGAGCGGTTCATCCTGGAGCGCCCCGACCTCGCGGTGTACCAGCGCGGCCAGGCCACCGTGCTGGAGCGGCTGGTCGACGGGTTCACGGCCTGGCTCGACGATCCCGCCGACGCACGGCGTGCACCGCGCCGCCTGATCGACCTGGTCGAGCTCGCCCGAGACGACCACCGGCGGCTCGGCGGGCCGGGGTCCGCTGCCGACCGCGACCGGCTGGCCCGTGGTCGCGGCATCATCGACTACGTCGCTTCGCTCACCGACGCCCAGGCCGGCTCGCTCGACGCGCTGCTGGCCGGCCAGACCGAGCGCCTGTGGGACGCGGGACAGGGCCTGTAGTCCCGCCGTTGTCGACGCGGGTCAGATCCGGTAACTGCCGCGCCACGTCCAGGACGGATCGATCGCCGGTCCGAATCCCTGCGACATCGCGGTGAGAACGCCGTCATCGGCGGCCACCAGCCGCAGGCGCACCGACGCGACGTCGTCGCCCACGGCGCTGAGGCGCACGTCGAGCACGCCGGCAGCACTCCATCCGGCGGTGACGACGGTGTCGCCGAGCGCGGATCGGACGAACGTCGGCTTCAGGGTGGAGAAGGACACGTCGTGCTCGGCATCCCACCGCACTCGGCCGCCCGCGACGTCCAGCTCGAGACGCAGCGCGGCCGGCGCGTGCTCTCCCGTGAGCAGCGCCGCGTCGGTCTGCACGGTCCGTGCGTTCTCGGTGACGTGCGCCGGCGCGGGCGCGGCGAGCTCCGCTGCGGTCACGGCATCCGGCTCCAGCCCGGCGAGCGCCCGCAGGAACATGTCCGCGAGGCGCTGGTCACCGCCGACGAGCGGCGTGGTGTCCGCGGTGACGACGGCGGCGAGCGCGCGGTCGGGATCGCCGTAGACGATCTGCCCGCCGAGCCCGAACATCATCCAGGTTCCTCCACCGGGCAGCCACACCTGGCGACCGTAGCCGGCGCGCAGCGCCGCACCCCACGTCTGGGTCGCCGGGCCGCTGCGACGCTCGATCAGACGGGCGACGACGCGCTTCGGCAGGATGCGCCTGCCGGAGCGGACTCCGCCGCCGTTGATCGTCTCAGCGATCGGCAGCAGGTCGGCCGGCGCCATGATCAGTCCGGAGCCACCATGGCTGATGCCCTCGGGGCCGGTGAGGAAGCGCGCGTCCGAGCCGACTCCGAGCGGGGTGAGCAGCCGGGGGCGCAGGTATTCCAGCAGGGGCGCCCCCGAAAGGCGCTCGACGAGAGCGGCGAGGACGTAGGAGGCGCTGGTGTCGTAAGTGAACAGGGCCCCGGGCCGATGCGTCGGCGGCACTCGGAAGTACGAGGGCAGCCAGGAGTCGGAGGCCTCGACGTAGGTGGTCCTGCTGTGCGGACCGACCATCGCGAGCATGTCGTCGATGCGGGTCTGCGCCAGCCACTCGTGCACGGGGACGTGCTCCGGGAAATGCGTCGCGATCGGATCCGACAGGCTCAGCCTGCCCTCCTCGGCCAGCAGGAGCACGGCGAGGCCGGTGAAGGTCTTCGAGACGGAGTACATCCGATGGGGTGCGTCGGGTCCGAACGGCGCGATGCCGGATCTCACCACCGTGCGCCCCGCGATCGAGATCTCAAGCGAGTGCAGCGTGATGCCGGCGGCGTCCGCCTCGCCGAGCAGTGTCCGCAGCGGGTCGCTCACACGGGGTTCCGCATGCCGGCCAGCAGCGTCTCGGCGACGTCGGCGGGATCCGCCGGTGCGCGATCAGAGACCGAGACGGTCAGATCGAGGCGCAGGGATTCCCCCTGCTCGATCCGGCGTCGGCCGTCGACGGCGATCGCCGGACCGAAGCCCACGTATCCCTCGGCGCGCACGAACCACGGCATCCCGTTCGTACTGACGGCGACCAGGGCCGCGTCGCCGGCGTCGAGCGCGATCCATGACGAGCGCGATCCGTGCGCGTGCGCGACGCCGTCGCCGTCGGCGGTCCGCACGCGCGCTGAGGGGAACGGCGCACGCCAGAACAGTCCCCCGTAGAACGCGCCTTCGCGGCCGTTCGTCTGCGGGCTGCCGAACGTGATGATGCGGTCTGCCGCCCGCAGCTCGGAGGTCCAGGCGATCTCCCACACGCCATCCGCCGCGCGCGCCGAGATCGTGCGCTCCTCCTCCAGCAGCACCTCGCCGTGCGCGTCCAGCCACGCCAGGTGCTCGGTGACCGTGCCGTCCTGCATGCTCCGCGACTGCACGCGCTGCGTGCCGTGATTCGCGAGCAGCGTGGGGCCGCGGTCGCGCACATAGGTGCGACCGCCCCAGAACGTCGTGCCGTCGACGTCCGGGAACGCCGCACTGAGCCCGAGGTGGTGACGATGATCCTCGGGCTCCCGGTCGGAGACCGGCACTCCGGAGGGCGTGGTCGCCAGCAGGTACGGACGCGGAGACAGCAGCGGGTCGACGCCGCTGCCGTCGTGGTACTCGACGACGGCGGATCCGCTGCGCAGCAGCTCGATGCTCATGCGCGGCCCTTCGTGCTGCCCCGCGGCGCGAGCTCGGGCGAGAACATGATCGGCTCGCGCTCCGGATCTGCCGTCATCTCGGCGCGCAGCACGGTCCAGATCTTCTCGCCGATCTCACCCAGCCGCGACGTCATGGTCGTCAAGGACGGAGACGAGTACCGCGCGAACGGGATGTCGTCGAACCCGGCGACGGACAGGTCCTCCGGTACGCGCACTCCTTCCTCCGACAGCCGCCCGAGCAGCCCCAGCGCGACCACGTCGTTGTACGCGATCACCGCGGTCGCTCCGGTCTCGCTGACCGCGGGCCATGCGTCGTAACCGTCCTCGAACGAGTGGCCGCAGGGCACGTCGATGATCTCGACGTCGGCCTCGGACTCCCGGATCTCGGTCAGGCCGCGCTCGCGCTCCCAGTTCGCCCTGGCGTACGCGGGTCCGGCGAGGAAGGCGATCCTCCGGTGCCCCAAGCCGATCAGATGCCGGGCGAGGGCGATCACGCCTTCGTGATAGTCGATGAGCACGGAGCCCGCGTTCTTGCCGGTGGTCCGGTTGAACACCGCCACGGGCCCGATACGGGGCAGGAGCTCGAGCAGATCCGGTCGGGTCATGCGCGGAGAGAAGAGCGCGACGGCATCCGTACGATCGCGCAGGTCGCGAGCGAGATCGGGCTCCCTGTCGGCATCCTCGAACGAGTCCGTCACGACCACGTGATAGTCGTCCCGGGCCGCCGCCCGGTTGAAGCCGTGCAGCACCTGATGGAACATCGGGTTGCCGAGATCGGGCACCAGCACGCCCACCGTCCGGCTGACGCCGAGCGACAGCGACCGCGCGGTCTGGCTCGGCGTGTAGCCGAGCTCGTCGATGACCTGGCGCACCCGCTGAGCGATCTCGGCGTTGACCGTCGGGATGCCGTTGAGCACGCGCGACACGGTCGCCTTCGAGACCCCGGCCGCCTGCGCGATGTCATTGATCGTCGTCTCGCGGGTGGGCGCCGTCCGTGCGCGTCGTCCTGCCATCGTCATTCATCCCCGTTCACGATGCCGAAGGCGCGGAAGCGAGCGATCGTCTCGCCCGCTCCGTGCCTGCCCGCTGCGAACAGCGAGAGTGCGGCGCCCACCCAATGCCCTTCGACCGCGCGGAACTGCGGGTCGACGTCGATCCTCGTGTCGTCGAGGGTCAGCCCCACGCGCACGCGGGCGTCCGCGTCGACGTCCAGCACGACGCGCGCCCCGGCCGATGCGAGCGGCGTCCGCAGGATCACGCGCTCGCGCAGGTCGTCCTCATCGCGCACCGCCACGACGGCCTCCACGGCGTCCTCGGTCCGCCGCAGTCCCGCCCACACGTAGGCGAGCCCGAGCACGGCCATGCCTGCGCGCGCGCCCGGCTCGGAGTCGACGAGCTCCACATCCACCTCGGCCGTGCATGCCCAGCCCGGCAACGGCTGGGACAGCACGCGCGACAGTGTGCGCACGTTGTCGCCGTCCGGGCCGCCGCGCAGCAGCAGGCCGGGGCCTGCGGCGGAGACCACGGCCTCCGGATCCGGATCCGCCTCCCACTGCCACTGAGGACCGGGCACGCCGCCGGCGAAGTCGTCCGGTCGCACGAGCGTCCGAGAGCCCTGCCGCGCACCGAAGGGAGCGGGATGCCGCAGCACCGGCTGGGCCGGACCCCCGGCGACGGCTTCGCCCATGACCGGCCAGCCGTCCTCGCCCCACGCCATCGGCTGCAGGTGCAGGACCCGCCCGTACACTCCGCGGTCCTGGAAGTGCAGGAACCAGTCCCGGCCGGCACCGTCGTCGACCCAGGCGCCCTGGTGCGGGCCGTTGACCGCGGTGTCCCCCTGCGCGAGCACGATGCGGTGCTCGTAGGGCCCGAGGGGATGCCGCGCGCGGAACACGGTCTGCCATCCGGTCGCGACGCCGCCGGCAGGCGCGAAGATCCAGTACTCGCCGTCGCGCGTGTAGAACTTCGGACCTTCCAGCGTCGTGAACCCGTCCAGCCGGTTCCCGTCGATCACGTCGACCGCAGGTCCCGTCGTCGTGGTGAGCCCGGCATCGACCGGCACCACGCTGAGGACGTTCTTGCGCCCTGACCGCGAACGGGCCCACCCGTGCACCAGGTAGGTGCGGCCGTCGTCGTCCCACAGCGGGCACGGGTCGATGATGCCGAGACCCGGCAGCAGCAGCCGCGGAGGCGACCACGACCCTGCGGGATCCTCGGCGCTGACGACGAAGATCCCCTGATCCGGGTCGGGATAGATGACGTGGAAGAGCCCGTCGTGGTGCCGGATCGACGGAGCCCACACACCGCCGCCGTGCCGCGGCAGCGCGAACCAGGCGGCCGGCTCGTTGCGCTCCAGCGCGTATCCGATGCGGGTCCAGTTCACCAGGTCGTCGGAGACGAAGATCGGCAGCCCCGGGGCGCGGTGGAAGCTCGATGCCACGAGGTAGAAGCGATCACCGACGCGGATGGCGTCAGGATCCGGCACATCGGCATCGATGATCGGATTGCGATACTGGCTCGCGTCGTCGACGAGTTTCATCCCGTTCACGCTAGCCGAGAAACCGGTTCCTGTCCAAGCGGCACTCGCATGTGGGCGGAAATTTAGTTAGACTACCTAAGTAATGTCTGCCGCTGAGGATCCCCTGCACACCACCGCCACCGACCTCCGCCTCGCCACGTTCCGCCTGGCCCGACGTCTCCGCCGCGAGCGCGTGGACGACACCGTCAGCGACGCCCACTTCGCCGTGCTCGCCTGTCTCCACACGAACGGCCGACTGCTGATCGGCGAGCTCGCGCAGCGCGAGCGGGTCACCGCACCGACCATGTCCAACACCGTGGCGGCTCTCGTCGAGGACGGCTATGTGACCCGCGTGCAGGACGAGGACGACCGACGGCGGGTGCAGGTGGAGATCACGGATGCCGGGACCGCCGTCGTCACCGCGACCGTGCGCAAGCGCGACGCCGCGCTGGCCGACGCACTCGCGCAGCTCGACTTCTCCGAGGAAGAGCTGCAGATCCTCCGCGAAGCCAGTGCCCTGATGCGGAAGGTGGCCGAGCGATGAGCCCCACGCCCGCTCACCCCGCCGGCGCGTCGCGCCGAGCCTCCGGGCGCGGCGGCTCGGCCATGTTCCGCTCGTTCTCGAGCTTCAACTACCGCATCTGGTTCCTCGGCGCGCTCGTGTCCAACGTCGGCGGATGGATGCAGGCCACGGCGCAGGACTGGGTGGTGCTGACCGAGCTGACCGACAACGACGCGACCGCCATGGGCGTGACGATGGCTCTGCAGTTCGGGCCTCCCCTGGTGCTGGTGAGCCTGACGGGGTGGGTGGCCGACCGCTTCGACCGGCGCAGGATCCTGCTCGTGACCCAGATCACGCTGATGCTGCTCGCGCTCGGCGTGGCGGCGCTTCTGCTCACCGGCGTCATGACCCTGCCGCTGATGTTCTGCTTCGCCCTCGCGTTCGGCATGACGAACGCGTTCGACGCCCCGGCGCGTCAGGCCTTCGTCTCCGACATGGTGTCCATCGACGACGCCTCCAACGCCGTCGCGCTCAACTCCGCCTCCTTCAACATGGCCCGGCTGCTCGGCCCCGCGGTCGGCGGTCTCCTCATCGTCGCGGTCGGCACGGGCTGGGTGTTCGTCGCGAACGCCGTGACCTTCCTCGCCATGCTGGTCGCGCTGCTGCTGATGCGTCCGGGGGAGCTCATCCCCCGGGTGAAGAACCGCGCAGGTGGCGGGGGCATCGCCGAGGGTTTCCGCTACGCGTGGCGGCGCAGCGACCTGGCGGTGACGTTCGTGATGGTGTTCCTCATCGGGGCGTTCGGCATGAACTTCCCGATCTTCGCCTCGACGATGGCGCTGGAGTTCGGGCGCGAGGCCGACGGATACGGCCTGCTCAGCTCGGTGCTGGCGATCGGGTCGCTGGCGGGAGCGCTGCTGGCGGCGCGGCGCGATCGGGCGCGCATCCGCGTGTTCGTCCTCGCCGCCGGCGGTTTCGGCGTCGTCTCCCTCATCTCCGCCGCCATGCCGACGTACTGGACGTATGCTGCGACCCTGATGTTCGTCGGTTTCACCATCGTCACGATGATGACGACGGCGAACGGCTACGTCCAGACCACCACGGACCCCGCTCTGCGCGGCCGCGTGCTCGCCCTGTACATGGCGGTCATCATGGGCTCCACCCCGATCGGCGCGCCCATCGCCGGCTGGATCACGGACGCCTTCGGCCCGCGGGCGGCGATCGCGGTCGGCGGCTTCGCCGGGATCGCGGCGATGATGATCGGCGTGGGGTGGATGCTGATCTCCGGACGCCTGCACCGCCGTGAGGACGCCCGGTTCCTCCTGACGCTCGACGAGACACGTCCGCTCTCGGTGATCCGGGTCGAGCCGGAGGAGTTCAGCGACGAGGTCGCCGCGACGACGCCGATCCGCACGGAGCGCCGCGACCGGGATCGCTGACCCGGCACCGGGCCGGAGGTCCTCCCCCGCCGGCACCGCGATCTCGCTACCGTGGAAGGATGAGCGGACCGGAGAACGCGCACACCGCGGATGCCTCGGCATCCGTCCCGCAGACCGACACGGGCACGACGGAGCATCGGCGATCGCTTCCGCCGGTCCAGCGCTGGGTCTTCTGGCCCGCCGCGGGCATCATCCTCGTCTTCGTGACCTTCACGCTGATCGCGCCTGACCTCGCCGAGGCGATGTTCGGGGCCGTCCAGAGCACGATCGTCAACGCCTTCAACTGGTACTACGTCCTGATCGCCGCGATCTTCGTGGCGTTCAGCCTGTTCCTCGGGTTCAGCCGGTTCGGAGACATCAAGCTCGGGCGCGATGACGACGAGCCGGAGTTCTCGCTGATGAGCTGGTTCTCGCTGCTGTTCGCGGCCGGCATGGGCATCGGCCTGGTGTTCTACGGAGTCTCAGAGCCCCTCAGCCACTTCACGAATCCGCGGCCCGGCGTCACCGGAACGCCCGAGCAGCTCGCCCAGGCGGCGCTCGGGCAGACCTATCTGCACTGGGGTGTGCACGCCTGGTCGATCTACGTGGTGATCGGTCTCGCGCTCGCTTACGCGATCCACCGGCGCCGGCGCCCGATCTCCATCCGGTGGACGCTCGAACCGCTGCTGGGCAAGCGCGTGGAGGGCGGCTGGGGGCACGCGATCGATGTGATCGCGCTGGTGGGCACGCTGTTCGGCGTCGCCACGTCACTGGGTCTCGGCGTCATCCAGATCAGCGCCGGGCTCTCCAGCGCCGGCATCGGCCGGCCCGACGAACCGACCCAGGTCATCATCATCCTCGTCATCTCGGTCTTCGTCCTCGCATCCGTGCTCTCCGGCGTCACCAAGGGCATGAAGTGGCTGTCGAACGCGAACCTCGTCATGGCGGGCCTCCTCGTGCTCTACCTGCTCGTGATGGGTCCGACCGAGTTCCTCCTGCGCGACTTCGTGCAGTCGATCGGGTACTACATCCAGAACTTCGTCGGGCTCTCCTTCAACGTCAGCGCCTTCCAGGGCGAGGCCGGCGAGCAGTGGCAGGCGCAGTGGACGTCGTTCTACTGGGGCTGGTGGATCTCGTGGGCGCCGTTCGTCGGCATCTTCATCGCGCGCATCTCGAAGGGGCGCACCGTGCGCGAGTTCGTCGCCGGCGTCATCCTCGTGCCCACCCTGCTCGGCATCCTGTGGTTCGCCGTCATGGGCGGCTCCGCCCTGGCCCTGGAGCTCCAGTCGCCCGGAACGCTCACGAACGCGGACGGTTCGGTCGATGTGGAGGGCGCCCTGTTCGAACTGCTGCAGCATGTTCCGGGCACCACGATCGTCAGCATCGGCGCCATCCTGCTGATCTCGATCTTCTTCATCACCTCCGCGGACTCCGGCGCCCTGGTGATGGGCATGATCGCGACCGGAGGCCAGCAGAACCCGAAGCGCTGGATCCGCACGTTCTTCGTCGCCGTGACGGCGATCCTCGCGATCGCCCTGCTGCTCGCGGGCGGTCTCACCGCGCTCCAGACCGCCGCGATCACGATCGCTCTGCCGTTCAGCGTCGTCATGCTCCTGATCTGCTGGTCGACCACGGTCGCGTTCATCCGCGAGCGCCGCGCCTACGCCAGAGCCGAGCGGGCCCAGCTCATCGACAAGATCGGGGACTACTACGGTCTCGAGGTCGAATCGCGCGACGAGAAGGGCATCCTCGGGGCCCAGCCCCGGTGGCTGCGGCACCTGCAGCGCCGACTCGGGATGCCGGTGGCGCCGACCGTCCCGATCCGCATCCCTCCGGAGCTGCTCAGCGCGGAGAGCCGCGCGGATGCCGGGCCCGCGGTCCTCGACGTGGACGAGCTGGTGTCCGAGGACGAACTGTCGTCCTACGACGATCACGACATTCCCGAGCACGGCGAGAACCAGTCCCCGCCCGTGCAGTGAGGCACCGCCGGTTGTCAATGCCCTTAGGCCACGGCCTGCGTCGTCCGTAGCCTCGCAGCATGGACGAGAACACCGGACGGACACCGCATCCCGAGGAGCCCGCGGAGGGCCCCGACGTCGACGAGGAAGGCGCTCCTCTCGGCGGCGACGAGACGACTGAAGAGCAGCTGTCGGCCGACAATCCGGCGGAGGAGGACACCCTCCGCTCGCTCGACCCGGACGACAACCCGGCCTAGCACGTCACCCCATCCCGTGGCCGATCAGTCCGCAGCTTCGCGCGGCGGGCTGATCGGCCACCCCTGTGATGAAGGCGCATTCCCTCCTGAGGACCATGTGCGGTGAGCACATACGCGGGAACGGTCACGGTTCCTAGCCTGGACGGGACCGCCCCCTCACGAAGGAGTGACATGGCCGACGCCGTGACCGCCGACATCGACCGATCAGGACTGGACTCGAAGGAGCAGCGGCGCCGCGCCGTCGTGGGCAGCTCCGTGGGGACCATCATCGAGTGGTACGACTTCACGCTGTACGGTCTCGCCTCCGCCCTCATCTTCGCGCCGCTCTTCTTCCCCGGCGCGGGCACGCTCGCCGGCACCCTCGGCGCATTCGCGAGCTTCGCGGTGGGCTTCGGAGCGCGCCCCATCGGCGGACTCGTGTTCGCCCACTTCGGCGACCGCATCGGCCGCAAGGCCACCCTGCTGACCACACTGCTCATGATGGGGGTGGCGACGACCGTCATCGGGCTGCTGCCGACCGCCGAGACCATCGGCATCTGGGCGCCGATCCTGCTCATCGTGCTGCGCCTGTTCCAGGGTGCGGGCGCCGGCGCCGAGTTCGCCGGAGCCATGACGATGGCCAGCGAGTCCGCCCCCACGCGCAACCGCGCGTTCATCGCCGGATTCCCCGGTTCCGCCGTCTACGTGGGCATGGCCCTCGCGACGTGCACCTTCACGCTCGTCAGCCTGCTCCCGACCGAGCAGTTCCAGAGCTGGGGGTGGCGGCTTCCCTTCATCGCGAGCATCGTGATCGTCGCGTTCGCCCTCTACTTCCGCCTGCGGGTCAAGGAGACGGCGGCGTTCGAGGCCGTGGAGCGTCAGGGCGAGGTCACCTCCGCTCCGCTCGTCGAGGCCGTCCGCACGCACTGGCGGATCCTCCTGCCAGGCATGGCCCTTTTCGTGTTCGCCCTGCCGTGGGTGTACGTGGTGCAGACCTACTCCCTGCAGTACACGACGGGAACCCTGTCGGTCGATCCCACCCACGCGCTCATCGGGCTCGTGATCGCGGAGCTGCTGACCATCCCGGCCACGCTCCTGTGCGGCAGGCTCGCCGACCGGATCGGCCGCAAGCCCGTGCTGATGGCGGCTGCAGTCTTCGGCGTGCTCTTCGCCTTCCCGATGTTCCTGCTCTTCGACACCGAGAGCTCATTCCTCGTCGGCGTCTCGCTCGTGCTCGGCCTGGCCGTCATCCAGGGCGGCACGATCGGGGTCAGCGCGGCGATGCTCGCCGAGCTGTTCCCGACGCGGATGCGCTGGAGCGGCATCGCCATCTCGCGGGAGATCCCGGCGGCGCTGGTCGGCGGCACCGCCCCGCTCGTCGCCACGGCGCTCGTGGCGGCGACAGGCGGCACGCCCTGGCTTGTCGCAGCCTACCTCCTGGTGCTCAGCCTCATCGGCGTGCTCGGCATCCGCTTCCTGCCTGAGACCCTCGAGCGGGCGGCCGACGACATGTCACGGAACTGACCCGCCGGGCGCCCGCCTGAGAAGGTCACCCCTCCAGGACCAGCCGCAGCTGCTCGAGGGCCCAGTCGAGCTCCGTGGCGCGGATCACGAGCGGCGGGGCGATGCGGATCGTCTGGCCGTGCGTGTCCTTGACGAGCACTCCGCGCTCCAGGAGCCTCTCGGCGATCTCACGTCCCGTGCCCTTCGCAGGATCGATGTCGACGCCCGCCCAGAGCCCCGCGACGCGCACGCCGACGACGCCGTGGCCGACGAGCTTCTCCAGTCCGGTGGCCAGGTGGGCGCCGAGTGCGCGGGCGCGTTCCTGCACCTCGCCCGTCTCGAGCATCTCCACGACGCGCAGTCCCACCGCGGCGGCCAGCGGGTTGCCCCCGAACGTCGAGCCGTGCTCTCCTGGTCGGATCACCCCCAGCACGTCCCGGTCGCCGACGACGGCCGACACCGGCAGGATGCCGCCTCCGAGAGCCTTGCCCAGCAGGTAGAGGTCGGGGACGACGCCCTCGCGATCGCACGCGAACGTCTCCCCGACGCGCCCGAGACCCGCCTGGATCTCGTCGGCGATGAACAGCACGTTGCGCTCGGTGCAGATCTCCCGGATGCGGCGCAGGTATCCCTCCGGAGGGATCACGACCCCCGCCTCGCCCTGGATCGGCTCGACGAGCACGGCGGCGGTCTCGTCGGTGATCGCGGCGGCCACGGCATCCGCATCCCCGAACGGGACGACGTCGAAGCCGGTCATGAACGGGCCGAAGCCGCCGCGCGCGGACTCGTCGTCGCTGAAGCTGACGATCGTCGTCGTGCGCCCGTGGAAGTTGCCGGCCGCCACGACGATCCGCGCGGAGTCCGCAGGGATGCCCTTGACGCGGTACCCCCAGGCGCGGGCCACCTTGATCCCGGTCTCCACGGCTTCGGCGCCGGTGTTCATCGGCAGCACGAGCTCCTTGCCGCACAGGCGGGCGAGTGCCTCGGCGAACGGCTCGAGGCGGTCGTTCATGAACGCGCGGCTGGTGAGCGTTATCCGACCCAGCTGCTCGGTCGCCGCCGCGACGAGCGCGGGATGGCGGTGACCGAAGTTCACCGCGGAGTACGCGGCGAGGAGGTCCAGGTAGCGACGGCCCTCGACATCGGTCACCCACGCACCCTCGCCCCGAGCGATCGTGACCGGCAGGGGGTGGTAGTTCTCGGCGACGTGCGGCTCGAGGCCGGCGATGGGCGTCTGTGCAGCGGTCATTTCGCGTCCCGCAGTTCGAGCGTGCAGCACTTGATGCCGCCTCCGCCGAGCAGCAGCTCGGACAGGTCGATCATGATCGGGTTGTAGCCGCGTTCGCGCAGTTGCTTCTCGAAACCGGTCGCACGCGGCGAGATGATGACGTTGTAGCCGTCACTGGCCGAGTTGAGCCCGAACACGGCGCCGTCGGCATCCGACACGCGGATCGCGTCGGGGAAGCGCTCGGCGAGCTCGCGCTGCGAAGCCTCGTCGAACGCGTGCGGCAGGTAGGCGATGTTCGCGCGCTCCGGACCGCCGTTCTCCACTCCCTGGACGGGATCGAGCACGGCGATCGCCGTGTCGAGATGGTAGAAGCGGGGATCAACCAGGGTGAGCGAGACGACCTCGCGGCCGAACACCTCTCCGACCTCGCGGTGGCTGTCCCCCGTGGAACGGAATCCGGTCCCGGCCAGGATCACGTCGCCCACGAGCAGGAAGTCCCCCTCGCCCTCGTTGACCTCTTCGGGGACGACCGTGTCGTACCCGTGCGCGCGGAACCACTCCGCGAAGGCCGGGGCCTCGCCGGCTCGCTCGGTGAAGCGGAACCGCGGCACGTAGGCGCGGCCGTCGATGAGGAAGCCGCCGTTGGCCGTGTAGACCATGTCGGGGTAGCCGGCCAGCGGCTCGATGAGCTCGACCTCGTGCCCGAGCTCCAGATACAGGTCGTGCAGCTTCTGCCATTGCGCGACGGCCCTGGCCGTGTCGGTCGGCTTCGCCGGTTCCATCCACGGGTTGATCGTGTAGCTGACCGTGAAGTGCTCGGGGCGGCACATCAGGTAATGACGGCGGTAGGCCGTGCGGGTCGGGGCCGTGGTGGTGGCTACGGTCTCGGGCGTCGACATGGTGCTCCTCGGAAGAGATGCGGCGGACGCTGTCCAGGGGCCCGGCGGGCCTTCGACCCGGAGCTCTTGCTGAGGCGGGGAAGATGCGACACGGGCACGCCAGATGACATTGTGTCATCCGCCGCTGAGAACGCGCCAGATCGCGGCCGCGCGGCGTGCTCCGCGCTCACGCGCCGCGCACCACGACCTTCCCGACGGTGTGCCCGGCCTCGACATGGGCGAGGGCCTGGGCGGCCTCCGCGAAGGCGTACTCGCGCTCGATGACCGGGGTGAGGAGTCCGTCGTCGACGAGCTCCAGGAGCTTGTGGAGCACCTCGGGCCGGGCGGTCGCCGCGAGAGAGCGGATGCGGCAGTGCGAACCCATCGACAGGACGGCTGCCGCCAGGATCCGCGGGATGGGCCCGAGCACCGCCCCGCCCTCGCCGCCGATGAGGACCACGACGCCTCCGGGAGCGGCGAGCCGTCGGAGCTGTCGCAGCGTCGTGCCGCCGGCGATGTCGAGCACGGCGTCGAAGCGTCCGGCGGGGAGCTCCGCGAGCGGAGTCTCCCGATGGTCCAGTGTGCGGGTCGCACCGAGCCTCTCCAGCAGCGCGGCGCTGCGTGCCCCGGCGGAGGCCCACACCTCCGCGCCGCGCAGCGCCGCGAGCTGCACGGCGAACGTGCCGACGCCTCCGGAGGCGCCGATGATCAGCACGCGCGGCACGGTGCCCTCGCGCAGGCCGACCTCCGCGAGGTCGAGCGCCTGCCAGGCCGTGCCTCCGGCGATCGGAAGCGTGGCGGCGAGCGCGGGCGGGACGTGCGGGGGCCTGGGGACCAGCCGCGACGCCGCGACGACCGCGAACGCGGCGAGCCCGCCTCCGCCGGCCAGTTCCCCGACCACATCCTCGCCGACCTCGGCGCTGACGACCTCCGGCCCGACCGCGGTCACCGTGCCGGCGACGTCCATGCCGCGCACCGGCTGCTTCGGTCGGCGGAACCCGAAGACCGGCCGGACCAGCAGCGGGTCCCCATGCAGGACGTGCACGTCTCCCGCGTTGAGCGCCGTGGCGCGCACCCGCAACACGACCTCGCCCCGGCCGGGCACCGGGATCGGCACCTCCTCCGGCAGGGTTCCGGCGGCGGGGCCGTAGGACTCGCGTCGCCACGCCGTCATCGTCTCGGTCATCTCAGTCCTCCGGGTACTGGAACAGGTCGTCGATCCCGACGCCGAAGGCGCGGGCGATCTGGAAGGCGAGTTCGAGCGTCGGCGAGTACTTCTCCTGCTCGATGGCGATGAGCGTCTGCCGCGTCACGCCGACCCGCCTGGCGAGTTCGGCCTGCGTGAGCCCCGCCTGCTCGCGGTTCGCGCGGATCGTGTTGGTGACCAGGGTGGGCTTGACCATCACACGAGCCCCCGGCGATAGGCGATCACGCGGGCGATGCTCCCGATGACGGTCGAGACGGCGAAGCCCAGGAACATGGTGTTCGCGATCCAGAACACGTCGGCGCCGACGGCGCACAGCGCGATGACGCCGAGGCCGGCGAGGACGAGGAAGGCCTGCTCGACCCTGGCGCCCATCCGATTGATGTCGCGATCGCGCACATCGCTCCTGCCGACGTCGTCCGGATCCTTCGCTCCCGCGATCATCCCCCACAGGATGCTGAGCACGATCGTGGCACCGATGCTGATGCCGATCGCCCACAGCATCAGCGGGAACCAGTCGACTCCGGTCAGCGGTCCTCCGCCCGCGGCCTGCAGCACGACGATCACGTACCCGATCATCACGACGACGCTGACGATCAGGGTCGACCAGGTGTTGCGCTCCTCGTAGACCATGATGACCTCCATGTAAAAGATTCTTTACACGGACGGTACGCCTGCACCGGCCGCAATGTCAAGTATTCTTTACATCGCGGTCGCGGACGGCATCGGTCAGATGACGGCGGCGCTCCAGTCGTCCTGTCGTCCGAACCGATGCGCGGTGATCGAGATCGCCTGCTCGTGGAGGAACGGCAGCAGTTCGATCCGGCCCGCCGCCGTGACCTCTCCGTCGTGGATCGCGAGACCGGGGTCGCCGGCCGTGGCTTCGGAGAGCAGGCCGTGCACCTCGGCGACGGCGTCCCGTGAGCCGACCAGCCGCACCCGTGACGGGCGGGGCGGCGCGTCGGGATCGCCTTCGCGGGCTCCACCCCCCGCCATCCTCTGCACCCATTCGGCATCCGACTCCACGGCGACGGCGGCGCCGAGATCCGTCAGGGTGCGCCGCACGTCCGCCGGCAGCCCGACCGGCGTCGAGACGAGGAACTCCGCCCCGCTGCGGATGGCCGCCACGATCACGCGCAGCAGCTCGTGCCAGCCGGCATCCGACGTGGCCCGGATCGAGACCCCCACCGGCCGGTAGCGCAGCAGGTTGCGCTCCACTCCCAGACGGGACACGTCGCGCACCTGCCCGAACTCGCGATCCCACGCGATGGCGTCCGACAGCGCAGCACGGCGCAGCCACTCGAACCGCTCGAAGTCCAGCGACGGCTGCGCCGCCTCGATGAGGTCCGTGATCCTCGCGTCGAGTCCGCGCAGGTGCAGCGTGCTCGAGGCCGGACCTCCACTGCTCGCCCGCCAGGTCCCGAGGCCGATCAGATGATGGGGTCCTCCCGCTTTGGCGCCCGGGCCCGCCGTGGAGCGCTTCCAGCCGCCCAGAGGCTGGCGCTGCACCACCGCACCCGTGATGTCGCGGTTGACGAAGAGGTTTCCCGCCTCGACTCCGTCCAGCCACGTCTCGAGGTCCTCCGGATCACGCGTGTGCAGTCCGGCCGCGAGCCCGGAGGCCACGGCGTTCTGCAGCTCGATCGCACGGGCGAGGGTGGGCGCGTGCAGGATGCTGAGCACCGGGCCCGCGGCCTCTTCGAGGTGCGCCGGGGATCCTGGGAGGACGCCGACGCGGATGCCGGGGCTCCAGAGTCGTCCGCTGACATCGCCGGCCAGGGGCTCGGGGCGGACGAGCCAGCGCTCATCGGCCGCGAGGTCGTTCAGCGCGCGGGCGAGCGCGCCGCCGGGCCGTTCGAGGAGCGGACCCACATCGACCCGGGGCTCAGCCGGCCACCCGACCCGAAGAGAGCGGGTGGCGTCGGCGAGCTGACGCGCGAAGCGCCGCGAGCGGCCCACCGAACCGACGAGGATCGCCGAGGACGCCGCCGAGCGGTTCTGCCCGGCGTGCGCGAACGCGCTGCGGACGAGATCCGCGACGGCCTGATCCAGGTCGGCCGACGGCATCACCACCATCGTGTTCGGGCCGCGCGTCTCGGCATGCAACGGCAGGTCCGTGCGCCAGGACCGGAACTCCACCGCCGTGTCCCACGAGCCGGTCAGCATCACCCGGTCGACGTCGGGGTGGGCGATGAGCGATCGCCCGAGCGGGCCCTCCGACACGTCGACGAGCGCGAGCACATCGCGCGGGATGCCGGACTGCCACAGGATCTCGGTGAGGACCGCCGCGCTGCGCCGGGCACCCGGCGCAGGCTTCAGGATGACTCCGGAACCGGCGGCGAGCGCGGCGAGGACGCCTGCGGCAGGGGTCGCGAGCGCGGAGTCGGCCGGCGGCGTGACGACGGTCACCCGGGACGGGACGAACCGCGCTCCGGGCACGGCGTCGAGCTCCCGTGCGGTGGCGGCGTAGTAGCGCGCGAGGTCGACGATCCGACTGACCTCCCGGTCCCCCTCGGAGAGGACGGTGCCGATCTCGTGCGCAGCGATCTCGATGAGGTCCGCGCGACGCGATTCCGTCGCCACGGCGGCTCGCAGGAGCGCATCGGCCCGTTCAGCCGCGGGACGCCCTCCCCAGTCCTCGCCGGAGCGGCGGACCCGCGCGACGACCGCGTCGATCGCAGCCTCGTCCGAGGCGAGCGCCGCCTCGATCGCGGTGACGCCCAGCGTGGAGCCCGCGACGCTGGCTCGGATGCCGCGGGCCCACTCCCGATTCGCCGCGAGAGACAGATCGGTGTCCGGGGCGTTCGCGAAGCCCGGCGCCCCGCCGGCATCCGGTTCCGCCTCGTGCCGCGAGTACACGGCGGTCTCCAGGAACGGATCGCCCTCTGAACCGCGCGAGATCCCGAGCACGATGTCGGTGAGATCCGTCTCGACCTTCGGCGCGGCCGGAGGCGTGCGCGCGGATTCGTGCACGGGGGCGCGTCGGTCCTGGGTCCGCAGCGGCCCGGAGCGGAGCGTCGGCTGCGCCGACCGGTCGAGCGCGTCGAGGAATCGGCCCTGCGCGCGCACGAACCGGCTCTCGTCCACGGCGACGGAAGCGGCCCCCGACAGCGAGGCCGCTGCGCTCTCCTCCACGACACGCGCGAGCTCGCCGACCGCGACATCGAGCTCGTCGGGGTGCACGACGGGGACGGACCGGCGCACCGGTCCGACGTCCTTCGAGACGGCGGCGCGGCACCCCTCGGCGACGCCCGGCGACAGCACGAACTCGACGTCTGCGCGCCCGTCCGTGGTTGGGGTAAGACCCCGATCGGTCGCGAGGAGCCATGCGTACGCGATGACGAACAGGTCGTGTCCGCCGAGGCCGATCCGCACCGCCGAGGTGTTCTCGGGGGTCAGCGCCTCGTCCAGCATCCGCAGGAGATTGGCATCCGTGTCGAGCTCGGTGTCGTAGGCGGCCCGCGGCCAGCCGTGCACCACTGCATCCGCCCGCTCGGTCCGGCCGTTCGCGCCCTTCACCAGGCGCACCGTGACGCGCGCACCGCCGTGCTCGACGCGATCGCGTGCCCACGCCGTCAGCTCGCGCAGCGCCGGCAGCGCGTCCGGGAAACGGGCCGGCAGGGCGATTCCCGCTTCGAGGGCGACCAGACGCGGATCCTCGAGGATGCGCGTGAGCACCGCGATCGTGAGATCGAGGTGCTCGTACTCGGCCACGTCCAGGGTGATGACCACGCCCTGAGCGAGGGCGGTGACGGCGAGCGGGAGCAGGCGCTCCGCCGCGGCATCCACCACCTCATCGAAGGACCACAGATCCGCATGCGGCAGGATCGAGGCGACCGTGACGGTCACGCGGTCCACGTCGGGGCGGCGGATGAGCTCGTGGATGCCGTCGAGTCTCCGGGCCGCCTCGGCCTCGCCGAGCACGGCCCCACCGAGCAGCGAGAGGTCCAGCGTCGCACCGGTCTCGCGGATCCGTCCGATCGCGGCGCCGAGCCTCGCCGCTCGCGCGTCGAGCACGAGAGGGCCGACCAGATCACGCAGCGCCCGGCGGACCAGCGGCACAGTGGCGGCGGGTAGCGCGGGCGCGATCCCCCCACCGACGCGCACGGCACCGCGGAGGAAACGCGGCAGCACGTCGGGGGCATCCGGAGCGATCCGTCGCAGTTGTGCCGCGGCAGCACTCAGGCTCTCGGGGCGCAGCACGCCGTCCAGCAGAGCGAGCGTGAACGAGAGTCCGCGCTCGTCTCGGAGCACCTCGTCCCGTCGCCGGGCAGACGGATCGGGCTCGACGATCCCCGCCTCGGCGACCCAGCGGCGCACCAGGGCGATCGCGCGCTCGGCGATCGGATCGGAGAGCGAATCGGGAGCAGCGGGCATGGCCTCAGCCTAGGAGCGGCCCCGTCCTCCCGCGCTGAGGCACGTCGGACGTCCGGCAGGCGGAGGCCGCCCTCCGCCGCGGAACAGGAACTCGGCCCCTACGCGGTGAACGCCGGGATGAGGGCGACGATCCCGAGGGTGACGACCACGCTGGTGAGGAATCCGAGTCCCGAGAGCACGAGGCCGACGATCGAGAGCACGCGTCCCGGCTTGCCCCGCAGCGCGACGATGCCCAGCACGATGCCGACCAGACCGATGACGATGCCCACGATCGGGATCCATCCGGTGAGGAAGGCGATGATCCCGACCACGAGCGTCACGATCGCGAGGCCGCCGATTCCGGCGGGCGGCGCCGAGGATGTTCCCGCGAACGCGGAGGACCCGCCGTATCCGAGGTACGGCGCCTCGTTGGCCGTGGGCTGGTCTCCGGGGACCGCACCTTCGGGGTTCGGGATCGGCACGGCGGGGTCGGGGTACGGGCTGCGGGCCCGGTCGTAGGGTTCGCGGTTCACACCGTCATCGGACATGTCTGCTCCTCCGGTCCGCGGTCGGCATCGGCGGGACCGCTGATCTGAGCGTAATCGGCGGGCCCGGCGCTTCTCCAGCATGTGCGGCGAACCCTATGCTGATCCCGTGGCAGAGACGGGGGCGGTGCAGAGCGCCGTGGAGGGGGCGGTGGCGCCGGCATCCGGCCCGTCGCCCGCGCCGCGGACGCCGACGTCGAAGAAGTGGGTCACCGCCGTCGCCGACCGCGTCTCGACGAAGTGGATCGGCGGCATCGCGACCGCGCTGATCCTCGGTGCGACGGCGGCCTTCGGCGGCCTCGGTACGGTTCCGGAGCCGCCCCTGCCCGAGCTGTCCGCCGGTGAGACCTTCACGGGCGCCGGCCTGGAGATGACGCCGCAGCGCGCCGTTCTGATCGACGAGCTGAGCGACACCGGGGTCACGCCGGCGGAGGGCGAGCGCCTGCTGGTCCTGCTCGTGGACGTGACCAACATCGACGACACCGCGCGCCCGGCGACGGCGACGGGCAGCGTGGCCGAGATCCGGGTCGACGACGCCCCGGACGTCGCGGGCGCGATCGCACGCTACGACGACACGACCCTCAATCCCTGGTTGCAGCCGGGCGTACCCGCTCCGCTCGTGCTGACCTGGGCCGTCCCCGCCGATGCCTATGCGGGTGGAGACGAGCTGCGCGTCGCCCTCCACACGGCGACCGAGTACTCCGGCGAGTTCTTCATCCACGGGGACTACTGGGAGGACGTCGAGGTCGGCGCGTACGCGACGCTGTCCATTGAGGATGTCGGAGCGGGGGTGACCGAGTGAAGCGCGCTCTCCCGTGGCTCCTCACGGCGGCGCTCCTGGCCGCCGCCTGGCTGGTAGCCTTCGCCACGCCCGACGACTCGGCCTCGGTCGAGCCGTTCGTCGTTCCCGCCGCCATCGGAGAGGAGGCTATGGGGCGCGAGTTCGCGCTGACCGTGCAGCAGGTCCGCATCTCGGACGGCGTGAACGCGCCGAACGGATGGAGTGCGGACGGCACCTGGCTGCTCGTCGACGTTGACGTCCGCTCCACCCTCGAGCAGACCGGCAGCCTTCTGGGCGGCGCCGAGCTGACGATCGGCGACCGCTCCTTCCGGGCGAGCGAGCGGATGCCGTCGATGTTCCGGGAACAGGTCGTCACGGGCGTCTCACGCACCGGCATGCTCGCCTTCGAGCTTCCCGGGGACGTGCTGACGGGCACCGGCGTCCTGCGTCTCTCCCTCGATGACGACACGCGTGCCGACTCGGTGGCGGAGCTCCGCATCGACCTCGACGAGCTGGAGCGCGTCTCCGACGCCGAGATCGTCGCGACCGATTGGACGAACCCGTGACCGGGTGGTGGCGGCGCAACCGCCTCGCCGTGGTGGCCGTCGCCGTGCTCGCGCCCGTCACCGCGGTGGCGGTCGTCTGGCCGGCCTGGTCGAACGTGTTCCTCTACGAGGCCAGTTTCCCGATCGACGCCGACGCCGACGAGTCCGTCGAGTTCGCCGGCGCCACCTGGGGACCCGTGCGCGCCAAGGATCTCACCGGCACGGAGGGCCTCGTCGCTCCGCGGGACGCCAGGGTGATCGCCGTCGCCATTCCCGTGGACCCGCAGGCCGAGGCTCCCGGGTGCTCCGCGCCGCAGCTCGTCGAGCAGAGCACGGGGCGCCAGTGGGAGGAGATGCGCTACGAGCTCGGCGTCGAGTACTCGTCCGAAGAGCCCACGATCTGCGTCACGCCCGAGGAGGACGAGGACGGCGAGCCGCTGCCGGTGGCCCCGTACGAGATCATCGTCCCGTTCATCGTGCCCGCGGACGCCGAGGGGCCGTTCTGGATCGAGGTGACCCCGGCGTCGGAGCTTCCGACGTACCTGAGGTTCTCGATCGACCCCTGACCTCCGGCCGGTTTCGCCGCTGCTTCGACGTGCCGCTGACGGCGCAGCGCGCCCAGCGAGGCGTCGTACGCTCCGGCCACGACGCCGATGCGGATCGGCTCGACGACGACGGCGATCACGAGCAGGATCCCCTCGCTCAGCACGCGCCAGAACGACGCGAGATCGTGCGGGCCGAGCAGCCGCGAGATCACGAGGTCCAAGGTCGTCTCCCCGGCGAGCACGATCGTGTAGAGCAGCACGAACGTGCCGATGAGCAGGGGACCCGCGCGCCACATCAGAACGATCGCGTCGATGATGGGCGTGAAGCGCGACGTGAACTCGGCTCCGAGCTGTCCCAGCATCCGCCGCAGGATGCCGGGAACCCGGTCGAGGTGGGTGCGCGCTCGACGGTACAGGGCGACGTCGAGCGCCGGCTTCTCGGCCGCGATGGCCTGCCCGTAGATGACGCCCGCGATCGCGAGCCACGCGAGCGGTTCGACAGTGAGCCCTGCAAGCTGTCCGATGAACCATTCGACGCCGTCCCACACCCAGGCGAGCGGCGCGACCTGGTCCGCCAGCCATTCCCGCGCCTGGATCGCCCACTGGATCCCGACGCGGGTGTCGACCCAGTGCTGCAGGGATTCGAGGGCGTCCTTGATCACCATGATCGAGAGGCAGACCCAGACGGCCTCGAGGTACACCGCGAGGACGGAGAACGGCGCCGGAAGCTTCTTCGGCCATTTCTTCCAGGCCCAGCGTCCTGCGAAGGCGATGACGATCAGGATGCCGGTGACGACGTCCAGGGTCAGGTTGCTGCCGACGGCACCGGTGGGGACCTCGGAGCCGTCCAGGATGGACTGGAACCGCAGGCCCGAGCGCACGGCGAGTGCGCGGGCGTCGTAGGCGATGACGTCGTCCTGCAGCATCCCCCAGGCGGCGTAGATCGCGAAGAACGGCAGGATGCTGGCCAGCAGCGTGTTCAGGAACGTCCGCCGGCGTTCCTCGGCGGACGGCGGCACCGGGGCGATCTTCTGCAGCTCGCGCAACCCGTCCCGGATCACGAGGAACATGGCGACGAAGCTGATCAGCCGGGCGAGGATCGCGAGCGGGAGAAGCAGGATGCCGCCGACGCTCGTCCACGCTCCGACGTACCCCGCGAGCTGGATCGCGCCGAAGTGCACCAGATGACCTGCCAGGAACCACGCCACGAGGGCCGGCCAATGCCCGGCGAGGACACGGCCGGTCGAGGCGAGGAGGGTCAGCACGAGGCTACGTTAGCGCCAGCCCCGCGCCGGGCACTACGACCAGATGCTCGGCGCCTCGGCACGCGTCGGCGGCAGGGCGGACGCCGTGGCCCACTCGTGCATCCACGGCTCGACGTCGGGTAGCCCCTCCGGACGTCCGACGGCCGCGAACAGCTCCTGGTGCGTGAGGGTGCCCCCGGTGCGCTTGAGCATCCGGGCGCGCACGATGACGCGCGCGTAGATCTCGCCGCCCACGACCGCGCGGTGCTCCATGTAGATCGCCTTGTCGTCGTGGCCCAGCAGCCGCGACTCGACGTCGAATCGCTGCCAGAGCTCCAGCGACTTGCGGAAGGTCACCGTCTCGGCCGAGACGACGGCGTACCAGCCGTTGCGCTTCATCACATCGCTCATGCCGGTGCGGATCAGCAGATCCCAGCGGCCGAGATCGAACAGCGACAGGTAGCGCCCGTTGTTCATGTGGCGGAGGACGTCGATGTCGGTGGGGAGGGTCGTCAGGCGGATGCGGCCGATCTCGGTGGGCGCGATCCGCCCCTCGCGTCGCACGCGCCGTCGCGCGTTCCACATCACGAGCAGGGTCCGCCAGATCACGTTCACAAGGTGCGAGAGTAGCGAGCCGCGCACCGAACGGGTATTCCGTTGTGGCCGTCTCACAATCCCTGAGCTCGTGCTCCGGCACCCTCGGCTTCTACACGCGGTAGATTTCCGGTTCTCCCGAGCCGCGCGTAGAGTCACGGGCATGAGCGCCGAAGCCCAGCCAGATGTCATCGTCCGTCCGGTCCGTGATGTGGATGCGGAGGCTCTGGGACGCGTGCACGCGCAGTGCTGGCACGAGACCTACGACCACCTGATCAGCAAGGCAGCACTCGAGAAGGTCTCGCCTCGGCGGCTCGCCGAGCTGTGGACCCACTGGGCCGTCCAGGGCCCCGAGTTCAAGATGAGCGCCGCGCTCGTGGACGGCCAGATCGTCGGCTTCGTCGGCTCCGGCCCCGCCCGCGACAAGGATGCTCCCGCGAACCGCGAGCTGTACTTCATCTACCTTCTGGATGCCTGGCACTCCACGGGTCTCGGACAGAAGCTGTTCGACGCCGCGGTCGAGAAGGACGAGCCGCTGTACCTGTGGGTCGCCGAGGACAACCCGCGCGCTCACCGCTTCTACACGCGCAACGGGTTCCACCTGGACGGCGCGACGCACACCGAGCCGTTCCTCGGCGAGACGCTCACCGAGGTCCGCTTCGTTCGCTGATCCCACCACCCGTGAGACCTCTCATGGCTGACGAAACCCCGTCCTGGCAGCGTCGCCAGGACGGGGTTTCGTCACTCGGACGGGGTCTCATCGCTCGAATGGGGCCCGGGCGACGGGTCAGCGTCCCGAGACGGTGCCGAACAGGCGCGCGATCGGGGCGATGACGAGCGGACGGGCGGCGATCCACGCCGCGGCGATGACGACGAGCGACGCCACGAACATCCAGAATCCCGTCCAGTTGTCGGCGTACGCCGTCGGATCCGTCGACCCCTGCGCCGCATACATGTGGTTGAGGTTGCGCAGCGCACCGGTCGAGAGGACGAGCGCGACGTGGACGAAGATGAACGCGACGAAGTAGAGCATGACGGGGAAGTGCACGGCGCGCGCCCATTCGATCGGGTACGCCTTGCTGAGGCGCTCCGCCTTCTTCGGCCACATGCCGCTCATGCGGAACCCTGTCACGGCGGCGAGCGGGGCCGCGAGGAAGATCGTCGCGAAATACGCCAGCTGCTGCAGGCTGTTGTAGTTGGCCCACCCGTTCTCGGTCGGCCAGTCCAGCGAGACGTACTGCAGCGCCGCGGACACCGCGTTCGGGAAGACCTCCCAGCTCGTGGGCACCACCCGCATCCATTGGCCCGTGACGAACAGCAGCACGACGAACACGACGCCGTTGAGCAGCCAGAGGACGTCGAGAGCCTGGTGGAACCAGATCGTCAGACTCGTCTTGCCCTTCGGGTCGTTCCGCGGCGTCCAGAACGCCGTCGGGCGCTTCTCCCCCCGGATGCGCAGGCCCGAGCGGATGATCAGCACCATGAGGAACACGTTGAAGAAGTGCTGCCAGCCGAGCCAGGCGGGAAAGCCCACCGGCGCTCCTTCGGGGAGGTGGTACTCGCCGGGATAGGTGGCGACGAAGTCCGCCATGCCGTCGAGCGACAGGAGCCACCGCACGAAGAACACCGCCATCCCCGCGGCGAACAGCAGCCCCGCGCCGCCGACGATCACGACGCCCGCCCACTGCGCCCTGGTGAACGGTCCGAGGCGCTGGGGCTCCGGCGCGGGGGCCGGGTGGCGCGGCGCGGCGCCATGGTGGACCGTGAGCGGGAAGGGCAGCGGTGTGTCGAGCGGTACGCCGGAGGGGGTCCCCGTCGTCGTCGAGGCCGCGCTGCGCTGCGGCGCGGACGGCAGGGTGGTCGTGGACGCTTCGGATGCCGCGGGCAGGGAGTCCTCGGATGCTCCGGGCGAAGAAGGCGCGGCGGCGACCACTCCCGCGGGCGGCCACGGTTCCCCGCCCGGCACACGCGGCAGCCCGCGACGGAGGGCTCCCGCCGCGTCGGAGGCCGGCGCACCGGATGCCGGATGCTCCGCGGCCACAGCGCCGGCGCCCGACGTGTCGGCGCTCGGGCCGGACGGACCCGCGTCGGAGGACGGCAGGGTGCTCGGCGAAGACGCCGAGGTCGCTCGGGCGGCGGTCGCTGCGGCGGCCGCGCCGGCAGCGGTCACGCCAGCGGGCGGAGTGGTTGCGGTCCCCGCGAAAGCACTCCCGGCAGCAACGACCTCGGCGGGCGGCCACGGCTCCCCGCCCGGCAGACGCGGCAGCCCGCGGCGGAGAGGACCCGCGGGCTCAGGTCCCGCACCGGACTCGCCGCCCTGCGGACCGGAAGCGACTCCGCCCGCCGGCACCCCGGCCTCACCGGCCGGCACCGCCGCCTCATCCGACGCCGCGACCGCTTCACTGAGCGCGTCGCCTCCGACCGTCTCCGGACCCGAGACGCGCTCGTCGGTCAGCACGTCCGCCGGAGGCCACGGCTCGCCGCCGGGCACGCGAGGCAGTCCGCGGCGCAGCATCCTGCTACTTCCCCCGCGCTTCGAGCGCCTGGATGACCTGCGGGACGACCGTGAACACGTCGCCGACGATGCCGAAGTCCGCGATGTCGAAGATCGGCGCCTCGCCGTCCTTGTTGATCGCCACGATGGTCTTGGCCGTCTGCATGCCCGCGCGGTGCTGGATCGCGCCGGAGATGCCCAGCGCCACGTACAGCTGCGGCGAGACCGAGACGCCGGTCTGGCCGACCTGATGCGCGTACGGGATGTAGCCGGCGTCCACCGCGGCGCGCGAAGCGCCGACGGCTGCACCCAGGGCGTCGGCCAGCTGCTCGACCAGCGCGAACTGCTCCTTGGAGCCGAGCCCCCGACCACCCGAGACGACGCGCGCCGCCCCTCGCAGTTCGGGCCGCGACGACTCCTGCTCGATGGCCTCGACGGGGCCGGCGGTCGCCGCGGCGGCGCCGGATCCGACCACCTCCAGCTCCTCGACGGCCGGGGAGGCGACTGCTTCTCCGCGCGCCTCGACCGCGCCCTGCCGGACGGTGACGATCGGGGCGCCGTAGGTCGGGGCGGAGTCGACGAGATAGGCGCCGCCGTAGACCGAGTGATGCGCCACGACGCCCTGGTCGTCGCGCGAGACCCCGATCGCGTCGACCGACAGGGCGCCTCGCGTCCGCACGGCCAGCCGCCCGGCGACGTCGCGTCCCACGATCGAGTTCGACACGAGCACGGCATCCGGCTGCACGCGCGCATAGGCGGTGTGCAGAGCGTCCACGAGCGGGACGATCAGCTGCGTGTCGTCCACCGCGGCGGTGAGCACCACGGCGGCTCCGGCTGCGGCCGCGGCATCCACGGCGCTCTGCGCGCCTCCCGGCACCAGCGCGATCGGGCTGCCGATCGTCGACGCCGCGCCGAGGAGGGCCGACGTGCTGGGGGCGGCGTCGCCCGCGGGCGTCACGTCGACGAGGACGAGGATCGGGTTCTCGGGGTAGCCCATGCTCACACCAGCCTGTTCTGCACGAGGAACTCGACCAGCCGGGTGCCGGCGTCGCCCTCATCGGTGATCTTGATGCCCGCTGCACGCGGCGGCTTCTCGGCGACCGACGTCATGATCGTCCGCGGTGCGGCACCGGGGTCGGCCGAGACGCCGAGGTCCGCGAGCGCGAGCACCTCGAGCGGCTTCTTCTTGGCCGCCATGATGCCCTTGAAGTTGGGGAACCGTGCGTCCGGCAGCGCCTCGGTGATCGAGATGACCGCCGGCAGGGCGGCCGAGACGGACTGCGACCCGGCATCCGTCGTCCGCGTGCCGGTGATGCCGTCCGCCGTGATCTCGACCGCGCTGAGAGCAGTGGCCTGCGCGAAGCCGAGGTGTTCGGCGAGCATCGCCGGGATCATGCCGCCCGAGCCGTCGGTGGAGAGGTTGCCCGTGATCACGAGATCGGGCTCGGCTCGACGGATCGCCGCCGCGAGCACTTCGGCGGTCAATCCGAGGTCCGCGCCGGAGAGCTCCTCGTCGACGACATGCACGGCGGAGTGGGCGCCGATCGCGAGCGCCCGCCGCACGGAGGCGGTGGAGGACTCCGGCGCCATCGACAGCGCCACCACCTCGGTCCCCTCGTTGCCGTCGGCATAGGAGAGGGCGACCTCGAGCGCGCGCTCGGTGATCTCATCCAGGACGACGTCACCGGCCGCGCGATCGGCCAGGCCCGTCTCCAGGTTCAGCTTCCGATCGCCATAGGTGTCCGGCACCTCTTTGACCAGGACGAAGATCTTCATCGATTGCTCCTCACGACACTCCGATTCTAGTCCGGTGGGACTGAGTACCACCCCACGGGGAGGTACTCCGGGCGCTGCGCTTCCGAGCGTAGCGCGCCGCCACGACACGGCGGCAGGGCCGGGTACCGTGGAATCCGTGACCCGATCCCGTCCGCTGCCCATCGATCCGCTCGCCGAGGCGAAGCGGCAGTGGCTCGCACACGGGTGGACGGATGCCGCGGACGGCATGACCGTCGTCATCTCCGTGATGCGCGCCCAGCAGCTCCTCCTCGCCAGAGTCGACGCGGCGCTCAAGCCCTTCGAGCTGTCCTTCGCCCGATATGAGATGCTGCGTCTGCTCGCCTTCAGCCGCGCCGGGCGCCTGCCGCTGTCGAGCGTGGTGTCCCGACTGCAGGTGCACGCCACGACCGTCACGAGCACCTCGGACCGCCTGGTGCGCGACGGACTGATCGTCCGCGAGCCGCACCCGCACGACGGACGCGCGGCCATGCTCGCGCTCACCCCGGCGGGCCGCGAACTCGTCGAGCGCGCCACCGCCGCGCTGAACACCGAGGTGTTCACGAACCCGGGCATCAGTCCGGAGGATGCCTCGGATCTCGTCGCGATCGTCGCGCGCCTGCGCAAGGACGCCGGGGACTTCAGCGACCCCCGCCCCCAGCCGGACCCGCTCTGACATGGCACGGTTCGTGCTCGAGACGCTGATCGCCGCCGAACCCTCCCAGGTGTTCACGGCATCGCTCGATCCGGGACTGCACGTGCGCTCGATGCAGCGGTACGGCGAGTCGATGCTCGAGCGGCCCGCCGGCGGCGCCTTCGCCGAAGGGTCCACGGTCACATGGCGCGCGCGGCATTTCGGCATCCCGTTCCGCCTGCGCTCGATCGTGTTCGACATCGATCCGCCGCACCGGTTCTGCGACCGGCAGATCGCGGGGCCTTTCACCGCCTTCCTGCACGAGCACGAGTTCTCGGCGCACCCCCGCGGAACGCTGATGCGGGACACGATCACGTTCCGTTCGCCGTTCGGGCCGATCGGGCGCCTCGTCGACCGGCTGTTGCTGCGCGCGTATCTGCGACGGCTGATCGCGGAACGCAATCGGATCCTCGCCGACGAGATCGAGGGACGCGGGCGTACGCTGGCCGCATGAGCGAACTGCGCCTGCACACGATCCTCGAAGCCCAGGGCCCGGCGGCGGCCATCCTTCTCACCGACGAGCAGGTCGCCTCGTTCGGCGCCGGCAAGTCCTTCCCCGTCGTCGTCTCGATCGGCGATCGCAGCATCCGACTCCGCCTCGCGCGCATGGGCGGGGCGAACATGATCGGGTTCAGCAAGGCCGCCCGCGCCGAGTTGGGGCTGGACATCGGGCAGGAGATCGACGTCACGATCCGCGTCGACACCGAGGAGCGTCCGATCGAGATCCCGCCCGCGCTCGCCGAGGCGCTGGATGCGGATGCCGCGGCCAAGGAGGCCTTCGACGCGCTGGCGCCGTCCAAGCGCAAGGAGATCGCCCGGCAGATCGCCGAGGCGAAGGCCGAGGACACCCGCGCCCGCCGCCTCGAGAAGGCGCTCGCCGGTCTGCGCGGCTGAGGGGGACGCCGACGCCGCGCTCCTGCCGGTCGGCGAGGACGTCATCGGTTCTCGAACCGCGGCGACCTCTTCTCGCGGAAGGCCGCCATCCCCTCTTTCTGATCCGCCGTGTCGAACAGGGCCGCGAAGGCCCGCTTCTCGTGCGCGAGGCCATCGGCGAGCGTCGTCTCCATCGCGGCGTCCAGCGCCGCCTTCGCCGCGTACACGCTCGGCAGCGACTTCGACGCGATCGTCTCGGCGAGCGCCGAGGCCTCGGAGAGGAGGTCGGATGCGGGCACCACCCGCGAGACGAGACCGACCCGCTCCGCTTCCTCGGCGCCGATGATCCGCCCGGACAGCACGAGCTCTGCCGCCTTGTAGTAGCCGACCGCGCGGATGAGGCGCTGCGTGCCGCCCATGCCGGGGATCACCCCGAGGTTGATCTCGGGCTGCCCGAACTTCGCGGTGTCCGCGGCGAGGATGATGTCGCACATCATCGCCAGCTCGCATCCGCCGCCCAGGGCGAACCCGCTGACGGCCGCGATGACCGGGGTGCGCACGGCGGCGAAGTCGTTCCAGGCGCCGAAGTGGTCGGTGTCGAGCATCTCCTGCGCCGACATCGCCTCCATCTCCTTGATGTCGGCTCCCGCGGCGAAGGCCTTCTCGGACCCGGTGACGACGATCGCGCCGACGCCGTCGTCGGCGTCGAAGGCGACCGCTGCGGCGGTCACCTCTTCCGACATCCGCGCGTTCAGCGCGTTCAGTGCCTGCGGGCGGTTCAGGGTGATCCAGCCCACGCGTCCGCGCTGCTCGATCCGGATCGTCTCGTACTCGCTCATGCCGGTCCTCTCCGTCGGCTCCAGTATGCCCGCCTCAGGACGCGTCCCGGATGTCGGTGATGATCCCGGAGAAGTCGCGCGTCGCCCCGTCCCCGGCGGCGAACGCGGCGTAGATCTGCTGCGCCAGCCGCCCCAGGCGCGCGTCGGTCCCGGTCTGCTCGATCGCCTCGAGCGCGAGGCCGAGATCCTTCGCCATGAGCGCTCCCGCGAAGCCCGGCTGATAGTCCCGGTTGGCGGGACTGGTGGGCACAGGGCCGGGCACGGGGCAGTTGGTCGTGAGCGCCCAGCACTGGCCGGAGGCGTTCGAGGCGACCTCGTACAGCGCCTCGTGCGTGAGTCCCAGGCGCTCGCCGAGCACGAACGCCTCGCCGACGACGATCTGCGACACCCCGAGGATCATGTTGTTGCACGCCTTGGCGGCCTGGCCGAGGCCGGGGCCGCCGCAGTGCACGATGCGCCTGCCCATCCGCTCCAGGATGGGCAGGGCCGCGGCGAAATCCTCGTCCGAGCCGCCCACCATGAACGCCAGCGTGGCGTTCTCAGCTCCCACGACGCCTCCGGACACCGGTGCGTCGACCTGACGGTGACCCGCTGCGGCGGCGAGCGCATGCGCCTCCTGGGCGTCCGCCACCGCGATCGTCGACGACTCGATGAACAGGGTTCCGGGGGATGCGGCGTCCAGGAGCCCGGTCCGGTAGGCCTCCAGGACGTGCGCTCCGGCCGGGAACATGGTGATGACGACATCCGCGGATGCCGCGGCATCCGTCCCCGTGTCGGCGATCGGGACTCCGGCCGCTGCTGCGGCCTCACGCGCCTGCGGCACCACGTCGTAGCCGCGGACCTCGTGTCCGGCGGCCAGGAGATTGCGGGCCATCGGCAATCCCATATGACCGAGCCCGAGGAATGCGATCTTCATGATGCGGCCTTCAACGTCTCGCGTCCCACGATCAGCTGCATGATCTCGTTCGTCCCTTCCAGGATCTGATGCACGCGCAGATCGCGCACCACCTTCTCGATGCCGTAGTCCTGCAGATAGCCGTAGCCGCCGTGCAGCTGGAGCGCGCGATTGGCGACGTCGAAGCCGGCGTCGGTCGCGAACCGCTTCGCCATCGCGCAGCGCACGGACGCGTCCGCGGAGCCCTCGTCGACGGCCTCGGCGGCGTCCTGCACCATGAGCCGGGCCGCATGCAATTGCGCGCGCATGTCGGCCACCTGGAACACGATGCTCTGCTTCTCGGCGAGAGGATCGCCGAACGTGAAGCGCTCGTGCACGTACCGGACGGCACGGTCCAGAGCCCACTGCGCTCCGCCCAGCGAGCACGCGGCGATGTTGAGGCGGCCTCCGTCGAGCGCCGACATCGCGATCTTGAAGCCGCCGCCCTCGTCGCCGAGCCGGTCGGAGGCGGGCACGCGCACCTCGTCCAGGATCACCTGGCGGGTGGGCTGCGCGTGCCAGCCCATCTTCTTCTCCGGGGCGCCGAAACTCACGCCGTCGGCGTCCCCCGGGACGAGGAACGCGGTGATGCCGCGCGCTCCCGGCTCGCCCGTGCGCGCCATCACGACGTACACGGCGGCCTCGCCCGCGCCGGAGATGAACTGCTTGACGCCGGTGAGGACGTAGTCGTCGCCGTCGCGGATCGCGCTCGTGGCGATGGCCGCGGCATCCGATCCGGCACCCGGCTCGGTCAGGCAGTATCCGCCGAACCCGGACATCCCGGTCAGAACGGGCAGCCACCGCGCACGCTGGGCGTCGTCGCCGTAGCGGTCGATCATTCCGACGACCATGTTGTGGATCGAGATGTACGACGCGACCGCCGGATCGCCCTTGGCGAGCTCCTCGAAGATCGCGACGGTGTCAGCGCGGGACAAGCCGGTGCCGCCGTACTCCTCGCCGGCGTAGATGCCGCCGAGGCCCAGGTCGCCGGCGCGTTCCAGGCTCTCGCGCGGGAACAGGTGCTTCTCGTCGCGCTCCAGCGCGTGCGGGGCGAGCTCGGTCTCGGCGAACTCGCGGACCGCCTGCAGGATCGCGGCGCGTTCCTCGGACGTCGTCGTGGTGATGAGGCTCATGTGTTCTCCTTGCTGCGTTTCTGCTCGCTGCGCTCGCTCGACGAATGAAGAGGGGATCAGCGCGTGGTCGGCATGACGAAGCTGGCTCCTTCGCGGATGCCGGCGGCAGGCCACCTGCTCGTCACGGTCTTGGTCTTCGTGTAGAAGCGGAAGGCGTCGGGGCCGTGCTGGTTCAGGTCGCCGAAGCCGCTGCGCTTCCAGCCGCCGAAGGTGTAGTAGCCCAGGGGAACGGGGATCGGGACGTTGACGCCGACCATCCCGACGTTCACGCGGGCCGCGAAGTCGCGGGCGGCGTCGCCGTCGCGTGTGAAGATCCCGACGCCGTTGCCGAACTCGTGGTCGGAGGCCATCGCGAGCGCCTCCTCGTAGTCGCGTGCCCTGGCGATCACGAGCACCGGCCCGAAGATCTCCTCGCGGTAGATGGACATGTCCGTGGTGACGTGGTCGAACAGGGTCGGGCCGAGGTAGAAACCGTCCTCGTGTCCGTCGACCACGAGACCTCGACCGTCGGCGAGGAGGGTGGCTCCGGCATCCACCCCCTGCTGGATGTACGCTTCGACCCGCTCGACCGCCGCGCGGGTGACGAGCGGGCCGTAGTCGATGCCGTCGGCGAGGGACGGGCCGACGCGCAGGTGGGCGACGCGTTCGGTGAGCTTGGCGGCCAGCGCGTCCGCCGTCTCGTCGCCGACCGGCACAGCCACCGAGATCGCCATGCAGCGCTCGCCCGCCGAGCCGTAGCCCGAACCGATGAGGGCGTCGGCGACCTGGTCGAGGTCGGCGTCCGGCAGGACCACGAGGTGGTTCTTCGCCCCGCCGAAGCACTGCGCGCGCTTGCCGTTGGCTGCGGCGGTGGCGTAGATGTACTCCGCGATCGGGGTCGACCCCACGAAGCCGATGGCCTTCACGCGATCGTCCTCGAGCAGGGCGTCCACCGCCTCCTTGTCGCCGTGGACGACGTTGAGGACACCCGCCGGGAGCCCGGCCTCGAGGAAGAGCTCCGCCAGTCGCACCGGGACCGACGGGTCGCGCTCGCTCGGCTTGAGGACGAACGCGTTGCCGGCGGCGAGCGCGGGTCCCGCCTTCCACAGCGGGATCATGGCCGGGAAGTTGAACGGGGTGATGCCGGCGACGACGCCGAGCGGCTGGCGCATGGAGTACACGTCGATGCCGCTGCCGGCGTCGGTCGAATACTCCCCCTTGAGCAGGTGGGGCGCGCCCGCGGCGAACTCGATCACGTCGAGCCCGCGCTGGATGTCGCCTTTCGCGTCGTCGAACGTCTTGCCATGCTCGCGGGAGAGCAGGCGGGCGAGGTCGTCCATGTCCCGATGCACGAGATCGATGAAGCGCAGCAGCACCCGCGCGCGCTTCTGGGGGCTGGTCGCTGCCCAGGCGGGCTGCGCGGCCTCGGCGTTCGCGACGACGCGTCCGACCTCGTCGGGGCTCGCGAGCGGCACGCGCGCCTGGACAGAGCCGGTGCTGGGGTCGAAGACGTCTGCGAAGCGTCCGGCGTCTGGAGTGAGGAGCGATCCGCCTACGAAATGGGGGATGGTGCGAGTCATTGTGCAAAGTCCCTTCGCGCCGTCATTGGCACAAGCTCAGCTTAGTTTGCCCATCATCGAATTACTAGGGCATCCAACTATCTGCCGGCCGGGCAGGGCGCATAATGCTGTAGAGGGTTGGAGCAGACATGACGGACGCGTACATCTTCGATGCGGTGCGCACACCGCGCGGCCGCAACAGGAGCGGCGCGCTGCACGAGATCAAGCCGGTCGATCTGGTGACGGGCCTGATCGACGCGATCCGGGAGCGCAACCCAGGACTGGATGCCGCGGACATCGACGATGTCGTGCTCGGCGTCGTCTCCCCCGTGGGCGAGCAGGGCGGGGACATCGCGCGCACGGCGGCGCTCGTCGCGGGCCTGCCGGAGTCCGTGCCCGGTGTGCAGGTGAACCGGTTCTGCGCGTCGGGACTGGAGGCCGTGAATCTCGCTGCCCAGAAGGTGGCTTCCGGGTTCGAGGACCTGGTGCTCGCCGGCGGGGTCGAGTCGATGTCGCGGGTGCCCCTCGGTTCGGACGGCGGCGCGCACGCACAGGATCCGACCACGGCCTACGACCATCACTTCGTGCCGCAGGGCATCGGGGCCGACCTCATCGCGACCCTCGAGGGATTCAGCCGCTCGGACGTCGACGCCTATGCCGCGCGGTCGCAGGAGCGCGCCGAGACCGCCTGGCGCGAAGGGCGGTTCGCGCGCTCGATCGTCCCGGTGCGGGACATCAACGGCGTCGTCGTGCTCGACACGGACGAGCATCGGCGCCCCGGTTCGACCGTGGAGTCGCTCGGCCGGCTCCCGGCCAGCTTCGCGGGCATCGGCGAGCGGTTCGGCTTCGACGCCGTCGCCCTGCAGAAGTACCACGGGGTCGAGCGCATCGATCACGTGCACGGCCCGGGGAACTCCTCCGGCATCGTCGACGGCGCCTCGCTGGTTCTCGTGGGCTCCGCAGAGGCTCCCGCCACCGCCCGGCTCACGCCGCGGGCTCGGATCGTGTCGACGGCGGTGGTCGGCTCCGAGCCGACCATCATGCTCACCGGCCCGGCGCCGGCGACGCGGAAGGCTCTGAAGCGGGCCGGCCTGGGCGTGGAGGACATCGACCTGTTCGAGCTGAACGAGGCCTTCGCGGCCGTCGTCATGAAGTGGCAGCGCGATCTCGGCATCCCGGACGAGAAGGTCAACGTCAACGGCGGGGCGATCGCGATGGGCCATCCGCTGGGGGCGACCGGCGCGATGATCCTGGGAACGCTGCTGGACGAGCTCGAGCGCCGGGACCTGCGGCGCGGGCTCGCGACGTTGTGCGTCGGCTCCGGCATGGGGATCGCGACCGTGATCGAGCGAGTGTGAGGGCAGGATGAGCGCAGACGCCGGGTACCGGTGGGATCAGGATGCCGAGGGCGTCGTCACCGTGACCATGGACGACCCGGACGCCGCAGTCAACACCATGAACGCGCACTTCGTGGCGGCCTTCGGGGCGACGATCGAGCGCTTGGAGGCCGAGCGCGACGGGATCACGGGGGTCATCCTCGCGTCCGGGAAGGACAGCTGGTTCGCCGGCGGAGATCTGGTGCAGCTTCGGCAGGCGGATCCGTCCCGGTCGGCCGAGGAGACGGCGCGCGTGGAGCACGTGAAGTCGCTGCTGCGCCGGCTGGAGCTGCTGGGGCGCCCGGTGGTCGCGACGCTCACCGGTTCGGCGCTCGGCGGAGGCCTCGAGGTGGCGCTGGCCGCGCACCGGCGCATCGCGGCGTCGGATGCCCCGCGGGCACGGTTCGGCCTTCCCGAGGTGTCCCTGGGGCTGCTGCCCGGTGGCGGGGGAATCGTGCGCACGGTGCGGATGCTCGGTCTGCAGAAGGCGCTGGAGCAGGTGATCCTGCCGGCGACCCTGTTCGACGGCGCGGAGGCGGTGGACGCCGGCATCGTCGATGAGCTGGTGCCGTCTGCGGACCTGACCGCCGCGGCACGGGCGTGGATCGCGGTGAACCCGGAGCCGGTGAAGCCGTGGGACGAGAAGGGCTTCCGGATCCCCGGCGGCGGGCCGAAGGAGGGCTCGGTGGCGAGCATGCTGCCGGCGATGACGGCGCAGTTGCGCGCAGAGGTCGGCGGCGCGCCGCTGCCGGCTCCGCGGGCGGCGCTGGCGGCCGCCGTCGAGGGCGCGTACCTCGACTTCGAGGCGGCATCGCGGGTCGAGACCCGGTACTTCATCCACCTCACTCACACACGGGTCGCGAAGAACATGATCAGCGCGTTCTTCGACCGGCAGGCGCTCAAGACCGAGGGTGGCCGGATGGGGCCTGCCCCCGCCGCGCGGGCGGGGCTGATCGAGGCGGTCGCCGCGGTCGGCGAGGGAGTCGAGCCCGCGTCCGTGGAGCAGGCGGCACGTCAGGCGGGGTACCGCGTCGGAGCACTGCGGCGCGTGGACGAGGGCGCACTCGCGGGAGATTCCCCGGGTGCCGTTGTGCGGGCGGACCGGCTCGCGGGCGTCGCGGAGGAGGTCCTGGCCTGGTTGCGCGACGAGACGCCGCGCCGGGGAGACGAAGCGCCGCACGGCTTCTACGAGTACGACGAGGCCGGCGAACCCGTGCGGATCCGCGCGGACCTGCGCGAGCGCTTCAGGTCGGGCCGTGCGGCGCCCGCGCTGGTCGAGCTCCAGGAGCGGATGCTGTTCGCGGATGCCCTGGAAGCGCTCGACCGCCTGGACGAGGGCGTCTTCGCCTCCGTGGCCGAGGCGAACATCGCCTCTCTGGAAGCCGGCTTCCCGTCGTGGACGGGCGGCGCGCTGCAGTACATGGCGCAGTACGACGGAGGCGTGGCGGGTTTCGCCGCGCGTGCTCAGGCGCTGGCGGATCGGCACGGAAGTCGCTTCGCTCCCCCACCGTCGCTCCTTCGGCTCGTCGAGGACGCGGGCGATCACGCGTAGGCACAAGGCCCCCTGAAGCACGTGCACGCACCGGGCCCAGTCTCCGGTAGGCGCACCGGCCGATCCGGAGCACCGATTGCGGCGCCGA
The DNA here is from genome assembly GCF_022788845.1 of Microbacterium sp. CIAB417. Classification (NCBI taxonomy): domain Bacteria; kingdom Bacillati; phylum Actinomycetota; class Actinomycetes; order Micrococcales; family Microbacteriaceae; genus Microbacterium; species Microbacterium sp. CIAB417. The sequence goes on along the minus strand of NZ_JAHZUT010000005.1, from coordinate 221,658 downwards.
CCGATCACACGAACATGACGCGTGGCGGCGGCTCGTCGATGTAGGTATGGCCGACGGGGCTCGTCCACGCGATCACCCCTCCGGGAAGCTGAGTCGCGGACCAGCGATGACGGTCGAGCAGATCGGGGTGCTTCAGCGCATGATGATTGATGCAGAAGCAGGAGAGATTGCAGATCTCGGTGGACCCGCCCTTCGCATGATCGTGATTGTGATCGATCTGGCACCGGCGAGCGATCCTCCGACATCCCGGGAATCGGCAGCGCTGATCTCGCGCCCGCAGATGCCGCTTCATCGACTCGGACGGGGAGTACGCGTCGGTGCGCGTGGCCATGCCGCCGGGATCGAGGAACAGCCGAGACCATGCCGAGGCGTGCGCCGCGAGATCCCGCGCCTGCTCGGGAAGCATCGGCCCGAATCCGTCGAGCTCCGCCATCCGGTCGTCCTCGCCGGTGAGCGTGGTCGCGGCGATCGTGATCTGGATGCTCGCACGGACCGCCTCGGCGGGAGTTCCGGCCACCGTCTCGAGACGACCGCCGAGGAGGAGCTCGAGCGCCACGTCGGCCCGGATCTGGTCCAGAGAGCGCGTGTCCGCGTCCTTCTCCTGAGGGCCGATCACCGGGCGCTGAGCCATGATCTGCTTCGCGATCTCGGTCGCACGGTCGAGAGCTGCCTGGATCAGGTACTCCGGTCCCGAGACCGAGAGCTGCCCGAGGCCGTCGTCGATGGGGAACGCCCGTACCGACCTGTGCTCCAGCGCCGCCCGGTGCCGCTCGGCGACCGTGGTCGGCGCGAGGGATGCGGCCACCGACTTCGCCATCGCCAGCGTGCGCCCCGGGCTCTCGGACACGGCGATCTCCAGGGCGCGCCCCTGATACTCGCTCAGCTCCGGCACCGGCGACGTCGACAGAGCCGACGCACCCGTGATGATCGCGTCCGCATGTCGAGAGGTGATCGCCCCGTCGCGCAGCGCCTCCCACACCAGCGGGAACCGATGCCTGAGCGTGTGCGCACGGTGCATCGCGGCATCCACGACGCCCGGCGAGAGACGCGCCACGGCGGCGAACTCCGCCGCCGCCGAACGCACCGCGATGTCGTGATGCGGCGAATCGAACGGATCATCCTCCAGCAGCAGATCGAACCGCTCGGCGAGAAGGCGGGCGCGTTCGGCCTCGAGAGCGGCGATCTGCGCGTTCACGGCTTCGAACGCCTCGAGCAACGCGACCTCGCGGTCGGCTCGAGTCTCCGTGATGAACGCCATACTTCAGTTTAGGATTTCTCTTCGATATTTGACAAGCCCTTCCGAGTATTGATTCGTATATTTCTCGGGCGAGTGCCGCGTTCCAATACGCCCCAAGGACGGCCGTTCACATGTAGTCGTCGGGATGGAGCTGGCGAAGACCGCGGTTGTGCAGCAGGAACTGAGCACGCAACGGCACGCCGAGCGCCGCCGCCTCGTCCGCCATCGCCGACGCCCACGCGCGATCCTGGCCGTCCAGGACGTTGGGCGCGACGCGTTCCCACACCAGGACGACGGATGCGTTCCCCGTCGCCTCGCGCAGCATCCCGATCCGATGCATCAGCAGATGCCCCTGATCGACGACGCCGAGGTCGTCCGCCTCGGTCTCCTCATGCGGGTCGGCGGGGTAGTCGGCCATGGGCATGATCGGGTCGCCGATGCGCCCGCTCTCCTCCATGAACACCAGCCACAGCTGGCGTCGGTTCGCCTGCCCGAGCAGGACATGCAGCACATCGCGCAGGTCATCGGCCCGATCGAGGACGCGGTCTCTGAGGTTCGTGTCGGCTTCCGTCATGCCCCGATCGTGAAGGATCCGCGCACGGCGCCTCCGCAGGATTCCGCGCCCTGTGGAGAGCACAGCCGCGTTCCGGCGCCTGCAGGACAACTGGTGCGGAGAACCGGTCCGGAGTTCCGCCCGTGTTCACCTTCCGGTCACCTGGAGCGATTACAACTGCAGATGCGCGGAGGATCAGACCGGAATGGGTAGTCAGAGACTTTCCGCGCCGCGGTGAGCCGATCATTGCTCCCGCTCGCGGTTGTCACACCGCGAGAGACCCCCGCCGAATCGGGTCGGCGGGGGTCTCCTTCTTCCCCCGGTACGCCCGGAAGGAGACCGGCGACCGCCTACACTCGTATGCGCCACAAGCATCCGAGAACCCGAGGGCCACCCATGTCCAGCGAACCCGTCACCGTCTCCATCCGCCGCGAGGTCGACCCCGAACGCATCCCCGAGGTGACCGCCTGGGTGCAGGCCGGCGTGAATCTGGCGAACCGGCATCCGGGATTCCTCGGGTCCGGCTGGATCCGCGCCGGGGAGACGTCGCACGTCTGGTACATGCTCTACCGGTTCACGAACGCGGAGACCCTCGACGCCTGGGAGAGCTCCTCCGAGCGCACGCAGTGGCTGTCCCTGGGCGAGGGCCTGATCCGCAGCGAGCGCTCGAAGCGCCGCACCGGCATCGAGGGGTGGTTCGACGAGCCGGCGACGGGAGCGGTGCCGGTGCCCGCCGACGCGCTCCCCGAGGCTCCGGTGCGCTGGAAGCAGGCCGTCACGATCTGGCTGGGCTTCTTCCCGGTGAACCTGCTCTTCACCTACGTGTCCGCACCCATCCCCGGATGGGGCGAGCAGCCGATCTGGCTGCGCGTGCTCGTGACGACCCTGGTGCTCACCCCGGTCATGACCTATTGGGTCCTGCCGTGGGTGACCCGGATGCTGCGCGGCTGGCTCTCACGCTGAGGCGGATGCTGCGGCATCCGCCTCAGCGCCGGATCACTCCCAGACGACCGTCGGCGTCTCGGCCGCGAAGTCGACCTTGGGGGAGTCGAGGTAGCCGCCGAACCACACCTCGAAGTCGGCGCGCGTTCCGCCCTGCTCACCCTGAAGCGTCATCTCGACGTCGATGGTGTCGTAGCTCGTCACCACGGCTCCGGAGGACACCTCGGCCGTCATGCTGTCCAGCGTCGACTGGCCCTCCGCCGTGATCGTGCGCGTGACCGTCCCCTCCACCGGGGTGTACCCCGTCAGGTCGATGTCGGTGAGATCCATGCCGCACGGGGTGGCGAGCGTCTTCATCGCAACGCATTCCTCGACCGAGGCGCGCACGAGCGACCGGAACGTCGCGGTTCCCTCCTCTGTGAGGGTCGGACGCAGATCCCACAGCGGCTCGGCATCCGCGTCGCTGGCCACGACGAAGGTCGTCGTGTCGCCCTCGATCGCGAACTCCTCGACGCCGAGCGCCAGCTCGTAGGTGCCGGGGAAGACATACGCGCTCTCGGGCGCCTCGGCGCCGTTGACGGTCAGACCGAGCCCTTCGAAACCGTAGAACCCGGACAGCGCGATCAGCCCGTCCACGATCTGCCAGTCGTCATCGCCGTAGTTGTAGACCTGGAATTCCCGCGAGATCGTCTCTCCGCCGATCGTGAAGGTCACCGGCACGGTGGACTCGTACGAGTCGCCTTCCGTCTGCTCCTCGACCTCGATGTCATCGATCGCGCCGAGGGCGAGAGAGGCCTGCAGGACCTCATCCGTCAGCAGGCTGTCGTCGCCGTAGGTGTCGATGTGCTCGAGCGCGGCTTCGGCGTCTCCGTCCGCCAGCGCGGTCAGGTAGTCCTCGACGATGTCGGATGCTGTGACCGCCGGGCCCCGCAGCAGAGCGGGGACGATGATCGCCGCGGCGATGAGGAGGATCACGGCGACCGCGCCCCCGACGATGCCGAACACCGCCCCCTTGGACAGCCCCTTCTTCGGGGTGGGCGCGGCGGGATAGCCGGCGTACGGCGGGACACCAGCCGTGGCGTTCGGGTCGTACGCCGGGGCGTTCGGATCGTAGCCGGCGGTCGCGTACGGCGCCGCGCCGGGATATCCGGCCGGATACGCGGCCGAGGGGTCCGGCTGCGCGGAACCCGGGTACGGCTGGGCGCCGGGATACTGCGTGGCCGACGGGTCGGGCTGCGCGGAGCCCGGATAGACCGGCGCAGAGTCCGGATACGTCTGAGCGGGCGCTTCTGCGCCGTACGGCGTCGCGTCGGACGCCGCCGCGCCAGGAGCCGCCGTCGCCGGGACTTCCACGGCCGGAGCATCCGCCTCAGGATCTGAGGTACCGGGACCCGAAGCTTCCCCCGCGGACGGCTGCGCCGCAGCCGACGAGGTCACGGCATCGAATCCGTGGTCTCCGGTCCCCGGCGCTTCAGGCGTCTGGGGACCGGTCTCTGCCGGCGGGGTGGGCTGCGGGTTCTCCGGAGTCTCTGTCACGAGTTCATCGTAGGGCTAGTGGCCCGCCCTCGATGAGTACGCCTCCCGGAGGAAGTCCCCCGCCGGCTTGCCGTACGGACAGTAGTCGTCGTTCGCGTCCTCCGCCGCGTACAGCGTCGGCGGCCAGTCCCACAGCATGAACCCGCGCATCCACGGACGCGCGTCGCACGCCGCGAACATCGCCCGGTAGTAGCGCAGCTGCTCCGCGCCCGACGGCTCCCCTGGCAGGCTCCAGTCGTTCGGACGGTCCGGCGAGCCCGTCCGCGACGGGCACCCCGCCTCCATGAAGAAGAACGGCGTGCCGGATGCCTCCACCACCTTCTCGATGCGGTCGAGCTCGGCATCCCAGCGGTCGATCGGGTAGTAGCCGCTCGAGGTGATCGCGTCCACGGCATCCCACCACGTGACGTGGTCCTCCTGGTACTTGTCGCAGTTGTACGTGACGATCCCGCCGTAGACCTGGCGCACGGCGGCGATGAGTTTCCGCCACTCGGTCTCGCGCGAGTCCGCGCGCACCATCTCGCAGCCGACGCAGAGCATCTCGCATCCCTCGGCCTCGGCGATCCGGGCCGCATGCAGGATGAACTCCGTGTAGGCCGCGAACCAATCGGTCCAGCTCGGTTCGCCGGGCACATCCCAGTCGAAGAAGCCGATGTGCGCCCGCCACGTGCCGTCGGACACGTTCACGACGGGCTTCAGGCACACCTTCAGTCCGTGCGACTTGGCCTCGCGGATCGCCCACACGATCTCGTCGTCGGTCACGGTCGGCGCCTGGTCCCACGGCATCTCGGTCGACTGCGCGGTGGCCTGCTCCACGGCGTACGCGAGGGCGGTCCAGTTCACGCCGTGATCGACCATCGCCGCCATGGATCGGGATGCCGCGGCCGTCGCCCAGGTGCCGCGCACGCCCGTCCAGCCCCACGTCATCCCGGCGACGTATCCCTCGAGCACGCGGCCGGTGTGTTTCGACTCGCTCACGTCGTTCCCTCGCTCAACGCACGACCCCCGCGACCAGTTCGTTCGCGGTGCGCAGCACGCGAGACGAGGCGAGAGAAGCGGAGTCGATCGGCTGAGCGTGACGCACGAGCAGCGTCGCGGTCTCCCCCGGCAGCAGCGTGATCAGACCGTCCTCCGTGGAGGCATCCGGGTCCACCTTGTCGGGCTGCAGCGCCAGATCGCGCACCAGGTTCCTCGCCGTCACGCGCACCTCGGTTCCGCCGTCGGCCGCGACGGTCTCGACGGCGAGATCCGCGGCGGGCAGCTGCGAGTCGCGCGGCTCGGCGAAGAACCAGAACCCGCGGGCGTCCGTCGTGCTCGCCACGATCAGCTCGCTCGCGCCATCCTGCGCGGAAGAGACGTCGGAGGCGATCACGATCGCGGCGCCGCCCCGAGCGGATGCCGAGAACGACTCCGTCTGCTCGGCCAGCACCGTGCCGTCGAACCGCAGCCGGCGAACGACGATCTCGCCGGCCCAGTCCTCGGCGGTGTCGTTGCCGAGCACGGCCGTCAGGCCGTCCTCGCGCGGCTGGATCGTGACCACCCGCGGTGCGAAGGAGTGCTTGAGCGCGTGCCACAGCGGCTTCGGCCGTTCGTCGCCGTCGATCGCGGCCCAGCTCGTCACCGGCCAGCAGTCGTTCAGCTGCCACACCACCGCACCCGTGTTGTGCGGAGCGAGCGAGCGGAAATGGTCGAGGGCGAAGCGCACAGCGTTCGCCTGGTTCAGCTGCATCGCCCAGTGCCAGGTGTCGGTGTCGGTCGGCACACGGAAGTGCGGAAGCAATCCGCGCGTGAGCTTGACGTTGCCCTCCGCCGCCTTCTGGTGCACGATCATGCCGGGCGACTCCGGGGTCAGCGGCTCATCCGAGATCGCCCGGGTCATGGTCGACCACGCCGGCGGTCCCTGCCAGCCGAACTCGGCCACGAAGCGCGGGCGGTGGTCGCGATACGTCGTCCAGTCGCGACGGTTCCATTGCTCCCACAGGTGCACGCTGCCGTGCTCGTCCGCGCTCGGGTGCTGGCCACCGGGGCTGAACGGGCTCCCCGGCGTGTAGGGCACGTGCGGGGCGAGCTCGGCGACGAGCTCGGGGAACAGCTCGAAGTAGTAGAACGCCCCCCAGGTGCGCCCGTCCAGCTCCTGCTGCCAGCCCCAGTCGGCGTAGCCCATGAGGTTCTCGTTGTTGCCGGTCAACAGCACGAGGGACGGATGCGCCGACAGCCGCACGATCTGCTCTCTGGCCTCGGCCTCGACCTCGCTGCGGATCGGCTCCTCCTCGGGATAGGCAGCGCACGCGAAGAGGAAGTCCTGCCAGCTGAGCAGGCCGAGCTCGTCGCACAGCTCGAAGAAGTCCTCCGACTCGTACATGCCGCCGCCCCAGACGCGCACCAGATTGAGGTTCGCCGCCGCGGCCTGTCGCAGGCGCCGCTCGTAGCGAGCCCGGTCCACCCGCACGAACAGCGCGTCGTCGGGAATCCAGTTGACGCCTTTCACGTACACCGGCTGGTCGTTCACGATCAGGGTGAACGGGGTGCCCTCGGCATCCGGCTCCATGTCCCAGCGCACCGAGCGGAAGCCGACCCGGCGCTGCGTCTCGTCTCGCACGCCCTCGTCATCCGACAGGGTGAAGGATGCCGGGTACAGCGGCTGCTCGCCGTAGCCGATCGGCCACCACAGTTCGGCATCCGCGACCTCCACCTCGAGATCGGCGGCTCCTCCGGCGACCGTCGCGTTCGAGGTGCGTCCGGCGACCTCGACGTCGACGGTCAGGGGTGCGGTTTCGGCGGCATCCGCTCGTTCGACGAGGACGCGGGCCGTGAGCCTCCCCCCGGTCTCGGCAGGAAGCGCGGCAAGCCGCACCTCGGCGATGCGGGCGACCGACCAGGACTCCAGCCGGACCGGACGCCAGATGCCGCTCGTGGCCGTCGAGATCCCCCAGTCCCAGCCGAAGCTGCACGCCGACTTGCGGATCGCCTCGTACGGTGTCGGATAGGCGCGCGGGCGCGGCGCGAGCTGCTGGCTTTGCGCGTTCGCGTACCGCACCGGTGAGCGGAAGGCGACCTCGAGACGGTTCGTCCCCTCGACCAGCGCTTCGCGCACGTCCGCGCGGTACGAGCGGTGCTGATTGGCGGTGCTGAGGACGACGTGCCCGTTCAGCCGGACCGTGGCGACGGTGTCGAGCCCGTCGAACACCAGGTCGTGACGGGCGTGGCCGTCATCGGCCCATTCGAACGTCGTCTCATAGGTCCAGTCGACCAACCCGACCCAGGACAGGAGCGCCTCGTTGTCGTCGAGGTACGGGTCGGGGATCAGCGACGCGCCGAGCAGGTCGGTGTGCACGCAGCCCGGCACGGCCGCCGGGATCACGCGACCCTCGATGTGCTCCGGCGCGGGGCCGTGGGCGGCGCGGACGGTCCAGCCGGTGTGCAGGTCGGTGCGGACGGGGGTGAGGGTCACTTGACGGCTCCTGAGGTGAGGCCCTTGTAGATCCAGCGCTGAAGCAGCAGGAACGCGATGAGGGTGGGGATGATGACGAGGACGGTGCCGGCGGCGATGACCTCCCACTGAGCGCCGAACGGTCCCTTGAACCGGAACAGCGAGGTGGAGATCAGGCCCTCGGACGGGAGATAGAGGAAGGGCGTGTAGAACTCGTTGTAGACGGCGATCCCCTTGATGATGACGACGGTGGCGATGGCGGGTTTCAGCAGCGGCAGGACGATCCTCCAGTAGATCGTCCATCGATTTGCTCCATCGATCATCGCAGCCTCGTCCAGGGACACCGGGATCGACTGCATGAACTGGATGAACAGGTAGATCGCGATGATGTCGGTGCCCATGAACAGCAGGATCAGCGCAGCCTTGGTGTCGTAGAGTCCGAGGCCGTTGATGAGCTGGAACGTCGCGACCTGGCTCGTGACGCTCGGGATCAGCGTGGCGACGAGGAACAGGCCGAACACCAGCTTCTTCCCGCGGAAGTGGAACCGGTCCAGGGCGTACGCGGCCATCGTGCCGATGAAGATCGTTCCCGCCAGCGACACGACGAGCACGATCGCGGTGTTGACGAATCCCTCGAGCATGCGCCCGCTCGTGAAGGCCGTGACGAAGTTCTCGACGTTGAGCCAGTTCGCGGGCGGATCGAAGGGGCCGGTCTGCGCGTACTCCTGCGCGGTCTTGAGGCTCGCGAACAGGAGGACCGACAGCGGGAGCAGCGTGACGACCGCCGCGATCACGAGGCTGAGGTACTTCGCGGTCGTCGCGCTCACCCCGCGCAGCCGCTCGCCGAGCGAGCGCCCGCGGGTCGGGCGAGGAGGGGTGGTGCGCAACGGCATCGTGCGCACGGGTCCGGTGGCGCCGGTCATGTCAGATCCACCTTCTCGTCGGGGAACACTCGGCGCTGGATCCAGGTCACGACCAGCACGATGAGCAGGAGCACGACCGCCATCGCCGAGGCGAGGCCGACGTTGCGGAAGGTGAAGGCGGTCTGCAGCGTCTGGATCACGAAGGTCGCGGACCCGTTCGCGCCCCCGGTCATGATGAACGGGATCTCGAAGACGCTGAGGCTGCCCGAGATCGCCAGGATGAAGCTCAGTCCGATCACACGACGGATGCCCGGGAAGATGATCGCCCAGAACTGCTGCCAGCGGTTGGCACCGTCCAGATCGGCGGCCTCGTACAGCTCGTGCGGGATCGACTGGATCGCCCCGAGGAACAGGACGAAGTTCATCCCCGTGTAGCGCCACACCGACGTGCCTGCCAGGGACCAGTTCACGATGTCGGGGTCACCCAGCCACTGCGGCGGATCGACCACGCCGAACCATCCGAGCACCGTGTCGAGCGTCCCGCCGGGCTGGAACAGGTACAGGAAGACGAACCCGATCGCGACGCCGTTGATGAGGTACGGGAAGAACAGGATGCCGCGGAAGAGGTTCGAGAAGCGTGTGGAGAAGCTCAGCAGAGTCGCGAAGTACAGCGCGATGGCCATCTGGGCGAAGGACGCGAAGAAGTAGTACAGGCTGACGCCGAACACCGAGAACACCCGGGGGTCGGTGAACACCTCGACGTAGTTCTCGAGTCCGACGAAGTTCTTCTCGAGATCGATGCCGTCCCAGTCCGTGACGCTGAAGTAGAAGAGGTTCAGCGCGGGCCAGTAGGTGAACAGCAGCAGCAGTCCCAGCGCCGCGGCGAGGAAGAACCACGGGGTGAGCTTCTGCAGCGGGCCCTTGCCCGCCGTGCCGCCCCGGGGCGCGCCGGACCGGCGGGGGAACCCGCCGATTCGACGCGCCCGAGCGGGCGCCGAGAGGGCGGCCGGGGCATCCGCCGGTGCCGCACCTGGTGTCGCGATGGCCATGTCTGCGCCGCCCTCCGCCCTCAGCCCGCCAGCTTCTCGACCGAGGCGCCCCAGCGCTCGTTCAGTTCGGCGAAGTAGCTGTCCTTGTCGCCGTCGGCGGCGCCGCGCGCGACGTCGATGAGCTTCTGACGGTAGATCGGTCCGTACAGGTCGATCTGCGAGTCGCTGGAGACCTCGTTCAGCAGTCCCTCCTTGCCGGCGGGCGCCGCGTTGATCTCCATGAGTTTGACGCCGGCCGCCTCGAAGTCGGAGAGCGACTCCGGAAGGGGAGCGTCCTTGAGCGGCGAGACCATCCCCTGCGTCTCGGTGTACCCGGATTCGGCGACGACCCACTGGATCCACGCCCAGGCCGCGGCCTTCGACTCGGAGTGCCTGCTGACCGCGAGGTTGTAGTCGCCGCCGATCACGGCCAGCTGCGTGCCGTCGACGTTCGCGGGGAAGGCCATGAAGCCGATGTCGTCGGCGGAGGCGCCGTTGTCCTCGGCAGCCTGTTCGATCTGCGAGATGGCCCAGGATCCCAGCGGCATCGTCGCGATCTTGCCCGTGCCCAGGTCGACCTTGGACTGCTCCCAGTTCGTGGTGAGCGGGTCCTCCTCCGTGAGTCCCGCCGCGACCGTCTCGTAGAGCAGGCTGTCGATCGCGTACATGTCGGTGCCCTCCGTCCACGGCGCCGGGTCCTCGGCGAGCGTGATGGGTGCATCCGGATCGTTCGTGACGGCACCGAGGTTGCCGAAGCTCTGCGTGAGCGGCCAGCCGTCCTTGTAGTTCGTGTACATCGGGATGGCGTCGGTGTTGTCCTTCACCTTCTGCAGGGCGTCCAGCCACTCGCTCTCGCTGGTGGGCAGGTCGGTGACACCGGCCTCCTCGAAGACCTTCTTGTTGTAGACGACGCCGTTGGCGTTCCCGCCGAACGCGATGCCGTACTGCGTACCCTCGTAGCTCGCGGCCGGGAGGAACCGGTACGTGTCCTCGAAGTCCGCCGTCTCGCCGAGCGGCTCGAGGAACTGCTCGTACTGGTCGGGCTGGATCGCAGGGATGCCGATGACGTCGCCGTAGTTGTCGGTGCTCATGCGGGTGAGCATCTCGCCGGCGTAGTCCGTGATGCCCTCGAACGTGACGGTCACGTCCGGGTACTTCTCGGTGAACTCCTCCGCGTACGCCTCGAGCGTGCCGTCCTCGACGAGGTCGGTGCGCCAGGTGACGACCTTGATGTCGCCCTTGACCTCGCCGTCGATCGCGTTGTCCGCATCCGAGCCTCCGCCGCCGCTCGAGCACGAGGTGAGCAGGAGCGCCGTGGTCGCAGCGACTGCGACAAGGCCGGTCATTGCCTTGCGTGATGCCATGTGAATCTCCCTTGATGTCTGGCCGCCGACGAGCGCCGTCGGTGCGGATGTCAGCGTAGGACAGCGCACGTCGGATGTAAAGCGCTTTAGTCCAATTTTATCGAGTCGGGATACTCGACGAGGAAGGGAGATATCGCTTCTGAACAGGGAATTGACTGCGATCGGCTGGGAGCGCTCCCGCGTCCCGGACCGATGTCCGTCGTTGTCAGAACGCGATTCATGGCTACGATGGACCGCGATCTGCCCCTGACGAGAGCCCTTCCGATGACGCCCGTGCAGCCTCGAGCCACCCTGGACGATGTCGCGCGCCTGGCCGGGGTCAGCGCGAAGACCGTGTCGCGCGTGTTCAATCAGCCGGATCTGGTCGGCGCCGTCACGGCGCAGCGGGTGCAGGCCGCCGCCACACGCCTCCGATTCCGTCCGAACACGCTCGCCCAGGGGCTGCGCCGCGGCGGGGGCACGCACACGATCGGATTCGTGATGGGCGAGTTCGGCAACCCGTTCTACTACAAGCTCGCCTCGGGAATCGAGGCCGAGATCGCCCCGCACGGTCATCACCTTCTGCTGGCCACCACGGACGACAGCGCGGAGGGCGAGGCCCGCGTGGTCGACGCCGTGCTCGGACAGCGGGTCGGCGCCCTGATGATCATCCCCGTCGCCGAGGACCAGGCGTACCTGGAGGGAGAGCGACAGCTCGGCACACCCGTGATCTCGATCGACCGCGATGCCGTCAACGTCCTGGCCGATGCGGTCGTGCTGGAGAACCATCGGATCGTGCACGAGGCGACCACGCGACTGCTCGCGCGAGGACACCGCCGCATCGGATACGTCTGCAACCCTGCCGGCGTGTCGACCCAGGCGGATCGGATCGCCGGTTTCCGCGCCGCGATGGCCGAGGCGGGCATCGCGGACCCGTCCACGTGGTGCCGCCTGAGCGACGACCGCGACGAGACCCCCGAGGCCGCCGTGGGCGGGCTGCTGGATTCCACCGATGCGCCGACCGCGATCATCACCGGGAACAACCGGATGACGATCGGCGCGCTGCGCGCACTGCGCGCCCGCGGAGACGAGTCCACCGCCCTCATCGGCTTCGACGACTTCGACACCGCCGACGTGATCGGCGTCTCCGTGATCACCTACGACCCCATCGAGATGGGCCGGCGGGCCGGGCGGCTCGCCATCGAGCGGATGAGCGACCCCACGGGACCGCCGCGCCGCGTGGTCCTTCCCACCTGGATCGTCGAACGCGGCACGGGCGAACGCCGCCCCCGCGAGAGGAGAGCGACATGACGGCGCTGTTCCTGCTCGAGCGCGACGGCGTCGGCGTCCTCGTGGATGCCCGAGGCACCGGACTCCCCCGCGTGCTGCACTGGGGCGACGAGCTCGGCGCGCTGGACCAGGCCGACCTCGCCCGGGCCGCCGAGGGCCTCGACCGCCAGAGCGCGCCGGGCACCCTGGACGCCGCGGAGCAACTGACCGTCATGCCCGCCGAGGCGGACGGCTGGAGCGGACGTCCTGGCATGCAGCTGCGGCGCGAAGGACGACTGCACACCGCGCGCTGGACGCTCGACACCATCGAGGCGACGTCATCCGCCCTGGAGTTCGAGGCGCGGGATGCGTCGAGCGGGCTCGCGCTCACGCAGCGCATCGCACTGGTGCCCGGCGGGCTCGTGCTCGTCGACGCCGTCCTGCGCCACGACGGCGGAGCCGATGCCGCACCGGTCGAGGTCGAATGGCTCGAGGCGACGCTGCCCGTTCCCACGACCGCTTCGCACCTCACCACGTTCGACGGCCGCTGGAGTCGGGAGAAGCGCCCGGTCACGACCGAGTTCCCCGCCGGTTCCGTGGCACGTCAGTCGCGACGGGGGCGGCCGGGCCATGACGCAGCGACGATGCTCATCGCGTCCGAGGGAGAGCCGCGCTGGCGTTCCGGACGCGTCTGGGCATCCCACATCGCCTGGCCCAGCGACACGACGCATCGCACCGACCGCGTCACGGACAGCCTCACGCTGATCGGCGGGGGTGCGCTGCTGCGCCCCGGTGAGCTCGTCCTGGCGCCGGGCGAGACGTATGCCGCGCCGACCGTCGTCTTCTCCTACGCGGAAGACGGCCTCGACGCGATGTCGGCGCGTGTGCACGACTGGCTGCGCTCCCGTCCGCAGCATCCGCGTACGGACCGGCGGTTCACGTTGAACACCTGGGAGGCGGTGTACTTCGATCAGGATCCCGCTCGACTCATCGCCCTGGCCGAGCGCGCGGCGGAGATCGGCGTCGAGCGCTTCGTGCTCGACGACGGATGGTTCGCCGGGCGGAACGACGACACCACGAGTCTCGGCGACTGGATCGTCGACGCGCGCGCCTGGCCGGACGGGCTGGGCGTCCTCGCCGATCGCGTGCACGCGCTCGGCATGCAGTTCGGGCTGTGGTTCGAACCCGAGATGATCAGTCTCGACTCCGATCTGGCCCGCGCCCATCCGGAATGGCTGCTGCACGATCCGCGCCACCTCGATCACGACCCTTCGCTGAGCTGGCGCTCGCAGTACGTCCTCGACCTCGCGAACGCGGATGCCTGGACGCACATCCTCGAGCAGATGAGCGGGCTCGTCGCGGAGCTCGGGATCGACTACATCAAGTGGGATCACAATCGCGATCTCGTCGAGAGCGTGCACGACGGCATCCCCGGGACGCACGCGCAGACGACGGCCGTGCTGCGGCTCATCGCCGCGCTCAAGGAGCGCCATCCCGGGCTGGAGATCGAATCCTGCTCCAGCGGCGGGGCCCGCACGGATCTCGGCATCCTGCAGGTGACCGACCGCGTGTGGGCGAGCGATTCGAACGACCCCGTCGAGCGTCAGGACATCCAGCGCTGGACCGGACTGCTGCTGCCGCCGGAACTGGTGGGCGCGCACGTCGGCCCGACCGCGTCGCACAGTTCGGGCCGCGTGACGGACCTGTCGTACCGGATCGCGACGAGCCTGCTCGGCTGCGCCGGACTGGAATGGGACATCCTCGGCTGCGACGCGGACGAGACCGCGGCGCTCGCGCGCTTCACGGCCCTGTACCGGGAACTGCGTCCGATCGTGCACGGCGGCAGGGTCGTGCACCCGGATCTGCGCGATCCGGCCTGGCGCGTCACGGGCCATGTGACGCCGGATGCCGCCGCCGCCGTCTTCGTCGTCGCGACGATCGCGAGCGTCGCGGACGCCCGCGCCGAGCGTTTGCGCTTCCCCGGCCTCGATCCCGACCGCCGCTACCGCGTCCGCGTGCGGAACGAGATCGGCCGGACGAGAGCGGGCTGGATCCTGCCGTCCTGGATGCGCGGCGGCGAGATCACGCTGCCGGGGTCCGTGCTCGAGCGGGTGGGACTGCAGCTGCCGACGCTGTGGCCCGCGCAGGCCCTGGTGCTGCACCTGACGGCGGTGCGCTGACGGCTAGCGCGGCGCGGGTCCGGTGGACTCGCGCGGCTGGAGGACCGGCGTCGAATCCAGGTCGGCTTCAGGGGGCGCGCCGCCGACCACGTCGAACAGCCGCCTCGCCACGTGCGCACCGAAGTTCACCACGTCGTGGCTCAGCGAGGTCAGCCGCGGATAGGAATGCTGGCACAGCACGGAGTCGTCCCAGGCGACGATGGACAGGTCGTCCGGCACGCGGATGCCGAGCTGCGCGGCGACCCCGAGCGCGGCGACGGCCATGATGTCGTTGTCGTAGACGATCGCCGTGGGAGGCTCCGCCGCGGTCAGCACCGCTCCGGTGGCTTCGACGCCTTCCGCAGGGGTGAAGTCGGTGTGAACGACGGTGGGCTCGGCATCCTGCAGCCGCATCTCGTCGAGGAACGCGTCATCGCGAAGCCGGGTGTGCGCGAGCTCGGCCAGACCGGCCACTCGCGCGATGCGGCGATGACCGAGGTCGACGAGGTGACGCACGGCCGCCCTGGCCGCGGTCGCGTCGTCCGTGCCGACCGTCGTCATCCCTTCGGCGACGCTCGGGTCGCCGACCACGACAGCGGGCAGGCCCGGGGTCTTCGCGAGGTAGGCGATGCGCGGATCGTCGACGCGCACGTCGGTGACGATCACTCCGTCGACCCGGCGCGCCTTGTGCCATCCGCGCAGCGTCTCGAGCTCGCTCTGGATGTCCGGGACGACCTGCAGGAGCAGGCCGTGGTTGCGCAGCGACAGTTCGCTCTCGATCCCCGCGAGGAACTGCATGTAGAAGGACTCCACGCCGAGGTTGCGGGGGTCGCGCGCGAGCACGAGTCCGAATGTCGCGGTCTTGGCTCCCGCGAGCGAACGGGCGGCGCTCGCCGGCGCCCACCCGAGCTCGTCGGCGACCGCGAGGATGCGCGCCCGCGTGTCTGCGGACACGCCCTTGCGCCCGTTGAGCGCGAACGAGACCGCGCCGATCGACACCCCGGCGCGTGCCGCGATGTCCGCGATCGTCACCCGCCGGTCCGTGCCACTGCTCACTCCTGAACCCTACGCCCTCCCCCCGCTCGCCCCACCCCACTCCCGCTCCCGCATCCCGCATCCCGCGAGACTTGGCTGACGGAGTGAGACTTGGCGCAGGGGAGCACGTCTCACTCCGCAGGCCAAGTCTCGCGGAGACAGGGAGTGGGTCAGATCCTGAGGAGCGCGGCGCCGTGCGACGGCAGCGCGACGCGCAGCGCGGCGCTTCCCGGCGCCACACCCCGGGCGGCATCGCTCTGCGCTGCGATCGGCTCCAGAGGGATCTCGCGCCCGGTCCACAGTTCCGTCGCGACACCGGATGCCGGGAAGCCGATGTTCCCGGCATCCAGGATGGCCTCCAGCGGTTCGCCGCCGACGTTGAACGCCGCCGCGTACCGCACGCCGTCGGGGCCGTCGGCAGCCCAGAGCACGAGCGCTCCCTCCCGGAAGACCTCTCGGTTGCGCGACGATGAGGCCAGCACGGCGAGCGCGTCATCGTTCTGGAACAGCGCGATCGTCGCCGGGTCCGATGAGGGGAGGTCGCCGCCGATCATCAACGGCGAGCGCGCGATGATCCACAGCGTCAGCAGCGACACGCGCTCGTCCGGGGTGAGCCGGTCGTCGCGGGGCTCCCCGCGCTCGGCGCGGATGCCGATGCGCCCGAGCGGGAGCATGTCGCCGTCCGGCCAGCCTCGCTCCCCCGCGAACGGCGCCCAGCGCGCGAAGCGGGCGAAGTTCGCCTCGACGTCCGGCCACTGATCCCACAGGTCATCGCAGATGCGCCACATGTCGGCATGCTCGCGCAGATGCTCGAGACGCTCCAGCGACAGATCGCGCCCCGGCGACAGGCTCAGGACGATGTCCCGGCCGGAGGTGCGGATCGCCGACGCGTAGGCCTCGACATCCGCGGCCTGATACGGCCAGAGCATGTCATCGGCCTTGATGAAGTCGACGCCCCACCCGGCGTACAGCGCCAGGGTCGAGTCGTAGTAGGCCTGTGCGGCGGGGTGCCCGTGGTCGAGGCCCAGCATGTCCGGGTTCCACTCGCACACGTTCGCCGCGTCGGCGACCTCGGACGCGCGCGCCGCGCTCCCGAGGATCGGCAGGTCCTGAGCGACGGCGCGCCGCGGGATCCCGCGCATCGTGTGGATGCCGAAACGCAGGCCGAGCTCGTGGATGCGCGCGGCGAGCGGACCGAATCCCGCGCCGCCCGCCGAGCTCGGGAACCGCCCGGGGTCGGGGATCAGGCGGCCGTACTCGTCGAGGTGCAGCGGGGCGCCGGCGTTGTAGCCGTGCGAACGCGCCGTGGGGTCGGCCCAGTCGATGTCGACCACGATGGTGTCCCAGCCGTGGCGGAGCAGGTGCTCGGCCATGAACTCGGCGTTGGCGAGCACCTCGGACTCGGTCACGGTCGTGCCGTAGCAGTCCCAGCTGTTCCACCCCATCGGCGGTCGCGATACGGTCACAGCGCCGCGATCCTCCAGGATGCCGCGTGCGAGGCACCCGGCTCCAGCGCGACCAGGTCCGTTCCGGAGTTGAAGGCGTCCGGCGGGCAGGTCATCGGCTCGACCGCCAGACCGATCCGATGCGTCGCCTCGATGCCGGTGTCGGCGGTGTGGACCTGCACCCAGGGGCAGCCCGCGTCCCAGCGCATCGCGACGCCCGTGCCGTCCGCGGCCGTCAGGCGGACCTCGGCAAAGCCGTCCGCGCGCGACAGCCCCGTGAAGGCATGATCGATGAACACGTCGCCGATCCTGCGGGCAGTGCGGAAGTCCCATTCCGCGTGCTGTTCGACGGGTTCGACCGCCAGCGGGCTGAGCCGGTCCGCGGTCACCGTGAGCACCTCGGATGCCGGCAGCGTCAGGGTCCAGTCGTCCACGCGCCCGGCGCCCGCCACGAGGTACGGGTGCGGGCCGGTGCCCCACGGCGCGGCATCAGGCCCGATGTTGCGGGCGGTGACCGTCTGGTGCAGACCGTCGGCGTCGAGCCGGTACTCCGTCTCGACCTCGACCCGGAACGGATAGCCGTCCTGCGGCTGGATCACGGCGGCCAGCACGACGCGATCGGGCTCGACATCGCGGGCGGCGAAATCCGCCCACGCCAGCAGGCCGTGCAGCGCCTGTCCGCGGGCCGGCTCGGTCAGCGCGAGCTGGTGCTCCCGCCCGGCGAAGGAGTAGCGGCCGTCGACGATGCGGTTCGGCCAGGGTGCGAGCGTCGTGCCGCGGTAGCCGGGTCGCACCTCGTCGGCGTCGAAGGGCACGACGAGGTCGCGCCCTTCGGACCGCAGCACCCGCAGGGAAGCGCCGACCGAGGCGATGACCGCCTCGTAGCCGCCGGAGGAGATCGCGAGCTGCTGCCCGGAGCGCGGAGCCGCGGTCATCACAGCCCCTGCGCGAGCCGGTAGTACGCCTGGTTCCAGCGCACCTGCTTCTGGAACTCCACCAGCGTGGTGTCCTCGTCGATGACCAGCAGCTCGACCTCGGCCATCTCGGCGAAGTCGCGGAAGGCGTCGAGCCCCACCGCGGTCGACATGACCGTGTGGTGCGCGGCCCCGGCGGTCAGCCAGGCGGCGGCGCTCGTGGTGAAGTCCGGTGCCGGCTTCCAGACCGCGCGCCCGACGGGGAGCTTGGGCAGCGCGGCGCGCGGCTCGACGTTCTCGACGACGTTGGCCGTCAGGCGGAACCGGTCGCGCATGTCGCTCATCGCGACCACGACGGCCGGTCCGGCATCAGCGGTGAAGACGAGGCGGACGGGGTCGTCCTTGCCGCCGATGCCCAGCGGATGGATCTCCAGCGTCGGCTTGGCGGTCGTCAGCGACGGCGACACCTCGAGCATGTGGGCACCGAGGATCAGCTCGTCGCCAGGGGTCATGTCGTAGGTGTAGTCCTCCATGAGGCTCGCACCACCGGGGAGCCCGGCGCCCATGACGTTCGCGATGCGCACGAGGACGGCCGTCTTCCAGTCGCCCTCGGCGCCGAAGCCGTAGCCCTCGGCCATCAGGCGCTGGACGGCGAGGCCGGGCAGCTGCTTGAGCTCGCCGAGGTCCTCGAAGCTCGTCGTGAAGGCGCCGAAGCCGCCCTCCTCCAGGAAGGAGCGCAGCCCGATCTCGATCGCCGCGCCGTCGCGCAGCGACTGGTGGCGCTCGCCGCCCCGGCGCAGTTCGGGGACGACCTCGTAGAGCTCTTCGTACTCGGCGACCAGCGCGTCGATCGCCTCATCGGATGCCGCGGCGACCGCCTCGGCGAGCTCGTTCACGCCCCAGGTGTTGACCTGCACGCCGAAGCGCAGTTCGGCCTCGGTCTTGTCGCCCTCGGTGACAGCGACGAAACGCATGTTGTCGCCGAAGCGGGCGAGCTTGAGCGAGCGGGCGGCAGCGAGACCCGCCGCGGCGCGCTGCCACGTGCCGAGCTCGCGCTGCACGCGGGGGTCGGAGGCGTGGCCGACGATCGTCTTGCGCGGCACGCCGAGGCGCGTCTGGATGTACCCGAACTCGCGGTCGCCGTGCGCCGCCTGGTTGAGGTTCATGAAGTCGAAGTCGATGTCGGCCCACGGCAGCTCGACGTTGGCCTGCGTGTGCAGGTGCGCGAGCGGCTTCTGCAGCGCATCGAGTCCGGCGATCCACATCTTCGCGGGGCTGAAGGTGTGCATCCAGGCGACCAGGCCGATGACGTTCTCGTCGGCGTTCGCCTCGAGCGCGGCCTGCTTGATCGCGGCCGAGTCGGTGAGCACCGGCTTCCACACGATCCTCACCGGCACGTCGCCCGCGGCATCCAGGATCCGGGCGATCTCCTGCGACTGGTCGGCGACCTGCGCCAGGGTCTCCGGCCCGTACAGATGCTGGCTTCCGGTGAGGAACCAGACCTCGTATCCGTCGAGGGAGGTGGTCAGCTGGGGCATCTCAGGTCCTTTCTTGGCCGTTCGGCGAGGCGTTTCGACTCCCTTCGGTCGCTCAACGAGCGGAGGGGGGTCGGTCGCTCGACGAGCGGCGGGGATCGGTCGCTCAGCGAGCGGAGGGGAGGTTCTCGGTGGCGGCGGCCTCGATGGCCAGGCCCGCGCGGTAGCGGTCGAGGTAGGCGGAGAATCCGGCGACGTCGGCCGGATCGGGATCAGCGGTGGAGAGGGATGCCGAGGCGAACACGTGCTCGTCGAGGTACGTGCCCAGGTCCGTGGCATCCGCGTGGGCGAGATAGGACGCGAGCACCGCGATCCCCCAGGCCCCGCCCTCGCTCGCCAGCTCGCCGACGGCGACCGGAGCGTCGAGAGCACCGGCGAGGAAGCGCTGCGCGACGCCGGCGGTGCGGAACATGCCGCCGTGCGCGAACATGCGGTCGAGCCCGACCCCTTCCGCCGCGAGCACCTGCATGCCCAGTGCCAGCGTGCCGAACACGCCGTACAGCTGTGAGCGCATGAAGTTCGCGAGCGTGAAGGCGCTGTCCGGCGTGCGGACGAACAGCGGGCGCCCGTCCGTGAGGCCGGCGATCGGCTCGCCGGCGAGGTGGTTGTAGGCGAGCAGGCCGCCGGCATCCGCCTCGCCGTCCAGCGCCTCGCGGAACAGCGCCTCGAACACGGCGTCGTCGTCCAGCGGCCGGCCGGCTGCCGCGGAGAACCGCGTGAAGAGCCCTGCCCACGCGGCGAGCTCGCTCGCGCCGTTGTTGCAGTGCACCATCGCGACCGCGTCTCCGGCCGGCGTGGTCACGAGGTCGAGCTCGTGATGCACCTCGGTCAGAGGTCGTTCGAGCACGACCATGGCGAAGATGCTCGTGCCCGCGGAGACATTGCCGGTGCGTGGGGCGACGGAGTTCGTCGCGACCATGCCGGTGCCGGCGTCGCCCTCGGGCGGGCACAGCGGGATGCCGGGCTCGAGGTTTCCGGTCGGGTCGAGCAGGGCGGCGCCTTCTGCGGTGAGCGCTCCGGCGTCGGCGCCGGCGGGGAGCACGGCAGGCAGGAGCTCCTTCACCGGCGCAGGCAGGCGGTCGCCGGCGAGACCGTCGTAGGCCGACAGCATGCCGGCGTCATAGTCGCGCGCGGCGGAGTCGATCGGGAACATGCCGGACGCGTCGCCGACGCCGAGGACGCGCTGTCCGGTCAGGCGCCAGTGGACGTAGCCCGCGAGCGTGGTGACGAAGTCGATCTGCGGGACGTGCGGCTCGGCATCCACGACCGCCTGGTGCAGGTGCGCGATCGACCAGCGCAGCGGGATGTTGACGCCCAGCAGGTCGGTGAGTTCGGCGGCCGCGACGGAGGTGTTCGTGTTGCGCCAGGTGCGGAACGGGACGAGCAGGCTACCTCCGGCGTCGAACGCGAGGTAGCCGTGCATCATGGCGGAGATGCCGATGGCGCCGAAGCTCGTCGGCGCGACGCCGTGACGGTCCTGCGCGTCGGAGACCAGACCGGCGAACGCCGCCTGGAGACCTTGCCACACCTCGTCGATCGCGTAGGTCCACAGGCCGTCCTCGAGCCGGTTCTCCCACGAGAAGGAGCCGGTCGCGAGCACCTCGGTGGCGTCCTGACCGATCAGGCAGGCCTTGATGCGAGTCGAGCCGAGTTCGATGCCGAGGCTCGTGCGGCCGGAGCGGATGTCGTCGACGGCGCTCATCGGCGTGCGTCCGTGTTCTGGCCGTACACGTTCTGATAGCGGCTGAAGAGGCTGTCGATGGCTTCCTGCGGGATCGGGATGAGCGGACCGGCCTCCCGTGCGTAGTGCACGGTGCGTGCGACGTCCTCGACCATGACGGCGGCCTTGACGGCGTCCTTCGCGTTCACGCCGATCGTGAACGGTCCGTGGTTCTGCATGAGGACGGCGCGGGAGCGGTGCCCGGTGAGCGTCTGCACGATGCCGCGCCCGATCGAGTCGTCGCCGATGATCGCGAACGGTCCGACCGGGATCGGGCCGCCGAACTCGTCGGCCATGGCGGTGATGACGCAGGGGATCTCCTCGCCGCGCGCGGACCACGCGACGGCGAAGGTCGAGTGCGTGTGCACGACGCCGCCGACCTCGGGCATGTGGCGGTAGACGTAGGCGTGCGCGGCGGTATCGCTGGACGGGCTGCGCTCGCTGCCGGCGGTACCGGGGACGACGTTGCCGTCCAGGTCGCACAGGATCATGTTGTCGGCCGTGAGGTCGTCGTAGCTGACGCCGGAGGGCTTGATGACGAACAGATCGGCGCCGGGGACGCGGCCGGAGACGTTGCCCCCGGTCCAGACGATCAGGTCGTAGCGGACGAGTTCGCCGTGCAGCCGCGCGACGTCCTCGCGTACGGTCCGGATGGCTGCTTCGATCTCAGGGGGGAAGACGGGGGCTTCGCTGCTCACGGATACCTCGGGTTTCGGTGGTCGCTGTGACCGGTCACAGAAGTGTGACACGCGGGGGTCGCGGCGTCAAGACGACCGCCCCGCCTGCCCGCCGCCGGGGAGTTGTGAACGGTGTCGCACGGATGATCCGGTTCAGCGGGGCGGCGGAGCGATCGAAGCGCGGGGCACGAGCACCGGAGCGACCGGTGCGAGATCCGATGCGGCGGCGTCCGGCGAGGAGATCAACGCGGCCACGGCCCGGCGGGCCAGCTCCCCGAAGTCCTGACGCACGGTGGTCAGCGGTGGCCAGTAGTACGCGGAGTCCGGGATGTCGTCGAACCCCACGACGCTCATGTCGCGGGGGACGTCGAGCCCGGATTCGCGCAGGCCGGTCAGCAGGCCGAGCGCCATCTGATCGTTGGCCGCGAACACGGCGGTAGCGCCGGAATCGCGGATGGCGGCGGCCGCGTCGTGCCCGGAGCGCGCGGTCCAGTCGCCGGCGAAGACCGGTCCCGGCGCGAGCCTCCGCTCGGCGAGCTCGGCCTGGAACCCCTCGACGCGCGACTCCGCCTCGAGCCAGTCCACGGGACCGGCCAGATGCGCGATGCGAGTGTGCCCGGCATCCGCCAGCGCCGCGACCGCGAGACGGGCGCCGGCGGCGTGGTCGACCGAGAGGCCACGGGCACCGCGTCCGGCGGAGTGCAGCGTGACGACGGGGATGCCGATCCGGGAGACATCCAGGGCGAGCAGCGTCCGCGCGTGCGGGGCGACCACCACGATGCCCTCGACGCCCTGGGCGATGAGATGGTCGACGGCAGAGGCCACCGCCGCATCGTCCGCGGCATCCGCGAACGCGGCACTGACCCAGTAGCCGGCCTCCCGCGCGCTGGACTCGATCGCGGCGATGCTGCGGGACGGCCCGTACTGCAGAGCGTCCGAGGCGAGGATGCCGATCGTCCGGGTGCGCCGCGTGCCCAGTGCGCGAGCCGCGTTGTTCATGCGATAGCCGAGTTCGTCCATCGCCGCGAGGACGCGCTCGCGCGTGGCCGAGGCGACCTCGGGGTGGTCATTGAGCACGCGCGAGACGGTCTGCCGGGAGACCCCGGCGAGCGCCGCCACCTCGCGCACGCCGATCGTGCGCCCCGGAGTGCCGTGCGTGTCGCTCATCGCGATGAGTCTAGAGCCGACGCCCACCGGCGCCCCGCACGTGCCACCCTGGATCCATGCGCATCGCTCTCACGGGATCATCGGGCAAGCTCGGCCGCGTCGTCGCACGGGAACTGCGTGCCGACGGGTACGAGGTCATCGGCATGGACGTGGCCGGCGAGCGCGGCCCGGACTTCGTCCAGGTCGACCTCACCGACTACGGCCAGGTCGTCGACGCGTTGACGGCGGTCGGCGACCGCCATGACGGGATCGACGCGGTCGTGCACCTCGGTGCGATCCCGGCGCCGGGCATCCGCAGCGATGTCGCGACCTTCCACAACAACATGCCGGCGACCTTCAACGTGTTCTGGGCGGCGGTGCGGCTCGGCATCCGGCGCATCGTGTACGCGTCCAGCGAGACCGTGCTGGGGCTGCCGTTCGACGTGCCGCCGCCGTACATCCCGGTCGACGAGGACTACCCCGCTCGCCCGGAGTCGGTCTACTCGCTCGTGAAGACGCTCGAGGAGCAGCTGGCGACCGAGCTCGTGCGCTGGCATCCCGACGTGTCGATCACCGCTCTGCGGTTCTCGAACGTGATGGTGCCGGAGGACTACGCGGCCTTCCCGTCATTCGACCTGGATGCCCTGCTGCGCAAGTGGAACCTGTGGGGCTACATCGACGCTCGGGATGGAGCGCAGGCCGTGCGACGCGCGCTCGAGATCGCTCCACCCGGCTTCGACCGGTTCATCATCGCGGCGGCCGACACGGTCATGTCGCGCCCGAACGCCGAGTTGATCGCGGAGGTGTTCCCCGGCGTGCCCGTGACTCGGGACGTCGGCCCGAACGAGACGCTGCTCTCGATCGACAAGGCCCGGCGGGTGCTGGGCTTCGACCCGCAGCACTCGTGGCGCGACCACGTGCCTCCCGCTCGTTGAGCGAGCGAAGCGAGTCGAAACACGGCTACCGTCGCTCAGCAGTGAGCCCGTTTCGACTCCTCGCTCCGCTCGTCGCTCAACGAACGGAGGGGAAGGGATGTCTCATCGCTCCTTCCCCGATCGTTGAGCGAGCGCAGCGAGTCGAAACGCAGTGACCGCCACTCAGCAGTGAGCCCGTTTCGACTCCTCGCTCCGCTCGTCGCTCAACGAACGGAAGGGGAAGGATGTCTCATCGCTCCTTCCCCGATCGTTGAGCGAGCGCAGCGAGTCGAAACGCAGTGACCGCCACTCAGCAGTGAGCCCGTTTCGACTCCTCGCTCCGCTCGTCGCTCAACGAACGGAGGGAGGGCGGCGCTCGTCGCTCAACGAACGGGGAGGGCGGGCCCCGTCGCTCAACGGAGCGAGTCGAAACGCGAGGGAGCTCACCGCCGGGCGATCGTGGATCCGCGGATCACGAGCCGCACGGGCAGGGTCCGCGTCCCCGAACCGATGTCGACGCTGTCGATCGCGTCGAACACGCGCAGCGCGGCCTGGCGGCCGAGCTGCTGCAGGTTGGCGTCGATGCTCGTCAGCTCGGGCCGGGAGTTCGCCGCCAGCACCTCCCAGTTGTCGTAGCCGATGACCGCGAGGTCGTCGGGCACGGACCGGCCGAGGTCCCGGGCGGAGTCGAGCACGCCGCGCGCGATCTGATCGGAGCCGCAGAAGATCGCATCGATCTCGGGATGACGCTGCAGCAGCAGGGCCGCAGCATCCCGCCCCCAGTGCTCGCTCCACTCCGAGAACATCGGCGCGCCCACGAGGTCGAGACCGGCCTCGGCGAGCGCACCCCTCGCACCCGTCAGCCGGTCCTGCGCAGCCGCATAGGAGGGATCGCCGGAGATGTGCGCGATGCGACGACGGCCGCAGGCGAGCAGATGCTCGATCGCCATCCGTCCCCCGGCGACGTTGTCGGGCGTGAGGGACAGATCGCGCGGATCGTCGGAAGGGGCGTAGGCATAGACCACCGGCACCGGGATGTCCTGCCCCAGCGACGGCCGCGGATCGGTCTGCCTGCCGACGACGATGATGCCGTCGACCCGGCGGCTGAGCAGCTCCCGCAGGTGGTGCTGCTCGCGGATGGCGTCACCGCGGGCATCGCACAGGAACACGTTGATCCGGCCCGCGCCGAACGCGTCCTCGGCGCCCATGAGGATCGGCAGCATGAAGCGACCCTCGAGGTCGCTGGTGAGCAGGCCGACGGTCCCGGTCCGCCCTGCCAGCAGGCCCTTCGCCATCGCGTTCGGCGTGAACGCCAGCTCGTCGGCTGCGGCGCGCACGCGGGCGCGGGTCGCGGCGGCGACGTCGCCGCGGTCGTTGAGGGCCTTGGAAGCCGTGGCGATCGAGACACCGGCGCGACGCGCGACATCGCTGAGGGTGGCCGCCCTGGTTCCGGCTTCGCCTGCTACTGCCATCGCATCCTCCTCGTTGCTGAAAGGTTATCGGACTCACTCTTGACCGAGCGGTGAACCACACGGTATATCTTTTCGAAAGGGGTTTCGAGATTTTCGATCCAACCCCGGCAATCCCCGCCGCCGCACACCGACGGCATCCGCTCGAAGAAGAACGCAGCATCCGCTCGAGGAAGAGCCGAGGAGGCCACATCCCATGCACACCACCAGACGCCGCACGATCGGACGGGCGGCGATCGCCGTCACCGCCGTCGCGGCACTCGTCACATCCCTCGCCGCCTGCGCGAGCGGCGACGACCCTGCAGAACCCGCCGAGTCCATCCCCGCCGAGGGCGTGGACGACGGATCGACGCTGACCCTCTGGACCCGCGCACCGCTGGAGCACCAGGCGAACCTGCTCGTCGACGCCTACAACGCGACGCATGAGAATCAGGTCGAGCTCACCGTCGTCCCCAACGACGACTACGTCGCCAAGGTCGGTGCGGCCGCCGGCTCTGGCGGCCTGCCCGACCTGTTCGCCGCCGACATCGTGTACGTGCCGAACTGGGCGCAGCAGGGCCTGTTCACGGACATCAGCGAGCAGATCGACGGCCTGGACTTCAAGGACTCCATCAACCAGGGGCACCTGTCCGCCGGGACCTACGAGGACAAGGAGTACGTGCTCCCGTTCGTGCTCGACCTGTCCATGCTGTTCTGGAACAAGGAGCTCTTCGCCGAAGCCGGCCTCGACCCCGAGAAGGCACCGGCCACTCTCGAGGAGTTCGCCGCAGCGGCTCAGGCCGTCCAGGCGCTGAACAAGCCGGACACGTACGGCACGGCCACGGGCCTGAACTGCGGCGGATGCCTGGTCTTCACGTGGTTCCCGTCGATCTGGGCATCCGGCGAGGAGGTGCTGAACGAGGACGGCACCGAGTCGCTGCTCGACGGGGATGCCGCGCAGGAGGTCTACGAGACGTGGTCCGGCCTGCAGGAGTCGGGAGCGATCCTGCCGAGCTCGACGGATGAGACGGGTCCGACCTGGACGGCCGCCTTCAGCGAGGGCAAGGTCGGCGTGATGCCGTTCCCGGCGACGCTGCTGCCCACGCTCGAATTCGACGCCGGCGTGGCGGGGCTCCCCGGGGTCGACGGCGGCGCGTCCACGTTCGTCGGCGGCGACGGCATCGGCATCTCGAAGGACTCGAAGCAGTCCGCCCAGGCGTGGAACTTCCTCAACTGGATGATGTCCGAAGAGGCTCAGGTCGAGGTGCTGGCGCAGGACGGGAACGCCGTCTCCCGCAGCGACCTCGCCGACAACGAGTACGCGGCGGCCGACCCCCGACTCGTCACGATCAACGAGGTGGCCGCGCAGGGAGACACCCCGGTGGCGATCAACTTCCAGCAGGCGTTCAACGCGCCGGGCAGCCCCTGGCTGACGCTGATCCGCAATGCCGTCCTCGAAGGCACCGACACCGTCGAGGCCGACAACGACGAGATCACCGCCATCCTGTCCCAGTGAGCGATCGGTGGGGGCGGCGACCGTCGCCCCCACCGTCCACTCCCGCGTCCCGACGGAGAGAACACATGACCTCGACCGCATCACCGCGGCTCACCCGCCGCAGGCGCACGGCTTCGGGCGGCGCCGTGCAGGGCTGGCTGTACGCGGCCCCGACGGCGCTGTTCGTGCTGGGACTGTTCGTCGTCCCGCTCGCCCTCGTCCTGCAGATGTCGGCATCGGACTGGCCGCTGCTGGGAGGCAACCAGGGGATCAACCTCCCCGACAACTACGTGGATGCCGTGAACCACCGGCTGTTCTGGGACTCCGTTCGCTTCACGCTGCTCTACACGCTCATCACGACCGTGCTGCTCATCGGGCTCGGACTCGGTCTTGCTCTGCTCGTGCAGGAGTCGACCCGCTGGAAGGGCTTCCTGCGCACGGCGTTCCTCATCCCGAGCGCGCTCGGCCTGGCATCCGCCTCTCTGCTGTTCTACGTGCTGTACTCGCCCATCGCCGGGCCATTCGCGGACCTCATGAGGGCCTGGGGCATCACGTTCCTCGGGACGCCTGAGGGTGCCCTGTGGTCCACGGTCTTCCTGATCGTCTGGCGGTACGCGGGCTTCTACATGCTGCTCATGCTCGTCGGGCTCCAGGGCATCCCCGACGACGTCTACGAAGCGGCGCGCATCGACGGTGCCGGGCGCTGGCAGACGTTCCGCCACATCACGGTGCCGCTGCTGCGCCCGACGTTCGCACTCACGATCGTGATGTGCGTGACCGGGTCGCTGCTCGCGTTCGAGCAGTTCTACATCCTCACCAAGGGCGGCCCGGACAACAGCACCATGACCGTCGTGCAGCTCATCTACAACGTCGCCTTCCAGGGTCAGAACAGCCTCGGGATCGCCGGGGCCCTGTCGGTGATCGTGCTGATCGCCCTCATCGTGATCAACGTCTTCCAGCTGCGCGCCTTCCGCCGCCCAGAGGAGAGCTGAACCGTGACCGAGAATCAGACCCTCACGCGCACCATCGTCGCGCCCGAGCACCAGCCGACCCGCCCGCGATACCGTTCGACGGCGCAGCGCGTGGTCTACGGCATCCCGTACTGGGTGTTCACGACCGCCCTGGCCGTGATCTTCCTGTACCCCCTGATCTGGACGGGAGTCTCGAGCGTGAGCCCGCTGGCGGGGACGAGCCAGACCGACGGCTGGGGCTTCGGCAACTACGCAGCGCTCGGCGAATACCAGGCCGGCATCTGGGTGTACCTGGGCAACTCGCTGTTCGTGTCCGTGCTGACCGTGGTGCTCACGCTGTTCATCTCGCTGCTGGGCGGCTACGCGTTCGCGCGATTCTCCTTCCCCGGCAAGAACGCACTGTTCCTGCTGACGCTCGCGATCCTGATGGTCCCCTACGCGACTCTGCTGATCCCGCTCTACGTGATCCTCAACGCCGTGGGGCTGCAGAACTCGCTCGTCGGGGTGGCACTGGTGATCACGATGTTCCAGCTGCCGTTCTCGATGTTCATGATGCGGATCTCGTTCGAATCGATCCCGCGCGAGATGGACGAGGCGGCCATGGTGGACGGCTGCTCCAGCTGGGGCGCCCTCTGGCGCGTGCTCCTCCCGGCGGTCAAGCCCGGACTCGTGACGGTCGGCCTGTTCGCGTTCCTCACCGCGTGGAACGACTTCATGGCACCGCTGATCCTCATCAACGACTCCAACCGGATGACGCTGCCGCTGGCGGTCGCGAACCTCCGCGGGCAGGTGCAGGGCGTCGTCGACTACGGCGCGACCGAGGCCGGCGTCGTCGTGCTGGCTCTGCCCTGCATCGTGCTCTTCCTTATCCTCCAACGCCACTACGTCCGCGGCTTCATGTCCGGCGCCTTCAAGGGATGACAGTCAAAGGATGACGATGTACGACACCACTGCTCCGGCCGCTCCCGTGGTCCCCACCCGCGGGCGGCTGCGTCCTCTCGGCCTCGGTGAGGTGACGATCACGGACGGGTTCTGGGCCCGACGTCAGCGGGTCAACGGCGAGGCCACGCTCGAGCACATCGAGTCGCGACTCGAGTCCGAGGGCTGGCTGGGCAATTTCGATCTCGCGGCCTCCGGCAAGCTGCCGGCCGGCCGGCGGGGTCGGGAGTTCGCGGATTCCGAGATCTACAAGTACCTCGAGGCCGTCGCGTGGGAGATCGGGCGGAGGGATGCCGACGCATCCTCTCCGCTCGAACAGCGCTTCCGTGCGATCGTCGCCCGCGTCGCGGCAGCACAGGAACCCGACGGGTACCTCAACACGAACTTCGGCCGCCCGGGTCAACGCGAACGCTGGTCGGATCTGGAGTGGGGGCACGAGCTGTACTGCCTCGGGCACCTCTTCCAGGCGGCGGTCGCGCGCGTGCGGACCCGACCGGATGCCGACGACGGCCTGATCGAGATCGCCCGGCGTGCCGCGGAGCTGGTGTGCCGCGAGTTCGGCATCGGCGGTCGCGAGGGGATCTGCGGGCACGCCGAGGTCGAGGTCGGCCTCGCCGAACTCGGCCGCGCGCTGGGTGAGCGGCGCTTCGTCGAGCAGGCCGCCCTGTTCGTCGAGCGACACGGACGAGGCTCGCTGCGCGACATCGAGTGGGGCCGGAAGTACTACCAGGACGACACGCCCGTGAGAGATGCCGACGCCCTTCGCGGGCATGCGGTGCGCGCGAACTACCTGTCGGCGGGGGCGAGCGATGTCGCCGTGGAGACGGATGACGACGCGCTGCTGTCGTCGCTGCGTCGCCAGTGGGACCGCACGGTGGAGCGCCGGACATACATCACCGGCGGTCAGGGCTCGCACCATCAGGACGAGGCCTTCGGCGACGACTGGGAGCTCCCTGCCGATCGCGCCTACTCGGAGACCTGTGCCGGGATCGGATCGATCATGTTCTCGTGGCGGCTGCTGCTCGCGACCGGCGAGGCCGCGTACGCCGATCTCATCGAGCGGACCCTGTTCAACGTCGTGGCGACGTCGCCGGCACCGGATGGCAAGGCGTTCTACTACGCCAACACCCTGCATCAGCGGGTTCCCGGCATCCCGGCCGACCCGTCTGCGACCTCGTCGCGGGCGTCGTCTTCGCTGCGGGCGCCGTGGTTCGAGGTCTCGTGCTGCCCCCCGAACGTCGCGCGCACCTTCGCGAGCCTGGACGCCTACGTCGCGACCGCGGATGACGACGGTGTGCAGCTGCATCAGTACGCGACGGGCCGCGTGCGAACGGTGCTCCCGGACGGACGGGTCGTGGCGTTCGACGTGCAGACGGACTATCCCGCCGACGGCCGGGTGCGGATCACGATCGCGCAGGATGCCGAGTTCACGCTCACGATGCGGATCCCCACCTGGGCTGACGGCGCGCGCCTGGTCGTCGGCGGCGCGGGCGAGGATGCGGCTCCGGGCACGGCCTCGGTGCGTCGCGCCTTCCGGGCGGGCGATGTCATCGAGCTGGCTCTCCCCGTGGCTCCGCGCGTGACCGCCCCCGATCCTCGGGTGGATGCCGTGCGGGGATGCGTCGTCGTGGAACGGGGCCCCGAGGTGCTCGCTCTGGAGTCGGTGGATCTCGGCGCGGATGTGGGCGATGCCGTCCTGGCGGGCGAGCCCGTCGAACGCGACGGGTCTGTGGTGCTCCCGGTGCGGAATCGCTCGACCGACTCGGTGTCCGAGGTGCCCCTGGTGGCCTATCACGACTGGGCCCAGCGCGGCCCGTCGACGATGCGGGTGTGGGTTCCGACGAGCTGAGAGCGACCTGCCGGTGGCGGCGAGCTCCGAACCGGGACCGTTGGCGGCATTCCGGCGGACCCTGACGCTCTTCGCACGCTCAGGCCCGAGCGCATTCACTACCCTCGTTGCATGCGCATCGACGACTTCGCCGTCCCCGACACCGCCGCCGCGCGGGGCGCCCGCGAGCTCATGGACGAGTACCACTCACCCGCGCTGCGCAACCACGTGCAGCGCTCCTGGCTGTGGGCCGAGGCGTTCGCGGTCATCGAGGGTCGAACGGGCGTCGACCACGAGCTGCTCTACGCCGCGGCACTCCTGCACGACATCGGACTCGCGCCGGCGTTCGACAATCACCTGCTCGGCTACGAGGAGGCCGGCGGCCACGTCGGCGAGGCGATGGCGGCCGGGGCGGGATGGCCGATCGAGCGCCGGCGACGGATCAACGAGGTCATCGTGAGGCACAACTGGCCGGAGGTCGACCCAGGGCTCGACCTCGAGGGTCACCTGCTCGAGATCGCGACCGGCCTCGACATCTCGGGGCGTCGGGACACGGAGATCCCGCTCGCGTTCCGCCGCGAAGTCCTCTCCGTGTACCCGCGGCTCACTCTCGCCGAGGAGTTCGGCGCCGCCGTGAGCGAGCAGGCAGACCGCAAGCCGCGCAGTCACGCCTCCCGTCTGCTCGACGGCGGTCTGATCGACAAGCTGGGGGCGAACCCGCTGGAGCGCCTCCCCGCTCGTTGAGCGACGTCTCGACTCGCAGCGCTCGCTCACTGCAGGCCCTACGAGTCGAAGCGCGGCCACCGTCGCTCAGTATCGGACGCGTTTCGACTCCTCGCTTCCGCTCGTCGCTCAACGAGCGGAAGGAGGCGTGCCGCTCAACGAACGGTACGGAGGGGCGCGCCGCTCGACGCTCGACGAGCGGGAGCACGCGCGTGCGGACGGGGCGTCGAGCGCCCACCGCACTATCCTGTTCGGATGACTGGGACGCCGGCCCGCGCGAGAATGAAGGACGTCGCCGCGCTCGCCGGCGTCTCGCCGAAGACCGTCTCGAACGTCGTGACCGGGACTGTCGCGGTCCGCGAGGAGACCAGGGCGCGGGTCGAAGCAGCCATGGCCGAGCTCGACTTCGTCCCGAATCTCAACGCCCGGGGGCTGCGCCAGGGACGCAGTGGCATCATCGCGCTGGCGCTGCCCGATCTCGCCACCGCCTATTCCGCGGAGCTCGTGCACCGCATCGTCGAGGCCGCCCACGAACGCGGGCTCGCCGTGCAGATCGAGGAGACCGCGTCCGAGCCCGACCGCGAGAAGGAACTGCTCTCTCGCGCCCGGGCGCATCTCGTCGACGGCCTCATCCTCAACCCGATCCGCCTGGAGGACAGCGTCGTGCGCCACGCCGATCGCCTGCCTCCGATCGTCGTGATCGGCGAAGTCGAGCAGCACCGCGCCGACCACGTGCGCATCGACAGCCAGCAGGCCGCGGCGGACGCCGCTCGCCACGTCCTGGAGCGCGGCGCACGCCGCATCGCCGTGATCGGCGGCGACGACGACGCGTCGGTCGCGACCGCGACCAGCAGGCTCCGCCTGGATGGCGTCCACGATGCGCTGCGCGAGGCGGGCATCGCCCGCGACCCCGCCCTCGAGATCAACCGGCTGCCCTGGTCGATGGCCGCGGGCGCCGAGGGCATGAGGGAGATCCTCGACCGTCGCGTGGCGTTCGACGCCGTGGTCGCGTTCACGGACTCGATGGCCGCGGGGGCGCTGCACACCCTCCATGACCACGGCATCGACGTGCCCGGAGACGTGATCGTCACGGGGTTCGACGACGTCGAGTTCTCGCAGTTCACGTCGCCGTCGCTCACGACCATCGCCTTCGACCGCGCCGCCTTCGCCGAGGCGACGCTCGGGTTGCTGCAGTCGCGGATGGACGACCGTACGGCCGCGCCGCGCTCGCTGACGCTGTCGCATCGGGTCCTGGAGCGCGCGAGCACGGCACGCACGCCCGCGGGCCACCGCCCCTGAGCAGGCGGCGGCCCCGGCATCCCGAGCACCCAAGGCCGCCAAGGCTTGCGCACCGGATTACCACGATGTAATGATGAGACGCCCGATCCGTGCAACCCCGACCGCTGTCACGAAGGAGTGACGATGACACCCCCGCTCGATATGTCCCGAAGGCAGTTCCTCGCTGCCGCATCGGTGGCCGCCGGCACAGTGCTGCTCGCCGGCTGCGCCCCCGGTGCCCCCTCAGGCTCGAACGCCCAGACGCTGCAGTTCTGGCATCTGCTGTCGGGAGGCGACGGCGTGACGATGTCCGCGCTCCTGCAGGGCGTGAACGATGCCCAGAGCGACTACTACATCCGGCCCACCGTCCTCGCCTGGGGAACGCCGTACTACACCAAGCTCGCCATGGCGGGCGCCGGTGGCCGCGCCCCCGACGTCGCGATCATGCACGCGACTCGCACGGTCGGATGGGCGCCCGGCGGCCTGCTGGACACCTGGGACGTCGACCGGCTCGCCGAACTCGGCGTGGACCGCTCCACCTTCCCGCGACCGATCTGGGAGAAGGGCTTCGTCGGCGACGACCTGTTCAGCATCGCGCTGGACGCGCATCCCTTCATCCTGATGTTCAACACCGACATCTGCGACGCGGCCGGGGTCCTGGAGACCGACGGCACGCTCACGCCGACCTCGTCCCCCGAGGAGTACCTGGACCAGCTCCGCGAGGTCGCCGGCGCCGCGGAGGGCCACGCGCTGTCTTACGGCTACCTCGGCGACGGGGCCCAGATGTGGCGCCTGTTCTACGGCCTGTACGCGCAGCACGGTCTCGAGATCGAGCTCCCGGTCGGCGGCAAGGCCGTGATCGACAAGGATGCCGCGGTCGAGGTCCTCACCTTCATGCAGTCTCTCCTCGACGGCGAGATCGCCGCTGCTCAAGCCGACTACGGCACCGCGGTGGCCGAGTTCGCGACCGGTCAGAGCGGCATGCTGATGACCGGCGTCTGGGAGCTGCGCACCATGCAGAACGCCGGCATCCCCTTCGACGCCACGATGATCCCGACGCTGTACGGGACGCCGGCCGTGTACGCCGACTCGCACTCATTCGTGCTCCCGCATCAGATGAACGCGGACCCCGTCCGACGCGACCTGACCTACCGGTTCGTCGCCGACATGCTCAAGGGCTCCTTCGGCTGGGCGGAAGCCGGCCACATCCCCGCGTTCCTCCCGGTGACGCAGTCGCCCGAGTACGACGATCTCGTCCCGCAGGCCCACTACGCCGAAGCGGCCGACCACGTGGTCTACGACCCGCAGGCCTGGTTCACGGGGTCCGGATCCAACTTCCAGAGCGAGTTCGGCGCCGCCGTGCAGGGCGTGCTCCTGTCCGGCGATGACCCGGCTGTCGCGATCGACCGCTTCGAGGCACGGGTCAACACGTGGCTCAAGCAGCCGAACCCGGCCGATCCTGAAGGGACGTGGAAGCCATGACCACCACCGCCTCCTCGTCCACGCGCGTCATCGTCACGGGCAAGGCCGCCGATCACCGCAGCCGCCGCTCCGGTGCGCCCAAGCGCGAGCAGCTCATCAGCTGGGCGTTCCTCGCGCCGTTCCTCGTCGCCTTCCTGCTGTTCCTCGCCTGGCCGATCATCCACGGCATCTACCTGAGCTTCACCGACCAGTCGCTGACCGGCGCGGGAGGAACGCTCGTCGGGTTCGCGAACTACGCCGAGGCACTCGCAGACCCCGTGATGTGGCAGTCGCTGTGGAACACCGTGTGGTTCACGCTGCTGTCCACCGTGCCGCTCGTCCTGATCGCGCTGATCATGGCGGCGCTCGTGGATCGCGGCCTGCCCGGCCAGTGGCTGTGGCGTCTGTCGTTCTTCATGCCGTATCTGCTCGCCTCGACGGTCATCTCCCAGATCTGGGTGTGGATCTTCAACCCGCAGATCGGCGCAGCCAACAACATCCTCAAGTTCTTCGGCCTCGAGCCGATCGCGTGGCTGCAGAACCCGGACACGAACATGCTGTCGATCGTCATCGCGACGGTCTGGTGGACGGTCGGGTTCAACTTCCTGCTCTACCTGGCCGCGATGCAGAACATCCCGCCGCAGCAGTATGAGGCGGCCTCTCTGGACGGCGCCGGAGCGTGGCGCCAGTTCTGGTCGATCACCCTGCCGCAGCTGGGTCCCGCCACCGTGCTCATCCTCATCCTGCAGATCCTGGCATCCCTGAAGCTGTTCGATCAGGCCTATCAGATGCTCGGCGGGGTGGCGAGTGACACCACGCGATCGATCGTGCAGTACATCTACGAAGCCGGATTCGTCAGCTACCGGTTCGGCTACTCGGCCGCCATCTCCTATGTGTTCTTCGCCATCATCGTCATCATCGGCGTCGCGCAGGCCCTGGTCATGCGCCGTCGGAAGGAGCAGTGATGTCCACCGCAACCCTCTCTCCGACCGAGACGATCACCGTCGCGAAGCCCGGCAGGGCGCGCCGCACTCGACTACCGGGACAGAAGCCCTTCGGCCCGCTGCGGGTCACCGCGTTCGTCGTCCTGCTGCTCATGGCGATCGGCTGGCTGCTGCCCTTCCTGTGGGCGGTCGCCACCGCGTTCAAGACCGAGACGGATGCCGCATCCGGCGACCCGTCGTGGATCGGAGCCTCGGGGCCGACGGTCGAGGCCTTCGCCGCGATCCTCTCCCAGGGCAACGTCTACATCTGGGCGTTCAACAGCCTGTGGACCTCGGCGGCCGTGACCGCGATCACCCTCGCGATCTCGGCGCTGGCGGCCTACGCGTTCTCGCGTCTGGACTTCACGGGGCGCAAGTGGCTGTTCGCCGTGATCATCGCGTCGATCGTCGTGCCGCCGCAGGTGCTGATCATCCCGCTGTTCTACCAGATGCTCACGTTCAACATGATCGACACGTACTGGGGCCTGATCCTGCCGCAGGTCGTGGCGCCGGCGATGGTGTTCATCCTGAAGCGGTTCTTCGACGCCATCCCGATCGAGCTCGAGGATGCGGCCCGCGTGGACGGTGCGAGCCGGCTCCGGATCTTCTGGTCCATCGTGCTGCCGCTGTCGCGGCCGATCCTGGCGTCCGTCGCGATCTTCGTGTTCATCGGCGCGTGGAACAACTTCCTCTGGCCGTTCCTCGTCATCAACGACACCACGCTGATGACGCTGCCGGTCGGACTCCAGACCGTCATCAGCGCGTACGGCGTGCAGTACGCGCAGGTCATGGCCCAGGCGGTGCTGGCCGCACTGCCGCTCATCATCGTGTTCATCATCTTCCAGAAGCAGATCGTCAAGGGCGTCGCCACCAGCGGCTTCGGCGGTCAGTAGTCCCCGCATCCGGCCACCATCACAAGGAGAGCAATGTCTCAGGCCCGCATCACCATCGACCGCGACTTCACCATCGCCGACGTCCCCCGGAGGCTCTTCGGGTCGTTCGTCGAGCACATGGGGCGCTGCGTGTACACCGGCATCTACGAACCGGGGCACCCGCAGGCCGATGAGCGCGGCTTCCGCCGAGACGTGCTCGCCCTGGTGCGGGAGATGGGCCCGACCGTGATCCGGTACCCCGGCGGCAACTTCGTGTCGGGGTACCGGTGGGAGGACGGCGTCGGTCCCGTCGAGGACCGCCCGGTCCGCATCGACGGCGCCTGGCACACCATCGAGACGAACGCCTTCGGGCTGCACGAGTTCGTCGACTGGGCGCGCGAGGCGGACGTGGAGGTCATGGAGGCGATCAACCTCGGCACCCGTGGAGTCGAGGAGGCGCGCGCGCTCGTCGAGTACGCGAACCACCCCGGCGGGACCTACTGGTCCGATCTGCGACGCAGCAACGGCGCGGCAGACCCGTTCGACATCAAGCTGTGGTGCCTGGGCAACGAGCTCGACGGCCCGTGGCAGATCGGGCACAAGACGCCCGCGGAGTACGGGCGGCTCGCCCAGGAGACGGCCAAGGCGATGAAGCTCGTCGACGACTCCATCGAACTCGTGGCGGTCGGTTCCTCCAACCGTCAGATGCCGACGTTCGGCACGTGGGAGCACACCGTGCTCACGCACGCGTATGACGAGGTCGACTACATCTCGATGCACGCGTACTACCAGGAGCACGACGGCGACGCCGAGTCGTTCCTCGCGGAGGCGGTGGAGATGGATGCCTTCATCGAGGGCGTCGTCGCCACGATCGACGCCGTGAAGGCGGCGGGCAAGCACACCAAGCAGGTCGACATCTCCTTCGACGAGTGGAACGTCTGGTACCAGTCGGGGCTGGACACCGAGGACCAGCCGCACCAGGTCTCCAAGTCCTGGCGCACGCATCCGCGTCTCATCGAGGACACCTACTCGGTGACGGATGCCGTCGTCGTCGGCACCTTCCTCAACAGCCTGCTCCGCCACGGCGACCGGGTGCGGATCGCCAACCAGGCCCAGCTCGTGAACGTCATCGCGCCGATCCGCTCCGAGGAGGGCGGTTCCGCGTGGCGGCAGACCAGCTTCTGGCCCTTCGAGCGGATGGCCCGGCTCGCCAAGGGACGGATCCTGCGTCTCGCTGTGAACGCCTCGCAGATCAGCACGAAGCGCTACGGCGACGTGGATGCCGTGGACGCCGCAGCGACATGGGACGAGGAGACCGGCCGTGTCGTGGTGTTCGTCGCGAACCGTTCGCTGGAGACATCCAACGACCTGACGCTGGACCTGCGCGGTTTCGGCGACCTGCGGATCGCGAGCGCCGAGACGCTGACGATCCCGGAGGGCGGCGATCGCCACACGGCGAACCTCGAGACCGCGCCGGACCGCGTGGGCATGGTGCCGCTCGCCGGCGCCGAGGTCGTGGACGGCGCCGTGCGCGCGACCCTGCCGCCGCTGTCCTGGTCGGTGCTCGAGCTGAACGCCGCACGCGCCTGATCCATACCTGGTCGACGCCGAAGGGCCCTGCTCGCGCTGAGCAGGGCCCTTCGGTTCATCCGCCCCGACTCAGCGTCGGGGGGAACAGATCTCAGCGCGCCAGGGCGATCGCTGACCACGAGACGGGCGGCAGTGTGATGGTCAGCTCGCCGCCGTCGATCCTGACGCTGTCGTTGACGTGCACGGTGACCCGTTCCGGCCGCTCGAGGGTGTTCTTGGCATGCACGTCCTCGTCGCTCAGGGTGTGCGCCTCGAGCACCGAGACGTCGCCGAGGCCGACGACGTCGACCGTCACTGTGATCGGCTCCGTCCGGCTGCGGTTCACCAGGAACACCGCCGAACGTCCGGCCTCGGCATCGTGGGTGGCGACAGCGTCGACGAGAGGGACCTCTCCGTACGCCTGCGTCGTGTAGGTCGGAGCATCGAGCTTGAGCTCCAGCGCCTCGCCCTGCGCGAGACGGGAGGTGATCGAGAACGGGTAGAAGGTCGTCTGACGCCAGGCGGGTCCGCCGGGTTCGGTCATGATGGGCGCGATCACGTTGACCAGCTGCGCCAGCGATGCGCTCGTGACCCTGTCCGCGTGCTTGAGCAGCGAGATCATGAGGCTTCCGAACACGACCGCGTCCACGACCGAGTACACGTCTTCGAGCAGGCGGGGCGCGACGGGCCAGTTGTCGATCCCCTCGATCTTGTCCACTCCGTGGTAGCGATCGATGTACCAGACGTTCCACTCGTCGAACGAGATGTCGATCTTCTTGGTGCTGCCGCGCACGGCGCCGACGTGGTCGGCGGTGGCGATCACCGTTTCGATGAAGTGGTCCATGTCGACAGCGGATGCCAGGAACGAGTCGATGTCCCCATCCTTCTCCTCGTAGTACGCGTGGCAGGAGATGTAGTCGACGTCGTCGTACGTGTGGCTGAGCACGACGCGCTCCCATTCGCCGAACGTCGGCATGTGGGCGCTCGACGAGCCGCACACGACGAGCTTGACCCCGGGGTCGATCTGCCGCATGCCCTTGGCCGTCTGCGACGCGATCTTGCCGTAGTCGTCGGCGGAGCGGTGCCCGAGCTGCCATGGTCCGTCCATCTCATTGCCGAGACACCACATCTCGACGCCGAACGGCTCATCGCGCCCATTCCTGCGGCGGAGCTCGCTCAGCGCTGTGCCCCCACGGATGTTGGAGTACTCCAGCAGATCGAGCGCCTCAAGGGTGCCACGGGTACCGAGGTTGACAGCCATCATCAGGTCGCTTCCGACCTTCTCCAGCCAGGATGCGAACTCGTGAAGACCGACCTCGTTGGTCTCGGTGGAGTGCCAGGCGAGGTCCAGTCGGTGCGGGCGCTGCTCGCGCGGACCGACCGAGTCCTCCCAGCGGAATCCGGAGACGAAGTTGCCGCCGGGGTAACGGATCGTCGACACTCCCAGCTCGCGGACGAGATCGATGACGTCCTGGCGGAATCCTTCGGCATCCGCCGTCGGATGGCCGGGCTCGTAGACGCCATCGTAGATGTGACGGCCGAGGTGCTCGACGAAACCGCCGAACAGCCTGCGCTGGATGCGCCCGGTGACGAAATGCGGATCGATGGTCAGACGTGCGGTGGTCATTCTCTATTCCTCATTCTGTGCGGAGATCGTGCGGGCGCTGCGTGTCTCATGCGCTTCGGTGCGCAGGACGGGATCGACGACCTCGCGCGTCTCGCCCGTCATCATCACGGTCCTCGATCGCGCGAGGTCCCCGACGGAGAACCCGGCGGACAAGACGACCTCCCCCGCTTCGACGATCCGCCGACGCGACAGCCCGGTGAACGAGAAGCGATCCGCGTGCAGGGTGAACGCCACCTGCGTGCACTGACCGGCTTCGATCGCGATACGCGCATAACCGACGAGCTGCTGCACGGGCCGAGTGACCTGGGCGACCGGATCGGCCGAATAGAGCTGCACGACGGTCTCGCCCTCGCGCTCGCCCGTGTTCGCGATCGTCACCGTCGCCGTGACCGTGCCGTCCGTGGCGATCTCGGCGTGGTCGACGGCGAGCTCGACGATCTCGAAGGTCGTGTACGACAGGCCGTGGCCGAAGGGGAAGGCCGGAGCGATCGACAGGTTGCTGATCCGATCGCCGTCCTGCCCGAGCGGAGGCGCGAGGTACGTGTGCGGAAGAGCCGCGGAACTGCGCGGCACCTGCACCGGCAGATGTCCGCTCGGATTGACTTCCCCAGCCAGGATCCGGGCAAGGGCTCCGGCGCCCTCGACACCCGGCATGAACGCCTGCAGCACCGCCGCCCCGCGCCCGACGAAACGTCCGAGCGCGTAGGGGCGGCCGGAGAGGACGACGAGGACGACGGGCGTTCCCGTCGCGAGAATCGCGTCGACCAGATCTCCCTGATCTCCCGGAAGATCGAGCGACGCCGCGTCCGAGCCCTCGCCGGACGTGCCCTTGCCGAACATGCCGGCATGATCGCCGACGACGACGATCGCGACGTCGGCGTGCGTCGCCGCATCGACGGCGCGTGCCAGGTCCTCCGCCGTGCCGGGATCCTGCAGCGGACAACCGCTCTGCACGGCGACGCCCGCTCCGGGAAAGGACGCGCGCAGGGCATCCGGGAGCGACATCGCCGGCACCCCCGGCCCGAGTCCCGGGTGCCGAGGCAGCACGTGCACGGGGAACGAGTAGGCGCCCATCAGCGCGCTCGGATCGGCGGCGCAGGGCCCGATCACCGCGATGCGGGACGTTGCCGGCGCGAGGGGAAGCAGGGCCGCGGGATTGTCGAGCAGGACGATGGACTTCTCCGCCATGCGCCGTGCTATGTCCCGGTTGGCCGGGCTGTCCAGGTCGTGTTCGACGGGTTCAGCCGGTTTCCAGTCCTGGTCGAGCAACCCGAGCTGGATCTTCTGCCTGAGGACCCGCCGCAACGCCGTGTCGATGTCGGCGGCGGTGCGCTCGGGATCGGGGTCTTCGTCATCGAGGACGAGGAATGCCGAGATGTCAGGGAGTTCGACGTCCAGGCCGGCGTGCAGAGCCAGACGTCCGGCCTCGGGCATCGTCCCCGCCAAGCCGTGCTTGGACTTCAGGAAGGCGACAGCCCAGTAGTCGGAGACGACAGTGCCATCGAATCCCCACTCTCCGCGGAGCAGATCGGTCAGCAGCCACCGATCCGCCGCAGCGGGAACTCGATCAGTCTCGGTGTAGGAGTTCATCACGCTGCGCGCACCCGCCAGGCGAACCGCCATCTCGAAGGGAGGGAGCACGAGATCGCGCAGTTCCCGCTCTCCCATGGCGACCGGCGCGTGATTGCGGCCGCCGCGAGAGGACGCGTGCCCGGCGAAGTGCTTGAGCGTCGCGATCACGCCGGAGTTCTGCAGCCCCTCGACATAGGCGGATGCCAGCGTGGCGACCACGTACGGATCTTCGCCCATCGTCTCCTCCACTCGGCCCCAGCGGTAATCCGTCACCACGTCCAGCACCGGGGACAGGCCCTGGTGCACACCGACCGCCGACATGTCGCGGCCGATCGCCCGCGCCATCTCGCCCACCAGTTCCGGGTCGAATGTCGCACCCCATGCGAGCGCGGTCGGGTAGACCGTTGCGCCGAGGGTGGTGAAACCGGTGAGGCATTCCTCGTGGACGATGGCCGGGATGGCGACACGCATGGCATCGAGCAGGTGCTGCTGAGCGTCCCGAATGCGCGTCATTCCGTCACGCGCGGAGACCGGCGCGGTCCCGAAGACGCGAGTGAGCTGACCGATCCCGTGGCGGACGACTCGCTCGAACGGCGCCCTCCCCTCCGAGAACACGTCCTGCATCGGCGCGATGATCTCGCCGCCGGTGCGCTGGTCCGCCCAGTACCCGCCGAGTTGAGCGACCTTCTCCTCTCGAGTCAGTTCCGCGACGAGCGCATCCACTCTCGCCTCGACGCCGACCCGAGGGTCGCGCCAGATCTCGCCCGTCATGGGTGCGCCTTCCGTCACTGGATCTCACCGTTCGCATCCCCGCGCGAACGCCTGCTCCAGACTCGCTGGTCGACCGCGAAGATACAACGTTGTAAATTTCTTCTCCGGAGTATAGCCTTCTCAACCGAGACGGAGAGGTCCGGCCCGAGAGGCACTCAGTTCGAGGAAGAAACTGGCATGACGAAGACACACCGCTTGAAGAAGCTGCTCTACAACCAGCGGCTCGCACCGTACCTGTTCATCCTGCCGTTCCTGGTGACGCTGCTCGTCTTCTGGCTCGTCCCGGTCGGACGTTCCGTGATCATGAGCTTCCAGGAGGTGCTGTACGGCCAGGCGACGTTCATCGGCACAGCGAACTACGAACGACTCTGGAACGATCAGGTGTTCTGGAAGGCCATGTTCAACAGCGTCCGCTACATGGTGCTGACGCTCGTGATCCTCGTCCCGATCCCGATGGCGCTCGCGGCCATCATCAACTCCAGGCTGGGAAGCAGCCGGATCAAGAACTTCTTCAAGTCGTCGCTGTTCGTGCCCGCTCTGACCTCCGTGGTGGTCGCGGGCATCGTGTTCCGGCTGATGTTCTCCGAGACCGACTCGGGGCTGATGAACCAGATCGTCGAGTTCTTCGGGTTCGGCCCGGTGCGCTGGCTCCGTGAAGACCTCACCGGACTGGCGGCGCTCCTGCTTCTCGCGCTGTGGCGTTGGGCCGGCGTCAACACGATGTACTTCCTCGCCGGAATGCAGGCGATTCCGAGCGAGTACTACGAAGCGGCATCCATCGACGGCGCGAACAAGCTGCAGCAGTTCTTCAACGTGACGCTTCCCGGTCTCAAGCCCACGATCGTGTACGTCACGACCATCAGCGTGTACGGGGGGCTGGCGATGTTCCTGGAGAGCTTCATGCTCTACGCCGGCAACAACTCGCCGAACAATCAGGGGCTCACGATCGTCGGCTACCTCTACCGGAAGGGCATTCAGGAGAACGACCTCGGCTTCGCCTCCGCCGTCGGCGTCGTGCTCCTGGTGCTGGTTCTCGCGATCAACCTCACCCAGCTCACGGCCACGGGAACGTTCAAGAAGGAGTCGGTGCGATGAGCCAGGACACAGCGATGACATCCGACCGCACCTCGAGTGCAGGCGCATCGAGGCCGCGCATGAGCCGCAGGACGGCCACGCTCATCCAGAGCGCCTTCCTCATCGTGATCGCACTGATCTCGCTCGTGCCCGTGATCGCGATCTTCGTCGGGACCTTCCAGGACGGCAACGACGTCATCCGCAACGGCATCTCGTTCTCGATCGACCTCTCGGAGCTGAGCTTCGACAACTACGCGATGCTCTTCACGGATTCCGGCATGTACTTCCAGTGGTTCTGGAACAGCCTGCTGCTGACCGCCGTCCAGGTGGCCGGCACGCTGCTGGTGAGCTCGTTCGTCGCCTACGGATTCGCGATGTACGAATTCCGCGGCAAGAGCCTGGGCTTCATCCTCGTGATCATCCTGATGACCATCCCGTTCGAGATGCTCATGCTGCCGCTCTACGTGCAGGTCAACGACCTCGGCGCCGCAGACCAGTACTGGATCGTCGTCCTGCCCTTCCTGGCGCAGGCCGTGACGATCTTCTTCTTCCGCCAGTACTTCCTGGGCGTACCCCGCGAGATCCTCGAAGCCGGCCGTGTGGACGGCGTCTCGGAGTTCGGCATCTTCTTCCGCCTCGTGGTCCCCATCGCCAAACCCGCCTTCGCCGCCATGGCGATCCTGAACGGCATGACCATCTGGAACAACTTCCTCTGGCCGCTTCTGGTGCTGCGCTCGCCCGAGAAGTTCCTGCTTCCGATCGGCCTCAACACCCTGCTGACTCCTCACGGCAACAACTACGAGCTGCTGATCATCGGCTCGTTCTTCTCCCTGATCCCGATCCTGATCCTCTTCCTCGCGTTCCAGCGATTCTTCGTGGCCGGCATGACCGCCGGCGCGGTGAAGGGCTGATCTCACGCGTTCCTCCAATCCCCAACCGCAGTACCCAACACACAGTCAGGAGCAACATCATGCGAATCCGAAGGATGCTGACCGCAACGATCGCGGCAGGGCTGGCAGTCGGAGCTCTGGCCGGCTGCACGAGCGGCGGCCAGCCGGACGGCGGCGGCGAAGGCGCCGACGGCGCGACCGCACTGGACATGTGGGTGTTCGCCGAACTCCACGGCCAGGTCTACGAAGAGATGGCCGAGAAGTGGAATGAGGAGAATCCCGACAAGGCCGTCGACCTCAACATCACCGTCTACCCCTACCAGGACATGCACGACAAGCTTCTGCTCGCCGTGAACTCGGGCCAGGGACTGCCCGACCTCGCGGACATCGAGGTCGGCAAGTTCGCGAACTTCGTCAAGGGCAGCAACCCGCCGCTCGCCGACCTGACCGAGGCCGCCGCTCCCTACGCCGACGACATCGTGCAGGCCCGGCTCGACCTTTACAGCCGAGACGGCAAGATCTACGGCTACCCGACGCACGTCGGCGCCTTCGTCGCGTTCTACAACACCGAATTGCTCGAGGCCGCCGGTGTCGACTACACGACGATCAAGACCTGGGATGACTTCGCTGCGGCCGGAACCGCGTACAACCAGGCGACGGACAAGGCCTTCAGCGTCGCAAGCACGGGCGTCTTCTTCACCGAGCCTCTGGCGATCGCCCAGAACGGCGGACAGCTCTTCGAGGACGATGGGCTCGGCGCGCCCGCGGTGAACAGCCCCGAGGTCGTCGAGACGATGCAGATGTTCCAGGACATGAAGGAATCGGGTGCGCTCTCGACGATTCCCGGCGGCAGCCCGGACAGCGAGGAGGCCTTCGGCGCCATCAACAGCGGTGACTACGCCGCCATCGTCTATCCGGCGTGGTACACGTCGCGCTACGTCGACTACATGCCTGACCTGGCAGGCAAGATCGCCATCGCTCCGGCTCCGCAGATCGAGGGCTCCGAGGTCCTCACGATCGGCGGCGGCGGCACCGGCACCGCCGTGATGGCTGCCAGCGAGAACAAGGAACTCGCCAGCGATTTCCTCGCCTACACGAAGTTGTCCCTCGAAGCCAACGTGGCGGTGTGGGAGGTCCTCGGCTTCGATCCGGTCAACATGTCGGTCTGGGAGGACGAGGCGGTCACGCACAACCCGGACAACAAGTTCAACCAGTACTTCCAGACGAACCTCTTCGACGTGCTGAACTCGGTGAAGGACGGCATCGGCCACTTCGAGTCGTTCTCCAACGAGAACCTGCCGACTGTGGACAACCAGTTCCGGACGGTCACTCTCAACGAGATCTACGAGAACGGCACGCC
This sequence comes from Microbacterium sp. CIAB417, assembly GCF_022788845.1. NCBI lineage: Bacteria > Bacillati > Actinomycetota > Actinomycetes > Micrococcales > Microbacteriaceae > Microbacterium > Microbacterium sp. CIAB417. The sequence continues at coordinate 177,051 of NZ_JAHZUT010000005.1, read as the reverse complement.
TGCGGAGGAAGCCCTCGATCAGGCACAGGAAACCGTGCAGAACGAACTGGGCCAGTAGTCCCGCGCATGCGGTTGGGGCGGAGGTTCATCCGCCCCAACCGCGTGGCGCCCGACCGGGCGGAAGCAGCGGACGCGCGGCCGACACACATGATCGCTGACGACCGGGACGGCGCGGCTAGAGTGAAGACAACGCGGCTGAGCCGTGACACAGCGATTGGTGGAACGATGGATCCGACGATGCACGACGTCGCCAGGGTCGCCGGCGTCTCCATCAAGACGGTCTCCAACGTCATCAATGACTATCCGCACGTGCGCACGTCCACTCGTGAGCGCGTCCAGGCGGCGATCACGGAGCTGGGCTATCGGCCGAATCTGTCGGCGCGCGGGCTCCGCTCCGGGCGCACCGGTGTCATCGGACTCGCCGTCCCTGCGATCAGCGAGAACTACTTCGCCAAGCTGGCAGACGCCGTCATCCGCGCCGCCGACGCACGCGGACTCGGCGTCGTCGTCGAGCAGACCAGCGGCAATCGCGAGCGCGAGCTGCAGGTCATCACGGGTGGACGGCTGCGTCTGACCGACGGACTCCTGTTCAGCCCCTTCGCGCTCGGGCAGTCCGACGCCGATTCCTTGAACACCGGCTTCCCGCTCGTCCTGCTCGGCGAGCGCATCTTCGACGGTCCGACCGACCACGTGACGATGCACAACGTCTCCTCGGCGAGAGCCGCGGTAGAGCATCTGCTCGACATCGGCCGGCGTCGGGTCGCCATCGTCGGTGCCGAGGCGGCTCCCCTGGCGGGAACGAGTTCCGCGACATTGCGCCTGGCGGGCTATCGACAGGCCTTCGAGGGCGCGGGCATCGAGGTCGATCCGCGACTGATCCGCACGACGGAGCACTGGAACCGCACCGCCGGCGCCTTGGCGGTCCGCGAGCTGGTCGGCGAAGGGATCGCCTTCGATGCGGTCTTCGCCCTCAACGACGCCCTGGGGCTTGGCGCCCTTCGTGCACTCGGTGAGGCAGGCCTCCGGGTCCCGGAGGATGTGGCGGTCATCGGATTCGACAACATCGACGAGGCCCGATTCGCCATGCCGTCGATGTCGAGCGTGGACGCGGGCAGCGCCCAGATCGCACTCACCGCAGTCGATCTCCTCATCGAACGCATCGAGGAGAAGGGCGATCGCCGTCCGCCGCGAACGGTCAAGCCGGGCTTCCGCATCGTCCGCCGCGAGTCGACCGGGTTCCCCGGGCGCGCCGCGGAAGCAACGCCGAACGCCTGAGCACTCCGCCTCCGATCGGCCGCCGCAACTCGACAGGTCGAACTCCTTCGGCACCTACAACGTTATAAATTCTTCTTGACGTCCCAATGGAAGCTCTGGGATAGTGGCCCCGCGCGCACTTTACGACGTTGTAAATCAAGATCGCGTAGAGTTCGTGCTCGCCATCCGGCTCCGGCGTCCCTGCATGAACGAGCGTCTCTCCGAGTCGGCCGAATCACACGAGATGAGGAATCGATGGAGAACATGTCAAAGCACCGGCCTTCGGGTCGGTCCTGGAGAGGACGGCGCGCGATCGGGTTGCTCACGGCTGCACTCGTCGCCTTCGCCGGGTTGACGGCGACGGCTCCTGCGGCCGCCGCGGAGCCGTGGGTCGGCGTGCAGGCCGACGGCTATCTGCGCATCAGCGTGCCGAACGCCGCCGTCGAGGAGGCCGTCGGGCCGGTATCGCAGGTGGTCGTCGAGGGCAACTTCGGCCCCTCGCACAACTGGGCGCAGATCGGCCTGCAGCGCAGTGGCGCCAACTGGACCGCGACCTACGGCCCGTTCGAGCCTGGCCTGTACTACTACCAGGTGACGGGAGACGACAGCAAAGTGCTCAAGGACGCGAGCAACCCCACGAGAGTCGCGTCCGAGCCGGAATGGAGCACGTTCTTCATTCCAGGTGAATCGGCGGCCCTGCTCGCCGACGCGCCGGAGGAGGCAGGCACCATCGAGACGATCACCTACGACAGCGCGGTCGCCGGCGAGGAGCGTGAGGCGCTCGTCTGGCTTCCACCGACATACAAGCCCAAGGGCAAGAAGTTCCCGGTCTTCTACCTGCAGCATGGCGGTGGCCAGAGCTACCGCGACTGGGTGGAGGTCGGTCGTGCCGAGCAGATCCTCGACAACCTGTGGTTGTCGGGTCAGCTCGAGGACATGATCGTGGTGATGGGCAACGGGAACGTCTCCGACTTCTCCGCCGAGCTTCTGGAGAACATCGTCCCCGCCGTCGAGGACAACTACAACGCCTCGCCCTCGAAGAAGAAGCGGGCACTCGCCGGCCTGTCGATGGGCGGCGGCCAGACGTTCGAGGTCTTCAGCGAGCACCCCGGCGAGTTCGCCCAGATCGGCACGTTCGGCGCCGGTCGATTCGACGATCTGGCGAGCATCCCGGTGTCGAAGATGAACAACAGGACGGACCTCTTCCGCGTCTACGTCGGCAATCCGACGGACATCGCGCACAATGACGTCTACGATTCCTTCCAGAAGTTCGACGAGCTCGGTCTGCACTACCAGTTCGACGGCGTGAACCCGGATGCCGGGCACAACTGGAACGCCTGGCAGGAGAACCTCATCGACTTCGCCCCGCGGTTGTTCACCGGTGAGGCTTCCGACCCCGCGATGAGTGAGGGACACACCGCGCTCACCGAGCGCTTCGAGAAGCCGGCATCCGGCACAACGCCGACACCATGGATCAGCGAGGACGGCTTCGTCACCTTCGAGACGACGACGGAGTTCGCGGAGGCCGAATACGTCTCGGTGTGGGCGAACATCGCGCCCGGGGGCAGTTGGCTGCGCACGGAGATGAGCAAGGTGGGCGACCGCTGGCAGACGACGATCGGTCCGCTGGACCCGTGGTTCTACCACTACCGGCTCATCGTCGATCGTCAGGCGGTCAAGGACACCTCCAACCCGGCCTCCGTCACGTCCGAACCCGCGTGGAGCACCTTCCTCGTCGAAGGGGAGGCTTCACGTCTGCTCACCGACGTGCCAGAAGGCGAAGGCGGCGATCTGGAGGTCATGACGTACCAGAGCAGTGTGGCCGGTCAGGAGCGCAGCGCCTATGTCTGGACTCCGCCGGGCTACGACCCCGAACGCGCTGAACCCTACCCGCTGTTCGTGCTCAACCACGGTGGAGGCCAGAGCTGGACGGACTGGGTGGAGGTCGGCCGAGCACGCCAGATCCTCGACAACCTCTCGCGCGACGGATCGATCCAACCGATGGTCGTGGTGATGCCCAACGGCAACGTCAACGACTACCCGACCGAGCTGCTCGACAACGTCGTACCGACCGCGGAGAACCACTACAACATCAGCGTCAACCCTGCCAAGCGCGCACTGGCCGGCCTGTCGGCCGGAGGAGCGCGCACGGTCTCGGTGCTGAAGGCGCATCCGGGCGAGTTCGCCTGGATCGGCACGTTCGCCGCCGGCTTCGGCGGCGCGGCGGGCGTGGATGCTGACGCCATCAACGCGGGCACCGAACTGTTCCGGCTCTACACGGGAGACATCACCGACTTCACATACGGGTCCGTGATGAACTCGCTCCCGGTGCTGGACGAGCTCGGCATCGAGTACGAGTTCGACGGCGTGACGGTGGGACCGCACGGATGGGACGTCTGGCAGAAGAACCTGATCGACTTCGCACCGCGTCTGTTCCAGAGTCTTCCCGCTGACGACCTTCGCCCAGAGGCGGCACTGGTGTCGCCGTCGACGGCGGGCCCGTTCGACGCGGTGAGCATTCAGGTCGACGCATCCGACATCGGTGGACTCGAGCGCATCGTCGCGAACGTCTACCAGGACGGCAAGCTCGTCGAGAGCACGCAGTCGGCGATGAACGGTGCCGAGAGCGGATCGCACACGGCGACCGTGGAACTCCCTTCGGGCGAGTACCTGGTGAAGTACAACGCGCACGATCGTTCAGGCAACGTCTCGAAGACCGGGACGTTCGCCTTCACGGTCGCAGACGGGGCGTGATGGCGCCGCCGACGACGAGCTGACGCGGACAGGGGATGCGGCCGGATCGGCCGCATCCCCTGTCTCATGCGGTGTTCAGATCTGGATGTGCCTCTCGTCCACGCCGTCGTAGGCCGACAGCGGACGGATGAGCGCATTGGCGCCCGCCTGCTCGATCACGTGCGCGGTCCAGCCCGTCACGCGAGCCGCGACGAACAGCGGCGTGAACGTCAGCGTGTCGAAGCCGATGAGGTTGTAGGCCGGCCCCGAGGGGTAGTCCAGGTTGGGATAGATCCCCTTGCGGGACACGAACTCCTGCTCGAGCGTCTCGTACAGCTCCGCGACATCCGCGCGGCCGTAGTGCTCGACGAGCGTGTCGAGGGCCGTCTTCATGGTCGGCACCCGCGAGTCGCCGTTCTTGTAGACCCGGTGGCCGAACCCCATGATCTTGCGCTTCTCCGCGAGCGCGCGATCCAGCCAGGACGCGACGTTGGAGGCATCGCCGATCTCGTCGAAGATGTGCAGCACCGCCTCGTTCGCCCCGCCGTGCAGCGGGCCCTTGAGAGCGCCGATCGCGCCGACGACGGCCGAGTACAGGTCGCTCAGCGTCGACGTGATGACCCGGGCGGTGAACGTGGACGCGTTGAAGGAGTGCTCCGCGTACAGGATCATCGAGCGGTTGAACGCGTCGACCACCACAGGATCCGGCACCTCGCCGAAGGTCATCCAGAGGAAGTTCGCGGAGTAGTCGAGGTCGTCGCGCGGCGCGACGATGTCCTGTCCGCGTCGGCGGCGCTGGCCGTAGGCCACGATCGCGGGGAGCGCGGCGAAGAGGCGGATGCTGCGCTCGAGGTTCTGCTCCGGGCTCCCGCCCGCGTTCAGCACCGACCCGCTCGCGTCCGGGTCCGAGGCCCCGATCACGCTCACCGCCGTGCGGACCTCGTCCATGGGATGCGCCTCGAGCGGGATCAGATCGATCGCGGCCCTGACGTTGTCCTCCAGCGCGCGGTGCTTCCGCTCCGCGGAGCGGAAATCCGCCAGCTGACCGGCATCCGGAAGCTCGCCGTGCCAAAGCAGGTAGGCGACCGCCTCGAAGGGCTGGGTCGCGGCGAGCTCCTGAACCGGGTATCCGCGGTACAGCAGACTGTTCGTCTCGGGGTTGACCTTGCTGATCGCCGTCGTGTCGACGACCACTCCGGCCAGGCCCTTGCGGATCTCGGTGTCTGCCATGTCCTGCTCCTTTGCGCGGAAATTGTGTTTCGACTCGCTCCGCTCGCTCACCGAGCGGGCGGAGCGATGGTGAAGTTGAAGACGCCGGAGTCGAAGTGGTTGTACGACTCGTAGTCGATCAGATCGTAGAGATCTGCGCGGTGCTGCATCTCCCCCAGCTTCGAGGTGAGATGCCCTTCCTCGTTCAGCGTATCGAGTGCGCGGTCCGCGGCGCCCATCGCGATGCGCAGCAGCGAGACCGGCCAGATGACGATGTTCACTCCGGCGTCCCGGAGCTGATCGGTCGAGAACAGCTCGGACTTGCCGAACTCGGTCATGTTGGCGAGGATCGGCACGTCCAGGGCCTTCGCCATCGCCTCGAACTCGCCGAGGTCGCGCATCGCCTCGGGGAACACCGCGTCAGCGCCGGCGTCCACCAGCGCCTTGGCGCGGTCGATCGCGGCATCCAGACCCTCCACGGCGCGGATGTCGGTGCGCGCCATGATGAGGAAGTTCTCGTCGCGGCGCGCGTCGGCCGCCGCCCGGATGCGCTTGATCGCCGTGCTCTCGTCGACGACGCTCTTGCCGTCGAGGTGCCCGCAGCGCTTCGGGTTCACCTGGTCCTCGATGTGCGTGCCGGCGAGTCCGGCATCCTCGAGCGTCTGTATCGTGCGCGCCACGTTCATCGGCTCGCCGAAGCCGGTGTCGGCGTCCACGATCGCGGGAAGGTCGGTCATGCGCGCGATCTGCTGCGCGCGCGAGGCGACCTCCGTGAGCGTGGTCAGTCCGATGTCGGGCAGCCCGAGGTCCGCCGACAGGACGGCGCCCGAGATGTAAACGCCGTCGAAGCCCTTCCGCTCGATGAGCCGGGCGCTGAGCGGGTTGAACGCACCGGGGAAGCGCAGCAGCTCACCGCTCGCGAGGCGCTCGCGGAGCAGTCGCCGCTTCTCGGCCGGGGTGGTGGTGGAGTACAGCATCAGAACAGACCCCGCGTGGTCGGCTCGGCGGACAGGATGCCGGGGCGCGCGATGATCGACAGCTCGCCGACCTCGGCCGCCGTCAGCTCGGGCAGGCGCTGCACGAGCGCGAGGAAGCGCTCGATCTCGGCCTCATCGAGCACGGGCTCGGCGAGCAGCCGGAACTTGGCGATGTAGTGCTCGCGGGCGAACGGCCGAGCACCGAGCGGATGGGCGTCGGCCACCGCGATCTCGTCGACCAGCGTGGTCCCGTCCGTCAGCGTGATCTCGACCCGCCCGCCGAACGCCTTCTCGGCGGGGTCGATCGAGTGGTAGCGACGCGTCCACTCGGCGTCCTCGGCGGTGGTGATCCGGTGCCAGAGCGCGACCGTGTCCGCCCGCGCGGCGCGCTCGGGCAGGTAGGAGTCGACGTGGTGCCACGTGCCGTCCTGCAGCGCGACCGCGAAGATGTACGGGATCGAGTGGTCCAGCGTCTCGCGCGAGGCCTGCGGGTCGTACTTCTGCGGGTCGTTCGCCCCCGAGCCGATCACGTGATGCGTGTGGTGGCTCGTGTGCAGCACGATGCTCGCCACGTTCGCCGGATCGATGAGCTCGGGGTGCTCGCGGTGGAGCTTGCGGGCCAGGTCGATCCACGCCTGCGCCTGATACTCGGCGGAGTGCTCCTTCGTGTACGTGTCGAGGATGGCGCGCTTGGCCTCGCCGGTCGCCGGGAGCGGCACCTCGTAGGACGCGTCCTTGCCGTCCAGCATCCAGGCGATGACGCCGTCCTCGCCCTCGTAGATCGGCGCGGGCGAGGTCTGGCCGCGCATCGCGCGGTCCACGGCCTCGACCGCCATCTTCCCGGCGAAGGCGGGGGCGTGCGCCTTCCACGTGGAGATCTCGCCCTTGCGGCTCTGCCGCGTGGCGGTGGTGGTGTGCAGCGCCTGGCCGACCGCCTGATGGATGGTCTCGACGTCGAGGCCCAGCAGCGTGCCGATCCCGGCCGCGGCCGAGGGTCCGAGGTGCGCGACGTGGTCGATCTTGTGCTTGTGCAACGAGATCGCGCGGACCAGGTCGACCTGGATCTCGTAGCCCGTGGCGATTCCCCGCACGAGCGCCTGTCCGTCGCAGCCCGCGTGCTGGGCGACGGCGAGGATCGGCGGGATGTTGTCTCCGGGGTGGGAGTACTCGGCGGCCAGGAACGTGTCGTGATAGTCGAGCTCGCGCACGGCGACGCCGTTCGCCCAGGCCGCCCATTCCGGGCTGGTGCGCCGCTCGAGCGCGGCTCCGAACACGGTCGCTCCCTCGCCGCCCGTGGAGACAGGGTGGCTGAACGCCTGATCGCGCGCGGCGACGATCGGTGCACGGGTGAGGGATGCCGCAGCGACCGCCGCGTTGTCGATGATGCGGTTGATGATCATGTCGACGACCTCGGGCTCGACGTCGACGGGGTCGGCGGCGACCTCGGCGATCCGCCAGGCGAGCTGCTGCTCGCGCGGGAGCTCCTCCTCGGAGCGGTAGACGCGGACGTGGTGGGTGACGGTCATGGCTGTCCTTCGCTGTGGGTCGAGAGGGAATCGAGGATGCTGGAGAGGGCGTTGCGCAGATGCACATGCGTCGCGTGCGCAGCCAGCTCACCGTCGCGGTCGGCCAGCGCCTCGGCGATCAGGCGATGCTCGGCGACGGACGCGGCCAGGCGCTCGGGCTTGTCGCGCGCCATGCGGCGCACGCGCCCGAGATGCGTGCGCACGGTCCGCAGCGCGGAGGACATGTAGTCGTTGGCGACGGCCCGATCGATCGCGCCGTCCAGGCGGGAGATCAGGGCGTAGTAGTCGTCCGTCCCGCGGGCCGCCGCGAGATCGATCGTGGCGAACTCGGCCGCCAGTGCGGCGAACACCTCGACCTCGCCGCGGTGGGCCGCGAGCCGGGCGGCGGCCTCCTCGAGCGCGCGCCGGATCTCGAACAGGGAGCGGATGTCGTCGGCATCCAGGTCCGACACGACCGTCACGCGCGGAGACTGCTGGACGACGAGCCCGTCGGCGGCCAGCAGCTGCAGCGCCTCGCGCAGGGGAGTCCGGCTCACCCCCAGACGCTCGGACTGCTCCACCTCGGCGAGCACCGCCCCGGGAGCGAGCGCACCGGACTGGATGTCCTCCAGAAGCGCCGCATAGGCGCGTTCGCTCGCCCGCATGCCTCTACTGTATACACAGAATGGCGCCATGGCGTCAATCGCGCCATTCAATCCGTGGCAACGTATACAGAATCAGCCGCTGACGACTCCTTCGAACAGCCCGATGCGATTGCCGTCCGGATCGACGATGACCGCGACCGCGCTCGTCTCGGTGATCGGCTGCTTCGCGATCTCGACCGATCCGCCGGCCTTCACAGCCGCCGCGATCACGTCGTCGATCGAGTCGACCTCGACGTACGAGCGCGGCTGTGTGAAGCCGTCCTCCCGCTGGGCCAGCCCGCCTCCCGAGATGCCGTTCGGCGCCCGCCACATGGGGTACCCCTCGAAGCCGGGCATCTCCGCCAGACTCCAGCCGAACAGCTCGGAGTAGAACTCGGTGGCGCGCGCCACGTCGCTCACCGGGATGTCGATATGAGTGATGTCTCCGTGTGCCATCGCCCACCTTCTCTCTGTTCGTCTCTGCGCACGTCCTCCCCGGCGCGGCCAGTCTCCTCTCCCGGCTCCTCGCGGACAAGGGGATGTGTTGTCCGAACCTGTAATAACAGGTACACTGCTTGTCATTACAGGCTTGTCCTCGTTCACGACGAGCCTCCGGATCGCCCGAGGAGCACCGATGCCCCAGTTCCACACCCCGCCGATCTCGCCGCTGGCGATCGCCTTCGACGCCGAGAACCTCACGCTCTCGCCCGAGGGGCCGACCCTCACTCGGCGCATGTCCGACCTCGAAGGGCTGTTCCGCGATCGCGACGCGTGGGCCGCGGCATCCGCCGGCGAGAACCCGGTCGTCTACACCGTGACCAGTTCCCCCGTGCCCGAGGTCGACCGGGAGCTGCCGCAGTCGATCACGACGATCATGCCGGGAGACACCTCCGGTGAGCTGTGGATGACCAAGGGGCACCAGCATCCGAACCACCAGGGCGAGATCTACCTCGCGCTGACCGGGACGGGGGGCCTCCTCATGTTCGACGGCGAGCGCACCGAATGGCTCGACATGCTCCCCGGGACGATCGGCTACATCCCGCCCGGATGGGCGCACCGCTCGGTGAACACGGGAGACCAGCCCTACGCGTTCCTCGCCGTGTATCCCGGCGGCGCCGGGCACGACTACGGCTGGGTCCTCGAGCACGGCATGGGCGCCCGCGCCTACCGCTCCGAGAACGGCGCCGAACTCCGCCCGTATTCGGCCTAGGCTCGCCCCGTGATCATCGCGCACGATCTCGGCACGACCGGGAACAAGGCCTCGCTGCACCACGACGACGGACGTCTCGTCTCGTCGGTGACGGTCGGCTACCCCGCGCGGTTCGCCGCGGGCGGGGTCGCGGAGCAGGACCCGCAGGACTGGTGGGATGCCGTGGTGACCGCCACACGGGAGCTGATCGAGCGCACCGGAACGCGCCCCCTCGACGTGACCGGTCTCGTCGTGAGCGGCCAGATGATGGGCGCCGTCCTCCTCGATGCCCAAGGCGAGCCCGTACGCCCGGCCATCATCTGGGCGGACACCCGCTCCGGAGCGCAGCAGCGCGAGCTCGAGCGGGCGCTGGGCGCCGAACACGCCTACCGGGTGCTCGGCCACCGACTCAATCCCACCTACTCGGTCGAGAAGGTCATGTGGGTGCGCGACGAGGAACCCGACGTCTGGGCGCGGGTGCGCCGCTTCTGCGTCGCGAAGGACTACGTCGTGTTGCGTCTGACCGGACGGCTGGCCACGGACCGCTCCGACGCGAGCGGCACGAACGCCTACGACCAGGCCGCCGCAGACTGGTCCGACGAGGTGCTGCGGGCGGCTCGCCTCGACCGCGACCTGTTCCCCGAGATCCTCGACTCCACGGCGATCGCCGGCACGCTGACGGATGCCGCGGCATCCGCCCTGGGCCTTCCCGCCGCGGTGCGCGTGGTGATGGGCGGCGGCGACGGGCCCATGGCGGCCGTCGGGTCGGGCATCGTCGCCCCGGAGGACGGCGCCTACGTGTGCCTGGGCACGTCGTCGTGGATCTCGTTCGCGAGTGCGGAGCCCCTGCACGATCCGGGCCTTCGCACCTTCACCTTCGACAACGTCGTCCCCGGCGGGTTCGTGCCGACCGCGACGATGCAGGCCGGCGGCGCGTCTCTGCAGTGGATCGCCGAGGCCCTCTCCCCCGATCCCGCGCACCCCGACACGGCACGGCTCGCCGTCGACGCCGGAGGCGACCTCGACACCGAGGACCTCTACTTCCTGCCGTACCTGCTCGGCGAGCGCACGCCGCACTGGGATCCCGCCGCCCGTGGCGCCTTCGTCGGCATCGGCAGGCACCACACCAGGGCGCATCTGGTGCGGGCCGTCCTCGAGGGCGTGGCGTTCAACCTCCTCACCGGCATCCAGGCGTTCCGGCAGGCCGGCGCCGCCATCGACCGCATCGACGCCGTGGGTGGCGGGGCGCAGAGCGACGCCTGGCTGCAGATCCTCGCCGACGTCTGGGGCGTGCCCGTCCGGCGTCGCACGATCGTCGAGGAGGCGAACAGCCTCGGCGCCGCCGTCACGGGAGCCGTGGGACTCGGCCTCGCCGACTTCTCGGCGGCACGGGCCCTCAGCGAGGTCACGGCCGAGTTCGTTCCGCACACCGACCGGCACACCGCCTACCTCCAGCGGCACTCGCGGTTCGCCGACGCCTACACGGCGCTCGCGGGCTGGTTCGCCGCGGCACCCGGCGGAGGCCGATGATGGGCACCATCCTCGTCACCAGCCGCTCGTTCTCCGACGGCGACCTCGACCTCGAGCGCCGGGCGCACACCGCCGGGCACCGCGTCATGCGCGGCCCGGCGCACCATGACCTCGACGAGCTCCGGGCTCTGCTGCACGGCGCGGACGCGTGGATCGCCGGAACGGGACCGGTCACGGCCGCTCATCTCGCCGCCGCCCCGAAGCTGAGGATCGTCGCCCGCTACGGCGTCGGCACCGAGGCGGTCGACCTGGACGCCGCCGCCGAGGCCGGCGTGATCGTCACGAACACCCCGGGAGCGAACGCGGATGCCGTGGCCGACCACGCCGTAGGCCTGATGCTCAGCGCACTCCGCTTCGTCGCCGACGGCGATCGCCGGGTGCGCGGCGGCGACTGGGCCGTGCGCCGCGGCCGCGAGCTCGGAGCCGCCGTCGCCGGCATCGTGGGGTTCGGGCGAATCGGTCAGGGCGTCGCACGCCGGCTCGGCGGCTTCGGCTGCCGCATCCTCGCCGCAGACCCCTTCCTGCCCTCCGAGGTCATCGCTGACGCCGGGGCCGAGCCCATGCCGCTCGACGACCTGTTCACGACGGCCGACGTCGTGACGCTGCACGCGCCCGGGGGACAGCAACTGGTCGACGCCGCCCGCCTGGCGGGAATGCGGCACGGTTCCGTGCTGGTGAACACCGCACGTCCCGAACTCGTCGACGAGGGCGCCGTGGCCGCGGCCCTGCGCGACGGTCGCCTGTCGGGCTACGCCGCCGACACGCTCGCCGGAGACACCGCCGCCTCCTCGAGCCCGCTGCTGGCCGCGGACCTGGCGCCGGTCGTGACCATCACGCCGCACCTGGGCGCCCAGACCACGCAGGCCGTCGACAACATGGGATCGATGTCCCTCGACGACGTCCTGGCCGCGCTGCGCGGCGAGACCCCGCGCTTCCTCGTCCGAAAGGGGACGCCATGACCGACTCCGACCACATGGGCTTCGTCGGGGTGAGCACCGCATCCTCCTCGATCATGACGGTGTTCCCGCTGTGGGCCGACATCCTGGGGCTGCCCACGCGCACGCTCGTCGGACACGACCTGCCGCTCGACGCGAGCCCGGCGCAGTACCGCGCCCTCGTGGAGCAGATCCGCGACGACCCCCATCACCGCGGAGCGCTCGTGACCACCCACAAGATGAACGTGTACGCCGCGGCATCCGATCTCTTCGACGAGCTCGACCCGTTCGCCGTCTCGTGCTCGGAGATCTCGAGCATCGCCAAGCGCGGGACACGACTGTCCGGCCGCGCCAAGGACCCGATCACGGTCGACCTCGCCCTGAACGACTTCCTTCCCGCCGACCACTTCACCCGCACCGGCGCCGAGGTCGTCATCCTGGGCGCCGGCGGCTCGGGCACGGCGCTGAGCTGGGCGCTGGCCGAGCGGGCGGACGCCCCCTCGCAGGTCACCGTCACCGCCCGCGACGACGACAAGCTCGAGCATCTGCGCGAGGTGCACCGCCAGCACGGCACGCCCGAGGAGCTCATCCGCACCGTGCGCACCGACACCCCGCAGGATGCGGCGGCACTCGTCGCCGCCGCCGCACCCGGATCCCTGATCGTGAACGCGACGGGACTGGGCAAGGACCGCCCGGGATCTCCCCTGCCGGACGATGTCGTGTTCCCCGAGGGCGCGTACGTCTGGGAGTTCAACTACCGCGGCTCGCTGGAGTTCCTGCACCAGGCGCAGGCGATCGCCGAGGAGCGCGGCCTGCACGTCGTGGACGGCTGGCGCTACTTCATCCACGGCTGGTCGCAGGTCGTGGCCGACGTGTTCGAGCTCACGCTGACGCCCGAGATCGTCGAGCGTCTCGCGGGGGCCGCGGAGGTCGCACGACGATGATCCGCACCGTCCTCGGCGACGTCGATCCGGCCGTCCTGGGGACGGTGGACTATCACGAGCACCTGTTCCAGGTCTCGCCGCTGCTTCCCGGGGACGAGCTCGACGACGAGTCGGCCTCAGGCGCGGAGGCGCGGATGCTGCGGCGCAGCGGCTTCCGCACGATGATCGACGCCACGCCGTTCGGTCTCGGTCGCGATCCGTCCGCGCTGGCGCGGATCAGCTCGGCGACCGGGCTCGGCATCGTCGCGACGGCGGGGCGCCACCGCGAGGCGCACTATGCGGCGGGGCATCCGACGCGCGATGCGACGGTGTCGGAGCTGGCGACCTCGTTCACCGCCGAGATCGTCGACGGCCAGCCGCATTCGGACGCCGAGCCGACCGGCCCGCGCGCTCTCGGCCCGGACGGCGAGCCCGTGCGCGCCGGGATCCTCAAGGGCGGGATCGACTACTGGCGGATCAGCCCCTTCGAGCGGATCACCCTGGACGCCCTGGCTGCCGCGCATGCGACGACCGGCGCGGCGATCATGGTGCATCTGGAGTTCTGCACCGCAGCGCACGAGGTGCTCGACGTGCTGGGCTCGCAGGGGGTGTCGGCGGATCGGATCGTGCTCGCGCATGCCGATCGCGACCCGGATGCCGGGCTGCACGCCTCGCTCGCAGAGCGCGGCGCCTACCTGGGCTACGACGGCTTCGCGCGCCCCCGCACGCGCTCGGATGCCGAGCTGCTGTCGCTGACCGCTGCCGTCGTCGATGCCGGCGGAGGGGAGCGGATCCTGCTCGGGGGAGACGTCGCCCGTCGCACGCGCTACATCGCCTACGGCGGGATGCCGGGGCTCGCCTATCTCGGCGAGCGCTACCTGCCGCGTCTGCGGGTCGTCGTCGGCGACGAGGCCGTGGACCGGATGCTCGTGACGAACCCGGCACGGCTGCTCGATCTCGCCTGAGCCGTCCCGTTCGCCGCCCCGGGCATGCGGAAGGGGCCCCGCGCAGTGCGAGGCCCCTTCCGGCTCGGATCACTCGTAGAGGACTGCGGCGATCTCCGGGTCGTCGATGTTCTCGGCGTCGTACCAGTACGAGCCGGTGTCGTAGAACTCGTCGATCTCCTCGCCCTTGGCCGCGGCGACCGCCGACTCGACCGTGCGCGCCCCGATGCCGATCGGGTCCTGGGTGATGGCGCCCGCCATCGTGCCGTCCTTGATCGCCTGGATCTGGGCGGCGCCGGAGTCGAATCCGATGATCGTGAGCTTGCCCTTTTCGAGGTTCAGCTCGTTCACGGCGTTGACGACGCCGATCGCGGATCCCTCGTTGGTGCCGTAGATGCCCTTGAGGTCCGGGTGAGCGGCGATCATGGCCTTCGCGATGTCGGCCGACTTCAGGTGGTCGCCGTCACCGTACTGGATGTCGACGATCTCGATGTCGGGGTAATCCGCCTCGATCTTCTCCACGAACCCGTCGCGGCGCTCCACACCCGTGGAGTTGATCTGGGAGTGGCCGACGATCGCGACCTCTCCCTCGCCGCCGATGAGCTCGGCCATGTGCTCGGCCGCCAGAGCGCCCGCGACCTTGCTGTCGGTCGCGGCCAGGCTCAGGCCCACCTCGCTGTCGCACGGGGCGTCGAAGTACACGACCGGGATCTCCTTGGCCGCCGCCTGATCCAGCGGCGCGATGCACGCCTCGGGGTCGAGCGCGGCGTAGCCGATGGCATCCGGGTTCTTGTCGATCGCGGCCGTCAGCATCTCGAGCTGCTGGGCGATCTCGGTCTCGGCCGCGGGCCCCTCGAACGTCACCTCGACGCCGAGCTCCTCGGCCTTCTCCTCCGCGCCCTTCTTGACGGCCTGCCAGAACTGGTGCTGGAAGCCCTTCGAGACGAGCGCGACGTACAGTTCGCCGTCACCGCTGCCGGTGTCGGCCCCGCCGCCCTCCTCGATGACGTCGCCGCCACCGGCGCAGCCCGCGACGACGAGGGCGGAGGCGGCGACGAGCGCCGCGAACGCGGTCTTCTTACCGAATCGCATGGAAACTCCTTTGTTTGTTGTGGGTGAGGGACTCAGGTGCGCTGCCGGTTGCGGAGCGAGTCGAAGAACACCGCCAGCAGGACGACGACGCCGACCACCACGTTCTGCCATTCCGTCTGGATCGACAGGATGCGCAGGCCGTTGACGAGCACGCTCATGATGAGCGCGCCGATCACGGTGCCGATGATGGATCCGCGACCGCCCAGCAGCGAGGTGCCGCCGATGATGACGGCCGCGATCGCCTGCAGCTCGTACCCCGTGCCGATCTGCGGCTGTGCGGAATCGAGGCGCGAGGCGATGACGATGCCGGCGACGCCGGTGAACGCCCCGGCGAACATGTAGACGAGGATCGTCCAGCGACGCGTGTTGACGCCCGACAGCCGGGTGGCCTCCTCGTTCGAGCCGATCGCGAACGTGTAGCGGCCGAGCAGGGTCTTGGACAGCACGAGACCGGCGATGATCGCGAGGACGGCCGTGATGAGCACCGCGTTCGGGATGCCGGGGATGATCGTCCCCAGCGCGATGCGCTTGAAGTCCGGGGCCGAGGTCGAGAAGTAGATGGGCGCGACGCCCGAGATCACCAGGGCGAGTCCGCCGGCGATCATCATCATCGCCAGGGTCGCGATGAACGGCGGCAGATGCAGGAAGGTCACGTTCACGCCGTTGATCAACCCCATCAGCACGCCGGTGGCGATGCCGCCGAGCACGCCGACCCAGACCGGCAGCCCCCAGTTCGTGATGAAGACGCCCGTCATCACGGCGCACAGCGCCATGCCGGTCCCGATCGACAGGTCGATGCCGCCGGTGATGATGACGAAGGTCGTCCCGAGCGCGAGGATCCCGATGACGGCGGTCGACAGCAGCACGGTGGCGATGTTGCTGAACGTGAAGAAGTTCGGGCTCGCGATGGCGAAGAAGATCACCAGCACGACGAGCGTGCCGAACGCCAGCGACTGCTGGAGCTGGCGCTTGAGGAACCCCGAGACGTCGCGCTTGTCGGTGTTCTCGTTCACGGCCTGCTGGATGACGGTCGTCGTCGACCCGGACTGTTCTGGCGTGCTCATCACTCTTCCTCCCCGTGGGCTGCGAGGTGCATGATCTTCTCCTGAGTGGCTTCCTCATTGCGCAGCGTTCCGGTGATCCTGCCGTTCGCGAACACGGCGATGCGGTTCGCGACGCGGAGGATCTCCGGGAGCTCCGATGAGATGACGATGATGGACTTGCCGGATGCCGCGAGCTGCTGCATCAGGCGGTAGATCTCCTCTTTCGCGCCGACGTCGATGCCTCGGGTCGGCTCGTCGAAGATGAGGACGTCGCAGTCGCGCATCAGCCAGCGGGCGATCACGACCTTCTGCTGATTCCCGCCGGACAGCAGCTTGACGATCTGGTTCACCGACGGCGTCTTCACGCGCAGCTGCTGGACGTACTGCTTGGTCTGGTTCTTCGCCTTGCCGTCGCGCATCCAGCCGATGGCGCCGGCGTAGGTGCTGAGGGACGCGAGCACGGTGTTGAAGGTCACGTCCTGCTCGAGCATGAGCCCAAGGAGCTTGCGGTCCTCGGAGAGGTAGCCGACGCCGTGCTTCACGGCATCCTCGGGATGGCGGATGCGCACCTGCCTGCCGCCGATCGCGATGGTCCCGCCGTCGCGGTGGTCGGCGCCGATCACGGCTCGGGCGGTCTCGGTGCGCCCGGCCCCCATGAGTCCGGCGAAGCCGAGGATCTCGCCCCTGTGAAGCTGGAAGCTCACGTCCTTGAGCAGCGACTTCGTCGACAGGTTCTGCACGTCCAGCACGACGGGATCGTTCTGGTGCTCGCGGGCCGTCGGACGCGTGCCCTCATCGATCGCCCGCCCCACCATCATCTCGATGATCGTCGGGATGCTGATCTCGGACTTCTCCAGTGATCCGATGTATGTGCCGTCGCGGAGCACGGTCACGCGGTCGGCGAGGCGCTTGAGCTCGTCCATGCGATGCGAGATGTAGACGATGCCCGTGCCGCGCGCCCGGAGCTGCTCGATCAAGGCGAACAGCGTCTCGACCTCGCTGTCTGTCAGCGCGGAGGTCGGCTCATCCATGATGAGCACCTTGGCGTTGAACGACAGCGCCTTGGCGATCTCGACCATCTGCTGCTTGGCCACGGTGAGCTCGCCCACCTGCTGACGCGGATCCAGATCGATCTCGAGGCGCTCGAGCAGCTCGGCGGTCTGCCGGTTGAGCTTGCGCTCGGACAGGAACCCGCCGGACACCGGCTCCCTGCCGATGTAGATGTTCTGCGCGACCGTGAGGTCGGGCATGAGGTTCATCTCCTGATGGATGATCGTGATGCCGAGCTGCTGCGCCTGCAGGGGACTGGTCAGCTCGACCTCGCGGCCCTCGAACGTGATCGTCCCCTCGTCGCGCGTGTAGATGCCCGAGAGGATCTTCATGAGCGTTGACTTGCCCGCGCCGTTCTCGCCGACGAGGACCAGGACCTCGCCGCTGCGCACTTCGAGGTGCACGTCCTTGAGCGCCTGCACGCCGGGGAACCCCTTGCTGATGCCTTCCACCCTGAGGATGGGATCGCTCATGCTGTCACCTGCTCCCTTGGAGGTTTCGTAGCGATGTTTCTTCGGGTCGAAACATCCGATCAATTCTCTCTTGCGATCGATTTCACCGCAAGTTGTACCTAAATGTATCTAACGATCGTCCGTGAGGGAAGACCTGTAATAACATCTTCATCACGAGGCGCACGAGGGACGTGCGCGGAGAAGAGGGATCATGCTCATCGGCGCGCATGCACTGGTGTTCACCGGCACCTTCGACGAGGCGGGGCTGCGACGTTCGATCGAGGGGGTCAGGACAGCCGGATTCGACCTCATCGAGATCCCCCTGATGGATGTCGACGGCTTCGACTCCGCTCTCGCGCGTCGGATGCTGGACGACAACGGGCTGGCCGTCACGGCATCCCTCGGACTCACGGCCGCCACCGACCTGTCCAGCGAGGACACCGGCGTCGTCCGCGCCGGTGAAGAGCTGCTCGAGCGCTGCCTCGACCACGTCGCGGCGATGGGCGGCGAGGTGCTGTGCGGCGTGATCTACTCCGCCATGCGGAAGTACGGCGAGCCCGCGAGCGAGCGCGGGATCGCGCACAGCCAGGAGGCGATCGGACGTCTCGCGACCAGGGCCGCCGATCGCGGCATCCGGCTCTCCCTGGAGGTCGTCAACCGCTACGAGTCCAATGTCTTCAACACCTCACGCGGCGGACTTCGCTTCCTGGACGGCATCGGCTCTGACGACGTCTCCCTGCATCTGGACACGTATCACATGAACATCGAGGAGTCGGACCTGTTCCAGCCGGTGCTCGATGCCGACCGGCGCCTGGGCTACGTGCACATCGGCGAGAGCCACCGCGGCTACCTCGGCACCGGAAGCGTGGACTTCGCGAGCTTCTTCCGTGCGCTGGAGCGGATCGACTATGACGGTCCCGTGGTGTTCGAATCGTTCTCATCCGCAGTCGTGAGCGCCGAGCTGAGCAACACGCTCGGCATCTGGCGGAACCTCTGGCAGGATTCGGACGATCTGGCCGCGCACGCCAACCGCTTCATCCGGGACGGACTGCACGCCGTCCGGACCATCGCGATGCACTGAGCCGATCCCGCCGTGGGCGGTGGGACGGGCTGCCGGCGAACACTTCACAAACGATTATCGATTAGTGTAATGTTCCCGGTATCCCCCCTCCCGTGCACCACGAAAGGATCAACGATGATCAAGGGCCGTCACCTCACGGCGCTGAGCCTGGCCTCGGTCGCCGCGCTCAGCCTGGCCGGCTGCGCCACGTCCACCCCGTCCGGCGACGGCGACGAGAAGATCGAGCTGAGCATGCTCGTCAACGTCACGCCGAACCTCACCGAGGAGTACTGGAACGAGCTCGTCGCGCCGTTCGAAGAGGCGCACGAGAACATCGACGTCGTCATCCAGAACCCCGGAGCCGAAGGCGTGCACGCCGCAGTGCCGCGTCTGCTGGCGGCCGGCGACGCGCCGGACATCGTCCAGTCCATGGCCCCGACCACCGAGCTGGCAGCTGAGCTGGTCGACCTGTCAGAGTACGACTGGGCGACGTCCGCGCCGCTCGCCGATCAGTATTCGATCGACGGCAAGTACTACATGGCCGGGATCGGCGTGCAGCTGCAGAGCCTGTTCTTCTACAACAAGACCGCCTTCGCCGAGGCGGGCATCACCGAGCTCCCGAAGACCGTCGACGAGCTCACCGAGGCGCTCGGCAAGCTGCAGGACGCCGGATGGACCCCGGTGCAGACCGGCGGGGACTGGATGACCAGCCACACGCTGCAGGCCATCGGCCTGCCGTCGATCATCCCCGAGTACCCGGACTGGTTCCAGGAGATGAGCTCGGGAGAGCTGACCTTCAGCGAGACCTATGCGGATGCCGTCGACACGTACGCCGACTGGGTGGCCGAGGGCTACATCCCCAAGGACGCCCTGGGCATCAAGTACCCGGATGCCGAGCAGGCGTTCCTGTCCGGCGAGACCGCGGTGTACTCGATGGGCAGCTGGTTCGCCGGGACGCAGGCCGGCGCCGCCGAGTCCGCCGACATCGGCGTCTTCCGCGCCCCGGCGTTCGACGACGGCACCCAGCCGTCGATGGGGGCGAACATCGCGAGCCCCTACTCGATCATGAAGTCGAGCGAGCACCAGGACGCTGCGGCCCAGCTCATCGAGTTCCTCGTCACCGACCAGGACGCCGTCAGCAGCCAGCTCGCCGTCGACGGCAACTTCCGCGACGGGTACGAGTACGAGATGACCCCGCTGGGCGAGGAGCTGCTCGCGATCGTCGCCGACACTCCCGCCGACGCGTACACGCCGACCGGCAACGGATACGGCGAGCGCACCGTGCCGTCGGAGTACTCCAACGAGCTCAACACGCAGACGCAGGCGCTGATCGGCGGCACCCCGCCGCAGGACGTGCTGGACGCCATGGACGCGTGGTTCCTCGCGAACGCGAACTGAGGACGGAGCCCGGGTGCGGCGCACGCCGCACCCGGGGCCCGCAGGACAGAGGATCTCGAAGATGAGCCAGACCATGATCGCCCCACCGGACACCGTCGCCCCGGCGGCTGCGCCTCCTCCGCCGCCGCGGCGCGCGAAGTCCGCAGCGGCCCGCGCACGCCACGCCTTCCCCGGCTTCCTCATGGCCGCACCGGCGGTCATCGTGTTCCTGCTGATGTTCGTGATCCCCATGATCCTGGCGTTCGTGCTCAGCTTCACGAACTGGAACGGCTACAGCCTGAACTTCACGTTCGTCGAGTGGGACAACTATCTGAAGGCGTTCCGCAACCCGCGCTCGGTGGACGCGGCGATCTTCACCGCGATCATCGCCGTGATCGGCACCGTACTCTGCAACGCGGTCGGCCTCGCGATCGCCGCCTTGATCTCCGGCCCCGGCCGCTCCAACACCCTGCTGCGCACGATCTTCTTCTACCCCTACGTCATCAGCGCGCTGATCATCGGCTTCCTGTGGTCGGCGATGCTGGCGCCCGAGGGCGCCGTGAACGGGATGCTGACCACGCTGGGTCTTCCCGCGATGCCGTTCCTCGTCGAGCCGGACTTCGCCCGGGCATGCGTCATCTTCACGATCGTCTGGTCGCACTTCGGGTTCAACATGATCCTCTTCCTCGCCGGCATCAAGTCGGTGCCGGTGGAGTACTACGAGGCGGCCACCGTCGACGGAGCGACCCGCTGGCAGCAGTTCCGCAACATCACGCTCCCGCTCATCGCCCCGGTCTTCACAGTCAACATCGTCCTCACCCTGGTCGGACTGCTCAAGGTGTACGACATCGTGCTGTCGCTGACCGACGGCGGACCTGCGGGCTCGACGCAGACCATCGTCTACCAGATCCTCAAGGACTCGTTCGCCAACTCGAACCTCGGCTTCGGCGCCGCGCAGTCCGTCATCCTGCTCATCGTCACCGCCGTGCTGGGACTGAGCGTCACCCTCATCCGCCGCCGCGCCGAGCGAAAGGTCACCGACTGATGAGCGCCCGCACCTCCGCTCCCGTCTCCGCCCGGGTCGTCCGCTGGATCATCCTCGGCGCCGTCGCGCTGCTCATGCTCGTCCCGCTGTACACGATGGTCATCAACGCCTTCAAGCCGCAGGCCGAGATCATCGCGAACCCGCTCGGCCTCGACCCGGCCACGTTCACGTTCGACTACCTCTGGGCCGCGATCACCAGCTCGAAGTTCAACGTCATCGCGGCGTACGGCGTGACGCTGTTCTTCGTCGCGCTCGTCAACGTCTGCTGCATCGCGCTGGCGGCTCCCGTCGCGTACGTCATCGCGCGGGGCCGGTCTAAGTGGCACATGGGGCTGCTGCTCCTGTTCGTGTCCGGGCTGTTCATCCCCGGCCAGGTCACGCTGATCCCCGTCGTCTTCGTGCTGCGTCTGCTCGGACTCATCAACACCATCCCCGGATTCATCCTGTTCGAGACGGCGGCGACGCTGCCGGTCACGATCTTCCTGTTCGCGGCCTATCTGCGCACGGTCCCGCGCGACATCGACGAGGCCGCGGCCCTCGACGGCGCCGGACGCATCCGGGCCTTCTGGTCGTGCATCTTCCCCGTCATGCGGCCGATCGTCGCCACGGTCGTGGTGCTGAACTCGATCGGCGTGTGGAACGACTTCGTGAGCCCGCAGATCATCCTCGGACCCAGTTCGGGGATCTACACCGTGACCACCGGCGTCTACGCCGCGGTCGGGCAGTTCGCCACCGACTACACCGTGGTGTTCCCGACGCTGCTGCTCGCCGTTCTGCCGGCGATGATCTTCTTCGTCGTCATGCAGCGCCACATCATCGGCGGCCTCGTCACCGGTGCGACGAAGGGTTGAGGATGACGACCACCTCGCACACGACGCCGTTGCGCGCGATCCCGGCGTGGGCCGTGCTGCAGCGACGCCTGTTCGACGAGATCGAGGACGCCAGGCAACTGTTCGTCGAGCGCTACACGAACCCGGACGGGAGCCTGCGGGGCATCGCGGCGTTCGACGACCGCGACGGCGTCGACGACCTGTACGAGCCGTTCTTCAACTGGCCGGCGTTCTATCTGCTGGGCGGGCCCGATGCCGTGCTGGCGGATGCCAAGCGGCACTGGGAGGGCGTCACCTCGCAGCTCACCGCGGCCGGCATGCTCACGGACGAGTACGAGAACGGCTACGACTGGTTCCACCAGGGCGAATCGGCGCTGCTGTTCCTCGGCATCTGCGCTGCCGATCCCGGCGACGAGCGCTTCGCCGAACGCGCGCGCAGATTCGCCCGGCTGTACCTCGACCCGCAGCACGGCAACTACGACCCCGAGCACAACATCATCCGCGCACCCCACAACGGCGCACTCGGTGCCCGCCCGGGCCTCGAGGACGGAGGGCCGCGTCCGTACTCGGCGGCCCTGGCCGAGATGCGCCCCTACGGGCTGCCCGTGCACGGCGTCGACGGGATCGCGGAATGGGAGGATCTCGCGGATCCCCAGAACGCACGCCGCATGGCCGAGGAGATGCAGCGGCGGGCGGCCGGCGACGTCGCGGTGAACCTCGCCTCCACCTCGCTGGTCGTCAACGCGTGGCTGTACGACCAGGATGCCGAGGCCGCCGCCTGGGTGATCCGTTATGTCGAGGGGTGGGTCGAGCGAGCGAGGGCGAACGGCGGTCTGCTGCCGGACAACGTCGCCCCGGACGGCACGGTCGGCGGCCTGCAGGACGGTCGCTGGTGGGGCGGCCACTACGGCTGGGCCTGGCCGCACGGGCTCCATTCCGTCGCGATGGGCGCGATGATCGGCGCGTTGAACGCCGCCCTGGTCAGCGGAGACGACGCTCCGCTCGACCTGGTGCGCACGATGCTCGACACCGTGCTCGACCGCGGCATCCGAGGCAGCGTGGCCGACTCGGAGTACAGCCTGCGCGGCGAGTGGATGTTCCGCCTGGGCGAGGCCGCCTCGGACGAGGCACTGCTCGTGCCGTACCGGTACGGCATCCACGGCTGGTTCGACCACGGTCCTCTCCAGCTGGATCTGCCGACCTGGCTGTGGTGGTGGACCGGGTCGGATGCCGACCGGGCGCGCCTGGATCGCGCGATCGCCGCGCTTCCGGAGACCGCTGATCCGGTGCCGGCGTTCCGCGACAAGGAGGAGGCCGGTCACGAGGCCGGCTGGGTCCGCTTCCTCAGCGGGGATCTTCCGGACTACCCCGAGCGGGCGCTCGCGATGGCGCTCGGTCAGGTCGCCCGGCGCGCGGCGCTCATGCGCGCGGACGGCGACGACCCGGACGGCGCCCACCTGCACTTCTGGCAGCGGGTGAACCCGGTGGTCACCGAGGTGCTCTCGCAGTTGATCACGGGGACCCCGCAGGTGCTCTACAACGGCGGCCTGCCGTTCTCCGCCGTCGACTACGCCGATGCGGACCGCGATCGCCCAGGACTCCCGCCCGATGTCGCGGCCCTCGTGGACCGGCGGGAACCCGGCCTCCTCGGCATCCGCCTCGTCAACACGTCCACGACACGGGCTCGGCGCGTTCGCATCCTGCCCGGCCGGTTCTCGCGAGAGAGCATCGCGTCCGCCGTCATGACGGGCGAGGGCGACGACGGCTACCCGGGATCCAGCGGCGCATACGCCGGCACCCGCACCGATTCGACCTCGATCGTCGTCGACTGCCCGAACGGCACGCTGACGGTCGACCTCGCGCCCGCGCACGCCGCCGAACTGACACTCACCCTCACGCGGACGCACTCCGCACCGCACCATCGCACCGACGAAGGAACACCATGAGCGACACCCCTCTGATCCGGCCCGACTTCGCGCTTCCCGTCCGGGGACCGGCGTACGAGCGGCCGTCCGCCGAGCTGATGTCCTCCTTCGACCAGGTGTCCTCGGCCACGGCATGTGCGAAGCTGCACGGTCTCGGCATCCGTCGCAGCTATGTCGACGGACCGGTTCCGCTCTCCCCCGGCCAGCGGGTGGTGGGCTCGGCGCTCACGCTGCAGTTCATGCCGCAGCGGGAGGACCTGGCCTCCGGACACGGTCAGGAGTACGCCGAACGCCACACGGCCCTGTGGCACGTCCTCGAAGCGGTCCAGCCGGGCGACGTGCTCGTCATCCAGGCCTACGGGAGCCGGTTCTCGGGCTGCATCGGAGACATCCTCGCGCGCTACTTCGCCCGCAAGGGCGGAGCGGGCATCGTGGTGGACGGACGCATCCGCGATTCGGGCAAGATCCGCGAGCTCGGCATCCCGGTGTGGTCCACCGGGACGACACCCCACTACGCGTCGCAGTCCGAGCTGACCCCGTGGGGCTACGACGTCCCGGTCGCCGTGGGCGGCTCGCTGTGCATGCCCGGCGACCTCGTCGTCGCCGACGACGACGGCCCCGTCATCGTGCCGCAGGCGATGGCGTCCAGCGTCGTCGACTCGGCACGCGACCATGAAGAATGGGAGGGCTTCAGCCGTCAGCGCCTCGACGAGGGCGCCCGCCTGAGCGACTATTACCCGCTGACCCCGGACAGCCGTGAGGAGTACGAGGCATGGCGTTCCGCGCAGAGCTCCGTCCGCTGACCCCCGCGGCGGGATTCCGCGACGATCTCGGCCTCGGCTGCGCCCCGATCGGGAACCTCTACAGTCCCGTCGCCGATGAGGACGCCGTCGCCACCGTGGCGGCCGCGCTCGCCCATGGCATCCGGTTCTTCGACACCGCGCCCAACTACGGAGCCGGCGAGAGCGAGCGCCGGCTGGGCGTCGCGCTTGCGGACGTGGACCGCGACACCGTGACGATCGCGACCAAGGTCGGCCGCATGATCGTCGACGACGAGGGAGCCGAGGTGCCCGCCGGTGCGAGCGGCGCCGGCCTGATCAGCGACGTCGGCTACGACGCCGTCTGGCGCAGCGTCGAGGGGAGTCTGAGACGGCTGCGCACCGACCGGATCGACCTGCTGCACCTGCACGATCCGGAGGACGTGGATGCCGCGCTCTCCGGTGCCGTGCGTGCGATGGTCGAACTGCGCGAGCAGGGGGTCGTCCGCGCGCTGGGCGTCGGGATGGTGCGCACCGCACCGCTGACCCGGTTCGCCGCCGAGGCGCCGGTCGACGTGATCATGGAGGCCGGCCGACTGACGCTGCTCGACCGGACCGCACTCGACGACCTGCTCCCGACCGCCGCGGCGCACGGGGTCGGGATCCTCGCGGCCGGCGTCTACAACTCGGGCGTGCTCGCCGATCCGCGCGGCGCGCCGTACTTCGACTATCACCCCGCTCCTTCGGAGATGGTCGCGACAGCCCTGCGTCTCGAGGACGCCTGCCGAGCGGCCGGCGTCAGCCTGACGGATGCGGCCGTGCAGTTCGCGTTCCGCCACGACGTCGAGGGCGTCGTCGTCGGCGCTCGGACGCCCGACGAGGTCGCTGCGTTCGCCGCGGCCGCGACGAGCGCGATCCCGGAGTCGCTCTGGGATCGCCTCGACCGCATCGCCGCGGGCTGACGTGCGCGTCGTCGACGCCCACGTGCACCTGTGGGATCGCACGCGGCATCCGCTCTCCTGGTTCCGCGACGACATGGGTCTCTCGCCCCGGGTCCTGGCCGCCGACCTGGAGGCTGCGGCGGAGGTCGAGTCGGCGATCGCCGTCCAGGCGGCCGACACGCTGACGGAAGCGGTGTGGCTCGTCGCCGAGGCCGCAGGGAGCCGCACGGTGTCGCGGGTCGTGCTCCAGCATTCCCCGTCCGCCGGGAGCTGGGCGGGCGTCGCGGCTCCGGCACTGGGTCCCGCGGTCGCGGGCATCCGCGCCGCGATCCCGCAGTACGCGCCGGATCTTTCGGATGTCACAGGACTCGACGCGCTGGGCGAGGGACTTCGCCGAACCGGGCGGGTGCTCGAGTTCCTCATCCGGCCCGCGCAACTGCCCGGCGTCGCCGCGTTCGCCGATCGGCATCCGGACCTTCCCATCGTGCTGTGCCACCTCGGCCTCGGTGCCGCGGAGGCGACCGGAGAGTGGCGAGCCGCTCTGGCGCAGACGGCATCCCGCCCCCGTGTGCATGCGAAGCTGTCGGGGGTGGTCGGGTCCCGGACGGACACCGAGCTCCGGGAGATCGCCGACGTCGCCCTCGCGGCGTTCGGCCCCGAGCGGCTGATGTTCGGCAGCGACTGGCCGATGTCCGCCCGCCGGCTGCCTCACCACGCCGTCGTCGAGTCGACCGCGCGCATGCTGGACGGCCTCACCCGCCGCGAGGCCGCGGCGGTCTGGCACGGCACCGCCGACCGCGTCTACGCGTCCGTCGCGTCCTGATCCTCCAGCAGCGTTCCCGCCGCATGGCGTCGGAACAGCTCCGCCGCGGCGTCGGGATCGCCGGCCTCCAGGACGTCCAGAAGGCCGCGGTGCCAGTCCGCGACCTCGTGCCAGTCCCCGGTGAAGGTCGGGTCTCCCAGCACATGCATGACCCTCAGGCTCGGTTCGAGCAGATCCCACATCTTGGGCAGGTACACGTTGCCGCTGGCTTCGATCACGGCGCGGTGGAAGACGAAGTCGAGTTCGCGGAACGCCGGCAGGTCGGAGCGGTCAGCGGCCTCGTGCATCTGCTCGATGACGTCGATGAGCTCCGTGCGGCGACCGGGGTCCAGGTTGCCGCTGGCCAGTCGCCCCGCCAGGCCCTCGAGTTCGACGCGCGCGATCTTCGCCTGGGCCGCCTCGGCGTCGGTGTAGGTCGCGACGAAGTTCCCCTGGTGACGCACATGCGACACCAGTCCCTCGTGCGCGAGGCGCTTCAGGGCATCGCGCACCGGCGCCTGGCTGACCTCGAGCTGACGCGCCAGCTGCGACTCCACCAATTGCTCGCCGGGCTCCAGCGTCGAATCCTTGATCATCGCCTTGATCATCAGATAGATCTGGTCGGACAGCAGCCCTCGCTGCAGTCCCTGGGGAGCCAATGCGTCAGCCATGGTCCCATTCTACGGCCATTATCGACTATCGCTAATGACCAAGGCCCACGGCCTCGACAGAGACCGTGGGCCTTGGCCATGGGTTCACTTGCGCTTCTTCTTGATGGACACCGTCAACTCCACGGTGCTGTCCCCGTATGCCACGGTCAGCTTCTGGTGCGGACGCACCCTGCTGCTGTCGAAGCCGGTCACCATCTCCGCAGTCACGTCCATCCGGGTCGTCGAGCCATCGCTCCAGGTGACGTCCAGGATCATCCCGGTCACGTCGAGCTCCTCCCCGATGAGGTACTTCGTCTTTGGCGCCGCGTCCGCGGCCCAGGCCACCGATTCCACGGTCGCCGGCGGCGCGACCCTCGTCAACGTGATGCTGTTCTGCTTGGCGTAGTGGTAGACGTTGAAGAAGCCGTCGGCACCGATGCGCAGGTTCTCTCTCGCATCCAGTCGATTCCACACCGTCTTCCCGTCCACCTGGAGGACGATGCGGGTGCCGGCGTCCTCGGCGATGGCGCCGAACGCGATGCGATGCGTGCTCCCCGGCTCGATCGTGGTGTTCGGGATGACGTCGAGCATCGTCTGCCCCGGGCTCCAGCTCTGGAACTCCATCGTGTCCTCCTTGATGACCACCAGGTAGCCGGTGTTGGAGTTCTGCCACGCCGGGACGCCGGTCTGATCGGACCGGACCTGGAAGCCGTACCAGCCGCCGTCGAATGCGCCGAAGGTCGCATCGAACTCCAGCAGGCCGTCTCCGAAGCGCTCGGTCTCATAGCCGTGCACGCCCTCGGCGTTGACTCGGATCGTCCCCTGATCGAAGTCGAGCTTGTCCGACTGCGTCCAGTTCGCGGCATCGGAGAGCTGGTCACCGAGCGCGATCGTGGGATGCTCGGCATCCGCGACCGTCACCACCGCGGTCGCCGAGATCGACGGGTCGGCGACCGACGTCGCCGTGATCGTCGCCTCACCGGCCGCAATGGCGGCGACGATGCCATCGGTGACCGAAGCCACGGCCGGATCGCTGCTGGACCAGGTGACGCGCACGTCGCTGGCGTCCTGCGGCGACACCGTTGCGATCACCGGCCGACGTTCACCGGTCTGCAGGGCGAGTTCGCCGGCATCGAGGGAGATGCCGTCCACCGGAACCGCCGATATCGAGAAGCCGACGTCATCGAAGTCCAGGTGCGAGAAGCCCTCGGTGTAGAACCCGACCTTGCCGGCGGCGCCCGGCGCGGGATCAGTGCCCTCGAGCACGACCTCGCCGTTCACCACGATGCGGATCACGCCGTCCTGCACGGCGATGCGGACATGACTGGTCGCCGCCGCGGGCAGCGCCTTCGTCGGATCGAGGACGACCTCGCCGACGGTCTGCCACGCGTTGTCGAAGATCGTCCAGGTCGGTCCCGCCGCCGCATTGCGATAGCGGATGTAGCCGCCCCCTGCGCTGTTGCGGTTGTAGACGATCATGACCGCGTTCGCGGGAACGCTCGTCGGCGTCGTGACGTCGAAGTCCAGCACGAAACTCGTGAAGTCGCGGGGCAGCTGCGAGTTCGCGCCATTCACGATCCGGTACACGTGGTCGCCGCCCTCGGCGGCGACGATGCTGCGATTCGGATCCGTCGGCCAGCCGTTCGAGCCGTCTTCGAAGTCGGTGAAGTGCAGCACGCCGTCGCCTTCACCGACGACCACCTCGATCGTGTCGGAGATCCCGGCATCGGATGCTGCGGTGACCGTCACGGTCGTCGAACCGGGCGCCATGCCGGTCAGCTTCCCGTTGTCGACCGTCGCGATGGACTCATCAGCGGACGAGTACACGAGACGGGCATCATCCGCGTTCCACGGCAGAGGCGTCGCGCGCACGAGTACTTCCTTGCCGACATCGAGCGCGACGGCATCCGCGTCGAACGCGACAGCCTCGAGCGGCACGGACTCGGGCGACTGCGTCTGGCCGATGTGCCCCTTCGTGCCGATCTCATCGAAGCCGATGTCCTCGAATCCGGGGATCTGAGCGAACACCGCGGCGTCTGCGGTCAGGCGATAGTCGCCGTTCGCCGCGTCGACGAACCCGGGGTCGCCCTCGCTCACCCAGTTGCTGTCGTAGTTCAGCAGCTCCTTGACATCCCGTGCGCCCTGCGCGTTGACCTGCGACTGGCGGGGAACCGTGGGGTTCCACACGACGTTCTTCGCGAACGTGCTGTGGTCGGGGAAGTAGTGGTTGTCCTCGAAGAAGTGAGCGAGCTCGGGATACTTCTCGAGATACGGCGTGCCGACGAAGTCGTCGTTCTCGGCGAACACCTTCTCCCATTCCGGCATGTACGAGCGATCGACGACGTTGCCCTCGTGGTCGCCCATCCACAGTTCGTAGTTGTCGTACGGCACGTTCGCGTCGACGAAGATGTTGTTCGTGGCCTCGATGTAATCGGCTGACCCGCTCTTGATGGCGCTGTTGCCCATGTTCACGAAGATGTTCTTCTCGATCGTGAGATCCCACGTGAAGTTGTCGGCGTAGATCCCCTCGACACCGGCCATGCCTGCACCGATGTCATGGAAGTAGTTCTGCCGGAAGACATGCCCCCGTTGCTGCGGCGTCATCCCGGAGTTCATGTAGATCGCACCGAGATCGTGGAACGTCTTGCAGACGTCGTAGACCTCGTTCTGCTCGAACAGGTGATCGTTGCCGTGCACGATGATCCCGGGGTGCGGGGCGTCGTGGATCTCGTTGCCACGCGCCACGTTGCCGACCCCGTCGAACATCACGCCGGGGTTGTAGGCCTTGTGGTAGTACGCGAAGTCATGGATCTCCGAGTTCTGCACGCTGTTGTTCCCCGGCGTCAGCGTCGTCTTGTCCCCGCCCTGCAGCACGACGCCGACCCCGCCGATGTGGCTGAGCTCGCTCGCGATCACGGCATGGTCCGTGCCGCCGCGGTTCACAGGGATGCCGTCGTAGGTGTACCGGCCGGGTGAGTTGATGAGCACGCCGCCGTCGGTGAAGTTGCGGATGTCGCTGTGCTGGATCGTCACGTTCGAGCCGCCGAGGATGACCGCTGCCGTGGCGCGCCCGTACTCGAGCACGAGATCGTCGAAGGTGATGTGCGAGGCACCGTCTGTGCGGATCATCGGCTCGTCGAGTGTGGTCACCACCGGTGCGCCTCGTCCGGCCAGGAACGCGGCGTTCGGCACGAGGTACAGCTTGCCCGCGGCCCTGTCGATGTAGTACTCCCCCGGGGCGTCGAGCTCTTCGAGGAGGTTCTGAGCGAAGTGGAAGTCCGGGAACCAGCTCTTCATGATCCCGGACATCTCCCCGTAGCGCAGGGTGATGGTCTTGGCGTCGGTGTCGATCGCCTCGATCTTGTTGTACGACCACTCCCAGCTGTAGCCGAAGATGCCGTCGAGCCAGACGTCCTCGGCCTGGGTCCAGTGCTGCGGACGATCGTACGTGTAGGTGAACGTGCCACCGCGCTCCTGAAGATCGGCATCGGCACGCGTGGGCCCCGGGTCGATGATCTCGCCCATCTGAACGGTGTCCTTGGCGGCACCGGCGTTGGGCCAGCGGGCGAGCGTCATGCCCTGCCCGTCGATGTAGAGCTCCATGGGCGGGGTGCTGCTGACGTCATTGGCCTTCCAATAGCCGTGGCGGCTCAGCTGGCCGTAGTCCTCGATGCCGAGCGCCGCCAGGTCGATCTCGCGGATGTCGTCCCTGGCGGACTCCTCGATCACGCGATCCAGGACCGACTGGTCCTCCGTCAGGCGGAAGTCCTCGTAAGAGAGCGTCTGTCCGCCCGTCAGGGTCGCCACCTCTCCGGGGTACGAGCGGTAGACGATGGGGGCATCCGCTGTTCCGGAGTCCTCGGCACCGAGTGCGAAGGATGCGGAGCGCTGGTAGCTTCCTTCGCGCAGGTAGACGGTCGCCCCGTCCGCAGACAGCGTGCCGGCCGCTTTGCGCTCGCGGATGAGGTCGCGCGCGGCTTCCAGCGTAGCGAGCGGCGCATCGATGGAGCCGGCCGCCGCGTCGTCGCCGTCCGTGGCGACGTAGATCACGTCTCCCGGTGGCTCGTCGACGGCCGTTGCCGGATCGGGGTGGAGCGCCGGCAGCGCCGTCGCCACCAGGGCCGTCAGGATCAATGTCGTCGCAGCTCGCTTCATCGCGGTCTCCAGACTCGGGGGCGCCGCCCAACAGTGCGCGGCAGGTGGATGCGGCCCACCTTATAGTAATCGATAATCGACTGACAAGTATCGATTAAGCAAACCGCCGAGTCCGCCGAAGAGGCGCCGATCAGATCATCGTCGCGCGATGGCGGTCGTCAGGCCGAGACGTGCCCGACGACGCCCTTGCGCAGCAGCGCGTTGCCGTATTTGCGCGTCTCGCCGGTGCGGACCAGGAGATACGCGCCCTTCGCGATGTCGTAGTAGGCGAAGCGCTCGACGAAGCGGGTGGTCTCCCGGGTCGTCCCCGCGGACGCCATCAGCTCCCGCTGGACGTCGAGCACCTCGGCATCCGCCGATTCCATGAGGTCCAGGCCCGGCGCGTCGTCCAGCGGCAGCACCGTGCGGATCGCCGCGACGACCTCGGGTGTCGTCGTCCCCGGAAGGTCGACGACCCGCTCGCCCAACGCCCATGCCGGGAAGTGCGCGTCCGCGACGACCACCGAATCGGAGTGCCCCATCCGGTCGAGGTGCAGCAGCATTTCACCGGTGAGCAACGGGTGGATTCCTTCAAGCATCCGCACCTCCTGGGATGAGTCCCTCGTCCGCGAGTTCCGCCCAGAGTTCCGCGGGGATCGGCAGGGCCGCGTACTCGGCGTTCTGCCGCAGCTGCGCGGGGCGGCTGCCTCCGACGACGACGCTGCGCACGGCGGGCGCGCGCAGCGGGAACTGGACGGCCGCGGCGGGCAGCGGCACGTCGTGCGCCCGGCAGATGTCGGCGATCCGCACCAGACGCTCCCACAGCTCGTCGGGCAGCGCGCCGTACTCGTAGCGCCCGTCGCGACGCGGCTCGCTCTGCGCGAGCAGGCCGGAGTTGAACACGGATGCCGCGACCACTCCGGTCCCCGTCTCGTCGCAGGCCGGCAGCACGTCCTTCGCCGCGGGCTGCTCGAGCAGCGTGTAGCGCCCCGCCACCATGATCGTGTCGAGGTCCGCCTCACGGACGGCGCGCGTCAAGGCGTCGGCGACCATCGACCCGATGCCGATCTCGCCGATCTCGTGGGCGGCTCGCAATCGTTCGAGCGCCGGGAAGGCGCTGTCGATCGCCAGGTCGAGGTCATGCCGTTCCGGGTCGTGCAGGAAGACGATGTCGATCCGGTCGATCCCCAGCCGCTCGCGGGATTCGTCGAGACTCGCGCGGATCCCGGCATCCGAGAAGTCCCACACCCGCCGCAGATCGTCGCGGACGTGGAAGTCGTGCGCCGTGTCCAGCCCGCCGACGTGCTCGGGATTGGGGCGCAGCAGCCGGCCGACCTTCGTCGACAGCACGAACTCGTCCCTCGGCTTGGTCTGCAGGAACGCACCGAGCCGGCGCTCGGACAGCCCCAGCCCGTAGTGCGGCGCCGTGTCGTAGTACCGGATGCCGGCGTCCCACGCCGCCTCCAGCACGGCCCGGGCCTCGTCGTCGGTGAGCGCACGGAACAGGTTGCCGACGTTCGCAGCGCCGTAGCCGAGCACCGGAAGCTCACGCACCGACATGCGCACCCGTCCACGTGTAGGCGGCGATGCTCTCGGCCTTCATCTCCATTCCGGTGCCCGGCGCCGTGGGCGCCATGTAGGAGCCGCCGCGGATGTCGGTCGGGATGACGAAGTGCTCGTGCAGGTGGTCCACGAACTCGATCATGCGTCCCTCGCGGGTGCCGCTGACGGCGACGAAGTCGAACATCGACAGGTGCTGCACGGCCTCGCACAGGCCGACACCACCGGCATGAGGACAGACCGGAACGCCGAACTTCGCGGCGAGCAGGAGATTCGCGATGTTCTCGTTGACGCCGGCGACGCGCACGGCGTCGATCTGCATGACGCTGATCGCCTCGGCCTGCAGCAGCTGCTTGAAGATCATCCGGTTCTGCGCGTGCTCGCCGGTCGCGACCCGGATCGGGGCGACTCCCCGCGCGATCTCGGCGTGGCCGAGGATGTCGTCGGGGCTCGTGGGCTCCTCGATCCACGCGGGCCGGAACTCGGCGAGCGCGTTCACCCAGGCGATCGCCTCCGACACCTCCCAGCGCTGGTTCGCATCGATCGCGATGGGGAAGTCCTCTCCGACGACCTCACGGGCCTTGCGGAAGCGGCGGATGTCGTCGTCCAGGTCGGCGCCGACCTTGAGCTTGATCTGCGTGAAGCCGTCGGCGAGCGCCTCCCGCGCGAGCCGCTCGAGCTTCTCGTCCGAGTACCCCAGCCAGCCGGGGCTCGTGGTGTATCCGGGGTAGCCGGTGGCGAGGAGCTCCTGCTCGCGCTCGGCCCGACCGGGTTCGGCCGCCCGCAGGATGGCGAGGGCGTCCTCGCGCGTGAGCGCGTTGGTCAGGTACCGGAAGTCGACGAGGTCGACGATCTCCTCGGGCGTCATGCGCGCCAGCAGCTGCCACAGCGGCAGGCCTGCGCGCTTGGCCTTGATGTCCCACAGCGCGTTGACGACCGCGCCGATCGCCATGTGCATGACGCCCTTCTCGGGCCCGAGCCAGCGCAGCTGCGAATCGCCGATGATCTCGCGGAACGTGCTCCCCATGTCCGCCAGCAGCGGCTCGATCTCCCGGCCGACCAGGTGTCCGGAGAGTGCCTCGATCGCGGCGACCTGCACATCGTTGCCCCGGCCGATCGTGAACACGAACGCATGTCCGGCGTCCCCGGCATCCGTCCGCACGATGACGTACGCCGCGGAGTAGTCCGGGTCGGGGTTCATGGCGTCCGAGCCGTCCAGGCTCAGCGACGTCGGGAAACGGACGTCGGCGGTCTCGAGGGCGACGATGCGGCTCACGGGTTCCTCTCCTCGCGCAGCGGATCGATCTGCGCGGATCACTTGGAGTGTAAACATCCGATGTCTATACTGTCAACGACACCCGCCGCTCGACGGCGGCTCCCCGACGAAGCAGGAGAATCATGAAGTTCGCGCGGCTCGGCGCCCCAGGATCCGAAATCCCCGTCCTCGTGGAGGGCGACCGTTACCTCGACCTCCGTCCCGTGACATCCGATGTGAACGGCGAATTCCTCTCCAGCGACGTTCGCGCGCGGGTCACCTCGGCGCGGGATGCCGGTGAGCTGACGGAACTCTCGGGCACCGCCGACATGCGCATCGGCGCTCCGATCGCCCGCCCGAGCGCGGTCATCTGCATCGGGCAGAACTACGCGGCGCACGCGCGCGAGTCCGGCGCCGAGCCGCCGACGGTGCCGATCATGTTCCTGAAGACGCCTAACACCGTGGTCGGTCCGAACGACGCCGTGACGATCCC
Organism: Microbacterium sp. CIAB417; assembly: GCF_022788845.1. Lineage (NCBI taxonomy): Bacteria > Bacillati > Actinomycetota > Actinomycetes > Micrococcales > Microbacteriaceae > Microbacterium > Microbacterium sp. CIAB417. The sequence goes on along the minus strand of NZ_JAHZUT010000005.1, from coordinate 142,741 downwards.
GCGCGGAAGTGAGAAGACCGACTGGGAGGTCGAGCTCGGCATCGTGATCGGCGAGCGCGCGGCGTACCTGGACTCCCCCGACGAGGCCGAGGCGCACATCGCCGGGTACGTCGTCGCGAACGACGTGTCCGAGCGCGCCTTCCAGATGGAGGTGTCGGGCGGGCAGTGGTCGAAGGGCAAGATCGCGTTCGGTTTCAACCCGACCGGGCCCTGGCTCGTGACACCGGACGAGGTCGACGTCGACGATCTTCGACTGCGCAGCTGGGTGAACGGCGAGGCGCGCCAGGACTCGAACACGGACGACATGATCTTCGACGTGCGCACCATCGTGCACCACCTGTCGCAGTACGTCACGCTGGAGCCGGGCGACCTCATCCTCACCGGCACCCCGCAGGGCGTGGCCTTCGGCGGGAAGTTCCCCTACCTGAAGGCCGGTGACGTGGTCGAGATCGAGATCGACGGCCTCGGGCGGCAGCGCCAGGAGTTCGTCGCGTGGGAGGCGAGCGCATGAGCCGGCTGGACGGTCTCGTCGCGATCGTCACCGGCGGCGCCTCCGGCATCGGCGCCGCGATCGCCGACCGACTGCAGGCCGGCGGCGCTCAGGTGGCCGTGCTGGATCTGAACACCACGGGCACCCCGCATTCCGCCTTCACGGCCGACGTGTCGGACCGCGCGTCCGTCGACGCCGCGGTCGCGGCCGTCGCCGAGCGCTTCGGACGCATCGACATCGTCGTCAACAACGCCGGCATCGGGGCCGTCGGGGACATCGCGGCGAACGACGATGCCGAATGGGCGCGCGTGCTGTCGATCAACGTCACCGGCATCGCGCGCGTGACCGCGGCCGCCCTGCCATGGCTGCGCCGGTCGCCGTCGGCGGCCGTGTGCAACACGGCATCCATCGCCTCGACGACCGGACTACCGCAGCGCGCTCTGTACACGGCGTCCAAGGGTGCCGTGTCCGCACTGACCCGCGCGATGGCGGCGGACCACCTGCGCGAGGGCATCCGCGTCAACGCAGTCAACCCCGGCACCGCCGACACCCCCTGGGTCGGGCGCCTGCTCGATCAGGCCGACGACCCGGCGGCGGAGCGCGCCGCCCTGGAGGCCCGTCAGCCGCACGGGCGGCTCGTCTCCCCCGAGGAGGTCGCGGCCGCGGTAGCCTATCTGGTCGGCCCGGATGCGGGATCCACCACCGGCACCTGCATCGAGGTCGACGGGGGCATGGCGCAGCTGCGCCTGCGGGTCGAGTGACCGCGGTACGGCGTCGCCGCTCGGGTCAGCCCAGACCGTAGAATCGCGCGGCGTTGCGCCACAGGATCGCGTCGGCGTCGAGATCGCGAGCCGTCGCCCAGCGTGCGACGGTGTCGGTCCAGGCGGGGATGGCGGCGGCATCCAGCGCCGGAGCGTCCCCACCCGACCAACCGGCTGCCGTCACGGCCGACACCGGCCAGTCGCTGCCGATCATGATCCGCTCGCCGCCGAATGCCGAGGCCACGACGTCCAGGAACGGTTCGACCTGCACCGCGCTCCATGACCCGCCGGCTTCTGCCGGGAGCCCGGACAGCTTGCACGACACCTGCGGGTGCGCAGCCAGCTCCGTGATCGCATCGGCCCACTCCGCGCTCGGCGCCAGCGGAGCGGTGGCCGTCCCCACCTCAGGCTTGCCGAGATGGTCCAGCACGATCCGCAGGCCCGGCTCTGCCGCGGCCAGCCCGATGACGTCGCGCAGCTGAGCCGCACCGCGAACGCACGCGTCGAACGTGAGCCCGTGCCGGACGAGCTCGGCGGCACCCGCACGGAACGCCTCGGTCCCCGCGAAGCCCACCGGCGCCCCCTGAAGCAGGTGCCGAACGCCGACGACGAGGGGGCGCGTCGCCAGCACGTCGAGATAGCGCCGCGTCTCCTCCCCGCGGTCCAGCCGGGCACCCGCGACGATGCCGCGCACTCCGACCCGCTCCGCGATGGAGCCCACCCAGGCGACCTCGTCGAGGTACTGCTCCTCGGCGCACTCGGCCTGCACGAAGACGGCGGCGTGCTCCGCGGCATCCCCGCCCCGTGCGGCGAGGATCTCGTCCACGGCGAAGCGCGTGCGCAGCGGACCCTCCAGCCAGGAGTATTCGAGTCGGGACGGATCCCACAGGTGCAGATGGGAGTCGAGGATGCGCATGGATCCATCCTGCCGCAGACATCGGATCATTGGCTACGATGACGACATGGCAGTCACTGACGAGGCGATCGAGAAGATCAAGGCGATGATCGTGTCCGGCGAACTCGCCCCCGGCGACCGCCTTCCGCCGGAGAAGGAGCTCGCCGAACGACTCGGCCTGTCGCGCAATTCGATGCGCGAGGCCGTCAAGGCGCTCGAGGTCATCCGGGTGCTCGATGTGCGCCGCGGGGACGGCACGTACGTCACGAGCCTGGAACCGCATCTGCTGCTCGAGGCCATCTCGTTCGTCGTGGACATGCACGACGACGACTCGATGCTGGAGATCTTCGCCGTGCGCCGGATGCTGGAGTCGCAGGCGACCGGGCTCGCCGCGACGCTCGGCAGCGACGAGCAGGTGCAGGCCTTGCGCGACGAGCTCGACGGCGTCGGCACCGACGTGTCGATCGACGACCTCGTCGCCCACGACATCCGCTTCCATCGCGACATCGTCCGGATGGCGGGCAACGCCTACCTCGCGAGCCTCATCGAGAGCCTCAGCAGTCAGACCGTGCGGGCGCGCGTCTGGCGGGGGCTCACCGAGCAGGGGGCCGTCGAGCGCACCCTCGCGGAGCACCGGGCGATCGCGGATGCCGTCGCCCAGCACGATCCGAATCTCGCGACATCGCTCGCCACGGCTCACATCGCTGGCGTCGAGCGGTGGCTGCGCCAGGCGGCGACCGCCTGAGCCGCACGGAACGGGGCGCGGGTCGGGGTGTCCGCGCCTTCTGGCGGCTTACGCCCCCAGGCGCCCCATCGCGGCGTCGAACTCCGCCGCCGAGGCGTCGCTCGTCTCGTGGAAGAGCATCTCGTCGATGACATCCGGTGCGGCGGTGAAGTACGGGACCCCGGCCAGCCGCAGCGACACGATGTCCGATGCCGAGCGGAGACTGGCGGCGAGGACATCCGTCCCGCTCCCGACGCACACCGCCTGCATCTCGGGGATGAGCGCATCGCCGTCGACTCCGGCATCCCTCAGCCGTCCCAGATAGGGCGCGATGTACCGCGCACCGATGCTCGCGCACGCGAGCGCCTGCGCCACCGAGTACACGGCCGTGACGAGCACCGTCGCACCGTCGCGCACGAGCGCGGATGCCGCGGCGAATCCGTCGGCCGTGGCCGGAACCTTCACGGCGACCCGGTCCCCCAGCGCGCGGATTCCCTCGGCATTGCGCAGGAACGACGCGGCATCGCCGCCCCAGGTCTGGAAGAAGATCTCGCGGGCGCCCTCCTCGACCCAGCGCGCGTACAGTTCGGGGATCTCAGCCGCCCGGCGACCTCCGCGTTCGAGGATCGTCGGATTCGTCGTCACCCCATGCACGACACCGGCGGCGAGCAGCCGCGAGACGCGCTCGACGTCGGCGCTGTCGACGTACAGACGCGGGGCGGCCGGGGCGGAAGGAATCATCGGATCTCCTGGGACGCAGAACCTGTCGTTACAGGTTGGATCTCGGCTAATGTTATGACAGCAGACGGCGAAGTCAAACACGATCAGGAGCGCAATGACCCCCGCATCCCGCGATGAGAGAAGCGGCGTCGTCATCGTCGGCAGCGTGACCGCCGACGTGACCACTTTCTCCGAGCGGCTCCCCGCCCGCGGCGAGACGATCCTGGGCGACGAGTTCACGCTCTTCCTCGGGGGCAAGGGTGCGAACCAGGCCGTCGCGGCCGGCCTGGCCGGGGCCAGGACGAGCTTCGTCGGCTGCGTCGGCGACGACCTGTTCCACGACCTGGTCGTCGACAGCCTCGCCGACGCCGGCGTCGACCTGACGCATCTGCGCACGGTTCCCGGCCCCACCGGAATCGCGCACATCCGCGTGGACGCCTCCGCCCAGAACGACATCGTCATGGTCCCGCTCGCGAACGCGCATCTCAGCGCCGAGCAGATCGACGCCGCACTGGAGGCGCTCGCTCCCACGACCTCCGTCCTGCTCACCCAGCTCGAGACGCCGTCCGCGCTGACCGCGCACATCGCCGCACGCGGCCGGGAGCTCGGATTCAGGGTGATCCTCGACCCGGCGCCCGCCGCCGATCTGCCCGCCGAGGTCTGGGCCGACATCGACATCGTCACCCCGAACGAGACCGAGGCGTCGCTGATCAGCGGCATCGAGGTCACGGATGCCGCGTCCGCCGAGAGGGCCGGACGCTGGTTCCTCGAGCGGGGAGTCGGCGCCGCCGTCATCACGCTCGCGGCGCAGGGCTCCTGCGTCATCACGGCGGAGGGGACATTCGTCGTCCCGCCGCTGCCCGTCGACGCGGTCGACACCACCGCGGCCGGCGACGCCTACGCGGGCTACCTGGGTGCCGCGCTCGCGAACGGAGCGCCCCTCACCGAGGCCGTGCGCCTGGCCACGGCGGCAGGCGCCCTCACCGTCACCAAGCAGGGCGCCTCGCCCAGTCTCCCCCGCCGCACGGACGTGGACGCGCTCCTCGCGTCCCGCAGCTGAACGGATCACCGATGCGCAAGACCGCCACCACCATCAATCCCGCGCTGTCGAGGGTCATCAGCGAGACCGGGCACACCGATCTACTCGTCGTCACCGACGCCGGTCTGCCGATCCCGCCCGGCTCGGAGCGGATCGATCTCGCCTACCGTCCGGGCGCACCCGCCTTCCTCGACGTGCTGGACACGGTGCTGGCGGAGATGGTCGTCGAGGGCGCGACGGTCTCCGCCGAGGTCGCGGAGGTCAGCCCGCAGGTGCTGGCGGCGCTGCGCGAGCGGTTGCCCGGCATCGAGATCGAGCTCGTTCCGCACGTCGAGTTCAAGAAGCGCACCCACGACGCACGGGCCTTCGTCCGCTCGGGTGAGTTCACCCCGTACGCCAACGTGATCCTGCAGGCGGGGGTGGCGTACTGACATGCCCGTCGCAGATGAGATCGACCGGCACTCCGCCGCCCCGATGTACGACCAGCTGCGTCAGCTGATCATCGACGGGATCGCCCGTGACGGACTCCAGCCCGGCGATCCCCTTCCCGGAGAGCACCGGCTGTGCGAGCGCTACGGCATCTCGCGCACGGTGGTGCGCCAGGCGCTCGCGCAGCTCGAGCACGAGGGCCTGGTCGAGCGCGTCAAGGGCAAGGGCACGTTCGTGTCCCGCCCCCGGACGAGCGAAAGCCTCGTGCACACCCTGGTCGGGCTGTTCGACGACGTCGCCCGACGCGGCGGTCACGTGCACAGCGACGTCCTCCGCCACGAGCGCGAGGAGGCCGATGACGAGGTCGCTGCGGCCCTCGACGTGCCGGCGGGGTCGCCCGTCGTGGTCCTCGAGCGACTGCGCCACGTGGACGGCGAGCCCTGGTCGCTCTCCACGACCTGGATGCCGGAAGCCGTCGGCGCCGTGACCCTCGGCGTTGATCTCAGCGAGGCCTCGCTGTACCGGCTGCTCGACGAGCACGGCATCCACGCCACCCACGGCGTGCGCTCGGCCGAGGCGACCGTCGCGACCCACGAGCAGGCCCTGCATCTCGGCGTGAGCGCCGGGTCCGCCCTGCTGCGGCTCCGCAGCATCAGCAGGGATGCCGACGACCGGCCGATCGAGTACTTCATCGCGCATCACCGCGGCGACCGATCGAGGTTCGAGTTCCAGCTGCGCCAGGAGCAGTCCGAGGCGTCGCTGCTGCACATCGACGGCGCGGGCGGGGCGTCCCGCGCGGGAACGGTCGCGATCTGACCCGGCTACGCTCGAACCCATGACCACCTGGACCAGCACCGCCATCGCTCTGCTGGACGCCGACGCGAACCGCAGCGCCGACACGCACCTGCACGTCTTCCCGCTCCCGGCCGAGTGGGGCATCGACCTGTACCTGAAGGACGAATCGGTGCACCCGACCGGGTCGCTCAAGCACCGGCTCGCCCGGTCCCTCATCCTGTACGGACTCGTCGGCGGCCGCATCCACGAGGGGACGACGCTCGTCGAGGCCTCCAGCGGCTCGACCGCCGTGTCGGAGGCCTATTTCGCACGGATGCTCGGGCTCGACTTCGTCACCGTCGTCCCCCGGTCGACGAGCCCGGAGAAGATCGAACTGATCGAGTTCTACGGCGGACGCTGCCACTACGTCGACCGCGCCCCCGACATGTATCCGGAGGCCGAACGCCTCGCCGCGGAGTGCGGGGGCCACTACCTCGACCAGTTCACGTATGCCGAACGAGCCACGGACTGGCGCGGCAACAACAACATCGCCGAGAGCGTGTTCAGCCAGATGGAGCGGGAGCGGCATCCGATCCCGTCGTGGATCGTCGTGGGCGCCGGTACGGGCGGAACGAGCGCGACGTTCGGACGCTACGTGCGGTACCGCCGGCACGAGACCCGGGTCGCCGTGGTGGATCCCGAGGGGTCGGCGTTCTACGGCGGCTGGAGCACCGGCGCCTCCGACTACACGACCGGCCGCCCGAGCCGCATCGAGGGGATCGGCCGGCCACGTGTCGAGCCGTCCTTCGTCGCCGGCGTGATCGACGAGATGCTGCAGATCCCCGATGCCGCCTCCGTCGCCGCGATCCGGCTGCTGCAGGAGCGGACCATGCACTGGGCCGGCGGCTCGACCGGTACGAACCTGGTCGGCGCGTTCCAGCTGATCGCGCGCATGCGCGCGGCCGGCGAGACAGGAAGCGTCGTCACACTGATCTGCGACGGCGGCGCGCGCTACGCCGGGACCTACTACGACGACGACTGGGTCGCGGCGCAGGGCTGGGACCTCGCACCGCACCGCGCGCGCATGGATCGGTTCCTCGAGACGGGCATCTGGGGCGAGTGAGGGCTACGCTTCAGGCATGACCACGCTCATCCTCACCGTCGTCGGCACGGATCGGCCAGGACTCGTCGCCGCTGTCGCCGATGTCGTCGATGCGCACGGCGGCAACTGGGAGAACAGTCAGCTGGCGGAGCTCGCCGGCGCCTTCGCGGGCGTCGTGCAGGTCTCCGTCCCGGACGACCGTCGCGCGCAGTTGACGTCGGCCCTCCAGGCGCTCGACGGACTGCTGACCGTCACGGTGCACGCGGGCTCGGATGCCGAGCCCGAGGCAACGGCTCGTCCGGTCGCGTTGCAGATCCTCGGCAACGACCGGCCGGGTATCGTCCGGGAGGTCTCCGCGGTCCTGCGCGCGCACGAGCTGAGCATCGAGACGATGACGACCGAGACGCGGGATGCCGCGATGGCCGGCGGCCGCCTGTTCGAGGCGAGCGTCGTCGCGGAGGTCCCGGCATCCGCCGATCTGGAGGCCCTTCGCGCGGACCTCGAACGCCTGACGACGGAGCTGCAGGTCGACATCACCCTTGCCTGATCCGTCGCGCCGGCGCCCTGATCCCGCGCACCCACGGCTGACCCCTCGCGGCGACGGCTGAGACCTCTCGGCATTGACGAGACCCCGCCGGATTCGCGTGAACACGGCGGGGTCTCGTCGGGAAGGAGAGGTCTGCCGGCGGGCGAGCCGGGCGGACGCCTCAGACCAGGCGCGACTTCGGCGAGACGCCGTAGGTGTCCTCGGGGTCGGCGTAGACGGCGTCTCCGAGAGCCGTGTCGATCGCGGCGAGCGTGTCGGCATCGAGCGTAACTCCCGACGCCTTTACGGTGTCCGCGAGCTGCTCCGGACGCGATGCGCCGACGAGAGCCGCCGCGATGTTGGGGGTCTGCAGCACCCACGCGATCGCGAGCTGCGGCATCGTGAGTCCCGCCTCCTCCGCGATCGGCTTGAGCCGCTGCACAGCTGTGAGGGTCTCGTCGTTCATGAACCGCTGGATGAACCCGGCGCCGCTCTTCTCGTCCGTGGCGCGCGACCCCTCGGGCACGGGCTGGCCGGGAAGGTACTTGCCGCTGAGCACGCCCTGCGCCATCGGGGACCAGACGATCTGCGAGATCCCCAGCTCTTCGGATGCCGGGACGACCTTGCCCTCGATGACGCGCCACAGCATGGAGTACTGCGGCTGGTTCGAGATGAGCTGGATGCCCAGCTGCTTGGCGAGCGCGTGCCCGTCGCGCAGCTGCTCCGCCGTCCACTCCGAGACGCCGATGTACAGCGCCTTGCCCTGACGGACGATGTCCGCGAACGCCTGGAACGTCTCCTCCAGCGGCGTCTCGTAGTCGAAGCGGTGCGCCTGGTAGAGGTCGACGTAGTCGGTGCCGAGGCGCTTCAGGGAGCCGTTGATCGACTCGAGGATGTGCTTGCGGCTGAGCCCGGTGTCGTTGGGGCCCTTGGGACCGGTCGGGAAGTAGACCTTCGTGAAGATCTCCAGCCCCTCGCGGCGCTGACCGGCGAGGGCCTTGCCGAGCACGACCTCGGCGGCGGTGTTGGCGTACGTGTCCGCCGTGTCGAACGTGGTGATGCCGGCATCCAGTGCCGCGTGGACCGTCTTCACGGCCGCGTCGTCACCGACCTGCGAGGCGTGCGTGACCCAGTTGCCGTAGGTGATCTCCGAGACCTTGAGACCGCTGTTGCCGAGATAACGATAGTTGACCATGACTCCACGCTAGGGCCTCTCGACCCTGCCGGGGTCAGGATGCCGAGGCGGAGGTCACACTGTTTCGGATGCGGGGCGCTGGTGCTTGCGCAGCCAGAACTCGGTCTGCGCGACGTGCCCCGCCGCGGCCGCCGACGCCGCGACGGGATCGCGCGCGACCAGAGCGTTGAGGATCGCCCGGTGCCCGGCATCCGAGAGGATCTTGATCTGCGCGGCGTCCTCCGTCTCGAAGATCCGGTACGCACGCGATCGCGCGCGCAGGACGTCGGCGAGGCTGGCGAGCGCGTCGTTGCCCGCGACGGCCGTGATGGCGGAGTGGAACTGGTTGTCGAGCTCGGACAGTTGCTCGTCGTCCGTCACGCCCTCGAGGTCGGCGAGCAGGGCGTCGAGGCGGTCGAGGGTCGCATCGTCGATGCGCGCGGCCGCGAGGCTGGCGGCGTGCGCCTCGAGGGCCCGCCGCATCTCGTAGAGCTCGATGATGGAGTCGAGCGGGAGCAACCCCACCGTGAGGCCCAGTCCCTTGATGAGGTCTGCGGCGTGCAGATCGCTCACGTAGCTGCCCGAACCGTGCCGGGTGTCGAGCACCCCCAGCGCGGCGAGCATGCGGATCGCCTCGCGGAGAGAACCGCGGGAGACGCCGAGATGCTCGCAGAGCTCCCCCTCGCTGGGCAGCCGATCACCGGGCCGGAGCTCGCCGTCCGCGATGAGTGCACGCAAGCCGTGCAACGCCGTGTCCAGTGCCCCCATGGGTGCGGTCTCCTTGTCGCGCAATGGTGAGCCGAGTCTGCCGCCCGGCGGACGATCTCACCAAGTTGTATTACGACTTTGTCAAATCTACCCCCAAGACGTGCCAATTTTTGCGATCTCTGGCACAGTTGTGCAACAAGTTCCCCGATCTGAACGAGGCCGCATGCTCGAGATGACGTCTTCCGCTGCTCCGGTGCAGCTCGCCTCCGGGGCGCGCGCTCGCGACGCCTGGCCGCTGGACCCCGACATCGTCCACCTCAATCACGGCTCCTTCGGCGCCGTGCCGACCGAGGTCGTGCGGCACCAGGACGAACTGCGCGCCCAGGCGGATCGCAGCCCGGTGGGCTGGTTCCCGCGCATCGCGGAACGCGTGGCCCAGGCCCGGTCGGCCGTCGCGCCGTTCGTGGGGGCCGAAGCCGAGGACGCCGTCTTCGTCCCGAACGCCTCCGCCGCGGCGACGGTGGTGTTCAACAGCCTGACCCTCGACGCCGACGACGAGATCCTCGTGACCGACCACGGCTACGGCGCGATCACGATGGGCGCCGCGCGACTCGCGCGCCGGTTCGGTGCCCGCGTGCGCACGGTGCGCATCCCCCTCCTCGCCGAGGAGGAGGAGATCCTGGAGCTGTTCCGCGCCGCCCTGGGCGTCCGCACGCGCCTGATCGTGGTGGACCAGATCACCTCGCCCACGGCCCGGCTCCTGCCGACCCGGCGCATCGCCGAGCTCGCGCACGAGCGCGGAGCGCGCGTGCTCGTCGACGGGGCGCACGCGCCCGGACTCGTCGCCGACGCCGCGAAGGCGGGCGGAGGCGACTGGTGGTTCGGCAACATGCACAAGTGGCCGTGCGCACCGCGCGGCTCCGCCCTCCTCGTCACCCGCGCCGACGATCGGCAGGACCTGTGGCCCCTGATCGATTCGTGGGGCGGGGGCGAGGCCTATCCCGACCGCTTCGACACGCAGGGGACCATCGACGCGACGACGTACCTCAGCACCTCGGCGGCCATCGACTTCATCGAGCGCGAGCACGGCTGGGCGCAGACACGGCGCACCATGTCCGCCCTGGCGGACGAGGGCGCCGATCGGATCGCAGCGGCCCTCCAGCCCTATGTCGCGGAGGACGCCAGGGTGCACCTGCCGATGCCGGTCGACTCGATGCGGCTCATCCGGCTTCCGGACGGGCTGGGGAGCACCCGCGAGGAGGCGGACGCCCTGCGCATGACGCTGTTCGATGCCGCGGGAGTCGAGACGGCCTTCACGAGCTTCGAGGGACGCGGCTACTTCCGCCTCTCCGTGCACCTCTACACCGAGACGAGCGATTTCGACGCCTTCGTCGAACGCTGCGTCCCTGAGATCCTGCGCCGCGCCGGCATCACCGCCGCGGCTTCCTGAATCCCCGAAACACACGAGAAAGAGGTATGTCATGAAGCGCACCCGACTGACGACAGCCGTCGGCATGGGCACCGTCGCCCTGCTGGGGCTCACCGCCTGCTCCGCCGGCGGCGGCTCAGAGAGCGCCGACGGCACCGTCACGCTCCAGATGGTGGAGAGCCTGACCAACCCGGCCCGCACCGAGGTCATCCGCGGTCTGCTCGACGACTTCGAGGCGGCCAACCCGGACATCACCGTCGAGCTCGTCTCCCCTCCGACCGAGCAGGCCGACCAGACGATCCAGCAGATGCTCCAGTCCGGCAAGGGCGTGGACGTCCTCGAGGTCCGCGACATCACGGTCGGCCCCTTCTCGAACAACGGCTGGCTCTACGACATGACGGACGACCTCGCCGACTGGGAGGGCTGGGACGCACTCACCGAGAACGCGCGGACGGTCGCCGAGGGGGACGGCGAGAGCCTGTTCATCCCGTACGGGTTCTACGGCCTGTCGCTGTTCTATCGCACCGACCTGGTCGAGGAGGCCGGGTTCGACGGACCTCCGCACAGCTGGAAGGACCTCCTGGAGCAGGCGTCCGCCATCCAGGACCCCGCAAACAACGTGTACGGGTACGCGTTCCGCGGCGGGCAGAACGGCAACACGAACGTCGTCGCCGCGATCGAGGCCTACGTCATCGACGACCTGGACACGTCGAACGCGTTCCTCCTCGAGGACGGCTCGACGATCTTCTCCGCCCCGGAGGCGCAGGAGGCGGTCGACGACTACTTCGCACTGTTCGAGCAGGCCTCGCCGCCGTCGGCGGTCTCGTGGGGCTATCCCGAGATGGTCGCCGGCTTCACGAACGGGTCGACGGCGTTCCTGCTGCAGGACCCGGAGGTCATCGCGACGGTCCAGGCGTCGAATCTGACCGAGGATCAGTGGGACACCGCGCCGCTGCTCGTCGGGCCGTCCGGCAAAGCCGCCCAACCGCTCGCGGTGGCGGGATGGGGCGTCGCCGAGGCGAGCGAGCACAAGGATGCCGCGGTGAAGCTCGTCGAGTTCCTGTCGTCGGCGGAGCCGGCCACCGAGTTCGCCCAGGCGAACAGCCTGGTGCCGATCATCGCCGCAGCATCCGACGACGAGTTCTACGCCTCCGGCCCGTGGACGAGCTACGTCACGATGACCGAGGATCCCGAGACGTACATCAACGTGCAGCAGCCGCGCGGCGTCAGCTGGTGGACGGAGTGGATCCAGAAGTCGGATCAGGATGTGCAGAACGTGCTGCTCGGCAACATGAGCACGTCGGAGCTGCTCGAGTCCTGGGATGCCTACTGGGTCGACAAGTACGCCACCGAGGACTGATCGCATGACGCAGCTCACCCGCACGGGACGCTCCGCCGGCTCCGCCGGCGGGGCTCCCCCGGCCCGGCCCGGCCGACGCACCTTCGGGCGCCGTCAGGCCTGGACGATCCTCGCATTCCTCTCCCCGGCCATCCTGTTCGTCTGCTGGTTCACCTACTACCCGATGCTTCAGGGCGCCGGTATGGCGTTCCACGACTGGAACCTCTGGGACCTCACGTCGACGCCGTTCGTCGGGTTCGACAACTTCGTGACGATCCTCAGCGATCCGGTGTTCCCTCAGATCGCCTGGAACTCGGTCCTCTGGGTGGTGTGCTCGCTCGTGCCGCAGTTCGTCATCGGCTTCCTCATCGCGCTCGCCCTCCGCAAGCGGTTCCGCTTCCGCGGGCTGTACCAGGCGCTGGTGTTCTTCCCCTGGGCTGTGTCCGGCTTCCTCATCGGGCTGCTGTTCCGCTGGATGTTCAACGCCGAGTTCGGGGTCATCAACGACCTGCTGATGAAGGTCGGTCTCATCGACGCGCCGCTGCCGTGGCTCGCCGACCCGAAACTCGCCATGACCGCCGTCATCATCGCGAACGTCTGGTACGGCGTGACCTTCTTCGCCATCATGATCCTCGCCGCGCTCCAGTCGGTCCCCGACGAGATGCTGGAGGCGGCGAGCCTCGACGGCGCCGGCAAGCTGCGTCAGCTGTTCTCGATCATCGTCCCGTACATCTCGATGACGCTGCTGCTGACCGTGCTGCTGCGGATCATCTGGATCTTCAACTTCCCCGACATCATCTGGGCGATGACCCAGGGCGGACCCGCGAACCAGACGCACATCATCACGACCTGGATGATCAACTACACCCAGAAGGGCAACTACGGGCTCGCCAGCGCGATCGGACTGATCGTGGTCGCGTTCCTGCTGGTCTTCTGCGCGTTCTACCTCCTGGCCATGCGGAAGGTGAAGAGATGACCACCATCGTCGCTCCGGAAGCCACGGCCGCCGTCGTCACGGGTCGCACCAAGATCCGCCAGCCCCGCCGGCGCCCCACCGTCGGGGGTGCGCTCCGCTTCGTCGGACTCGGACTCTGGCTGGTCATCACGCTGTTCCCGCTGTACTGGATCGCGCTGACGTCGTTCAAGTCGCCCCAGACCGTCAACGTGTTCCCGATCGAATACTGGCCGAGCGACCCGTCGGTGCAGAACTACCTCAACCTGTTCGAGTTCAACGACTTCGGCGTGTTCCTGATGAACTCGGCCGTCGTCTCGCTCAGCGCGGGTCTCGTCGCGACCCTGATCGCGCTGCTCAGCGCGTTCGTGCTCTCCCGGTTCGAGTTCCGCAGCAAGGGCGCCGTGCTCGTCGCGTTCCTGCTGACGCAGATGATCCCGGCGTTCATCGCCCTCGGCCCGCTGTACTCGATGATGTCGAACCTCGGGCTCGTGGACACCAGGTTCGGCCTGATCCTCGTGTACATCGCCATCTGCATCCCGTTCTCCACGGTCATGCTCCGGGGCTTCTTCGAGAACGTCCCGGTCGCGCTCGAGGAAGCGGCCATGATCGACGGATGCTCGCGGCTCGGCGCGCTGTTCCGGGTGCTCGTCCCGGTGCTGACACCGGGCATCATCGCCGCGTTCATCTTCAACTTCGTGAACTGCTGGAACGAGCTGTTCCTGTCGGTCGTGCTCATCCACTCGACCGAGAACCGCACGATCCCCGCGACCCTCAACGGGTTCATCTCGACGTTCAATGTCGACTGGGGATCGCTGTCGGCGGCCGCCGTCGTGACGATCCTGCCCACCATGGTGATGTTCGCCCTCGCGAGCCGCTGGATCGTGCAGGGGCTCACGGCGGGCGCGGTCAAGGAGTGAGGGGTCCCCGGTCGCGGCGCTCCGCGCCGTGGCCGGGGCCGTGCCCGCTCACAGAGTCTCCCGGTAGTCCCGCCACGCGTCTCCGAGGCGGCGGATCCCCTCGGAGAGGACCTCGTCCGGCGCGGTGAACGGGATCCGGATGTGATCGTCAGGAGACGTTGACGCCGCGAACTCGGCGCTCCCCGCGACCGAGACGCCGTGCATGGCGGCGACGCGGGCGAACGCGTCGGCCGATCCGGACGGGATGGCGGCCCACAGCGACAGGCCGCCGCGCGGAGCCCGGAACGTCCACTCGGGCAGATGCTCGGCCATCAGTCTCAGCAGTAGGCGCAGACGCTCCTGGTGCGCGCGGGACACCTCGCGCTTCAGGTCCGAGGCGTGCGCGAGGAGATCGCCGGCCAGCAGCTGCGCCGGCACGCTCGTTGACTGGTCTGCGAGCTGACGGGCGCCGCGCAGTCGGCGGACCAGCACCGGATCCGCACGAAGCCATCCCACGCGCAGCCCCGCCCATGCCCACTTCGACACCGACTCGACGACGATCACCGGGGCATCCGGTCGTTCCGCCGCGAGCGAGGGCGGCACGACGCCGTCGAACGAGATGCCGGCGACCACCCGGTCCTCGACGACCGGCACGCCGTACCGGGCGGCGAGGTCGGCGACGCGCCGGCGTTCGGCGGGCGGCATCCGCGTTCCGGTCGGGTTGTGGTGGTGTGGATTCAGCGCGACCAGAGCGGGTCTCAGCCGGGCGATCGCCACTTCGAGGGCCTCGACGTCCAGACCGTCGTCGCCCATCGGGATGCCCTGCACGACGCCGCCGCGCAGGGCCACCGAGTCGGTCACTCCGGGCCAGGTGACCTCCTCGGCGAGGACCACGTCACCCGGACCCACGAGCGCGTTGACCACCAGGCTGATCGCCTGCTGGGCGCCGTGCGTCACGAGGATCTGCTCCGGTGAGGTCGGCGTCCCCTCGACGGTGAACATGTCCGCGATCTGCTCGCGCAGCATCGCCAGGCCCGCCGGATCCGTCTCCGGCAGCAGTGCGAACTCGAGGCGCGGCCGGTGGGTCCGGATGATCTCGACTCCGGTCTCGGGGATCTGCGGCACCGTGCGCAGCAGGTCGATCGCATTCGGCAGCGACGAGAACAGCGCCTCGCCCCGCCCCGCTCGCCCCGGTCGGGAGACGGGTGACCCCGAGATGCGCGTCCCGCTGCCCTGCCTCCTCTCCACGGCGCCGCGCTCCGCGAGCTCGGCGTAGGCGGCGACGACCGTGCCGCGCGACACAGAGATCACGGCAGCGAGCGTGCGCTCGGCCGGCAGCCGGTCCCCCGGTCGCAGTTCGCCGGTGTCGACGAGGGCGCGGATGCCGTGCGCCAGCCGTGCGGACAGCGTGCCGTCGCCCTGCGACCACCGCCCCAGGCGCGCGGCGAGCGCTGCGGAATCGACCGTGGCCGTCCGATGATCCACCAGCCGCTGATTGGCACTGTTCCCGATGCTCATATCCATGGATTCTGGTCCAATGAGTCTCCCGATCGTCGCTAATTCGCCAATTGCTGGGCCGATTTCCCAAGATTGGACCATCGAAGGACTATTGGATTGGTTCGGCGCCGACGATGCCCGCCTGAGCGACCCGACCGTGCGGCCGGCTCTGCGCGCCATCGAGGAGGCCCTCACCGGCAGTCGCTGGACGATCGAACTCGACGCCACACTGGAGGGATCGCGGATGACGCGCGAACCCGCGATCGTCAGCCTGGTGCGGTCGATCGCCGTGCAGGTGTCGCGGCATCCCGCGCTGCGCGCGCACACGGTCGGCGAGATCCTGGACGGGCGCGTTCCGGTCGCGGAAACCGTCGTTCCGGTCGTGGACACCCGCCTTCCGGTCGCGAAAACTGTCGGTCCAGCGCGGGTTCAGCGGCAGATTCCGCGACCTGAACGATGAGACAGGACCGCGGAGCGACGGATTCTGCGGCCTGAGCCCCCACGGGGTCGGGTGACGTACGGGGGCGCCGCATCGACCTCGGGAACTTGGGGTTTCGACTCGCTGCGCTCGCTCAACCTTGCCCCGGCCGACCTCAACGCGGCTGCGCCGCATTGACCTCGAGAACTTCGGGTTTCGACTCGCTGCGCTCGCTCAACCTTGCCCCGGCCGACCTCAACGCGGCTGCGCCGCATTGACCTCGGCCGCGGCAACATCCTCGGTCGTGGCGACGAGCTGCCCGCAGGCGCCGTCGATCTCCTTGCCACGGGTGTCGCGGAGGGTCGTCGGGATGCCCGCGTCGTTGAGCCGGCGCACGAACTCGTTCTGCACGTCGGGCTCGGACGAGGTCCAGATGGATCCCGGCGTCGGGTTCAGCGGGATGGGATTGACGTGCACCCACCCGCGTCCGCGGGCGTTGAGCTTGTCCGCGAGCAGGTCGGCGCGCCACGCATGGTCGTTCATGTCCTTGATGAGCGCGTACTCGATCGACACGCGGCGTCCTGTCTTGTCGAAGTACTCGCGCGCGGCATCCAGGGCCTCGTCGACCTTCCAGCGCGAGTTCACCGGGATGAGCTCGTCGCGCAGCTCGTCGTCCGGAGCGTGCAGCGACAGCGCGAAGGTCACCGGGATGTCCTCCGCGGCGAGCTTGCGGATCGCGGGCACGAGCCCGACCGTCGAGACGGTGATCCCGCGGGCGCTCATGCCGAGTCCTTCGGGCTGCGGCGCGACCATGGTGCGCACGGCGTGCATGACCCGGTTGTAGTTGGCCATCGGCTCGCCCATGCCCATGAAGACGATGTTGCTCACGCGCTCGAGGGAGTGGTCGTCGCGCTTCTTGCCGCCCAGCTCGCCGTTCGCGATGGCGCGGTTCGCGCGCACGACCTGCTCGATGATCTCGGCCGCCGACATGTTGCGGGTGAGCCCTGCCTGCCCGGTCGCGCAGAACGGGCAGTTCATGCCGCATCCGGCCTGGCTCGACACGCACAGCGTGATCCGGCCCGGATAGCGCATGAGCACCGACTCGACCAGAGCGCCGTCGTGCAGGCGCCACAGGAACTTGATGGTGTCCCCGCGATCGGTCTCGAGACGACGGACCTCGGTCATGAGCGGAGGCAGGAGCCCTCCGACGAGCTCGTCGCGGATGCCGGCGGGGAGATCGGTCATCTCGGCCGGATCGGACGTGTAATGGCGGAAGTAGTGCGTGGCCAGCTGCCTGGCGCGGAAGCCGGGGAGACCGAGTTCGGTGACCTTCTCGACGCGCTCGGCCGGCGTGAGGTCGGCGAGGTGCACGGGAGGCTTGCCGCGCTTGGGACTCGCGAACTGCAGGAGCGGCCGCCCCTCGGCATCCTTCTTCTGCGTCCACCCCTCGGTCGCGGGCCGCACCTGCGGCGTGCCGGATGCCGCAGCCGTCGGACGCGGGGCGCCGTGGCGGCGCGGGGCACGGGGGATGTCGGTCATGTCATCCAGGGTACGGCGTGACGCCTGGGAGACCGCGGGTCGAGCGTCCGTAGACTGACGGCGTGGAATGGATCTGGATTCTCCTCGTCGTCGTCGTCGTGATCGTGCTCTTCGCCGTTCTCGGGAAGTCGATGCGCCCGAAGGTCCCGACCCCGCCGACGACCGCTGCTCCTTCGAGCGGCCCTTCGACCGGTCCGGACGCCGCGACGACCGCCGAGATCGATCGCCTGATCGCCGAGGGGCAGACCATCCGCGCCATCAAGGTGCTGCGCGACGCTACCCCGGGGATGAGCCTGCAGGAGGCCAAGGACCGCGTCGAGCGCTGGACCGCACCCGCCACGACAGCCATCCCGATCGCGACGTCCGCGGGTTCCGACCTGCCGGCGGACGTCGTCTCGGAGGTCGACGCTCTCCTCGCCTCCGGTCGCACGATCGAGGCGGTCAAGCTGCTGCGCGAACGCACGGGGTGGGGGCTGAAGGAGTCCAAGGACCGCGTCGACTCCTGGACGCCCGGCCAAGGCTGACCTGTAATGACAGGCCTTCCGGGTGAGACAATGGATCCACATCCCCCGATGAAGGAGAACCATGACCGACCGCCTCGCCCGTGCCCGCGCCACCGGCGTCCTCGCCGTGCTCCGCGCCCCCTCGCCGGAGCTCGCCCTCGAGGCGTCCGAGGCGATCATCCGCGGCGGCGTCACGGGGATCGAGGTCACGTACTCCACGCCGGACGCGCCGGCCGTGATCCGTGAGCTCATCACGCGGCACGGCGACGCCGCGTACATCGGCGCCGGGACGGTCACGACGATCGATCAGGCTGCGGCGGCCGCGGACGCGGGCGCCGAGTTCCTCGTGAGCCCCGGCACCCTGCCGGACCTCACTCGTGCCATGCTCGACACCGGCCGCGTCGTCATGACCGGCGCCATGACCCCCACCGAGGTCATGGGTGCACTCGCCCTGGGCGTCGACGTGGTGAAGGTCTTCCCCGCCTCCCTCGGCGGCCCGTCGTACCTCGGCGCACTGCGTGGCCCGTTCCCGGACGCCCCGCTCATGCCCACAGGCGGCGTGAACCCGGACAACCTGTCGGACTGGTTCGCGGCGGGAGCGGTCGCGGTCGGCGCTGGCGGGGACCTGGCGAACGCCTCGTCGATCAAGAGCTCGGACTGGGCCGACATCACCGAGCGCGCCGAGCGCTTCACCGCGGCCCTCGCGGCCGTCCGCGCCTGAGCGCCGGCTATGACACGGACCGAGGACACGGCCCTGCTGGTCGCTGCGGCGCGCGGCGACGCCCCCGCCGTGCGCGCCGCGCTCGAAGCCGGCGCAGCCGTCGAGGCGCGCGGTGAAGGCGGCATGACGGCGCTCGTGCTGGCGACCAAGCGGAACCATGTCGAGGCGGCGCGCGCGCTCATCGACGCCGGCGCAGACGTCAACGCGAAGGACGACATCCAGGATTCCGCGTATCTGTACGCCGGGGCCCGCGGCCACGACGAGATCCTCGCCCTGACGCTCGCCAACGGCGCCGACCTCTCCAGCACCAACCGCTTCGGCGGCACGGCCCTGATCCCGGCGTGCGAACGCGGCCTGCTGTCGACGATCCGCATCCTGCTGGCGGCAGGCATCGACGTGGACCACGTCAACGATCTGGGCTGGACCGCCCTGCACGAGGCGATCGTCCTCGGCGACGGGTCCGCCACCTACGTCGAGGTCGTCCGCACGCTGCTCGCGGCCGGGGCGGACACGGCGATCCCCGACGGGCACGGCGTCTCGCCGCGCGCCCTCGCCGCCGAGCGCGGATTCGAGGCGATCGTCGCCGAGATCGACCGCGCCCGATGATCGATCTCGCTCCGCTGGCCTGGGCTCTGCTTGCGCTCGCGGCGCTGATCGCGGGACTGGGGAAGACGGCGATCCCCGGCAGCGCCACGGTGTCGGTCGTGCTGTTCGCCGCCGTCCTCCCGGCGCGCACCTCGACCGCCGCGATGCTGCTGCTGTTCATCGTCGGCGATGTGTTCGCCCTGATCGCGTACCGCAGGCACGCGCACTGGCCGACCCTGCTGCGGCTCGCGCCGGCGGTGGTGGCCGGCCTCGTGGTCGGTTTCCTGTTCCTCGCCTACGCGGACGACGCCATCGTGCGACGGGCGATCGGCATCATCCTGCTGCTCATGATCGCGGTCACGCTCTGGCGCCGCCATCGGGATTCCCGGCCCGCCGGTGGGATGCTGGTCGGCGCGTCGTACGGGACGCTGGCCGGCTTCACCACGATGGTCGCGAACGCGGGCGGACCGGTGATGTCCATGTACTTCCTGGCGACCCGCACGACGGTGCAGGTGTTCCTGGGCACCTCGGCGTGGTTCTTCGCGATCGTGAACCTGGTGAAGGTGCCGTTCCTCGCCGGAATCGGACTCTTCACACCCGAGGTGCTCGTGATGGATCTGCTGCTCGCACCCCTGGTCGTCGTCGGCGCGCTGGTGGGCCTCCGGCTCGCCAAGCGGATGCCGCAGCAGCTGTTCGATCGCCTCGTGATCGTCCTGACGATCGTCGGCGCCGTCTACCTGCTGTTCTGACCCGACCACCACCACCGCCGCCCCCCCCCGTTCTGCTACACCTTTCCGCGTCTGCGACAGGAAACAACAGGCGCAATAGTCGAAAGGTGTAGCAGAACCCGAGGGGAGGATGCCGGCGAAGGGGACCCGGTCAGTCGAGGAAGATGTCGGGGAAGAGCGCGCTGTCGGGAGTGCCGGGCACCGCCGCGTACCGGGAGAAGTCCGTCACCCCGTCGGCTTCCAGCACGTCCTCGACGATGAGGCTCTGACCGGTGCGCTCGCGCGCGGGCGTCGTCAGCACGGAGTACGCGGCATCCGCGTAGATGTCGGCGGTACGGCTCGCGGCCATGACCTTGTCGCCGCCCAGCAGGTTCTGCACGGCCGCGGTCGCGATGGTCGTGCGCGGCCAGAGCGTGTTCGCGGCGATGCCGTCCCCGGCGAACTCCGCCGCGAGCCCGAGCGTCACCATGGTCATGCCGAACTTCGCGAGCGAGTAACCGGTGTGCGCGCCGAGCCACTTCGGGGTCGGGTTCAGGGGCGGCGACAGCGACAGGATGTGGGGGTTCTCGGCCTCCCGCAGCTGCGGGATCGCGGCGCGCGACAGCATGAACGTGCCGCGGACGTTGACGTCCTGCATGAGGTCGTACTTCTTCGCGGAGAGATCGAGCGAACGGGACAGGTCGATCACGCTGGCGTTGTTGATGACGATGTCGACGCCGCCGAACTCTCCGACCGTCTTGAGCACGGCCTCGGTGATGTCGTCGTCCTCCCGCACGTCGCCGACGATCGGCAGGGCCTGACCTCCCGCCGCGCGGATCTGCTCGGCGGCGGTGTGGATCGTGCCCTCGAGCTTCGGATGCGGGGTGTCGGTCTTCGCGAGCATCGCGATGTTCGCCCCGTCCGCCGCAGCGCGCAGCGCGATCGCGAGGCCGATGCCGCGGCTGCCGCCCGACATCAGGATGGTCTTTCCTGCCAGAGTCATGTCTCTCCTCGCGTTCACTTCGGGGCCATGCGGATGGCGCCGTCCAGGCGGATGGTCTCGCCGTTCAGGTACCCGTTCTCGACGATGTGCGTCACGAGGCCGGCGTACTCGTCCGGCCGGCCCAGGCGAGCGGGGTAGGGCACCTGCTCGCCGAGCGACGCCTGGGCCGCTTCGGGCAGCCCCGCCAGCATCGGCGTCTCCATGATCCCGGGGGCGATCGTGCACACCCGGATGCCGTGACGGGCGAGCTCGCGGGCGACCGGCAGCGTCATGGCGTGCACACCGCCCTTGGAGGCGGCGTAGGCGGGCTGGCCGATCTGGCCGTCGAAGGCCGCCACGCTCGCCGTGTTCACGATGACGCCGCGGTCGCCGGACGCCGTCCGCTCCTGCCTCGCGATCACCGCCGACGCCTGCGAGAGCACGTTGTACGTGCCGACGAGGTTGATGCGGATGATCCGCTCGAAGTCCGCCAGCGCGTTCGGTTCGCCGTCGCGATCCAGCACCTTGGCCGGCGGAGCGATGCCGGCGCAGTTGACGAGGATGCGCAGCGGGGCCTCGGTGTCCGCCAGCGCGACGGCGGCCGCCGCATCCTCGGGGCTGGTGACGTCCCCCGGCGCGAAGGCGCCGCCCAGTTCGGCAGCCAGGGCCGCACCGGCCGAGCCGGGGAGGTCCAGCAGGGTGACGTGCGCCCCCGATGCCGCGAGAGCGCGGGCGGCGGCCAGGCCCAGACCGGAGGCGCCTCCGGTGACGAGGGCACCCGATCCCTGGATCTGCATGCTGTTCTCCTTCGAACGATCGTGCAACTCAGTTCCAGCTTACGCGGTTCCGAGTTCCAGACTGGCGTCCGCGAACGCGGCGGTGTTGGCTGGAGTCATGGAACTGCGTCGCAAGCGAGCCTACGACACCGCCGAACCCTCCGACGGGTTCCGCGTGCTCGTCGATCGGCTCTGGCCGCGCGGCGTCTCGAAGGAGCGCGCCGCGATCGATCTGTGGGACAAGGACACCGCTCCGAGCCCGGAGCTGCGCAAGGCGTGGCACGCCGCACCGGATGCCGAGTGGGCCGAGTACGCGGACCGCTACCGCGCCGAGCTCGCCGAGGAGAGCGCGCCGGCGCTGCGCGAGCTCGCGGACGTCGTGAAGCGGCATCCGGTCGTGACTCTCGTCTACGCCGCGCACGACACCGAGCACAATCACGCCGTCGTGCTCGATGAGGCGCTGCGCGAGCTGCTGTGACGATCCCCGCCGCCTCCATCGCCGTCCCCGGCCGCGTGCGCGCGCTCGCGCGCGGCGCCGCGCTGACGCCCGTGTGGGAGAACGGGATCGGCGGGCTCACCTTCCGCACGGACGACGACCGCTACATCAAGTGGGGTCCTCGGGACGCTGAGGCGAACATGCGCGACGAGGCCGAGCGGATGCGGTGGACGCGGCGCTGGATCCTGGTTCCCGAAGTGCTGGAGCAGGACCAGGATGCCGAGCACGAATGGCTCGTCACAGCCGCGATATCCGGCCGCAGCGCCGTGGACCCGCGCTGGATCGCCGAACCGGAAGCCGCGGTGCGCGCCGTCGGCCTCGGGCTGCGGCGGCTGCACGACGCCCTGCCCGTCGCCGAGTGCCCATGGGAGTGGAGCGTCGAGAGCCGATTCGAGAACGCCGCTCGCCGCGGCATCCGCATCCCCGAAGCGCTGCACGACGCACCGGAGATCGACCGGCTCGTCGTCTGTCACGGTGACGCGTGCATGCCGAACACGCTGGTCGGTGACGACGGGCGACCGCTCGCGCACGTCGACCTCGCCGCGCTCGGTGTCGGTGACCGGTGGGCGGACATCGCCGTCGCCTCGATGAGCACCGAATGGAACGTGGGTCCCGGGTGGGAGGACGCCCTCATCGCCGCCTACGGCGTCGAGCCGGACCGCGAACGGCTCGCCTACTACCGCGACCTGTGGAACGCGAGCTGAGTCAGCTCCACACGAAGCGGAAGCTGCCGACGGCGATCGCGGCGGCGATCGCCAGTGCCATGATCGCCAGCCCGCCCACGAGCGCCACGGCATCCCGACCGTGCAGGCGCGAGGGGCGCGCCCACGTGCGCGGGATGCCGGAGCCGAAGCCGCGCGCCTCCATCGCCATGGCGAGCTTGGTCCCGCGGCGCACCGCGAACACGAGCAGCACGAACGCCATCGAGAAGAACCGCCGCAGGGCCCCGGCGTCGCCGACGCCGCGCGCCCTCCGGGCGAGTGCCATCGTGCGCCAGTCGTCGAGGAAGAGTCCCAGCATGCGGGTCCCCGCCAGGATGCCGAGCACGAACCGGCTGGGCAGCCGGGCGACCTGCGAGAGCGCGTCGGCGAGCT
Organism: Microbacterium sp. CIAB417; assembly: GCF_022788845.1. Lineage (NCBI taxonomy): Bacteria > Bacillati > Actinomycetota > Actinomycetes > Micrococcales > Microbacteriaceae > Microbacterium > Microbacterium sp. CIAB417. The sequence goes on along the minus strand of NZ_JAHZUT010000005.1, from coordinate 119,462 downwards.
CGGTCGGGTCCGTGCGACCGAAGAGCAGGATGGTCGGAAGGCCGAGCGCCAGCACGCGCAGGCTCACGGCGACCGCCAGCGCGATCGAGTCGTCGCTGATGGTCGCGAATCCGAAAGTCCAGTAGACGCGGCCTGCGGGTTCGGCGTACAGCAGCATACTGACCCCGGCGATCGGAGCGAAGATCGCGATGGGCAGCAGGCGCCGGAGGACGGTGCCGAGGCTCAGACCGGTCAGCGGCAGGCACAGCAGCTGCAGGGCGATCGCCACGAGCGCGCTGGTCACGTCGATCGAGGCGAACAGCGGCACCGACAGCACGAGGGCGAGGAGGAGCTTCGTCACCGGGTTCACTCCGTCCAGCCAGAGGGACTCCCGGGTCTCTGCGCGGAGCGCGTGCAGTGTGCCGGTCATGCGGCCACCCGCCTCTCCAGCTCGATGCGGTGCCCGCCGAGATGCTGTGTCACACCCTCGTCGTGCGTGACGGCGATGATCGAGCGCCCGCGGGCGATCTCCTCCTGCAGCAGGGACACGAGGGATATCCATCCCTTCCGGTCCTGCCCGAAGGTCGGCTCATCCAGGACGATGACCGCCGGGGATGCCGCGAGCACCGTCGCGACGGACAGCCGGCGCTTCTGGCCGCCGGACAGCGTGAACGGGTTCGCCAGGGCGAGGGGCGCGAGGTCCAGTCGTTCGAGCAGTGCGTCGACGACGGCGTCCGTCCGCGCGCGATCCCAGCCCAGCGCCTTCGGGCCCACCGCCAGCTCGTCCCGCAGGGTCTGCGTGAGGAACTGATGCTCAGGCTCCTGGAAGACGGTGCCGATGCGGGTGAGGAGCTCGCGGGAGGACCACCGGAAGGGTCGCCGCCCGCGACGTCCTGCCAGATCCTCCGCGGCGAGCACTTCGCCGTCCCGCTCGGGGATGAGTCCGGCGAGGGTGAGGGCGAGAGTGGACTTGCCCGCACCGTTCGCCCCCGTGACGACGGTCGCGGCTCCCCGAGGAACGCGCACGTCCAGCCCGCTCTGGACGGGGCTGCGCGCGTCCCGCGCGATCGTGAGCTCGGACGCCGACAGCACGGCGTCGCCGGTGGCGTCCGGCAGGGCGGGCAGCTCGATCCCGGCATCCGGCACCCACACGCCCGCGTCGGCGAGCGCCGGGCCGTGCTCGGCGAAGACGCGGGCGGGGGCGCCGTCGGCCAGCAGCCCGCCGTCGGCGGCGAGGACGATCACGCGTGTCATGAGGTCGACCCAGACCGGCGTGCGATGCTCGACGACGACGAGGGTGGCGCCGGTCTCGTCCACGGCCCGCTCGACGCTCGCTCGCACCTCCTGCACGCCGACGGGATCCAGATTGGCGGTCGGCTCGTCCAGCAGCAGGAGGCCGGGGCGCATGGCGAGAGCACCGGCGAGGACCAGGCGCTGCTTCTGTCCGCCCGAGAGCGCCTTGGTCGGACGGCCGAGCGGCACATCGAGACCGGCGGCGGCGAGCGCCTCCGACACGCGCCCGGGGATCTCGGATGCCGGAACGCCGAGGTTCTCGCAGCCGAAGGCGACGTCGTCGGCCACGGTGGACAGCACGATCCCGGCATCCGGATCCTGCAGGACCAGACCGGTTCGACCGCGCGAGGACTCCGGCGCGGCGCCGTCGATCAGCAGGGTCCCGGTGCGCACACCCTCATCCGCGTCGCCGAGGACGCCGGCGATCCCGGCCAGCAGCGTCGACTTGCCCGCCCCGGACGCGCCGAGCAGCAGCACGCGCTCCCCCGGCTCGATCGTGAAGGAGACGTCGCTCACGGCCGGAAGCCTGCGGCCGGCGTATCGCCATCCCCAGCCCGTGGCCTGCACCCGAGCCGGCCGGGCGGCACTCATCCCGCCCTCAGACTTCGCGGACGAGCTCTCGCCCGGCCGCGAAGCGGTTCAGTGCACCGGTCACGGCCAGAGCGCGCACGAGCAGCCAACCGACGATGCCGGCCAGGATCGCGCCCGAGATCACGACGGTGGTGAGGTAGATGGTGTTGAACTCGAGCGACTTCAGGATGTTCGGCGAGCTGCCGTAGAAGAGCTCGAAGATCCAGGCCGCGGCCCCCGCGCCCGCCCCGGCGAGCATGGCGACGACGATGCCGAAGCGACGGTAGAGGAACAGCGCGAAGACGAGCTCGGCACCCAGGCCCTGCACCAGGCCGGAGAGCACGGTTGAGACGCCCCACACGTTGCCGATCATCATCGAGACGATGGCCGCGACGAGCTCGACGACGAGGGCCGCTCCGGGCTTGCGGATGACGAGCCCGCCGACGACGCCGCCGAGCAGCCAGATGCCCACGGCGATCCCGCCGAGACCGGGGGTGAGCGCGTCGGCGGCGCCGAACCAGGCGTAGCCGATCGTGTTCCAGCCCCAGAACACCAGGCCGAGCGCGACCCCCAGGACGGCGGCGACGACGATGTCGACGACGCGCCAGCGCCAGGGATGCGCACCGGCGGATGCTGCGGCGGATGCGCTGGACGCTTCGTTCGAAGCGGATGCGGGCGTGGACGTACTCATCTGTTCTCCTCCCTGCGCCGGCATGATCCGGATCAGGTTCGACGGTCGAAGCGCGGATCGCTTCCTCTCAGCCCGGCTCGCCGGACTCCCGTGGGTTGTGAGCACGATCTTACTCCGATGCCAATACGGGGGAGTCACATGCGGATTCGGTAGCGTATGCGGGTGACCCTCGACGAGCAGACCGACGGCGGCGGCGCCCTGACGCGCCGGGAGCGTCGTCGGCGCATGATCGTGGACGGGGCGGCGACCGGTTCGAGCGGCGCATCCGCGGAACCCGAAGCCGCGTCCGAGCAGGCTGCGGGCGATGCCGCGGACGTCGGGTCCGACGCTGTTCCGGATCCCGAGACCGCGGTCCTGACGGATGCCGACGCTGCAGTCCTGACGGATCCCGAGACCGCAGTCCTGACCGATGACGACGCCGCGACCGATGCGACGTCGGATGCCGCGACCGCCGCGGCGCCCGCTGGCGATGTCCGGGTCCTGTCCGAGGCCGGCAGTGACGTCACGGCGGATGCGGAGACCGCGATCGCGTCGGATGCGGCGCCCCGCACCGGCATCGAGGTCCCGATCGACGTGACGCAGGATTCCGACGCCGCGACCAGCGAGGCACCCGCGACTGCCATCGTGTCCGATCCCGAGACCGGCGAGACACCCGCGACCGTGATCGTCTCCGACGCGGAGGTCGGCGGCGCGGCCGAGACCGGCACGGACGCCCGCGACGACGACACCGCGGAGGTCGCCGCTCTCCTGGCCGCGGACACCGCGATGGAGCGTCCCGCCGCCTGGGCGGACGAGAACTCTCCCGCGACCGCGCTGCTCTGGGTCGATCCGCTCGCGGTGGCCGCGGCGAGCGGGGCCGCTGCGATCGACACGTCGACCGACCGCGACGACGGGCCCGACCTCCTGGTGGGCGCCCCGCGGCGCGGCATCCTGCGCCCGGGCATTCTGGTTCCGCTGGGGACCCTGGTCGCGCTCGCCGTCGCCTATTCCGCCACGGCGCTGCTGTGGCCGCTTCATGAGCTCCCGCCGACGGTCGAGGCCGTCGCGGTGGAACCGGTCGCGGCCGAGGCCGCCGCGGTGACCTGGCCCGCCGACGGCAGTGCCGCGATCAGCGTGGACGGCATCGGGACGGCGTCGTCCACCGGAGATCGGGCACCGATCGCGAGCGTGACGAAGGTCGTCTCGGTCATGCTGGTGCTGGAGGAGCGACCGCTGAAGCCGGGCGAGCAGGGGCCGGAGTACGCGTTCGACTACGGAGACACGCTCGACTACTGGTCGTACCGCCGCGACGACCAGTCCGCGCTGGACGTTCCGGTCGACGGGACGCTCACGGAGTACCAGATGCTGCAGGGCGTTCTGCTCGGGTCGGCGAACAACTACATCGACCGGCTCTCGGACGAGATCTGGGGATCGGACAGCGCCTTCGCCGACGCCGCCGAGCAGTGGCTCGCCGCGCGGGGGCTCAGCGACATCACGATCGTGACGCCGTCCGGCCGCAACGAGGGGAACGTCGCCTCCCCCGCATCACTGACGAAGCTGGCGTCGATCGCCATGGCGAATCCGGTGTTCGCGGAGATCGTCGGAACGGCCTCGGTGGAGCTCCCCGGCGCGGGTCTCGTGACGAACTCGAACGGGCTTCTCGGAGAGCCGGGATTCGTCGGCGTGAAGACCGGATCGCTGGACGGGGACTACAACCTGCTCAGCGGCAAGGACGTCACAGTCGGCGACACCACGGTGCGCCTGTACGCCTCGGTGCTCGGTCAGGACGGCGACGACGAGCGTCTGGAGGCGAGCCGGGCGCTGTACGCGCAGGTGGAGGCGGCGCTGCAGGCGCAGGGCCCCGCTGTCGCCGCCGAGACCGTCGTCGGCGAGGTGAGCACCCCGTGGGGAGCGAGTGCGGACGTCGTGACGGATGCCGACGCGGCCGTCGTGCTGTGGAACTCGGCCGCGCCGACCGCCGAGGTCGTGTTCGACCTCGGCGATGCCACCGAGGCGGATGACGCAGTCGGCACCCTGACGGTCACGGGACCGCTGGACTCGGTCGAGGTGCCGGTCGTCCTCGCCGAGGAGATCGAGCCGCCGAGCGCGTGGTGGCGGCTCACGCACCCGTTCGAGCTGTTCGGCATCACCGACTGATCGCCTTACGCGAAGAGGCCGCCACCCCTCCGGGTGGCGGCCTCTTCGGACTGCGGTCAGGCCTGTTCGGACTCGGATTCGACGGGCTCGCCCTCCGCGGCATCCTCCGCCTCGCCGGTGACGACCACGGGAGTGGACGCGGTCATCGCCTCCTCGGCGTCGATGTCGGTCGCGGCCTGCTCGAACTGCGACTGGTACAGCCGCCAGTACGCGCCCTGCGCCGCGATGAGCTCGTCGTGCGTGCCCTTCTCGACGATGTCGCCGTGCTCCATCACGAGGATGAGGTCGGCATCGCGGATCGTCGACAGGCGGTGCGCGATCACGAACGAGGTCCGGCCCTGGCGGAGGGCCGCCATCGCGTGCTGCAGCAGCAGCTCGGTACGGGTGTCGACCGCGCTCGTCGCCTCGTCCAGGATGAGGATCGACGGCTGCGACACGAACGCCCTGGCGATGGTGATCAGCTGGCGCTCACCGGCCGACACGTTCGAGGCGTCCTCGTCGAGGACCGTCTCGTAACCGTCCGGCAGCGCGTGCACGAAGCGGTCCACGTAGGTGGCCTTCGCCGCCGCCAGCACTTCCTCGTCCGTCGCCGTCGCCCGGCCGTACCGGATGTTCTCCAGGATCGACCCGGCGAACAGCCACGGATCCTGCAGCACCATGCCGGTGCGCGAACGCAGATCGGAACGGGTGAGGTGCGCGATGTCCTGTCCGTCCAGCAGGATGCGTCCCGAGTTCAGCTCGTAGAAGCGCATGATGAGGTTGACGAGGGTCGTCTTTCCCGCACCGGTCGGTCCGACGATCGCGACGGTCTGCCCCGGCTCCACCCGGAAGGACAGGTCGGTGATCAGCGGTCGCTCCGGCGTGTACGAGAACGAGACGTTCTCGAACTCGATGACGCCCTTGCCGTCCGCGATCTTCGCCGCGTCGTCGCCGTCCGGGTCCTGCTCGTCGGCGTCCAGGAAGTCGAACACCCGCTCCGCCGACGCCGTGCCGGACTGCACGACCGCCGCCATGCCGCCCAGCTCGCTCAGCGGCTGCGTGAACTGTTGCGAGTACTGGATGAACGCCTGCACGTCGCCGAGCCGCAGCTGTCCGCTGGCCACCATGAGCCCGCCGAGCACCGCGATGCCGACGTAGGTGAGGCTTCCGACGAAGGTCATGGCCGGCATGATGATGCCCGACAGGAACTGTGCCTTGAACGCCGCCCGGTAGAGCTCCTCGTTCTCGACCTGGAACTTGTCCAGCGCATCCTGCTCACGGCCGAAGACCTTGACCAGGGCGTGACCCGAGAAGGCCTCCTCGACGCGGGCGTTGAGTCGGCCGACCTTGCGCCACTGCGTCCCGAACGCCCGCTGCGAGTGCGGACCGATGACGCCGAAGATGACACCCATGAGCGGCAGGGCGACCAGCGCCACCAGCGCGAGCTGCCACGAGATCGAGAACATCATCCACAGCACGCCGATGACCGTGAGGATCGACGTCAGCGCGCCCGAGAGCGACTGCTGCATCGTCTGCGTGATGTTGTCGATGTCGTTCGTGACCCGCGAGATCAGCTCACCGCGCTGCACCTTGTCGAAGTACGACAGCGGCAGGCGGTTGATCTTCGCCTCGACGTCCTCTCGCAGGCGCCACATCGTGCGCACCATGATGACGTTGATGACGTAGCCCTGGATCCAGGTCAGCAGCGCCGCGCCGACGTAGATCGCCAGCACCGCGATGATGATCCAGCGCAGGCGCTCGAAGTCGATGCCCGCACCGACCTCGAAGTCGCTGAACGCGGCCACCATGTTGGCGAAGTCGTCCTGACCCTGCGCGCGGAGCATCTCGACGATCTGCTCCTGCGACGTGCCGGCCGGGACGCCCGCATCGCCGAGGGTCTTCGAGATGAAGCCCTCGTAGATGATGTTGGTCGCCTCGCCGAGCACCTTCGGGGCCGCGACGGTGAGGACGACGCCGATCGCGCCGAGGATCGACACGAAGACGAACCACAGGGCGGACGGCTTGAGCAGGCCGATCATGCGGCCGAAGCTCTTGCCGAAGTTGTCGGCCTTCCCGGGTGCGACGGCGTCCCAGTCGCCGGAGTTCTGGCGCGCCTGTTCGGCGAGCTCGGCCTCGTACTGCTCGTCGGCGGTCAGCTGTTCGGGCGTGCTCATGCGTCCACCCCCAGCTGCGACTCGACGATCTCGCGGTAGGTGTCGTTCGACGCGAGGAGCTCCTCGTGCGTTCCGACGCCGACCATGGTGCCGCCGTCGAGGACGACGATGCGATCCGCGTCCGTGATCGTGGACACGCGCTGTGCGACGACGATCTTGGTCACCTCCGGCAGTTCTCTCCACAGTGCTTGTCTGAGTCGTGCATCCGTCGTCAGGTCCAGCGCCGAGAACGAGTCGTCGAACACCAGGACCTTGGGCTGGTGCACGATGGCCCGCGCGATCGCGAGACGCTGGCGCTGTCCGCCGGACACGTTGGTGCCGCCCTGCGCGATGCGCGAGTTCAGCCCGTCGGGCATCTCCTCGACGAAGTCGCGTCCCTGAGCGATCTCGAGAGCCTTCCAGAGCTCCTCGTCGGTGGCCTCCTCGCGGCCGTAGCGCAGGTTGGAGGCCACGGTTCCCGTGAACAGGAACGGACGCTGCGGAACGAGCCCGATGCTGTCCCAGAGCTTCTCGACGTCCGCGTCGCGCACGTCGGTCCCGCCCACGCGGACGACGCCTCCCGTGACGTCGAAGAGTCGCGGGATGAGCGACACCAGCGTGGTCTTGCCCGATCCGGTCGACCCGACGATCGCGACGGTCTCGCCCGGCTCGGCGCGGAAGTCGATGCCGGTGAGCACTGGCGCTTCGGCGCCGGGGTAGGTGAACTCGACGTCGTGGAAGGACACCGTGCCCGGGGTCGGGAACTCGGTCACGCCGTTCTCGGGACGCACCATGGTGGACTCGACGTCCAGCACCTCTCCGACGCGCTCGGCCGAGACGGCGGCGCGCGGGATCATGATCGCCATGAAGCTGGCCATGATGACACCGCCCATGATCTGACCGATGTACTGCATGAAGGCGAACAGCGTGCCGACCTCGACGGTTCCGTTGTTGATCTCGATGCCGCCGAACCAGATCACGGCGACGACCGTGACGTTGAGGATCAGCATGAACAGCGGGAACAGCAGCACGAAGAGCGATCCGATCTTGCGACCGAGGATCATGATGTCCGTGTTGGCCTCGCGGAACCGCTCCTCCTCGATGCCCTCGCGGACGAACGCGCGCACGACGCGGACGCCGGTGAGCTGCTCGCGCATGATGCGGTTGACGTTGTCGAGCTTGGCCTGGTTGCGCCGGAACAGCGGGACCATGCGGCCGATGATCAGTGCGGCCAGGATCAGCAGCACCGGAACCGAGACGGCGATCAGCCAGCTCAGCCCGACGTCCTGCTGCACGGCCATGATGATGCCGCCGATCGCGAGCAGGGGCGCCGTGACGAACATCGTCGCCCCCATCATCGCCAGCATCTGCACCTGCTGCACGTCGTTCGTGTTGCGGGTGATGAGGGAGCCGGCACCGAACTGCGAGACCTCGCGCTCGGAGAAGCTGCTCACCCGGGAGAAGACGTCCGCACGGATGTCGCGGCCGAGGCTCATGGCCGCGCGCGCCGCGAAGAACGTCGCGATGATGGAGGCCAGGATCTGGCCCAGCGACACCGCGAGCATGAACGCCCCGGTGCTCCAGATGTAACCGGTGTCGGCCTGCGCGACACCCTTGTCGATGATGTCCGCGTTCAGGCGCGGGAGATACAGCGTGGCGAGCGCGCTGACGAACTGGAAGACGAGGACGCCGACCAGCAGCGGCCAGTATTTCGAGAGATAGCGGAACAGGAGTTTTCCGAGCATGGAGGATTCCTTCTGAGCAACGGCCGGATTCGGCCATCAGATAGAGTGCCACGCCCCGCGGACATTGCCTATGCCCGATCCCGAATATCCGCTCAGGGCGAACGATCGGCTGATCGGGGGCGATATCTGCACCGGATGCAGATAAGGGCGGCCTCAGTCGAAGAGGGCCCGCGGCGGGACGAACGAGCGCGCGCCGGCCGCGGCATCCGGAGCCAGCTCCGCGATCGTCGCCGGCTGCCAGCGAGGGCTGCGGTCCTTGTCGACCAGCTGCGCGCGGATGCCCTCGACGAGATCGGGATGGTGGTGCACGAACCACAGCACGCGGCGGTATTCCCCGGTCAGCGCGGCGCGCAGGTCGCCCTCGCGCGCCTCGCGCACGGCCTCGAGCGTCACGGCGAGCCCGGTGGGCGCGAGCTCGGCGAGCAGGTCGGCGGTCTCGGATGCCGCGGGCTCGGACCGCTCGGCGAGCCGGCGCAGGATCTCGCCGACCGAGTCGGCGGAGAACACCTCGTCGATCCACGCGCGCTCCTCGCGGAGCGCGGACGGCTCGGGGGTCTCGTCGAAAAGCAGGACGAGCTCGGCGGGACCGGTCGGATCCGCCCGGTACGCCAGCGCCTCGCGCAGCGCATCGAGGTTCTCGGAGGGCACGTAGTGATCCGCGAGGCCGGCGTACACGGCATCCGCCCCGTCCAGGGTGCGCCCGGTGAGCGCGAGGTACTCGCCCAGCCTGCCCGGTGCGCGCCCCAGCAGGTAGGTGCCGCCGACGTCGGGCGTGAAGCCGATCCGGGTCTCGGGCATCGCCAGCAGGGAGCGCTCCGTGACGATGCGGATCGCCGCGTGTCCGGCGAGACCGATCCCGCCGCCCATCGTGATGCCGTCGGCGAAGGCCACCAGCGGCTTCGGGTACTCGGCGATCAGTGCGTTCATCGCGTACTCGGCGCGGAAGAACTCCGCCGTCTGCTCGGGACGTCCCGCGCGGATCTGGTCGTACAGGGCACGCACGTCCCCGCCGGCGCAGAGTCCGCGGCCCTCGCCGTCCAGCAGGACGATCTGCACGTCGGTGTCCGTCTTCCAGGCTTCGAGCGCCCGGGTGATGTCGCGGATCATCCCGAGATCGAGGGCGTTGATCGCCTCCGGACGGTTCAGGGTGATCCGCCCGAGCGCCCCTTCGGTGCGGACGAGGACTCGGGATGCTGCGGGCTGATCGGTCACGCAGGCCACGTTACCCGCTGACGCCTTCGGCCCAGATAATGCACGATTTTCCGCGATTTCCGACAAGATAGAGAGGACTGCCCAACAAAGAGAGGTCCCGATGCCCGACGGACAGGTGCTCGAGTTCGACCGCGTGACGAAGCGCTTCGGCGACGTGACCGCCGTTTCCGACTTCTCCGGACGGGTCGAGCCGGGTGTCGTGACGGGATTCCTCGGACCCAACGGCGCGGGCAAGACGACCACGCTGCGCATGCTGCTGGGACAGATCCGTCCAGCCTCGGGGACCGCGACCATCGGCGGAGCGCAGTTCGCCGAGCTGAAGCATCCCGCCCGCGTCATCGGCGCCATGCACGAGGACCCCGGTTTCCGCCCGCGTCGCACCGTCGAGCGTCACCTCGTCCTCGCCGCGAAGGCGAACGGCGTCTCGCTGTCGCGGGTCGCGGAGGTCGTCTCCTTCGTGGGACTGGACGGAGAGGCCGATTCCCGCATCGGCACCCTCTCTCTCGGCATGCGCCAGCGCCTGAGCGCGGCGACCGCGCTGCTCGGCGACCCCGGCGCCCTCGTGCTCGACGAGCCGGCCAACGGCCTCGATCCCGAGGGGATCCGCTGGATGCGCATGCTCATCCGCGGTCTCGCCGACGAGGGGCGCACCGTTCTGGTCTCGTCCCACGTATTGAGCGAGGTCGAGCAGGTCGCGGACGAGATCCTCGTCATCTCGCGCGGACAGCGCAAGTTCGCCGGGTCGCTCGCGTCCCTTGCCGACCCGTCCGCGGGTCCGGTCGTCGTGGATGCCGCGGACCGCGGCAGCCTGACGGACGCCCTGACCTCGGCCGGCTTCGATTTCGAGGTCCTGCGTTCCGGCCTGACGGTGCGCGGCAGCGACGCGAAGACCATCGGCGCCGTCGCCGCGCGCGCCGGTGTCGCGCTGACCACCCTGCAGCAGCGCGGCCCGACGCTCGAGGACGTCTTCCTCGACCTCGTCAACGACCGGCCGGTGCAGCTGCGCAAGCCCGAGCCCGCCGACGTCACGACCGCCCTCCCCCTCGCCGGCGCCACCGGGACTCCTGCCCCGGTCGAGGATCTCTCCGCACAGAGCGCTCCGGACGAGCCCGCCGCGGCGAACGAGACCGCCGCCGTCGCTGAGGCGGCTGATGAGACCGCCGAGGTCGACGAGGCGGTCGCAGCGGAGCCCCCCGCGGCGACCGCCGACGGCGACGAGGACGAGGTCGCAGCGGACGAGTCCGCTCCACTCGACGCGTTCGCGCCGGTGTCGGCGGCGGATGACCGCCCGCTGCCCGGAGCCGCGGGGCTCGCCGTTGCCGCGGCCGGACTGGCGGCCCCCGACGACACCGCTCCCGTCCCGGTGGTCTCCGACGCCTGGGCGGCCCTGATCTCCGGTCGCCCCGTCGACGGTTCCGAGGAGCCGGCGGACGGCGATGCCGAAGCGCAGCCCGAGCACGCGGCCCCCGAAGAGGCCGCCCCGAACGACGCGCTTCCCTCGCCGTCGGAGTCCGTCGACGGTGCGATCGGCCGCCCGGACGAGTTCGACGCCGCCGAGCCCGAGTACACCGAGTCCGCGCACGAGCAGCACGTGGCCGAGTCCGAGCAGGCCGCGCCCGACGACGCGCAGCCCGAGGCCGCGCAGGATGCCGGGGCGCACGAATCGTCCGAGCATCCCGTGCCCGCGCACGACACCGGCATCGACCGCTCCGAGGACGCCCGCACCGAGAGCGATCCCGACGACGGACGCGAAGGCGCCGACAGCGAGCACCTCGACGGGCACGACGACGCCGAGGCCGCCGACGAGGACCACGGCGCGACGACGGATCCCGAATCTGCGACGTCGGACGCCGGCACCGACCACAGTGGCCCCGCAGCATCCGACGAGCACTCGGAGGAGACGCGGACCGAGCACGACGCCGAGGGGCCAGTCGAGGCCGGCGAGACGAGCGAGGCGGAGCGCACCGAGCAGTCCTCGTACGATGTCCTCGCCGACGAGCCCGCGGAGAGCGTCGACGGTCCCGAGGACGGTCATGGCGGGGACACGGAGGGCACGGCATCCGATGTCATCACCTCCGTGCCCGGCGGCGAGACCGACGCGGCAGAGGAGTTCTTCCGCGACGTGATGGACGCGGACCCGGAGGACGCCCACGAGGAGCGTCCTCAGCACTGACGGTCAGACCGGTCGCGGTCGGATCACCGGCCGGCTCTTGCCCTTCACGACCGGAGTCGGCGCGGTCGCGACGATGTCGGTGACGTCGGCGAGCTCCTCCGTCACGTCCAGGCGGAGCGCCTGCGTGAGCGCGAGCCCGTGCCGTGTCGTGAAGATGAGCCGCTGGTACTGCTCGTCGCCCTCGAGGTCGATGACGACACTCGGACGGCGTCGGCGGATCAGCACGAAGTCCGTGGTGCCGGCGCCCTTCCAGGTGCCCGCGGCGAGGATGCCGGGGATGTGGGTCCCCGGGCCGGGCACGCCGCGCAGCCAGGTCCAGGCGTCGTCGGTCAGCTGGACCTTCGTGATGGTGTCGCGCGCCACCCGGATGTTCTCACGGTGGAACGTCGCGGCGCGCTCGACGGGCGAGAGCACGACTTCGAGCTGCGTCTGATCCAGCAGCAACGTCACCATGCTTCACAGTCTGCCAGCGTCCTCCTGCGAGATGTCTGCGACTTGCTCACAGGACGACAACGATCCTGGTGAGGCCTCCGGGGACGGCCGGGTCAGGACGCCGCGGTCGCAGCGGCCGCGGCGCGCGCGGCGGCCGGGAGCGCGTGCTCGATGCGTGTGAGCGCCGCGTCGTCGTGCGCGGCGGTGAGGAACCACGCCTCGAACACGCTGGGCGGCAGGGCGACGCCCTGTTCCCGCATGCTGTGGAAGAACGGCGCGTAGCGGAAGACCTGCTGCGCCTGCGCCTCCGCGTAGTCGCGCGGAGGGCGTGCGGCGAAGACCAGTCCGAAGAGGTTCCCGGCGCGCGGCACGGCGTGCTCGACACCCGCCGAAGCGAGCGCCGCGTCGAGGGCCTCGGCAAGGCGGGAGGCCGCGGCATCCACCTGCGCGTAGACCTCGGGCGTCGCGAGCCGCAGGGTCCGGATGCCGGCGGCCACCGACAGCGGATTTCCCGACAGGGTCCCTGCCTGGTAGACCGGCCCCACGGGGGCGAGCAGATCCATGATCTCCGCACGGCCGCCCAGCGCCGCCAGCGGCATGCCCCCGCCGACCACCTTGCCGAACGTGATGATGTCGGGCAGATACGCCTCACCGGTCGACGCCTGCAGTCCCCAGAACCCGGCCGGGTGCACGCGGAAGCCGGTGAGCACCTCGTCGAGGATCAGCAGGGCGCCGTGCGCGTGGGCGGTGTCGGCGAGGAAGGCGTTGAAGCCGGGCTCCGGAGCGACGACGCCCATGTTCGCCGCGGCCGCCTCGACGATGATCGCGGCGATTCGATCACCGTGCTCGGCGAACACCTCGTCGATCGCCGCGCGGTCGTTGTAGGGCACGACGAGCGTCTGGGCGGCGATCGCCGCCGGCACCCCTGCGGATCCCGGAAGCGCGAGCGTGGCGACCCCCGACCCCGCAGCCGCGAGGAGTCCGTCGGAGTGGCCGTGGTAGTGCCCCGCGAACTTCACCAGGAGGTCGCGTCCCGTGGCGCCGCGCGCCAGCCGGATGGCGGTCATGGTCGCCTCCGTGCCGGTGGAGACCAGCCGCACGCGCTCGACGGGGGCATGCTCGCCGACGCGCACGCGGTCGACGATGAGCTCGGCGAGCTCGACCTCCCCCTCGGTCGGCGCCCCGAACGACAGGCCGCGCCCCGCGGCGTCCTGGACCGCCTGCACGACCTCCGGATGCGCGTGACCGAGCAGCGCCGGTCCCCACGACGCGACGAGGTCGACGTACGTGTCGCCCGCGGCATCCGTCACCGTCGCGCCCGCCGCGGAGGCGAGGAAGCGCGGAGTGCCACCCACCGAGCCGTACGCCCGCACCGGGGAGTTCACGCCGCCCGGCGTCACCGCGCGCGCGGCGTCGAACAGGTCGTCATTGCGGTCGGTCATGAGCGGTCCTTCTCCTCTGTCCGGAATGCGGGCTCGAATCCGCGATGCGCACGGCGCTCAGCGCGACAGCCAGCGCGCCGCCTCGGTCGCCCAATAGGTGAGGACGGCATCCGCACCGGCACGGCGGATCGACAGGAGGGATTCGAGAACGGCGGCACGACGGTCGATCCAGCCGTTCGCGGCCGCCGCCTCGATCATCGCGTACTCACCCGAGATCTGATATGCCCACACCGGAATATGAACGGCATCGCGCACCTCGCGGAGCACGTCCAGGAACGACATCGCGGGCTTCACCATCACGATGTCCGCGCCCTCGGCCTCGTCGATGAGCGCTTCACGCAGCCCCTCGCGCCGGTTGCCCGGATCGAGCTGGTAGGTGCGGCGATCTCCGGTCAGCTGCGAGTCGACGGCCTCCCGGAACGGACCGTAGAAGGCGCTGGCGTACTTGGCGGCGTAGCCGAGCAGGAGGGTGTCCGTGTGGCCCTCGGCGTCCAGCGCGCGGCGGATCGCCGTGACCTGACCGTCCATCATGCCGCTCAGCCCGAGCAGCTGCGAACCGGCCCTGGCCTGGGCGAGCGCCATCGCCGTGTAGCGTTCGAGCGTCGCGTCGTTGTCGACGGATCCGTCCTCCGCCAGCACGCCGCAATGCCCGTGGTCGGTGAACTCGTCCAGGCACAGGTCGGTCTGCACGACGAGCGCGTCCCCGACCTCGGCTGCCAGCGCCGCGGTCGCCACGTTCAGGATGCCGTCCGGATCGTCCGCTCCCGATCCGATCGCGTCACGCACGGCCGGGACGCCGAACAGCATGACACCGCCGACCCCCGCTTCCGCGGCATCCACCGCCGCGCGGCGCAACGAGTCCAGCGAATGCTGCACGACGCCCGGCATGGACAGGATCGGGACGGCGTCCGAGATCCCCTCGCGGACGAACATGGGCAGCACCAGCTGGCGCGGCAGCACGTCGGTCTCGCGGACGACGGATCGGACGGCGGCCGACTGACGCAGCCGGCGCGGACGGATGTCGGGGAAGCTCACGGCGCGAACTCGTCCGCCGCGTGCGGGAGGGTGAAGTGGGACACGGCCTCGATGAGCGCGTCCACCGTCTGCTTGTCCGCGACGACCTGGATCGGCAGGCCGGCCTTGCGGGCGTCCTTCGCGGTGCGGGGACCGATCGCCGCGATGAGCGTCTCATCGGGGATCTCGGGGAACTGCTCGCGCACCTGCTGAGCGACCGAGCCGCTCGTGATGAGGATGGCGTTGATGCGGCCGCTGTCGACGTCACGGCGGATGCGGTCGGTGACCGGGACGCCGACCGTGCGATACGCCACCACGCTGTCGACGTCGTGCCCCGCCTTGATGAGCGACTTGGTCAGCACGGGCTTGGCGATCTCGCTGCGCAGAGTGAGGATGCGGCGGGGCTCGGGCTCCAGAGCGATGAGCTGAGCGGCCATCCCCTCGGCGGAATTGTCCTTCTCCGGCACGAGGGCGACCTCGTAACCGACGGCCTGGAGAGCAGCGGCGGTGGTCTCGCCGACGGCCGCGATCCGGGTCTTCTTCGGGACGACGGCGCGGTGCGCGAACAGCACGTCCACGGTCGTGGCGCTCGTGATGGTCAGCCAGTCGAACTCTCCGGCCGCGAGCTGCTCGAGCGCCCGGTCGAGGGCCTCCTGGTCGTTGGTCGGTCCGAAGTTGATCAGGGGAGCGACGACGGGAACGGCGCCCTGAGCGCGGAGGCTGGCGGCGACGCCGTCGCCCCACGGGCCTCCTCGCGGGACGAGGACGCGCCAGCCGGCCAGCGGCTTGTCATGCTTCGATTCGGGTTCGGTCATCAGGAATGCTCTCGGGAGACGAGGTCGGCCGCCCCTTGTTCGAGCAGCCGACGGGCGACAGACAGCCCGATCTCACGTGCTGTGTGCATCGGGTCCGCACCATCGGCAGCATCCGCACCGTTGCCACTGCCGTTCAGATGAATATACCCCCCGTTCAGGTCTTCCGTGACGTCGAGGCCGATCCGGCGTCCGCCGTCCGGCGCGTAGACGACCGTGCGCACGCGCACGGAATCTCCGGCCACCACGGCGTGCGCGGCCATCGGCGCCTGGCATCCGGCGTCCAGACCCTCCAGGACGCCGCGCTCGACCGTGACGGCGATCCGGGTGTCCCTGTCGTCCAGCCGCGCGAGGGCCTCTCGCAGCTCGGCCGGCGCGTCGACGCGGGTCTCGACGGCCAGCGCCCCCTGCCCGGGGGCGGTGGGCCACTCCGCGAGGCCGAGCTCCTCACGACGCAGTTGCGTCTCGCTGCCGAGGCGGGAGAGCCCGGCGGCGGCGAGGATCACGGCGTCCAGTTCTCCGGATTCCACGCGGGCGAGCCGGGAGTCGACATTGCCGCGGATGTCCACGACCTCGGCTCCCGGAGCGCGGCGACGGACCTGGGCGATGCGTCGCGGAGACCCGGTGCCGACCGAGGAGCCGGGACGGAGCTCGTTCAACGGCGTCCCGCCGCGGGTGATCGCCACATCGCGCGCATCCTCGCGCGGCGGCGTCGCCGCGATCACGAGGCCGTCGGGGATCGCGGTCGGCAGGTCCTTCAGCGAGTGCACGAGGAAGTCGCACTCGCCGGCCAGCAGAGCCTCGCGCAGGCGCGTGGCGAAGATGCCCATCCCGCCGATCTCCGACAGCGAGGCGCGATTCGTGTCGCCCTCCGAGACGATGGGGACCAGCTCGACCGGGCGTCCGGAGACCTGCTCGAGGGCGGCGGCGACGTGTCCGGACTGCGCCCGGGCGAGGGCGCTTCGACGGGTGCCGAGGCGGATCGGAGTGCTCATGGCCGGCCTACTGCAGCACGTCCGCGATCTCGTCGAACCGGAGGCGCCGTCCCGTGTAGAAGGGGACCTCCTCCTTCACGTAGCGACGGGCGTCGGTGTAGCGCAGATCGCGCATGAGGTCGACGAGCTCGGTGACGTCGTCGGCCTCCAGGGGGAGCAGCCACTCGTAGTCGCCGAGCGCGAACGCGGCGACGGTGTTGGCGATCACACCGGTGAACGCGGCGCCCCTGCGGCCGTGGTCGGCGAGCATGGCCCGCCGCTCCTCCTCGGGCGCGAGATACCACTCCGGCGTGCGCACGAACGGGTACAGGCACAGCCAGTCCTTCGGTTCGACGCCGCGGAGGAATCCGGGCACGTGCAGACGGTTGAACTCGGCGTCTCGGTGCACGCCCATGACGTTCCACACCGGCAGCAGCGAGCGCAGCAGCTCGGTCCGGCGGAGGCGGCGCAGCGCCCTCTGCAGCTCTTCGGCGGTGTCGCCGTGCAGCCACACCATGAGGTCGGCGTCGGCCTTGAGCCCGGAGACGTCGTAGAAGCCCCGGATCGTGACACCGGAATCCTCGATGTGCTCGGCGATCGTCTCGAGCTCCGTGGCGTCGCTCTCGAGGACCGGGGCGTCCGGGTTGCGGCGCCACACCGCCCAGAGGGTGAAGCCGGACGGGGATTCTTCGAGCGCATCGGACATGATTCCAGTCTGCCCCTTTCCCCCGGGCATCGCTAATGCGCGGCGGGGGCGAGGGCCGGAGGCCCGCCCGGATCAGCGGGACAGGGCGCGTGCGATGACCCAGACGAGCGAACCCGCGACCGCGGCGAGGCCGATCGCTGCGGCGATCGCTCCGACGGGGTTGCGATCGGCGAAGGCGCGAGCCTTCACGGCGGCCCGTTGCGACGCCTTCTCGAGACGGCGCGGCACGTTGCCCTTGACCTCGATCGCGGCCAGGGCGGCCTTGAGCTCGGCGCGTGCGGACTGCACCGGGTCGACGATCCCGCCGGGCACGACGGTTCGGGGAAGCTGCTGCTCAGAGTTCGTCATCGCCGGCGTCCTTCACGATTCGGATGTCCTTCGCCACGGCCTGCCCCGGATTCTCGCGGGACATGACCTTGCGGAACTTCAGGATGCCGAGCAGGGCGAACACCAGCACGGCGAGGATCAGGATGCCGATGACGGCCAGCGCGGACAGCCACACCGGCCACCACGACGAGAGCCCGGCGACCGCGAACACGAGGATCATCGGCACCAGCCAGAACAGGAAGAAGAGCGCGACGAGGAACCAGACGCTGCCGATCCCGGCATCCTTCGCGGTGCGCGAGATCCAGACCTTGGCCGCGTCGATCTCGGCTTTGACGAGATTGCTGACCAGTTCGGGCAGGTCCCCGAGCAGGGTCAGAAGACTGTCGTCCGCGCGGTCACGGTATCCGCGGACCATGTCACTTCCCGTTCTGCGAGGACTTCTTGGCTGCGGGCTTCGAGGCGGACGAGGCCGACGTCTTGGACGTCGCGGCCTCCGCCTTCTTCTTGGCGGCCTCCACCACGTCTTCGGCGACGTCCGAGACCTCCTCGACCGCGTCCTTGCCTGCCGCGATCGTGGCGTCGAGCTTCTCCCCCGGCGTTCCGGGGCCCGTCGCGGACTTGGCGACCTTCACGACACCGGTCCAGACGGCGCCGGGAACAGCGGCGGCCTTCTCGCCGACGAAGGCCTTGACCTTCGTCACCTGCTCCTGCACGGGATCGAGGTTCCAGACCTTGAGCCACTGCGTCTTGATCTGCTCGTAGCGTTCGCGTCCGGCACGTGTGCCGAGGACGTAACCCACGCCGAGTCCGACGACGAGTCCGATCTTCCCCTTCATGGGGTCTCCTCACGTTGTTCCGGTCGGGCCGCACGCGTTCGAACCGCGGGCCAGGAGTACCAGCGTAACCCCATATGCCGATTTCGGCATCTACTTGCTCGAGGGGTTGACAGATGCCCTTCGATCGGCTTCGGATCCCGCCTAGCCTCAGTCCCAGAGCAGGTGCCGGCGGATCCGGTCGGCCTCGGCCGCGGCATCCGCGACGACCTGGGCGAGACCCGTGCCGGACAGCCACGCGCCGACCGCGGCCAGCCCCGGAACCGCCTCGACAGCGGCACGCGACGCCGCCCGCCGCTCGGCCGCCCCGAGGAGCGACGCCGGCTGCGACTGGGTGAAGCGCGCGCGGTGGGCGCCGACCAGCTGATCGCGAGACAGATCGACACCGAGCAGGGCCGACGCCTCCGTCAGCGCCAGCGACGCCGCGGCCTCGTCGTCCAGGGAGGCGGTCGCCGTCGGCTCGCCCTGAGAGCCGAACGACACCCGCACGACGTGCCGCGCGCCGGCCGCCTCGCGCAGCCATGCCCATTTCGCGGTCGCATGCGTGAGTGCTTTGGCGACGTGGCTGCCCGGAACGGTGAGTACCCCGGTTCCGCGCGGAGCGTCATCCAGCTCCGGCGCGTCGAGCAGGAGCGACACGATCTCGATCTGAGGAGCCGCCTGCCTGTCGCCGAGATCGGAGACATGACCGGCGAGCAGGTCGCGAGCCGCATCCTCGGTGGTCGCGACGATCACGGCATCCGCGTCGAGCCGCTCCGCCGAGTCCGCGGAGAGAGTCCCGGGATCAGCGGCATCCGGATCTTCGTCGCCTTCGACCGGGCGCACGGCGACCGTCCACCCGGCGCCCGCGCTCTCGAGCGCCTCGACAGGCGATCCCGTCCGCACGACGCCGCCGAGCTTCTCCAGATCCGCGCGCAGGGCGTCGACGAGCGTGCCCATACCGCCGATGAGTCCCTCCACCGCCGACCCCGGCGCCTTGTCCTTGCGCGCCGACTGCTGCTGACCGCGCAGCGCGTCCACGGCACCGCTGAGCGAGCCGACCCTGGTGAGCGCGGCGTTGAGTCCCGGAGCTGCGACGTCGACGTCGACATCATCCGGATGCGCGGAATAGACACCGGACACCACCGGCGCGACGAGGCGCTCGAGCACGCGCGCACCCATGCGCGAGGCGACGAGACGACCGAGGCTGCGCTGATGGCCGATCGTCAGCGGCGGTCGCAGGCGATCCACGTACGCCCGCCACGCCCCGCGCCAGCCGATGACGCGGCGCACATCGTCGGCGAACGGGTTGGCCGGGATCCCCAGGATCCCGCCGATCGGCAACGGGGCGGGCTCCTGGCCGGGAACTCCCGCCAGCCACGCCCCTCCGGTCGCGGGCGACTGCACACGTTCCGTGAGACCGAGTTCGGCCACGAGCTTTCGGACGTGCCCGCCCCGCGTCGCGTAGCTCTCCGCCCCGGCATCCAGGACGACGCCGTCGAGCTCGGCACGCCGCACGGCACCGCCGAGAGCGTCGGACGCCTCCAGCAGCGTCACTCGCATCCCGACCTTCGCGCACTCGCGAGCGGCGACGAGGCCCGCGACACCGCCCCCGACGACCACGACGTGCCGTTCGGCCGCCCGCTCCGCGAGCTCCGGTTCGGGATGCTCGCTCATGAGCCGTGCACCAGCTCGACGATGCGCGTCAGCTGATCCGGGTCCGTCTCGGGAGGCACGCCGTGACCCAGGTTGAGGATGTGCGCGCGCGCCGCACGGCCGCGCTCGAGGACGTCGTGCACGTGTGCCTCGAGAACCGGCCACGGCGCCGACAGCAGCGCCGGGTCGATGTTGCCCTGCACGGTGACGTCGGGCCCGAGGATGCCGGCGGCCTCGTCGAGCGTCTGACGCCAGTCGACGCCGACGGCGTCCGCGACGCCGCCCAGGCGCATGTCGGCCAGGAACGGTCCGGTGCCGACTCCGAAGTGGATGACGGGGATGCCGATGCCCTCGACCGCTGCCCGCGAGTGCGGCGCGACGAACGTCCGGTAGTCGGCGGGGCTGAGCGAGCCGGCCCACGAGTCGAACAGCTGCACCGTCGCGGCCCCCTCATCGCGCTGCGCCTCGAGGAAACGGCGGGAGATGCGCGACAGCCAGCCCGCCAGGCGGTTCCAGGCGTCCGGGTCGGTGTGCATCATGGCCCTGGCGCGCAGATGCTCCTTGGACGGGCCGCCCTCGACCAGGTACGCGGCGAGCGTGAACGGGGCCCCGGCGAACCCGATGAGGGGGGTCTCGCCGAGCTCGGCGGTGGTGATGCGGACGGCCTCGGCGATCGCGGTCGTGTCGAGGTCCTTCGGATCGATGGCCGTGATGCGCTCGACGTCGGCGGCCGTGCGCACCGGTTCCGCGAACACCGGGCCCCGGCCGGACTCGATCACGACGTCGACGCCCGCGAGCCGCAGCGGGATGACGATGTCGCTGAAGAACACCGCGGCGTCCACGCCGTGGCGCCGCACGGGCTGAAGGGTGATCTCCGCCGCCAGGTCGGGGGTGAGGCACGCGTCCAGCATCCGGGTGCCGACGCGCAGCTCGCGGTACTCGGGCAGGGAGCGCCCCGCCTGACGCATGAACCAGACAGGGGTGGTCTCAGGGCGGTCTCCGGCGAGAGCGCGCAGCAGCGAGGCGGTGGGTGCAGGCATGCCTCCATCCTCGCATCCACGGCCTATGCGTCCGCCTGGGAACCCTTCCTTTCGACACGGCGTAGAATCTCTCTGTGCTGCTGTGCGTAACGGCGAGTCACAAGACCGCCTCCTTCGACATGCTCGAAAGACTGAGCCGCACCCCTGACGACGTCGCGCCGAACCTTCTGCGCATCGCGCCGTGCGTGCAGGGGGCCGTGGTGCTGTCCACGTGCAATCGATTCGAGGCGTACGTCGAGATCGACGAGCCGGTGACCGCAGCGGGAGCCGTCGGCGTCGAGGCGGTGCTCGAGGCGATCGAGCAGTCCGCCGGCATCCCGGCATCCGACCTGGAGGGCTCGTACGCCGTGCACTCCGGGCGCCGCGTCGCCGAGCACCTGTTCGCGGTGGCCTCGGGGCTCGAGTCCGTCGTCCCCGGAGAGGGCGAGATCGCCGGTCAGGTGCGCCGCGCGCTGACGTCCGCGCGCAAGGAGGGCACGACCTCGCCCGAGCTCGAGCGCCTGTTCCAGCGCGCGAGCCAGGCGCAGCGCAAGGTCAAGAACGTCACTGCCCTGGGCCGCGCCGGCCGCTCGCTCGTGCGCCTGGCGCTCGAACTGGCGGACAGCCGCATCGCCGACTGGTCGGCCGAGCGCGTGCTGCTGGTCGGCACGGGCGCGTATGCCGCCGTGACCCTCGCGACCCTGCGCGAGCGCGGCGCGACGAACATCTCGGTGCACTCGCCGTCGGGCCGCGCCGAGCTGTTCGCGAAGAAACACGACATCGCCGCGGTCTCCGACGCCGACTACGCCCGCGTCGCGTCGCGGTCGACGCTGCTCATCACCTGCACGACCGCCACGGAGCCCGTGCTCGGACCGGCGCAGCTGCAGGCGCCGACCGGCCCGGTGGCCGTCGGATGCCCGGTCGGTCCGCACTCCCAGCTCGTCATCGACCTCGGGATGCCGCGCAACGTGGACCCCGCCGTCGCGGAGCTCGAGGGCGTCGCGCTGCTGGACCTGGAGACGATCCGTCTGCACGCACCGCTCGAGGAGCTGCAGGCCACGGATGCCGCACGCAGCGTCGTGCGCGAAGCGGCGGACACGTTCCATGTCGTCGGCCGCCAGCAGAGCGCGACGCCGGCAGTGGTCGCCATGCGCTCGCACATCTTCTCCCTGCTCGAAGCCGAGATCGACCGCGCCAGGGCGCGCGGAGACGAGGATGGCCGCGTCGAGCAGTCGCTGCGGCACCTCGCCGGCGTGCTGCTGCACACCCCGACCGTGCGCGCGCACGAGTTCGCCGCCGACGGCCGTGCCGACGAGTTCGCGGCCGCGTTGGAGACGCTCTACGGGATCGCCCCCGCCGCCCGGGCATCCGAGGAGTCGGCGACCGCCTGACTCGCCTTTGCGCGGTGCTGCGAGGGCTCAGCCGTTCGTTCAAGGCATGTCACCATGGAACCATGGCCCTTCACATCACCGGAGACACCGCCGCCGACACCCTGCTGACCGAGAACCCGCTCGCTCTTCTCGTCGGGATGCTGCTGGACCAGCAGGTCCCGATGGAGACCGCGTTCGCCGGTCCGCTCAAGATCCAGCAGCGCACGGGAGCCGCGGATGCCGCGACCATCGCGCACATGGATCCGGATGCCTTCCTCGAGGCGTTCAAGCAGACGCCGTCCGTGCACCGGTTCCCCGGATCGATGGCCGCGCGGGTGCAGACGCTGTGCGAGACATTGGTGAACGACTGGGGCGGGGACGCCGCCGCGCTCTGGACGGAGGGGGAGCCCACGGGAGCCGAGGTGCTCAAGCGCCTGAAGACGCTGCCGGGCTTCGGCGAGCAGAAGGCGAAGATCTTCCTGGCGCTGCTGGGCAAGCAGTACGGCTTCGCCGGCGAAGGCTGGCGCGAGGCATCCGCTCCCTATGGCGAGGAGGGCTCGTTCCGCAGCGTCGCCGACATCGTCTCTCCGGAGTCGCTCACCAAGGTGCGCGAGCACAAGAAGGCGATGAAGGCTGCCGCGTCACGGATCAATGCGACGAAGGAGCGTTGATGCGTGACGGGGCAGGGTTGAGCGAGCGCAGCGAGCCGAAACCCACGAAAGCACGGATCAATGCGACGAAGGCGCGTTGATGCGTGACGGGGCAAGGTTGAGCGAGCGCAGCGAGTCGAAACCCCCGAAAGCACGGATCAATGCGACGAAGGAGCGTTGATGCGTGACGCGGCAAGGTCGAGCGAGCGCAGCGAGCCGAAACCCCCGAAAGCACGGAGCAATGCGACGAAGGAGCGTTGATGCGTGACGCGGCAAGGTTGAGCGAGCGCAGCGAGCCGAAACCCACGAAGGCAGGGAAGTGATGCAGCCGACCGGGGGCAGCGTGGGCGCCTTCATCGCGGCCGTCACGCCGGAGCGCCGACGACGAGATGCCGAGACGCTGACCGCCCTCATGCAGGAGGTCTCGGGGCGGGAGCCGGTGCTGTGGGGCACGATCATCGGGTTCGGTGCGTGTCACTACCGCTACCCGACGGGCACCGAAGGCGACATGGGCCTGCTGGGGTTCGCCCCGCGCAAGGCCGCGTCGACGATCTACCTCGTCGACGGCGTGGACGCCCACCGCGAGGCGCTGTCCGGACTCGGACCGCACACCTCGAGCGTCGCGTGCGTGTACATCAAGGACCTCGAGAAGGTCGACCTCGACGTGCTCCGCGGCATCCTCGAGCGCTCGCTGGCCTGGGCCGAGGCGGGCGGCACCGACCAGATGCAGCTGACCGTCACGGGATGAGTGCGAGTTCGGATCCCCTCATCGACCGTATCGCGCGACGATCTCGTCCGTGAGCGGGGGCCAGATCCGCTTGTGGTCCTCACCGAAGGGGACACCGGAGAGGAAGGCCGCGGCGAGGTCGCGTGACCGGTCGATGAACAGGAAGCTGCCCTGCGCACCGAAATGACCGGCGGTCTCGGGAGGGAACGCGTCGCTCAGCCAGTGCGGACTCTTGGTGCCCTTGCGCTCGAAACCGAGTCCCCAGGTGTTGTCCGAGAACGACCCGTAACCCGGCACGACCCCGCGCAGGCCGGGGTGAGAGTCCATGAGCGCGAGGTCGCGCAGTCCGGCGGAGATCAGTGTGGGCCGCAGCACCTCCCGAGCGAAGATCAGGAGATCGTCGATCGAGGCGCGGGCCCCGGCAGAGGGCCGCCCGGTGACATCGGTCTGCGTCATCCCGAGCGGGAGGACGACCTCGCGCCGCATCCAGTCCGCGAACGCCATGCCGGCCTTGTCGGCGACGTGCGCGGCGACGGCGTCGAATCCGGCGTTCGAGTAGATCCGGCGTTCTCCCGAGGCCCGTCGGGGTTCGACGCCCTCCATCGGCAGCCCGCTGGTGTGGTCGAGCAGCTCCAGCACGGTCGCCCCGCCGGGCTCGCCCGGCTCGTCCAGGTCCACGAATCCCCGCTCGATCGCGACGAAGACGCCCCAGGCGGTCAGCGGCTTGGTCACGGATGCCAGGGGCAGCACCGCCCGCGGATCGCCCTGCACGGCGAGGGTCCCGTCCGGGCCGGTGACGCCCACGAGAGCGGTGTGCGGGAAGCCGTCGGTCGCGGCGAAGGTCGTCGTCTCCACGGAACCATCGTTTCATGCGGACGGGACGCATGAGAGCCGACTGACCCCGTCCTGTTCACGAGACCTCTCGTCGATCACGCGAACACGGGGAGGTTTCGTGAACAGGACGGGGTCTCGACGCGCAACATCCGGTCGCGGCCTCCCGGGAAGACGGGAACCCCCTGTTCCGCCGCGTACGGCGTGCGGTCAGGCGCCCTTGAGACGCTCCGACAGGTAGGCGTGCAGGTTCTCGATCGCCACGCGCTCCTGCGCCATGGTGTCGCGGTCGCGGACCGTGACGGCGCGGTCGTCGAGCGAGTCGAAGTCGACCGTGACGCAGAACGGCGTTCCGATCTCGTCCTGACGGCGGTAGCGCCGCCCGATCGCGCCGGCGTCGTCGAAGTCGACGGCCCAGCGTCCGCGGAGGCCGTCGGCGACCTCGCGCGCGAGCGGCGACAGGTTCTCGTTGCGCGACAGCGGCAGGACGGCGACCTTCACCGGCGCCAGGCGCGGGTCGAGCTTGAGCACGGTGCGGACGTCGGTGCCGCCCTTGGCGTTCGGCACCTCCTCCTCGACGTACGCGTCGACGAGGAACGCCATCATCGACCGCGTGAGGCCGAAGGAGGGCTCGATCACGTAGGGCGTGTACCGCTCGCCGGATGCCTGGTCGAAGTACGTCAGGCTCTGGCCGGATGCCTCGGTGTGGCTGGAGAGGTCGAAATCGGTGCGGTTGGCGACGCCCATCAGCTCACCCCACTCCTTGCCGGGGAACCCGAACCGGTACTCGAAGTCGATCGTGCCGGCGGAGTAGTGCGCGCGTTCGTCCTCGGGGACGTCGAACTGCCTCATGTTCTCGGGGTCGATCCCGAGGTCGATGAACCACGCCCAGCACGCCTCGACCCAGTGCTCGAACCACTGCTGAGCTTCGGCCGGCGGCGTGAAGAACTCGATCTCCATCTGCTCGAACTCGCGGGTGCGGAAGATGAAGTTGCCGGGCGTGATCTCGTTGCGGAAGGCCTTGCCGACCTGTCCGATGCCGAACGGCGGCTTCTTGCGGCTCGCGGTGAGCACGTTCGTGAAGTTGACGAAGATGCCCTGGGCCGTCTCGGGGCGCAGGAAGTACAGCCCGGACTCATCGTCGACGACGCCGAGGTAGGTCTTGACGAGGCCCGAGAAGGCCTTCGGCTCGGTGTACTGACCCTTGGTCCCGCAGTTCGGGCAGGGCACATCGGCCAGGCCGTTCTCCGCCTTGCGTCCCTTGCGGGCCTCGAAGTCCTCGACGAGATTGTCCGCACGGAAGCGCTTGTGGCACTGCAGGCACTCCACGAGCGGGTCGGTGAAGGTCGCCACGTGCCCGGATGCCTCCCACACGCGCTTGGGGAGGATGATCGACGAGTCGAGGCCCACCATGTCGCCCCGGCCGCGCACGAACGTCTGCCACCACTGTCGGCGGATGTTCTCCTTGAGCTCGGTGCCGAGGGGTCCGTAGTCCCAGGCCGACCGGGAACCGCCGTAGATCTCACCCGCTTGGAACACGAACCCTCGGTGGCGGGCGAGGCTGATGACCTTGTCAAGACGGGACTGTTCGGCCACGGTGGCTCCAATGGTCGGATGCTGCGGGTGGGATGCCCGTGAATACGGGCACCTTCATCCTATCCGCGCCCGCGCGCCGGTCCCTCTGGAGCGATGTCGGCCGCCCGTGCCACTCTGGGCGCATGGAACAGCGCGTGAGCTTCATCACCCTCGCGGTCGCCGACGTCGCTCGCAGCCGCGCCTTCTTCGTGGACGGGCTGGGATGGCAGCCCTGTTCGAAGCCGACGACGTGCTCATGCTCCCCGTCGCCGACAGGGTCATCCTGTCGCTGTGGAGCATCGACGGTTTCACGGCCGAGATCGGTGAGCCCCCGGCATCCGGCCTCGCCCCGATCACGCTGGCGCACAACGTGTCCGCCGAAGCCGAGGTCGACGCCGTCCTCGCCGAAGCCGGCGGCCTCGGAGCCCGGGTCTGGCCCGCGTCGCGGCGGGAGTGGGGCGGCTACTCCGGCTACTTCGCGGATCCCGACGGATACCGGTGGGAGGTCGCCGTCAACCCCGGCGACACGGGGTCGTTCGTGCTCCCGACGCAAGACTGATCCGCCGTCGGCGACCGCCCCGACGATGTCCGACGTCGATGCAAGTGTTGTCGCTGTGAGCATGAACTCTCTGGCCAGGACGTTCGATTGGCGAGGCCGGACGGTCGCGTGGGACCGATTCGGCTCCGGGCCGGCGCTGGTGCTGCTGCACGGCACCCCGTGGTCGTCCGCCCTGTGGCAGCCCATCGCCCGAGCGTTGTCCGCCGAGTTCACCGTGCATCTGTGGGACATGCCGGGCTACGGCGCTTCGTCGAAGTCCGCCGAGCACGCCGTGGACCTGGGCGTGCAGGGCGAGCTCTTCGCGGACCTCCTCGATCATTGGGAGCTCGACGCCCCTCACGTCGTCGCGCACGATTTCGGCGGGGCCGTGGCGCTGCGCGCCCGCCTGCTCCACGGCGCACGGTTCGCGTCGCTGTGCCTGGTGGACGCGGTCGCCCTGCGCCCGTGGGGGTCGCCCTTCTTCTCGCTCGTCAAGGACCATGCCGAGGTGTTCGCGCAACTCCCGCCTGCCGTGCACCGCGGCGCGATCGAGGCCTATATCGCGGGAGCGAGTCATCGCGGCATCCACCCCGACGATCTCGCAATGCTCGTCCAGCCCTGGACGGACGCACCGGGGCAGGCGGCGTTCTACCGGCAGATCTCAGAGGCCGACGAGCGGTACACGGCCGAGGTCGAACCGCTCTACAGCACGATCGACGAACCCGTGCACATCATCTGGGGCGCGGAGGACACCTGGATCCCCGTCGATCGGGCGCATCGGCTGCAGGCGGCGATCCCGCACGCGTCGCTCACGGTGCTCCCCGACGCCGGGCACCTCATCCAGCACGACGCCCCCGCGGCACTCGCGGCCGCGCTCACGCGCTGGCTCGAGCGACGAGGCCACTGAATCATCTGTCCGAGGGCCTCGGCGTCTCCGGCGCCGATAGCCTTGTCTGGTGGGTACGGAAGACGAGAAGGCGCGCAGACGCCTCTCCCGGACCCCGCCTCGCTGGGCGATCGTGGCCGTGCTGGCCTTCGCCGGCCTCTGCTCGTCCTTCATGTTCACGCTCGTCGTGCCGCTTCAGGCGGAGCTGCCGAACCTGCTGAACGCCTCGCGCGAGGACACCACCTGGGTCGTCACGATCACGCTGCTCGTCGCCGCTGTCGCCACGCCGATCTCCGGACGCCTTGGCGACATGTACGGCAAGCGTCGCGTCGTGGTGGCGCTGCTCGCGCTGCTCGTCGTCGGATCCCTCATCGCCGCGCTGTCCGGATCGATCGTCGGCGTGATCATCGGGCGTGCCCTCCAGGGGGCGGTCACCGGCGTCGTCCCGCTCGGCATCGCGATCATGCGGGACGTCCTTCCTCCGCAGCGCCTGGGGACGGCCGTCGCCCTCATGAGCGCCACCATGGGAGTCGGCGGGGCGATCGGGATGCCCCTGGCCGCCTACCTCGCACTCAACGCCGACTGGCACGCCCTGTTCTGGCTGGCCGCGGGACTGGGCGTGGCGGGACTCGTGCTGGTGTTCCTGTTCGTCCCCGAAGACGTGCTGCGCTCGCCGGGACGTCTCGACTACATCGGCGCCGTCGGCCTGGCGATCGGGCTCACCGGCATCCTGCTGTTCGTCTCCCGCGGGGCGGAGTGGGGCTGGACGGCGCCGTTGACCCTGACGTGCATCGTCGGCGGCCTCCTCGTGCTGCTGGTGTGGGGCTGGTACCAGCTGCGCACACGCGAGCCGTTGCTCGACCTGCGCGTGGCCGCTCGCCCCGCCGTTCTCTTCACCAACATCGCGGCGATCGGCATGGGATTCGCCCTGTTCGCGTCGAACGTCACCTTCCCGCAGATGCTGGAACTGCCCGCGGAGACCGGCGCGGGGTTCGGCCTCGACATGCTCTCGGCGGCGTTCATCGTGATGCCGGCGGGCCTGGTCATGATGATCATCTCCCCGCTGTCCGGCTGGCTGGAGCGCACGATCGGCCCTCGGCCCCTGTTCACCGGCGGCGCGGCCGCCATCGTCTTCGCTTACGTGTTCGTGCTGCTGTGGTCGAGCGAGGTGTGGCACATCTTCGTGGCGAACCTCTTCATCGGCGTCGGGATCGGCTTCACGTTCGCCGCGATGCCGATGATCATCATGCGCTCGGTGCCGGCGAACGAGACGGGCGCGTCCAACGGTCTGAACGCCCTGTTCCGCTCGGTGGGGACCTCGAGCGCGTCCGCGGTGATGGGCGGAGTGCTCGCCGCCATGAGCGTCGAGGTCGGAGGGGTCGCCGTGCCGACCCGCGACGCGTTCCAGGTGTGCTTCTGGCTCGCCATCGCGGCGGGGATCATCGCGGTCCTGCTGTCGCTGTTCATCCCGCGCCAGCGCGCCGTCGAACAGCATCCCTCGCTGCCCTGAGCCGCGGCGCCAGCGCGACCGCCGACGCTGTGCAGCGCGGACCGGATCAGAACACGCGCGGGTCGGGGTCGCCCTCGTGCGGCGGACGCAACCGCAACGGGATCGGCCACGGCAATACGTACGGCTCGCTCGCCGGTCGGCTCATGTCGCCGAAGTCGTCCTGCTTCACCACGATGCGGCCGGAGCGGCCGGCATCCGTCGGGGTGACCTCGACGATGCGCACCCGCAGCGGACGCTCGGACTCGCCCTCCAGCATCCAGGCGTCCGCGAGCCAGGCGAGCCCGTGCTCCTCGAGGGCGGCCTCGGCGTCGAGCCAGTCGACGGCGCCGGAGGCCGGGCGGCCCAGCACATCGACGGCCACCCAGTCGGAGCCTTCGGGACGGATCCACCCCAGCAGCTCGCCGTCATCACGGCGATGCGGGGTCCAGTCAGCAGCGGTCATCCCTCGAGCCTACGGGTCACGGTTCGTCACGCGAATCGGCGGGTCCCGGCTTCCCCGATAGCGTCGAGGCATGAGCACGATCGCCACCACGACCTCCGGAAGCCTGCCCCGCACTGAGGCCCTCATCGCCGCGAATGCGGCGCGAGCTCTCGCGGACGACGGCTTCACCCTCGAGACCACGCCCGAGTTCGAGGCGCTGGTGGCGGATGCCGTGGCCGACGTCGTGCGCCGCCAGCGCGAGGCGGGCATCACCCTGGTCGGGGACGGCGAGTTCGGCAAGGCGATGTCGAACCCGCTCGACTACGGCGCCTGGTGGGGATACTCCTTCCAGCGCGTGAACGGGCTCTCCCTCACCGACAACAACCTCTTCACCCAGCCGACGGCCGTCTCGACGCCGGGGAACATCGAGCTGACGAGCTTCGTCGATCGGCGCGACCGGCACCTGTTCCCCGCGGTGTACAGCGACCCGCATTCCGGCGCGTTCGAGGGCAAGCCCGCCACGGAGTTCCCGACGACGACCGGCCCGATCTCCTACCGCGGTCAGGATGCCGTCGCCGCCGACATCCGCCATCTCCAGGCCGCCCTCGGCGACGGCGAGCAGGGGTTCATCACGGCGATCGCACCCGGCTCGGCCGCCCGGGTCTGGAACGAGCACTACGCCACGCACGACGAGCACCTGTGGGCGTGGGCCGAGGCGCTGCGCGAGGAGTACAAGGCGATCACGGATGCCGGTCTCATCGTGCAGCTCGACGACCCGTCGCTCGCCGAGAACTGGGACCAGATCAACCCCGAGCCGAGCGTCGAGGACTATCTCGCCTTCACTGCCAAGAGCATCGAGGCCCTGAACTACGCGATCCAGGGACTGCCGAAGGAGCTCGTGCGCCTGCACCTGTGCTGGGGGTCCTGGCACGGCCCGCACGTCACCGACATCGAGATCGCGAAGATCCTCCCCGAGGTGCTCAAGGCGAACGTCGGCTCGATCTCCTTCGAAGCCGGCAACGTCCGCCACGAGCACGAGTTCGGCGCGTGGGCGGATGCCGCGGTGCCGGACGATCTCGTGCTGGTCCCCGGCGTCGTGAGCCACGCCACGAACGTCGTCGAGCACCCCGACCTCGTGGCGCAGCGCATCCGCCGCTTCACGGACATCGTCGGCGCCGACCGCGTCATCGCCTCGACCGACTGCGGCCTGGGCGGCCGCGTGCACGCCGACATCGCGTGGGCGAAGCTGGAGTCGCTCGGCGAGGGCGCGTCGCGCGTCGGCGTGACCCGCTGACGTGCGGTGCCGCTCGCTGGACGAGCGGCACCGCGATCAGTGCGTGTACTCCATGAGCTCCACGCCCAGCAGGCGGAACACGTCGTGCGCGCGCAGGCGGTGCGCGATGGAGAGATCGTCGAAGCACACGATCATCGCGTAGGCGACCCCGGAACGGGGGCCCGCCAGGACGCCGGCCTCGGCGCGCACGCCCCGGTCGCGTCCGGTCTTGTTGATGAACAGCAGGCCGTGCTGATCGTGATCGTGCGCGAACGGGTCCAGCCCGGTCGGAGCGGCGACCAGGCTCAGGTCCTGGTTCAGGCTGAGCCATTCCGAGACCTGCGCGCTGACCGCGGCATCCACGACGGCGGAGTTGACCAGCGCCGAGAAGAGGCCCGCGAGCTCGCGGCTCGTGCCGACCGCGACGTGGGGGGCGTCGTCCGGGCCGCGGTCGTCGCGGAACCGGTCCAGGATCGCGGTCCTGGCGAGCCCGAGATCCTCGATCCGCGCGCGCACGCGGTCGTGGCCGACGCGCTGCAGCAGAGCGTTCACCGCGATGGGGTCGCCGGCGGTGGCCGCGAGGACCGCCAGGTCTGTGAGCGGAAGCGCCGGCGCGCGCAGGTGCCGCCAGATCCCCGCGGTCGCGACCTGATCGATCGCCGAGCGCTCGACGATCTCGAGCGGATCCAGCGATCCGTCCTCGAACCCGGCCGCGACCTCGATGAGCAGCGGCACGATCCCCAGCCCCGCGATCGGCAGCGTGACATGGTCGTCCCCGGACAGCACGTGGTGGTGCGTGTCGAGGTCGACGACGTGCACCGAGACCTGCGCCCCGGCATCCGCCAGCTCCTCGAGCGCTTTCAGCGTCGCGACGAACGAGCGCCGTCCGATCGCGGCCCGACGCGGCAGCCGACGGCCACTGCGCTGCGAACGGCGTACGGTCGCCGACGGCGCACCGTCGACGGGCTCGGGGAACGGGGGGAGGGAGGAGCCCACGCGTGGTCCTTCACGGCAGGAGGTGGAAGGGGGGTCTTCCGGGGAGCATGCTCCCCAGCAGCACGGCTATCGTAACCCCGCCCGCCGACGCTCCGGTCCCCCGCGTCCGTGAAAAGTCACCAGATCGTCACACGCGCGTCAGCCGGCAGGTGCAGCGCATCCTCCTCGGTGATGCCGAACGCCTCGTAGAACGCGTCGATGTTGCGCACGATCTGATTGCACCGGAACTCGTTCGGCGAATGCGGATCGATCGTCAGCAGACGGATCGTCTCGGCATCCCGGCTCTTCTGCTGCCAGGCCTGCGCCCACGACAGGAACAGACGCTGCACGCCCGTGTAGCCGTCGATGACCGGCGCCTTCTGGCCGCCGAGCGACAGCTCGTAGGCCTTCAGCGCGATGCCGAGGCCGCCGAGGTCGCCGATGTTCTCACCGATGGTGAGGGCGCCGTTGACGTGGTGCTCCTCCGCCAGACCGAGCGGGACCAGGGCGTCGTACTGCGCGATGAGCGCCCTGGTGCGCTCCTCGAACGCCGTGCGGTCGGCGTCGGTCCACCAGTCCTCGAGCTTCCCGGTCCCGTCGTACCGGCTGCCCTGGTCGTCGAATCCGTGACCGATCTCGTGGCCGATCACGGCACCGATGCCGCCGTAGTTCGCCGCCGCGTCCCGGCCCGCGTCGAAGAACGGGTACTGCAGGATCGCCGCCGGGAAGACGATCTCGTTCATCGACGGGTTGTAGTACGCGTTGACCATCTGCGGGGGCATGTGCCACTCCATGCGGTCGATGGGTCCGCCGACCTTGTCGATGTTGCGGTCGTGCTCGAAGACGTTCGCGCGCCGGACGTTGCCGAACAGGTCCGCCTCGTCGATCTCGAGCGAGGAGTAGTCGCGCCACACCTCGGGGTGCCCGATCTTGGGGGTGAACGCGTCGAGCTTGGCGAGCGCGCGCTCGCGGGTCTCCGGGCTCATCCACTCGAGGGTGGTGATGCTCTGCCGGTACGCCTCGATGAGGTTCGCGACGAGCTCGTCCATGGCGGCCTTCGCCGTCGGCGGGTAGTGCCGCTCGACGTAGACCTTGCCGATCGCCTCGCCGAGGGCGCCCTCGGTGAGCGAGACGCCGCGCTTCCAGCGCTCGCGGATGGTCGGCACTCCGGTGAGCTCGGTGCCGTAGAACGAGAAGTTCTCCTGCACCAGGTCGTCGGTGAGGTACGGGGCCGCGGCGTGCACGACCTTGGCGCGCAGCCAGGCCTTCCAGTCGTCGAGGCGCTCGGCGACGAGCAGGGAGCCGAGGCCTTCGAAGAAGCTCGGCTGCGAGACGACGACCTCGTCGAACGCAGCGGGGTTCGACGGCGTGACCGCCTCGCGCCACGGCGTGAGATCGACCCCGACGAGCACCTGCAGCTCGTCCCAGGTCTTGGGGTTGTAGGTGGCGACCGCGTCGCGACTGCGCACGTTGTCCCAGTGATGCCCCGCGAGCTCGGTCTCGAGCGTGATCGCCCGGTCGGTGTCGGCCGCGGCGTCCGCGATCCCGGCGAGCGCGAGCAGGCGCTCGAGGTGCGCGCGATACGCCGCGCGGGTGTCGACGAAGGTGTCGAGACGGAAGTAGCTCTCGTCGGGCAGCGACAGACCGCCCTGCACGAGCACCGGCAGGTAGCGTTCCGGGTCGCCGGGGTCGCCGTCGACGTACACGCCGATGACGGACGCGCGCCCGTCGCGGTCGTATGCGCCGACCGTCCGCAGGAAGGCGGGGATGCCGTCGATGGCGTCGATCTCGGCGAGCGTGTCCGCGAGGGGCGTCACTCCGGCCGCGGCGATGCGGTCGGTGTCCATGAAGCTCGCGTACAGGTCGCCGATCTTGCGCGCCGCGGACCCGGGTTCCGCGGTCCGGGATTCCTCGATGATCGCGCGGACGTCCTTCTCCGCCTGTTCGGCGAGCAGGTGGAACGATCCCCAGCGGGCCTTGTCGCCCGGGATCTCGGTGTTCTCGATCCAGGCACCGTTGACGTGCCGGTACAGATCGTCCTGCGGGCGGATGTCGGAGCTGAACTCGGCGGTGGCCAGGCCTGCGGGAAGAGCATCAGTCATGAGGGACAGCCTACGGCCGTGACCGGAGGTCGCAGCGGAGGACCGGGCTCACGTCGCCGAGGGCAGCCGCGAGACGATCGTGCCGGCGGCCGCCCCGACGAGCGTCTCGCAGGCCTGAGCGAGGCGAGCGGCGAAGAGCGCCGCATCCGTGCCCCTGGTCAGGGCGTGCGCGGAGAGGCCGTCGATCATGGCCAGGATCTGCCACGCCACGGCCTCCTCGTCGTCGACGGCGAACATCCCTGCGATGCGGCCGTCCCGGATGATCCCGGCGATGTACGACTGCCACGCCTGCATCTGCTCGTCGATCGCGGCCGAGAGTGCGGCGCTGCCTCGACCAAGCGACCAGGCATCCACCCAGACCAGGGTGATGTCGTCGTGGTCGCGGCCGAGCACGGTCGCGATCAGGACGGCCATGCGGCCTGCCGCGTCATCGGAGGCATCCGCCTGTCTGCGCACGTCGTCGAGTTCGCCGGCGGTGAGCTCGCGGAACGTGCGGGCGATCAGATCGTCCATGCTCGTCGCGTAGTGCGCCACCAGCCCGGATGCGACGCCGGCCCTGGCGGCGACGGAACGCAGGGTCAATGCGGACAGCCCCTGCTCGCGGGCGAGTCCGAGGGCCGCGTCGTGGATCTCGCCGGAGCGCTGCGCGGGGCTCTTGCGGGTACGGGTTCTGGCCGGGGAGGTCGCCATGGTGCCTCCAGTGTAGGAAATCCTTGTATTGATCGCATGGTCAATATACGATGGCGTCAGTCGAGCGAAGGAGGCGACGTGACCTGGAGGATGCCGCACGAGGGTGCACCGCACGAACGCACCTGGATGGCCTTCCCGCGCGCGGGCCTCACCCTCGGCGAGGGCGAGGCCTGGCAGGAGACCGCGTACCGGGCGTGGTCCGACGTCGCGCTCGCGATCGCGCGGTTCGAACCGGTCACCATGCTCGTGGATCCGACCGAGACCGCGCGGGCCCGCGGCCTGCTCGGCTCGGCCGTCGAGATCGTCGAGACCCCGCTGGACGAGTTCTGGATGCGCGACGTCGGCCCGACCTTCGTGATCGATGACGAGCGCCCGGATGTCCTCGGCGCCGTGGACTGGATCTTCAACGGGTGGGGCGCCCCCGCCTGGGCGCAATGGGAGGCCTCCGCGCTGGTCGCCCGCTCGGTCGCCGCCGAGATCGGCGCGGAGCGGATCAGCTCCGTCCTCGTCAACGAGGGCGGCGGCATCCACGTCGACGGCGAGGGCACGGTGCTGCTGACCGAGACCGTTCAGCTCGACCCGAACCGCAACCCCTTTGCGGACAGGGACCGCGTCGAGGCCGAGATGGCGCGGACGCTCGGCGCCGAGAAGGCCATCTGGCTGCCCCGCGGCCTCACGCGCGACTACGACGAGTTCGGCACCCGCGGGCACGTCGACATCGTGGCGGCGTTCTCCTCTCCCGGCACGCTCCTGCTGCACAGCCAGGACGACCCGGCCCACCCCGACTTCGCCGTCACGCGCGACCTGAAGGCGCTGCTGCGCGACAAGACGGATGCCGCGGGGCGGCCGCTCGAGATCATCGATGTGCCGGCACCGACCACCCTGCGCGACGACGAGGGATATGTGGACTGGAGCTACATCAACCACCTCGTCGTCGACGACGGCGTGATCGCGTGCGGCTTCGGCGAGGAGGCTGCGGACGCGCGCGCCCGCGAGATCCTCGCGGGCGCCTACCCCGGCCGCGAGGTCGTGACCGTCGACGCCAGGGCGATCTTCGCCCGGGGCGGCGGCATCCACTGCATCACGCAGCAGCAGCCGAAGACACCGGCGCAGGCAGGAGCCCGATCGTGATCGACGTCGTGGAGGCATCCATCGCCGAGCTGCGCAGCGCGCTCGAGAGCGGAGCGGCCACCAGCGTCGACCTCGTGCACGCCTACCTCGCCCGCATCGACGCATACGATGCTCCGGACACCCCGACGGCGCTGAACTCGGTGGTCGTGCGCAACCCCCGTGCTCTCGCCGAGGCCGAGGCATCCGACGCGCGTCGTGCCGCCGGCGCCGTGCTCGGGCCGCTCGACGGCATCCCCTATACGGCCAAGGACAGCTACCTCGTCGCCGGCCTCACCGCGGCATCCGGATCCCCGGCCTTCGCCGACCTCGTCGCCCAGCGCGACGCGTTCACGATCGAGCGTCTCCGTGCCGGGGGAGCGATCTGCCTGGGCCTGACGAACATGCCGCCGATGGCGAACGGCGGCATGCAGCGCGGCGTGTACGGCCGCGCGGAGAGCCCGTACAACGGGGAGTGGCTGACCAGCGCCTTCGGCTCCGGGTCCTCGAACGGCTCCGGAACAGCGACGGCGGCGAGCTTCTGCGCCTTCGGTCTCGGCGAGGAGACCTGGTCGAGCGGACGGGCGCCGGCGTCCAACAACGC
Organism: Microbacterium sp. CIAB417; assembly: GCF_022788845.1. Taxonomy (NCBI): domain Bacteria; kingdom Bacillati; phylum Actinomycetota; class Actinomycetes; order Micrococcales; family Microbacteriaceae; genus Microbacterium; species Microbacterium sp. CIAB417. The sequence goes on along the minus strand of NZ_JAHZUT010000005.1, from coordinate 83,078 downwards.
CCTGTGCGCGTACACCCCGTCGCGCGGGGTCATCTCGGTGCGCGGCAATTGGCCCCTCGTGCCCACCATGGACGTCGTCGTGCCCCACGCGCGCAGCATGGCGGATCTGTTCGAGGTGCTCGACGTCGTCGTGGCCGACGACGCGGAGGTCCGCGGCGACTTCTGGCGGGCGCAGCCGTGGGTGCGCATCCCCACGGCGAGCGCGGTACGTCCCGATTCCTACACGGCGCTCGCCGCCGTCGACCCCCGCGCGGCGCTCGCGGGCCGCCGACTCGGCGTGCCGCGCATGTACATCGACGCTGATCCGGAGGCGGGCACGGGCACCACCATCGGGGGCCCCACGGGTCAGCGCATCCAGACCAGGGCATCCGTCCTCGCCCTCTGGGAGCAGGCGCGACGCGATCTGGAGGCGGCCGGCGCCGAGGTCGTCGAGGTCGACTTCCCGATGATCACGAACTACGAGGGCGATCGAGCCGGTGCCCCGACGCTGAAGACGCGGGGTCTGGTCAGCGAACGATTCCTCCGTTCCGAGATCGAGGATCTCTCCGCGTGGGCGTGGGACGACTTCCTGCGCGCGAACGGCGATCCCGCGCTCGACCGGCTCGAGCTCGTGGACGGCGCCCGCATCTTCCCGCATCCTGAAGGCGCGCTGCCGGACCGCTACACCGGCTTCGACGACGACATCGCCGAGTACCCCGGCTTCGTGAAGACGCGGCCTCACGCCGCGTTCACCGACATCCCGCACCTCGAGGAGGGCGTGCGCGGCCTCGAGCAGACCCGGCGCGTCGACCTCGAGGACTGGATGGACGGGCTGGAGTTGGACGCCGTCGTCTTCCCGACCGTCGCCGACGTCGGCCCGGCCGACATGGACGTGAACCCGGCATCCGCCGACGCCGGCTGGCGCAACGGGGTCTGGGTCGCGAACGGCAATCTCGCCGTCCGCCACCTGGGCGTTCCCACCGTCACGGTGCCGATGGGGACGATGGCCGACATCGGGATGCCGGTGGGCCTGACCTTCGCCGGCCGCGGCTGGGACGACACCGCACTGCTCCGCCTCGCCGCCGCCTTCGAGGCCACCGGCGATCGCCGCACCCCCCCGCCGCGCACTCCGGTTCTTCCCGGAGAGGAACTCTCATGACTTCGCCGTTTCCCCGCCCCGCCGATCGCCTGCAGATCGCGGTCGACGCCGCGGACCCGTTCCAGCGCGGCGTCGATCGCGGACGACAGCTGCGCGAGGCCCTGCCCGGGACCGTCGAGGCCTACGACCGGCTGTTCCGTCTCGGCGGCATCGACGAGAGCGCCGTGCGCGACGACGCCGACCGGATGCTCGACGCGGTCGGCGCCCACCGTCCGGCGCTGCGTGCCCAGATCGAGGGCATCGCGGCAGGCGCGGATGCCGAGCTGTGGCGGGTCGCGGCGCTGAACGGCCGCACCGAGGTCCTGTCCCGCAGCGTCGCCGTCCCGCCCGGCGAATGCTCGACCATCGTGCGCTCGATCCGCGACGCCGAGGGCCGCGCGCGCACGCTCGGCGTGCAGACCTGGGACTGGCACATGGAGATCGCGCCGTACTGGCACACGATCGTCTCGCGCGGCGGCGTTCACGACTACGCGGGCCTCACCGAGTGCGGCATCCTCGGCAAGATCGGCGTGAACAGCGTCGGAGTGGCGCTGCACTTCAACATCCTCGGGCACCGGTCCGACCGCCCGGAGGGCATCCCGATGCACGTGCTCGCCGCCCTCGTGCTCGAAGAGGCGACCAGCGCGGCGCACGCCGTCGAACTGGTGCGCGACGCACCAGTCACGAGCTCGGGATCGTTCGCGCTCTTCGACGAGCAGGGCGAGGCCGTGCTGCTCGACATCAGCCCGGAGGGCGTGTTCGAGGCGCCGGCGATCACCGAGGGCACCTGGCTGCGCACCAACCACTTCCTCACCGCGCAGCCCGCCGCCGCCGAGAAGACCTGGCTGTACCAGCCCGACTCCGGCCAGCGCTGGGACTTCCTGCGCGACCGACTGGTGAACGGGACCGATCCGACGGATGCCGAGCAGCTGCGCGCGGCCCTCGTCACCGGCGACGGCGAACCGCCCGTGACGTGCGTGCCCGACCTCGCGCTGCCGATGGGACAGCGCTGGGCGAGCCTCGCGACCGTCGTGCTCGACCCCGCCGGCCGCCGCGCCGACATCCTCGACGGCACCCCCGCTGAGAACACCACGCGCCCGCACATCGAGCTCGCCCTCTGACCCGATCGCATCCCGACCTGATCGAAGGAGATCCGTCCATGACCGAGAACACCACCGTCTACCGTGACGCCGTCGTCTTCGACGGACTGGCGGACGCTCCCCTGCACTCGGCCTTCGCGGTGCGTGGTGACCGCATCCTCGCCGTCGGGACGGAGCAGGAGGTGCGCGATGCCGCGGGACCCGATGCCGAGGTCGTCGACCTGGGCGGGGCGTTCGCGATGCCCGGCGTCATCGAGGCTCACGCGCACCTCGCCATGTTCGGCCACGCTCAGGGCAAGGTGCAGTTGCGCGACTGCGCGTCGCTGGAGCAGATCCAGCAGCGACTGCGGGAGGCGCGTGCGGCGAATCCGGACGCCACGATCATCGAGGGCGTCAGCTGGCTGTTCGACTCCCTGCCCGAAGGCGTGTCCCGGCCGACCGCGGCGATGATCGACGAGGTCATCGACGACATCCCGGTCTTCCTCGACGCGAACGACCTGCACAGCACCTGGGTGAACTCCGCGGCGCTGCGCGCCGCCGGCATCGACCGCGACACCGTCGACCCGATCGGCGGCGAGGTCGTCCGCGACGAGAACGGCGATGCCACCGGCTTCCTGCTCGAGACCGCGGCGATGGACCTGCTCGCCGACTACCTCGAGAGCATCCGCACCGACGAGGAGATCGACGCCCACCTCGACCTCGCCTTCGACGCGTACCTGGCCGCCGGAGTCACCGGCGCCGCCGACATGGGCATGACCGAGCAGTCGATGGCGGCACTGCGGCGCCGTCTGGACCGCGACGGGCGGCTGCCCTTCCCGGTCACCGCGCACTGGTGGCTGAGCTCCACCGGCGACCCGGACGCCGACCTCGCCCAGGTGGATCGAGCCGTGCAACTGCGCGACGAGCTGGCCGCCACGGGGACGCCCTGGCTCAAGGTGGTCGGGGTGAAGTTCATCCTGGACGGCGTCATCGACGCCTGCACCGCCGCGATGGCGCGTCCCTATGCCGACGGATCCAACGCCGACCCGATCTGGAGCCGCGAGGCGGCGACACCCGTCGCGATCGCTGCCGACCGGGCCGGTCTGCAGCTCGCCATGCACGCGATCGGCGACGCCGCGAGCGCGCTGGCCGTCGACCTCGTCGTCGCCTGCGAGCAGGCGAACGGCGCCGGCACCGGCCGGCGCCCCCGCATCGAGCACCTCGAATCGGTCACCCCCGAGACGGTCGCCCGAATGCGGCAGCACGGCATCGCCGCGTCCATGCAGCCGGTGCACTGCGACCCCGCCATCCTGGACAACTGGATGGCGGTGCTCGGCGACCGGCGTGCCGAGGACGGCTTCCCGTGGAACTGGTTCCGCGACGTCGACGTCCCGGTCGCGCTCGGCACCGACGCCCCCACCGCACCCCACGAGGCTCTGCACAACCTGTTCATCGCGATGTCCGGCCGGTCCACGATCGACCGCCACCTGCCCGCGTACCACCCGGAGCGCGCGTTCAGCGCCGCGCAGGCGCTCGCCGCGGCGACGTCCGGCGCGGCGTTCGTCGGCGGGATCGACGAGGAGTACGGGCGCATCGCTCCCGGCTTCTACGCGAACGTCGCCGTGCTGGACGTCGACCCGCTGGCCGCCCCGACCGACGACCTGCTCACCGGCGCCGTGCTGTGCACGCTCGTGCACGGCGAGGTCGCCCACCGGCGGGACTGACCTCATCCCCTCTGAAACCCGAACGCCCCCTGCAGCGACGCAGGGGGGTGCCCCCTCTGGAAGGACCGCCATGTCCGAAGCATCCGCCCTCCCCTCCCTCCGCACCGGTGCCGCCCCGGAATCAGAGCCCGAGTTCGTCGACGCGCCGAACACCCCGGAGACCCGGGGCATCGAGCTCATTCAAGACGGCGAGCGTCACGGCAGAGCCCGTGATCTGTTCTTCGTCTGGTCCGCGCCCGGCGTCAGCGTGCTGAACATCACCGTCGGCGCGTCGATGACGCTGGTGCTCGGCCTCGAGATCTGGCAGGCGCTGCTCGTCATCCTCGCCTCGAGCACGCTGGCGCTGCTGCCGGGGATCGTCGCGATCTCCGGGCCCGCCGCCGGGACGTCCGGCTCGGTGATCCAGCGCGCGATCTACGGCATCCACGGCAACAAGATCGTCATCGCGTTCTACGGCTGGTTCATCTCCGGGGTGTTCCTCGCCCTGAACTGGGTGGCCGCCTCGTTCATCGGGGGCGAGCTGCTGGTGCGCTGGGGGTTCCCCGACCCGGTCCTGGCCTCGATCCTGGTGGCCGTCGTGGTCTCGGCGATCACCGTGCTCGTCGCCGTGTACGGGCACGCGCTGATCCTGAAGGCGTACATGGGCATCTCGATCGGGCTGTTCGTGATCTTCGCGCTCGTCATCGGCTTCATCGCCCCGGCCCTGGACTGGGGCTTCACGCAGCCCGAGCCGCTCAGCGGCCTGCCGCTGTGGGCGAGCGTCACGATCGCGTTCGCGCTGATGGCGTCGTCGCCGCTGTCGTTCAGCAACAGCGCCGATATGGCCCGCTACCTGCCGCGTGACACGAGGGCATCCGGCATCATCGGCGCGACCTCGCTGGGACAGCTCTTCCCCGCCGTGCTGATCACCGCCTTCGGCGTCGTGCTGGGAGGCACGGTCGGACCGGAGAGTCTCGCGAACGGCATCGAGTACTCGCTGCTGGAGAACCTGCCGGTCTGGCTCGCCCCGCTGTTCGTGCTCGGCGTCCTGGTGAACTGCATCTCGCTGAACGGCATGACCACCTACACGGCGAGCATGGCGCTGCAGTCGATCGGGGTCCCGATCCGGCGCATCCCCTCGGCGATCCTCATCGGGGCGCTCGGCTGCGCGTTCACGATCGTGCTCGTGCTCGCATCCGACCTGATCAGCGCCGTCAACCTGATGCTGCAGTTCCTGCTGATCATCTCGGTGCCGACGATGGGCGTCTACGTCGCCGACATCGTGCTGCGCCGCAACCGCTACGACGGGGACGACCTGTTCGATGAGCGGCCGGGCGGCATGTTCTGGTACCTCGGCGGATTCGGCGTCGCAGGACTCGTCTCGGTGGTGGCGGGCGGCTTCGCCACCGCGATGTTCCTGTCGACCACGGTCTGGGTCGGTCCGTGGGGTGCGGGCATCGGCGGACTCGATCTGTCCGTTCCCGTCGGCCTGCTCGTCTCCATCGGCCTCTACGCTCTGCTGGCCGGCAGGACGGTGCGCGCGCAGATCGCGTGAGAGCCTTCGCGCTCAGCGCCGCCGGAACCAGCGGCGCCGCTCGCGCGCGGCCGGGACGGGGGCCTCAGCCTCGGTCTCACGGCGGATCGTCTCGCGTCGCTCCCGCCAGGCCGCGATCTCGGCATCCACGTCCCGCGTGCGGGTGACGACCGGAGGCCCTCCGGAGAGCTGTCGGCGCGCGTCGATCACGCGCCGGTTGAAGTCCTCCAGCACGTCGCGGACGTCGCTCTCACGGCCGAGCGCATCCAGCCGGTCGTCGAGCTCGCGGTCCTCGACGCGCAGCATGAGGGCGGGAGGACCGAGTCCGGTGAGGTTCTCGGTCTCGATCTTGCGCCGGATCCACCAGTCCGGATCGTGGTGCGTGCCGAGTCCCTCGATCGGCTTCCCCGCCCCAGGAAGGTCGTCGAACTCGCCGCGGCGGATGGCGACCTGGATCGCGGTCTCGACGAACTGATGCTTGTTCTCGGCGGTGAGCTGTGTCGGAGCCGGGGCGGCCTCGGCATCGGGCTTGTCGGTCTGCGCGGCCCGGTACCGGGCCGCGTCTCCACGGGGATCGTTCATCGTCCACCTCCGGATGCTGCCTCTCCCAGCCTACGACGCAGCCGCAGGACCCGCGCAGCGCAGCTCACCCCATAGGCTCGAGGGGTGAACGCCCGCGCCGCCTCCCTCAACCGGGAGATCCTGCGCCTCGCCGTGCCGGCCCTCGGCGCCCTCGTCGCCGAACCGGCCTTCCTCATGGTGGATGCCGCGCTCGTCGGGCATCTGGGCACCACTCCGCTGGCCGGCCTCGGGATCGCGAGCGCCGTGCTGCAGACGATCGTGGGCCTGATGGTCTTCCTCGCGTACTCCACGACGCCCGCCGTGGCGCGGCGCTTCGGCGCCGGCGACCCGAAGAACGCGGTGTCGGTCGGGATCGACGGGATGTGGCTGGCGCTCGGCCTCGGGGCCGTGCTCGCGGCTGCCGGCGCCATGTCCTCCCCATGGCTGGTGTCGCTGTTCGGCGCGTCCGACGCCGTGGCCGAGCAGGCGGACACGTACCTCGCCATCTCGATGTGGGGCCTGCCCGCGATGCTCATCGTCTTCGCCGCGACAGGGCTCCTGCGCGGCATGCAGGACACCATGACCCCGCTGTGGATCGCCGGCCTGGGCTTCGCCGCCAACGCCCTGCTGAACTGGCTGTTCATCTACGGCTGGGGCTGGGGCATCGCCGGATCCGCCGCCGGCACCGTGACCGCGCAGTGGGGCATGGTGGCGGCCTACGTCCTGGTCGTCGGGCGCCTCGCGAAGCGCCACGAGGCGTCCGTCCGGCCGCAGCGCGACGGCGTGCGGGGTTCGGCGCGCTCGGGCGGGTGGCTGTTCCTGCGCACCGTGAGCCTGCGCGTCGCGCTGTTGGCGACCGTGGGCGTCGCGACCGGCATCGGCACGACCGAGCTCGCCGGCTGGCAGGTCGTGTTCACGATCTTCTCCGCGGCCGCCTTCGCCCTGGACGCCCTGGCCATCGCAGCGCAGGCGCTCATCGGGAAGGGACTCGGAGCCGGCGACGAACGCACGGTCAAGCGCGTGCTGGCGAGGACCGTGGCGTGGGGTGCCTGGTTCGGCGTGATCGTGGGAGGCGTGATCGCCGCACTGTCGGGCGTCATCGGGCTCGCGTTCACGGGAGACGCCGACGTCGCCGCGCTCATCCAGCCCGCACTCATCGTCCTGGCGATCGCGCAGCCCGTGGCGGGCATCGTCTTCGTGCTCGACGGCGTGCTGATGGGCGCCGGGGATGCCCGCTATCTCGCGATCGCCGGCGGTCTGAACCTCGTGCCGTTCCTGCCCGCACTGTGGATCATCGCCGCCACCGGCGTCGATGACACGGCGGGCGTGACATGGCTGGCCGTCGCCTTCTTCGGCGTGTACCTGCTCGCGCGTCTCGCCACCCTCGGCTGGCGCGTGCGGACAGGACGCTGGCTCACCGCGGCCGTGTGACGAGTCGCCCCCTCGGCGCTGGGTGCGCGAGGATGGCGGCATGAACCCCTCGCCGGAATGGCCACGAGATGCGGATGCCGTCGTCGACTGGATCCGCGCGGTCGCGCTGACCCCGGGCGGCGAAGTCGTCGCCGCCGGGCTCGAGCGCATCCGTGTCACGGCCGCGCTCCTCGGCAACGATCTGGAATCGCTCGTCATCGATGCGACCGACACGGCGGTGGATCTGCGCTTCGCCGATCATGCACCGGTTCCGGCACCCACCACGGAGCCCGTCGTCGTGCACAGCAGCAGCGGCGTCGCCCGCTCGATCCGGGTGACCGCGCAGCCGATGCGCATCTCCGATATCCCGCTCCTCATCGATGTCCGGCTCTCCGACGCGCCGATCACCTGGCTGGTGTACGCGAGTCCCACTCTCCCCGGGATCGAGCGGAGCCGTCACGACCTGCAGGTCGCCGAGGACGGCACCGGCATGCGCGGCAGCGTGGACCTGTCGATCCGCACCGCCGACATCACGCCGTTGATCCGATCGGTGCTCGAGCCCGGACTGGCGTCCGCCGGCATGCGTCTCAGGCGTCTGGACCTGGACGTCCGGCAGGACGGTGCCGACGGCATCCGGCTGCGGGCTCGCGGGGCGGCCCGCTGGAAGCTCCTGTCCGCATCGGCTCACGCGACGGCTCGGGTCGGCATCTCGAGCGATGGCGTCCTCACTCTGCGCGATCTGCGGGTCGGCAGCGGCAACCCGGTCATGGCCTTCGGCCTGTTCTTCGCCCGCAGGCACCTCCGCGATGCGACCGGGAAGACGTTCGATCTCAACGCGGAGGAGGCCGGCCTGCGCGGTGTCCGCATCCACGGCGTTCAGGTCACCGCCGGTGCGGACGTCCGGCTGCGCGCCCGGCTGGGGCGGGCCTCGTCCTGATCACGCCTCCCGGCTCTCCATCTCGGCCAGGTGAGCCATCGCGCGGGCGTGCGCCGCGGCATCCGCCTCCGCAGCGACCGGGGCGGAGCGGTGCATCGCGTAGGCCCAAGCCGCCAGCCCGAGCAGCGGACCCCAGAGCCAGAACGGGAACATCGCCATCACGTAGAGCGTGTCGACGGTGCCAGACGGAGATCCGAGTCCTTCGGCCGCGAACTCGACGCCGCCGGCGGTGAACAGCACGCTGACGAAGCTCGCCGGGAGGATCGCCAGCGCTGGCGGGACGACGCGCCCGCCGAGACCGGCCATCCAGCGGGGGAACCGCTCACCCCAGGGACGGATGAGGCCCAGCGTCAGCACTCCCCCGAAGAGGATCGCGGATCCGAGCATCAGCCCGGTCAACTGCGTGCCGGGCGACTCGTCGAACATCTCGGCGCTGCCGCCGAACATCGGCCACGGAGTGAGCCACGTCACACGGGCGAACGTGTAGGGGACGGCGCACAGCGCGGCCACGACGGTGATCGCCGCGCGGTGCCGCAGCACCCCGCGTGCGAAGGCTCCCCTGGCATCGACGTTGGCTCCGATGACCCAGGCCAGCAGCGCCGCCGCCGTCAGCGCGTGCGCCAACGACATGAGCATCGACGGAAGGATGCCCACCATGGCGGCCAGGATGCTCGGCACGAGCGATGTCCCTTCGAGGTTCGCCGCGGCGTGCACGGCGGCCGCGATCACCAGAAGCGCCACAGGCACGCCGACCCACGGGCGCCGGACGGCGAGCAGCGCGACCGTCACGACGATGCCGACGGGCACGAGCAGCGCGAACGTGTACCCGGCGGCGGGGATCACGCCACCCGGTGTGCCGAAGGCGACGATCGCCGCGGCGAGCAGACCGACGACGCGCAGGGCGCCCGATGTCGTCGCGCGCGGAGTCGTGGCGGCGAGCACGGCGACCGCGACGGCACCGAGCGCCCCGCACAGGACCATGACGCTCTCGACGGTCGTTCCGCCGAGACGAACGAGGGAGGTGGGAGCGAGATCGTCCGTCCAGGAGACGGAATCGGGGGCGAGCAGCCGGAGCAGCGTCACGGCGGCGATCGCAGCTCCGCCGAGGACGGCGGCGGCCAGGAGCAGAGAGCGGATTCGATTCGACATGCCCTCACGCTAAGAACGCGCGCGGTTCACCCGCATCGCCCGCGGAGGCGACCGCGGTCACCCGTGCGGGTGACTTCTCCGGCTCAGTCCCCCGGCCGGAGCACTCCGTTCTCGTACGCCCAGATCACGACGTGGACCCGGTCGGGCAGACCGAGCTTCGCGAGCACGGCCTTGACATGGGTCTTGACGGTGTTCGCCGACAGGAACAGCGCCCGCGCGATGTCGTCGTTGGACGCTCCGCCGGCGAGCAGATGCACGACCTCCTGTTCGCGCGGACTGAGCACGGACAGCGCTTCCTGGGCATCCGGAGCCGGAGACCCGTCCCGCACGAAGCCGATCATGGCCTGCAACGCCCGCTCGCCCAGCACCGGTTCGCCCTGCGCGACGGCCACCACCGCGTCCGCCACCTGCTGCGGTGCGGCGTCCTTCGTGAGGAACCCGCTGGCTCCTGCGCGCACCGCCGCGAACACGTACTCGTCGAGATCGAACGTCGTCAGCACCAGCACGCGCGTCTGCGGTCGCAGACGCAGCACCTCGGCCGTGGCCGCAATGCCATCGGTCCCCGGCATCCGCACGTCCATCAGGACGACGTCGACGGCCTGGGCGCGTACGAACGCGATCGCCTCGTCGCCCGAACGCACCGAGCCGACGATCTCCAGCCGCTCGTCGCGGCCGAGCATCATCGCGAGCGCCTCGCGCAGCAGGTCCTGGTCGTCGGCCAGGAGCACTCGGATCGTCATGACCTGTCCTTCCCCGTCGGTGCTGCGTCGTCAGCGCGGGGCAGCTCGGCCCTGACCTTCCAGCCCTCCGCTTCGGCATCGGCCGACAGTGCGCCGCCGGCCAGACGCACCCGTTCGGCGAGGCCGATCAGCCCGACACCGGTGCCCAGATCGTTCGGCCGGCGTCCGGCGCCGCCGTCGTCGCGGATGGTCGCGACCAGCGTCGTCGCGCGCCAGTCCAGCACGACCGTCACCCGCACCGGCGGCTCGGTGTGCCGTAGGGCGTTCGTCAGAGCCTCGCGCACCACGTGGTGCAGCGCGAGCACGACCACCGGTTCGAGCTCTCCGACCGCCCCGCTCTCCTCGAGGTCGACGAGCGCCCGCGGGCTACGTGCGCTCTCGACCAGCGCGCGCACCGCGTCGAGATCCGGAGCGGGATCGCGACCGGGATCGTCGGCGACGATCACGCGCATGCCGCGCAGAGCCTCCCGCCCCGTGTCGACGACGACACCGAGCGCCCGCTCGCTCGTCTCGGGGGCCTCCCGCAGGAATGCCCTGGCGACCTCGGCCTGGGCGATCATCACCGTCGTCGCGTGGGCGACGAGATCATGGAGATCCCGGTTGATCCGCTCCCGCTCCTCCGACACCGCTCGCTGCGTGCGCGTTCGGAGCTCGTCCTCCGCGCGCGCTCTGCGCAGCCGTTGCAGCAGGCCCAGCGCCCACGCCGCCGAGACCGCCGCCGCCAGCCCGATGAATCCGCCCAGCTGCCACAGCGGATTCTCCAGCCCTGGGGTCGTCAGCACGATGACGATGGCGCCGACGACGCCCACCGCGAGCGCCGCGACGCTGTGCCGACGATCGCACTGCAGCGACACCTGACCGAGCACGAGCAGGTAGGCGATCCCCGACGGGTACATCACGGCCGTATTCACGCCGCCGACGGGGATGAGCGCCAGAGCGAGCATCAGCGCGCTGGCGACGATGAAGGCCGCGAGCGGATGGCGTATCGCGACGAAGGACAGCACGTGCAGCAGGGCGAACAGGGCGATGGCCGTGCCCAGCAGCAGCCCGGTGAGCCCAGGCGGCTGCGCGAGCGCGGCGACGGTCGCCGGCAGCAGGACCGCGGCGAGCACCGCGGTCGTGATCACGTCGAGTCGCTGCCACGCACGCGGCGCGTCTCGTCTGGCCCGCTGGTCCGTCATGACCCGCTCATCCCCCGGCGTACCGCCGGCACCACTCGTACATGACCACGGCGCCTGCGGCCGACGCGTTGATCGATCGGGTCGAGCCGTACTGGGTGATCTCGATATGCGCGGATGCCGCAGCGAGCGCCTCGTCGGTGAGCCCCGGCCCCTCCTGACCGAACAGGAAGACGCACCGTTCCGGCAGGTCGGCGCGATCCACCGGGACCGCCTCGCCGACGTTGTCCACCGCGATGATCGGCAGTCCGGCATCCGTGGCCCAGGCCGCGAACGAGGCGACGTCCTCGTGATGCACGACATGCTGGTAGCGGTCGGTGACCATGGCGCCGCGCTTGTTCCAGCGCCTGCGCCCGATGATGTGCACGGTGTCGGCGAGGAACGCGTTGGCGCTGCGGACGATGGAGCCGATGTTCATGTCGTGCTGCCAGTTCTCGATCGCCACGTGGAACGAGTGCCGCTTCGTGTCGAGGTCGGCGACGATCGCCTCCATGCGCCAGTAGCGATACCGGTCGATGACGTTGCGCGTGTCTCCGTGCTCGAGCAGCTCCGGGTCGTATTGGTCCGAGTCGGGCCACTCGCCCTTCCAGGGGCCGACGCCATGGGTGCTGCGCTCGGGGGTCTCGCTCACCCCGCCAGCGTAGTCTGGAGGCGTGGCATCCCCCGCGGCAGACGATTACCTGAAGACGGTGTACGCGCACACCGAGTGGCAGGACGCCCCGATCACCCCGTCGCAGCTGGCGGCGAAGCTGGGCATCGCGCCCTCGAGCGTGACCGAGATGGTCAAGAAGCTCGCAGCAGCCGGCCTCGTCTCGCACGTGCCCTACGGCGCCGTGCGTCTGACGGATGCGGGACTCGCCCGCGCCCTGTCGATGGTGCGCCGCCACCGGCTGATCGAGACCTGGCTCGTGCAGGAGTTCGGCTACGCGTGGGACGAAGTGCACGACGAGGCCGAGGTGCTCGAGCACACCATCAGCGATCGCCTGCTGGAGGGCATCGACGAGCGGCTCGGCCGGCCGCGATTCGACCCGCACGGCGATGCGATCCCGGATGCCGAGGGCGTCGTCGAGCGGGTGCCCTTCGTCCTGCTGGCGGATGCACCGGTCGGACATGTCGGTCGGGTGCTCCGCGTCGACGATCGCGATCCCGAGCTGCTGCGATCGCTGGAAGCCGCCGGCCTCGATGTCGGGGCGGAGGTCCGCGTCGGCGATGCGAGCCTGACGGTCGGCACCGCGGAACTCCAACTCGACGACGCAGCGCACGCCATCTGGCTCAGTCGATAGTCAACACGCAGCGACTGCGCGACACACGCGTCGGCGTGCCCGACAATCGTTTCCACCGATGTGCAAGACTGTGAAAATCCTTGTCACAATCGATGGAGTGAGGACTCGATGAAGAGACGCCCCCTGGCTGCGGCCGCAGCCGCCCTGCTGATGATCGCCGCACCGACGGCCGCCGCCGCGACGGCCGATGCGACGGAGGATCCGCTCTACAAGTACGTCAAGAACGCCGATGGCACGTTCGGCTACGGCACGACCCCGGTCGAGACCTACCCTGGTTCGGGAACGCAGGTCTCGATCCCCAGCGACCTCGTCGAACAGCCCCGTCGATTCTCCAGCGCGTGGGTGGCGACGATCGGGAACCTGAACTTCGGGAAGCCGACCGGCGAGGCCGACTTCGCCGCGAAGTACGACGCGGTGCTCGACGACTTCGAGATGTGGAACATGAACTCCGTGATCTTCCAGGTGCGCCCGCTGCTCGACGCGTACTACCCCTCGGAGATCAATCCGTGGTCGGAGTTCCTCGGCGGTCCGCAGGGCACCGACCCCGGATACGACCCGCTCGCGCACATGGTGGAGGCGACGCACGAACGCGGCATGGAGTACCACGCCTGGCTCAACCCGTACCGCGTGACCAACACCAAGATGACGGCATCCACGATCCTCTCGGCGCTGGGAATGACCGCCGAACAGGTGCAGGCGCTGAGCACGCCGGAGTACATCGCGGCGCTCAACACTGCGGGCATCCTCGCCGACGAGAACTTCGCCGTGCAGCATCCGGAACTGGTGCTGTCGTTCGACGAGAAGCTGTTCCTCGACCCCGGCCGTCCGGAGGTGCGGGACTACGTCGCGGCATCCGTGGCTGAGATCATCGAGGACTACGACGTCGACGCGATCCACTTCGACGACTACTTCTACCCGTACCGGATCACCGTCAACGGCGTGAACGTCTTCTTCGGCGAGGCCGGTGAGGACCGCGCCACGTTCGAGCAGTACGGCCTCTCCGCGGGATACGAGGACTCGAAGGCCGGCATCGAGCAGTGGCGTCGCGACAACGTGACCGGCCTGATCACCGAGGTCGGCGACGCGATCACGGCGCACAACGAGGCGGCGGGCACCGCGGTCCAGTTCGGAGTGAGCCCGTTCGGGATCTGGGAGCACATCGAGCTCGACCCGGCCGGATCGCACACGCCGATCACGTCCTCGCAGAGCTACAGCTCCTCGATCTTCGCCGATACCCGGGGATGGGTCCAGGACGAGCTGGTCGACTATCTGACGCCGCAGATCTACTGGAGCTTCGATCAGGGAGCCGCACCCTACGGCGAGCTCGCCGAGTGGTGGAGCGGCACGACCGCCGACAGCCGTACGCAGATCTACACCGGTCACGCCCTCTACAAGCACGTGAACAACGGCGGGTTCGAGGCGGCGTGGATGAACCCGCAGGAGGTGCCGAACCAGATCCGCTTCAACCAGAAGCTCGACGGCATCGACGGCAGCGTCCTGTTCAGCTACAACGACATGCGCCCGACGGACCTGTCGACGGTCGCACCGGCGCTCCAGCCGCGCCACCAGGCCAAGAACGAGGCGATCGAGCTGCTCAAGGACGAGGCGTTCTCGTACCCGACGCTGACACCCGCCAAGCCCTGGCTGTCGGACGGCGACGTCGCGGCGCCGGGCAGCGTCACCACGGACGGCTCCACGCTTTCGTGGGCCCAGTGCGGCGATGCGCGCTTCTTCGCGGTGTACGCGGGAACGGGCTCCGCGGAAGAGGTCGTGGCGGCGCCGGGTACGCTCGTCGACCGCATCTGGGCGGGAGGCGAGAGCAGGTTCGAGTACACGATCCCGGCGGACTCCGACCCGGATGCGACCTGGGTCGTCACCGCGCTCGACGCGGCATCCGTGCAGAGCGACGCCGTGGAAGCGGCCGAGCCGTCGACCCACCCCGGTGGCGGGAACGGGAAGGCCAAGGGACACGACAAGGGCAACGGCGCAGGACACGGGCACGGCAACGGCAACGTGTGCAAGGCACCGCGCGGCTGACATCGCCCGCAGTACCGCCGCTCGTCCCCGGGTCACCGGGGGCGGGCGGCGGTCCGTTCCCCGGACGTTCGCGCCGGCTCGCACGTCTAGGCTGGCCTCATGGCAGAACGCTCCGAGATCGAATGCTGGCTCACCGACATGGACGGCGTGCTCGTCCACGAGAACGACGCCATCCCGGGCGCCGCTGAGCTGCTCGCGGGCTGGGAGGCCTCCGGCACCCCGTACCTCGTGCTGACCAACAACTCGATCTTCACGGCCCGCGACCTCTCCGCGCGCCTGCGCGCGAGCGGTCTGACAGTGCCCGAGGACCGCATCTGGACCTCGGCACTGGCCACGGCATCCTTCCTCCAGCAGCAGGTACCCGGCGGCTCGGCCTTCGTCATCGGCGAGGCCGGCATCCTCACGGCCCTGCACGAGGCCGGATTCGTCATGACCGAGACCTCCCCGGATTTCGTCGTCGTCGGCGAGACCCGCAACTACTCGTTCGAGGCCATCACGAAGGCCATCCGTCTCATCAACGGCGGGGCGCGGTTCATCGTCACGAACCCCGACGCGACCGGGCCGAGCGCCGACGGCCCGCTGCCGGCGACCGGGGCGATCGCGGCCCTCATCACGAAGGCGACGGGCAAGGAGCCCTACGTCGTCGGCAAGCCCAACCCGATGATGTTCCGTTCGGCGCTGAACAAGATCGGCGCCCACTCCAAGCGCACCGGCATGATCGGCGATCGGATGGACACCGACGTCGTCGCTGGCATCGAGGCGGGCCTGCACACCGTCCTCGTGCTCACCGGCATCAGCGACACGGCCGAGATCGAGAAGTACCCGTTCCGCCCGGACGAGGTCGTGAACTCGGTCGCGGACCTGCTCCCCGAGGGCTGACATGGGCGCCCTCGACGACGGGGAACGCATCCGCGCTGCGGATGCCGCGGCCTGGCGCTCCTGGCTCGAGGAGCATCACGGCCGCCCGGTCGGCGTGTGGCTGCTGAGCGTCCGGGGAACGCGCACCGACGGCGTCGGCTACGAGGACGCCGTCCGGCAGGCGCTGTGCTTCGGCTGGATCGACGGCCCGGTGCGCACCTTCGACGACGACACGGTCGGCCAGTGGTTCTCGCCACGGCGGCCGTCGAGCGGCTGGGCCGCGACCAACAAGGCCCGCATCGCCGAGCTCGACGCCGCGGGGATGCTGGCACCCGCCGGCATCCGGGCGATCGAGGTCGCGAAGGCGAACGGCGCGTGGACCGTGCTGGACGGACCGGAGGCCGGGATCGAGCCGGATGAGCTCGCGGCCGCGCTGGATGCCGTCCCCGCCGCGCGCGAGCACTGGGACGCGTTCCCGAAGTCGGTGAAGAAGCTCGGGCTGACGCACATCGCGATGGCGAAGCGGCCGGAGACCCGCTCGGCCCGCATCGCGAAGATCGTGGCGGATGCCGCGGAAGGGAGACGGCCGTGAACCAGAGCGACATGCTCTTCCTCGTGCTGATCCTCATCGGGATCTCGTCGCTCGCGCTCCTGGCGGTGCAGCTGCTGCGCCGACCCAAGCGCGACGATCGCGGAGAGTGGTACGAGGGCCCCTGGGACGACGACGACAAGCCCCGACGCTGAGGCGACCGCGCGTCCACAGGGCGGATGACTGAGCGGCTCAGGCCAGGGTCAGGCCGCGAAGCGTCGCGACCGGCTCCGGCATGCGCAGCGGCCCGCTGCCCGGCGTGATGGTCCCGAGGATGCGCGGCTCCCGCGCTCCCGTCCCGCCGGGGACGACGGCGGGGACGCCGTGCATCGTGCACCAGCCGATGAGCGAGAACAGGATCGCCTCCTTGGCGTCGGCGGACGCGCCCAGCTCATCCGCGAGGACGACCTCGACCTCCGGGAGCGCCTCGCGCAGCCCCTCAAGGATGAGCGGGTTCCGGCATCCGCCTCCCGAGACGGCGAGGAAGCCGATGCCGGCTCGCCGAACGTCCTGAGCGACCGTGCACACCGTCAGCTCCGTGAGCGTGCGCACCACGTCCTCGACCGGGATGTCGCGCCCCTGACCGTCGACGGCCTCACGCACGTAGGCGAGGTGGAAGTGCTCCTTGCCTGTGCTCTTGGGCGCGGCGAGCCCGTAGTACGGATCGGCCAGAAGCGCATCGAGCAGCGCCCGGTCGACCCGGCCGGACCTGGCGATGGCGGCGTTCTCGTCGTAGCCGAGATCGTTCAGTCTCTCGGCCGTCACGACGGCGTCCACCAGCGCGTTCGCGGGGCCGATGTCATAGGCCGACACCGCGCCGTCTCCGACGACCGTGATGTTGGCGATCCCGCCGAGGTTCAGCGCCGCCGAGACACCCGACCGCCCCCTCAGCAGCAGTTCGTCGAGGAACGAGACCAGCGGTGCACCGTGTCCTCCCGCTGTGATGTCGCGGATGCGCACGTCCGAGACGACCGGGGCCCCGACGCGCTCGGCGATCCACGCCGGCTGGCCGATCTGCAGCGTCCCGCGCGCGTGGTCGCCGTCGACCCAGTGGAACACGGTCTGTCCGTGGCTGCAGATCGCGTCCACTCCTCCGACGGCCGCGGCGGCGGACGCGGCGACCTCGGCGAAGGCCTGACCGATCAAGGTGTCCAGTTCGCAGACCTCAGCGAGCGTGGTCGGCGCGGGCGGGAGGGCCGCGACCAGCCGCGCGCGCAGCTCCGGCGCGTAGGGAATGCTGTCCTCGTGCAGCACGCGGCCCTGAAGGCGTCCCCCGGATTCCGCGAAGTCGACCACGGCGACGTCGATCCCATCGTGCGAGGTTCCCGAGAGCAGTCCGAGTACGCGCATCCGCCGTCCTTCCGTCGTCTCCTACGAGCGTACGACGGATTTGTCAGGACCCCTGACAGAACGGGCGTGCGGCCGAAGGCCGGACGGACGCGTTCAGAGCCTTCAGCCCCGTGCGCGCAGCGCCGACCGCACATCGTCGCGGTCGGTCGCCTCGAGCGCTTCCTGCCGCGCCTTCTCGATCACATCGTCGATCCGCACCCGCTGCCCGGTCTCGGCCGACTGCACGGCGGCCTGCACCATGGCGAGGCTGCGCAGGTTCTCGGAGGCCGCACCGTCGGGACGCCGGCCCGTGCGCAGCGCGGCGACGAAGGCCGCGAGCGACCCCGCGATCTCCTGGGCTCCCGTCTCCAGCGGAACCGGCACGGCTCCCCCAGCCTCGGGCCGGTGGACGACCGGCGGCCCGTCGCCGTCCCATTCCGCCGACCCGTGGGCGGCGCTCACGCGCCACGACCCGTTCCAGGACGTCTCGAGCCCCGGTGCGCACCAGCTGCCGTTGTACACGTAGCGGATGCCGCCGTCGAACTCGAACACCGCCGCCGCGTTCGCCGCGCCCTCGTACCAGCTCCACTCCGGATTGAACTCCTCGCAGTACACCGACACCGGCTCCGCGTCGATGAGGAAGCGGGCGGCGTCGAACGCGTGGATCGCCATGTCCACCAGCAGCACGTGCGGCATCCGCTCGCGGAAGCCGCCGAAGTGCGGAGCCTTGAAGAAGTCCGTGCGCACGGTGCCGATCGCCCCGAGCCCCTTCACCTCCCTGCGCAGCGCATGAAGAGCGGGGAAATAGCGTCGCGACTGGCTGATCATGAGGAGTTCTCCGGATGCCTCGGCGATCGCGGCCTGCACCATGGCCGTGGCGACCGTGGGTGCGGCCGGTTTCTCGCACAGCACGGGCAACCCGGCATCCAGCGCCTCGGTGTTCACCACCAGATGCGCCTCCGGCACCGTGACGTTCACGACGGCGTCCGCCGCCGTGGCCCTCGCGACCTCCGCCGTGTTGCGTCCGATCTCGACGCCGGAGAGGCGCGCATCGTCGAGCGCCGCGCGGGCGGCGTCCAGATCGAGGTCCACGAGGCCGACCAGCTCGACATCCGGGTCGGCGGCGATCGTGCGCAGCCATGCTCTGCCCATGCCTCCGGCGCCGACCTGCACGAGGCGCAGCGGCCGATCGCCGCCGACGGCACGGAAGCTCATCGCTGCATCGCCCCCTGATATCCCTGGCCGTTGTAGAAGTCCTCGCGCTCGTAGCGCAGGAGCACGGGGATCGTGCGCTCCGGTCGCAGCGTCCTGGCCCACTCCACGCCGTTGGAGATGACCTTGCGCACCTCGGCCTGGTGGTAGACGGGATAGTCCTGGTCCCCCGGGCTGAAGTAGAAGATCCTGCCGAATCCGCGGCGGTACGTCATGCCGCTGCGGAACACCTCGCCCCCCGTGAAGGTCGACAGGAACACGAGCTCATCAGGTGCGGGCACGTCGAAGAACTCGCCGTACATCTCCTGCGCCGGGATGATGAACGGGTGCGGGATGCCCTGCGCGATCGGATGCGTCGGATCCACCGTCCACACGATCTCGCGGTCGTCCTTGGACCGCCAGCGCAGCGTGCAGGTGGTGCCCATGAGCTTGCCGAAGATCTTCGACCAGTGTCCGGAATGCAGGACGAGCAGTCCCATGCCCTCGAGCACGTGCCGGTGCACGCGCTCGACGATCTCGTCTGCGACCTCGGAGTGCGCGGCATGCCCCCACCAGACCAGCACGTCGGTGCCCGCGAGCAGCTCCTCGGTGAGACCGTGCTCGGGGTCGTCGAGCGTCACTGTGGTGACGACGGCCCGCGCGCCGAGGTTCTCCTCGATGCCCTCCTTGATCGTGGCGTGCATGCCGTCGGGGTAGATGTCGCGCACCTTCTGCTCGACCTGCTCGTGGCGGTTCTCGCCCCACACGACGACGCGGATGGGGGTGGCTGTCTCAGTCATGGATGCTCCTTGCTGTGGTTTCTTCTGTCATTTGACGGCGCCTCCGGTCGCTCCGGCCGCGATGTAACGCTGCGCGAGCACGAGCAGCAGGATCGCCGGGATCGACGACAGCACCGCGGTGGCCATGACGGCGCTCCAGTTGGCCACCTGCGTGCCGAGGTATTGGTAGATGCCGAGCGTCACGGGAGTGATGTCCTCGGTGGTGGTCAGGGTGAGAGCGAACAGGAAGTCGCTCCAGGAGAACAGGAACGCGAACAGACCGGCCGTGATGAGGGAGTTCCTGGCGACCGGCAGCACGATCGACCAGAAGGCCCGGAAGTGGCCTGCGCCGTCCACGCGGGCCGCCTCGATGATCGATGCGGGCACACTCATCATGAAGGCGCGCAGGATCATGATCGAGAACGGGATCGCCGAGGTGGCGTCGGCGAGGATGAGCCCGGGGATGGTGTTGAGGATGCCGAGGTCGTTGTACGCGGCGTACAGGGCGTTCGCGATCACGATGCCGGGGATCATCTGCGCGATCAGCACGGCGAGCAGCGCGACGTTGATCCAGCGGTACCGGAACTGCGCGAGAGCGTATGCGGCGGGCGCCGCGATCGCGAGGCTCAGGATGACCGTGCCGATCGAGATGATCAGGCTCGTGATCAGATTGGCGCCCTGATCCGCGATCGCCTTCTCGTACCCGGCGAAGCTGGGATTCAGCGGGAAGAGCGTCGCGGTGAGCGTGTTCCCCGACGGCTGCAGGGACGCGTTGATCATCCAGTAGACGGGGAAGAGCATGATCGCGAGGAAGACGATCCCCAGCACCGTGTAGACGAGGTTCTTCCCGGAGCGGCGCTGCGCACGACGCGCGGCAGCGGCGTCGCCGGTGACGATGGCCATGGTGGTCATGTGCGATTCCCTTCTACTCGTCCACGGCCTTGCGGTTGCCGCGGAGATACACCACGGCGAAGACCAGGGAGATCAGGATCAGGATGTTGCTGAAGGCGGCCCCGACCCCGAACTCGAAGTCGATGAACGAGGTCTGGTACGACCGGATGGCGACGGTCTGGGTCGCGTTGGCCGGACCGCCGCCGGTGAGGCCGAGGATGATGTCGATGACCTTCAGGGTGTAGACGACCCCGAGCACGAGCACGACGTTGATGACCGGACGCAGGTTGGGCAGCGTGATGTGCCAGAACGCCTTCCAGCCGGTCGCCCCGTCCAGGGACGCCGCCTCGTACAGCTCTTCGGGGATGTCCTGCAGGCCGCCGTACAGGATGGTCACGTTGAACGGTATGCCGATCCAGATGTTCACCAGGATGACGCTCAGCAGCGCGACATCCGGGCTGGTCAGCCAGGGAACGGCGCCGATGCCCAGTTGGGCGAGGAACGCGTTCAGGATCCCGCTGTCCTGATCCAGGATCGAACGCCATGTGGCGCTGGCGACGATCAGGGGGAGCAGCCAGGGCAGCAGCAGCATCGCCCGAAGGAACCCGCTGAGCGGGAAGCGACGGTGGAAGAAGACTGCGAGCGCGAGCCCGATCACGAACTGCCCGGCGATCGAGCCGATCGTGAACAGCGCCGTGTTCGTCATCGCGGGCCAGAACAGGTTGCTGCTGACGACCGTGATGTAGTTCTGCAGGCCCACCCACGGGGCCTCGCCGGTGAAGAAGGTCCTGGTCGTGTACTCCTGGAAGCTCATCGTGAGGTTCTTCACGACCGGGTAGCCGAAGAACAGCACGATGTAGAGGGCGGCGGGCACCACGAACAGCGCCTTGACGAGGCTCTCGCGGCGGATGCGGCGCCGACGCGGCGTCGACGGCGGTGCGGCGGTGGCGGCTCGGGGTTCCGCGGTGGCTGTGGTCGTCATCTCGATCTCCCTTCCGGATGCCCGCGGCGACGCAGGAGCGCCGCCGCGGGGCGTCGGATTCGGGCTCAGCCCTCGGCGGCCTGCTCGAACGCCTCGTCGGGCGTCGCCTTGCCGGTCAGCGCGAGCTGGATGGCGTTGTAGATGACGGTCGCCTGCGTCGGCCATTCCTCGCCGAGCTGGCCCGTGCGCGAGCGCGCATTGACGACCTGTTCGGCGAACGCCGCCATCGTCGGCACCTTCTCCGTGAACTCCGGGATCACGTCGGCGCGGGTCGGGACCGTGAAGCGCGTCTCCGCCGCCTGGAGGGCGATCTCGTCGCTGCCCATGCACTGCACGAACTCCGCCGCGTTCGCCTGCTTCTCGGCATCCCCCGTCTGGGGAACCGTCCACACCTCGCCTCCCAGCGGCGCGACGGGCGTCTGGCCTTCCTCGTTCACGGGCACCTGCACGGTCGCCCAGTTCACGTCGGTCTCGTTGAGGGCGGGAATGTTCCACGGGCCGTTGATCATCATCGCCGCCTTGCCTGCGGCGAACTGGTCCTTGACGTCGCCCTGGCTCCAGTTGATGACGCTCTGAGACGCGGAGCCGTCGTTCACGAGGTCGACCCACAGCTGCAGGGCTTCGGCGTTCTCAGGAGTCTGCAGGTCGGTCTCCTCCCCGCCGTTCGTCCACATGAACGGCAGGAACTGCCAGGTCCCCTCGTAGGTCGCGATGGCGGAGAAGGCCATCCCGTACTGGTCTCCGACGGTCAGGGCGGCCGCGGCCTCCTTCAGCTCCGCCCACGTCGTCGGCGGCTCGATGCCCGCAGCCTCGAGGATGTCGACGTTGTAGAACAGACCCAGCGTGTTCACGGCCGGCGCGAGGCCGTACACCTCGCCCTCGTAGGTCGCCGCCTCGATGATGCCGTCGATGTACCCGGACGTGTCCACGTCGAAGTCGCTCAGCGGTGCGAGGGCCCCGCTGGCCGCGATCTCCTGGACGTCGGGGTTGTCGAGCATGAGCACGTCGGGCAGCGTCTTGGAGGACGCACGCTGCAGAACCTTCTGGATGAGGTCCTTGCCCGGCACCGACTCTCGTTCGATGGTGAGACCGAGGTCGGCGGCGCACTGGTCGAGGAGCTCCTGGACCAGTCCCTTGTCGGGTTCGTTGTTGTAGTAGTCGAGGATCGTGATGGTCTTCGGGTCCCCACCTGACGATCCTCCCGCGCCGCTGCCGCTGCAGCCGGCGAGGGCGAGCGGGACGACGGTGAGAGCGGCGGCGGCCGTGAGCAGCTTGCGTCGAGTGCGCATCATTGACTCCTTCGTATGAGATGCGGGTACAGCGGATGGAACCGTGCGGGGCTTCGGTGCGCCCTCGGACGGCCATCGTTAAAGCGTTTAAACTCTCGGTGGGAACGAGTATGGATCGATAAGTTGTTGTTGTCAACAAGTTCGGCCGAAGGGGAGCCCGATGGTCACCATGAACGACGTCGCGAAGCGCGCGGGCGTCTCGATCGCGACGGTGTCCTTCGTGCTGAGCGGCGCGAAGCCCATCTCGGCGGCCACCCGCGAGCGCGTCGAGACCGCCATGCGAGAGCTCGGCTACCGGCGAAATCCGGTGGGCGCCGCGCTCGCACGCGGGCGGACGAACATCATCGCGCTGCTGTATCCGGCGCTGCAGCGGCCGGCGACGGGCTCCGTGATGGGCTTCTTCACCAGCGCGGCCGCCCGCGCCCAGGAGCTGGGGCGCAACCTCGTGCTGTGGCCGATCAGCAATGACGCGGGCGAGGCCGCCGCACTGGCGAACACGGGTCTCGTCGACGGTGTGCTGCTCATGGAGGTCCAACTGGAGGACGCCCGCGTCGAGGCGCTGCGGCCGGGGACCACGCCGTTCGCCCTCATCGGCCGCACCAGGGACACCGCAGGACTCACGTTCGTCGACGTCGATTTCGAGGCCTCCATGTCGGAGGCGGTCGCAGCGCTCGACGGGCTCGGACACCGGCGGATCGCCTTCGTCACCGGCAACTGGGGAGACCTGCACCTCGAGGACCACGGTGCGGCCGAGCGCTCACGCGCCTGCTTCCGCACCGAGATGGCCCGGCGCGGTGTCAGAAAGCCCCTGATCGTGCCGTGCGCGGAGAACTCGCTGGACGGACGACGACTCGGGCGGACGCTGATCACCGAGCACCCGGAGCTGACGGCGCTCGTCGTCATGAACGAGCATGCCGCTCCGGGCATCGTGATGGGCCTGCGGGATGCCGGCCGCCGCGTCCCCGACGACGTGTCGATCATCTCGATCGGCTCGTCGGCCAACATGGCCGGGATGGCGGACCCGCCGCTGAGCTTCATGCGCACCCCGGGCGAAGAGCTCGGGAGACTGGGAGTCGACGCGATCATCGAGCGCATCGAGAACGCGGGCGCTGAGCCGCCGGCCGTCCTGCTCGCCTGCGAGATGCAGCCGGGGGCGACGCTGGTGCGGGTTCGTCCGGGCGACTGACGCCGCCCGGACAGGATCTCCGCCGCCCGCGTCAGATCTCCGACAGCGGCACGGGAGCCGGCCGCTCGCACGTGCTCTCGATGGCCACCGACCGGCCTTCCTCCGCCGAGCGCAGCACCGACACCATGACCTCCAGCGAGTGGAATCCCACCGCGCCCGACGCGCGCGCTCCGTCCGCCCCCGTCACGGCGCGGTCGTGGATTCCGACGCCGCGACCGGCGTCCACGTAGCCGGCCGAGACCGGGAGCGTCGCCCACCCCTCATCACCCAGCGCCTTCAGCTGCACGTCTCCGGCGAAGTTGTTCGGGTCGGGGACGACGAGCGACCCCTGCTCGCCGTGCACCTCGATGCTCGAGGCCTTCGTGGCGACGGCGTCGAACGACATCACCAGCGTCGACAGGGCGCCGGAGGCATGCGTGAGCACCCCGGTGACGTGCGTCGCGACCTCGACGGGGATGCTCTCACCGGATCGCGCCCCCGAACCGATCACGCGCGTGTCCCGCGTACGGCTCGCCGCGCCGAGCACGCTGACGACCGGCCCGAGCAGCTGGATCAGCGCCGACACGTAGTACGGTCCCATGTCCAGCAGCGGCCCTCCGCCGGGCAGGTAGTAGAAGTCCGGATGGGGATGCCAGCGCTCATGACCCGGCGTCATCATGGTGGCGGTCGCGGAGATCGGCCGGCCCACGAGTCCGTCGTCGATCGCCTTGCGCGCGGTCTGGACGCCGGTGCCGAGAACCGTGTCCGGCGCGCTCCCGACCCAGACCCCCGCGGCGGTGGCCGCGTCGAGCAGGGCGACGGCCGACGGGATGTCCGCGGTCAGCGGCTTCTCGGTGTAGACGTCCTTGCCGGCGGCGATCGCGCGCTGGGCGACCTCCGCGTGCGCGGCGGGGATCGTCAGGTTCACGACGAGCTGGACGTCGGGATCCGCGAGCAGTTCGTCGATACCGAGCGCACGCACGCCGGGCACGCGTGCCGCGACCTCGGCGGCGCGCTCGGGAACGAGGTCAGCGACCGCGACGAGCTCGACGCTGCTCAGCCGGGAGAAGGTGTCGAGGTACTGAGCGGCGATGTTGCCGCATCCGATGATCCCGACCTTCAGCGACTTCATCGGCTCGCCCACAGCATCCCCCGCTCGATGATCGTCCGGACGTTCGGGTCCTGCAG
The DNA here is from genome assembly GCF_022788845.1 of Microbacterium sp. CIAB417. Classification (NCBI taxonomy): domain Bacteria; kingdom Bacillati; phylum Actinomycetota; class Actinomycetes; order Micrococcales; family Microbacteriaceae; genus Microbacterium; species Microbacterium sp. CIAB417. The sequence continues at coordinate 58,089 of NZ_JAHZUT010000005.1, read as the reverse complement.
GATGTCGACCGAGTGCCCGGGGGTCGCGACGAAGATGCGCCCCTCGCCCCACAGCCGCGTCCACACGGCCGGCGAGACGATCGGACGGTGCCACGGATGGTACGGCTGCACGGGGTGCGTCGTCGTGGCCAGAACGTCGATGAGGTCGTCGTGCAGCACCCAGTACTGCTCGGTCTCCAGTTCGAAGTCCTCGATGCCGGCCATGATCTCGTGGGATCGGCCGAGGTCGGTCACCTCCACGGTGTAGCGCAGGTAGTTGTCGCGCTCGCCCCCGGGGCGCTCGTCGGGATGCCGTCCCGGATGCGTCGCGAACTGGCCGCCGATGAGCTGCAGGTAGTCCGAGCTGCTGCGGTACGAGTCGGCGATGCCGCCGTGCCATCCCGCCATCCCGGTGCCGGCCTCGATCGCGGATCGCAGGCCGACCAGCTGGTCGTGCTCGATCGTGCTCATGGTGTTGCTCTGCACGATGAGGTCCACGCCCGCCATCACCCCGGCATCCGCGTACACGGCCGGGCCGTCCTCGATCCTGACGTCGTATCCGCTGTCCTTCAGGAACGGGACGAACAGGTCCGTCGCCTCGACGGGATGATGCCCGTCCCATCCTCCGCGCACGATGAGGGCTGAACGCGTGCTGCTCACAGTTCTCCTTCTGCCGATCGACGCCGATCTGGACATCGCGTCGTCCACGATATATGTTGCCAGAAACAACTTTTAAGGGGAACCCGTCGAAGGAGACAATGAGTCATGCGCGTCGCGATGATCGGTCACGGATTCATGGGAGCAGCCCATTCTCAGGGATGGCGGACGGCTCCGCGATTCTTCGATCTGCCTCTCCGGCCCGAGATGCATCTGCTCGTGGGCAGGGATGCCGCGAAGACCGAAGCCGCCGCGGCGCAATGGGGCTGGTCGCAGACGTCGACCGACTGGCAGGACGCCGTGCAGCGCGAGGACGTGGACGTCGTCGACATCGTCACCCCGGGTGACACGCACGCCGAGATCGCCCTGGCGGCGCTGCGCGCCGGCAAGCACGTGATCTGCGAGAAGCCGCTCGCCAACAGCGTCGCCGAGGCCGAGGAGATGACCGCCGCCGCCGAGGACGCGGCCGCAAGCGGCATCCGGTCGATGGTCGGCTTCACGTACCGCCGCGTCCCGGCCGCCGTGTTCGCTCGCCGGCTGGTCGCCGACGGGCGCCTGGGCGAGATCCGCCAGATCAGGGCCGAGTACCTGCAGGACTGGCTGACGGACGCCGAGGCTCCGCTGACCTGGCGCCTGCAGAAGGAGCGTGCCGGATCGGGCTCGCTCGGCGACATCGGCGCGCACGCGATCGACATGGTCGAGTACGTCACAGGCATCCGGCTCTCGAGCGTGTCGGGCGTGCTCGAGACGATCGTCCCCGAGCGCCCGCTGCTCGGCGAGGGAGTCGGGCTCAGCGGGACGGCTTCGGCCGAACGCGGCCCGGTCACGGTGGACGACGTCGCCCTGTTCCACGGCCGCTTCGAGAACGGCGCGCTCGGATCGTTCGAGGCGACGCGCTTCCGCACCGGCCGCAAGAACGCTTTCCGGTTCGAGATCTCCGGTTCCCTCGGCGCACTGTCCTTCGACATGGAGCGCATGAACGAGCTCGAGTTCTACGACGCCACGTCACCGGACCTCGAACAGGGATTCCGGCGCATCCTCGTCACCGAGCACGAGCACCCGTACACCGGGTCCTGGTGGCCGACCGGCCACATGCTCGGCTATGAGCACGGCTTCAGTCACCAGGTGGTCGACTTCGTCCAGGCCGTCTCCGACGGGACCCAGCCCCGGCCGTCGTTCGCCGACGCGCTGCACGTGCAGCGCGTTCTGGATGCCGTGGAGCGCAGTTCCGCGGCCGGAAGCGCCTGGACCCCGGTCGGCGGCTGAGACGCTCTGCACAGCGCCGTTCCTACGCTCCCGCGCGCTGACTAACGCAGCACGAATGCGGCGGCGCCGATGAGCGGCCCCTCGTCGCCGAGCCCCGAGCGCACGACGCGCGTACGGCGGGAGTACTCGTGCGCGGCGCTGCCGGTGAGGGCGGCCTGGACGAGGTCGATGTAGTCGTCGGAGACGCGGGAGAACCCGCCGCCGATCGCGACGATGTCGAGGTCGACGAGCGTCGCGGCATCCGCGAGCGCCTGGCCGACCGCCGTCGCCGACCGCTCGATCGCGGCCCGTGCGGTGGCGTCTCCGGCTGCGGCGTCGCGGGCGAGGTCCTCTCCCGTCGCTCCAGTCCAGCCCTGGGTCTGCGCCCACGCCGCACTGGCCGGCCCGGAGGCGATCTCCTCCAGCGTGAGCCCGCCCTCGCGGCGGACCTGCCCGAGGTGTCCGGCGTTGCCCGTGGCACCGGGGATGTACGCGCCGTTCACGACGAACCCTCCGCCGACCCCTGTCGACACGACGATCGAGAGCGACGCCCGCGCGTCGCGGGTCGCTCCGAGCCAGGATTCGGCGAGCGCCAGCGCCCCGCCGTCGTGACCGAACACCGTGGAAACGTCGCGTCCCAGGAGGCGGGATGCCGTGTTCTTCACGGCCGCGGCGAGACCGTAGCCGCGCACCTGCGGCATGTTCACGGGGAGGATCTGCCCGGCGTTGCGGTCGATCGGGCCGGCGCTGCCGATGCCGGCTCCGACGAGCTCCGCGCCGTCGGGGAGGCGGGAGATCGCGTGGGCGATCACCGTTGCGATCGCGTCGTCGAGCGACGCGGGCGTCGCATCGCGGCCCGTCGCGCGGCGGCTGCGGCTTCCCCGCACGAGGGCGCCGTCGTCGGCGACGAGCGCGGCCTCCATCTTCGTGCCGCCGACGTCGACGGCCAGCGCGTACCGGGTCACTGCGGGTCGAGTCCGAGGTCGTCGAGATCGAACGCGGCGCGCCACTCGAGGCCCGCCTCCTCGATCGCGGCCTGCGCACCGGTCTTGCGGTCGACGATCACGGCGACGGCGACGACCTCCGCGCCCTCCCGGCGCAGCGCCTCCACAGCCTTGAGCGCGGACTGTCCGGTGGTGGAGGTGTCCTCCAGGACGACGACGCGCTTGCCCGAGACATCCGCGCCCTCGATCTGACGACCGCGGCCGTGGTCCTTGGGCTCCTTGCGCACGACGAAGGCGTCCAGGGGGCGGTCCGTCGCGACGGACGCGTGCATGACGGAGTTCGCGATCGGGTCGGCGCCGAGCGTCAGTCCGCCCACGGCCGTCACGTCGAGGTCCGCGATGAGGTCCAGCATGATGCGTCCGATGGCGGGAGCGGCACGGTGGTCGAGGGTCAGCTTGCGCATGTCGACGTAGTACGTCGCCTTCTTGCCGCTGGAGAGGGTGAAGTCGCCGTGGAACACCGCCTCATCCGTGATGAGGGCGAGCAGGGACTGGCGGTCTGCATCGAGGGTCACGGCATCCAGTGTAGGGCGCGGCCCCTGGCCGTGACCGCCCGGGTCGCCTATCGTGACGGAGGAAGCGAAGGATGCCGGAGGCCCCATGTTCTCGTTCGATCCCTATGCCGAACTGGCCGAGCTGCGCCCGGTCGCGCCGCTGGAGCTGACCAGCCCCGATTTCACCGCCGGCGGCCCCCTGCCGCTGTTCGCGTGGTCCGCGGCCCGCGGCGGCGAGGACCGCGCTCCCGCGCTGGAGTGGTCGCAGCCGCCGGCCGGCGCGCGCAGCATCGCGATCAGCTGCTTCGATCCGGATGCCCCGACCGGCTCGGGCTTCTGGCACTGGGCGGCGTTCGACCTGCCTGCGGACACGACGTCGCTCCCTGCGGGGGACGGCACCGCCGCCTCCCTCCCCGGCACGGCGCGCGTCCTGCCCAACGAGCAGCGCAGCGAGCGCTACATCGGTGCGGCGCCGCCGCCCGGAACGGGCGTGCACCGCTACTTCTTCGTCGTGGACGCCCTGGATGTGCCGACACTCGACATCGCCGACGGATCGACGCCGGCGGTCCTCGGCTTCAACCGCCACTTCCACACCCTCGCCCGCGGCATCCTGATCGGCACCGCCGACCCCGCCGAGCGCTGAGGGCTACTCCGACAGGGAGTGCCCGAGCACCGAGAGCGTCGCGGCCTGCGCGGCGGTGGCGCTGTCTCCGCGCCTGCGGACGAGGAGGCCGACGACCGACTCCGTGACGAGCATCAGCGCGGCTCGGGAGGTGTGCAGCAGCTCGTCGCGGAACGAGTCGTTGATCGGCGCGACGACGAGGGCGACGTCCGCGATCTCCGCGACCGGCGAACGGGGGAACGACGTGATGGCGAGGACACGAGCCCCGCTCTCCCGTGCGGCCGTCATGACGTCGATCGAGGCGCGGTTCACGCCCGATCCCGACACGACGAGGCAGGCCGAGCCGGGCCCCAGCAGGGAAGCGGTGATCTGCTGTCCGAGCGTGTCCGCGACGTATTCGGCCGGCCGACCCGCCGAGGTCAGGCGCATCGCGAGATCCGCGCCCACCGGAGCCGACAGCCCATTCGCCGCGACGAGCAGCCGCGTCGACGCGTCCAGCTCGTCCACGAACGCCGTCAGGTCCTCCTCGGTGATCGCGGACACGGTCTGCGCGAGCCGCGCCGAGAACCGGTCCACGGCTCCCCGCAGCGCCCCGAGCATCGTGGCGTCCGCTGTGTCGTCCGGCGCCGGCGCGACGGTCGCCCGCTCCCTGGCGAGCGCGACGCGCAGCTGCGGGTATCCGTCGTAGCCGAGCGTCTGCGCCGTCCGGATCACGGTGGCGCGTCCCACCCCGACCGCGTCCGCGATCTCCTGGGCGGTCCGCTCGACCGCGAGGTCGACATCCGTGGCGATCGCCTCCGCGACGCGCCGCTCACTGGGCTGCATCGACGGTGCGAGCATCGCGATGCGCGTCGTCGGGGGTGCGTCAGCGGGTCCCGGCCACATGGATGCGCTCCTGTCTCGTCGCGGTCGCCCTCGCTCGGGGGCCGCGCATGATGCGTCGGCGGATCGCGCCCGAGACCGCATCCATGAGCATCGTCGCGAGAACCACCACGATGAGCAGCATCCCGACCGTATCCCACTCCCGGAAGTTCGTGTAGTTCGCGAGCATGCTGCCGATGCCGCCCGCACCCACGAGGCCGAGGACGGCCGAGGTGCGGATGTTGATCTCGAAGCGGTACAGGGCGAACGACAGCAGGCTGGGCGCGGCCGCGGGCCAGAGCGCCCAGCGGGTCACCTCGGCGGTGCTGCCGCCCGCGGCGCGGACGGCCTCGGACGCCCCCTCCTGGACCGACTCCACCGTCTCGTACACCCACTTGGCCTGGGTGCCGATTCCCGCGATCGCGAGCGCCAGCGCACCGGTGAACGGCGTGAGCCCGGTGACGGTGAGCAGCAGCAGGGCGATGATCACCTCGGGAACCGCGCGGATCACCGCGAAGACCCCGCGCAGCGGCAGGCGCAGCCAGACCGGCCCGACGTTGCGCGCCGCGAGCATGCCGAGCGGAATGGACACGATCACGCATCCGATCGCCCCGATCCACGCCATGGAGATCGAGCGCCAGGTCTCGAACAGCGCCTGCGGAAGCATGTCCCAGTTCGGGTCGGCGAACATGAGCACGAGGTAGTGCCAGATCTGTCCCGGGAGCGCCCCCAGATCTCCCCACGGGATCGGGAGGCCGGCGGCCGCCACCAGCACGACGGCTCCGACGAGGACGGCGACGACCGTGGGGACGAGGCGGGAGGGATGGCGCGGGAGATCGAGTCCGATGCTGCGCGCCGTGGTCGCGATGGTCATACCAGCCGCCTCCGCAGGAAGTTGGAGAAGATCTCGATGAGCACGACGACGACGAGGATCTCCAGGACGATCACAGCGACGTCGTCGTAGGCGTAGAAGGCCCGCCGTTCGTCGAGAAGGCGACCGATGCCACCGGCGCCGACGATGCCGAGGATCGCCGAGATGCGCACGTTGAGCTCGAGCGTGTACAGCCACTGGTTGGCGAAGAGCGGCCAGGTCTGCGGCAGCACGCCTCTGCGGTTGATCTGCGTCTGAGAGCCGCCGGCGGCCCGCCCGGCCTCGATGACGGGCAGGTCCGTCGAATCGATCGCCTCGGAGACGAGTTTGACGATGATGCCGAGGTCGAACAGGAACAGGGTGATGAGACCCGGGAGGGCGCCGACGCCGACCATCGCGACGAGCACCGTGGCGTACACGAGATCCGGAACGGAGCGCACCACGTTGATGATCGTGCGCACCAGCACACGCGTCGGAGTGTTCGGGTTCGTCGGCGAGGCCGCCCACAGCGTCAGCGGAACCGAGATCACCGCGGCCAGGGCGGCGCCGACCACGGCCATCTGCAGCGTCTCGAGCATGGGCCCGATCGTGCGCGGCAGGAACGAGAAGTCCGGCTGGAGGAACTGCGCCAGCAGCCCCGAGCCGTTGCTCCAATTGCGGATGAGCGCGCCGAGGTCCAGGTCGATCCCGCCGATCGCCGGGATGCAGGTGGCGACCGTGAACGCCGCGAAAGCCAGGGCGACGAGCGTCGTCCGCAGCCGGGAGGTGGGCTTCGGGGGAACGGCGAGCGGCCGCGATGCGTTCGTCATGCGCCGAGCACGTCCCGCGGCTGGATGGGGCGGCCGTAGATCTGCTCGAAGTCGTGGTCCGTGGCGGCCGCGGCCGGACCGTCGTAGACGACCTCGCCGGCGCGCAGCCCGATCATGCGGGTCGTGTACTGCCGCGCGAGATCCATCAGGTGGATGTTGACGAGCACCGTGAGATGCTCCTCGACGTTGACGCGCCGGAGATCGTGCATGACCGCATGGGCCGTCGGCGGGTCGAGGCTCGCGACCGGCTCGTCGGCGAGCATGACGCTGGGCTGCTGGGTGAGGGCGCGCGCGATCGCCACGCGCTGCTTCTGCCCGCCGGAGAGCTGCCCGGCGCGGTTCCAGACCTTCTCGAGCATGCCGACCGAGTCGAGGGCGCGCAGCGCGAGCTCACGGTCCTGGATCGTGGTCAGCCCGAGCAGCGTCCGCCAGGTCGGGGTGTGCGCGAACCGCCCGACGAGGACGTTGCGGTACACGTTCGCGCGATCGGCCAGGTTGAACCCCTGGAAGATCATGCCGATGTGACCGCGCATCTCGCGCAGGGTCCGGCCGCGCATGCCCGTGACGGTGTGCGGGCCGACGGTCACGGTGCCCGTGGTCGCCGGCACGAGGCCGTTGATCGTCCGGATGAGCGTCGACTTGCCCGAGCCGGACAGCCCGACGATCGAGACCATCTCGCCTGCGGGGATGTCGAGGGAGACCCCGCTGAGGGCGCGGGTGCCGTTGGGATAGGTGACCGAGACGTCGTCGAGACGGATCGACCACGACGCGGAGGCCGGGAGCAGGGCCCCGGCCTCAGCGCGCTGCGGATCAGTGTGCATGCACCGGATCTCTCAGGTGAGAAGGGTCAGTTGGAGAATTCGGCGAGGATCTCGCCGTAGCGGGTGATCTCGTCCTCGGCGGTCTCGCTCGTCCAGTCGGAGAGGCCCACGAGGTCGAACATGACGGATGCCGCGGCATCCGAGGACTCGGCGTAGCCGTCCAGGAGCTCGGTGAGCTCGGCGACGAGGTCGTCGGGAAGCGTCGAGGTGACCGCGACACCGCCGTTGGGGATCATCTCGGTGTAGGCGAAGGCGACGACCTTGTCCGCGATGTCGGGGGCCTCTTCGGTCACCGTCGTGCGGGCGTCCCAGTACGCGAAGCTGACCTCGGCGTCACCGTTGTAGACGGCGAGGACCGCGTTGTTGTTCCCCTCGACGGGGACCTGCGTGATGCCGGCATCCGTGTCGACGCCCTGATCGCGCATCGCGACGACCGGATACTGGTAGCCGGCCGGGGACGTGGCGGCCTGGAGGGCCACCTTCGTGCCGTCCGAGATCTCCGCGAGCGCCTCGATGCCGGCGGGTCCGGATCCGGTCGCCTCCGCTGCGGCCTCCTCGATGCCGTTGCAGTAGGACAGTTCGATGCCACTGGCGGCGTACGTCGACAGGACGGGTTCGTCCTCGCAGTACTTGTCGGGGTTGTTCGTGTAGGCCACGGAGGCGTAAGAGGTCGCGCCGAAGCGGACGTCGCGCAGGATCAGCTCGGCGTCGTAGCGCTCGGTCGCGTTGTAGAGGGATCCGGCGTCGGTGATGATCACCTGCGCCTGGTCGGTGCCCAGCGCCTCGACCGTCGCCGCGTAGTCGGAGGCGACGACGCCCTTGACCTCGATGCCGAGGTTGTCGGACAGATAGGTGGTGAGCGGATCCAGCGCCTGAGCGAGGTCTTCACCCTCGACCGACGGGACCAGCGACAGGGTGATGGACGACGGCCACTCGGCCGCCTCGTCCGCCGTGCCGTCGGCCGAACTGCTGCTGCAGCCGGCGAGGGTGAGAACGGCGACTGCGGCGATGCCCGTCGTGAGCAGGGACTTACGCATGGGGGTCGTGCCTTTCGGTGTGGGTGGTGCGTGCGGGGGTGGCGGATGCCGCGTGAGCGGCCCAGGCTTCGATGTCGCTGTAGAGGTCGGCGAGAGTGCGCGCGCGGAACGTGACGGCGGCGGGGGAGCGTTCGGCGGTCGCGCCGACGAGAGCCGTCTCGGCACCGAGCGCGGCGGCCGGAGCGAGATCGAACTCGAAGATGTCGCCGACCGACAGGACCGGCCCGTCGGCGATCGCCGCGCGGAGGATGGGGGTGAGGCCTGCGGGCTTGCCGACCGTGAAGTGCAGGTCGTCGAAGAGGTCGGCAACGCCCCAGCCTTCGAGCACCGGTCGGATGCCGGCACCGGGCGCGTTCGTCGCCAGGACGATGCGGGCATGACGGTGGACGCGGGCCAGGAAGTCGGCGAGCCCGGCCGGAGGCGCTATCGCCGCGTGCTCGGAGCCGAGCAGGGCGCGCGAGGACTGATAGGCCGACTCGAGGGTCTCCGCCGTGACGCCCTGGGCGCCGGCGAGCGAGCTGATCACGTCGTATCCGTCGCGGGCGTCGCCCTCGCCGCGCTCGAAGGCGGCCAGCGCGAGCATCGCGCGGTCCGCGAAGGCGTCATCGTCGGCGGCGCTCGCCACGGCGCGGGCGAAGGCCTCGAGCGGACCGGCGCCCAGCGCGATGGTTCCGTCGAAGTCGAGGATGAGGGTGGCAGTCACGGGTCTCCTGATCTGATCGCATCGCCGCTGCGGACGATGCGTCCATACTTGCATCGGTTTGTGGACGATACGACCATCCTGCGTGAACATCGCGTGAACTCCGGCATCGCCGCTCCGTCCGGCGCCGTGTGCTGAGCGCCGCGGGCTGCCGCTACGCTCGTCGACGTGATCGACCGCCTGGATGCCGCAGCCGCCGCGCACGATGCTCCCGCCGTGCTCTCGATGTTCGACTGGCTGGGTCCCGCGATCGATGCGGATGCCGCGGCGGGACGCTTCTCGCGCTGGGGACGCTCGACCGTCGTGGACGAGAACGTCGGCGCACCCGTCCTGCCGCGCGCGTTCTTCGAGGCGCTGCACGAGCGTGCGCGACAGGACGCGCGCTGGCCGGTCGGCAACGCCGGCGTGCTGCATGTCTACGGCTATCTGCTCTCCACCACGCCCACGCCGTACGGACTGAAGCGCGAGCGCTGGCTCGACGGCGCGCTCGCGCGGGCCTGCGGACTGGCTCCGGACGCGTTCGTCCCCTGGGCCGATGACCGCACGCTGCTCGCGCGGGTGACCGACGCGGCCGAGACGCTGTTCACGCAGTCACCCGTGCGGAGTCAGCCGCTCGGCGACGCGGTGGCGGTCGTCGCGATCGCGGATCGGCATCCGATGCCCTCCGCGCTGGCCTACGCGCTGGAGCATCCCGCGGACGGCCGACGCCTCATCACGATGTTCCCCGTCACCGACCCCGCAGCCCTCCTCGTCGAGTTCGACGCTTCCCCTCCCCGCCCCCGCTGGAACGCCGTCCCCTGACCCGCACTCCCGTCCCCGACCCCGCGCAGTCGTCACCGTAGCCCAAGTTGCCCCTCCCTTCCTTCCCCATGTCTTCCCCCTTCCCGCCGCAGTCGTCGGCGTAGCCGACGCTGCCCACCCCGCCCCTTCCCCGTGTCTTCCCCCTTTCCTGGCGCAGCCGTCGGCGAAGCCGACGCTGCCCACGCCCCGTCTCCTCCCCCGGTGCAGTCGTCGGCGTAGCCGACGCTGCCTCTCCTCCCTCTCTTCCCTCGTTGTTGCAGGTGGCCTTCCCTCGTTGTTGCAGGTGGCCTTCCCTCCTCGGGAGGGCGGAGGGATGCTCGGGTCGAGAGCATCGGGAGGGCCCCGGCGAAGCCGGGAGGGACCCTCCGCGAACGACCCGAGCATCCCGCAGCCCGCCGCCACCCCGCGATGCCGCAGGCGAGCCCCTCGCCCCCTCGGCCCGCCCCCAGCACCCCCGCTGTCCGACCCGCCCCGTAGGCTTGACCCATGCGCTTGGCCACCTGGAACATCAACTCCATTCGCACGCGAATCACCCGCGCCGTCGAGTTCGCCGTCCGGGAGGACATCGACGTCCTCGCCCTGCAGGAGATCAAGTGCAAGCCCGAGCAGTTCCCGTACGCGCCGTTCGAGGAGGCGGGCTACCAGGTCGAGGTTCACGGCTTCAATCAGTGGAACGGCGTCGCGATCGCGAGCCGTCTTCCGATGTCCGATGTGCGCACGTCGTTCGCCGGTCAGCCCGGATTCGCGAAGGGGCACGAGGGACCGGATGCCCCGCTGGAGGCTCGCGCGCTGGGCGTGATGGTCGACGGTGTGCGGGTGTGGAGTCTGTACGTGCCGAACGGTCGCAGTCTGAACGACCCCCACTACCTGTACAAGTTGCACTGGCTGGAGCAGCTCAAGAACGCCACCGCCGCAGAGCTCTCCGCGAACCCGGGCCTCCCGCTCGCCCTCGTCGGAGATTTCAACATCATCCCCTTCGACGCCGACAACGGTGACCCCGCGATCGTCGAGGGCGTCTCGACGCACGTGTCTCCCCCGGAGCGTCGGGCGTTCTTCGCCCTGACCGAGGCTGGCGTGACCGACGTCGTGCGCCCCCTCATCCCCGAGGGGTACACCTACTGGGACTACCAGCGCCTGAAGTTCCCGCGCAACGAGGGCATCCGCATCGACTTCGTCCTCGGTTCTCCCGCGCTGGCCGACGCCGTGACCGGAGCGGCGATCCACCGCAACGAGCGCAAGGGCGAGCAGCCCAGTGACCACGTTCCCGTCGTGGTCGACCTCGATTTCGGGTCGGGCGCGGAGGACGACGATCTGCCGATGATCTTCGCGTGAGCGACGTGGCGATCCGGCTCATCGCGACCGATCTCGACGGCACGCTGCTGACCGGGGACGGCGCCGTCTCGGCCCGGACGCGCGCCGCTCTCGATACCGCGCGCGCTGCCGGCATCCGGACCGTCCCTGTGACGGCGCGCCAGCCGATCGGGTTGCGCCAGATCGCGGCCGGGGCGGGTTTCGACGACTGGGCGCTGTGCGGCAACGGCGCCTACGGCGTGCACCTCACGACCGGTGAGCAGCTGTTCGCGCAGGAGATCCCCGCTGCCGTGCAGCAGGAGCTGGCCGAGGCCCTGGGCGCGGTCATCCCCGACCTCGTGTTCGCGAGCGTGCGCGACGGCGGGGAGGGTTTCATCGCGCAGGACGGCTATGCCGCGCTCGCGCAGCTCAGCGACCACAAGCGCGATCCGGCCACGATGGGCGGGGTCCCGCTGGCCGATGTGCTCGCGGCTCCCAGCCTGAAGCTCGTGATCCGGCATCCGTCCGTCCCCATCCCGGAGATCTTCGCGGCGCTGCAGGCCCTCGGGCTGAGCGGGTTCGAGGCGACTCTGTCGGGTGCTCCGTTCGTCGAGGTCATGGCCGAGGGCGTGACGAAGGCGACGGGTGTCGCTCAGCTGTGCGCCCGCCTGGACATCGACAGCTCGGAGGTGATCGCCTTCGGCGACGCGCTCAACGACCTGGAGCTCCTGCGCTGGGCGGGCCGCGGCGTCGCGATGCCTCACGCCGAGCCCGCGGTTCGGGATGCCGCGGACGAGGTCGCCCCGGCATCCAACGACGCCGACGGCGTCGCGCAGGTGATCGACCGGCTGCTCGCCTGAGCCTCACCGCGCGCGTGCTCAGCGCCGGGAGAACACGCTCCGTCGGGTGAGGAATCCGCCGAGGACCAGAAGACCCAGAGCGACCGCGACCAGAATCGTCGGTGCCGCTGCGCCGGTCGCCGCGAGCGCCGCGCCGGCCTCGGCGTCGCCGCTCTCACCGTTCGGTGCCGCGCCGCCCTGGAGGGGAATCACGGTCAGCGCTACGCTCGCCTCGAACGCGGACGAGGCGCCGATCGCGACGACGTGATGCGCTCCCGCAGGGACGTTCGTCGGGATGGTGACAGAGCCGGCGATGCGTCCCGCGGCGTCCGCAGTGAGCTGACCGAGCGGCATCGGGGTCGAGTGCAACTCCAGCCGCACGGTCTCGCCGGGCTGGAAGTTCTCGCCGGTCACGTCGATGACCTCGCCTGGGCGCGCCGAGGTGACGGACACCTGGAGGCGCGGCGTGACAGCCGGCGGTTCGCAGTCCGTCGCGAGCGTGATGTCCACCCCTTCGACGACCTCGCCGGCGGCGAGGTCGATGGTGTCGGCATCCGGTCCTTCTCCGGCCACCGCATTCCGACCGACAGACTCACTGTGCCGATCACGCGGCAACGTGTGAGCTGAATGTAGCGGCGAGCAGTCGGCCGTGGGAAGAGGCAGATCTCGGACTATTCCCCCATCGTCCCGGTGCGCACCTCGCCCGGCACCGGCGCGTAGCGCAGCAGCAGCGTCCCGCCGTCGCCGGACTCGGCGTGCAGCAGTCTCAGGTTCGCCGGCGCTGCTCCGTCGGGGAACACCTTCTTGCCCTGACCGAGCACCACCGGGTACACCCACAGCTGCAGTTCGTCGTACAGCCTCTCGGCGAGCAGGGTCTGCACGAGGTCGACACTGCCGATCACGTGCACGTCCCGATGCCACTCGCGCAGCTCCGCGATCTCGGCGGCGAGGTCGTCCCCGATGCGCGTGCTCCCGGGCCAGTCCAGCCGGATTCCGGCATCCCGCGACGCGACGTACTTCGGCACCCGGTCGAAGAGCTGCCCGATCCATCCCTCCTCGCCCGTGGTGTGCTGCGGCCAGTAGCCGGCGAAGATGTCGTAGGTGCGCCGGCCGAGCAGCAGCGCGTCGAGCGTGCGCATGCCCTCCTCGACACCGCGCCCGACGGCCTCGCTCGGCAGCGGCGCCTGCCAGCCGCCGAACGGGAAGCCGTCGGAGGGGTCCTCCTCCGGCCCGCCGGGTGCCTGGGCGACGCCGTCCAGGGTGGTGAACAGATCGATGATGATGCGTCCGGTCATGATGCGCTCCTCTGCGAATCGGACATGACGAGCGGTGCGATGTGGAAGGTCGCGGCGAACGCGTCCAGAGCGCTCTCGTCGCCGCGCACCACGGCGACGATATCCTGCGCGAGGGCTTCGGCCGGGGTCACGTCTCCGGCGATCAGCCGACGGATGCCCGGCCCGGCCACGATGACGGCCTCCGGATCTCCCTCCGGAAGGCGCCCGCCGACGGGAGGGGCAGGCGGGGCGAGACGACTCACGGACAGCTCGCCGCCGGTGACGACGACCCGCAGGGCGACGTCGCCGACGTGCAGCTCGAAATCGGTGTCGACGGCGGTCTCCGGCTGGAACGACGTGCGCAGCGCCATCGTCAGCGAATCCCCCGTGACGACGTCGCCGGGCTCGGGGTCTCCCATGGCCTGGAAACCCCAGCGCCCGAGGGCGAGCAGGATCGGCTCGAGCGAGCGCCCGTAGGCCGTCAGCTCGTAGACGAGCCCGCAGTTCATCAGCGGCACGCGCCGCACGACGCCGCCCTCCTGCAGCTCTTTGAGCCTCGTGGAGAGGATGTTGGTCGGGATGCGCGGCAGGCCCTGCTTGAGATCGGTGTACCGACGGGGGCCGACGAGCAGATCGCGGACGATGAGCAGAGCCCACCTCTCCCCGATCAGCTCGACGGCCGTCGTCACACCGCAGTACTGGCCGTAGCTTCGTGCCGCCATGTCAGGCCGGCTCGGCGCCCTGTCCCGCCATGTACGCCTCGGGCCCCTGCTCGGCGGCCTCTTCGCTCATGTACAGGAACTCGAGGATGTTGCCGTCCGGGTCCTCGAGATCGCGCGAGTACATGAAGCCGTAGTCCTGGGCCTCGCGCGGCTCGGTCCCCCCGGCAGCGAGACCGGCGGTGAGCACTCCGTCGACGGCCTCGCGGGAGTCGCGGCTGAGTGCGACGAGCGCCTGAGCGGCACTCTTCGGATCGACGACCTGCTTGTCGGTGAACGTGCCGAAGTACTCGCGCGTGAGCACCATGAAGTACACGTCGTCGCTCCACACGATGCAGGCGGCGTTCTCGTCGGTGAACAGCGGATTGATGTCGCATCCGAGGGCCGTGTAGAACGCCTTGCTGCGCTCGAGGTCGGTGGTGGGCAGGTTGACGAAGATCTTCGTGGACATGCTGACTCCCTTGTCTGATGAGGTCGTCCGATGCGGACGAGACCGATACTTGCAAAAAACAACTGAGCTTGTCAATAGCAAGCACGCGCGCATCCGTCCCAGGGCGGATGCCGCGGCATCCGCCCTTGCGTACCGTGGAGGCATGCCCGCTCCCACCCGTCCTCTGACCTCGCAGCAGCGCAGGTCCGACCTCGTCATGGCCGCGGTCGTCTTCGTCGCCGGCATCATCAGCGCCGTGCTGTCGTCGATCTCCGAGATCTACGGCGACGACCAGGCGCCGCTCGGCTACGCGGTCCTGTACCTCTTCGTGATCGCCGCGCCCCTGGCCGTCCGCCGCGTCTGGCCCGCGCCCGTCGCCGTCATCGTGTCGATCGCCTACTTCTTCGCCGTCACGTTCCGCATCCCCGAGCTGTACGCCGGGAACGTCGCGATGTTCATCGCGCTCTACACGGTCGGCGCCTGGATGGCGAACCGCCGAGCGGCGCTCGTCGTACGTGCGGCGATCATCGCCGGCATGTTCCTCTGGCTCCTCATCACGATGTACCGCGACGCGATCGACACGGCACGCGAGGAGGAGGTCATCGCCGGCGCCATGTCGCCGTACGTCGCGTTCATGATGCTGCAGATCCTCCTGAACGTGCTCTACTTCGCCGGCGCGTACTACTTCGGGGAGCGCGCGTGGAACGCGGCCAGGCAGCGCGCGACGCTTGAGCAGCGTACGGCCGACCTCGAACGCGAGCGAGAGGTGACCGCGGCGCAGGCCGTCGCGCTCGACCGGGTGCGCATCGCGCGCGAGCTGCACGACGTCGTCGCCCACCACGTGTCCGTCATGGGTGTGCAGGCGGGAGCGGCGCGCACCGTGATCGATGCCGACCCCGTACAGGCGAAGCTGATGCTCGCCGGCATCGAGGAATCGGCGCGCGAGGCGATCAGCGAGCTGCGCAACCTGCTCGAGACGCTGCGCTCCTCGGACGAGGACGCCGCGGACACCGCCTCCACCGTGGAGCTGTCCGACATCGCCGACCTCGTCGCGGCCACGACGGACGCCGGTGTGCCCGCCGTCTACGAGGTCGTCGGGGATCCGCGGCCGGTGCCGTCCGTCGTGGCGGTCAACCTCTACCGCATCGCTCAGGAGTCGCTGACGAACGTGCGCCGCCACGCCGGCCCCGGCGCGCGCGCCGACGTGCGGCTGCGATACGACGACACCGCGGTCGAGCTGGAGGTCGTCAACACCGGCCATCGCGTGCTGACGATGCGCGGCGGTCTCGGGCAGCTCGGGATGCGCGAACGCGCGGCCGCATCAGGTGGGACCATCGAGTCCGGGCCGCGGGAGCGCGGCGGATGGCGGGTCCGGGTCACCGTTCCGCTCGTCCCGGCGGCGGCCGGAGCGGTCGTATGAGCGCCTCGATCCGCGTCCTCCTCGTCGACGATCACGCCCTGCTGCGCGCCGGCTTCCGGACCATCCTGGACGCGCAGCCCGACATCACGGTCGTGGGCGAAGCGGCGACCGGCACGGAGGCGGTGGCCGCGGCATCCGCCCTGCGTCCGGACGTGATCTGCATGGACGTGCAGATGCCGGACATGGACGGCATCGAGGCGACGCGCCTCATCGTGGCCGACCCGGGCGTGCAGGCCGCCATCGCGATCGTCACGACGTTCGATCGCGACGACTACCTCTTCGCCGCCCTGGATGCCGGAGCCGGCGGGTTCCTTCTGAAGAACGCGGGTCCCGAGGATCTCGTCGCGGCCGTACGGGCCCTCGCCGCCGGCGACGGGATGCTCGCCCCGGAGGTCACCCGCCGCGTGCTGGCGCGATTCGCCGCCGAGTGCACGGATGCCGCGCCTCCGGTCGCGGGCATCACGCCGGCCGAACCGTTCACCGACCGCGAGGCCGAGGTGCTCGCGCTCATGGCCGATGCCCTGAGCAATGCCGAGATCGGCGCGCGCCTGTACATCGGCGAAGCGACGGTGAAGACGCACGTGTCGCGCATCCTGCAGAAGCTCGGCGCGCGCGACCGCGTGCAGGCCGTCGTGCTGGCGCTGCGCGGAGGGCTGGCGTAGAGCGCACGCACGATGGACGCCCGCGATAGCCTCGCATCCATGACCGATCCCGCCGCGCCGATCTCGCGTCCGATCACGGCCGGGATCGTGACGGCTCTCGTCGGCTTCACGAGTTCGTTCGCGGTCGTGCTCACCGGCCTCTCCGCCGTCGGCGCCTCCACCGCCCAGGCGGCGAGCGGACTGCTGGCGCTGAGCATCACGATGGGACTGGCCTGCATCGTCCTGGCATGGCGGTATCGGATGCCGATCACCTCCGCCTGGTCGACCCCGGGTGCCGCGCTGCTGGCCGCCACGGGCGCCGTCGAAGGAGGCTGGCCTGCCGCGGTCGGCGCCTTCCTCGTCGTCGCGGTCCTCATCCTCGTCGCGGGGCTCTGGCCGGGATTCGGGCGGCTGATCGCACGGATCCCGTCATCCATCGCCCAGGCGATGCTGGCCGGCGTCCTGCTGTCCCTGTGCCTGGCGCCGATCACGGGGATCGCCGAGAATCCGTGGGGCGTCCTGCCCGTCGTGCTGACCTGGCTCGTGTGCGCGCGGTGCGCTTCGCGCTGGGCCGTGCCGCTGGCCTTCGCGGCGGCGGCGATCGTCGTCGCGGTCGACCTGTTCCGCACCGGCGCGTCGGTCGATCCGGCGCTGCTGATCCCGAGTCTCGAGCTCACCGCCCCGACCTTCACGGTCGGCGGACTGATCGGGGTCGCGCTTCCGCTGTTCGTCGTGACGATGGCGTCGCAGAACGTGCCCGGCGTCGCGATCATGCGCAGCTACGGCTACGAGGTCCCCTGGCGACCGGCGATGTTCGTCACCGGCATCGGCACCGCGCTCGGTGCTCCCGCCGGCGGCCATGCCATCAACCTCGCGGCGATCAGCGCGGCTCTGGCCGCAGCTCCGGAAGCCGATCCTGACCCTCGCCGACGCTGGGTCGCGGGAGTCTCGACGGGCGGCGCCTACCTCGTCCTGGGCGCGTGCTCGGCCGCCTTCGCCGCGCTGGTGCTGCTGGCCCCGGCGGCCGTGATCCCCGCGGTGGCCGGGCTCGCGCTGTTCGCCGCGTTCGGCTCGGCCGTGCAGCAGGCGGTCGCCGAGCCGGCGGAGCGGATGCCCGCGGTGGTGACGTTCCTCATCGCCGCGTCCGGACTGTCGCTCGCCGGGATCAGCGCGGCGTTCTGGGCGCTGATCGCCGGCCTCGTGGTGCGCCTCGTGCTCACGTACCGCCGTCGCACCTCGGCCTGAGCCGGGATTCCGCCGCGCAGCGGACCGGGGTCCGCCGCAGGGGGGATGCCGTGGCATCCCGACGGTTCGTAACGTGGTCGCATGCGAACCGGAACCCTGCAGCTGACAGGCATCACCAAGAGCTACGGCACCCGCCGCGTGCTCGACGACATCACCTTCCCCGTGGCCGGCGGACATCTCACCGGTTTCGTGGGAGGAAACGGCGCCGGCAAGACCACCACGATGCGGATCATCCTGGGCCTGCTCGCCTCGGACGGCGGCTCGGTCACACTCGGCGGGGCCGAGCTGACTCCCGAGATCCGCCGCAACTTCGGCTACATGCCCGAGGAACGCGGGCTCTACCCGAAGATGAAGGTGCTCGAGCAGGTCGCGTACTTCGCGCGTCTGCACGGCTTCTCCAAGACGGATGCCGTGGACCGCTCCACCGCGCTGCTGGAGGAGCTCGGGCTCGGCGAGCGCCTGGGCGACAACATCGAGGCGCTGTCGCTCGGCAACCAGCAGCGGGCGCAGATCGCGGCATCCCTCGTGCACGACCCGGACGTGCTCATCCTCGACGAGCCCTTCTCGGGGCTGGACCCGCTGGCGGTCGACACGGTGGCCGGCGTGCTGCACGAGCGCGCCGCGCGCGGCGTCTCGGTGCTGTTCTCCTCTCACCAGCTCGACGTCGTCGAGCGCCTCTGCGACGACCTCGTCATCATCGCCGGAGGCGTGATCCGCGCGTCGGGTGCGCGCGACGAGCTTCGCCGTCAGCATTCCGCGCCACGATGGGAACTGGAGACCTCCGGGGACACCGGATGGCTGCGGGGCGAGCCGGGCGTGACGGTCATCGACTTCGACGGCGGCAGCGCGGTGTTCGACGTCGACGATCCGGAGACGGCTCAGCGCGTGCTGCGGCGTGCGCTCGACGGCGGCGCCGTCCACCGCTTCGCGCCCCAGCAGCCCACGCTCGCGCAGATCTTCAAGGAAGTCATCCAGCCGGCGCCTGCCGCCGACGAGCTCGAGGAGGCCGTCCGATGACCACCACCGACATCCGCCGTTCGACGGACGGACACCCCTCCCTGTCGCCCGCGCAGGGCATCTGGCTCGTCGCGGAGCGCGAGCTGTCCACGCGCCTGCGCAGCAAGGCGTTCCTCATCTCCACCGGCATCCTGCTCCTGGTCGCCCTCGCCGGGGTGATCTGGATGGGGATCGCGTCGAACTCGACGAGCTCGACCCCCATCGCCGCGACGAGCGAGGCGGCGGCGATGCTCCCCGACGGCCATACGTTCGAGGTCACCGAGATCGACGGACGCGAGGCCGCGACAGCACTCGTCGAGGACGGCGAGGTGGATGCCGCCGTCATCGCGGACTCGAGTGCGCCGACCGGCGTGGTGATCATCGCGAACCAGTCGCCGCCGGACGCCCTCGTGGCCGCGTTCTCGCTCGCGCCGACCGTCGAGCTGCTGGACCCGGACGCGCCCAGCTTCGGCATGCGCTACGCCCTGGGGATGATCTTCGGGATCGTGTTCATGATGGCCGCGCTGAGCTTCGGCTCGCCCATCGCGACCAGCGTCGTGGAGGAGAAGCAGACCCGCATCATCGAGATCCTGCTGTCGGCGATCCCGGCACGGGTGCTGCTGGCGGGGAAGGTCATCGGCAACACGCTGCTCGCGATCACGCAGATCCTGCTGCTGGTCGTGGCGGCCGCGGTGGGGCTGATCGTGACAGGGCAGACCGAGCTGCTGCAGGGCTTCGGCGCGCCGCTGATCTGGTTCGCGGTGTTCTTCCTGTTCGGCTTCGTGCTGATCGCGACGATGTTCGCGGCGGCGGGATCCCTCGTGTCGCGGCAGGAGGACGTGGGCTCGGTCTACACGCCCATGATGCTGCTGGTGATGGCGCCGTTCTACCTCGTGCTGTTCCTGGGCGAGAACCAGACAGTGATGACGATCCTGTCGTACGTGCCGTTCTCGGCGCCCGTGGCGATGCCGATCCGCCTCTTCTTCGGCGAGGCCGCCTGGTGGGAGCCGCTCGTCGCGCTCGCCCTGCTCGTCGCCACGTGCGCGGTCGTCACCCTGCTGTCGGCGAAGATCTACGAGAACTCGCTGCTGAAGATGGGCGCCAGGGTCAAGCTGGGCGAGGCGCTGCGCGTCTGAGACGTCAACGCCAGCGAAAGGGCGGATGTCGTGCCGGTCGGCAGGGCATCCGCCCTTTCGTCACGGTTGTGTAACAGCGGCTCCCGGGTGTTGCGTCCGCGAATCGTCGCTGTTTCACTCCTATTACAACTTTCAGTGATTACTGAAAGTTCATTGACGCCTGAATCGGAATCCTCCTAGCGTTCTGGGAACAAGACCGCGAACCCCGTGGTCCCACCGCCGCCGCACGCTCAGGGATCTCCCTCTGGTGTGGCTCAAGGAGGAGTTATGCACAGCAAGGCTCGACTGGCCGCCGTGACAGCGGTGGCCGCTCTGACACTCACGGGATGCGCAGCGACGACACCCGACACGACCGAGGAGGACCCGATCCGCTTCGCGGTCGAGGAACCCGATTCGATGGTCCCCGGCAACCAGTTCGGCTCCTACGCGATCCTCGAGGCCCTGTTCGCGCCCCTGACGGCGATCGACGACGACGGTGAGATCTCCTACGTCGCTGCGGAGTCCGTGGAGTCCGCGGACGCGAAGACCTGGACCATCACGCTCCGCGACGGCTGGACCTTCCACGACGGCGAGCCGGTGACCGCGCAGGACTACGTCGACACATGGAACCACGCCGCTTACGGCCCCAATGCGTGGGTGAACGGCGCCCAGTTGGCGAATGTCGTCGGCTACAGCGACCTCAATCCCGCAGACGGCGAACCGACGGCGACCGAGATGAGCGGTCTCACGGTGGTCGATGAGCTCACTTTCACGGTCCAGCTCGTCGCCCCCGACCGCCAGTACCCGCTCCAGCTCACGATCGGTCAGACCGGCCTCTATCCCCTTCCCGCGGACACGTTGACGGATCTCGAAGCATGGGAGGCCGACCCCGTGGGCAACGGTCCGTTCCGCCTCGTCGACGGCTGGTCGGAGACAGAACCCATCGAAGCGGTGGCGTACGACGACTACGCCGGGGCGGATCCGACCATCGACGCGGTCACGTTCGTGCCGTACCTCGACACCGCGACGGCCTACACCGATGCCCTGGCCGGCGAGATCGACATCGTCGCCATCGCCGGTTCGCAGGTGGTTCAGGCGCGCAACGACTTCGGCGATCACGTCCACGAACTCGACGCTCCGGGCGTCGATTTCCTCGGCTTCGACCTGACGGACCCGCGCTTCTCCGACATCCGCGTGCGCCAGGCGATCTCGATGGCGATCGACCGGGAGGCCATCAACGACGCCGTGTTCGGCGGCTCACAGATCCCCGCGACCTCGCTCACGTCGCCCACGATGCCCGGCGACCCCGCCGGTGTCTGCGGCGACTACTGCGAATTCGATCCGGAGGCCGCACAGGAACTGCTCGCCGAAGCGGGCGGTCTCGACGGCGAACTGCAGGTGCACTTCATCGCCAACTGGGGCCAGGAGGACCTGTTCGAGGCGATCGCGAACCAGTTGCGTCAGAACCTCGGGATCGAGAGCGTCGTCGCCACGCCGTCCGCCGATTTCGCCGCCTTCACCGACATGGTCGCGAACGGTCAGGCTGCGGGTCCGTTCCGCGCACGGTGGGGGGCACTGTATCCGAGCCAGCAGAACACGCTGACTGCCGTGTTCACCGCGACGGGTGAGGGCAACTTCGGAGCGGGCGGCTACAGCAGTCCCGACGTCGACGAGCTGCTCCGTGCGGCCAACGCGGCGGAGACGCTCGAGGACTCCTACGCGGGTTACGCGGCCGTGCAGGAGCGCATCCTCGAGGACTTCCCGACCGTTCCGCTGTTCGGCAACCGCTACATCTACGTGACCTCGGACCGCATCGCGGAGCTGCACACCAACGCCGGCGCCGTGGACGTCGCCGAGATCGTCGTCACGCCCTGATCGGAGAACGCCCCGTGCTCGACCCCGCACCCGCCCTCGGCACGGTGGAGGACATCCTCCGCCGTGCCGGTGCGGTCCCCCGCTTCGAACGCATCCCGTCCGTCGATGAGCTCAACCACCGCCTCGAAGACCTGCGCCGCGCACACCCCGACCTCATCGCCGTCGAACGCATCGGCACGACCCGCCTCGGCGAGCCGATCCCGATGTACCACGTGGGCGAGGGCAGCCGCTCCGCGCTGATCGTCGGCGGCGTCCACCCGAACGAGCCGATCGGTTCACTCACGATCCTGCACCTGATGGACGAGCTGATCTCCGATCAGGCGTTCCGGGTGGGCTCCGACACGTGCTGGCACATCGTGCCCTGTGCGGATCCGGACGGGATGCGGCTCAACGAGGGCTGGTTCGCTCAGCCGCACGACCGCGAGCGATACGCCAGGGAGTTCTTCCGTCCGGCACCGGACGAGCAGGTCGAGTGGACCTTCCCGTTCGCATACAAAGCCGCGTACTTCGACGCGATGATGCCGGAGACCCAGGCCCTGGCACGCGCGATAGACGAGACCCGGCCCGACCTGTATGTGCCGCTGCACAACTCGGAAGGCGGCGGCGCGTACTTCTACCTGTCGCGACCTCTTCCGCAGCTGTACCCCCTGTTGCACGAGGTCACCGCGTCGCAGGGCGTGCCGCTGCACACGGGCGAGGCCGAGGGTCCGCATTTCACCGCGCTCGACGTCGCGATCTACGAGATGGGGACGCTCCAGGACGCCTACGACTGGACGGAGGAGCACGGGCTCGACCCCTATCCGCCCGGTTCGGCCGGAGATGCGTCGACGTCCTACGCCCGTCGCTACGGCACGCTCTCCCTCATCGCCGAACTGCCCCAGTTCAGTGATCCTCGGGCCGATGACACCCAGCCCACCGGCACATCCCACCGCGACGCACTGCGCCTGTGCGGCGAGCGGCTGGTCCACGCCGGAAGCACTCTGGTCTCGCTGATCGAGCGGGTCGAGCCGCATCTGCGCATCGACTCCCCGCTCCTGCGAGCCGCCCGCGCTTTCGCCCCGATGGCGCTCTCGAGCGGCCAGAGCGACCTCGCCCGTGCGGAGGTCGAACCCGATCGGCCAGCCACAGTCGCCGAACTCTCCAGCCTCGACGGCGGCGTCGATCTGCACCGCCTGCGGTGGGGAGGCATGCTGCTGCGCGCTCTCCAGGCCGAGGTCGACGCGGGCGTCGCCGCACTCGAGGTGCGACGCACCGCGGACGAACTGCGGGTCCTCTTCGACGAATGGCTCCGCGAGGCGCAGGCGCGCCTGGACGGGCGGACCTTGCCGCTCGGTCGCATCGTCGGGGTCCAGTACGGCGCGATCCTGGCCGCCCATGCTCAGCTGGAGCACCGCTGATGAGACTCGTCTGGGGGATCGCGCAGCGACTGGTCGGCTTCGTGATCGTCTTCCTCGGTGTCACGTTCATCATCTACTTCGCCGTCTTCAGTCTTCCCGGCGACCCGATCCGCGCGCTGGCCGGCGATCGGCAGCTCCCGCAGTCCGTGATCGACGCCATCAACGCCAAGTATCTGCTCGACCAGCCGCTGTGGACCCAGTACACCAACTATCTCGGCAACCTGCTCACCGGTGACCTCGGCCTGGACCTGACCGGGCGCGCCGTGTCGGACAAGCTCGCGGCGCGATGGCCCGTCACCATCACGCTCGCCCTGACCGCGTGGACCCTTCAGGTGATCCTCGGTCTCGCGGTCGGCATGACTTCCGCGCTCAAGCGCGGAACGGTGATCGACAAGGGTCTTCTGGTGCTGACGATCGGGCTCAGCTGCATTCCGGTCTTCGTCCTCGGGATCACCGCTCAGCTGCTGTTCGGTGTGCGCCTGGGATGGCTGCCCGTCGCCGGCATCCGCGACGGCTGGCCGCTGTCGTACCTGCTGCCCTCACTCGTCATCGCCGCGATCGGGCTCGCATCGGTGTCGCGCCTCGTCCGGGGTTCGATGATCGAGAATCTCGAGGCCGACTACGTGCGCACCGCCCGAGCCAAGGGGATCGGCGAGGGAAGGGTGGTCGGGTTGCACGTGATGCGCAATTCGCTCATTCCGACGGCGACGTTCCTAGCCACCGATCTGGGATTCCTGCTCGGAGGAACCGTGGTGATCGAGGGCATCTTCAACCTTCCCGGCGTGGGAAACCTCCTCTTCACCGCCATCCGCGACCATGAGGCGGCGATGGTGGTCGGCATCTCCACGGCACTCATTCTGATCTTCCTGATCACCTCGCTCCTCGTGGACGGCCTCCACGCGGCACTCGACCCGAGGATCCGCCGTGCCTGAGAGCATCCGCCCCCAGACCGCGAAGATCCCCGCCCCGAAGACCGCGAGGATCGCGGTGCCCCCGACCCGCGAGTCGCCGTGGCGGACGCTGCTGCGCCGACCACTCTTCTGGCTCGCCGCGCCGATCCTGCTGATCGTGCTGGCCTTTGCGCTCGCACCTGCTCCGTTCGCGGCGATCTTCGGCAACGGCGATCCTCGCGCCTGCGATCTCGCGGACAGCGCGGTGGCGTGGGCGCCAGGCCACCCGTTCGGCTTCGACCTCCAGGGATGCGACATCTGGGCCGGCGCGGTCTACGGTGCGCAGAGCTCGATCGCCGTCGGATTCCTCGCCACGGCGATCTCCCTGGCGATCGCTCTGGCGTTGGGAACGGTCGCCGGCATGGGAGGGTCGATCGCCGACTGGACGGTGTCCCGGCTCACAGAGGTCTTCCTCGGCTTTCCCTTCCTCCTCGCGGCGATCGTCGTGCTGAACATGCTCGGCACGCGCAACGTGCTGACGGTCGGCATCGTTCTGGGGATCTTCGGCTGGCCGATGATGGCGCGGCTCATGCGCAGTTCCGTGCGCTCCGTGGCCCGCGCCGACCACGTCCTCGCCGCACGGACGATGGGCCTCGGGCCCACGCGGGTGATCACTCGCTATGTGCTCCCGAATGCGGTTCAGCCGGTGCTCCTCATGGCCACCCTCACCGTCGGCGGAGTGATCGTGGCCGAGAGCACCCTGACCTATCTCGGCATCGGGCTGTCATCCCCGGCGATCTCCTGGGGACTGCAGATCGCGGCAGGGTCTCGCGTCTTCCAGACCTCCCCGCATGTCCTGGTGCTTCCCAGCGTCCTGCTGGCGCTCACGGTGCTGGCGATCGTCGCCCTCGGCGAGGAACTGCGCAGCGTCTTCGACCCCCGGGAGCGACGATGAGGACCCGCGGGAGCGACGACCAGGGTGGGATGCTGATCATGAACAGGCCCGAAGGGATGGACGCATGAGCGACGACACCGATCAGTCCGACACCGTGGACGAGCGCGAGCAGTACCGACGCGAGTTCGCCGAGGAGATCAGCCTCATCTGGGAGATGACCGGAACATCTCGTATGGACGGGCGCGTGCTCGGCTATCTCATGATCATGGACCGGCCGTACATCTCCTCCGCGGACCTGGCCAAGGCGCTCAGCGCCAGCACGGGTGCCGTGTCCATGGCGACACGGCGGTTGATCGACACCAATTACATCCGCCGTCACTCGGTTCCCGGCGACCGGAGCCACTACTTCAAGGCCGAGGAGGATCCGTGGGGCTCGTTCCTCGCCAACGAGCGCCGCTACTTCGACCGCCATATCCGATCGATCGACACCGCCCTGCGGTGGCTGGATCCCGCCGAGAAGGATGCCAGGGTCCGGTTGCGCAACGGCCGCGACTACCTGGAATGGGTGCAGGACTACCACCACAAGATGCTGGGCGACTGGGAAGAGCACAAGCGCGCGCGTGACGAGCGCGAACGTGAGGCTGACACATGACCCGGCCCGAAGCAGTCCTGAGCATCCGCGACCTGCGCGTCCGCTTCGGCACGCGCGCACCGGTCGAGGTCGTGCACGGCATCGACCTCGACGTCGCGCCCGGCGAAGTGGTCGCCGTCGTCGGCGAATCCGGCTCCGGCAAGACCGTGACCGCCATGTCCGTCATCGGGCTGCTCCCGGAAGGCGCCGACGCGACCGGATCGGTGATGCTTGACGGGGAGGAGCTGATCGGTCTCCCGGCCTCCGCGATGCGCCGCATCCGAGGTGCCAGGATCGCCCTCGTCTCGCAGGATCCGGTCGCGTCGCTCAATCCGGTCTTCACGATCGGCTTCCAGGTCGTCGAGGCCGTCCGTGCGCACGACCGCACGCTCGGACGACGAGCTGCGCACTCCCGAGCGCTCCAGCTCCTCGAACTGGTGGACATCCCCGATCCTGCGCGTCGGATGAAGCAGTATCCGCACGAGCTGTCCGGTGGGCAGTGTCAGCGCGTCGGCATCGCGATGGCATTGGCTTCCGACCCGCAGCTGCTCATCGCCGACGAACCGACCACGGCGCTGGATGTGACGGTACAGGCCGAGGTCCTGGATGTCCTCGCCCGGGTGGGGCGCCGCGACGGACGAGCCGTCCTGTTCATCACGCACGACATGGGAGTCGTCGCCGAGCTCGCCGACCGCGTGGTCGTGATGCGCGACGGCGCGGTCGTCGAACACGGCGACGCGCGGACGGTGCTTCTCGCTCCCGCGGCGGGATACACCCGCAGGCTCCTGGAATCGGTGCCGCGCATCGGTCGCCGCGGCGCGACGCCGCCGGTGGACGCCGCCGCCCTCGTCTTGGACGTCGCCGACCTGGAGGTGACATACGGGAACCGCCTTCGCGGCGTCTTCCAGGCCGTCGACGGCGTGAGCCTGCACGTGCGGCGCGGCGAGATCGTCGGACTGGTCGGCGAATCGGGCAGCGGCAAGTCGACGATCGGCAGAGCCGTCATCGGCGCTGCCCCGATCTCCGGCGGCGGCATCACCGTGGAAGGAGTCGACATGCGCACCGCCAATCGGTCGGAGCGCCGGCTCGCACTCCGACGCGTCGGCGTGGTGTTCCAGAACCCTGCGATGTCCTTGAATCCGCGATACACAGCGAGACAGAGCATCGCCGAGCCGCTGCACAGCATCCTCGGCCGGCGCGGGCGCGCGCTGACCGATCGTGTCGAGGAGATCCTGGAATCGGTCGGGCTGGCGGAGCAGGCGGACCGCTACCCGCATGAGCTCTCGGGGGGCCAGAAGCAGCGTGTCGCGATCGCGCGAGCCGTCGCATTGGACCCCGCGCTCCTCATCGCCGACGAGCCCACGAGCGCACTCGACGTGTCGGTCCAGTCGCAGGTGCTGGACGTCTTCCGCGAGCTGCAGCAGCGCTTGTCCTTCGCATGCCTGTTCATCAGCCACGACCTGGCTGTCATCGACGAGCTGTGCGATCGCGTCATCGTCCTTCGCGGCGGCAAGGTGATCGAGTCCGGCCCGCGGGAGCAGGTGCTCCAGCGCCCGGACCACGAGTACACCCGGCGACTCCTGGACGCGGCACCGGTCCCCGACCCCGACGTCCAGCGACGCCGCCGGGAGGCCCGGCTGGCGTCGATGTCGAGCTAGCGATCCCCCTCAGGAATATGCGTGTGCATGGAATGGTTCAGAATGGATGGAAGAGCGGACGACGGAGTCGGCAGCAGAACCCGACTTCGAAAGGTCCACCATGTCCACTCCTGTCCTCGATCGCGCCGCGAACACCACCGTCCCGGTTCTCGACATCCTGGCCGAGCGCTGGAGCCCACGCGCCTTCGACAGCACGACCCCGATCGATGAGGCGAAGCTCGCCGCGGCCCTCGAGGCCGCGCGCTGGGCGCCGTCCGCGAACAACACGCAGCCGTGGCGCTTCATCGTCGCCCGCCGCGGCTCCGACCTGCACGCCCGCATCCTCGACGGCCTGCTCGGCTTCAACCAGGCCTGGGCCGGCAATGCCGCCGTCCTCATCGTGGCCCTCGCCGAGGAGACGACGGCCGACGGCGCCCCGCTCAGCCACGCGCAGTACGACCTCGGCCAGGCCGTCGCGCACCTCTCGGTCCAGGCGCACGCCGACGGCCTGGTGGTGCACCAGATGAGCGGATTCGAGCGCGCGACCCTCGAGCAGCTGCCGGGCGTCGAGCCGCGCTTCGCGCCGACGACCGTGATCGCGCTCGGCCAGTTCGGCGACGTCGATTCCCTGCCCGAGGTCCTGCAGGAGCGCGAGGTCGCCCCGCGCGTTCGCCGCAACCTCGACGACACGGTCCTCGCCAGCGCGTAAGGCCCGTCGACGGGTGAGCGCGGCAGGCTATCGCGCCGCGCGGAGCCCGTCGAGCGCGACGCGCAGCACGTCGTCGGCTAGCTCGGCGGCCCCCTCGGCGCCGGTGGGGCGGTACCACTCCACGATCGAGTTGACCATCCCGAACAACAGGCGGGTGGCGAGTCCGGCGTCGACGTCGGCGCGGACCGTCCCCTCCTCCTGTGCGACGCGGACCAGAGCCGTCACGTCGCGGTCGAAGCGGCGACGACGTTCGAGCGCCGCCCGCTCGACCTCGCTGTTGCCGCGCACCCGCAGCAGCAGCGTCACGTAGGGCAGCTTGTCCACGAGCACGGCGACCGCGCCGCGCAGCACGCGTTCGAGCCGGGCGCCGGCGCCGTCCGTCGACGACCCGGCCGAGCGCAGCACGCCCTCAAGTCCGCCGAGCGCCTCCTCGAGAGCGACCTCGAGCAGCTGCTCCTTCGACGCGTAGTGGTGGTACAGCGCGGACTTCGACAGACCGAGGCGCTCGGCCAGCGAGGAGACGGAGGTCGCGTCATAGCCGTGCTCGATGAACACCTGCACCGCGACGTCGAGGACCTGCCCCTGGTCGTAACCGGGTCGGCCTCGGCGCGCTGGAGTGTCGGACACGGCTCCCAGTCTTGCACCCGATTGCCGACCCTCGCTCCGCCTGCCATACTGAATTACCGACCGATCGGTTGGTAATTACCCGGGACGACGACGTCAAGGAGCGCAGATGGCCGAGGCCTACCTCGTCGGCGGTGTGCGCACGCCCATCGGCCGCTACGGCGGTGCGCTCTCCGCGGTCCGCCCCGACGACCTCGCCGCTCTGGTCGTCCGAGCAGCCGTCGAACGCGCCGGCGCCCCGGCATCCGAAATCGACGAGGTCATCCTGGGCGCCGCGAACCAGGCGGGCGAGGACAACCGCAACGTCGCCCGCATGGCGGTGCTCCTGGCGGGACTGCCGGATGCCGTGCCCGCCGTCACCGTCAACCGCCTGTGCGCCTCGGGTATGTCCGCGATCGCGATGGCCGCCCAGGCGATCCGCGCGGGCGACGCCGACCTCATCGTCGCGGGCGGCGTCGAATCGATGACCCGGGCCCCGTGGGTGCAGGCCAAGCCTGCCCGCGCCTGGGCGAAGCCCGGGGAGAGCTTCGACACGTCGATCGGCTGGCGGTTCACGAACCCGCGGCTCGCGGCCCGCGACAAGGCCACGTTCACGATGCCCGAGACGGCGGAGGAGGTCGCACGCCGGGACGGCATCACCCGTGAGGAGGCCGACGCCTTCGCGCTGCGCAGCCACCGTCGCGCGATCGCCGCGATCGACGGCGGCCGGTTCGACGACGAGATCGTCGAGGTCGCGACGGAGCGCGCTCCCGTCCGGATCGACGAGGGACCGCGCCGCGACACCACCGCCGACGCGCTGGCCGGGCTGCATCCGGTCGTCGCCGGAGGCTCGGTCGTCACCGCGGGCAACGCGAGCGGGCTGAACGACGGGGCGTCCGCCGTCCTCGTCGCGAGCGAGGACGCGATCCGCCGCCACGGGCTCACGCCGCGCGCCCGCGTGCTCGCGGCGTCCTCGGCCGGTGTGGCTCCCGAGGTCATGGGGCTCGGTCCGGTCCCGGCGACGCGGAAGGCGCTGACGCGCGCCGGGCTCGCCCTCGACGACATCGAGGCGATCGAGCTCAACGAGGCGTTCGCGGCGCAGTCCATCGCGGTGATGCGGCACCTCGGCATCGAGGACGATCGGGTCAACGCCGACGGAGGAGCCATCGCGCTGGGGCACCCGCTCGGCGCGAGCGGCTGCCGCATCGTCGTGACGCTGCTCGGCCGCATGGAGCGGGAGCGCGCGTCACGAGGACTGGCGACCATGTGCGTCGGCGTCGGGCAGGGCACGGCCATGATCCTGGAGCGGATGTGATGGACGGACCACTGCTCGTCGAGGAACGCGACGACCGCGTCGTCGCATCCCTGCACCGCCCCGACAAGCGCAACGCGATCGATCTGGCGACGATTCAGGCTCTGCACGCGCTGTGCGACGAGCTCGAAGAGCACCCGCGGACGCTGATCCTCACCGGTTCGGGGGGCGTGTTCGCGGCCGGCGCGGACATCGCCGAGCTCCGCGAACGGCGCGCCGAGGATGCCCTCCGGAACATCAACGCCACGGCGTTCGTCCGCATCCGCGAGCTGCCGATGCCCGTGCTCGCCGCGATGGACGGCTACGCCCTGGGCGGTGGCGCGGAGCTCGCGTACGCCGCCGACCTCCGGATCGCCACCCCGGCGCTGCGGATCGGCAACCCCGAGACCGGACTCGGGATCCTCGCCGCGGCCGGAGCGACCTGGCGTCTGCCGGAGATCGTGGGCGAGGCGCTGGCCGCCGAGATGCTCTTCACCGGTCGACGGCTGACCGCCGAGGAGGCGCTGCACGCCGGGCTGATCTCCGCGATCCATCCCGCCGACGAGCTCCTGCACGCCGCGCACGCGCTGGCCGACAAGATCGCGGCGAACGACGCGCTGGCCACGCAGCACACCAAACGCGCGCTGCGCGCGCCGCGGTCGGAGCATCCGCGCATCGACGGCGAACTGCAGGCCGAACTGTTCGAGAGCCCCGAGAAGACGCGCCGGATGACGGCGTTCCTCGAGAGGCGGGCACGATGACCGCCCGGATCGGGGTGCTGGGCGGGGGCCGGATGGGCGCCGGGATCGCCCATGCCTTCCTGATGGCGGGCTGCGATGTCACGGTCGTCGAGCGCGACGCGCCGAGCGCGGATGCCGCGGCCGCACGGGTCGCAGACGCCCTCGCCCGCTCTGCGAGCCGCGGAGCACCGGCACCTGCGTCCGCCGCGCTGAGAACGGCCACCGACCTCACCGTCTTCCGGGACTGCGAACTCGTCGTCGAGGCCGTCCCCGAGGACCGCGACCTCAAGACCGACGCGCTGAAGCGGGTCGAGGCGGTCCTGGGCCCGGAAGCCGTCCTGGCCACGAACACGTCCTCGATCTCGATCGATGCGCTGGCCGTCGCGCTGTCACGGCCCGAGCGCTTCCTCGGACTGCACTTCTTCAACCCCGTGCCGGCCTCCTCGCTGGTGGAGATCGTCGGCGGATCCGCCTCGTCGCCGTCCGCGGTCGCGCGGGCACGGGAGTACGTCGAGAAGATCGGCAAGACGCCGATCCTGGTGCGCGACTCGCCGGGTTTCGCCTCGAGCCGGCTCGGCGTGCTGCTCGGCCTCGAGGCGATCCGGATGCTCGAGGAGGGCGTCGCGGATGCCGCCGACATCGATCGGGCGATGGAGCTCGGGTACCGGCATCCGACGGGACCGCTGCGGACCACCGACATGGTCGGCCTCGATGTGCGCCTCGGGATCGCCGAGGAGCTGCATGCCGCCCTCGGCGACCGCTTCGCACCCCCTGCCCTCCTGCGCCGCATGGTCGAGGAGGGGCGGCTCGGCCGGAAGAGCGGAGAAGGCTTCTACAGATGGGACGCACCATGACCGGCATCCTGCCGAGCTTCATCCGGGACGCGTGGTGGACACCCGCCCCCGACGCCGCCGAGCACGCGACCGTCGTACGCGATGCGTCGACCGGAGAGGAGATCACCCGCGTCAGCACGAGCGGCCTCGACCTCGGCGGCGCCCTCGCGCACGCCCGCACCGTCGGCCAGCGCAGCCTCGGCGCCCTGACCTTCCATCAGCGCGCCCTGCTGCTCAAGCAGTTCGCGCTCGCCCTCACCGCCCGGAAGGAGGAGCTGTACGCACTGTCGGCGCGCACCGGGGCGACGCAGACCGACTCGTGGGTGGACGTCGACGGGGGCATCGGCGTGCTGTTCTCCTACTCCGGGAAGGGACGCCGGGAGCTTCCGAACGCGCACACGTACCTCGACGGCCCCGTGGAGCAGCTGTCGAAGGACGGGTCCTTCCTCGGCCGGCACATCTGCATGCGCCTCACCGGCGTCGCCGTGCAGATCAACGCGTTCAACTTTCCGGTCTGGGGACCTCTGGAGAAGTTCGCTCCCGCCTTTCTCGCCGGGATGCCGACGCTCATCAAGCCCGCCACCCCCACCGCCTACCTCACCGAGGCGATGGTGCGGATCCTCGTCGAATCGGGTCTGCTCCCGGACGGTGCGCTCCAACTGGTCAGCGGCGGCGTCCCGGATCTGTTCGAGCAGCTGCGCCTGGGCGATCTCGTCGCGTTCACGGGCAGCGCCACGACCGCCGAGAAGCTGCGGTCGCATCCCGTGGTGCAGACGGGCGGTGTGCGCTTCACCGCCGAGACCGACTCGATCAACGCCTCGGTCCTCGGCCCGGACGCTGCACCGGGTTCGGCCGAGTTCGATGCGTATGTGCGGCAGCTCGTCACCGAGATGACGGCCAAGGCCGGTCAGAAGTGCACCGCCATCCGACGCGCCGTCGTGCCTGCCGGGGCGGCGGATGCCGTGATCGAGGCCGTGCGTGACCGGCTCGCCGCCAAGACGGTCCTCGGGGATCCCCGTGCCGAAGGCGTCACGATGGGACCGCTCGCCTCGCTCGAGCAGCGCGACGAGGTCGTGCGACAGGTGCGGAGACTCCTCGACGGCGGCGGGCGGATCGTGCTCGGCTCTCTCGACGCTCCCGACGTGGTGGGCGGCGACGGCAGCACATCGCCCTCTCCCGAGGGCGCGTTCCTGACCCCGATCCTCGTGCGCTTCGACGACGCCGAGGCGGACGCTGTGCACACGGTGGAGGCCTTCGGGCCGGTGTCGTCGCTGATCACGTACGGCACGGTCTCCGAGGCCGCAGCGCTCGTCGCCCGGGGCGGCGGATCGCTCGTGACCAGCGTCGCGACCCACGATCCGTCCTTCGCGGCCGACTTCGCAGCGGCAGCGTCCGCCCACAACGGCCGCATCCTGATCCTCGACCGCGACGACGCGCGATCGTCGACGGGACACGGATCCCCGCTCCCCGGGCTCGTGCACGGCGGTCCTGGCCGAGCCGGCGGCGGCGAGGAGCTCGGCGGCATCCGCGCCGTGCTGCACCACATGCAGCGGACCGCGATCCAGGGCTCGCCCGACATGCTCACCGCGATCACCGGCGTCTGGCACGCGGGCGCGTCGGCGCAGGCCGGCGGCATCCACCCGTTCCGCAAGTCGCTGGCCGAGCTCCGGATCGGCGACCGGATCGCCTCGGAATCCCGTGAGGTGACGCTGGCGGACATCGAGACCTTCGCGCACTTCACGGGCGACACGTTCTACGCGCACATGGACGAGGAGGCGGCGGCTGCGAACCCGTTCTTTCCCGGTCGGGTCGCGCACGGCTATCTGCTCGTGTCCTGGGCGGCCGGCCTGTTCGTCGATCCCGATCCGGGTCCGGTGCTGGCGAACTACGGGCTCGAGGATCTCCGCTTCCTCACCCCGGTCTCACCGGGCGACAGCATCCGCGTCGAGCTGACGGCCAAGCAGATCACGCCGCGCGAGACGGACGACTACGGCGAGGTGCGCTGGGACGCCGTGATCCGCAACCAGAACGAGGAGACCGTCGCCACGTACGACGTCCTCACCCTCGTCGCCAAGCAGTAGCTCCCTCCCCGGGCGTTGCCGCCCCCGGCATCCTCGTGCGAGAATAAATGAACGATCGGTCAGTAAAGCGCGACGAAGGAGTCGACATGGAGGAGCGGTCCGCCGAGCAGCGGCGGTTCGACGAGATCATCGCGGCCGACTCCCGGGTCGAGCCGCGGGACTGGATGCCGGACGCGTACCGCCGCACGCTCATCCGCCAGATCAGCCAGCACGCCCACTCGGAGATCATCGGCATGCAGCCGGAGGGCAACTGGATCACCCGCGCTCCGAGCCTCAAGCGCAAGGCGATCCTCATGGCGAAGGTGCAGGACGAGGCCGGGCACGGACTGTACCTGTACTCGGCCGCGCAGACCCTCGGCATCAGTCGCGACGAGATGACCGATCAGCTCATCGACGGCCGCGCACGCTACTCGTCGATCTTCAACTACCCGACGCCCACGTGGGCGGACATGGGAGCGATCGGCTGGCTGGTCGACGGCGCCGCGATCTGCAACCAGGTGCCGCTGTGCCGTGCCTCCTATGGCCCGTACGCACGGGCGATGGTGCGCATCTGCAAGGAGGAGTCCTTCCACCAGCGCCAGGGGTTCGAGATCCTCCTGACCCTCATGCAGGGCTCGGACGCGCAGCGCGAGATGGCGCAGGACGCCGTGAACCGCTGGTACTGGCCGAGCCTGGCGATGTTCGGGCCGCCCGACGACGAGTCGCCGAACTCGGCGCAGTCGATGGCCTGGAACATCAAGCGCTTCTCGAACGACGAACTGCGCCGCCGCTTCGTCGGGATGCTCGTGCCGCAGGCCGAGATCCTGGGTGTCACGCTGCCGGACCCGGACCTGCGCCTGGACGAGGAGACCGGCGAATACGAGATGGGGGAGATCGACTGGGACGAGTTCGCCGCGGTCCTCGCCGGCAACGGCCCGATGAACGCCGAGCGGATCCGTGCCCGGCGCGAAGCGCACGAGGAGGGCGCGTGGGTGCGCGAGGCCGCCGCGGCGTACGCCCGCAAGCAGTCCGCGCCCGCGTACGAGGGGGCGGCATGACCGAGCAGACCTGGCCGCTGTGGGAGGTGTTCGTCCGCGCGAACCGCGGACTCAGCCACGTGCACGTGGGCTCGCTACTCGCCCCGGACGCCGACCTCGCCGTGCGCAACGCCCGCGACCTGTACACGCGTCGCGGCGAGGGTGTGTCGATCTGGGTGGTGCCGGCGGAGGCCATCACCGCGAGCGATCCCGACGCCAAGGGGGCCTATTTCGAGAGCCCCGCGGGCAAGAATTACCGTCACGCCGTGTACTACACGGCATCCGAGGGGGTGCCTCACCTGTGAACGCCGGAACGCACGACGGGGCGCGGCCCCTGCCGCACGGCACGGTCACGGTCGACGAGCTCGAGCTCGCCGCCGAGCTCGCCGGGTCGGATGCCGCGGCCACCCCCGCTGCGGCCGAGTACGCGCTCTGGCTAGGCGACGACGCCCTCATCCTGTCGCAGCAGCTGGGAGGCTGGATCGCGCACGCCCCCGAGCTCGAGGAGGATGTCGCCCTCGCCAACATCGCGCTCGATCTGCTGGGCCATGCCCGTTCCCTGCTGCACTACGCGGGAACGGCCGACGGGCGCACGGAGGACGAGCTCGCCTACTTCCGCGACGAGGCGCAGTTCCGCTCGGCCTGGCTGTTCGAGCAACCCAACGGCGACTTCGCCCGCACGATCGCGCGGCAGCTGCTCGCCTCGACGTACCTGTTCGAGCTGTACACGCAGCTGCGCGGTTCGGCGGATCCCACCCTCTCGGCGGTGGCCGCCAAGGCGGTCAAGGAGGTCGAGTATCACCGCGACCACGCCGAGCAGTGGACGCTGCGGCTCGCCGGAGGGACGGAGGAGTCGCGGCGTCGCATGATCCGCGGCCTCGGCGACGTGTGGCCCTATGTCGAGGAGCTGTTCCGCGACGAGCCGCTGATGGACGAGCTGGACGGGATCGCCGTCCGGCCATCGAGCCTGCGCACGCCGTTCGACGCCCGCCTCGACGGAGTGCTCACAGCCGCCGGCCTGGAGCGGCCGGCCGGTCCCGCTGCGGCGGGCGGTGGACGCCGCGGGAGTCACTTCCCCGAGCTCGGCCGCATCCTCGCCGAGATGCAGGTGCTCGCCCGACAGCATCGGGGTGCGACATGGTGATCCCCATTCGCTCGTTGAGCGAGCGAAGCGAGTCGAAACGCAGTCCCGTCACATCACGCGTTTCGACTCGGTCGCCTGCGGCGCCCTCGCTCAACGAACGAAAAGAGGAACCCGAGCGCGGAGAGAAACCCACCCCCACACGACCGTTGAGCGACGCCACCCCCCATCGCTCGTTGAGCGAGCGAAGCGAGTCGAAACGCAGTCCCGTCACATCACGCGTTTCGACTCGGTCGCCTGCGGCGCCCTCGCTCAACGAACGAGGGGGGAAGTCGCGTGCAGCGCCCTCGCTCAACGAACGAGGGGGGGAGTCGCCTGCGGCGCCCTCGCTCAACGAACGAGGGGGGAAGCCGCGTGCGGCGCTCTCGGTCACGGAACGAGAGAAACGGGCGCACTCGGTCGCGGCGGCCGTCGTCGATCCGGAGATCCCGGTGCTGACGATCGCCGACCTCGGGATCCTGCGCGACGTCACCGTCGACGGCGACCGCGTGACGGCGACCATCACCCCGACCTACAGCGGATGCCCCGCCGTCGACGCGATCCGCGACGATCTGGTCCTCGCCCTCACCGCCGCCGGCTTCGCGGAGGTCGTCGTGCGCACGACGCTCGCCCCCGCCTGGACGACGGACTGGATCACGGACGCCGGAAAGCGGAAGCTCCTCGACTTCGGCATCGCCCCGCCGACCGGGCGGCGCGCGGCGGGCCCCGTCGCCGTGCGCCTGAGCATCCGATGCCCGCGATGCGGATCGCTCGACACCCGCGAGATCACCCGGTTCGGATCCACGGCATGCAAGGCGCTGTACGAGTGTCGGGCCTGCCTCGAGCCGTTCGACCACTTCAAGCCGCTATGAGCGCCGTCACGCGCAGACGCGCGCGCTTCCACGAGCTCGAGGTGGCCGAGGTGCGTCCGCTCACCGCCGACAGCATCGAGGTCACGTTCGCCGTCCCGCCGGAGCTGCTCGGCGAGTACGACTACCTCCCCGGCCAGTACGTCGCCCTGCGCGCGCACATCGACGGTCGCGAGGTGCGGCGCAGCTACTCGATCTGCCGTGCCCCGAAGCCCGGCAGCATTTCGGTCGGGATCAAACGCGACCGGGGCGGGCTGTTCTCGGTCTGGGCGCACGAGCATCTGCGTCCCGGCATCCGGATCGAGGTCATGAGCCCCGAAGGGCGCTTCACCAGCGGCCTGCCGGACCTCGCCGGCGCGCACCTCGTCGGGATCGCAGCCGGGTCGGGGATCACGCCGATGATGGCGCTCGCCTCTTCGGTGCTCTCCTCGTCTCCGACCGCGCGCTTCTCCCTGATCTACACGAACCGCGCGACGCGCGACGTGATGTTCCTCGAGGATCTCGCCGACCTCAAGGACCGCCATCCCGCGCGTCTGGCGCTACACCACGTCCTCTCGCGCGAGCAGCGCGCGGCACCCCTGCTGTCCGGACGCATCGACGCCGCGAAGCTCGACGCGATCCTCGACGGCCTCGTGGAGCCCGACAGCGTGACCGAGTGGTTCCTGTGCGGGCCGTTCGACCTGGTGGTGCTGTGCCGGGACCGACTCGCCGCCCGCGGCATCCCCGCGGACCGCATCCGGTTCGAGCTGTTCACGAACGACGCCGACGAGCCGCGCGCCGACCGGGGCCGACCGATCGCCGTCCGCGAGGAGGACGAGACCTATCGTCTGGAGTTCACCCTCGACGGACTGTCGTCCACGGTAGATTCCCCGGTCGCCGCGGACGAGCCGCTGCTAGACGCCGCGCTGCGCGTACGCGGCGACGTGCCGTTCGCATGCGCCGGCGGCGTGTGCGGGACGTGCCGCGCACGGCTCGTCGAGGGCGAAGTGCGCATGACGCAGAACTTCGCGCTCGAACCCGACGAGCTCGAACGCGGCTACGTACTGACCTGCCAATCCCACCCGACGACGCCCCGCGTGGTCGTCGACTACGACGTGTGAGGAGCATCCATGATCGAGCTGACCATCGAGGCGGGCGTCGCCCACGTGGTGATGAACGCACCCGACCGGCGCAACGCGCTCGACGAACAGGCGCTGCTCGCCCTCGGCGACGCGTACGACCGCGCGGAGGATGCCGGGGTCCGCGCTCTCGTGCTGCGGGGCGAGGGCCCCGGGTTCTGCGCCGGGCGGGACATCTCGGGCGTCGACCCGCGCGAGGACGACGTGATCGGCTATCTCTCGGGCCTCGTGACGCCGCTGCTGCAGCGGATGAGCGCGTTCCCCGCTCCGACCTTCGCGGCCGCGCACGGCGCGTGCCTCGGCGTCGGGCTCGGGCTGCTCATCGCGACCGATGTCGTGTACGTCGCCGACACGGCGAAGATCGGCTCGCCGTTCGCGGCGCTCGGCGCGACGCTGGACTCCGGCGGGCACGCCCTCTTCCTGGAGCGCCTCGGCGCACACAAGACGCTGGATCTCATCTACACCGGGCGGCTCATGTCGGGCACGGAGGCGGTGCAGTCGGGGCTCTTCTCCCAGGTCCTGCCCGCCGACGAGGTGCAACAGGCGACGACGGATGCCGCGGCCACCGCCGCGTCGGGCGCCACCGCCGCGTTCCTCGCGTCGAAGCGCCTGATCGGCCGCATCCGCGACGAGCGTCTGTCGCTGTGGCAGAGCGTGGCTCTGGAGAACATGGCCCAGGCCGAACTGTGCGACACCGCCGACTACCGCGAGGGCTTCGCCGCCTTCCAGCAGAAGCGGAAGCCGCGGTTCGAGGGGCGGTGACCCACCCCGCCCCCGCCGCTCGTTGAGCGAGGACGGCGCAGCCGACTCCCCCGCTCGTTGAGCGAGGAGGGCGCAGCCGACTCCCCGCTCGTTGAGCGAGGGCGGCGAAGCCGACCGAGTCGAAACGCGGTCCCGGGCAAGACGCGTTTCGACTCGCTCCGCTCGCTCAATGAACGAGGAGAGGAACCCGCTCAACGAACGAGGAGAGGAACCCGCTCAACGGACGAGGAAAGGAACCCGCTCAACGAACGAGGAAGGGAATCAGCTCGCGGACGTGAGCACAAGTCCCGAGCCGTCCGCCGCGACATCCACGCGCACCGTGTCCCCGTCCCGGACGCCGCCCGACAGCAGTGCCGTAGCCAGCTTGTTCTGCACCTCGGTCTGGATGAGCCGGCGCAGCGGACGCGCACCGAACAGCGGGTCGTAGCCGCGCTCGGCGAGCCACGACCGGGCGTCCGGCGTCACGGCGAGGCTCAGCCGCCGCTCGTGCAGTCGCGCCTGCAGCTGGTCGACCGAGAGCTCCACGATCTGGGCGAGGTCGTCCTCGCTGAGCGCCTGGAACATCACGATGTCGTCGAGACGGTTGAGGAACTCGGGTCGGAACGCCTGACGCACCAGCGCCATGACCTGCTCGCGCTTGACCTCGGTCGACAGCGTCGGGTCGATGAGGATGGGCGAGCCGAGGTTGCTCGTCAGGATCAGGATGACGTTCGAGAAGTCGACCGTGCGTCCCTGACCGTCCGTGAGCCGGCCGTCGTCGAGCACCTGCAGCAGCACGTCGAACACCTCGGGGTGCGCCTTCTCGACCTCGTCGAGCAGCACGACGCTGTAGGGACGCCGACGGACGGACTCGGTGAGCTGTCCGCCCTGCTCGTACCCGACATACCCGGGAGGGGCGCCGACGAGCCGGGACACCGAGTGCTTCTCGCCGTACTCGGACATGTCGATGCGCACCATGGCGCGTTCGTCGTCGAACAGGAACTCGGCGAGCGCCTTGGCCAGCTCGGTCTTGCCGACGCCGGTGGGGCCGAGGAACAGGAACGAACCCGTGGGGCGGCCGGGGTCGCTGATGCCGGCGCGGGAGCGCCGCACCGCGTCGGACACGGCCTTCACGGCATCCTTCTGCCCGATCAGGCGCTTGCCGAGCTCGGACTCGAGGTGCAGCAGCTTCTCGCTCTCGCCCTGCAGCAGCTTGCCGACCGGGATGCCGGTCCACGCCGCGATCACGGCGGCGATGTCCTCCTCGGTCACCTGTTCGTTGACCATGCGGCCCTCGTCGGAGACCGCGGCCTCGGCGGACTCCGCCTCGGCGATGTCGCGCTCGAGGCGCTTGATCGTCTCGTACTCGAGCTTCGAGGCCTTCGTGTAGTCGGCCTGGCGCATCGCGAGGTCGCGCTGCGTGATCGCGTCGTCCAGCTGCTTCTTCAGGTCACCGACACGGTTGAGTCCCTGGCGCTCGCGGGCCCAGCGCTCCTCGAGACCTGCGAGCTCGCGCTCCATCTCGACGAGGTGCTCGCGCAGTGTGCTCAGACGCTCCTTCGACGCGGCATCCTTCTCCTTCTTCAGGGCGAGCTCCTCGAGCTTCAGCCGATCGACCTGCCGCTTGAGCTGGTCGATCTCGACTGGGGACGAGTCGATCTCCATCTTCAGGCGCGACATCGACTCGTCGACGAGGTCGATCGCCTTGTCCGGCAGCTGGCGCGCCGGGAGATACCGGTTCGACAGGGCCGCCGCCGCGACCAGCGCGCTGTCCGAGATCGTCACCCCGTGGTGCGCCTCGTACCGGCCCTTGAGCCCGCGCAGGATCGCCACGGTGTCTTCGACGCTGGGCTCGCCGACGTACACCTGCTGGAAACGGCGCTCCAGCGCGGCATCCTTCTCGATGAACTCGCGGTACTCGTTGAGCGTGGTCGCACCGATCAGGCGCAGCTCGCCCCGCGCGAGCATGGGCTTGAGCATGTTGGAGGCCGCGACCGACCCTTCACCGCCGCCCGCGCCCATCAGCACGTGCAGCTCGTCGATGAAGGTGATGACCTGACCCTCGGACTCGGTGATCTCCTTGAGGACCTGCTTCAGGCGCTCCTCGAACTGTCCCCGGTACATGGCGCCGGCCACGAGGGCGGAGATGTCGAGCGTGACCAGTTCCTTGTCCTTGAGCGACTCCGCGACGTCGCCCGCCACGATGCGCTGCGCGAGGCCCTCGACGACGGCGGTCTTGCCGACGCCGGGCTCGCCGATGAGGACCGGATTGTTCTTGGTGCGTCGCGTGAGCACCTGGCTGACGCGACGGATCTCGCTGTCCCGGCCGATCACGGGATCGAGCTTTCCCTGACGCGCGCGGTCGGTGAGGTTGATCCCGAACTGCTCGAGCGCGGACTGCTGCTGGTCTTCCTGGGCGGGGTTGGTCATCGTTCCTCCTGAGGACTCCTTCACAAAGTTGAGTGGTGGTGACTCAAGTTTAGCAGGTCGGATGCCGGAGCCGGCGACCCTCAGATGAGGATCGGGAACGTCAGCATGATGATCGCGCCGGTCAGGCCGACGGCGATGGCGAGGACGAGCAGCGTCCACCGCACCCAGCGCGTGAGGTCGCGCTGCGACATCGCGGTGAGGAACAGCACGAGCGCGAACAGGACGGTCAGCAGCGTGTAGTTGTCGCCGCGCTGGTTGCTCTCCAGCGCGTCCGCGAAACGCGTCTCCGCGCGCTCGGACAGCTCCTCGGCCTCCTCTGTGCCGGGCGGAACGTACTCGGGCATGACGAACGGACCGCGCTCGGTGCGGCCCCCGGCATCCCAGGCCTCGAAGGCGACCGCGAACTCGAGACTGAAACGCTCTTCGATGAACGCCGTCAGTGCGGCATCCTGGGCCCGGTCGGCCAGCACCCACTCGGTCCAGATCGTCAGGTCGTACTGCCGGGCGTCGCGCGCCGTGCCGTCGGCCACGCCGGCCTGGATGCGCGCCCCGGACGCCTCGCTGAACGCGATGGACATGTCGCCGCCCCACTTCGACGCCTCGAAGCCGCACCAGGCGGTCAGGACCGCCGTGATCGACAGCACGAACACGGCGATGACGTCGAAGACGTCCCGCCTCTTCTTCGTCTCGTCCGCCCGCATGCCTGTGATTCTGCCGGAACGGGACGGTGCGCAGAAGACCGCGGCACGACTTTCCCGTGCGCGGCCGCGGGCCGCGTCAGCGGAAACCGGCGACCGCGTCCCAGATCGCGTCCGCGACCTGCCGCTTCGTACCGGATGCCGCGCCGACCACCCCCGCCTCGCCGACGATCTGCACCGCGTTCTCACCGGATTCGAATCCGCGCTCCCACCCGACCTCGTTCACCACGAGCAGATCGACGCCCTTGCGTTCGCGCTTGCGTCGCGCTCGGTCGAGGAGCTCGCTCTCGCTCTCGGGTGTCTCGGCCGCGAACGCGACGATCGTCTGACCTGCTCGGCGCCGCGCGGCGAGGCCGGCGACGATGTCCTCGTTCTCCACGAGGTCGATCCGGGTGAGGACGCCCGCCTCCTTGGTGAGCTTGCGCTCGGCGGTCTCGGCGGGACGGTAGTCGGCGACGGCCGCCGCCATCACGACGACGTCCGCGCTGTCCGCGGCGGCGCGCATCGCCTCGCCCAGCTCGGCGGCCGTCCCGGCCCGCCGGACGCGCACGCGCGGATGCCGCGGCAGCACGCCCTCGTCGACGTGCGCGGCCACGAGCTCGACGTCTGCTCCGCGCTCCGCCGCGGCGAGGGCGAGGGCCGCCCCCTGCCGTCCGCTGGAGCGGTTGCCGAGGTAGCGGACCGGGTCGAGGGGCTCACGGGTCCCGCCCGTCGAGACGGTGACGCGGATCCCCGCCAGATCCTGAGCCCGGGTGAGGACGGCATCCAGGATCTCCTCTGGCTCGAGCATCCGACCAGGGCCCGAGTCGCCACCGGTCAGCTCTCCGTCGCCGGGGCCGATGATCTGCACGCCGCGTTCGCGGAGGGTGGCGATGTTCGCCCGGGTGGACGGATGCCGCCACATCTCCGTGTGCATCGCCGGGGCGATCGCGACCGGGGCCGTGGTCGCGAGAAGGGTCGTTCCGAGCAGGTCGTCGGCGAGGCCCGCCGCCATCTTCGCGATCGTGTTGGCCGTGGCCGGCGCGACGATGACCAGCTCAGCGGACTGCCCGAGTGCCACATGACGCACGCGGGCGACGTCCTCGTGGACGCTGGTCGTGACCGGGTGACGGCTGATGGCCTCCCACGTCGGAAGCCCCACGAAGCGCAGGGCGTCCTCAGTGGGTACGACGGTCACGTCGTGGCCGGCCTTGATGAGGAGCCGGACGAGCTGGACCGACTTGTAGGCGGCGATGCCGCCCGTGACCCCGACGACGATGTTCATGCCTCGATTCTGCCCCGTAGGCTGGCACACGTGTGCACGGTCGTGATCGATGTGGCGGATGCCGGCAGCTCGCGCCTGCTCGCGGTGCGCGACGAGGACCCTCAGCGGGAGTGGGATCACGTCGGCGCCTGGTGGCCCGAGGCGTATCCCGGCGTGATCGGGATCCGTGATCGGCGCGCCGGCGGCGCCTGGCTCGCGGTGAACACGGTGGAGCACCGGCTGGCGGTCCTGCTCAATCGCGCCGACGTCCTCGATCTGCCCGACGCGGCGTCGCGCGGGTCGCTCGCTCTGGAGTCGGTCGTCGGACGTTCTCCGGTCGGCTTTCCGCGCATGCACGGGTTCAACCTGCTCGAGGCGACGCCGGAGGCGGCGCGCGTCATCTCCTGGGACGGCGTCGAGCTGCGCGAGACGCCCATCGCCTCCGGTGTGCACATGATCGCCCACGACGACCTCGACGATCCGTCGACCCCGCGCATCGCGGCCTGGCTGCCGCGGTTCCGCACGACGGTACCGGATGCCTGGGTGGACCTGCTCGCCGAGACGGCCGCCCTCCCGGCGGAGGACGACCGGGCGATCATCCGCGACAACCGCCCGCACGGCTATCCGACCCAGTCGCTGCTCTACTGCACGGCCTCGGTGTCGGAGGCCGGGGTGCAGGTGCACGACGAGGCGCTGCCCCGCCCCGGCCACTGGACCTGATCCCGGGTGCGTCAGATTTCGCGACCCCAGCACCCAGCGACCCTGGCGCCCAGGGAGACCGTGCGGGATCAGGCGGCGGACTCGTCCCGCGTGCACGAGAACGTCGCGCGGTAGGCGGTCGGCGTCGTCCCCAGCACGCGCGCGAAGTTCTGCCGCAGCACGGCCGCCGATCCGAACCCGCACTCCGCGGCGATGCGGTCCAGACCGAGATCGGTGCGCTCCAGCATCCGCTGCGCCTGGATGACCCGCTGCCGCGCCAGCCAGGCCGCGGGCGTCGCACCGTGCTCGGCCTTGAATCGGCGCGCGAAGGTCCGCGGGGACATGTGCGCGCGCTGCGCGA
Source organism: Microbacterium sp. CIAB417 (assembly GCF_022788845.1). Classification (NCBI taxonomy): domain Bacteria; kingdom Bacillati; phylum Actinomycetota; class Actinomycetes; order Micrococcales; family Microbacteriaceae; genus Microbacterium; species Microbacterium sp. CIAB417. The sequence continues at coordinate 14,342 of NZ_JAHZUT010000005.1, read as the reverse complement.
GCTGCTCGACGGAGAGCTCCTCGCGCAGGTTCTCCATCGCCCAATCCGTGACGAGGGCGAGGGAATCGCTCTGCACGAGAGGCAGCGGACGGTCGATGAACTGCGCCTGGCCGCCGTCGCGCTGGGGCGGCACGACCATGCGCCGGGCGACGCGGTTCGTCAGCTCGGCACCGATCTCCTGGCGGAGCAGGTGCAGGCAGGCGTCGAGTCCGGCGGCGGTCCCCGCGCTCGTGATGATCCTCCCGTCCTGCACGAACAGCACATCCGGGTCGACGTCGATCCGCGGATACATCTCGGCCATCACGTCGGCGTACATCCAGTGCGTCGTTGCGCGCCTGCCGTCCAGGATCCCGGATGCCGCGAGGATGAACGACCCGCTGCACACGCTCAGCACCCACGCACCGCGGTCATGCGCGGCACGGACGGCGTCGAGGATGAGCGGGTCCACGTCGCCCCAGCGGTCTCGCGGCAGCGGGCAGACGACGACGAGATCCGCCTCGTAGGCGAAGGAGAGGTCGTCCTCCACGTTGACCGAGAAGCCGAGTTTGGACATCACCGCCCCGGGCCGCGGCGCGACGACGCGGAAGTCGAAGTTCGGCACGCCGTCGTCCGACCGGTCCAGCCCGAACGCCTCGCAGGCCACGCCGAACTCGAACGGCGCGAACCCGTCCTGGATGATGCAGGCCACGGTCTTCATGGGGTTCCTCTGCGGATGCCGCGTTGGCAGTTTTCACGCGGATCATGTCCATTCTGCCACTCGTGACGCTAAACGCGCGAGCGTAGCGTTTCTGCCATGTTCCTCGTCATCGTTCTCGTGGCCCTGTCCGTCTGGGGCATCGTGTGGTCGGTGATCGACGTGCGCCGCGACGGATACGGTCAGCGCCCCACGGACTGGTCGCGCGTCGCCGGACGCGACGACGCGATCCAGCGGGCCGAATCCTCCGTCGCCTATCGCTGATTCGCCCGGCACGGCTAGGCTCTGCGGCATGAGCGACCCCCAGCAGCCTCAGGTCCCGCCGTACGCGAGCTCACCCCAGCCGTATCCGTCGCAGCCGGTGCCGCCGGCCGGTCAGCCGGGCTACGGGACCCAGCCGGCCCAGCCGCAGGGCTACGTCCTGAACGGCCACACGCCGCAGGCGGGCCACCCGGCACCGGACTATTCGGCACCGGGAGCACCCGGCTATCCCGCACCGCGCCCGAGCGCCGGCAATGCGCCCGCGCGCATCGGACTCATCATGGGTCTCATCGCGGTCGGCGGGGAGCTGCTGTTCAACGTGATCAGCCGAATCCTGCTGTTCTCGTCCGACTATCGCATCGTCGACATGCTGTACATGGTGGGCACTCCGCTCGCGCTGATCGCCGCCGTCCTCGCGCTCACCTTCGGGATCGTCGGTCTGCGCCGCCCGGGCGCCCCGCACGGCATGGCCGGTATCGCCACCGGCATCGGGCTCGCGGTGACCTGCGGCATCGTGGTGAACTTCTTCATCAACGTGCTCACGCCGCTGGTGTACGACCTTTTCTGATTCCCGCCGCTCAGCGCCACCAGCGCCGACGCCGGCGCCGCACGGGCACCGGCGTCGGTTCGGGTTCCGGCTCCGGCTCCGGCTCCGGCGGCACCGCCGCATGGTCCCCGGACGCCCACCGCAGCAGCAGCGCGTCAGGGTTGCCGTCGAGTACGAGCGCGCGCGTCAGCAGCGTCAGCGGGATCGACAGGATCGCACCCAGCGGGCCGATCACGAAGGTCCAGAAGATCACCGAGAAGAAGCTCAGCGTCAGGCTGAGATCCACCGCGTCGCTGACGAACTTTGGCTGCACGAGCACCTGCAGGACCACGTTGACGACGCTGTAGACCACGATGACGCCGAGCAGCAGCGGCCAGTCGCCCACGAAGAAGGCGAGGATCGCCGGCGGGATGACGCCGAGCACGAAGCCGATGTTCGGGATGAAGTTCGTCACGAACGCCAGCACCGCCCACACCACGGCCCCGGGCACGTTCATCGCCCACAGCGCGAGTCCGTCGATGACCGCGACGATCGCGCCGAACGACGCGTTGACGATGTAGTACCGGCGGATGCCCGCGTTCAGATGCGCGATCCGCGCGATCACCGGGGCGTGCGTGGCCCCGAAGACCACGCTGGCCTGACGGTACCGCGCGGCGTCGATAGCCATGAAGATGATGTACGCGAAAACGAAGAACAGCGCCGTGGCCACCGCGAGCACGGTGCCGCCGATGCTGGACGCGACGCTGAGCAGCGTGGCAGGGTCCAGGGCGGATGCCGCCGCATCCGCCGCCTCCGGACCGAGGCCCAGCGACTCGAGCCAGGCGACGGTCTCGTCGAGACGGTCGGCGAGGCCGCCGTCGGTCGCGAGGTCGACGACGAGGCGGGCGAACTGGGTGCCGGCGAACCAGAGCAGCAGGCCCATCACGCCGAGCACGATGTACGCCACCGCGATGACCGCCGTGGAACCCGCCCACCGCGGCCAGCCGCGCCGTTCCAGAGGCCGGCGCAGCGGCTCGCAGATGACGACGATGACGATCGCCAGCGCGATGGGCCCGACGATCTCGCGCGCGAACGACAGCCCCGCGATGACGACGACGGCGGCCGCGAGCGCGAGCAGCACACGCAGGCTCGGAGAGAGGAGGCGGTCGGACGACGGCGCGGGGCTGGTCACCCGGCCAGAGTACCCGGGCCCGCACCCGCCGCGGCGAGAACCCGCTCGTACACGGCGATCATGGCGGCGGTGCGGGAGGACTGGCGGAACGCCTCGGCGACCTCGGCATCCGGCACCGGAGCCGTCCCCGCAGCGATGTCGGATGCCGCGATCCGCAGCGTCCGCGCGAGGGCCGCGACGCGCTCGGGCTCGGCCGCGTCGGATGCCGGCACCAGCCACTGCCCGCCGCGCAGTTCGGCGCCGATGTCCGGATCGCTCACGATCGTCGGAGTGCCGAGCGCCGCCGCCTCGAACGGCGTCATGCCCTGCGTCTCGAACCCGATCGAGGTCTGCACGACGGCGTCGGCCGCCGCGATCCGCGCGAGGGTCTCGGTGTACGGCAGCCGTCCAGCGAAACGCACGCCGTCGTGCCCTGCGGCGATGCGCTCCGCCGCGCGCATCTGTGCGCCGCCGCCGATCACCTCGATGTCGGCATCCACGCCCGAGGCCACCACCGCTTCAAGGAAGGGCAGCAGCCGCTTCTCCGGACTCATCCGCCCGAGCCACACGAAGCGCGGCCGGCCCGGTTCCCGCTCGGAGCGGGCGGCGAGCACGGTGTCGAGGACCTCGTCGTCGATGCCGTTCCAGACGACGTCGACCGTCTCGAACACGCCGTTCTCCTCGAGACGTCGAGCGAAGTGCCCCGAGGGAGCGGTCACCGCGCCGGACTCCTGGGCGATCCCGCGCAGATACGCCCACCCGTCCGAACCAGGCACCCGCTCGCCGATCCCGCGCATCGCGACGCGGCGCCACGCGTTCAGCACCGCCAGCACCGGGCGATGCAGGGGCGTCACCGCCGCGAGGCCGACGTCGACGCGGTTGTGCATGGTGTGCACGACCGGGATGCCATGGCGGTGCGCGAAGCGGTGGCCGATGAACGCCCCCCAGAAGTCCGCCTGGACGTGCACGAGGTCCACCGGCGGGAGCATCGCGAACGCGCGATCCAGATACCGATCCACTCGGGCACCCGGCCACGTCATCGAATACTCCCGATCGAGCGTGATCGGGACCGAAGGGGTGTCCAGGAGCGACGGGTCGCCGCCGAAGACGGCCCTGGCGTGCATCCGCGGAGCGACGACCGTGACCGCGTGTCCTGCGCGTTCCAGGAACCGCTTCTGCAGCCGCATCGACACCTGCGCACCGCCGAGGGACGCCAGGTGCTGATCCCCGAACAGGACGATGTGCATGGGCCTACTCGGGCAGGGGCTCGTCGCGGTACAGCGCCTCGAACGTGTCGAGCGTCCGGTTGATGTCGTGCACGAGCACGCCGTCCAGCGACGCGCGCTGCATGCGCTCGTACTCGACAGGATCCGCGGTGAGCACGTCGGTGAGGCGCGCGGCGAGCGCGTCGGCGTCACCGGGCTCGAACAGGTACCCGTTCTCCCCGTGGTGGACCAGGTGCGGCAGCGCTACGGCATCCGCGGCGACGACGGGCAGTGCCGAGGCCATCGCCTCCATGGTCGCGATCGACTGCAGTTCGGCGATCGAGGCGATCACGAACAGGCTGGCGCGCGAGAGCAGGGCACGCAGCTCGGCGTCGGTGGTCCGGCCGTGGAACGTCACGCGCTCGCCCAGGCCCAGCTGCGCCGCGAGCTGCTCGAGGCTCTTGCGCTGGTCCCCGCCGCCGACGATGTCGAAGTGCACGTCCAGCGCCGGATCGAGCTTCGTCATGGCCTGCAGCACGACCTCGATCTGCTTCTCGGCCGTGAGGCGCCCGACGAAGATGATGCGGTTCTTCTCCCGCGGGCCGACGACCGGCGTGTACTGCGTGCGGTCGATGCCGCAGCTGACCGGGATGACCTCCTTCAGATCGATCGTGTTCTCGAGGAAGTCCGCCGCCCGGCGCGTGGGTGTGGTGACCGCGCGGGCGAGCTTCAGCGTGCTCTCGGCATCCTTCCACGCCAGGCGGATGATCGGCTTGTTGATCGCATCCGGAAGCGTCGTGTGATCGAGGATGTTCTCGGCCATGACGTGGTTCGTGGCGATCACGGGGATGCCGCGCCGGCGCGCGATGCGCGCGAGACCGCGACCGATCACGATGTGCGACTGGATGTGCACGACGTCGGGACGGACCTCGTCGAGGACCTTTCTGGCGTAGTGCTTGGCGCGCCACGGCCACACGAATCGCAGCCAGTCGTGGGGCAGCCAGCGCACCGACGGCAACCGGTGCAGCATCATCGGCTCGCCCTCGACGACCTCGATGCGCGGTTCGGTGCGCCGGTACGCCTGGTTGGGGGCGACGACGTGCACGTCGTGCCCGCGCTGGACGAGTCCGGCCGCGAGACGCTCGGCGAAGCGGGCGGCGCCGTTGATGTCGGGAGCGAAGGTGTCGCACCCGATCAGGACCTTCATCGGGGCTCGATCGGCGGGGATGCTCGACGGATCGATCGGATCGTCGGGTTCAGTCACGGACATGCTGCCTTACGGTCGGGCGGCCAGGAATAGGGGCCTGTGGGCGCACGTCACTCTACCGGAGGGCCCTGGGCCGTCCCGGGAGGCGGTGCCCTTCGACATTCATGAAGGCAGGTGACTATGTAGTAGCATCATCATCATGACCACGCTCCTCCTCGACCGCCTGCTGCAGATCGCCGACCTGTTCCAGAAGGACATGGCCCGCGCCTTCGACGGCAGCGGTCTCACCCCGGCCCGCGTCCACCTGCTGTGGGTGCTCGTGCACGAGGGCCCGTCGACCCAGCAGGCGCTCGCCCGGGCCTGCGACGTGAGCGCGCGGAACATCACCGGCCTCGTCGACGGGCTCGAGCACTCCGGTCATGTCCGCCGGACGCCGCATCCCACCGACCGCAGAGCCGTCCTCGTCGAACTGACCGAACAGGCCGACGAGATGATGCGCCGGATGCAGCGCGAGCACGTCGAGCTGAACGACACTCTCCTGGCCGCGATCGCGCCGGAGGACAGGGAGGCCGTCGATCGAGGCCTGACCGGGGTCGCCGAGCGGCTGTCCGCGCTCCTCGCCGAAGCGGAGGCCGCGCACGAGAGAACCTCCGGAGTCCGATCATGACGATCGACGTCGCTCCGGCCCCCTCGCGCGGAAGGCGGGCGCTCTCGATGCTCGCGCGCGCTCTGCACGCCGAGCTGCGGGTGTACTCCAGCATCGGTCGCGCGATCGCGCGGCGTCCGGCCGTCGAGCCGGGCGGAACGGGCGTCGGGTACCACCGCCCCGTCCTGACGGTGCTCGTCATGTTCATCGTGCTCTCGGCGATCGAGATCCCGATCCTCGACCTGATCGTGCATCCCTGGCCGGTCGTGCGCATCGCGGTGCTGGTCCTGGGCATCTGGGGACTGACCTGGATGCTGGGACTCCTGTGCGCCATGCTGCTGCGCCCGCATGCGGTCGGACCGAGCGGCATCCGGGTGCGCAACGGGCTGGAGGTCGACGTGGCGATCCCGTGGAGCGCGATCGCCTCGGTCGCGATCGCGCGGCGGGTGGACGAGCCGAAGACCCCGCGCGTCACGGAGGGCCCGTCCGGCCGCGAGTACGCGGAGCGCATGCAGAACGAAACGAACATCCTCATCGAGCTCGAGCGTCCGACCACGGTGCGCCTTCCTGGCATCGCGCCGCGCGGCGGTGAGCACGACGTCGTCGAGGTCCGCCTGTGGGCTGATGACCCGCGCGCCTTCCTCGACGCGGCCCGGCCGTTCCTCGTGGACGGCTGACGAGCGGCCTTCTCACTCCAGCCCGCGCTCGGCGAGCCAGGCGTTCCGTTCCCGTGCGGGTGCTCGCACGAGCCAGGCGTCGCAGACGAGTTCCTCGAGCCGATCCGCCTCGACCGCGTCGAGTCGCAGCAGCAGTGCCGGATATCCGTCGAAGTGCGGGATGGTGAACAGGACATCCGGCTCCGCCGCCAGCAGCGCCTCCTTCTCCTGCAGGTCGGCGACCCGCAATCCGAGCACGACGCCGTCGGGCCACGAGCGATCGAGTTCCGCCAGCGCACGCAAGTCGGACTGCGTGGGCCCGCGCACCCACACGATGGCGCCGCTGCGCACGCGCCATTCCGGCTCGCCGGTGTGCCCGCCGATGCGTTCCAGGACGCCGGGAAGCGACGTCGCGATGCGCCGCACATCCGTCACGGTCGCCATGGCGCCCATGGTTCTCCGTCGCCGCATCCACCGCAATCCCGGGTTGTGCGACACCTTTCGGCAATTGCGGCAGAACCTTCCTGGCACGATTGCCGAGAAGTGGCGCAGAACCCGTGCAGGACGACGCCGGCACGGCGCGAAGTCGCCTAGCGTGGAGACATGCGCCTTTCAGCATCCGCCGATCCAGACCTGTGGATCCCCGTGACCGAATCGCTCGGCTGGAAGGGCCGTCGGCATCGCAAGGCCGCACTGCGGATGCTGCTGGGGCAGGCGAACCAGGCCGTCGGCGCCGCGGAGCGCCCTGGCTCGCGGGTCGGTGCGTGGCTGATGAGCCAGGCCGCGCCGTTCGCGATGCGCAAGGCGGACGGACGGGTGCTCGCCTGGACGTGGAAGGCCGATCCCGAACTCGTCGTCGCCCTCGCGACGACCCAGGAGCTCACCCCGCAGGTGCGCACCGCCCGGGCGATGATGCCGATGGAGTACGACGACACCGAGTCGTTCCCGACCGCACTGGGCGTCGGCGAGAAGCTCGTGATGCCGATCCCGCCGCAGCCCGGGACACCGCCCTTCGCGACGTACACATGGGACACCGGAAGTCATCTCGTGACGTTGAACGTGCTGTGCAGCGACCGGGAGCGGTTCGGAACGCTGCTTCCGGCGCTGGACGACCTCGCCCGCAGCATCCGCATCTCCGACGACCTGACGACCGGCGAGTCCGGCGATGTCCTGCGCCTCCCGCCCGCCTGATACGCCGGTCAGTTCAGTGCGGACGTGAGCCGGAACACGCCGTCCAGGAAGGTCGAGGTCGCCGGCTCGCGTCGCCACTCCTCGAGCGTCAGTTCGCGTCCGGCATCCCGGTAGGCCTGCTCGACCTCGCGCATCTGCGCGACGAACGATGCCCCTCGGACCAGCATCGAGATCTCCATGTTCAGGGTGAACGAGCGGATGTCCATGTTGCTCGAGCCGATCACCGCGATGTCGTCGTCGATCGAGAAGTGCTTCGAGTGCAGGATGAACGGCGCCGGGTACAGGAAGATCCGCACTCCCGCCTCGAGCAGCGCCTCGTAGTACGACCGCTGCGCGTGATACACCATGCCCTGGTCCCCGAGCTCCGACACGAACAGCTGAACCTCGAGGCCGCGCTGCCGGGCGGTGGTGATGGCGTAGACCATGGCCTCGTCCGGAACGAAGTACGGACTCGTGAGGATGACGCGCTCGGTCGCGCCGTGGATGAGCGAGAGGAACAGCCGAAGGTTGTTCTCGGTCTCGTAGCCGGGTCCGCTGGGCACGAGCTGGCAGACCAGGGCATCGGCACCCTCGTCTGCCGGGACCTCGGATGCCGGGACGATCTCGTCCAGCTGCTCTCCGGTCTCGATCAGCCAGTCGGAGAGGAAGACCGCGTCGATCTCGGTGACGGCCGGACCCGACACCCGGGCCACGAGCTCCTGCCATTTCAGGCCGCGGCTGATGTTCTTCGGCGAGTTGTAGGTGCGATCGATGAGATTCTGCGACCCCACGAAGGCGACGCGACCGTCCACCACGACGATCTTGCGGTGATTGCGCAGGTCGGGGCGCTGATACCGGCCCTTCAGCGGCTGCACGGGCAGCATCCACGACCACAGCACTCCGATGCGGTCGAGTTCGGCGAAGGTCCGGTCGGCGTTCGCGACCTTCCGCGAGGCGATGTGGTCGGCGAGCAGTCGCACGGCGACACCGCGGGCGACGGCGTTCTCCATGGCCGTGAAGAAGACCTCGGTGGTCTCGTCCCAGCTGACGATGTAGAACTCGACGTGCACGTAGGACTCGGCTTCGTCGATCGCGGCGGCCATGGCCGCGATGGATGCCTCGTAGTCGTCGATCAGCTCGGCGGTGTTGCCCCCGACGGCCGGGAAGCTGGTGAGGCGCTCGTTCTGGGCGGTGACGCGGGTGAACCAGGTCGGCCAGTCCGACGTGTCGACGGCGAAGTCGCCCGCGGCCACCCGATCGCGGATGATGCCGTCGATGCGCGCCTGCTCCGCGCGCCGCTTCCTGGGCAGCTTGACGTTGCCGATCAGCAGGAACAGCACGAGCCCGACGATCGGCAGGAGGAAGATCAACAGAAGCCAGGCCATCGCGGCGGTGGGCTTGCGGCCGCGCGGGATGACGATGAGCGCGGTGATGTTGATCGCGAGCACCACGAGAGCGCTGGCCACCCATCCCAGGTTGGCGAGAAGAAGCGAGTTCACGTGTGCAGTCTCCCGCATTCCGCGGCACAGCCGGTAGATTCGCGCATGTGACCTCGACGACCTCGGCCTCGCGCCGCCCCGCCTGGCTGCTGCCGAGCCTCGCCGGGTATCGTCGCGCGTGGCTCCGCGCGGACCTCGTCGGCGGTCTCTCCGCCGGAGCCGTCGTCATTCCGCAGGCGATGGCGTACGCGACGATCGCGAACCTGCCCGTGCAGGTCGGCCTGTACACCTGCATCGTCCCGATGCTCGTGTACGCCCTGCTCGGCGGAAGCCGGGCGATGAGCGTCTCGACGACGTCGACGATCGCGACGCTGACGGCCACGACGCTGGTCACCGCCGGTGTCGCGGCGAGCGCAGACGATCCGGACGCCGCGCTCGGGTCGCTGGTGACGCTGACGCTGCTGGTCGGGATCATCCTCGTGCTGGCCCGGGTGCTCCGGCTCGGCTCCCTCGTCGAGAACATCTCGGGCGCCACCGTGCTGGGGCTCAAGATCGGTGTCGGTGCGACCGTCGCCGTCGGGCAGCTGCCGAAGCTGCTGGGCGAGACGGAGAACGTGTCGGGACATGGCTTCCTCCGCTCGCTCCTCGCGGTCGGCCAGGCCCTCGAGAGCGCGAACGGCGCCACCATCGCGCTGTCGGTCGGCTCGATCCTCGTCCTGGTCCTGTTGCAGAGGTTCGCGCCGCGCGTCCCCGCCACGCTCATCGTCGTCGCGGCCGGAATCCTGCTGACCGCGTTCACGGGCGTGGCGAACGCGGGAGTCGCTCTCATCGACCCTGTTCCCTCGGGCTTCCCCGTCCCCCGCCTTCCGGACCTCTCCCAGGTGGTGGACCTGGTCCCGGGAGCGCTCGCGATCGCCGTGATGGCGTTCCTGGAATCCGCTGCCGTGGCGCGCGGCATCCGGAAGGCGACGGACCCCCAGGTCGACAGCAACCAGGAGCTCTTCGCGACCGGAGCGGCCAACGTCGTCGGCTCGTTCTTCACGACCATGCCGGCCGCGGGAGGATTCTCGCAGAGCGCAGTGAATCAGAATGCCGGCGCCAAGACGCAGGTCTCGACGATCGTCACGGTCGCGCTCGCGATCCTGGTCGCGCTCTTCCTCGGTCCCGTCCTGAGTCTTCTGCCCCAAGCGACGCTGGCAGCCATGGTGTTCGTCGCCGTCGCAGGACTCATCAATGTCCCGGAACTGGTCCGCTGGGCTCGGGTGAGCCCGCAGGATTTCTGGATCGCGCTGGTCGTGGCACTGATCGGATTGTCCGCGGGCCTGCTTCCGGCGGTCGCGGTCGGCGTCGTGGTGACCCTGATCATCGTGCTCCGCGAGATCAACATCCCCAAGCTCGACGTCATCGGTCGCCGCGGGAGCGCACTGGGCATCCACCTCGGACGCGGCCTCTACACTGCGAACGCCCTCGAGAACGAGCGCGCGATCATCGCGCTGGCCACGGCGCAGGGGGATCCTGTGTCGGCCGTCGTGCTGGACGTCGAGCGGCTGGAGATCGTCACGGTCACGGTGCTGGATGCGCTCGAGGATCTCGACCGCGAACTGGCGCAACTGGGCATCGTGCTGCACCTCGCGCGGCTGCCTGAGCGCGCCGCCGCGGTCGCTCGGCGCCTGCCCTGGTACGCGGGCCTCGAAGCCACCGGCCGCGCCCACGACTCGGTCGAGGAGGCGCTGGCCTCGGCCTCCGCCTGAGACGACGGGGGCGACGGATGCCGAGTGACACCCGTCGCCCCGTCGCTCCCGCCAGTCAGTCGCGCGCCATCGCCGCCGCGAGATGCGCCTCGAGATCGACGTAGGTGTCGTCCGCGATGTCGAACACGACCTTCGCGATCTCGCCGCCGGTGAAGTCGAACCCATAGCCGTACAGCGATGAGACGGGGTCGGCGCTGTCGCGGCCGATCGTCAGCCCTTCACCGCACAGCGAGAAGTGTCCGAGCACCGTGCGGATCTGCTTCTCGTCGACCTGCTCCTCGTCGATGTACAGCTTCACCGGACCCGTCGGCTCGCGATAGTCGCCCATGCCCTCCTTGACGAACTCGACGCCGATGATGTGCCGGCCCGAGGTCGGAGCAGGTGCCGAGACCCGGTCCTCCGGAGGGATGCCGAGGAAGTTGTACACGTAGTGCACCTGACCGTCCTTGACGACGAGCGCGTGACCGCCGAAGCGGGAGCCGTGGGCGAAGATGACACCCTCGGTCTCGGGTGTGAACTCGATCTCGGCTGCGATCTTGTACGAACCGCCGTGGACGTTCGCCGCCGATCGCTCCGGGATCTCGGTCGTCCCGGGATAGTAGACGAAGCGTCCCGAAGGCGGCGCCGGCTGATGGAATTCCATCTGGATGAAAGTCTCGTAGTCCTTGGGACTGCCGATGATCTGCAGGTCGTTCAGCGGCAGGACCTTGTTGGCTTTCGCCTCCGCCATCCACAGCGCCTTCAGCTCGTCGACTCTCTCCGGGTGTTCGGCGGCGAGATCGCGGGATTCGGACCGATCGACATCGGTGTGGAACAGTTGCCACACGTCCGAGTCGAATCCGCTCATGCCGCTCGTCGGACCGTGCTCGGCCACGGCTTTCCAGCCGTTGTGCCAGATCCCGCGGCTGCCGAGCATCTCGTAGTACTGCGTCGTCTTCGCCGTGGGCCCGTCCGGGGCCGCGTCGAACGAGTACACCATCGACACGCCGGACAAGGGTGTCTGCTCGACCCCGTCGTAGACGTCGGGAAAGGTCACCCCGCATGCCTCGAGGATCGTCGGGACGATGTCGGTCGAGTGGTGATACTGGTGCCGGATCTCGCCTTTGGCCGTGAATCCCGCGGGCCAGTGGATGACGAGCGGATCGCACACCCCGCCCTGATAGGTGTAACGCTTGAACATCTTGTAGGGCGTCGAGAATGCCGCAGCCCAGCCGGTCGGGTAGTGCCCGTAGGTGTCGGCGGTGCCGAGCCTGTCGACCAGACGAAGGTTCTCCTCGAGGCTGTCCGGATACCCGCCGAAGACCTTGCCCTCGTTGACGGATCCGTTCGGACTGCCTTCGGCGGATGCGCCGTTGTCGGCGCAGTAGATGATCAGCGTGTTGTCGAGCTGGCCCGACTCCTCCAGGTAGTCGACGATACGGCCGACCTGCGCATCCGTGTACTCGCTGAAGCCCGCGTACACCTCGGCCATACGACAGAACATCGCCTTCTGCTCGTCCGAGAGCGTGTCCCACGGCAGCACGGCGTCAGCCTGTGTGTAAGTGCCGTCCGACATCGGGTTGAGTGCGGTGAGCTCCGTGCCTTCGGGGAGGATGCCCTTCTCGATCATGCGCGCGAGCACCCATTCGCGGTAGGCCTCGTAGCCGTCGTCGAAGGCCCCCTTGTACCGATCGATGTACTCCTGCGGCGCATGGTGCGGAGCATGGTTGGCGCCGGGGCAGAACCACAGGTACCAGGGCTTGTCCGGTTCGGTCTGCTTGACATCGCGGATCATCTTCAGCGCCTGGTCGGCGAGATCCTTCGACAGGTGGTAGCCGTCCTCGGGCAGATAGGGCTGATCGATGTAGTGGTTGTCCACGGCGAGAGACGGATACCAGTTGTTGGTCTCGCCACCGATGAAGCCGTAGAACCGGTCATAGCCCTGCGCGAGCGGCCAGTTCTTCTTGCTCGCGCCGGCCGTCCACTCGTCGATGGGGACGTTGTGGTTCTTGCCGACCCAGAACGTCGACCAGCCGGCGTCCCGCAGGACGTTGGCCATGGTCGCGTTCGACGGCGGGATGTGCGAGTTGTATCCGGGGAAGCCGGTCGAGGACTCCGAGATGGTCGCGAAGCCGTTGAGATGGTGGTTCCGACCGGTCAAGAACGTGGAGCGCGTCGGCGAGCACAGCGCGGTGGTGTGCCACTGCGTATAGGTCAAGCCGTTCTCGGCGAGGCGGTCCATGGTCGGCATGTTGATCCGCCCGCCGTAGGGCGACCAGGCCGCCATGCCCGTGTCGTCGTACAGCACGACCAGCACGTTCGGCGCGCCCTCGGGCGGCTTGCTCGGCAGGAACGCATCCCAGTCCGCAACCGAATCACGGACATCGAGTTCGATCTTCCCCTGGAATTCTCGCGGCATTGCACACTCCTCCTTTTCGGGCCGCGCACGGCCCTTGGTCCCCCTTGGGAGTGACATTAGGGCTCACCGCCCGGGAATGGTAGGGATCGTCACGGATCGGTTCTCCCGCTAGTCTGTGCGCGTCCGATGCTCCCAGGCCCAAGGAGAGACATGCCCGGCATTCTGCCCTCGTGGCGCGACACCGCGACGCGCACCGCGATCACCGACTTCGTGGCCGCCGTGACCGACGAATCCGGTCCCGACCACGTCGTCCCCGAGGATCGCGTCGCGGTCTTCGACAACGACGGGACCCTGTGGACCGAGAAGCCGATGATCACCCAGCTGCACTATCTGCTCGGCCAGTGGAAGAAGGCTGCGGAGGCGGATCCGTCTCTCGCCGACAAGCAGCCGTACCAGGCCGCGGTGTCCGGGGACCTGGCGTGGCTCGCGGAAGCAGTGGACAAGCACTATGCGGGGGACGACGCCGACCTGGGCGTGCTCATCGCGGCCGTCGCGGGCAGCTCGGCGGGACTCAGCGTCGAGGAGTACGCCGCATCGGTCGAGGAGTTCTTCCGCGACGCCCGCCATCTCACGCTCGGCACGCCGTATGCGCTCACGGTCTACCAGCCGATGGTGGAACTCGTCCGGTACCTCGAGGAGAACGGCTTCACGACGTACATCGTCTCCGGCGGCGAGCGCGACTTCATGCGCCCGATGACGGTCGCGAACTACGGCATCCCCGCCGAGCGGGTCGTCGGGACGGGACTCGGGCTCGCCTACGACGAGGAGGCGAACGTGATCCGCTACGCCCCGAAGCTCGCCTACTTCGACGATGGGCCGGAGAAGCCGGTGCGCATCTGGATGAGGACCGGCCGGCGGCCGATCCTCGCCGCGGGGAACTCGAACGGCGATCTGCCGATGCTGCGGTTCGCGCAGGGGAGCCCCCGGAGCCTGGCGCTGCTCGTGCACCACGACGACGACACGGAACGCGGCGACGCCCCCTACGACAAGGGCGCCGAGCAGGCGCTGGCCGCCGAGGGGCTGACGGTCATCAGCGTGCGCGACGACTGGTCCCAGGTGTTCCCCGCTCCCCCCGCATCCCCCGCTCGTTGAACGAGCGAAGCGAGTCGAAACGCGGTCTCACCGACGAGCCTCAGCATTCAGTCCGTTTCGACTCGGTCGGCTGCGCCGTCCTCGCTCAACGAACGAGAAGATGTCACCCCGCTCGTCCAGCGCACC